>NZ_CP050313.1:182500-1447500 GCF_011765625.1 Shewanella aestuarii
GCACTGTGCAAAATCGCAAGATGACGTATACGGTGTGACGCCTGCCCGGTGCCGGAAGGTTAATTGATTGGGTTATCGCAAGAGAAGCTCATGATCGAAGCCCCGGTAAACGGCGGCCGTAACTATAACGGTCCTAAGGTAGCGAAATTCCTTGTCGGGTAAGTTCCGACCTGCACGAATGGCGTAATGATGGCCACGCTGTCTCCAGCCGAGACTCAGTGAAGTTGAAATTGCGGTGAAGATGCCGTATACCCGCGGCTAGACGGAAAGACCCCGTGAACCTTTACTATAGCTTGGCACTGAACATTGACCCTACATGTGTAGGATAGGTGGGAGACTTTGAAGCATGAACGCTAGTTTGTGTGGAGTCGTCCTTGAAATACCACCCTTGTAGTGTTGATGTTCTAACTCTGGCCCCTAATCGGGGTTGAGGACAGTGCCTGGTGGGTAGTTTGACTGGGGCGGTCTCCTCCCAAAGAGTAACGGAGGAGCACGAAGGTTGGCTAAGTACGGTCGGACATCGTACGGTTAGTGCAATGGCATAAGCCAGCTTAACTGCGAGACATACACGTCGAGCAGGTACGAAAGTAGGTCATAGTGATCCGGTGGTTCTGAATGGAAGGGCCATCGCTCAACGGATAAAAGGTACTCCGGGGATAACAGGCTGATACCGCCCAAGAGTTCATATCGACGGCGGTGTTTGGCACCTCGATGTCGGCTCATCACATCCTGGGGCTGAAGTCGGTCCCAAGGGTATGGCTGTTCGCCATTTAAAGTGGTACGCGAGCTGGGTTCAGAACGTCGTGAGACAGTTCGGTCCCTATCTGCCGTGGGCGTTGGATGATTGAAGGGAGCTGCTCCTAGTACGAGAGGACCGGAGTGGACGAACCGCTGGTGTTCGGGTTGTTATGCCAATAGCATTGCCCGGTAGCTACGTTCGGAATCGATAACCGCTGAAAGCATCTAAGCGGGAAGCGAGCCCTAAGATGAGTCATCCCTAGGTCTTTAAGACCTCTAAAGAGCCGTTCGAGACTAGGACGTTGATAGGCATGGTGTGTAAGCGTTGTGAGGCGTTGAGCTAACATGTACTAATGACTCGTGAGGCTTAACCATACAACCCAGATGGGTTTTACTTAAAACGTTCCAGACGTTTAAAGCACTTCCTCCTTCCGTGGAGGTCGTACTGATACTTAGTATTAGGATAAAGCACTTAAGCAGTGTGAACTCAAATCAGCTTTCCGAATTATTATTTAATGCCAAGGCGTTAAATAGACAAATTTGTCTGGAAACCATAGAGCTGTGGTCCCACCTGAACCCATTCCGAACTCAGAAGTGAAACACAGTATCGCCGATGGTAGTGTGGGGTCTCCCCATGTGAGAGTAGGTCATTTCCAGGCGCCAATTTTGTGGAGCGGTAGTTCAGTTGGTTAGAATACCGGCCTGTCACGCCGGGGGTCGCGGGTTCGAGTCCCGTCCGCTCCGCCACTTACATAGAAGCCTCGTCAGAAATGACGAGGCTTTTTTGTTTCTAAAAATCATCGAAGGGGCAGTTCAGTTGGTTAGGCTCTTTTACATAACAAGCGGCCTGTCACGCCGGGGGGCGCGGAGTCCGCTCCGCCACTTACATAGAAGCCTCGTCAGAAATGACGAGGCTTTTTGTTTCTAAACATCATCGAAGGGGCAGTTCAGTTGGTTAGGCTCTTTTAAATAGAAAGCGGCCGGTCACGCGTGCCGAAGGCATATTCGAGTCCCATCTGCTCAGCCAGCATTATGATAAGCCCTAGCAAAAATGTTAGGCTTTGGTATCTGAATTTTAAAGCCTTCTTCAAAAAAAGATCTATTCTCTTGCTATTGCCATATTGGTTACCTAACTTAGAGAACAATTATTTTAATAAAGGATGTGCCATGAAGCTTGAGATGATCTGCACGGGTGAAGAAGTCTTATCGGGTCAGATAATTGATACTAACGCTGCTTGGGTTGCTAATACCATGATGGAGTTAGGGATAGAGATGCAATATAGAGTGACTGTTGGTGATCGCTTAGATGACCTTATTAACGTATTCCAAGAACGCAGTATGCATGCTGATGTGATTATCGTTAATGGTGGTTTGGGACCAACTAGTGATGATATGTCTGCATTGGCGATGGCAAAGGCAAAAGGTGAAGAACTTGTCGAAAATGTGCAATGGCGTGAACACTTACAAGATTGGTTTGCGCGAAATAATCGTGTGATGCCCAAAAGTAATTTGAAGCAAGCTTGGTTACCCGCTTCAGCCGTTATGGTTGATAATCCTGTTGGTACTGCTTGTGGTTTTAGAGTAAAGCTCAATAATGCATGGCTTTTTTTTACTCCTGGTGTGCCTCATGAATTAAAGCACATGATTAGGGAGCAATTCATTCCATTTATTCGCCAAGAGTTTGGGGTTCAAGATATATCTGCTTTAGAGAAGTTTTTGACCATTGGTTATGGTGAGTCATCACTTGCTGATACTTTGTCGTCAATTGCCTTACCTGCAGGCATTGAACTAGGTTATCGCTCATCAATGCCACATATTGAAATAAAGATTTTTGCCCGTGGTGAAAAAGCTATTCGGCAACTGCCTGATATCACAAAACAAGTAAGGGCTTTACTTGGTAGCGCTGTGGTTGCTGAAAATAGACCGACATTAGCAGCTGAAATTCACCATCGTTTATATCAATCAGGATTTAGTCTTAGTGTTGCAGAATCCTGTACTGGTGGGATGATCACCAGTCAGTTGATCGATTTTCCTGGTAGTTCGTCATACTTGCATCATGGCCTTGTCACCTACAGTAATGAATCAAAAGTAAATGTACTTGGTGTTAATCCGCAAATTTTGGATGACCATGGTGCAGTATCTGTCCAAACTGTTGAAGCCATGGCCCAGGGCGTAAGAGCTATTTTGGACAGTGATTTTGCTTTAGCCACTAGTGGCATTGCTGGTCCAGATGGTGGTTCAGATGACAAGCCTGTGGGTACCGTTGCAATTGCATTGGCGACCAAAGAGGGGGTTTATAGTCAAATGATTAAATTGCCGCGGCGATCACGACAATTAGTTCGTAGTTTAAGTGCTGCTGTTGCCTATGATATGTTACGCCGAGAACTGCTAGGTGAGGAGGTAATTGTTGATTACCCTTCCATCCCACGATGTGGTGAGTAATTGGATAAAAAAAGCGCCATTCGGCGCTTTTTTAGAATGGAAGTGTTTTAAAACTTAACCACCAATTTACCTTTTTGTACTTGTAGCTCTTTAGTCATTTTAGCCATTAAAGCTTGATTGGTGTCATTCATATCTAAAGTATAAACCGGTTTGCTTTCAAGAAAACCGCGTAGAAAAGTCATCAGTTGTGGCGTTATGCTGGTTAGCATTTTTTCTACGTCGGCTGGCTCCGCGCTAACATTAACTAAATCAAGCTGCCTTAAATAGACACTTTTGGTATCAGGATCATACCAAGGTTGAGCCTCAAAGGTAGTTTTCAATTTGGCGCTAATAGGCAGTAGTGGGTTACTAACACTTACTTTTGTTGTGGCGGTTAAACCCATGGTGTTGGGTTTATCGCCAAGGGCGACTTCCATATCGTTTAATACTACGTTAATGCCAATAAATTGATTGCCTTGCTTAACTTCAAAGTGCATTTCTTTGTTAAGGTAGTTTTCAATTTCAGATTCAGTAATGCTGTACTGACTGGCACAGCCAGTCAGTAGTAATAGCATGGATAGCGCAATCAGCTTTAGTTTTATCATTATCCTGTATTTCTCATACCTGCGGCAACGCCTGCAATGGTAAGCATTAAGGCTAACTGTACATGTTCAGAAGGTTCAACTTCTTTGCGGGTACGTGCCAAAAGCTCGGTTTGGAGAAAGTTTAGTGGATCAATGTACGGATTGCGAAGTTTTACTGATTCACGATTCCATGGTGTATGCGCCATAAGCTCATCTGATTCGGTCAGTGACAGTACAGTATCAATGCCCAATTGTAGGCGAGCTCTTAATTTTTCACCTAAATGATGTAATTCAGGTTTTACTAAGCAGTTTTCATAATAGCGTGCCAAATTGGGCTCTGCTTTCATGTATACCATTTCTAACATTGAGATACGGGTTTCAAAAAACGGCCATTGGGCTTCCATTTCACGCAGTAGTTCTAACTCTCCACGATCAATGGCACCTTGCAGTGCTTCACCCGCTCCTAACCATGCTGGTAGCATTAAGCGGTTCTGTGACCAAGCGAAAATCCACGGAATTGCACGTAAGCTTTCAATGCCACCATCAACTTTACGTTTAGCTGGGCGACTACCTAATGGTAATTTACCTAATTCAACTTCAGGGGTTGCTGAGCGGAAATAAGGCACAAAATCTTTTTCTTCACGGACAATACCACGATAGTGATCAACTGACTCAGCAGCAATACGTTCCATGCAGTCTCGCCAGGCTTTTTTCGGCTCCGGAGGCGGTAATAAAGTCGCTTCTAGTACTGCGGAGGTATATAACGCTAAGCTTTGTACAGCAAGTTTAGGTAAACCAAACTTAAAGCGGATCATCTCGCCTTGTTCCGTCACGCGGATGCGACCGTCTACCGAACCAGGTGGTTGCGATAAAATAGCTTTATGGGCAGGCCCGCCACCACGACCAATTGAACCACCTCGTCCGTGGAATAGCATCAGTTTTACTTCAGCTTTTTTACACACAGAGACAAGTTGTTCTTGGGCGCGATACTGTGCCCAAGCTGCGGCCATTACGCCGGCATCTTTGGCTGAGTCAGAATAGCCAATCATTACTTCTTGCATACCTTTGGTATAACCACGATACCAATCGATATTTAGTAGTGACTCGATGCAGCTTGCGGCATTAGTTAAGTCTTCAAGGGTTTCGAATAATGGCACTACGCGCATTGGGTGGCTGCAGCCGGTTTCTTTTAATAGTAACAACACCGCCAGTACATCAGATGGTTTGCCAGCCATAGAAATGACATAAGAGCCCAGTGCATTTTTAGGTTGGGTAGCGATTAATGCACAGGTTTTGACCACTTCGGCAACATCAGCACTAGGTTGCCAGTTTGCTGGTATTAGCGGACGACGACTGGTTAGCTCACGCAGTAAGAAAGCCTGCTTTTCATTTTCATCCCAGTGATTGTAATCGCCCATGCCTAAGTATCGTGTGAGTTCAGCGATAACATCGCTATGGCGTGTTGCATCTTGGCGAATATCTAAACGAAGCATATGAATGCCGAAACACGCTAAACGGCGTAGGATATCTAGCAATAAACCATTGGCAATTAGACGCATGCCTGAATCACATAAGCTTTTGTAAAGCATCTCTAATGGTTTTTGTAAGTCAGCTTGCTGCCATATTAAGGTGGCGGTATCAATATCAGGATGTTGACCTTCTAAGCGCGCATTTAAGTAATCGATGGTATTACGTAATTTACTGCGCAGCTGCCTTAATACATCACGATAAGGCTCATCACTATTATTGGTGTACTCCCTTAGCTCGGCATTAGCTTGCGACATTGATAGCTCACTGACTAAAGCGACAACATCTTTAAGGTATAAACGTGCCGCAGCATGACGATTTCGGTCCAGTACTTCTTGTGTCACAACGGAAGTGACAAATGGATTGCCGTCACGATCACCACCCATCCAGCTAGAAAACCGGACTGGAGCAATATCGATTGGTAGTTCTTGTCCTGTACGCTGTTCTACCTGATCATTTAACTGACGTAAAAAGTCAGGAATGGCTTGCCATAGCGAGGCTTCAATAGTGCTTAATCCCCAGCGTGCTTCGTCAACGGGTGTTGGACGTTCGCGGCGGATTTCATTGGTATGCCATATTTGAGCGATTAATTGACGTAAACGCAGAGTGTTTTGTTGGCGCTCACGCTCTGATAATTGGCTGTTTTCATCGTCTGTTAGGCAGTCAACGACTGAGGTGTACTTTTGGATTAGCGTACGGCGTGAAATTTCTGTTGGATGCGCGGTTAATACTAAATCGATGTCCATTTGCTTTAAGCTTTCGATCACATCGTTAGCATCAAGATTAGTATTCAGTAAACGGCCTAAGAGCTGCTCAACCGGATCGGGAACACAAACTAATTCATCGCAGTTACGGCTAATGCTGTGGTATTGCTCGGCAATATTGGCCAAGTTTAAAAATTGGTTGAAAGCTTTGGCGAAAGGGACAAGTTCTTCATCCGGTAATGAGGTTAACAAGGCTAACATCTGCTCACGCGAGCTTTCATCACCTTTACGAGCTTGTTTGGCTAAAATACGGATTTGCTCTACTTTTTCTAAGAATGCATCACCTAAATGGCTTTGCATCGTCTCACCTAATATTTGGCCTAAGTTGCTCACATTTGATCGCAGTGATGCATACATATCTGCCACTTGTTCAGCCATACATACTCCCAATTTGTTTCTAACTTGCTTAGCACAATAACTAGCCAATAAGTTGCGGTCAATATCTGACAGGTTATTTTTGTAGTTTTATTTCGTCAAAAAATTACAGAAAACAGTTTTTTTGGTATTTATTTTGTCATTTCTATTTGATACATGCGTGGTAAATCATCTTTTTAACAAGTTCCACCGTTGGCGTGAGATATTCTAAACCTATGTACTCATCGGGTTGATGAGCTTGGTTAATGCTGCCAGGTCCAAGAACTAAGGTTTGACAACCTAATCGATTAATATACGGTGCTTCTGTTGAGTAGTTAACGACTTCTGCTTCATTGCCGGATAACTCTTCGACGAGTTGAGTCCATGGATTGTCTGCTTTACCGGCAAATGATTCTGCGCCCGGATATAAAGTACTGACACTAATACTGCCTGGGTATTGTTTGCTAATGTCTGCAAGATAATTTAGGACTAGTAGTTCCAGTTCTGCCAACTCCATGCCCGGTAGTGGGCGAATATCTAAGTGCAAATCACAACAGCCACAAATGCGATTAGCGGCATCACCACCATGTATATGGCCTAAATTCATGGTTGGGTATGGTACTGTAAACGCATCTTCGCGATAGTTTTCACTTAAATGCTGCTTCAGTTTAAGCAGTTGACCAATAACTTGGTGCATGATTTCAATTGCGTTTAAGCCGCGGGCCGGATCCGATGAATGACCACTACGTCCAATCACTCTGATCCCTTGTGCTAAATGACCTTTGTGCATGTAAACCGGTTTTAAGCTTGTGGGTTCACCAATAACGGCATAATCAGGCGCGATAACTTTAGAATCAGCAAAGGCTTTTGCGCCGCTCATGGTGGTTTCTTCATCGGCACTCGCAAAAATGGTTAATGGGCGCTTAAACTCATTGAGTGGTAGATCTTTTAAGGCTTCTAATACCAAAGCAAAAAAACCTTTCATGTCGCAGGTGCCTAACCCATACCAGCGATTGTCTTTTTCTGTTAAGGCAAATGGGCTTTGACTCCAGCGACCTTCATCAAATGGTACGGTATCGGTATGACCAGCAAGTAATAATCCACCATTACCGCTTCCTATGCGGGCAATTAAATTTTGCTTGTTGCGAGAATCGGCAACCGTTGGTGTTTCACAGCTAAACCCAAGCTCAGAAAACCATCCTTGCAACAAGCTGATAACTGCATGGTTACTCATATCTTGTTCTGGTTCTAGCGCACTGATGGATGGTGTGGCAATAAGCTGGCTAAAACAAGTCTTTAAATCCGGTATTCTGGTCATTATCTATCCTTGCCTGTCAAAAAATAATAAATACTTATTCAATAATATTGCATAAAAAATTATGTGTGCTAGTCTATCACCCAGCTGTTAATGACACCATAACTTGATTGTTTGAAATGAAAAAATTTATGCATAGCTTAGCGTTAAAATCTACTATACCAACTCTGCGTCAACACTTCCTGCGACGATAGTGCGATATAGGCCGTGTCGGTCTAGCAATGTACTATGCTAACCCAGTCATTTTTAATATAAGAATTTAAAAAAATATGAAAAATATCGCAATTATTGGCGCAAGTGGTTACACAGGCGCACAAATTACCTCGTTAATTGATGCCGATGCCAACCTAAGTGTTCAAGGTTTGTATGTGTCTGAGAACAGCTTAGACAAAGGCCGCAAGCTGGCAGATTTATATCCTATCTATAGCCATATGCACTACGCGCTATCACCATTAACCGCTGAAGCTAAAGCATCCATTGTGGCACAAGCTGATGGCGTAGTACTCGCGACCGAGCATTCTGTCAGCTTAGAGTTGGCTGCAGAATTTTATAATCAAGGTTTAGCAGTGTTTGACTTAAGCGGTGCATACCGTTTTGCTGATGCAGAGCAATATCCCAAATGGTATGGCTTTGAGCATACTCAGCCTGAAGTGTTAGCGAATGCTGTTTATGGTTTGGCTGAATGGAATGCTGAGCAAATCAAGCAAACAAAAATGATTGCGGTTCCTGGCTGTTATCCTACGGCTTCATTAACGGCGTTAAAGCCGTTAAAGGCATTATTAACTTCATCTTATCCTGTGATTAATGCTGTGAGTGGTGTTACGGGGGCGGGTCGTAAAGCGCAGTTGCATACCAGTTTTTGTGAAGTCAGCTTAACTCCGTATGGCGTACTGGGTCACAGACATCAACCTGAGATTGCAACACAATTAGGTCAAGAGGTGATTTTTACCCCCCATTTAGGTAATTTTAAGCGTGGTATTTTGGCAACCATTACAGTGCAATTAAAACCCGGTACGACAGAGGCCGACGTTGCTAAAGCCTATAGTGTTTACGATAACTCACCTATTGTGACCGTTAAGCATAATCAATTCCCTAAAGTTGATGATGTGGTATTAACGCCTAATTGTCATCTTGGCTGGAAGTTTGATGCCAGCAGTGGCTACCTAGTGGTAGCAAGCGCCATAGATAATTTAATGAAAGGTGCAGCAAGCCAAGGCTTACAGTGCATTAAAATCCATTTCGACGTCTAGATTAAGTCTAAGTTAAGAGTAAAAAGGTACAACAATGACAACCAATTCTGTTTTAGTACTTAAAGTGGGCGGCGCATTACTGCAAACCGAGTCAGGTATGGCCAACCTGATGGCTGCCATCAAAGATATGACCACATCAGGCCAAAAAATTGTGTTAGTGCATGGTGGTGGTTGTTTGGTCGATGAGCAGCTCAGTGCCAATGGTAAAGAAATTATTAAGCTCGATGGTTTACGTGTTACCCCAGCAGATCAAATCCCGATTGTTGTAGGTGCATTAGCGGGAACATCTAACAAAATTCTTCAAGCCGCAGCGGCCAAAGCAGGACTTGTTAGCGTAGGCATGAGCCTTGGTGATGGTAATGTCGTTAGTGCCAAAATTAAAGATGAAAAACTTGGACTGGTGGGCGAAGTCACGCCAGACGATGCCACTTATTTGAACTTCATTTTAAGTCAAGGCTGGCTGCCAATTTGTAGTTCTATTGCAGTCTCTGACGCTGGTGACATGCTAAACGTTAATGCAGACCAAGCAGCAACAGCACTAGCCAAATTAGTTAACGGTACCTTGGTATTGTTATCTGATGTGTCAGGCGTGTGGGATGCCAATAAACAAGTCATTAAAAGTTTAAATAAAAACCAAATTGAAGCCTTAGTCGCGCAGGGCGTGATTGAAAAAGGCATGAAAGTAAAAGTTGAAGCTGCACTTGAGGTGGCACAATGGATGGGCAAGCCTGTTTTAGTGGCCTCATGGCAAGACACCGAACAGTTAAAAACATTAGCACAAGGTGGGTCTATAGGGACCCAGATACAACCTTAATGGAGTAGTTTATGAAACACCTATTGTCGATCAAAGAGTTATCTCAATCTCAGCTATTAGATTTATTAGCATTAGCGAAAAAAATTAAAGCTAATCCAGCTGATTACCGTCGCGCCTTAGATGGTAAAAGTGTGGTGATGTTATTTGAAAAGCCATCACTTCGCACCCGAGTTAGCTTTGACATCGGCATTAATAAATTAGGTGGTCATTGCTTATACCTTGATCAGCAAAATGGCGCTTTAGGTAAGCGTGAACCTGTATCTGATTTTGCCAGCAACTTATCCTGCTGGGCAGATGCCATTGTGGCGCGTACCTATTTACATAGCACAATTGAAGAACTGGCTGAACACGGTACAGTGCCCGTTATCAATGCGTTGTCAGACTTATATCATCCGTGCCAAGCTTTAGCCGATTTTCTGACCTTATCTGAAAAATTTGAAGATGTCAGCAAAGTGAAATTGGCTTATGTGGGTGATGGCAATAATGTTGCGCACTCACTTATGTATGGTGCAGCAATACTTGGCGCAACCATGACAGTGGTTTGCCCAGAAGGGCACTTCCCTGCTGACGAAGTCGTTGCCGATGTTAAGCAATTAGCAGAGCAATATGGTGGCCAACTTATTTTGACATCTGATATTGATACTATGGATAACCAAGATGCTATCTATACTGATACTTGGATTTCAATGGGCGATAAAACCCCAATGGCAGAAATAGAAGCTAAATTTATGCCTTACCAAGTGAATTCACAATTAATGGCAAAAGTCGGGGCTAAGTACTTTATGCATTGTTTACCTGCATATCGTGAAGTCGAGGCAACCGCTGAAGTAATTGATGGCGAAGGCTCATTGATTTTAGATCAAGCAGAAAACCGTATGCACGCGCAAAACGCTGTGTTAGTTACCTTATTAAGTTAATGTTGAGTCAAGACTCAGCAAATCAATTGATTGTAGGAAAATTAAAATGTCTCAAACAGTGAAAAAAACCGGCGTTAAAAAAGTAGTGCTAGCCTATTCTGGAGGATTAGACACCTCAGCAATTATTCCATGGTTAAAAGAAACCTATGATAATTGTGAAATCGTTGCGTTTTGTGCTGACGTTGGTCAGGGTGAGGAAGAGCTTGTTGGTCTACATGAAAAAGCCATCGCATCGGGCGCTTCTGAGTGTTATATCGTTGACTTAAAAGAAGAGTTTGTTGCTGATTATATCTACCCAACTATCGCCACAGGCGCAATTTATGAAGGCACTTATTTATTAGGTACTTCAATGGCTCGTCCAATTATTGCCAAAGCGCAAGTTGAAGTGGCGCGTAAAGTTGGTGCCGATGCAGTGTGTCATGGCTGTACCGGTAAAGGTAACGACCAAGTTCGTTTTGAAGGTTGTTTTGCGGCATTAGCGCCTGACTTAAAAGTGATTGCCCCTTGGCGTGAATGGGAAATGCGTAGCCGTGAAGACCTACTGGCATACCTTGCAGAGCGTAATATTCAAACAACCGCTTCAGCAACGAAAATTTATAGCCGCGACGCTAACGCATGGCATATTTCTCATGAAGGCGGCGAGCTAGAAGATCCATGGAACGAGCCATCAAAAGGCGTATGGACGTTAACTGTTGCCCCAGAAGATGCACCAAACGAGCCAGAATATGTGTCGTTATCGATTAAAAATGGCCGTGTTACCCATGTAAATGATGAAGCATTATCACCCTATGCCGCATTGATGAAGTTAAACGACATTGCAGGTAAACATGGTGTTGGCCGTATCGACATTACTGAAAACCGTTTAGTTGGTATGAAGTCTCGTGGCTGTTATGAAACTCCTGGTGGTACAGTAATGTTTGCCGGTTTACGTGCTATTGAAGAGTTGGTGCTAGATAAAACTAGCCGTACATGGCGCGAGCAAATTGCTGGTCAAATGTCACACCTTGTTTATGATGGTCGTTGGTTTACACCACTTTGTAAGTCACTTATTGCAGCATCAGAATCATTAGCTGAACTGGTTAATGGTGATGTAGTGGTCAAGCTTTACAAAGGCCAAGCAACGCCAGTGAAGAAGCGTTCACCAAACAGCTTATACTCAGAAAGCTTTGCGACATTTGGCGAAGACGATGTATATGATCAAAAACATGCTGAAGGCTTTATCCGTTTATATTCTTTAGCGAGCCGTATTCGCGCGCTAAATACTAAATAAACCTGCCTGACATAATTCAAGGGCGCCATATAGCGCCCTTATTTTTAGTGCAATGTAATTCAACCAAAAAAGCACTTAACTCAATTTGCGACAAAAGAGGAATACGACAATGGCATTATGGGGCGGAAGATTTCAAGGCGAAACCAGTGCACTTTTTAAATTATTCAATGACTCACTGCCAGTTGATTACCGCTTATTTGAGCAAGATGTGGTTGGCTCAATAGCATGGGCTGATGCCATTGCCAGTGTGGGGATTATTACCGCACAAGAGTGTACTGATTTAAAAGCAGCATTAAATGAATTACTGCAAGAAGTAGGCGATGATCCACAAACGATTATCAGTACAGGTGCAGAAGATATTCACAGCTTTGTTGAGCAAAAGCTGATTGCTAAAGTGGGCGATTTAGGTAAAAAGTTACACACAGGTCGTTCACGTAACGACCAAGTTGCCACAGACTTAAAGCTATGGTGTAAAAAAGAAGGCGCGGCATTACTGGCTCGTTTAGGTACATTACATGCCGAGCTTATCGCTGTGGCTGAGCGTGAAGTCGATGCAGTTATGCCGGGATACACCCATTTACAACGTGCCCAACCGGTTACTTTTGGTCACTGGGCGTTGGCGTATGTGGAAATGTTTGAGCGCGATATCAGCCGTTTACAAGATGCACTTAACCGTGCCGACTCTTGTCCACTTGGCTCTGGTGCACTAGCCGGAACCGCTTATCCGATTGATCGTCATGCATTGGCGGCGGCATTGAACTTTGCGCGTCCAACATTAAACAGCTTAGATACTGTGTCAGACCGCGACCATGTGGTTGAACTTTGCAGTGCAGCTTCAATCAGCATGATGCATTTAAGCCGCATGGCAGAAGACTTAATCTTCTTCAATTCAGGCGAAGCTAACTTTATTTCATTAGCGGATGAAGTCACTTCTGGCTCATCACTAATGCCACAAAAGAAAAACCCTGACGCATTAGAGCTAATTCGCGGCAAAACGGGTCGTGTTTATGGCAGCTTAATGGGTATTTTAACCACCATGAAAGCCTTACCGTTGGCATATAACAAAGATATGCAAGAAGACAAAGAAGGTTTATTTGATGTGGTTGATAGCTGGGCAATTTGTTTAGACATGGCGGCATTAGTGCTATCTGGTCTTAAAGTGAATCGCCCGCAAGCATTAGTTGCTGCGCAACAAGGCTATGCTAATGCCACTGAGTTAGCCGATTATTTAGTTGCCAAAGGTATGCCGTTCCGTGAAGCGCACCATGTGGTTGGTGAAGTTGTAGTGTTTGCCATTGGCGAGCAAAAACCAATTGAAGAGTTAACCGTCGCGCAATTACAACAGTTTGCTGAGGTGATCAGCGACGATGTTTACCCTAATTTAACCATCGAAGCCTGTTTAGATAAGCGTGATGTATTAGGTGGAACTGCTGTAAAACAAGTTAAAGCAGCAATCGCCGCGAAAAAAGCCTAAAGCACAAGTCGGTAACTTATAAATAAAGCCCTGCTGATTTTTAAGCAGGGCTTTATTTTTGCTTACTTGCTGGTGAGACGTAACGATAAAAGCAGCAGTTTGCTACGACCACTCAAAGAGAATAGTTAAAAAACTGCCTTCTTTCAGGGCCTGAAGCATTCGCGCTAACTTTATTGGGATGCTTATATTCATCCCAACTGGCCACATTACGACCCATGTTAAGTCGCGGAAAATCCAGTTTTTTAGCCGAGGGTAATGGGCTATTCAATCCGATAAATGCCAACAACTGAGTTAAAGCCCCTGTTTGACTAATATCGAGTGATATAAAATTATCTCGGCCTGCAAAATATTCATTAACCTGTTGCTGGTGGGCCAAATAACATTTGCGTAAATGATCCGCATCAGCAGGTTCTACCACGTTCCATATTTTAAAACAGTGCTCAAAGCTGCGTTTCATTATCGGGTGAAAGCGCCCAGTTTGTTTATCTAAATGCACCAACATGCGTCCAAGCAACATTTGCATCGACGGGATCCACTTATCTAACGACCTGTCTAAATACACAAACCTAGCAGTAGGAAACAACTTATCTAATTGCTGATAATCGCTAAAACACGGCGCATCTGACACCGCATCTGCCAACATAAACGCCTGCTTAGTAAATGCTTGGTGCGCCACAGTTAAACCATGTTCAAGCAAAGCCACACTCACGCTGGTAGTGCCGGTACGTGGCAAACCAATAATGAATATTTTATTGGCATGATAGGCTGATAAATCTGATGGTATCGTCAATGTTATAAATGGGCGCTAATTCTGGGTGGCGCATTATAACAGGTAACACGTAGATGGGATTAATCAAAGGTTGTTAGGCGGCAACATTATAGGATGAAACTCCGTGTATGCGAGGCGCATCAGAGCAGCTAAATAAAGTGATGACTTAATCATCACGGGTTAACACTTCAAGTAATTCTATTTCAAAAAACAAATCTGAATTAGCAGGAATTTTATCGCCAATTTGGCGCTCGCCGTAACCTAGGTTTGCAGGCACTGACAACTCGCGTTTACCACCCACCTTCATTGGGTTGTCGCCAATAATGCCTTGATACCATCCTTGAATAACTCGTTTGGCGCTGATCACCACTTGAAATGCTTCAGCGCTATCAAACACGCTTCCATCAGCTAATTTGCCGGTATATTTACAGGTGATTAGCGCGCCTTTTTCGGCAGCTTTACCTTCACCAATAGTGATATCGTTAATCATTAGTTCTGTAAGGTGGCTCATTCAAATGCCTTTTACTGTAAAAAATAGTGCCCGCATTATAACAGGATGTGGGCATTAGACTTGACCAATATATTGGTTAGTTATTCTGCAGCCTTGTTAACCGGTAAATGCTGTTGTAAGAACGCTTCAATACTGCGAAAGGCTTTTAATCTATCAGCATTGTCACTTAAGTAATGATCGCCATTTTCAAGCACAACAAACTCCACCGGCTTTTTATGTTTTTTCAGTGCGTCATACATATCTTCGCTTTGTTCAAAATCCACACTCCGATCTTTTTCGCCATGGATCAGCAATACTGGCACATTAATATTGTTGGCTTTACTAACGGGTGAGCGCTCATATAAGGCATCATAATCATCGCCTATTTGCTTTTTAACAATGTCAAAATTGGTATACCCACGATGTGATTTTACTAAATCTTCCACATCAGCAACGCCAGCAAAGCTAATGGCACATTGGAATAAATCTTTAGTGGTGGCCACGGCCATTAACGCTGCATATCCGCCGTAACTTGCGCCAGCTATGCACATTCTTTTGGGGTCAGCAATGCCTTCACTAATTAACCATCTGGCACCGTCTTCTACGTCGGTTTGCATTTCTAAGCCCCAGTTTTTAAGACCAGCTTTCATAAAGCGATAACCATAACCGCTTGAGCCGCGAAAATTCATTCGTAATACGGCATAACCGCGGTTAGCAAAGTATTGGGTCCAATAATCAAAACTGTTTGAGTCAAAGTCAATCGGTCCGCCATGAGGAAAGATGATAGCGGGTAACTTGGCTGAATTTGGGGCGTTAAGCGGGGTGGTTAAAAAGCCTTCAATATTTAAACCATCCCGGGCGCTATAGTTAATGGTTTTTGTTTTTGCCATTTGCTCTGGTAAAAGCTTTTCATATCGATATGCAATTGGCAGGAGTGTACCTTGGTCTCTGTCACCTAAATAATAAGTACCTGAGTCAACAGCGCTGGTGGAGAAAACAATATAGCGGCGTTCATCTTCACTAAATTGGGTAATGTAGTTGCGATTGTTTGGTAGTACTGAATCTAAGCCTTTAACTAATCCGACATATTCAGGGTCCCAAAAGGTGTACTCAGAGTCTGCACCATCGTTAATGCCAATAACTTTTTGTTTTACTTTTGAGTAAATTAATCCGCCATTAACATCATAGTCATCACGTTTAAATACGAGTTCCTTAGTCAGTTTGGGGTCAGTCAAATTGACTTTAAAAATGGCCTTAAAGTCGTTATGGTAAGCTTGAACGTACAAGATGTTAGGGTCTTCTCCAAACCCAAGTGGCCAAACTTGATCTTCAGCAAAGGCTTCAAACTGCCACAAAGTGCGTAAGTCTTCGTTGTTATCTGCTTGTTCAAGTATTTTGTATGTAGTTTCATCACGTTGTATGCCAATACGTACTTTATGCTGTCGGTCGGTCATCCAGTCATAGACATTTTTTTCAGCATACTGCACCACTGATGAACGCCCGTCTGTTAAGTTGATTCTCATTACTGATTCATATTGTGGGTCATTACCTAAGCCATTAAATTTCATCAATAAATGGTCATCATCGTCTCTTAGCATATCGATAATGTCTGATTGAATTTGCGGGGCCCATTTAAAGCGCTTTAACACCATGGGTTTAATCACACTAGATAAGTTGGCTTCTGATACAGAATATTTGAACAAGCGATATTCCGATACCGGTGTGCCATTCCTTGTTGCGGGGAATTTGGCATAAATAAATAGCATGTCATTACTGGCCCAAGATAATCCTTGCACCGTGTACTTTTGGTTGTCTGTTTTGGCAACAAAGGTTTGTTTTTGGGTATCCACATTGGTGAGGGTGACGAGTGTACCTTGTTCTTTGGTCGATGTTAGCTTGACGACTGAGGCTATATTTTTACCGTCGGGTGATAGGGTAATATCACTGACATCGGGAATGCTGGCAAATGCTTCGATAGGTAAGGTTTGGCTATTAAGGTGCAATATGGGCAAAGCCAGTAATAACCAGCACAGGGTTAAAATCCGTTTCATTATTAATCCATATGTTAAATAAAGTGTGATGTTAACTCAATGTTAAACGTTTGCGCAGTGCAACTTCAAGTGATAATGGTTTAATTGTTTTTTAATGAATGGCTTACATAAGGTTAATAAGGGATTTGCAAGCGAAGCTTGCGATAATAATGCCAAGCTAAGCTTAAGCTACGCACTAACATAAACAGGGATAACGCCGCCCATAATGCATGATTTCCATAACCTTGTAGTAACCACCATATCGGAAAATAGACCGCAAAAGTGGCTACTACCATGCTATTACGCATGACACGACCTTGTGCCGCACCAATATAAACACCATCAAATAAGTAGCACCCAAAGGCTAAAACTGGCATTAGTATTAGCCAGATTAAATAGTGATTGGCGGTTTGTTGCACCTCAGGAATATTGGTAAGCATGTTGATAATTAAGCTCCCCCCAATCAGAAACCCAAAGCTAAATAACAGCGCGACAACGGCTGACCAAGCAAATGCCAAGCTGACAGAGTCTTGTAATAGCTGACGATTCTTTTGACCATAAGCTCTGCCTACCTCAGCTTCAGCATAATAAGCAATGCCATCTAAGGCGTAAGAAATCAGCATGAGTAAGTTGAGTAATACAGCGTTGGCCGCGAGAGTGTTATCGCCTAATCCTGCGCCATGAAAAGTCATAAAGCTAAAAGCAGCCTGTAAACATAAACTACGTATAAAAATGTCGCGGTTTAAGGTTAATAAGCGTGAAATACCTTGCAGCTTGATATGTGACAATAAAGACGAAAATTGAAAGTCGTTTTGTTGTCGAAGTTGGTTAACCACCATTGTCGCAGCGACCAAAAAAGCACACATATCGGCAATCACAGAAGCCAGTGCCGCTCCTTGTACTTGCCACTGAAAAACCAGTACAAACACTAAGTCGAGGATAATGTTAACAATGTTGGCAATAATCAATTGCCACATAGCAGCTTTGGGCGCTTGGCGACCTAGTAGCCAACCAAGTAATACCAGGTTAGTCAGTGCAAACGGCATAGACCAGATACGAATTTGCACATATTGACGACAGTACATTTGCACTTGTTCACTGGCTTCGGTTAAGTGTAAAGCGAGAGATAGAATCGGTTGTTGAAAAACTATTGCGAAAAATGCCAACAAAAGAGCTAAACTGATCCCTTGGATAAGTAATTGTTGTTGGGTGTGATTGTCATTAGCGCCATAAGCTTGGGCGACTAATCCTGTGGTCGACATGCGTAAAAAACCAAGTAACCAAATCATCAAGGTGATAATGGTGCTGCCCAGCGCTACGCCACCAAGATAATACGCTTTACCTAAATGCCCAATCACTGCTGTATCAACCAAACCCAATAGGGGGATGGTAATATTTGACAAAATCATCGGTAATGCCAGTGCCATTAACCGACGATTTTTATCTCCATTATTGAGTAACTTAAACACAGACATTATTAAAGAGGCACCATGTTGATTATGGGAAGAGTGATGAGAAAGTGGTTTAACCTTTTGGCATTAAAAGGGCGCACTCTGAATTATACATCTTGTGTCATAGGGTTCCTACTTTGTAGCATTTTGCCTAATACGGCAACGGCAGTCGTTATTTTACAATATCATCATGTATCTGATACTACCCCTAAAAGAACCAGTGTGACGCCAGCGCAGTTTGCTGAGCAAATGCAGTACCTTGCCGATAACGACTATCAAGTTATTTCATTAACTGATGCTGTCACCGATATTAAAAATCAGCAAGAGGAAGAGTCGAAGCAGGTTGTGATCACTTTTGATGATGGCTACGACAGTATCTTTACTCAAGCAGCCCCTATTTTAGCCAAGCACCAATTTCCGTATACGGTGTTTTTATCTGTTGATCCTATTGATGCAGGCTATGAAGGCATGATGACTTGGGAGCAAGTGAAACAGTTGTCAGATCAAGGAGTAATTATTGCTAACCATACTAAAGGGCATGAGCATCTTATTCGTCAGCTTGATAATGAAACAATCAGCCAGTGGCGTCAGCGTGTTAAGCAAAATCTGTTAGATACCGAACAAAGAATTAACCAGCAAACGGGTCAAAGTGTCATGTTGTTGGCTTACCCTTATGGTGAATATCATACCCAGTTGGAAGCCTTGGTTGCCGAGTTGGGGTTTGTGGCCTTTGGTCAGCAATCGGGAGCGGCGGGAAAGTATTCTTCGTTAACGGCGCTGCCACGGTTTCCGATAGCGGATGCTTATGCTGATCTGCAAAGTTTAAGAGTGAAGTTTTCAAGCTTGAACATGCCTGTGTTAAAGCAAAATATCACCGATCCGCTATTAGCATTTGGACAATGGCAACCGCAGCTTAAATTAACCATCGATACGCAAGATATTTATCCTCATCAAGTCATGTGTTTTATTCAAGGGCAGGGTAGTCAGCAACCAGCTTGGATAAATGAAAACACCTTTACGATTCAAGCCACCACAGCGCTTAATCCAGGCCGCACTCGCTATAATTGCACTGCGCCAAGCAAATCTAAAGGTGATTATTATTGGTTTTCACAGCCTTGGATAAGAACAAAAGATGATGGCACATGGGTGGAAGAGTAATTCAATCTTATCATCACGATATTAGTGAAATTGCTAACTAACCTGAGATCGGTTTAAGCCATCGCCATCAACCCTGACTTTTCTGTAGGTGTGATGTTCAATGATGGCTTTTCTGGTTTTAGGCAATATGCGATTAATCCACCTAGCAAGTTCAACATGAATCCATGTAAACTCCTGTGTCTTGAATGCTCTATCTGAGAAATATTCTTCAGTTGGTCGTTGATGGTTTCAATGATGAACCGTTTAGACAGCATTGCTCTGTCCCAAGCCGCTAATATCTTCGCCTTCATGTTCTTTCGTTGAGTTGTTATAAGAGTGATCCCGTTTTCTTTCAAATCTTCAGTCAGCGCCTTACTGATATAACCTTTATCGGCGTAAAGCTTATCGAGTAGCCCTTTTGACAGTTCCCGAACGGGCTTTCTGTCATCCGTATTAGCAGGAGTAAGCTTAGCTGCCACAATATCGCCAAGATGATTGGTAATAATGTGCAGCTTAAATCCATAAAACCAGCCCATTGTTCCTTTGCCTCTTGCAGCCGTTCCTTTGAATACCTTGTGTCTCGGGATGCGTAAGTTATGGCAGACTTTAATGCTTGTAGAGTCAATAAACTCAATACCTGTAGGCACTCCTTTAACATGGGTAAAGAAAGCACTTAGTGGTATAAGCATCGATGGCATCACTTCAATAAATCGGGTGTAACTGAGAAGTTTAGGGAAATCATTTTTGTAATAACGACAGATAATTCCCAGATAAAAGTTTTTAAAATCACGCTGATGAGACATATGAAAAGCGACAATGATTGTCATAATTTCGCTTTCAGACATTCGTCCTTTACGATTACGCTTTCGCTCGCCACTTTCAAGTTGAAGTTGCTGCCACTGAGGTAGAAAAGCCTTACAAAAATCATCGACATGACAAAATAAATCTACTAGTTTACGCATAGCTGGTTCCTTTGTGGTCAATCCTTCTTGGTCGAAAGATCTGATCATGGAACCAGCTTTTAGTTCCCTTCTATTTTTATCCCGAATTCAGGTTAACTAAAATGGCTCACTATCTTATTAAAATCAGCTATCAACTCTTCATTTAAAATTTGCGGTGTTTCACCGGGTTTTGGCTTGGCTTTAAATACTGCGATTTTTTCACCTTGAGGCGACACCAATACATAAGATGCACTGTGATCAACTTGATAATTATCCCCATCCCCTACCATGGCATAGGCAAAACCTAAATCACGGCTGAAAGGAAATAGCCCGCTGTGTTCTGTGGTAATGGCTTTAAAATCACGATTGAAAAAATTAATGTAGTCAAGACGCTTAGTTTGCGTGTCACGCTGAGGATCGGCAGAAACAAACACGATTTGTATTTGATCGCTAATCGCTTGTAAATCGGGATAAGCCGCCGCTAATTTATTTAATGTGGTCGGACAAACATCAGGGCAAGAGGTGAAGCCGATAAAAAACAAACTCCACTTATTTTGCAGATCTTGGTTGGTAAAACGATTGCCGTATTGATCGCTTAACTCAAACGGCGCGAGTGCTCTTGGGGTATCAAATATAAAGCTGGTGGCTAAACCTAAATCAACCTGAGCAGGCATTGTTGCCTTATTCGTTTGATTATGACCAAGTGTTTGCTGCCACTGATACACTCCAAAACCAGCAGCAATCATTAATAGTAATGCAATCACAAATCCAGCTTTACTCATTTAATTTCCTTTTTATTTAATTAGCCATTAAGCCTTAATTTACCCAGAAATAATGGTCAACAAGTAACACAATAAATAACACCATTAAGTGATAAATTGAAAACTTAAATACATTCATCGCTAAGCCTTGGTAGTCATGATATTTAAGCTGCCATGCTTTATAAATAAAGCCACAACTGAGTAAGGTTGATCCCACTAAATAGACCGGGCCACACATACCGACCAAAACAGGAAGAAGGCAAGCAATCGCCAGTAAAATGGTATAAAGCAAAATACAAGTTTTAGTAAACTCAACCCCATGGGTAACAGGTAACATGGGAATATCGACTTTGGCATATTCCTTTTTACGGTGAATCGCCAGTGCCCAAAAGTGTGGTGGCGTCCAAGTAAAAATAATTATGACCAACAACAAAGCATGACCATGTAACTCATTAGTTACCGCTGTCCACCCAAGTAAAGGTGGCATGGCACCCGCTAGCCCACCAATTACGATGTTTTGTGATGTGGCGCGCTTTAGATAGGCTGTATAAACCAATGCATAACCAATCAAGCTAGCAAAGGTAAGCCAGGCGGTTAATGGATTAACCCAGGCATAAAGTAATACAAAGCCAAGGATGCCAATCGATACTGCAAAAATCCCCGCTTTGGTACCGGATATTTTTCCTTTGGGAAGCGGGCGGTTATAGGTTCTTGCCATTAAGCCATCAATGCGGCGATCAATTAAATGATTAAACGCCGCCGCCGCACCTGCCATTAAAGCAATGCCGGTCATGCCAACTAATAGCGGTTGTAAAGGAACTGCTCCTGGCACAGCTAAACACATACCGACCAAAACAGTCAGTAGCATTAGTGCGACGACTTTGGGTTTGGTCATTTCAAAATAAGCACGCCATTGCCAAGTGACTACAGCACTAGGGGCGTTGAGGATGAGCGGTTTTGTCATAGTTATGTCCTCTAATTACGCTTTACGCCATAAGGCATAGTTGATAAACACCATTGAAAGCAGCAATAGTGCTGCCCCACCATTGTGAGAAACCGCAATGCCTAATGGTAAGTGCATCACTACGTTGCTGATTCCAAGTGCAACTTGTAACACCACTAACAAAATAAGCACGTAACCACTTTGGCGCATCACAGTTGATTGTGCTTTAAGTAGTTTGATAGCGAGTAAAATTAATATCGCAGCAGTAACTACTGCCCAAAGTCGGTGGGTAACATGAATCGTCATGCGAGTGGCATAATCGAGCACCCCAAATTCAAAACTAGGGTGATGGCCTTGAAAGGGGGAAAAGGCATCGGCAAAGCGTAAATTATCCACCCAATTGCCTTCGCAAATCGGCAAGCTTGTACAAGCTAGAGCAGCATAGTTGGAGGAGGTCCAGCCGCCAAGCACGATTTGAATGATTAACACAACCAGCCCTGCCATTGCTAAAGGCGCAAGCTTACGTGCATAAATATCACCACCGGGTATGCGCAGTGGTTTAGTGCGTAAGTATAGCAACAGTAATAATGAGAATAAGCTAAATCCACCGATTAGATGAGACATGACGATAATGGGCATTAACTTCATGGTGACGGTCCACATCCCCAGTGCGGCTTGAAAAATGATTAATGCGGCAATAAATATGGGTAACTTTTTGGGCGCTTCTCGGTGTTTTAAACATAACACTAAAACCGCAAATACCATTAAGCCTAGTATGCCGGCAACATAGCGGTGGATCATTTCGAGCCAAGCTTTTTCTGGCTCAACCGTGTGTTCAGGAAAATGGGCTTCAACTTTAGCTAATTCATGGCTTTCATTTGGTACCGTTAAATGACCATAACAACCCGGCCAATCAGGACAACCTAGCCCAGCATCAGACAGCCGAGTATAGGCCCCCATTAAAATCACCATCAAGGTGAATACTAAAGTAAATTTTAATAAGTAATTGATTTTCATTAGCCAACCCTCGAAAGTTTTAACATTTTTCGAAGATCGGCAATCATGGCTTTGCCTTGAGAAATACTTGCATCACGACCAGCCACACTATCGTATTGCATTACTAAGCTACCTAGAGGATCAACAATGATCACAGGTTGATTAGCAAATACACTGGCAATTTTATTATTGGCATTGACAGTTTCAAACTGGATTTGTAATTGCTCAAGAGCCTGGGTATCGCTGTCTGGCTGCAATAAAATAACTGGGCTTACTCGGTCGCGGTCGCGTCCTAAAGCAATGTAACTTTGCTTTAGAACATAAAGACTATCCTGACACTGCTGTGCACAATTTGCGGGCAACAGATACACCATTTGCCACAAATGAGGCTTGGGGTTTTCTATTTCAAGTGCTTCATAAGTGAGATGAGTATCAAGTAATGCACCTTTATTGGTCGCACCGCCATGATATAAATCTAAACTCAGCACTAATTTAGCTGCTGCCACCGGTAAAACAAATGCCAGTAGTAGAATAAATAGTGTTTTATTACTTCTTTTAGGTTGGGAGTTCATTCCATCTCCTCTTATTACATCGTTATTGTTTATGGGTAAGTTGACGCCAGTTTTTAATGGCGAGCCAAGTCATTAATCCTAAAAATACCGCAGCCATGGTGAACCATTGCAATGCATAGCCTTGATGCTTTTGCGCTGACAAAGGAATGGGGTGCCAAGGTTGGGGTAAAGTTGAATGCGGTACATTATCTGGTTGGAGTACAACAGGTAGAACGGGATAACCTAGATGTTCGGCTAGCTCATTCATGGCGAGGTTTTGAATTCGAGTAGGGTTACCGCTTTCTGCCAATAAATGTTCGCTCAACGGATTAGCTTGCTTTTGATAAACTCGGCCAATGAGAGTGTAGTCTCCTGCGGGAATAGCAGGTATTTGCGGTAACACACGGCGATCTTTATCTGCGCCAATAAAGCCTAACTCTACTACTATCTTTGTTGACTCTGGTTGAATACTGAAAACTTGATAAACTAAGTAGCCAACTTGCCCTTCAAATACTTGATTATCCAGCAGTAAAATGGAGTTTGTTACGGGAGAGGCGGAAATGGCTAATCGATAACCCGTTAACGACGCAGCTTGGTCTTGATTCGGTAGCGCTTGAATAGTATTTTGTAGTTGCTCAACACTCAGGGCAGGTTGGCTTTGACGCGCCAATAATGTTTGTTCCCACGCTTGTTTGTACTGTGCGCGTTCAAGTTGCCATAAACCAAGCTTGACCAAAACGCTAAACACGCTCACAGTAATAAGAATAAATATCAAGGTAGCCCAACCTAAACCAGCAAAAGGATTGCCAGTGACAGCCCCTCTGATCGTTAAGTTAGTTTTAGTGCTACTGCTTGTATTCATTCTTTTCAATTTAGCCCGTGCATTATTTATTATGGTTAAAGGAGAAAACAAACAATCCATGAGTCCTTTTTTAGGGAGAAGAGTGATGTTTTCTGCCTTGGTGGTGATCCTATTATTAATTGCCATGGGATTAGGCGTTATTCAGCCTAACCCACGGCCTTACTAATTTATGTTATTGATTTGCTTACAACACATAGACAAACACAAATAAACATAACCAAACTACGTCCACAAAATGCCAATACCAACTACCGGCTTGGAAGGCAAAATGCTTGTCTGCAGTGAAATGCCCCTTTACTACCCTAAGCCAAAGGATGATAAGAAATATGGTACCTAATGTGACATGCATACCGTGAAAACCAGTTAGCAAGAAAAAGGTGTTACCGTAAATTCCTGACTCTAGGGTTAACCCCATTTCATGATAAGCATGGGTGTACTCTTCAACCTGTAAGAATAAAAATACGGCACCTAATGCAATGGTTAATGCTAACCAAATAGTTAATGGTGTACGTTTGGCTTTTTCTAAACTGGTGTGAGCAAAATGCAGCGTGACCGATGATGTCAGCAGTATTATCGTATTGATTAATGGCAATCCTGTCCAAGGCATGGCTTCGGTTGTGGTGCCATCAGGCGTTTTAATTAATGGCCACATGGCTTCAAACGTTGGCCATAGAATTTCATGGGTCATGGCATTATTTGATGCGCCACCTAACCAAGGGACCGCTACCGTACGGGCATAAAATAATGCCCCAAAAAACGCGCCAAAAAACATGATTTCAGAAAAGATAAACCAGCTCATTCCTTGACGAAATGACCGGTCCATCTGAGCTGAATATAAGCCTGACATTGACTCATCAATCACATTTTTAAACCAGCCGAAAAGCATACATAAAATCACCACAATACCGGCAATTAAAATATAGCCCCCCGAACTTTGTTCAGTCGAAAGTTGTTGTACATAAGTGCCAGCTCCAAAGGCGATTAAAAATAGCCCTATGGCGCCCACAATAGGCCAAACACTTTGTGCTGGCACATAATAAGCTTCGTGCTTTGTTGTCATTTTGCTGCTCCTTGCTTTATGCCACCACCAACTTTGGCTGTGATGTCATAAAGGGTATAAGAGAGGGTCAATGTATTGATGGATGCTGGTAAATCAGGATCCACATAAAATATCAATGGAAGTTCAGCGCTGGCTGATGCCGCAAGCGGTTGTTGATTAAAACAAAAGCATTCTGTTTTATTAAAATATGCCGCACCTTGCCCCGGCGATACCGAGGGGATTGCTTGCCCGACGGTATCTTTGGCAGACAGGTTACGTGCATGAAATTTAGCGTGTGTCAGTTCGCCTGGGTGAACCTCAATACTGTTCACTGTTGGGGTAAACTCCCACGCCATTCCTGATTGCACATGTGCAACAAACTCAATGGTTACCGTTCTATTTTTATCAACAATGACCGCTTCGTAAGTGCTGGCTGTGTTTTGAGGTTTTCCGTTAATTCCCAAAGCATCGCACAGCACATCGTACAAAGGCACCAAAGCAAAACCAAAGCCGAACATGCCGAGCGATCCTAAAATCAGCATGGTGACTAATTTACGGTTTGATTTTGTTGGCTGAGTCATCTCATTTCACCTCTGGTGGTGTGGTGAAGGAGTGGTATGGTGCTGGACTTGCGATGGTCCACTCCAAGCCTTCTGCTCCTTCCCAAGGTTTATCTGGTGCTTTTTCGCCGCCTTTAATACATTTGAGTACTACAGCTAAAAAGATAAGTTGAGATAAACCAAAGGCAAAACCACCAATAGAAACAATTTGGTTAATGTCTGCAAATTGGATGGCGTAATCAGGAATACGACGCGGCATACCCGCCAGCCCTAAAAAGTGCATAGGGAAAAACAGCACGTTAACCGAAATCACACTGCACCAAAAATGCCAGCGGCCTAAGGTTTCGCTATACATGTGACCTGTCCATTTGGGCAGCCAATAATAGGCTGCCGCCATAATCGAGAATACGGCTCCGGTTACCAGTACATAATGGAAGTGCGCAACCACAAAGTAGGTATCATGATATTGGAAATCAGCAGGGGTAATCGCCAGCATTAATCCTGAGAAGCCACCAATGGTGAACAAAATGATAAAAGCTAATGCAAATAACATAGGTGTTTCGAATGTCATTGACCCACGCCACATGGTCGCTACCCAGTTAAATACCTTAACGCCTGTCGGCACGGCAATTAGCATGGTGCAGTACATGAAAAACAGTTCGGCAAATACTGGCATACCTGTGGTGAACATATGATGTGCCCACACAAGGAATGACAAAATAGCAATACTGGCCGTGGCATAAACCATCGACGAGTAACCAAACAGTTTTTTACGACTAAACGCAGGGATAATGGCAGAGATAATACCGAATGACGGTAAAATCATAATGTACACTTCAGGGTGGCCGAAGAACCAGAAAATATGCTGGAACATAACTGGGTCACCACCACCTGCAGCATCAAAGAAGCTGGTTCCAAAGTACTTATCGGTTAATACCATGGTGACCACGCCGGCCAACACTGGCATGACCGCAATTAATAAAAATGCGGTAATTAACCAAGTCCAAACAAATAAAGGCAGCTTCATCCATGTCATGCCTGGAGCGCGCATATTGACAATGGTCACAATGACGTTAATGGCGCCCATAATGGAGCTGATCCCCATAATATGCACTGAAAACACAAATAGTGCCGTACTGTCTGGGCTGTAAGTTGTTGATAGCGGGGCATAGAATGTCCAGCCAAAGTTAGGTCCACCGCCTTCCATAAATAGCGAGCTAAGCAAAATAGCAAACGCAAAAGGTAAAATCCAAAAACTCCAGTTGTTCATTCTTGGTAGCGCCATATCTGGTGCACCAATCATCATAGGAATAAGCCAGTTAGCCAAGCCGGTAAAGGCGGGCATGACTGCACCAAACACCATGATAAGACCATGAACTGTGGTCATTTGGTTAAAAAAGTTTGGTTCAACCAGTTGTAATCCGGGTTGAAATAACTCGGCGCGAATGACCATGGCCATAGCGCCACCGGTTAAAAACATAATAAAACTGAACCATAAATATAATGATCCAATGTCTTTATGGTTAGTTGTTAGCAGCCAGCGCATGATGCCTTTTGGGGCACCGTGATGGTGATCATCATGGGCTGCAGCAATGTCGTGCGTAGTTGTGCTCATCATTATCCCCTATTGTCCATGGCTGTTAACGTCAGTGGCTTGCACTGTGTCGCCAGAATTATTACCCCATGCATTGCGCTCATAAGTAATTACCGCGGCCATTTGGCGTGGCGATAATGAGCTTGCAAACGCTTGCATTGCCGTCCCTGGTTTACCATTGCGAACAATGTCGATATGTTCATCAACAGGGCCTGTAATGATAGGACTACCAATGAGAGAGGGGAATGCGCCAGGTAAACCTGCGCCAGTTGCCTGATGACATGCAGCACAGCTGGTAGTGTATACTTGCAGGCCTTCTGTCATGAGCTCTTCATGGCTTAGCTCTGTTAGATCTACAGGCATGACAGTGGCAGCCATATCAGAAGCTTGAGCAGCAACTGCCTCGACCGCCACAGATATGGTTTCATCTATCGCATTAGTAATGCTTGCGGACGTATCAGCAGGCATGGCATCACCATTGGCGGCGTTACTCACATCAATAGCTTGAATCACATCCCCTGTATCATTACCCCAAGCATTGCGCTCATAAGTAACTACAGCCGCAATTTCTTTAGCAGTTAATTGCTTGTCAAATGCTTGCATGGCCGTTCCTGGTTTTCCGTGAAGGACAATATCGATATGACCAGCAACTGGACCTTTGATTAATGGGCTACCAATTAATGATGGGAATACACCAGGCAGACCTGCGCCATTAGGTTGGTGACAAGCCGCGCATCGTGCCATGTAAATTTGTTCACCTTGAGTCATTAACTCATCTTTTGATAGGGTTTCCGACAATGCTGCTTGGGCTGCTGCCTGTGCATTTTTAGCCAAGTTTTTTTGGTCAGCTAGCCATGCGTCGTAGTCAGCTTCTGGTAAAGCTTGCACCACTACAGGCATAAAACCATGATCTTTACCGCAAAGCTCTGCACATTGACCGCGATAAATGCCAGGCTTATCAATTTTTGTCCAAGCTTCATTAATAAAGCCTGGGTTCGCATCTTTTTTAACGGCAAAAGCAGGTACCCACCATGAGTGGATTACATCATCAGATGTCATTAAAAAGCGAACTTTGCGATTTATGGGTAGCACTAAAGGCTTGTCCACTTCCAAAAGATAAGTATCACTTTTAATTGCGTTACCATCAATCTGTTCGCGAGGCGTGGATAAAATACTGTAAAACTCGACACCTTCATTGAAATAGCTGTAATGCCATTTCCACTGAGAACCGGTAATTTTAACTGTTAAATCTGCATTTGAAGGGTCTTCCATAGCAATTAACGTTTTTGTGGCGGGGATCGCCATGCCAATTAATATGATAAAGGGGATCACTGTCCATGCAATTTCCACTTTTGTACTTTCGTGGAAGTTTGCGGCGACTGCGCCTTTTGATTTGCGGTGATAGATCATGGAATAAATCATTATTCCAAACACTATCAAGCCAATAACACAGCAGATGTAAAGAATTATCATATGGAGGTCATAAACCTTGCCACTGATCTCTGTTACACCTTGTGTCATGTTGAGGGGCATTTCGTTTGCCCCAAGGGGAGGTGCCAGTAACACCGCCATTAAACAATACAACCATTGCTTCACAAGACTTCTCCTCTGCCAATTGCGAATAGCAACTACAAAGAAGAGTCACACAGTAAGTCTCTGCTCTATGCAAACTCTTCGGTTCCCAAAAAAGCTTGATGACTTCAAAGTACATTGGTGGTTGTAAGCGTTTAAGGCTTACTGATTTAATTTACGACGTGCACCACGCTGGTACCTACAACTGAACTTATCAATTCTGTTTTGACGCTTTTATTGGTCTGGAAGTTACTGCCACACCATTGCGTTTTAGTTAGATTGAATTTGTTTCAACCTTGTTAATTACATTACTTGTAGAACCGATATTGATCAAGATCACTTTTACGCCTAATTAGCTGAAAAAATGTACAAAAAAGCCCTGAACATCGGTCAGGGCTTAGGATTTACTTAATTTTAAATTAATGAAAAGAGGTTAAATTAATTGAATTTAGGCTCGCAGTTGTATTTGGCAGTGCGTTATTTGATGGAATTTGTGTCGTTAGCGAGGCTGACACATCTTCAATCACAACACCTAATGCGCGAGCACTTTTGGCCACCAATTCAAGCCTGCGGCTGTCACGAGCATCCAACGAATGAGTCCAAGTGATAACAGCGCTGGAGGTTCCACTGGTTAACGCTTTTTCCATCGCCCATAAAGTCTCAACTTCATCTTTGGTATGCACCAGCAAGACTCTGTCCATTCTAACCCCAGCACTGGCTAGCATTTGCTTATAGCTAATATTGGCTGGATTAATTAACACTATCCATTGACCCTGTTGGCTAAGTTGCGCCAGTTGACTTGCATAATGAGCTAGCTCAGTTATGCCATGGTTGCTGGTTTGAAGGGTAGTGATAGGTTGTCCTAGGCTTATATCTGCTTTTGGCATATCGACCCATAATCCAGGGTGTTTAGGGGCCGTTCCCATTAGTTTGTTCATAACCAAGCTCCATTACGAATAACACCAACAGCAAGCCCTTCAATAGTGAGGCTTTGGTAACTTAAATCAACTTTAATTGGCGAATAGGCTTCATTTTCGGGGTGCAGATAGACCACATTGCCCTTTTTTTCGAAGCGCTTGACTGTAACGTCATCTTCTACTCGTGCAACCACAACTTGGCCATTTCTTGCTTGCTGCATCTTATGCACAGCAAGTAAGTCGCCCTCTAAAATACCAATGTCTTTCATGCTGTCGCCGCGCACCCTCAGTAGGAAATCGGCAGCAGGTTTAAACATACTTGGATCGACTTGGTAATATTGCTCAACATGTTCTTGCGCCAGGATAGGTTCACCAGCGGCGACTTGGCCAATGAGTGGTAAACCTGTTTCGGTGTCATCTTCTTGAGGTAATCGAATGCCTCGAGAAGTGCCAGGCATGATTTCAATACACCCTTTTTTAGCCAGCGCTTTAAGATGCTCTTCAGCTGCGTTAGCACTCTTAAAACCTAAACGTGTGGCAATTTCAGCCCGTGTAGGTGGCATACCTGTTTCAGAGATATTGGTTTTAATAAGCTCTAAAATTTCAGCTTGGCGTGGTGTTAAAGGTCTCATGTTGTTTCCTGTCTTTCTATACAGTAACTGTCATTATATACAGTGTTGTTGTTTGCGCAAGTATTCACCAGCTATTTTTTCGTGCTTATGTAATATTTTTTGTTTTATGGTTTTGTATCAATGTGTTAGTAATGTTGCGATTTTGGTGTTGTGAGGGGGCTAGTATTAGAAACATATTGTATATCCGGTGAAAATTACTGTATACAGAGTAAAAAATCTTCCGGTAGTGCGGGTTATGCGCTTCTGGTATCCTATGCGGCCAATTAAAGTAGCTTTTATTGCGAAGATTATTATGTCAAAACCAGACTCAATTATGCTTAGACTGTTGCGATGGATCCAAAAGAAGATGGTGCATACCATTGTTGTGCCACACGATCCCTTTGCTGATTTGAACATTGATCCCGAAAAACCCATTGTTTACGTTATGAAAACGGAATCAATTAGTGATTCGGCTGCATTGAGTGAAATTACGGATGATTTAGGGCTGCCTAGTCCATATGAACCATTGCAACTAGATGGGCTAAAAGTGCCGCGAGTCGTGTGCTTAGAAGGTCGAAAGCCTATTATTGGTAAGCGTTTAAGTGGTGAGAAATTTATTGATTGTTTCACTAGTTTACTTGCTCTTCACCGCCAGCAGCCAGATTTAGATATCCAGCTTGTGCCTGTTAGCCTTTATTGGGGGCGCACACCAGGTAAAGAAGATGACACGATGAAAGCAGCAGTGTTGGAGCGTGAAAATCCAACCTGGTTACGCAAATGGCTGATGATACTCTTTTTAGGTCGTCACAACTTTGTGCAGTTTTCCAATGCGATGTCTCTTCGCTACATGGCAGATGAACACGGCAGTGATAAAGAAATTGCCCACAAGCTGACACGTGTAGCAAGAGTTCACTTCAGACGTCAGCGTAAAGTGATGACGGGGCCGCAATTACCTAATCGCCAAATGATGTTCGCGTCGTTACTCAAGTCAGAATCGATTATCAAAGCTATCGAAGAAGAAGCGGCGAACAAGAAAATTTCTAAAGAAAAAGCACGTGAAACGGCCATAGAATACCTTGATGAAATCGCAGCCGATTACTCAGATAGTTTAGTGCGAATTGCAGAACGTTTTTTAACTTGGTTATGGAACAAGTTGTATAGCGGAATTAATATTCGAGGTGCTGAGCAGATCCGCCAATTACATCATGATGGCCACGAAATAGTCTATGTGCCGTGTCATCGCAGTCACATGGATTACCTGCTGTTATCTTACATTTTATATTATCAAGGTATGGTGCCACCGCATATTGCTGCGGGTATTAACCTCAACTTTTGGCCAGCAGGCCCAATGTTCCGTCGTGGCGGAGCCTTTTTTATTCGTCGTAGTTTTAACGGTAATAAACTTTACACCGCCGTATTTAGAGCTTATTTAGATCAGTTATTCGCTAAAGGTTATTCGGTCGAATATTTCACTGAAGGTGGGCGCTCTCGTACAGGGCGATTACTTGCGCCAAAAACCGGTATGTTAGCGATGACTATCAATAGTGTACTGCGCGGTATTGAACGCCCTGTCACCTTAGTGCCTGTTTACTTAGGTTACGATCACGTTATGGAAGTGGCTACTTACCATAAAGAATTAAGTGGCAAGAAAAAACAGAAAGAGTCTGTTTGGCAAGTGTTTGGCGCAATTCGAAAATTAGGTAATTTTGGTCAAGGTTATGTCAATTTTGGTGAGCCGATTAATATTCAAAACTTTTTAAAGCAACAGGCCCCAGATTGGCGTGAAGAAGTCGCGAATGACCCAGAACAAAAGCCAACATGGTTAACACCTGCTGTTAATCAACTGGCTAACAAAGTGATGACAAACATCAATGGTGCAGCCGCAGCAAGTTCAGTGACCTTGGCAAGTCTTATCTTGCTTGCATCAGAACGAAATGCCTTGCAGCGTCAACAACTTGAACGCCAGTTAGATTTTTATTTAACCTTGCTTAAAGGTGCACCTTATACAGGTTACACCTCTGTAGCGGAAGGTGATGGCAAATCGATTGTTGATCATTGCTTGTCATTGAATAAGTTTATTTCTGATAAAGATCCATTAGGTGAGATTATTTCAATAGAAGAAAGCTCTTCTATTACGATGAGTTACTATAGAAACAATATTATTCATTTAATGGTTATCCCTTCTTTAATTGCCAGCTGTTTAGTGCGTTATGAAGAATGCAACCGCAACCAAATTTTAGCTGTGGTTGAAGATTTTTATCCGCTACTTAAAGCCGAATTGTTTATGGGGATAGATGATATTCCAGGCTATGTTGATCAGGTGCTTGAACTGATGACCAAAGCTAACCTTATCAAAGGTGATAGCCATTATGTTGTGGTTGAACATAATATTTATCAGCTGACCTTGTTAGCTGAAACCGTTAGTGAAACCTTGCAGCGTTATGCGATTATTTTCAATTTATTAGCCATTAAACCAGAGTTGGATAGACCGGATTTAGAACGTGATAGCCACTTGTTGGCACAACGTTTAGGGGCTTTACATGGCATCACAGCCCCAGAGTTTTACGATAAAAAGTTATACAACACCTTAAGCGTTAAATTAAAAGAGTTAGGTTATTTATCTAGTACGGAGCATGTGGAAGATGTTGCTCGTATACGTGACCACGCGAATGGATTATTGCGCTCTTCAGTTAAACAAACCATTCAAGACAGCGTTAATGCGGAGCATTTAAGTTAATGACCAATCACATGAATGCGGCCAAAAGCCGTTCAAACAAAAAATCTTTACTGGGCGGCGCGATGATTATCGCGGGTACCACTGTCGGTGCGGGGATGTTCTCGCTGCCAGTTGTGGGGGCAGGCATGTGGTTTAGTTATTCAATGTTAATGTTAGTCGGCATTTGGTTTTGCATGTTGATGTCTGGCTTATTTTTACTTGAGGCCAATTTACATTTTGAGCCGGGTGCCAGTTTTGACACCTTAACCCGTGACACACTTGGTCAGTTTTGGCGGATAGTTAACGGCTTATCGATTGCCTTTGTATTGTACATTCTGACTTATGCATATATCAGTGGCGGCGGTTCGATTGTTAATCATAGTTTGCAGGGCTTTGGGATTACTCTGCCGCAAAGTGTTGCTGGTTTTGCCTTTGCATTTGTATTAGCGCTAATAGTCCTTATTAGTACTAAGGCGGTGGACCGTATTACCACGATTATGCTTGGTGGCATGGTGATCACCTTCTTTTTAGCAACCGGCAATTTGTTGATGGAGATCGAGCCTACAAGCCTGTTTTCTCCCGATGGTGAGTCACGATATTTACCTTATATGCTTGCGGCTTTGCCATTTGGTTTAGCGAGTTTTGGTTATCATGGCAATGTTCCAAGCTTGGTTAAATACTATGGTAAAGATGCATCAACCATTGTTAAAGCATTGGTGCTTGGAACCAGTGTCGCGTTAGTGATTTATGCTTGTTGGCTAGTGGTGACAATGGGCAATATTTCACGCAGCATGTTTTCCGATATTATCGCTCAAGGCGGTAACATGGGAGTGTTAGTTGGCGCGTTATCAGAGTCCATTGCCAGCGAGAATCTCTCTAGAGTACTAACCTTGTTTGCTAATTTAGCGGTGGCATCATCATTTTTGGGTGTCACTTTAGGTTTATTTGATTATTTGGCAGATTTATTCGATTTTGATGACTCACGCATCGGTCGATTAAAAACCGCAGCCATTACTTTTATTCCGCCAACATTATTGGGCTTGTTGTTTCCAAATGGCTTTTTAATTGCCATTGGTTTTGCCGCATTAGCGGCCACAATTTGGGCTGTAATTGTGCCAGCGTTATTGGCTTATAAAACTCGTCAACTTTATCCAAACAGTAACAGTTTTAGAGTCCCAGGTGGCAATGTGCTTATTTTTGTGGTGGTGCTATTTGGAGCGATCACGGCAATATGCCATTTACTGGCGATGGCTGATATTCTACCTGTCTATCGCTAATCATTTATTGATTTTATCTGATTGATTAAAAAGTCTTCTTCGGAAGGCTTTTTTGCATTTACGGTATTTTGCATCTTTACTTGTTGGCATACATCTATGTTTGTTGTGCAGGTTAAGGGGCAATAATGAAAGTGACAGGTTATCAACAAGGCCAGCCTTGCTGGGCAGAGCTGGCATCTACTGATTGGGCGGCGGCTAAAGTCTTTTATCAATCTTTATTTAATTGGCAAGCCATTGATTTATCGATTCCTGATGGTCATTACACCTTGCTACAAATTGATAATGAAGATGTCGCTGCCATGTATCAGCTTTCTGGTGCAATGGGTATTGATGCACCAACTCACTGGACAGTTTATTTTGCGGTCAATGATGTTGATGACACGATTGAGTTAATTAAACAAGCTGGTGGACAGTTGATCGTTGGTCCTCACAATGTGGGCGACGCAGGGCGAATGGCATTGTTTGCCGACCCAGAGGGCAGTCGATTTGCGATTTGGCAGGCAATTAATCACATCGGTATCAAGCAGGCGCAAATTCCTAATACTTTGTGCTGGGTTGAGCTGGCTTGCCGTGATACGCAGCAAGCGAGTGAGTTTTACGCTAAAACTTTAGGCTTGCAGCCTCAAAAGGTGGATATGAGTGGTATTGAGTACACTGAATGGCATGTGGCTGCACAGGCTGTTGGCGGCATGATGCAAATGTCCGCGGAGTGGGGTGACATTCCTGCTCACTGGATGTTGTATTTTGCTGTTGAAGATTGTGATGCAACAGTCACTCGAGCCATAGACTTGGGAGCAAAAATATGTGTACCGCCTACCGATATCGCTCATGTTGGGCGTTATGCCGTTATAAATGATCCCCAAGGTGGTATTTTTTCGGTGATCGCGTTAGCAGAATCGTGAATCAGGCTGATAAATTACGGCGATGAAAGTTCGAATAGGTTGAGCCTCATTGACAAAATGCCTAATAAAATTTCAATGGCTGAAATGGGCGACTTAATGAGATCTAGGTTGCAATTATGCCTTTGATATTTGATGTTTTGTTGTGAAGTCACTGAACTTGTATTAAGTTTAGCTTAAGTTTGGCGTAAACATCTTCAGTTGATTGTTGATCGACTTCAAAGTTTACGTGTTAAGTTGTTATTTTTTGATGCAAATATAGATGCATATCCACTTTTTAAGCGGCAGAACACTCTACACTTGCGTTAAATTAAAAACGTATGAATTCTGTATAAACGGAGAAAGATGATGAACTGGCGTGCACTATTTAAACCAAGCGCAAAATATTCAGTTATTGTACTGATTGTTATCGGTATAGTAGTTGGTGTAGTGGGCTATTTTGCTACCCAACAAACGTTACATGCGACAAGCACAGATGAATTTTGTATGACTTGTCATAGCAATCACTCATTAAAAGATGAAGTATTAGCATCACCACATGGCGGTGGAAGCGCAGGTATCACCGTTCAATGTCAAGACTGTCACTTACCTCATGGCCCAGTTGATTATTTAATCAAGAAGATTATCGTATCTAAAGACTTATATGGTTACTTAACTATTGATGGCTTCAATACACAAGAATGGTTAGATGAAAACCGTAAAGAGCAAGCCGACATTGCGCTTAAGTATTTTAAAGCCAATGATTCAGCTAACTGTCAGCACTGTCATACTCGCATCTATGAAAATCAGCCAGAAACAATGAAGAAGATGGCGAAGAGAATGCATGAGAATAACTTCAAGAAAGCACCAGAAGATAGAAAGACATGCGTCGACTGTCACAAAGGTGTAGCTCACGTTTACCCTAAAAAGTAAAACTGAGTTAGCTAATTAAATAAAAAACCTCGTTAGAAATAACGAGGTTTTTTTGTTTGTACGCAATCAATTATAAACTTATTTTTGCAGCACTTTTTGGCGATAAGCGAGTAATCCAAACACACCAAAGATATAAACCATCAAATAGTCTTTTGCTTTTAATGGCAGAGCCGCAGCAAACATAGTGTTAAAAATCAATAGCTGTAAACCATGCATAATGATGGTAAGGCCTAGTAATATATTGAGTAATAATCCTATATTGCCTTCAAATGGCATAAACAGGTTGTAGAACATCACTAGCCAAGTAAAAGCGGTTGCCCCGTAACCTAATTTAATAATCAGTTTCATTAACTTGTTCCTAAAATTTGTACAGTGAAGCTAGTTTATTGTCCACAATATTGATAAAGACGGTAAGTAAGCTGACCCGCCACCTTCTCTTTTAGCGGGTGCCAGCTCGTCGGAATGACTAAGTCAGCGATTTCTGATTCTGTCTCTAGGTAAATTAGCGCATTGTCATTCAACCATGCATGCTGCATTAGTAACTCAATTGTTTTAGGTGCTAACCCCTTTCTGAATGGTGGGTCAATAAACACCACATCAAAACCTTGAACTGTACCTTTAGCAAGCAGTTTTAAGCTATCGCCTTGAACCACTTTGGCTGTGCTACAATTTAGCGTAGCAAGATTTTTGGTTAACTGATTTGCTGCATTTTTTTGTAATTCAAACATTTGCGCAAAACTCGCATAGCGAGACAAGGCCTCAAGGCTTAGAGCGCCACTTCCAGCAAAGCAATCTAGCACTCGCGATCCTCTAATATCACTTGCAAGCCAATTGAAAAGGGTTTCACGCACCCTATCTGTGGTAGGACGTAAGCCTTCTAAATCTTGGATCGGGAGCTTGCGAGAACGCCATTGGCCAGAAATAATTCTGACTTGTCCGCTGCTTAAGTTATTACGCGCCATTTGTTCCTCGTGATTTTGCCTGAACAAAGAAAAAGAAAGTGGTAGACTATGCCCACCAAAAGCAGTCGATATTTTATATCAATCTTTAGTCTAATGTTGAGGAATCTTAAATCTTCTCCATTGATCGCTAAAATTGACTGTAACTTCATTTCATTAAACATTCAGCACTGGTAGCAAACATGGCTAAAAAAGGTTTTTTCTCTTGGTTTCGCAAAGACAAGAGCGCCGAAGATGTAAAACAAGCGGCAAAAGATGATAGTGCACAGTTAGCGGAGCAAACCCAAGAAGCTCAGGCGCTAGAAGAAGCGCGCATTGCGGCCGAAGCCAAAGCGGCAGAAGAAGCATGTATTGCAGCCGAAGCCAAGGCGGCAGAAGAAGCGCGTATTGCGGCTGAAGCCAAGGCGGCAGAAGAAGCACGTATTGCAGCCGAAGCCAAGGCGGCAGAAGAAGCGCGTATTGCAGCCGAAGCCAAGGCGGCAGAAGAAGCGCGTATTGCGGCTGAAGCCAAGGCGGCAGAAGAAGCGCGTGTTGCGGCCGAAGCCAAGGCGGCAGAAGAAGCGCGTATTGCGACCGAAGCCAAAGCGGCAGAAGAAGCGCGTGTTGCGGCCGAAGCCAAAGCGGCAGAAGAAGCACGTATTGCAGCTGAGGCCAAAGCGCTAGAAGTGTCAGCCAATCAAGAAGAACATCAGCCAGAGCCGCAAGTCAAACCTAAAAAAGAAGGCATGTTTGCCCGCTTAAAGCGCGGCTTAATGCGTACTAGCGAAAATATTGGTTCAGGCTTTATTGGCTTATTTCGCGGTAAAAAAATTGATGATGATTTATTTGAAGAGCTAGAAGAGCAGCTACTGATTGCCGATGTAGGGGTAGAAACTACCACCAAGCTAATTGCCAATTTGACCGAGCAAGCGTCTCGCAAACAACTTAAAGATGCTGAAGCGCTTTATGAGTTAATGCGTGAAGAAATGCATAAAATGCTTGAGCCGGTTGCCATTCCATTAGTGCCAGAAAATGCAGACGGCCCATTTGTTATTTTAATGGTGGGTGTAAATGGTGTGGGTAAAACCACGACGATAGGCAAATTAGCAAAACAGTATCAAAATCAAGGCAAATCTGTCATGTTAGCTGCTGGTGATACATTCCGTGCAGCGGCGGTAGAGCAGCTTCAAGTGTGGGGACAGCGTAACGATATTCCTGTTGTCGCCCAGCATACGGGGGCTGATAGCGCCTCTGTATTATTTGATGCTTTACAAGCGGCAAAAGCTCGTAAAGTTGACGTATTGATTGCCGATACAGCAGGGCGTCTACAAAACAAAGGTCACTTGATGGAAGAGCTTAAAAAAGTCGTCAGAGTGATGAAAAAACTCGACCCGAATACACCTCATGAAGTGATGCTAACCTTAGATGCCAGCACCGGTCAGAATGCTATTAGCCAAGCACAATTGTTCCAAGAGGCCGTAGGTGTTACCGGAATAACATTAAGTAAGTTAGATGGTACCGCAAAAGGCGGGATTATTTTTGCCATAGCTGATAAGTTTAATATTCCTATCCGACATATTGGTGTTGGTGAGCAAATTGATGATTTACGTACATTTAATGCTAACGATTTTATTGAGGCATTATTTAGTCAAGAGAAGGCAGAATAATAAGACATGATCCAATTTGAGCAAGTTAGTAAGGTCTATCCTGGCGGGCAAAAAGCCCTTTTGGATGTTAACTTTCATCTTAGACAAGGTGAAATGGCTTTTTTAACTGGCCACTCAGGTGCAGGCAAAAGTACCTTGCTCAAATTAATCACTGTGATTGAGCGTGCAACAGCAGGGCGAGTTGCCATTAATGGTCACGATATTGCCCACGTAAAAGCTAAGCATGTGCCCTATTTGCGCCGAAATATCGGTATGATTTTTCAAAACCACCATTTATTAATGGATAAAAGCGTTTTTGACAATGTAGCTTTACCATTAGTTATTGAAGGTTTCACCCACGGTGAAATTAAAAAGCGTGTTGCAGGCGCCCTTGATATGGTGGGTTTGTATGGCAAAGAACGGCACTTACCTGTGATGTTATCGGGCGGAGAGCAGCAGAGAGTTGGTATTGCCCGCGCAATTGTGAACAAGCCGCCACTTCTGCTAGCAGATGAACCTACAGGTAACTTGGATCCTAAATTGTCGATGGATATTTTACGCCTATTTGAAGTGTTAAATGATTCAGGCACTAGCGTATTAATTGCTACCCATGATTTAGGTTTAATTGCTCGGATGAAATATCGCACCTTAACGTTAAAGCAAGGCCAAATGGTGGGTGGTCAGCTAGAGTCTACTTCGGCAGGAGCCCGCTAATGAGTAACCAGCCAAATATTACCCAAAGTAAATTACCGCTCAGTGGCCGGATAGTGATGTTTTTTATTCGCCATATTCAGCAAGGTATGTCGAGTATTGGTGAATTGTGGCGCAATCCTGTGTCTTCCATTATGACCATGGCAGTTTTAGGTGTAAGTTTAAGCTTACCGGCAGCATTACAAGTGTTGGTTAAAAATGCTGAAACCATCACTCAGTCATGGAATAGCGCAGCAGAAATCTCGCTATTTATTAACGAAGGTCGTAGCGAGCAATCAATTCAAAGTTTAATTTCTCGCATTAAAGTGTTCCGCGAAGTTGAAACCGTGGATTACATCAGTCGTGAACAGGCCTTAGAAGAGTTTCAACGCCTGTCAGGTTTTGGAGAGGCGTTATCTTACTTAGATGAAAACCCTTTGCCTGCGGTTGTTACCGTTACTCCGTCACTGAAATATTCAAGCCCCACAGGTGCCAGAGAGTTGCTACGTAAACTTGAGCGTGAACCCGAAGTGAGCTTTGGTCGCTTAGATATCGAGTGGTTAGAGCGTTTACAGGCTTTAGTCAGACTGCTTGAAAAAACTGTCCTAGCGATAGCAGGGCTATTGGTGCTGGCAGTGGTGTTAGTTATAGGTAATACCATCAGGTTAGCGATCATGAATCGACGCAGTGAAATTGAAATTATGAAGTTGGTTGGTGCTACCGAAGCCTTTATTCAGCGACCTTTTTTATATACAGGCATTTGGTACGGGGTTATTGGTGGCATTCTAGCTTGGTTGATCATTAACGTTTTGGTTTGGTATCTCGACAGTGCTTTAGCTGAGTTAATGGGGCTTTATGGTAGTCAGTTAAGTTTAGAATCATTAACCTTGGCTGAACTTGGGCAACTAGTGTTATTAGCCTCTTTTTTAGGCTGGTTAGGTTCATACTTATCGGTTAGACAGCACCTACGTAAAATAGAGCCATCATAATTAACTTTCTGATAGATATACATAATTAACATAATCGATTATTTGACTTACAAATGAACCAATGTTCACTTGCAAAATTACCCATTAACGGGTTAAATAACGATTCGATTGAACTTTATTTGACATAAGATGTCATAATAAACGCAAGTTCATCAGCTAATTTTGTGTTGTGAACTTTAAAGTATATTTCACGTATTCACAGTCTAATAGCTTGTTTTTTTATGTAGTAGGAGAGCGAATGACTTATCAAACGCAATCAATGGCGCTAGCGTTACCACAAAGCAGTGGTAGCATAGAAGCTTATATCCAATCAGTTTCTAACATTGAAATGTTAGATGCACAGACTGAGTATGACCTTGCCAAGCGTTTACAAGAAACTGGCGATCTGCAAGCCGCTAAGCAACTCATTATGTCGCATCTACGTTTTGTGGCACATGTAGCGAAAGGCTATTCGGGCTACGGTTTACCACAAGCTGATTTAATTCAAGAAGGCAATGTTGGCTTGATGAAAGCGGTTAAACGCTTTGATCCCGATGTTGGGGTTCGCCTCGTATCATTTGCGGTGCACTGGATTAAAGCCGAAATTCATGAATACGTACTGAAAAACTGGCGCATTGTCAAAGTCGCAACCACTAAAGCTCAACGTAAATTGTTTTTCAATATCCGCAAGGCGAAAAAGCGTTTAGGTTGGTTTAGTGATGAAGAAGTATCAATGGTTGCTGAAAACCTAGGTGTTTCTAAAGCCGATGTGACCGAAATGGAATCACGCATGGCAGCCCAAGATCCCGGATTTGATCTTGCTAGCGACAGTGATGATGACACCACGGATTACGCACCGGCATTGTATTTAGAGGACCATTCATCAGATGTTGCACAGCAAGTAGAAGATGATAATTGGGAATCAGACTCGCAAAATCGTTTATTATCAGCCATCAAAACTTTAGACGAGCGCAGTCAGCATATTCTTCGCGCCCGTTGGTTAGATGATGATAAAACCACATTGCAAGAATTAGCCTCAACCTATCAAGTATCTGCTGAACGCATCAGACAGTTAGAAAAAAATGCTATGAACAAGCTTAAAGCTTGTATGGAAATCTAAGTTTGATGAGTGAGTTGATAAAAAAACCTGCCGCGGCAGGTTTTTTTATGGGTTGAAGAACATCTTATTCCACGTTCTGGATCTGCTCGCGCATCTGCTCAATAAGCACTTTTAATTCAACCGCTGCTGACGTAATTTCTGCGCTGATAGATTTTGAGGCGAGGGTGTTTGATTCACGGTTAAACTCTTGCATCATAAAGTCTAAACGACGGCCTTCGCTGCCGCCTTTTTTCAAGATACGACGCGCTTCAGTGACATGGGCCTCAAGTCTGTCCATCTCTTCTGCAACATCTTGCTTTTGGGCGAGTAATACCATTTCTTGTTCAATGCGGGCTGGGTCTAACTCGCCTTGAATATCTGCTAATCGATTGGTGAGTTTGTCGCGCTGGTATTGCATCACGGTTGGCATGTGCTCTCGCACGATATTAACTTGCTCCATAACCGCGTCTAAACGCGTGGTAAGCATGTCTTTGATTGCGCTGCCTTCACGGCCACGTGCTTCAATAAATTGATCTATCGCTTTATCAAACACGGTCAGTAGTTCTGCACCGATGGCGTCCATATCTTGCTCGGCTGAAGATAATACGCCAGGCCAACGCAATACGTCGGTTAAGCTTAATTCGCCTTGTCCGGCTTCTTGTTTTAGCCAGTTGGCTGCGCTTAATAATTGTTTGGCTAGATCTTGATTCAGTTGCAGTTCATTACTGTTAGTATCGGAAAAATCATAGCGTAAATTGACTTCTACTTTACCGCGGTTTAAACGTTTACGTAGGCGATCACGAAGCACAGGTTCAAAGCTGCGGAACTGTTCAGGTAAGCGTAAATACGTTTCAAGATAACGCTGATTGACGGAACGGATTTCCCATGAGGCGGTGCCCCATTCTGCTTTGTGCTCGATACGAGCATAGGCTGTCATGCTTTGGATCATGAAGTTTCCTTTGTGATTAACCAATTAGAAGGCTAAGTATAGCCGTTTTCGTTGAGCTGATTAAAGGATTACTGCATAGAATTGCTGCTTTGAATGGCATCTGCAGGCGTGAAGCACTATAATATTGCCCCTATTTGATATGAATTCGATAACAGGACTATACATGCGCCCAAGCAATCGTACGCCCGCTCAAACTCGCCCTATTACTATTACACGTAATTTTACTGCCCATGCTGAGGGCTCTGTTTTAGTAGAATTTGGTGATACTAAAGTACTGTGTACTGCCAGCTTTACTGAAGGTGTGCCACGTTTTCTTAAAGGCCAAGGTCAAGGTTGGGTCACGGCTGAATATGGTATGTTGCCTCGTTCAACTCATAGCCGTATGGACCGTGAAGCAGCTCGTGGTAAGCAATCGGGTCGTACTCAAGAAATCCAGCGTTTAATTGGCCGTTCGTTACGTGCAGCAGTCGATATGAAAGCCTTGGGCGAAAACACTATTGTGATTGATTGTGATGTGATTCAAGCCGATGGCGGTACACGTACTTCAGCGATTACAGGGGCTTGTGTGGCTTTGGTTGATGCCCTTAACTGGGCGCGTGGTAAAGGTATTATTAAAACCAATCCACTTAAGTTTTTAATTGCTGCTGTAAGTGTGGGGATTTATGAGGGTGAGGCTATCAGCGATTTAGAGTATATCGAAGATAGTGCTGCTGAAACAGATATGAACGTTGTGATGACCGAAACCGGTAAAATCATTGAAATTCAAGGTACTGCTGAAGGTGAACCCTTTAGCCATGAAGAGCTAATTGAGCTGCTTGGGCTAGCTAAAAACAGTATTCGTGAAATTGTCGATGTGCAAAAAGCGGCATTAAGTTAAAATCACGCAGTATATTAAGGAGCCTTTGGGCTCCTTTTTTTAAAAGCAAAGTTTGTCATTTTGAAGTTAAGTCATGAGGAATCGCAGTGAAAGCCTATCAAAAAGAGTTTATTGAATTTGCCTTAGAGCGCCAAGTATTACGTTTTGGTGAGTTTACTTTAAAATCAGGCCGCACCAGTCCTTATTTTTTTAACGCGGGTTTGTTCAATACCGGTAAAGATTTAGCGCGCTTAGGCCGCTTTTATGCTGCCGCTTTGATGGATGCGGGCATTGAGTTTGATTTGTTGTTTGGCCCTGCTTATAAAGGCATTCCGATTGCAACGACTACTGCGGTCGCTTTGTGTGATCATCATGATAAAGATGTGCCATATTGCTTTAATCGTAAAGAAGCCAAAACTCATGGCGAAGGCGGTAGCCTTGTAGGAAGTGAACTAAAAGGCAAAGTGATGCTAGTTGATGATGTGATCACTGCTGGTACTGCAATTCGTGAGTCTATGGATATTATTAATGCCCATAATGCTGAGCTTGCTGGGGTATTGATTGCATTAGATCGACAAGAAAAAGGCAAAGGCGAATTGTCAGCTATTCAAGAAGTCGAGCGTGATTTTGGTTGTCAGATTGTGTCAATTATCAAATTAGCTGATTTAATTAACTATTTGTCAGAAAAGTCAGGTATGGAAGTGGAACTCGCTTCAGTGAGCGCCTATCGTGAGCAATATGGCATTTAAGATGTTGTAGTGTATTAATTGCAAAACGCAGCTCATTGAGCTGCGTTTTTGTTTGGGCTATTTCACTTGATGTAGAAACTCTGCACGGGTTGCTGGGTTAGATTTAAATACCCCGCCTAAGGCTGTCGTGGTGGTGGAGCTGGTTGAGTCCATTACCCCTCGCGACTTAACGCAGTAATGAACCGCATCCATTTTCACCGCGACATCTTTAGTTTCTAACAGGGTTTGTAATGCTACTAACACCTGTTGAGTTAAGCGTTCTTGTACCTGTGGACGTTGGGCAAAAAAGCGCACAATACGATTAATTTTTGATAAGCCGATAATTTTAGTGCGCGGCAAGTATGCCACGGTAGCAAAGCCATCAATGGTGACTAAGTGATGTTCACAGGTGCTGGTAAGGCTGATATCTTGAACGCGTACCATTTCATCAACGCCCATTTTGTTTTCGATGACGGTGATTTTGGGGAAGTTTTCGTAATCAAGTCCAGAAAAAATCTCATCAACGTACATTTTGGCAATGCGACGTGGAGTATCAGCTAAGCTGTCATCAGCTAAATCGAGCGACATTAGGGTTAAGATTTCACGCATGTGGTGTTCAATCTTTACTTTACGCTCTTCTGGTGTTGAGGTTTTAGGCAACATAGGGGTTTCTAAGCCACTGTTTTTGAGTGCAGCTTGAACTTTGATTGCGGCTTCAGATAATGCCATAACATCCTCCAACAACTGATATAGATGGTAAGTGTAAGATAAAAATTAGCCTGCTGCTAAAATTGGTATTGACGCATTTGAATAGCTTATTGCAGCGGGACGGGGAGAATAACGCGATTTGGCTGAAAATGACACTGTTGTCATCAAAAAAAGCCGACCTTTTTAGTCAAGTATCGGCTTTTATGATGATCCTGCAATGGGGTTAGATGTTCAGATGCTGCTTTAAAAACGCCAGCATTTGAGCATAGTATTTAGCACGGTGCTCATCGTTATAAAAACCATGACCTTCATTGCTCATAACGAGCTTTTCATAAGGGTAGTTATGGGCTTTAAGGGATGACTCAAGCGCTTCGAGTTGTTCAATGGGGGCGCGTTCGTCATCACCACCATGAACTAGCAATAATTTTGCTTTAAGCTTATCGACATTTTTAGCCGGAGACATTGCCGTTAATTTTTTAGGATCTTCACTTAATACTTCTTTGAGGTAGCTTAATCCCGCCGTTCTATCGGATATATCGCCTTCTTTGAACATTAAAGCTAGGTCATAAACGCCTGCAAAACCAATGGCACATTTAAATAAGTCAGGTGCCAGAATCGAACTTTGCAGTGCACTGTATCCGCCAAAGCTACCGCCGACAATACACACTTTATCAGCATTTACTGTGCCTTGATCAATGAGATATTGGGTGGCATCAATAATGTCATGTTGAATATCAGTGCCCCACTTTTGATAGCCAGCTTGTTGAAATGCAAGCCCAAATCCACCAGACCCTCTAAAGTTCACTTGTAAAACGGCGATGCCTTCATGGGCTAGCATTTGGTTTTGTGGATCAAATCCCCACCAATCTCTGACACCATGCGGTCCGCCGTGGGGATTAACCACTAAAGGTAAGTTTTTAGCTTGCTTGCCATTGGGTAGGGTTAAAAAGCCTGTAATGGTTTGGCCGTCTCTATTGGTAAAGCTGATGGGTTTTACTTCAGCCATTAAATCAGGATCTAACCAACTTTTACTTGAGACAAGGTATTCAAGTTTAAGTTTTTCGGTATCGAACAGGTAAAAGTCGCCAGGGTTGCGATCGTTAAAAGCTTTGATAATGAACTTTTTTACATCAAGGGTTTCACTAACTATGTGAACCTGATGGCCAGGCAATGCCGCAATCAGCTGTTTTAACAGCACACTGTGCGAGTCAGTCGCATCGACAAAGGCATAGGTAGGATAGTCGTATTCAAACTCAACTGCATAAAGTTGGTGGGTGCGGTTATTTTTCCAAAAATTACTGGGGTCGACTTTGTCATCTTGAATGATTTTTTGCTGCTCACCAGTTTCAAGATTTATTTTATACACTCCCATGATTTCATCAGCATTGCGACCTACGGCGTATATTTCTGCATCGTTGCCAGCAAACGAAATTGGGGTGAATTCGGTTAAATTGATATTTAATTTATCGCTGCTTATCCAGTCGCCGTCGTCTCGATAAAATAATTTGGTGTCATAATGTTCATTTTTGCCAGACACAAATTTTACCTCACCATCATGATTGGTTAAAAATTGTGATTGGCCTATGGGTGATCTGGTGAGTTTTTTTCTTCTGCCATTATAAACATCAACACGGTAAACATCTTGAAGGCTGTCGTAACCTAAAGAACTACCCATCCCCCAAGGGATTGCATTAACTAACATGTATTTTTTGTCGTTGGGGATGGGGTCAAGAATGTATGCGGTGGCTTGAATGGCGGTATTTTTTTTAATGTGCGAGCCTGTTTGCATTTCACCGCTATTATAACCAAACAGATATTTAGGTTTTGAGCCGTCGGCATTTACGGCAAATAGCTCACCATAATATAGCGGCACGTCAGTCCAGCCTTTTAGGTACTCCTTAGCCAATACAAGACGATCATTATTGACCCATTGATAATCACCCACTTGCGCATTTTCACCAAAGTGAACGGTATTGAGTAGCTTTTTAGAGTGTGTTTCCATCACCACTAACACATTTTTACCTTCAAGTTTCATGATGGCGCTGAGGTAGTCACCAGAAGGAGAGATTTTGACTTGATCATATTGCGCGCCTTTACTAAACAGCTCAGTGACACTGGCGCTCAAACAGAGTGGTGATAGGGCGAGTAATAATAGTAATAGATAGCGGCTGTTATTCATTTTCATCCTTGGGGGGTGGCATTCCATAAAAATTTGGCATACTCAAATTAATTGAGTATGCCAAATATATCAGCTGTTTAGCGGTATTTGAAGTGTTGCAGAATGAGGGTTGTTTAAAAAGTACAATCTGCTAATTATGATTAACTTCTCAGCAGTTGCTGCTGAATAAATGTCCACTGCTCATCAAAGTGTTGGGTGGGTTTTTGTTTGAACTCACTGCGAACAAACTGAGAAATTCTGCCTTCGGCAAAGGCTAATAATAGATTCGCTAAGATGGCCTCATCTAAGTTAAACCCATGTCCTTCTCTAATGGTTTTTTCACGTAAGATTTGTTTGATTTGAGTTTCAATTTTGGCAAATAAAGCACTGATTCGGCTGCGTAGGCGTTCATTCTCTCCTAATAACGCATCACCGTTTAAGACTCTTGAAATACCTGGGTTACGTTCTGAAAAAACCAGCAGCAGCTGTAAAACAAGCTGACAGCGTTTCATTGTGTCTTTTTCTTCATCCATGATGATATTTAGACGCGATAAAATCGCATCTTCGATAAATTCAATTAAGCCTTCAAACATTCTTGCTTTACTGGGGAAGTGGCGATACAGCGCCGCTTCAGAGACACCGACTTCTGCTGCCAATTTGGCTGTGGTGATCCTTTGTCCTGGGCTGGTTTCTAACATTTGAGCTAAACATTGCAGAATATGTTCACGACGATTGATCTTTGGGCTTTCCGCCATTCTTGTGTTCCTTGACTTCGTGACGACTTGTAAAGGTTATTTGGTTCCTGAATGACCAAATCCACCTTCACCACGATCTGAGCGATTAAATTCATCTACCAGTGTAAACTGTGCTTGTACCACAGGCACAAATACCAATTGTGCCAAACGGTCGCCAATTTCTAATGTGTAAGGTTTATTGCCGCGATTCCAGCAAGATACCATTAATGGTCCTTGATAATCTGAATCAATGAGGCCGACTAAGTTACCTAATACAATACCGTGCTTATGGCCTAGACCTGAGCGAGGTAAAATCACTGCCGCAAGACTTGGATCTGCCACATGCACTGCAATTCCAGTCGGGATTAGCACTGTTTCACCCGGTGCAATCACAATTGTAGTATCAATCATGGCGCGTAAATCCATACCAGCACTACCAGGAGTAGCATAAGCTGGTAGCGGATATTCACTTCCAATACGCGAATCTAAAATTTTTAGCTCAATCGGTGTTTTCATGATGTTGGTAACTGTTGGTTAATTAAAGTAAGCAGCTGACGCGCTAGCGTGAGTTTGTCTGTAGTGGGTAGCTGTTGACTACCTTGTGGCCAAAATACCTGTAATGCATTGTTATCGGCATTAAAACCTAAGCCTTGAACTGAGACATCATTAGCGGCAATCATATCTAAGTTTTTGCGCTGCAGTTTGCCACGGGCATATTGCTCAACGTTATTGGTCTCGGCGGCAAACCCTACGGTAAAAGGTCTTGGTTGCTGCTGCGCGACGGTGGCTAAAATATCGGGATTACGAATTAATGCAAGTTGCATGTTTTCAGCTGACTTTTTGATTTTCTCTTTAGCCACATCCGCTAAACGATAATCGGCTACGGCGGCGCAGCCAATAAAAATATCTTGTTCGGTTAGATTTGCCATGACAGCATCAAGCATTTGCTGCGCAGATTCGACATCAATTCGCTTGACCTTATCTGGGGTCGCTAAATTGACGGGACCAGAGATAAGTGTGACTTCCGCGCCAAGTTCAATGGCTGCTTGTGCAAGTGCAAAGCCCATCTTGCCCGAGCTGTGGTTTGAAATATAACGTACAGGGTCAATAGCTTCACGGGTCGGGCCGGCTGTTAACAGTAATTTTTTACCCATCAAAGGCAGACTGTTGGTTGCAGGATTGCGATTGGTAACTGCGTTGCTGACAACTGGGGTAGAATTTAAAAAGCCGATTAATTGTTCAGCAATGTCTAATGGTTCTAACATTCGCCCAAAACCTACCTCACCACAGGCTTGGCTGCCAGCTGCCGGCCCCCAAATTGTAATGCCTTTACGCTGCAAATTGGCTAAGTTTTCTTGGGTCGCGATATTTTGGTACATCTGCTGATTCATCGCAGGGCAAATAATCACAGGTGCGCTGGTGGCTAAGCAAGTTGTTGTTAACAGTTCATCAGCCATACCGGCATTAACCCGAGCAATCACATTGGCCGTTGCTGGGGCGATTAATACGACATCAGCCCAACGCGCTAATTCAATATGTCCCATTGCCGCTTCAGCAGCGGGATCCAGTAAATCTGACGCCACTGGGTGACCAGATAAGGCCTGAATGGTTAGCGGAGTGATAAATTGCATCGCACTTTGGCTCATGATGACACGGACATCAGCACCGCGCTCTTTGAGGCGGCGAATAAGATCTGCACTTTTATAAGCCGCTATGCCGCCACCAATACCTAATAATACTTTCTTATTTGTCAGCATGGGTAAAATCCGCTTCATTCTTTAATGCGGCTTAAGATACCACAAAGCAAACCAAGTGGGTGAAGATCCAATATCAAAATATTGGTCCATACTTGTAGCGAATCAAAAATGTATATGATGGATTACAGCGCATAAAACAAGGAGTGTTAATGGCGATTAAAGATTGGCCGCAAGGAGAAGGGCCGCGTGAAAAATTACTCTCCAATGGTGCAGGGCATTTATCTGATGCTGAATTGCTGGCCGTATTGCTAAGAAATGGCTTACCTGGCCAAAATGCCCTCGATTTAGCCAGAGAATTAATTAACCAATTTGGTGGATTGCGTAAATTATTATCGGCACCTAAGCAGCAAGTATGTAAATTAGCCGGTGTTGGACCGGTAAAATTTGCTCAATTACAGGCTGCGGCAGAGATTTCTAAGCGAATTGCACGAGAAAATCTACAAAGAGGTCAAATTTTGACAAATCCTGATTTAACTCGGGACTATTTAATGAGACAATTAGCGGACCGATCCTATGAAGTGTTCGCCTTACTATTGTTGGACAACCAACATAGAATAGAGTCATTCAATTTGTAGAATTATTCCGTGGCACCATTAATGCAGCCTCTGTTTATCCCCGCGAGGTGGTAAGCCTTGTGTTGGAAAAAGGTGCGGCGGCTGTAATAGTGTGTCACAACCATCCATCTGGCATTGCAGAGCCCAGTCAAGCTGATCGGCGGATAACTGAGCGAATAAAAATTGCCTTAGAAACTATCGATGTTTCTTTGCTAGATCATATGGTTGTAGGTGATAAAGAGATAGTGTCCTTCGCCGAGCGAGGATGGATAAATTAAACTTTACTTGATCTTGTGTAGCCAATCGTGTATAAAATGCGCCCTCTTTGTGCCTCGGGCGACGGCCATACGAGGCACATTAATGCTCGAGCGTTAAAAATTTGTTTTGGAGAAGATTGACATGTCAAGAGTATGCCAAGTAACTGGCAAAAAGCCTATGGTTGGTAACAACCGTTCGCATGCTAAAAACGCGACTCGTCGTCGTTTTTTACCTAACCTACAAAACCACCGTTTTTGGTTAGAAGAAGAAAAGCGTTTCGTACAATTACGTGTATCTACTAAAGGTATTCGTATCATCGACAAGAAAGGCATTGAAGCAGTTGTTGCTGAACTTCGTGCCCGTGGCGAAAAGGTATAATAGAAAATGGCTAAAGCTAAAGGTAACCGTGAGAAGATCAAATTAGTCTCTAGTGCTAAAACTGGTCATTTCTACACTACTGAAAAGAACAAGCGTAACATGCCTGAGAAAATGGAAATCAAGAAATTTGATCCTGTTATCCGTCAGCACGTTATGTACAAAGAAGCTAAAATCAAGTAATTGATTCTTATTCTTTAAAAAAGCCCCTCTCATGGGGCTTTTTTTATGCCTACAGAAAATAGGCGTTAATTGAATTTGCATCTTTTGCTGGCAACCTTACTTAAGCTCTTTTATAAAAATCGCGCCCCAGAATAAACATTAACGTTAATATTGACTCAATGAGCACCTTAGTTAATCTCTTATATTCAGTTCATATGGGTTAAGTTCCTGGCTTGTATATATTTTATATTTAGCGATCAGAAAAAATTCACCTTACAAATGAAAATAAATGCTTTTAAAGTGAATTAAAATGCAATAATATTGCGTCAAATTTGATTAGCTTAGCTAATCGGCTACTATTTATTCATTATTACTTTATTAGAGGTGAATTTGCCTGTGAGAACCACTGAATTGGTTGATGGATTCCGTCACTCCGCGCCTTATGTTAATGCACATCGTGGTAAGACTTTCGTTGTTATGTTAGGTGGTGAAGCGCTGGTAAGTAATCATTTTCGAGGTATTTTGAATGATGTGGCGTTGCTGCATTCATTGGGGATTAAAATTGTATTAGTTTATGGCACAAGGCCGCAAATTGATGCTGGATTGGCAACCGCTGGTATCGCCCCTGCCTATCACAATGGCGTGCGAATTACTGATGAAGACACTTTAAGAGTGATCAAACAAGTTGCAGGTGCTGCTCAGTTTGATATTACTGCGCGCTTATCAATGAGTTTGGGTAATACCCCAATGCAGAATGCCCAAATAAACTTAGTGAGCGGAAATTTTGTGATTGCCCAACCATTAGGGATTGATGATGGTGTGGACTTTTGCCTCAGCGGTAAAGTGCGCCGTATTGATACCCAAGGTTTAAAGCGTCAATTAGATAATAACTGTATTGTGTTAATGGGGCCTATTGCGGCATCGGTTACCGGTGAAAGTTTCAATTTAACCGCTGAAGAAGTGGCGACCCAGGTCGCTGTAAAGCTGAAGGCGGATAAAATTATTGGCTTTAGTGAGACCAATGGGTTATTGGACGAGCAAGGTCATGTCATTGCCGAGTTAATGCCAAATCAAGCTCAAGACTATTTAGCGGTTATGGAGCAAAGTGGCACGGTATGCACGGGGACAATTGCGTTTATTAAGGCCAGTATTGATGCGTGTCGTAATGGCGTGCCACGCTGTCATTTAGTGAGTTATTTAGACGATGGAGCCTTACTGCAAGAATTATTTTCACGCGAAGGGATTGGTACCCAAATTGTTACTGAAAGTGCTGAGCGTTTACGTCGTGCAACGATTAGTGATATTGGAGGCGTCTTAAACCTTATCCGTCCTTTGGAAGAGCAGGGAATTTTAGTGCGCCGTTCTCGTGAGCAATTAGAGATGGAAATTGAGCAATTCATGGTGATTGAGCGTGATAATTTAATTATTGGCTGCGCGGCTTTATATCCATTTGAAGAAGATAACGCAGGTGAATTTGCCTGTTTAGTCGTACATCCAGATTATCGTGATGCAGACCGTGGTAGTGTGTTGCTGAATAACATTATTGGTCAAGCCCGTGTTCGGGGTTATTCTCGTTTGTTTGCGTTAACCACCCGCAGTATTCATTGGTTTTTAGAGCACGGCTTTAATATTGTGGAAGTGGATGCACTACCCAATAAAAAGAAACAACTTTACAACTATCAGCGCCGTTCAAAGATTTTAGCGTTAGATTTATAATACCTGTGTTATTAGCTAAATGCCGGTATTCCGGCATTTTTTATGGCTGTTGATTAAAGAACGATGCATTTTTATTGGTTGACATAATATGTCGCGAGTGGCATTTTATTAAGCGATAAATACTGCTGGAACAAGATGATGCATACCATTCCTTTAAGTACGCTTAGCACCACAACCCAGTATAGTTTGGTCGGGTTATTGATTGGCTTGTTGCTTATCACTGTTATCGTACTGATAAAGCCCATGCCCAAAAATGCGAAATATGCTGCTATGGGGATCATGCTTGCCGTGTTTAGCATGTTTACCTTAACACTTTATCAATCGTTTCATAGTCAATTGCAATGGGACCAAACTGTAGTTGATTTTAAAGTGCCGCTGTATAGCCAAACCTTGCCGACATCTGATATCGACTTGCAGGGTGCCTTTATTGCTGATTTGAGCGTTGAACAAGGCCTGCAACCTAAATGGCGTAATAATGGGGTGGGGCTGCCAGGCTATTCGCTGGGGTGGTTTACCTTAAACAATGATCAAAAAGCATTATTATCGGTAACAGAATCAAAGCAGGTCATCGTGCTGCCGACACATCAAGACTATGTGATTATGGTCAGTGTTGATCAGCCACGCCAAATGCTGGCTGAACTGCATCAACAGCAATAATTATTTTAACGCACTACCTGGCGGTTATTGGGCTGATTATTTTTGTAGCGTTGAAGCAAAATATCGCTGACAAACACCACTAGCGCAATCCAAATAAATACGAAGGTGATTGCTTTTTCTATATCAAAAGGTTCGTTAAATAGCTTAACGGCCAGAATAAACATAATACTAGGGCCGATGTATTGGAAAAAGCCCAAGATAGAAAAGGGTATTCGTACTGCAGCACCAGCAAAACACAGTAGCGGAATAGTGGTAACAATACCTGCGGCAATTAAAATTAAATTTAGGTTTAGGTCGTTCACTATCATGCTGGTCGCTGAGGTATCTAAGGTAAAAATTAAATAGCCAAGTGCAATAGGCAGTAATAATGCTGTTTCAACCAATAAACCGGTTTTTGCGTCAATATTTACTTTTTTGCGCAATAAGCCGTAAAAACCAAAACTGGCAGCCAAAGATAATGACACTAACGGTATTGAACCAAATGAGAATAACTGGATTAGCACCCCAATAAAGGCTAATGATACCGCTAGCCATTGTAGTTTTCGTAGCCTTTCGCCTAGAAACAACATACCTAAAAACACATTAAATAATGGATTAATGAAATAGCCTAAACTGGCATCTAGCATTAAATCATTATTTACCGCCCAAATAAAAATCAGCCAATTTACGGCAATAAGCACGGAGGTGATTAGCAGCACACCAAGTTGTTTGGGTTGTTTGAGTAATAAACGTAATCGACCAAACCCACCTAAAAATTGCATTAATACAATCAAAAATACGAATGACCAAATCACTCGATGCATTAAAATTTCCAATGCTGATACTTGGGTGAGCAATTTAAAGTAAAGCGGTGCGACTCCCCACATGCAGTAAGCGCATAAAGCAAGAATGACACCTTTACGGTATTCTAAATCTGGCATAAAAAGTCACAAGGGGTAGTCTGAAAATGGACTGGCGATTGTAGGCTGCTGTGGCTAATGACTCAATAGCTGCAATGAATAAAAAGTCCATAAGACTGTAAAGATTTCACTTTTTCTAACGGGTTAACCGACCATGTAGGTTCCTGTACCAAAAGCAATATGAGTACCTAACTCATTATGCAGCTCCATTCGACAAACCGAAACGCGATTTCCAGCTCGAATGACGGTCCCTGTTCCGGTAAATATTTGCCCACGACCAGGGCGCAAGTAATCAACCCGCATGTCAATGGTGCCTAATGTTGTTAGGCGTTGTTGTAATTCATCTATTTGCCAGTCTTCACGGCTGGCAACTAACCCTGCAAATGCGGTTAATCCACCCACTACGTCCAATAAAGTAGCCGTAACCCCGCCATGTAAAATATTTTGATGAATGTTACCGATTAATTCAGGTTTCATATTAATAACCACTTCTACGCCCTCAATATCGTAATGTTTGATATCAAGTCCTAAAAGATTATGAAATGGAACATGTTGATCAAAAATCTCGGCAACTTGTTTTAGCACCTGCGCTTGTATTGGAGTGGTCATATTCATCCTTGTTATTATTGTGGCTCGGGTTTTGTTCAAGCTAAAAGGTATCAGGTATCAACTAACTTAAAATGCATAGAGTATTTAATCTAGCGCTAAACTACATCGGGTTCAATTCAATTTTGGTTTACTCAAGACATCTTGCTTAGGGTGCTTTAGAATATAGGCTCATTTTTGCTTACGCTGTAAACCATGGAAACTGACTCTACATTACCCATAGCAACACCTGACATTCAATCATCGACAGACTTGCTTGCCACTAGCTTACAGCAAGTATTTGGCTATCGAGATTTTCGTGATGGGCAACGTGAAGTCATAGAACAAGCTATGGCAGGTATCGACACCTTAGTGATTATGCCTACTGGTGGTGGCAAAAGTATGTGCTACCAGCTTCCTGCATTGGTGTTACCTGGGGTAACTGTGGTGGTGTCGCCACTGATTTCACTGATGAAAGATCAGGTAGATAGTTTACGTCAGAGTGGTGTTAGTGCAGCCTATTTAAACTCTTCATTGCCCGGTGATCAAAGCGCAGCCATTTTGCGCCAATTACATCAAGGTGAGATAAAGCTGTTATATGTATCACCTGAAAGGTTACTTAGACCTGATTTTATCGAACGAATGCATGAGTTAACTATTTCATTATTTGCTGTTGATGAGGCACATTGCATTAGCCAATGGGGCCATGATTTTAGGCCTGAATATGCCGCTTTAGGCATGCTAAAACAGCATTTCCCGCACATACCACTAATGGCGCTCACCGCAACGGCAGATCAAGCGACACGGCAGAGTATTTGCGAGCGATTAAACATCACCCCATTTGTGTTATTAGCAAGCTTTGATCGTCCGAATATCCGTTATACCGTTGCTGAAAAACTGAATGCCGCGAATCAGCTAAGGCAATATTTGCAAGCCCAAAATGGTACAAGTGGCATTATTTATTGCAGCAGTCGCCGTCGGGTCGATGAAGTGGCTGAGCGTCTGCGACTGCAAGGGTTCAAAGCCGAAGGTTATCATGCGGGAAAAAGCCAAGATGAACGGGCTGATATTCAAGATAAGTTCCTAAAAGATCAAATAGATATTGTGGTCGCGACGGTTGCCTTTGGCATGGGTATTAATAAATCCAATGTGCGTTTTGTCGTGCATTATGACATTCCTAAAAGTATTGAAGCTTACTACCAAGAAACCGGTCGAGCAGGACGTGATGGCTTAGATGCGGAAGCTTATATGCTATTTGATCCTGCCGATATTGGTCGAGTACGTCATCTTATAGAGCAGTCGGAGCCGGGACCGCAGCAACAAGTCGATTTTCACAAATTGCATACCATGGCAGCCTTTGCTGAAGCGCAAACCTGTCGGCGCCAAGTGTTGTTACACTATTTTGACGAGAGCGCATCGGAACCCTGTGGTAACTGCGATATTTGCCTCGATCCGCCTAAACGTTATAACGGCACCGAAGATGCGCAGAAAGTGTTGTCATGTGTATTCAGGTTGCAACAGCGGTTTGGTATGCATCATGTTATTGATGTGCTGCGCGGCTCAAAAGCCGCAAATATTGTTGATCGTGGCCATGACAAATTAACGACTTGGGGAATTGGCGCAGATAAGTCAGCAGAGCACTGGTTAAGCGTACTACGTCAACTTATTCATTTAGGCTTGGCAAGCCAAGATGTTACTCGAGGCTCGAGTGTTCGTCTCAATCCAGCAGCCAGACCTATTTTAAAGGGTGAGTTAGCACTTATGCTTGCTGAGCCGCGTATTGAGTTGTTAGATATTAAGCGTAAATCAAGCTCACGTATTCCACAGCAATACGATAGAAAACTGTTTGCCAGATTAAAGCTACTTAGGCGTGAACTTGCAGAGCAACATGATATTCCACCCTATTTGGTGTTTAACGATGCCACTTTGGCTGAGATGTCGGCCATGTTGCCAACAAGCCCAGGTGAAATGCTAGCCGTTAATGGCGTGGGACAAATTAAACTCGACCGTTTTGGGGGGGAGTTTTTAGATGAAATCAGTGAGTTTTTAACGGGCAACTAGGCCCATATTAGCCTTATTTTGCTATTGGATTAAATATTATACAAGGTTCTGATTTTTTTTCTGGATCTGGCTTAACAAATTCAGGCTGGCGCGTTTGGTTAAGGTTTCAACACTATCTAATTGCTGTAAATTTGCCACGCCAAAATTCACCACAGAACTTTGAAAGGCTTGCACTTGAGAAGTTAATTGCATAGCGACCCGTTGCGCCCCCTTTTCCGAGGTGTAAGGCAATAGAATCATCATTTCATCAGTGTTTTTACGCACAATATAATCTTGTTCACGTAATGCTTGTTGAAGTTTATTTTGCACGATAGCCACATCAACCTCACGTATGGCACTGATATTGAGCAACAATAACGACAAAGGGTAATTACCTTGCTTGGCATTGTGTAAAATGAGTTCAGTTTGTTGTTGTTCATCTTCCTGATCAATACGCATTTTGGGTGTCGGTTTACGAAAAACAAAGAACATAAATGATGCCAAAAGAATCAAAATACCTAAGCTTAACAAGGCAATATTTTGTGCTTTAAAGGTGAGTGAAGAAGCGTCAGCATCACTATAAGCAATAATATTATTAATACTTTCCCTATCGGCTTTTAATTGTGCGATATGTGTATTCGATAGTTTTGCGTGGGCTTTTTGGCTTGCGGCATATTTAAAGTTTTGTTGATAAAAAGCGTTTTCAAAATCACCTTGTTTTTGGTAGTAATCACTCAGAATTTGATTAAAGTCGATTAAATCATAATATTGTTCATATTGAGTCGCTTGGCTGATGATGTCACTCATTAGGGCTAAGGCATCGGTATTGCGGTTTTGGGCAAAATAGATCATCGCAAGTGTCCGTTGGGCCCGTATTAGTTGAAATTTGTCACGCTGGCTCGAAAAATAATGGATGCTAGAGTTAATTGAGTTTTCAGCAGCCTTTAGATTACCGATATGGAGCTCGATATATGCTGAGTGAGCATTAAATACAGCATTATAAGAAGTGTTATTTATTTTTGCTTCATCAAACTTTGCTTGTGTTAAATAATGGCGCGCTAAATTTGTGTCTCCAGCAGAAATTGCAAAGCGGGCGAGATAGATATTTAATGCTGTCGCAACCTGTCCATTTGCTTGGGGATCTTTTTGTATTTCCTTGGTTAATGACATTGCTCCAGTGTGGTCACCTGAAGAAAATAACAAGTTGCTCATGACTAATTGTAAATAAAACTTAGGAATTAAATACCAAGTCTGAAGTTGTTGTTCCGCAGAGGGATACAAACTCAATGCCATTTTTAAGTTTTCTGAGGCATCGGCAAAGTTTTCACTGAAATTACTTTGTAAACTTCGCATTAATAGCCCTGAGATTAATGCCTGTGGTTGAACATATTGTTGAGCTAATCTTATTGACTCTTCATTTGCCAAGACCAGTTGGGTCTGGTCACCTAAAAATTCAAATGCGTTTGCTTTGCAATTTAAAAAATAAGGTCGAGTTATTTCAAGTTTTAGTTGTGCGGCCAGCTGAATGCCTCTGGAGGCAACATTTAACGCGCTTTCGCTTTGTCCTAAATCATTGTAATTCAAGCAGCTTAATAGCATTAACCGTAAATTATCGCTATCAGATAACGTATTAGACTGCTGCGCTAAACTCGCAATTAACTCTTGGGTGCGAGAAGGATATTGCGGAGATAGCCACGCAATATAATCCAATTTTTGGCTGGTGGTGCTGGCAGTAAATTCAGTATGAGACAGATCAATCTTATATAGGTCTGAAGCCGATGCATTGTTTGAGAAGACCAGATAGCTAGTGAGTGTGGCGCAGAAAATGTGTAATAAGCAAAACAGTGATTTCATCTAGATTCGTTGATTGATTATATTGTTTGGCAGTATAACGACTTTATTGTCTTTGGGGCAGAATAATTATTAATAAGCATAGGCTTAGCTTTAGATTGATATTTTGCATTTGGCAGGCATTACGAATGCTTGTTCTTGGTTATTGATAGCATATGGCGAATAAAGCTACCTACTAATGAATAGGAGAGTCATTCATATTATTCAACTTGGGAAAAAGAGGGTTGACAGCAGCTATTGGTCAGGGTAAATATTAGGTCACAGAGAAAAGATTCAAATAAGAATAGTTATTTAAAAAATATGAATAGAATTTACGTATTACTAGGGCTCCTTCTCCTCTCTCGCAAATATTGCGCGGAGCCTGTTGTGCTACAAGTGAATTAATCTTTTCACCAGTCACAAACCCCGCGCCTAACGCCGCGGGGTTTTTTATTTATACACTTTTAAAAACTAGCCTGTTGTTTATTTAGCAACACGCCAAGGCAAAATGGAGAAAGCTGATGTCCGATAGAGTCATAATTTTTGATACCACATTACGTGATGGTGAGCAGGCGTTAGCGGCCAGTTTAACAGTTAAAGAAAAGCTTCAAATCGCCATGGCTCTTGAGCGCTTAGGGGTTGATGTGATGGAAGTGGGTTTTCCTGTTTCATCTCCTGGTGATTTTGAGTCTGTGCAAACCATTGCTAAAACAATTAAGAATAGCCGGGTTTGTGGATTATCTCGCGCACTAGAAAAAGATATCGATGCTGCCGCTCAAGCCTTATCGGTTGCGGAACAATTTCGAATTCATACCTTTATTTCCACTTCAACCATTCATGTTGAAAGTAAACTAAAGCGAAGTTTTGACGATGTGTTAGATATGGCCGTTAGTGCGGTTAAGTATGCACGTCGTTTTACGGATGATGTTGAATTTTCATGCGAAGATGCGGGACGCACACCAATTGATAATTTATGCCGTATGGTTGAGGCCGCCATCAAAGCAGGCGCACGTACCATTAACATTCCCGATACTGTGGGTTATACCATTCCAAGTGAATTCGGTGGCATTATTCAAACATTATTTAATCGGGTGCCAAATATCGACCAAGCGATTATTTCTGTGCATTGTCATGATGATTTGGGCCTATCGGTTGCTAACTCCATCACAGCGGTAGAAATGGGCGCTCGTCAGATCGAATGTACCATTAACGGCATCGGTGAGCGGGCAGGTAACTGTTCATTAGAAGAAATCGCAATGATTTTGTCTACACGTAAAGGCTTATTAAATTTGGAATGCGGCATTAACGCCAAAGAAATTCACCGCACCTCTAGTTTAGTTAGTCAGCTTTGCAATATGCCTATTCAAGCGAATAAAGCCATCGTCGGCAGCAATGCGTTTTCGCATTCATCAGGTATTCACCAAGATGGCATGCTAAAAGCCAAAAATACCTACGAAATCATGACGCCAGAAAGCATCGGCTTAAACCGCAACAACTTAAATATGACCTCACGTTCAGGTCGCCATGTGATTAAACATCGTATGGAAGAAATGGGTTATCAGTCATCAGATTACGATATGGAAACCTTGTATGAGCAATTCTTAAAATTGGCTGATAAAAAAGGCCAAGTATTTGATTACGATTTAGAAGCCCTAGTGTTTATGGAGTCACAAACCCATGATGATGACCATTTTTCATTAAAACATTTAATGGTGCATTCAGATTCGACCGAAGGTGTTGCAACTGCAACAGTGAGATTAGATGTCGATGGTCATTCTGTAACCGAAGCCGCTACTGGTAATGGACCTGTTGATGCGGCTTACAATGCGATAGCGCGTGCTTCTAAGCGAAACATTAATATTACTAATTATAAAATCAGTGCCAAGGGCGAAGGCCAAGATGCATTAGGGCAAGTGGATATTACCGCTAAATATAAAGAGCAAAATTTCCATGGTGTAGGCCTAGCGACAGATGTTGTTGAAGCCTCTGCTCAGGCATTAGTTCATGTAATGAACTTAACTTGCCGAGCAGACAAAGTGGCTGATTTTAAAGAGCAGATTCATAAAGATAGGGAGTTAGGTGGAGTATGAGTTATCAAATAGCAGTATTGGCTGGTGATGGTATTGGGCCTGAAGTTATGGCCGAGGCACGTAAAGTGCTCAAGGAAGTTGAAGCCAGATTTGAGCTAAATATTGAATATGCCGAGTACGATGTAGGTGGTATTGCCATTGATAACCATGGTTGCCCATTACCTGATGCCACGTTAAAAGGCTGTGAAGCCGCTGATGCAATTTTATTTGGCAGTGTTGGCGGTCCTAAGTGGGAACATTTAGCCCCAAATGATCAGCCAGAGCGAGGTGCATTATTACCGCTGCGTGGTCATTTTGAGTTGTTCTGTAATTTACGTCCGGCAAAGTTGCATAGCGGTCTTGAGCATATGTCACCATTACGTAGTGATATTTCAAGCAAAGGTTTTGATGTGCTATGTGTGCGTGAATTAACGGGGGGATTTATTTTGGTAAGCCCAAAGGGCGTCAGGGGGAAGGCCAAGATGAAGAAGCCTTTGACACCATGCGTTATAGCCGCCGTGAAATTGAACGTATTGCGCGTATTGCGTTTCAGTCGGCTCAAGGTCGTCGCAAAAAAGTAACCTCAGTCGATAAAGCCAACGTATTAGCCTGCTCGGTATTATGGCGTGAAGTGGTTGAAGAAGTGGCTAAAAATTTTCCTGATGTTGAGCTTGAGCACATCTATATCGATAACGCCACCATGCAGTTATTACGTCGTCCAAATGAATTTGATGTGATGCTGTGTTCTAACTTATTTGGCGACATTATTTCAGATGAAATTGCCATGTTAACCGGATCAATGGGGCTACTCTCTTCAGCCAGCCTTAACAGCAGTGGTTTTGGTATGTATGAACCCGCTGGTGGCAGCGCGCCGGATATTGCAGGCCAAGGTATTGCGAACCCTGTGGCTCAAATTTTATCTGCGGCATTATTGCTACGTCACAGCTTGAAACTTGAAGAGGCAGCAAGCGCTATTGAACGAGCAGTGGGTAAAGCGTTATCTGCCGGATACTTAACCGGTGAGTTATTAAATGCTAATGAGCGCCACAAAGCCAAATCAACCTCTGAAATGGGCGACTATATTGCTAATGCAGTTAAGGAAGGTGTGTAATGACTCAGGAAAGAGCGAAAACCTTATACGAAAAAGTTTGGGATGCGCACCTTGTTGCCAGTCCAGAGGGTGAAGCGCCAATTATTTATGTCGATCGCCATTTAGTGCATGAGGTGACCTCACCACAGGCATTCAGTGGATTAAAGGTGGCTGGCCGTCAATTACGTGCGCCTAAAAAAACCTTTGCGACCATGGATCATAACACATCCACCAAAAGTGCCAGCTTAGATGCATTAAGCTCAATGGCGCGCACCCAAGTAGAGACTCTTGCACAAAATTGTAAAGATTTTGGTGTTCGTTTATATGATATTCATCATCCAAATCAAGGTATTGTCCATGTAATGGGGCCTGAATTAGGTATCACCTTGCCCGGGGCAGTGATTGTATGTGGCGATTCACATACCGCGACTCACGGAGCTTTTGGTGCCTTGGCATTTGGTATCGGCACCTCTGAAGTTGAGCATGTATTAGCAACCCAAACCTTACGTCAATTAAAAGCCAAAACCATGAAAGTGGAAGTGCGTGGCACAGTCACCGATGGTGTGACAGCTAAAGATATTGTTTTAGCAATTATTGGTCGGGTAGGCATGGATGGCGGCACGGGCTACGTGGTTGAGTTTTGTGGTGAAGCCATTGAAGCTTTATCGATGGAAGGCCGAATGACGTTATGTAACATGGCCATCGAAATGGGCGCTAAAGCAGGTATGGTTGCACCGGATCAAACGACCTTTGAGTATTTGAAAGGGCGTGAGTTTGCTCCCAAAGGAGCTTTATGGGATCAAGCGGTTGCTACTTGGTCACAGCTTAAAACTGATGAAGGCGCTCAATTTGATGCTCAAGTGGTGCTAGAAGCCAAGGACATTGCGCCGCAATTAACTTGGGGAACAAATCCTGGTCAAGTTGTGGCTATTGATGGCGTTGTACCAGATCCCGCTGATGAATCCAATATTGCTGAACGCAATAGCATGATAAAAGCCTTAGAGTACATTGCATTAACGCCGGGCACTAAAATGACCGATATTAGCATTAATAAGGTGTTTATTGGTTCGTGCACTAATTCACGCATTGAAGATTTACGCTCTGCTGCTGCTCATGCTAAAAATCGTAAAGTAGCAGAAGGGGTGACCGCTATTGTGGTTCCCGGTTCGGGGCAAGTGAAACTGCAAGCTGAGGCTGAAGGCTTGGATAAAATTTTTATTGAAGCTGGCTTTGAGTGGCGTTTACCTGGGTGTTCAATGTGTTTAGCCATGAATGATGACAGATTAGAGCCGGGCGATCGCTGTGCATCAACGAGTAATCGTAACTTTGAAGGCCGTCAAGGCCGTGGTAGTCGTACCCATTTAGTCAGCCCAGCAATGGCGGCTGCAGCGGCAATTGCGGGTCACTTTGTTGATATTCGTCAACCATACTAAACCGAGATAGGAGACTAACATGCAAGCATTTACTGCCCATACCGGTTTAGCGGTAACCATTGATAGCACGAATGTTGATACCGATCAGATTATTCCAAAACAGTTTTTATCAAAAGTCACTCGTGATGGATTCGGTATACATTTATTTCACGATTGGCGTTATTTAGATGAGGCTGGTGATAAACCTAATCCTGATTTTGTGCTGAATCAGCCACGTTATCAGGGGGCATCAATTTTATTGGCTCAAGAAAATTTTGGTTGTGGTTCGAGTCGTGAACATGCTCCGTGGGCACTAGCCGATTTTGGTTTACGAGCGATTATCGCCCCAAGCTTTGCAGATATTTTTTATGGTAATTCGATTAACAATGGTCTCTTACCTGTCAAATTACCTGCAGAACAAGTACAGCAATTAATGGATGAAGTTGCAGCCAAAGAAGGTGCGCAGATCACCGTTGATTTACAAGCATTAACTGTTACCTCCCCAACAGGAGTGGTATTTAGTTTTAGTCTTGCCGAGTCAGCGCGCCATAAGTTATTAAATGGTTTAGATGCAATTGGATTAACTTTATCGTTCGAGCAGCAAATTAGTGATTATGAAGAAAAGATACCTGCATGGTATGCATAATCGAACAATAATTGATTAGAATCAAAACCCTTCATTTTGAAGGGTTTTTTATTGGGCGACTAATACAAATCATAATAAATAATTGATCATTCTAGCTTGTGAAAATACCTGATAACTGGGTTAGATTTTTTATCACACATTTTTCTACCCTATTTCTGTCCACTTATTTTCTGTGATAGGTATAAAAACTCACTGAACAAAACCAAATGTTAAATATTTGTTTGATTTTTGTTTTATGGTTGAATAGTGTGTATGACTAGTTCAATAGCACTTTGGTGTTATTGAACGAATAAAAAGTCAGTCTTTTGAGCATTTAATGTGATGTAACAGTCTAAAAATAATAAAAGTAACGGATCCTTTATGAAATTATCTTTTCGGTTGTCATTATTTTTGGTGATGACTTTGGTGTCTTTAGTGCCCATTTTATCTCTTGGTTTTTGGTCAGTTCATTCCTCAGTGGAACAAGAATACCAAACCATCGAAGAAAAACACTTACTGTTGGCGAATCATATTTCACAAACGTTAGACCGCTATGCTATTGATGCTTTAGCTATATTTAGACGTGCAACTGAGTCTGTCAGCCAAAATACGATCAATCCTGCAATGGTCAAATTACTGCAAGATGTTGATGTTATTTCTCTTGGGCAATACAGCCCGCAAGGTGAACGTTTAATGGTCTTGTTCGGCACAGAAAGTAGCCAACCGTTAAGTTTAATTTCAGAAGATGGACCATTTAAGTTAAGTCATAATATTGCCAATAATACAACGAGTAGCTATTTCACCTCAGTTCACAAAGTGAGTGGTGGTTCACCAAGCTTGTATATGATCCGTCAAGACTCGAAAGGTATTTGGCTGGCAGCCCTTCACACCCATTATATTAGCCAGTTGCAATCTGAGGTTAAGCTTGGCCAAAATGGGTATGCAGCTATCGTTGATGGGGTGGGTAATGTGCTCGCTCATCCCAATGAACAATGGCAAGCAGAAGCTAGAAATATCAGTGACATTAGTATTATCCAGCAAATGATAGCTGGGCAATCTGGTGTTAGTGAGTTTTATTCGCCAGCGGTTGAGGCGGATATGATAGCGGCATACAGCACTGTGCCTAAAACGGGTTGGGGCGTGATGCTACCGCAACCGATAAGTGAGCTCTATTCTCGCATACAGCCAAAATTAATCTTAATTGGCATATTAGCGGTCACGTCTTTAGTTATTGCCCTATTAGCATCTTGGTGGCTATCAGGTTTGATTAGTCGTCCGATTAACATTTTGGCGCGTAACTCGAATCAATTAGCGAAAGCAGAGCCTCATTACCATCCATATCCTTATTCTGGGGTAAAAGTGTCTGAGTTTATGGATGCATTTGAACAGTTTGATCAAATGGCAGATAAAATACGCCTTAACCAACAAGAGTTGGAACATAAAGTGGTTGAACGAACTGCTGAAATAGCTAAAGCTAAAGCCGATGTCATTTATATGGCAAACCACGATACGGTAACCGGATTACCTAACCGAATGGCTATTCGCCAACAATTACAGCAACAACTTCAAGCTCAGCAAGCATTTGCTGTGTTATTTATTGATTTAGACGGCTTTAAAGTGATTAATGACACTTATGGTCATGCTGTAGGTGACGCCATTTTAAATCAAGTCGCCTTAAGAAGTGCTGCGTTATTAAATGCTGATGATGTTATCGCACGTTACGGTGGTGATGAATTTGTGGTGATGCTACCCAATTCACCCAATACCTTAATGGCGAACAAAGTGGCTAATTCAATTTTGAATAGTATTAAGCGTCCATACGAAATAGAAGGCATGGTGATGTCGATAAGTGCCTGTATTGGTGTTGCGGTGGCAACGGAGAATGAATTCAGTGTTGATGCGCTCATTCATCGCGCTGATATTGCTATGTATCAAGCAAAACACAATGGTAAAGATCAGGTTAAAATTGCATCGTAAGTTTGGATTTGTCTGAGAATATTAAACTTTGGCCGATATTTTTCACAGAATTAGAGTACGTTTTTATTTTAATGTGATAAAAGTAGGCAAATGTAGTCACTGGTTGATATTGCTCGTATATGGATAAAAAAGATCTCAAGCTGCTCGATATTTTACAATCTCAAGGTCGAATTCCAATTTCAGATTTGGCTGATAAGCTGAATATGTCAGACACTCCATGTTTACGCAGAGTAAAAAAACTGGAACAAGATAAGGTTATTAAAGGTTATTGCGCACAGTTAGACAGTCAAAAGTTAGGCTGGAATGTTACCGTGTATGCTTTTATTCGCTTAACCAACCCGACAGAAGCGGCTTCGGAAGAGTTTGAATTAGCGATAGCAAAGTTTGCTCAGGTGATGGAGTGTTCAGCGGTGACTGGTGCAGATGATTATCTATTAAAAATTGTTGCTAAAGACCTTGCAAGTTATCAACGCTTTGAAAAATCAGTACTAGGCTCTTTACCCTGTGTTGCCAACATAAATTCTACTTTGGTATTAAAACAACACCTAAGCAGAACCGGTTTACCTCTTAGCGATTAATGCTGCCTTTCGTCTAAGCATTTGGGAATGAGTGGAAAAAACAGCATCGCTTTTGGCGATGCTGTTTTTGTTAATGCTATAAGTGAGACACTACAAGCTAGATTAGCTGCCTTGCTCCATAGATTCGATAAACTTGTTTGATTCAGCAATCGATTTGTTCATTTCATTGATCAAGCTAGAAATGTCTGATTGTAAGCTTGTAAACTCGCCTTTAATGGCACCGATGGCTTGGGCATTTAAGTTATGTTTTAAGTACAGCATATTGTCTTTCATTGCCGTTAAAATGGGTGGCATTTTTGCTTCTGCGCGGCGCATGCTTTTAACTAAAGACTGATAAGAGCGCTGAGTTTCTTTTAACTTAGCCGCACTGTTGCGACGTAAACTGGCTTTGCTTATTTCATCGATTTCAGACTGCCATTCTTCAAAAAGTGCTTGTGCAACATCTTCTACTTTATCTATCCGGTTGCTGACTTCATCGGCGGCAGATTGAGCCGATTCATATTCATCGGTGGCTTTGTTGTAGGCTTTTTCTAAATCGCCGCCATCAAAAGCCAGTAAGGCTTGCATTTCTTCCAGGGCTGAGCTGAATTGCTGTTGCGCTTCTTCTTGCGATTCTTTGGCATCCTGAACGCGATCAACCATGATATCGCGTTTATGGTAACCCACTTTTTCCATCGCGCCGTAATAAGCACTTTGACAACCTGCTAAAGCCAAACTGCTGGCTAACAGTGTTGTTAAAACCCATTTGTTCATCTTATTTCTCCCAGCTAATTAGTTTGGATTTAAGTTAGATGTGTATTTTAGTTTGGTTTCGACGACGATGCGTATCTAGCGGCATCGATAATGCTCCATAAATGGAAAATACCGCCAATAATAGCTGGAATAATTAATACCCAGAAAAAGTAACTCACAACGGTAATGCTAAAAAATAATAGCGCAGCCAAAATGCGCCCTTGTAAAAGTTGCCCTAAACCGGGCCAGAATAAGCTAGCGATGGCGGCAATCACATTACCAGCAGAACCTTGTTGTGACATAAATTCGTCCTTTTGAAATGGCATATCTTCATCTAGCAATAGAAGATGTGTGGATATATATCAATTGTTAGTGCATTTGTTATAACATTGTACGATGTTGAAATGTGATTACAATGAATATCTTATCTCAGGTTATTCTAAACAAGGATAAATATGTCCAACAGTAACCGAATGTTTTCAGTACAGCGTTTTTTTGTCGGTGTGTGGCATTTCTTATTACACCTCAAGCAGCGTTTAATAGAAGACCAAATCAATATTCGCGCAGGACATTTAACCTACGTCACCTTACTCTCGTTAGTGCCCATGGTTGCCGTAACCATGTCGATGTTATCGGCCTTTCCTGTATTTAAAGGGATCCGAGAGCACATTGAGAGTTTTATATACGAAAACTTTTTACCTGCTGCGGGTGATACAGTACAAGTGTATATTAATGAGTTTGTCGCCAACGCTTCTAAAGGCACTTTTGTTGGTATTGCTGCGCTAGTGGTCGTAGCCATTATGCTGATTTCTGCCATTGATAAGTCGCTCAACAGCATTTGGCGAGTAACGGAAAAACGCTCTTATGTGGTGTCATTTTCAATGTACTGGATGGTATTAACATTAGGGCCTGTGCTCATTGGTGCCAGTATTGCCGCTACCTCATATGTGGTGTCGTTAAAGCTGCTTAGCGATACAGAGCTTTCTGGTTTGTTACCTTGGCTGGTCAAACGTTTACCTATGATGTTTTCTGTGGCGTCGATATTATTGCTTTATATGGTGGTGCCGAATAAAAAAGTGCGCTTTTGGCATGCCCTGTTAGGCGCGATTGTTGCAGCGGTGTTGTTTGAAGCCGGTAAAAAAGGCTTTGCCTTTTACGTGACACAATTTCCAAGCTATGAAGCTATTTATGGTGCCTTAGCCGTTATTCCTATCATGTTTGTTTGGGTGTATTTATCTTGGATGATTGTGTTGTTGGGGGCAGTGATCACGGCTGCTTTACCTGAATATTTAGATAAACATGTCGAGCATTTATTGCATCATTTAAAGCCTGAGCATACTACGAATGACGTCGCTGAAGAGTCGTCAGACACTGGACTAGCTGGTAGTGCTAAATCAAGTTCAGTTGACGCTAGCGCGACTCAATCTAGCATAGCTAAGCAAAACGATACTCGTCCTTCATCAGAAGTAAACCATGGCTAGGCTGGCATTTATTGGTCAAAGCTTTATTGAAGTTAATCCGGGCGTGCAATTATCGGTGTCACAATATGGCCTAATTGGTGCTAAGCCCGTGGTTTATTTGCATGGTGGGCCAGGAGCTGGATGCCATGCGGCTGATGTGGCCTTGTTTGATAACCTAGACTTGCAGGTTTTTTTTATTGATCAACGCCATTGTGGGCGATCAACTAAAATGGCTAATTTAGCCTCGCATACTTTAATAGAATTAATTGATGATATTGATACAGTTAGGCGCTATTTTGGTGTGGAACAATGGGCGGTCACTGGTGGCTCATATGGTGCAACCTTAGGTTGGCTTTATAGTGGGCTTTATCCTGATCGTGTGAGCGAACAAGTATTGTGGGGATTATTTTTAGCCACTCCTAAGGCGCGAGATTGGCTTTACAGTCCCCATGGTGCGGCGCTTTTTTTTGCAGATGACTATGCTGAGTTTATTCAGCCTCTTTATCAATATTGCTCATGGTTTGAACAAGCAGATGTACAATCCATTTTATCTGGCTATGGGCAGCTTCTGTCATCGATTGATGACAGTATTTGTGCCGAGTCGGTTAAAGCATGGAACCAATGGGAGTTGACTCTCGCCTCACCAAATCAATCTCGTATTTTTGTTTTATCTAGTGAACTTTATGATTTAGCTAAAATTGAGCATCATCATGCTGAGCATGACTACTTTAATGCAGTAAGGCTATTTGAAACCGTCACACCATCGATTACCGCTAAAACGACCCTGATACAGGGTGAGTTTGATTGGATCTGCCCTCAACATTTATTGATGCCATTTTTGGCTAACGTGACACACTCAAATTTAATTTTCGATGAAGTTAAATCCGGTTATCACGGTTTAAATGATGCTAAGATGCAAGCCAGAGTGATGCAAAAAATACAATACATGGCGCAAAATTAACTGCGTCTAACCGAATGTTTCATCAAAGAAAACTTGGGAGTTATATGAAAAAGCTATTCTTATTTGGCTGTTTATTCGCACTAACAGCATGTTCAGCGACATCAACTGACACGACGGTGGCTGCGAGTAATCGAGCACCGACTCAAGTTAATATGCAAGGGATGAGCAATGAGGATGCAACCGATACATTATTGCAAGCATTGGTAAAAGCTAATTACCTAGCCGACAAAGTGGGCCCTAATCGTGTTGCGGTGCAATTGGGGGAACGACAGTTTGTCTTACAACCTAGTATGAACCCAGAAGCCATTGATCGTATTTTAGCGAATCGTTTTTTTGCTGTGCATCCGCAACTGCAAAGCAGTAAAGAGTTGTTGTTATTAATTGGCCAATTAAATCAAAAGCTCAATTTTGCTAAGTTTTTTATTCGTGAAAACGGTGCCATTATTCAAGTTCAAAGCAGTGCAACATTTGTTGGTACCATGGAATTGGAAGAGCTACGCCGCTTTTTATTATGGACTGATGAGGGACTACTGCAAGTGGCGAAGTCCATGCCTGCTGACAGCGAAAAGCTTATTAAACCAATCCCAGTGATGCAACATCCACAAGATTAATGAGCGAATAACTCAAGATGATTGGATTAATTCAGCGTGTTAAACACGCCAAAGTTACCGTAGCAGATGAAACCATAGGTGAAATTGATCAAGGGTTATTAGTGCTACTTGGGGTTGAGCGAGAAGATAACCTCGAAAAAATGCAAAAGTTAGCGACTAAAATCACCAAGTATCGAGTGTTTAGTGATGATGCAGGCAAGATGAATCTGAATGTGGCGCAGGTGGGAGGTAAATTACTGGTGGTATCGCAATTTACCTTAGCTGCGGATACGGGGCGGGGTTTGCGGCCTAGTTTTTCTGGGGCGGCAACGCCCGAACAAGCCAATGAATTATATTTAGCATTTGTGGCTTATTGCCGTGAGCTAGGCATAGAAACCCAAACCGGGAGTTTTGGTGCCGATATGCAAGTGTCGCTGGTTAATGATGGTCCAGTGACATTTAACTTATCGGTATAACTTTCGAAGAGGCACAATGGTGGCAGAGTTAGCATTAATTGAACAGCTTGAAACCACTTGGCATCAAACCATTCCATTGAGTGAGTTCATGCAGGTAAAGGTGCATAGGTTTATGCCGCCAAGTGCAGATAAAACCACGCCTTCAGTATTAGTGACGACTGCACCTTTAGCTCCCAATATTAATCTACATAACACCATGTTTGCAGGCAGTATTTATACGTTAATGACATTAACTGGTTGGGGCATGGTGTGGTTGCAACAAAAACTAGCCGGTCAGCAAGGCGATATTGTCCTTGCAGATGCACAAGTTAAGTATCTCGCACCTGTTACGCATCAACCAACGGCTAAGGTGATTTGGCCCAGCAATGACAAGACAACCACAGATCTAACCGCATTAGCGCGTGGCAAGCGAGTTAAGGTGGCGCTAACGGTCGAGTTATACAGCCAAGATACCTTATGCGCCACGTTTACTGGGATATATGTGTCTCTGCCAGTTAAGCGTTAGCTGTGATTCGACTATCCTAAATTCGCAAAATATTATCGATTGCCCACACTGTTAACTGCTGCGCAAAATCGCTTCAGCCCCCTACAGTTACTGAGAACTTATTTTCCAAGAGGAATAACATTCGATTTAATAGAATTATTTTGGCGATTAATTGCACTTTTTGTTTTATAAAATCGCAAATAATATAAGTTCATCAAAGCAGGATGAACTGATTTTTTTATTGAGGGTAGTAAGATGAAAAGTGTATTAATGTTGAAGTCGAGTATTTTAGGTGATCATTCTCAATCATCAATGTTAATGGATAGCTTGGCCGGCCTTTGGCGAGAGCAAGGCGCTCATATCACTCAGCGTGATTTAGCAGTAGAAGCAATACCTCTACTTGATGGTGAATTGGCCACAGGCTTACGTGGTGGTGACAATCTGTCCGCGCGTCAGTTAGAAGCCATTACTTTATCCAATGAACTCATTGCTGAGCTTAAAGCTAATGACATCATAGTGATTGGTGCGCCTATGTATAACTTTATGATCCCAACCCAATTAAAGGCGTGGATTGATTTCATCGCTCGAGCGGGTGAAACCTTTAAATATACTGAAGCGGGTGTGCAAGGATTGGTTACCGGTAAGCGTGCCATTGTCGTTACCTCTCGTGGTGGTATGCATAAAGATAATGGCAGCGATCATCTTGTGCCTTATTTGAAAACCGTACTTGGTTTTATCGGTATTAATGAGGTTGAGTTTGTTTATGCTGAAGGCCTTAATATGGGGCCGGATAGTGCAGAAGAAGGTATCAGTAGTGCCAAACAAGCACTGCAAAATCTAGCTTTGTAGTAGAAAATCCACGATTTAACTTGTTGCCCGTAAGTCCTCAAGCCTATTATCCCCTAATAGGCTTGTTACTTCGGGGAGTGTAATGACAAAAAAGCATCTGTGGTTAGCAGTATTACTGATAGTACTATCGGTTTTGTTGGTACCAGCAATAATGCTGGGAACGCAGGTTTTTCAATCTCGTGATAATGCTTCCGTCTATGGACTACAGGTTCCTCATCTTGATGGAGTGTCATTTCAGTGGACAGATACTTCCCTGCAGCAACACGCTTTTCCTGCAAGTAAGCCCATGTTTAGTTATATGTTTATGGGTTTTCTATCTTGCTCAGAAATTTGCCCTATTCGCATTAAACAGTTGCATCAATTAGAAGCTGCTATTGCAACCGATCCCATGTTAGCAAGCAAAGCGATTCAATTTTTATTTATTACTATCGATCCCGAAAACGATACCCCCACAATCCGTAAAGCTGTAATTGATGATCAATCTCCTCGGTTTGTCAGTGCAACGTTACAGGAAGATCAGCTTTTGAGTTTATCAAATCAACTTTCTGAAAACATTCAATCACATTCAGCTACAAATAATCATGTAGGCAATCTATACTTAATCGCTCCCAATGGAAAAATCGACCGCGTTTACACAGCAAAACACCTCTCGACCGACAAGATGTTAGCCGAACTAAAACAATATATGGACGCCAGTGGTAATAAATAATGTCAGTAAGGCAAGCTCGGGGTTAACATTCGCCTTACGTGTCTTTGCTTGAAGATGTGCACATGGTTACCACGCAAATAATAAATCGAGCTAAGGTACCTTTTTATGACTGATGCGCAAACGACTCAATCATTTTTAAAAAATGATGCTTATATTTATAAAATTTTGATGTTACAAGCCCCATTACTGTTAGTGAGCGGCTTTTTAGGCGCTAAAATGCTTACCTTTAGTGTTATCTCTGCAATAGCGATAGCGATTTTGGTGCAAGTGGCGTACATGGCATTAAAAGGCACAGCGTTGTTTGGCATTGTGGCTGCCGTGATCATGATGACGGTGTCAGCAATATTGATTCAAAGCCAAATGGGTATGATTGAAATGCACTTTCATATCTTTGCTTCAATGGCTATTTTTCTTATCTACCAAAGTTGGCAACCTTTACTTGCGGCATTATTAACGGTTGCAGTGCATCATTTACTGTTTACCTATATCCAACTTGCTGAAGGCAGTATGTTTGATACGCCTTTGATGATTTTTGCGGGTAATTGTTCATGGAGCATCATGTTGGTTCACGCTTTATTTGCAGCGGCTGAAACCATAATTTTAATTCGTATCTCGTTATTTATGCGGGCCGAGTCTTCGGCGAACTTACGTATAGCTTCTGCAATTCAGCATATATCAGCCAATAAAGATTTATCCATTCGCTTAAGTCCTGCGCAAACCAATGCTGAACAATCTTTTAACTTAATGCTTGAAGAATTAAATCAACTATTTACCGATTATCGCAATATTGCGCTAAAGATGACGGATACCTCAGAGCAATTATTGACACTAAGTGAGCAAACTCAAGCTGCGGTGCTACATCAGCAGCAACAAGCTCACTCTATTTCACAAACAGCGCAAAGTGTGATTCAGTATTTTCAGCAGGTGACAGAAAATAGTCAGCAATCGGCAGAGCAAGCCAAACTGGCCGCTTCCTCAAGTGTACAGGATAGACAAAGCGCCTTGGGTATTATGCATGACATGCAATTATTAGAAACCAACACCACAAGCGTGACGACTTCACTAACCGATTTAACTAAAGATGTCAGCGCCATCACCACACTGCTACAGGCCATTCGTAGTATTTCAGAACAAACCAATTTGCTAGCCTTAAATGCAGCGATTGAGGCCGCAAGGGCAGGGGAAAGTGGACGAGGTTTTGCCGTTGTGGCTGATGAAGTACGGGCATTAGCCCAACGCACGAGTCAATCTACTGATGAAATCGAAACTGTTTTAAGTCGCTTAAATTCCAGTATGTTGAAAACCGTTGAGTCGATGGATGAAAGTAAGCAGCGCACTACCGACAATGTTCAGCATACGAATAATATTGCCAGCGGCTTAGCTGAGCGTGCGACTCAAATTGACAGTGTGGCCAGTTTAAGCCGTGAAGTGGCTGACGAAGCGCAGCAGCAAGGCACTCAATTAACCCATATTGGTAGTGAAATTATTGAAAATGCTAACACAATGAATCAATTGTCGGAGCAAGTTGAAAAGTTGACCGTAGGGGTCAACCAAATGAAACAAATCACTCAAGAGTATCAAACCAAAGCTGCAATTTATCAGCTTTAACGGTTGTAATAATGGGCCAATATTATGAGCCCATTATATAACCATGACAGAACTGCTAAGCTGATTTGAAAATCTAGTAGTAACTTTTAAGATATTTTTTGGCGTATCTTTGAAGTTTTTCTTCAGGCGCAGATTCAGATAACGTAACCAGTATTGATTTGAACTTTTCATCGCCTGAAGATGCTAGCGCTTTAGCGAGCCATGCATAGGTATCAATCGATAGTTTGGTGTGCTGTAATTGATCTAGACTGGTTAATTGTTCTGCAAGTTTTTGTAAAATGTACTCATTATAAATTCGCTCGTTGGTAATTTTTTTAGCGGCAATCCGTTTAAGCTCTAAGTCACCGCTAGCAATAGCATTAGCAAGTACATTAAGTTGGCGAGGTTGGCTTTCGTCAAAATGGTTTTTATTATTTAAAATCGGGTTCCAAAGGGCAAATTGACTAATATTTGTTAGCCCTTCTTGTGCATATTTACGTAGCTTTTTATGGTAGTTGCCATTAACAACTCCTTGCAAAGTGGGTTGATATTTCTCATTTCCTGAATAGCCTAAAGACTTCGCTAACCAAGATGAATAATCGATACTATTTTTTGTCGTTGCAAGTGGCAAGCTTGCCGTCAATTTAGCTTCAATATTGTCAAATATGCTGGGGTCATCAAAGCCAGATAAGATAAGTGACTCCATAGCTTGCCGTTGCTGTTGTTTATTATCACCTTGAAAAACAAGTGAGTAGTCTTCTAAAGTCAGCGTACTTGCAAAGCCAGCAGTGGTAAAGAAACTACTGCTGAGCACGAGTGCTAGGGCGATTTTTTTCATGTCATGTCCTTATGTTTATTGCCAGCGTTTGAAAATCAATGATGTATTGATGCCACCAAAAGCAAAATTATTACTCATTACATAATGTGTGTCTAAGTAGCGCACATCATCTCGAATATAATCCAGTGAAGCGCATTCAGGGTCTACGTCAGTGAGGTTAAGGGTTGGGGCAAACCACTGCTCATTCATCATTTGAATGGTTACCCAAGCCTCTAGTGAGCCACAGGCACCAAGTGTATGCCCGGTATAGCTTTTTAATGATGAGATAGGCATGGATGAGCCAAATACAGCATGGGTGGCAGATGTTTCTGCAACATCACCTCTATCGGTAGCTGTGCCATGAGCATTGACATAGCCAATTTTATCAGCAGTTAAGTGAGCATCTTTTAGCGCTAAGCGAATTGCCACTTCCATTGTTTCCGCGTTAGGTTGAGTTACGTGCAAGCCATCAGAGTTAGTACCAAAACCAACTAGTTCGGCATAAATATGTGCTCCCCTGGCTTTGGCGTGTTCGAGCTCTTCTAAAATTAAGGTGCAAGCTCCTTCACCAATAACTAAGCCATCACGATTGGCATCAAAAGGCTTTGGGGTTGTTTTTGGGGCATAATTAAGTGTACTTGTGGCAAATAGCGTGTCAAAAACTACGGCTTCCGTCGGGCAAAGTTCTTCGCCACCTCCCGCCAACATTACCGTTTGTTGCCCGTATTTTATGGCTTCATATGCATAACCAATACCTTGGCTTGCCGAGGTACATGCGCTGCTGGTGGTATGGATGCGGCCTTTTAAACCAAAAAATACGCCAATATTGACCGCAGTTGTATGTGCCATCATCCGAATATAGCTAGTCGCGGTTAGCCCCGACATAGAACCAGATTTAAGCATTTCACCAAATCCTATGATGGGATCAGTACTACCAGTTGATGAGCCGTAAGCAACACCTGTTTCACCAGAGGTGAGAATTGGGTTAGCGAGTAAGCCAGCATCTTCAAGAGCCAGTTCACTGGCACGAGTTGCCATCAATGATACTCGTCCCATTGAGCGAATTTTTTTACGGGAATAATGACTTGGCACTTCAAAGTCGGTAACGGGCGCAGCTAAGCGAGTGTTGAGTTCTGGATATTTATCCCATTCTTCCATCTTGATAACACAATTTTTTCTTGCCAGTAAATTGCTTTTGATGGTTTGCCAATCATGGCCGAGTGCAGAAATTCCGCCCATTCCAGTAATGACAACTCTCCGGCTCATATCATGCCTCCGTTTACTGATATCACTTGGCGCGTTATGTAAGCAGCATCGTCAGATAATAAAAATTTGGCCAGTCCAGCAATTTCATTTGGCTTACCCATTCGCTTCATTGGTACCATTTGGTCAACAATTTCTTTGGGAAAATCACTAACCATGTCGGTTTCAATGAGGCCGGGGGCAATGCAGTTTACCGTAATTTTTCGTTTGGCAAGTTCTAATGAGAGTGCTTTAGTCGCGCCAATAATACCTGCTTTTGAAGCACTATAATTGACTTGTCCACGATTCCCCGCAATGCCCGAAACTGAAGCCAAGGTAATAATTCTCCCACCTTTTCTGCTTTGTACCATAGGCATAATAGTAGGATGAATAACATTATAAAAGCCGTCTAGGTTAGTATGGATCACACTGTCCCATTCTTGCTCTGTCATCGCTGGAAAGGCGGTATCACGGTTAATGCCAGCATTTAGAATTACGCCATAATAAGCACCATGTTCACTGATATCTTGTTCAATAGTTTGTTTAACGGTTACTCGGTCAGCTACATCAAACTGTAATAAGCTCACTTTGCTGCCCAAAGCGTTCAGTTCATCTTGGGTGGCTTTCGCTGCGCTGATGTTGCTGTGATAATGCAGCGCAATATCATAGCCTGCAGCTGCTAATGAAATGGCAATTGCTTTACCTATTCCACGGCTTGAGCCCGTGATTAAAACTCTTTTATTCAAGGTTGTTCTCCGTAACAAGATGGTATCAAGGTGTAGCCTTATGTAGTTTGGCTCTGCTTGATGTATTCATGGGTATCATCAGGTTGAAATACATTTACATTTGCAGATGCGACCAATGTTTGCTCGTGAAAAATGGCACAATCAAATACCGCTAAGCCACTGTCTTCTTGATATAAACGAGTGATTTGGGTGCGGTATGACACGCCATTTGCAAAATAGGGGATGTGCATTTGTAGTTTGCGACTTCCCAATAAAAAGCCAACACGAATAGGTTGGTTTTGCATTTTAGCCTCTACGCCAGCTAATGCGGCAATGCTTTGCGCCATGTATTCAATGCATACATAGTTTGCAACGCCGTTTAACGATTCATTAAAGTAAGGACTTTGCGGGGTGATATGGATAAGTGTGCTTAACCCATCTGGCTGATGAGATAAAATTTCATTCACTAAAATCATCGGTGAACGATGCGGAATAAAGTTGCTGATATCTTGTGCCAATAACGTTGGACTGGCTTGTTGTTCCTGTGTCATTTAGCTGGTCCTTAGGTGAGGCAGTTTGGGTTTTTCATAAAAATGAGGCTGGCATTACTGCCGCCAAACGCGAACGAGTTGCTCATCACATATTGTAGTTTTGTACAAGCCTGATGTGGGATCACTAATGGCAGTATTGGATCATTTGGATCTTGTTGATGGTCCCAGCGTTGTGGTGGTAATAGGTTGCCTGGGTTTAGCTCGCTTAATAATAGATAACAAAAAGCTGCTTCAATTGCGCCTGCTGCACCTAATAAGTGCCCCACCAGTGGTTTAGTTGAGCTACAAGGTGGAATGCGGTGTTTGAACAGGGCATTAAGAGCACGAGACTCCATCGCATCATTTTTAGGTGTCGCGGTGCCATGTAGGTTAATGTAGTCAATACTATCAGTATCTATATTGGCATCATCAAGTGCTTGTTGCATTGCTGCAATTGCGCCCAAACCTTCGGGGTGTGGCGCAGATATATGATGTGCATCAGCCGATTCCCCCGTACCAGCAAGCATGACTGAGCTTGTCCCTTTTTCAAGTGTGAATAATATCGCACCTTCACCAATGTTAATGCCATCTCGGTTGATGCTAAAAGGATTACAGTTGTTCTTAGACACTGACTCTAATGCATCAAAGCCATTTAAGGTCAGTTGACACAAACTATCCACTCCACCCACGATCACCATGTCGCACAAATCTGCTTGTAATAGTCGCTTAGCAGCAGCAAAGACTTTAGCACTTGATGAGCAGGCGGTTGAAATGGTGTAGCATGGGCCGCTTATCTGAAATAATGCCTGCAAATAATAGCTTGTGCTGCCAAGCTCTTGCTGTGAGTAATGATAACTTGGTGGGAAATGACCATGCTCGGCGCGATGTTTAAGCGCAGCTTCACCTTTTGATATTCCTGAAGTGCTTGAGCCTAAAATAACACCAATTCGGTCAGCACCATATTGCTGTTTTGCATTTTCAACCATATCAGCAATTTGCATTGCCGCAGTGTGTAATAAGCAATTGTTGCGGCATGAAAATTCTTTTAAATGTTCGGGTATGGTTAACAGCTGGCTATCATTCACCATCCCAACTAAGGTCCGGGTTTCAAATAACAGATCGTCACGCCATTGCATGGCGCTATTGTCTGCTGAAAGTAATTTAGTTAACACGGATTCTGGCGTATTGCCCAGTGGGGTACACAATCCTATGTGTTTAATGGCGATGCCTGTCATTATTGTGTCTTTATGTGCGTTGGTTAATTTAGGTTGAATGAGCTAAAGGTTAATCTTGATTATTGTAGCGTTTGAATCATGATATTCACATCAGCTTGTTTTATCTCAACAGTGATATTAGCTAACCATGGATTATATTGGCTGTATTCAACCGATATGATACTTAATGGTTGATTGTTATCGGCATGAGTATTAATAAGCTGGCTACATCGTTTGGTGCCGCAAATCTGTGTTTGCCATGATCCAGCAGATAAATGGTTATTAACAATGTCTACCGGCCAATAAACCAATTGCATTATTGCCATCAAGTATTCTGCTTTAAATTGTTCTCCAAGTAAGCTGCTTTGTTGACTAATTAATGCGTGTCCATCGTAAACAATGGTAAACAAGGCTTGCCCTAATGGCGCGAGCCCAACTAATGTCATGCTATTGCCATCGATTTGTAGCTCAGTAATAAGTTGGTGGCTGATACCATTGCGACTAAAAGTAACCATCTGGCTAATAGAGTCATTAACATTATGATTTGCTACTGGTGGCGCTAGGCAGTAATTAATATTATCCGCCAATGCAACGCAGGTCTGTCGTTGTAATTGCTGACTGCAACCTGTAATAGTGCTGATACTTAGCAGCACAAGCCACATAAACCCCAGACTTGTGTATTTTAAGCGAGAAAAAAGCTTATGCATCGTTTGGCTCTTTGCATAGTTCAACAATGGTGTTAAGGCGGCGTTCTGATTCTGCAACAAAAGGGTTGTTTTGATCCCACGCATAGCCAGCTAAAATGGAACAAATCATTTGTTTGATTGCGGGGTTAGCCTGCTGATAAAAAATAACATCTTGAAAACGTCCATCATACCAAGCCTGCACGAAAGTTCTGAATGTATTAACCCCTTTCATTAATGGCTCGGCGTATTCTGTTTGCCAATTAATGGTTGCACCATTAAGCTGTTTTACCAAGCTATTTACTGCCATTGTGGCAGATTGCATTGCTATGGTCACACCGGATGAAAACACGGGGTCTAGAAACTCTCCTGCGTTGCCCAATAATGCAAATTTATCTGTAGCAAGTGTGCTCACATTAGCTGAGTAACCTTGTAAAGTTGCACAGTCTTGGATGACTTTAGCATTGACGAGTAGCTGTTTTAGTCCTGGCTCTTGGTGCACTATAGTCATTAATTGTTGTTCTAAATTGCCTTCTAGATTTGCGAGCAAATGAGGCTCACCCACAACACCAATAGAGCTGCGATTATCACTAAATGGAATTAACCAGTACCAAATATCTTTATGTTCAGGATGTACGCTTATCAAAATTTTATTTCGATCAAAATTCGGATCATTAATATTGTCTTCAATATGAGTAAAAATCGCACTGCGTAAGGGCAGGTTAGAGGGTTTTTCTAAGTTTAGTAGTCGAGGCAAAACACGCCCAAAACCACTCGCATCTAGAACAAATTTAGCTTGGACTTGATATATTTCATCTAGCTCGTTTGACACTGTGAGTAAAGGTGAATCAGTTAAGTTAATCTGTTTTACGCTGTGGCCGTAACGTATCTCTACCCCTTGTTGTATAGCCGTGTCTGCTAATAACTTATCAAATTTTCCACGCTGAACTTGAAAGGTTGTCCCAGGTCCAGGAGTAAACTTATCGGTAAAATCAAAGGTGGTGTAGCGGTCTTGGTGACGAAATGCGGCACCATCTTTAAATTGAAACCCCGCTTGGTTAACCGCCTCTAACATGCCTGCTTGTTCTATAAACTGCATACAGCAAGGAAGTAAGCTTTCACCTATTGAAAAGCGTGGAAAGTATTGTTTTTCAAGTACCACCACATGTTTACCTAGTTGGTTTAGCAAACTAGCGGCAATCGCGCCTGAAGGACCTGCACCAATAATCGCAACATCAACAGATATGTTGTTCACTTGATTAGATTGATTCTTGTGCATTTATTAAAATTTCCTTGAAATGAGTGTCATAAAGGGGGCGATCAGGAAGGTAAAACCAATACCAAGTAATAACGTTAAGCCAAAAAAATGAATCGCATGAGTTTGGCTTAATGCCAATAGCCCAAAGGCGAGCAATGTTGAACAGGCTGACATAAATATTGCCATCATAACCCCTCGACTTGAATGCTTGGCTTCGGCAAAAAATAAGCTGTAGTCTATGCCGATCCCTAAAATTAAAATGAGAGCTAATGCGTGAAACAAGCTCAATGGTGACTGTGACAAGCCCAAACTGCTGAGGGTTAATAAAATCGCTAAGCTAGGTACACCAATGACCGCAATAGCCAATTTTACTGGGTATTTAACGCAAAAAATAATTCCTGCAATGATGAGAACTGCGAGCAATAAATAAAGGGTGAGTTGACGGTAGTGCCCCATTAACTGGGAGATATCACCCACTTTATCGATCAATTGCACTTGCCCCACAGGTAGCTGTGTTTGTGTTAGTAGCTGTTTTAATGCCGGTAGATTATTTATACCAGTTAGTAAAATAATTGCGCCTAACTCATTTTGCGTATTTTCTACCCACAATCCAGATAGCTCATTGCCGCTAATGGTCAGTAAATCTTTAATATTCAAATAGTGGTCTTTGGCATATTGATAATTTACTAATAGTGGTCGGCTAATTGCATTGCTTGTATTGTCTAATCCTAAGGTATCAATAATTTGTGGTAAATTTTGATAGATTTTTGCTTGTAACTGATAGTTTTGCTGTTGTTCAGCATGACTAGGTAGTAACTGTGCAAGGCTAAAATACTGGTTGAGTATCTTGCTAGATATGGCTTGTTCAAGCACAGGATTAAGCTGATGTAAGTTATCTATCAGTTGGTTTTCTGAGGTAGCCGAAACGAGTATAAATTGGTTATCAGTACCACCATTTAGCCATTGTCGCAGCTCATTTTCTTCATCGGTAATTGCCTGCGGGCTTTGCTGTAAATTACGAATGTCGTCATTATGTGTGACTTGAGGCAGACCAAAAACAAGTAACAATAACATTAGCAATATGACACTTGATAATAAGGCGGGTTTGTTTGCACAGCGCTCTATTAAGTTTAAATAAGCTTGCGACCAAGTTAATGTTCGGGTGGATTTTAGTGGTCGATTTGCCAGCAGTGGGAAGGCTAGTACTAATGTTATATAAGCACCCATAAGTCCGGCTGTGCAAAATACGGCTACTTGTTGCATGCCTGGAAATGGGGTAAATCCAACGCCAATAAAGGCTAAAGAACTGGTTAATAATGCTAAGCTCATTGCAGGCAAAATACGTTGAATAATTTGTGCTGCATTATTTTGTGGGCTGTTGAGTTTATCGCAGTAGAAATGAAAACTGTAATCTATGGCGATTCCAATTAAGCTGGTTCCAAAGACTAATGTGAGTAAATGAATCTCTGTAAAGATGGCAAGGGTAGCAACTATTGCCATGACAAAGCCACTTGTTAATGTTAACAATGCAAGTGCCAATGGCACTAAGCTTTTAAAACCTAACCATACTAAAGCCATTATCCCTAACAGTGAACAGCCACCAATCAAACTGATTTCAAACTTTGCTGAAGCTGTCGCGGCTTGTGCATGAAACAAAGCACCGGCTTTAAGTATGGTAACCTTGTTATCTGTTACTTGGCTAAATGCCACGTTTAATGCTGCTAATTGTTGCTGTTGTCCATCAGGATTAAATGCACTTTTGCGCCCCTTGGCGCTAATGATGGCTGCGACTTTTCCTTGATGCTGATTTAATAAAATATCTTGCTCGACCGTTAATTGTCCTTTTGGGCTCAGTGCCAACAAGTTATCGGTAAACAGTAGTAAAGGGTCTTGGCTAATTAATTGGCTATTGGCCACACCAAAAGCGCTATAGAGTTGTTGCTGAGTTTTTAAAATCAGTGTTTGAATATCATCATTTAATAGCGACTGCTGTTGAGTGGGGGTGAGAAGATGAAAACGATGCTCAAAATACCATTTACCGATTTGATTATAGTTTGTGTCCCCTGCACTAGTAATGTCACTAAAGGGGTGGCCCGGATTGTTTTGTAAGCTGTCGATAATGCTTTTGGCTGATTGAATTGCTGTCGTTTTATCATCGGCAATTACTGCAATATAAACACGATCCGCTAAGCGTTTTTCCACCTGATTGAGAGCCGTTTCAGCGAGTTGATTTTGGCTATAGTGAGGTAGCATCGCTAGCATGTCGCTTTGGATTTTTGCCCCCGATTGCCATAAAAACAAGCCATAAAAAGCAACTACGCTAAATAATAGAACCCAAAGACTAAAGCGCCATTTAGCAGATATGGTGTTTAGCTTGTTCAGCCATGTTGTCATTTAAGGAGTCATACCTTGTGTCGCAGCGTCAAACCAAGCCTGTTGTTGAGTGCTAAAGGCAAGGCTATTAAGCTCTGAAAACTGGATGTCAGTGATGTCGTTTTGTCCTTTATTACTTGATGATCCTCTATTACTGGGTAGCTCACGAAGCATTAATATGCGATTAATTTGGATATTGCCCTGAATCACTAAATATCCTAATGCTTGACGCAGATAATCATCTTTAGCGACTAATCCTAGTGACCAAGATGGATTCTCAATCTCGGTCTCTTGGTTGTCGTAATACAAGTTAAAATCTTGTTGTAATGTCAATAAGTCACCGCTGAGCATCGCTTGCAATAATGCTGGAATTTGACTTGCTAAAGGGTTATCTGACTGTTCTGATTGTGTTTGTTGCTGTAATTCCCCTTTGCTATCAAACTGACTGATTTTGTTTTGCTGCATCACCATGGTGGTTTCAAATGGTGTTTTCTGTTGCCATAACATTCCTATTGAGGGGTGAAAACTAAACTCTCCCATACTTTTTAATGGTTTTTTTAATACAGCTAAATAACGCGTCTGAATAAACTTTCCTTGTGTATACTGCTGATTTAGCTGTGCATATTGGTTAAGGTATTGGAGATCTTTTTCGGTGGCGAGTTGCTGAAATAGCGAGCTAACAAATTCAGGTTCTAGCATTGGTGCCGTCTTAGCTTGAGCCTGGCCGATGATAATAAGTGCTATGACGAGGTTAAATGTTGTCAGCGCCCGCACAAACTTGCTTTGTAAGCGCCTATTTAAAAATGATGTCATACGAGTCACCTTAATTTGTCACATCTGAAGAGACTAATAATGGTCGAATTTTATTTTGAAATACCTCAGGAGTAACAAAACATAGCTCTTTAGTATTAATATTTACCGCAGCTTGAATGGTGTAACCTTTGGTGATTCGCGTTCCTGTTTGGGTATCAATGATTTGATAGGTGATTTTTAGACGATTTTCCCACTCGACTATGCTTGCCCTGACAGTTACCGACTGATCGAAGGTACTACTTTTAACATACTTAACCTGCACATCAACGATAGGCCAAGCGAAGCCAGAGGCTTGCATTTGACGATAGTTGTAGCCAAGTTTGTCTAATAGTTTGCAGCGAGCAACCTCAAAATAACGCAAGTAGTTACCATGCCACGTAATTCCCATTGAATCGACATCATGAAAGGGGATGTTCATCTCCATGTCGATACTTAGGATGGTCTTCATTAGCAAACCTCCCATTGTGCTTGTTGAATTTTCTCAACAGTTTGGCGCAACACAGATTCAAGCGGCCTATCTTCAACCAGTAATTCAAAGTCTTGATTTACCTGAGCTAAGGTTTTTGCCAATGACGGTGTTAAGCTACTTTCATCCAACTCATTTTGTTTAATTCTTAGTTTTATACCTTGGCTCATCGCTAATAATGCCGCTGCCGCAACTTGTTCAGTAAGTTGTAATACGCGCATACAATCTCGAGCGGCAATGGTACCCATACTGACTTTATCTTGATTATGGCATTCTGTAGAGCGTGAAAAAACACTGGCAGGCATAGTATTTTTTAATGCTTCAGCTGTCCAAGCGGAAACGCCAATTTGTACCGCCTTAAAGCCATGGTTTATGGCGCGGCGCTCTCCTGTTGAGGCCGAAAGGTTGGCTGGCAAGCCATTATTAAATTTAGTGTCCATGACTAATGCCATTTGACGATCAATTAGATCAGCGATATTGGCAATGGTGTTTTTCATTGAATCCATCACAAAAGCAATGTGCCCACCGTAAAAGTGGCCTCCGTGTAAAATATGCTCGCCTTGTGCATCAACAATTGGGTTGTCATTAGCACTGTTCAGTTCGGTTTCTATAAACTGGCGCATAAATGGAAGTGCATCTTGTAATACGCCAATGATATGTGGTGCACAACGAATGGAATATCTGTCTTGCAAGCGGTCTGAATTACGCGGATGGGTGTGATGATTTAGATCATCGCGGATCCAGCTTGCTACTTGGCTTTGGCCCGGGTGAGGTTTAGCGGCAAATAAAATATCATCAAAATGATTAGAGTTACCCTTTAAGGTAAGTGATGCCATTGCAGTAATACGGCTAGATAAGCGCGCTAAATACTGGCCACGGTCAAAAGCTAAACAAGCTAGCGCAGTCATCACTGCGGTGCCATTCATTAGTGCTAAACCTTCTTTTGGGCGTAACGTTAATGGATTGACATTCAGTTGTTTATAGACTTCAGCCGTAGGGCGTCGCTCACCTTGGTATACCACTTCTCGCTCGCCAACTAACACTGCGGCAAGATAAGATAGTGGAGTTAAGTCTCCACTGGCACCCACTGAACCTTCTTCTGGAATTACAGGGGTGATATTATGATTGAGTAACCATTCGATACGTTGTAACAATGCATAACTGACGCCTGATTTACCGACCGCAAGCGAATTTAAGCGGCATGCCATTACAGCGCGCGCCTGCATTGGACTTAATACATCTCCCAAGCCACAGCCGTGAAATCGTGATAAGTGTAGTGGTAATTCATGGACTAACTCTAGGCTGACATTAACAGTACAAGAATCACCGTAACCAGTCGTGACACCATAAACCACGCCTTCTTCATGTAATAAACTGTCAATAAAACGCGCCCCCTTTTCAATGTAGTGTTGATACTCAGGGCTGTCATTGAGTTTGATGGGGGCCCCTTTTGCGATCGCAACAACTTGCTCAATATTCAATTGCCCTTGATAAAAGTCGATATGGCCTAAATGAATGGTTTCGTGTTGCGAAATCGAATGGGTCATCGCGTTATTTTTCCTGCTGATAAGTTGTTATGTTGCGTTGGCTTTGACTGTCTTTACGCCAAAAGTCATAGAAATTAAACCATTGTGATGGTGCAATTTTGGCGAAGTGTTCTAAACGTTGACTGTATTTTGTCATCGCGAGAGTTAAGCGTTCGGTTCGGCCTTTTCTTGGGCCCTTTAAGGTAGTAGCTAATTGCTCTACATGTACTTGATAGCGTCCATTTTGTTTAATGCAAAACATGGTAAATACTGGACAGTCTAATAAGCTAGCCAGAATAAAAGGGCCTTGAGGGAAGGGGCTGGCTTACCTAAAAAGGGAAGATCGATCACACGACCTTGGCTGTTCGCTGAGGTTCTATCGGCAGCTATGACGACCAACTCACCTTGTTCTATTTTCTGTTGTAATAACATGGCAGTGCTAGGGTCTAGCTCATTTACTTGAATTAAATTTAAGCTGCTTTTTGGATTAAGCTGTTGCAGCACCTTGTTAAAGTTTTCTGCATGGTGAGTGAGAACCATGACATTAACTTTAACTCTTTTCTGGTGGATTGATATTGCCCTGCATAGCTCTAGATTACCTAAATGTGATACCAATAATACTGCGCCTTTACCGGTTTCAATTTGTTTGGCAAGAATTTGTCGATCAGCAAAATCAACTTCACTGAGTTTAATGCGATCGCACCAAGCATCTATTCTGTCTAATGCCGCATTACCAAAGGATAGAAAATGATTCAGGCTATCTTGCCAACTAATTTTCTTAGTGCTGTCACTAATATTTTGTACTTGCTGTAAAAAATCGATCGAGGCCTTACGTGCCGTGCTGCCAGTTAAGAAGAAATAGCCAATAACCGGGTACATGATGGCGCGACATAACCAATGACCTCCAAAGCGGTAGCTTTCGGCTAATAGCTTTATTCCCCAATAACTGCCACGCTCTTGCATTGTTGACCAATGGCGATTGTCATGATGACTTGCTCGTTTTTGTGGAAGACGTTTAAGCATGCCGAAAAATAACTTAGTGTGCATCCAGCTGATACGCAAATTATCCTGGAACCCCTGAAAGTGACTGATGCCATTTTCAGGGTAAATAACTTTAGTCGGTATTTGAATAACTGGCGTTTTTTTCCAATAAAGCTTGACCATGATTTCAATATCAAAATCCATTCTTTCACCTAAAGATTCATACTGAAATAAAGCTTCCGTTGCGGCCAGAGGATAGATTCTAAAGCCACACATGGAATCTTGAATGTCGAAGCTTAGGGTTTCAATCCATACCCCAAAATGCGTGATATAACGGCCGTATAATCGCCCTTTAGGAACGGAGTCATCATATTCAGGCTTACCAGATATTAATGCTAGTGGGTTAGCTTGAGCACAATCTATCATATTTGGTATGTCTGCAAGATTATGCTGCCCATCAGCATCAATCTGTAATGCATGACTAAAGCCATCAGCAAAGGCGGCGCGCAAACCAGTGATAACCGCAGCGCCTTTGCCACGGTTAAAAGGATGATGGATTAAAGTTACCCACGGAAACTTATCTGCCATCTCTTGCAGCACGTAGCGGGTTTCATCTTGGCTGCCATCATCAATTAAATAACAAGGTAGATTAAATTGCGCCAGTTGTGTGAGTGTTTGCTCAATAACCTGATGATGATTGTAATTGGGGATAATCAACGCCAATTTCATAAACTACTCGCCTTGCATATTGGTGGATTGTTTTGCCAGTACGATGCGACCAGAGGCGAAGCGCTTATCGGCGTCGTTATATTGAAAAGTTAACTTGGCTTTGCTTGGACTGTGGCTAATAGTTAAATAAACATATTGGTCAGGAAGCAATAATTGTTGAAACTTTAGCACTTCAACACTGGCAACTTGTGGTTCATAACCAAATGCTTTGCAACCAAGTTGAATGGCCCAATCAAGCTGAGTAACACCAGGCAAAACAGCTTGCTCAGGAAAGTGGCCTTTAAAAAAATCTAACTGGGCCCCACAAATATGTACCAAGTGATACTATCACCTTGCTGCTGTTGGCTAATAATGGTCGGTAGTATTGATTTAATCATGGTAAAACAACGAAACCAGCTCTGCTTGAATTCGTTTTCCTTCTGAGTTTTGAGGGATTCTAACCGGGTAACGCCAGCGCCTTGGTAGCGTCACGCGCTCAAACTGGCTGAGTAAATGCTTTTTAATTAGGTTGTTGACAGCTAGTTTACCTTGCTCTGCTAATAAAGCCTGTCCTTCAGGAGTTAATTCAATTATCGCACCTAACATTTGTCTTGGTTGGGTTAAAAATGAAATTGCTGCATCATGAATTAAAGGGTGACTGCATAATAAATGCTCCATTTGCGCCATTGAAATGCGTTTTTCTTCAATTTTAACTATGCGATCTACACGATTAAGTAAATGAAATTGATGTGAGCTGATTAAGTCAATACTGTCGTCGCAGCGATACCATTGGTCACTGTTTTCCAAATAAGGTGATTTGATGCAAAGTACACCGTTATTACCAGTTTGTTTTATGCTAATCGCAGAGAATGTTTGCCAAGGCTCTTGTTGAGTTAATTGTCGTCGATGTGCTATTCCGCCTGTTTCTGTGCTACCAAAAATTTCAATAGGAAGTTGGCCATAACAGTGCAGGATATCATTGGCTGCTTGATAGCTTAACGGACCCCCCGAGCTAAAAATTAAGCTAGGACGATTATTCTGTGGTTGATTTTCAAGTGCTTCTGGTAATCTAGATAATTGAGCCGGGCTACTTACTAAACAGAGGTTTGGCATAATGGCCAAGTAATAGCTTAAGGTTTCAGGGTACTCAATTTGATCGCTTAAAAAGGGCCTTTGTGCTGCCAGAGGCCATAGAATTTTAAACAGTAAGCCGTAAATATGTTGATGAGATACTGTGGCGAGGACTGAGCAGTGTGGTAAATGTGCAGCAAACGTATGATCTAATATCGATACTTCTGCATCCAGTTGAGTGATATTTTTACGAATTGCTTTAGGCTCACCACTACTGCCAGATGTAAATAAAATTAACTCACCAAATTTGGTAACTTTGGGCCACTTACCCGCAGGTAATGCTAGTTCATGTGTCAGCGAAATAAAGGCTTTAATTTCACAAATAGGGCTGTCAGCAATAACAGCATCAAATTGATGATTGAGCTCGCTGATTGTTCCAGGTTGGGTATTTGCTGGTAGAATAATAGTTTTACCAGCAAGAAGCCCTGCGCAAAGCGCAGCTGCAAATAAGTCGCTTTGCTTGGCGGCTAACAACCATCTTTGGCTATTATGGCTAATAAGTTGATGGTAGAGGAAGGCTACCTGGGCAGTAAAACGTTCACTGGTCACAATGTCGTGATGATTGAAACTAATTAATTGCTGAGTATTTGGTCCGTTTTTAAACCAATTGAGTAATAAATTATCCATGTTGTTTTAACCAAAAAGTGCGGTAAATCCATTCTCCACCCAATAACCCGCCAATCAATAAATACGCAATTAAGCCATTATAGATAGTCCATATTGTTATATCGGTAGCCATTGCTGTGTAGAGCGCCATCAAACCGTTAAAGACAAATAATCCACACCATATTTTTGTTACCTTGATTAAATATGGTGTGGCTTGTGAAGGTAAATCAGGTTCTTTTAGCCTTGCTAAGCGTTCAATCAAACTTGGTCCTTGGATTAATGAAAAACCAAACAAGGCCAACATACTCAAATTAATGACAACAGGGTAATACAATAACCAGTCATTACGCTGGGCTATAAAGCTTGCGCCTGTAAGTAATATTCCAATGACTAGCGGCACTAGCATTGGCTTTAATTGATTTTTATTAAGTGATAATCGGATGATTAATAACCCACATAAAATCAAGCCAATTAACCCATTAGGTAAATACTGCAAGCCAAAATAAACGGCAATGGGGTAGCCCATTACTGCGAGTATAGACAGTACTTGCACAAAGGCTTTCATTATTGCTTCATTAAACCATCAATGGCGATTACCACATCATTTACAGTGCGAACAGCTTTAAACTCTTCAGGTTGAATTTTTTTTCCTGTCAATTGCTGTAACTTAATGACTAAATCAACAGCATCAATACTGTCTAAATCTAATTCTTCATATAGGGATGCATCAAGGCTAATATCATCACGCTCAACTTCAAATTCATCGACTAAGATGCCACATAGCATTTCATAAATTTGTTCACTGCTTTGCATGTCGACTCCTAAACTTGCTGTGACTCAATAAAACTTGCCAGACTGGCTACGCTATGAAAATGCGCTTTAGTTGCTTCTGAGTTAGCTTCAATTTTGATATCAAATTGTTTTTTTATTGCTAAACCAAGCTCAAGGGCGTCAATTGAGTCTAAACCTAGGCCTTCACCGAAAAGTGGTGCATTGGTGTCAATATCTTCGATTGTTATATCTTCAAGATCTAAACAATTAATAATTAATTCTTTGATTTCATTATTTAAGTTTTTCATTAATTTTTCTTATTGGTTGTTTGTATTACGGGGGTTACTAATTGTTGTATATAAAATTGTTCAAGTTCTCGGGTGAGTTGCCGGGCTTTTTTTGATTCGCTGTCAGCCAACTCATTGTAATCTTCACAAGAGAAAAGTTTGCCGACTTCAACGGACATATTAATCGTTTGCCGAGGAATTTCATACCATGATTGTTGTTTGGTTAACCCAGCAACATCAGTCCTTAAAACGATAGGTAAAATACTTGTGTTAGTTCGAATGGCAATATTTGCAGCTCCACGAGCAAAAGGGTTAATTATGCGGCCTGTGATTGTTCGTGTTCCTTCAGGAAAAATAATTAAATTGGTGCCGCTATCTAATACCTGCTGACAATCTTGTAACAGTAAGTCAGCCCCTCTATTGGGGATATAGCCTGCGCCAGATAAAATACTACGGATTAATGGGTTACGCCAAAGCCCCTGCTTGACTACACAACTCACATTAGGCATTAAGCTAATGAGCACTACTACATCTACTAGGGTAGGATGATTGGCTATTATAATAGTGTGTTGGCTGTTTACTAATGAAGCTAGGTTTTGTTGTTTAACTTTGATGACACCTGTAAATGTCAGCATCGCGACGAAAAATTTAAACATCAAACTGACGGTTTTTTGTACTCGTGCAACTTGCTTTGCCTTGGAGCCTGATAATAGATAGATGAGCGGTAATATGGTTAGCGAACAAACTAGTCCACCTAGGCCAAAAGTGATATAGCATGCAACACCGCCCAACCATCTAGGAATATAATCAAGGCCAGATAGTTTTTTAGCGGTTACTACGCTATTAGGCATAATGATGTAAATTCCATTGCCAATGACACATTTCACCCTGAATATTCTTTCCTGATGCGATATGGTGGATTAATTCACTCAAGCATATTTTATTGTCGGTAATGTTCGGCTTTGCTGAATCAATCGTTAATTGAGCAATCGCGTTAGCTGATTTTGTTGCGCTTGCATCTAGCACTAAACCTAATGCAATGGGTAATTCGACTTCGTTAATAAACTCATTATAAACAGGCGGTACAGGATCATCACCAAACACTAATAATATAGGTTGTTGATATTGTTTTATTTGTGCAAATGTTTCGATTAATGCTTGAGGTAAGCTTTGTGCGCCAGCGGCAATTGATGTGGAGCAGGCCGTGTTGTTATTAACAATGCCATAAATACCACTGGCAGTATTGTGCACTGATTGGCTAAAAGCCATGGGAGACAGAGGCGTTTTGCTAATCACATCTTCGAGTAAGCCAATAGTACGATTTAATTCGCCATGACGAGAAGCGAACACGCTGCGTAACTGAGTCGCTTGGCACTCAAACGCGACAGTCAACATCATTTTTGTTAACCGACTAAAGCGTCTACGCTGCATTGCAGGCACTTGAACTAGTGAGGGTGAAACTGAATTGAGATCAGAAGATTGATTTGCTGATTGCCAATGGCACCAGCTTTCATTGTCTTGAAAGTCAGGAGTCCATCCTCCCCAAGATAAAATATCGAATGCTAGTTGCACTTCTTTGCCTCTTAAACGCCTAGGAATCCTTTGCTAAGTGTTAATCACAGCAATTCACTTTATCTCGCGTTGCGAAAAGTTATTATTAAATGTCAATTAACGCGGCAATTGTACACTAAAATATTACTAGCAAAAAAGCGATATTGACGAAAAAGCAGCGTTAAGTTTTTGGGCTTACGCTGCTTTTTATTGTTAGTTTTTCGGGCTACTTAGGTAATAGCGGCTGTAATCGCTTAATGGCATTTTTAATTTTACGGGTATTCTCTGGCCCCATTCTAATTAGAAACTTTTGTGCGTTGGGTAGGGCTTCTAAATTGGGGTCAACAAATTGATAGTTGACCGAAATTGAGCTTAATTCAATGGGGTCTTCGATAATCGGGGTATCGGCTATCATGTTAAATGCTTGCTGCATTCTTTGGTCAAAAGACATGTCTGGGTAACCTAACTCATCAAAAGCCTGTTCAAATAGGGGTTTTAGTTCACGGTAAGTTGCAGCAAGCTGCTCATTGTTTAAACCATCAACAAAATCAGCATATAAGTCATAACGGTGATAGCTATCAGGATTTAAGTAGGTTTTATTGGTAATTTCGCTGACGGTGAAGTTAGTTTCAGGGCCTTTGAGTGGGCTGGCTTTGCGGATTAACTCACCTTGTGCCAAATTATCTACAAATACCACAAATTGGCGCGCCATATCTTTTTTCAAAATAAGTGGCTCAATTTTCATGCCATCGGCAACGGTTAGTGCTTTTTTCTCAACAAAATCATCTGATTCTGCTAATGCAGGTAAAGGCTCAACGATTTCTTCTGGCTCACCAAGTGGCACAATGTCACTATCTTCTGCTAATTCATCAACTATAGGTTCTTCAATAGGGATTTGCTCTATAGGCTTCTCGGGTAATATTTCTGGCAGTTGCACCGGTTCAGGTATGCTTGGCTCAACAACCGTTGGCTCATCATTGCTGAGGTAGAGATACCCTGCACCAGCTATTAGCGCAACCGCAACCATGCCGATGACCGTGGCATTGCTACTTTTTTTAGGCGTTGAAACGGGAGTCGCTCTGTCTTCTTGATTCACCTGCATGTTGATTCCTTAGCGTTAAAATGGCGGCAACGGTTAATCTGCGTCTTGTTTACATTGTGCAAGATTGGTTTTCATTGTCTAGGGGCGAATTCAAATATAAACAAAAAATCATCTTAAGCTTGTACGTATTGCTGTCTTTCACCTAACCAGCGCTGGATGATAGCCTCGACATTTTGGGGGGCTTGTTGATGAATATGCACGGCGAGCTTTTGAATGCAGGGAATGAGGTGTTGGTCTCGAATTAAGTCGGCGATTTTAAGCTCCGCTAGACCGGTTTGTTTGGTACCCAATACTTCACCTGGACCACGGATTTCGAGATCTTTTTGTGCAATAACAAAGCCGTCATTACTATTGCGCAGCACTCCTAAGCGTTTAGTAGCTGTGTGCGATAGTGGCGCTTTATAAAGTAAAACGCAGTGGCTGGCAACGGCTCCTCGACCGACTCGACCACGTAACTGATGCAGTTGAGCAAGGCCTAAGCGCTCTGGGTTTTCAATAATCATCAAGCTGGCATTTGGTACATCAACACCCACTTCAATGACAGTGGTTGCTACCAGCAAATTTAACTCACCCGCTTTAAATTTGGCCATAATTTCTTGCTTTTCAGCACTTTTCATTCTGCCATGCACCAAGCCAATTTTAAGCTCTGGTAACAACTCGGTTAGCTCGGCAGCGGTATCTTCAGCAGCCTGGCACTCCAGCACCTCAGATTCTTCAATTAAGGTGCAGACCCAATAAGCTTGCCGGTTATCGTTTATGGCGGCTTGTCTTACGCGCTCAATAACGTCATTACGGCGGCTATCCGATACGGCAACCGTGGTAATTGGTGTTCTGCCTGGTGGCAGTTCGTCGATAATCGAAGTGTCTAAATCGGCGTAAGCTGTCATGGCTAAGGTGCGTGGAATTGGAGTGGCGGTCATGATCAACTGATGTGGATGAAAGCCTTGTTTGACGCCTTTTTCACGTAACCCTAAGCGCTGATGAACACCAAAGCGATGCTGCTCATCAATAATGATTAGCGCGAGTTGGTTAAATTCAACTTGCTCTTGAAATATCGCATGGGTGCCAACGACCATTTTAGCGCTACCTGTTGCGATATCTTCTAATGACTGTGCTCTGGCTTTGCCTTTTAATTTGCCTGCAAGCCAGCCAACTTTTACTCCTAAAGGTTCAAACCACGCTGTAAAATTAGACGCATGTTGCTCGGCTAATAGTTCGGTTGGCGCCATCATCGCTACTTGGTAACCGTTTTCAATGGCTTGCAATGCAGCCATTGCCGCAACTAAGGTTTTACCTGAGCCGACATCACCTTGTACAAGGCGCATCATCGGATGTGGTTGTTGCAAGTCATTCGCTATGTCAGCAACCACTCGCTGCTGTGCGCCGGTCGGCTTAAAAGGTAATTGCTTTAAAAATGGGTTCAGCAGCTGCCCGCTGGCTGCCATAGAGACGGCGTTGTCACGTTGTGCCCGCTGTCTTAGCTGCAACATACTTAAATTATGTGCTAATAACTCTTCTTGGACTAATCTCTGCTGTGCTGGGTGTTGACCTTGCTCTAAGGTAAAAGGATCCACTTGGTTATGTGGCCGATGCAAAATATGTAGTGCTTCATGAAGGCTTAAATTATTGGGTTGCAGACTGGCTGGAATTAATTCTTGTAAGCCGCCTTGATCGAGCATTAATAAAGCTTGATCTGTCAGTTTGATCCAGCTGGCTTGTTTTAAGCCTTCTGTGGTTGGATAAATGGGGGTTAAGGTGTCACTGAGGCTGATGTCTTCTCCGTCGTGAATAATCTTGTATTCTGGATGAACGATTTCAGCATGGTGATTACCACGACGAATTTCACCATATGCACGAATTATCGCGCCTTGTTGCATTGCATTGCGTTGCGCTATTGAGAAATTAAAAAAACGCAGTGTCATGGGGCCGGTATTATCGCGTACATTGCAGACAAGCATTCTGCGGCGACCTTGAATAATTTGGGTAGATTGTATTTCAGCTTCAATGGTGCCATAGCTGCCAAAGGAAAGCGTGGCAATAGGATAGATTTGAGTACGGTCTTCATAGCGCAATGGCAAATGAAACAGTACATCTTGTACGGTTTTAATGCCTAATTTATGTAGCTTATCAGCGACTTTTTTGGCTACACCTTTTAGTTCGGTGATTGGCATTAAATCTAGACGCGACAAATGGAACCTACCCAGTGATTACTGTAAATATATACATGTGTTTTGGCTTATCTTAGCAGAGTTTATCGCTAAGGCAATATTAGGGTTAAGGTGATGAATAGCTTGTGGTAAATCAGCAGGGTTTTGGTTGACAATTTCAAGCCCAGTACAAGCTTCAAACTGTACGTTGTTATTACTGATATCACCATGGCCTAACCGTGTTGCATGAGGGCTAAATTATCGATGGCAATTTTCATCAATCGATCATAATCATCAAACAAAGGTAGAAGTAATTAGGGACTAAAGGTTTTATTACTCCCTAATTACTTGAAAAATCATCTTTATTAGCTAATAACTTGAGCCACAAGGTAACTGGTGTAGCCTAGATATGCTGCAAGTAAAACACCGCCTTCCCGCCGACCAATACGTAAACCACTCCATGCAAATGGCAGTACCATAAAGGCTAAAATCAGCATTACTATAAAATCGATGTCATTAAACCCTTCTGCAGATACCGGATGAATTAACGCGGTTGCTCCTAGAATACCTAAAATGTTGAATAGGTTAGAGCCGACCACATTACCAATTGCAATATCACTTTGGCCTTTTAATGCAGCAATGACTGATGTAACCAGTTCAGGCATACTGGTGCCAATAGCAACAACGGTTAAACCGATTATGACCTCGCTTATGCCAAATAGCTTGGCTAAATCTACCGCGCCATTTACAAATAAAATGCCACCACCAACTAACATGGAAATGCCAATTATAATTAACGTAACTGACAATAAGGGATTTTGCGGGCTGGTATCAACATCAAGATCTTCAGGATTATTTTTGCTATTAAAGTAACTAAAAACTAAATAGCTCACTAATAAGCTAAATAGAATGAAGCCATCGAAAAAACTGACAATACCGTCAAGCAGTAAAAACCACACAAATATCGATGCGCCTATCATGATAGGAATGTCACGTTTAACCATTTGTGATTGAATTTTTATGGGGCGAATAAGCGCCGTTACCGCCAAAATAAGACCAATATTGACAATATTTGAACCAACGACGTTACCTAATGCTATGCCTGGATTACCGGCTAAAGCCGACTTTACACTGACCGCCAGTTCAGGCGCGCTGGTACCAAAAGCGACAATGGTTAAGCCAATAATGAGCGGCGCAATACCTAATCGCAAAGCGACAGCGCTTGCACCACGTACAAGGGCTTCTGCACCCAAGGTTAAAATAACAAAGCCGCCAATAATGGCCAGTACAATCAACATAATAGTCTCTATTTACTTAACGAAGTGGCTAGCACAACAAATTTAACTTAGGCTACGTTTGGTTAACCTAAGTAACTGGCGCGTATACTGTCATATTATGTCAAAAAAATACACGCATTAAGCGTGTATTTTTTCTGGTGACTTAAACTAGTTGAATTAAAGCTCTTCTTCCCAGCGCACCTTGGCTCCGCGAAGGCCCTCAACCTTGGCACTAAAGGCTTTTTCAAGCACATGGCGTTTAATTTTCAAGGTGGGTGTTAATACATCATTTTCAATTGTCCAAGGCTCTTTTACTACCACAATAGCATCAACATGTTCATGAGATTCAAGATTAGGATTAATGCTATCCAGTGTTGCTTTTAATGAGGTGCGCACTTCTTCGCGAGGCTGTAATGTTGCGCCTTCTGAAAGTTGTACTAATGCAATAGGATGCGGTAGGCCTGAACCTATCACGCAGATTAATTCAACATGTGAATCCTGCGCCAGTTTACGCTCAATTGGCACTGGAGCAACATACTTACCTTTAGAGGTTTTGAAATTATCTTTAACGCGACCAGTTATATCGATATAACCATCACTGTCAATTTCACATAAATCACCTGTTTTGAAAAAGCCGTCTTCATCAAAAGCCGCTGCGGTAGCTTCTTCCTGTAGATAGTAACCTTTCATTACGCCAGGGCTTTTCACTAACAGCTCGCCTTCTTCAGTGCGGCGCACTTGGCAACCTTCAATTGGGCGGCCGACCGAACCTATTTTATCGACATTAAAAGGGTAATTTATGATGGAGTAGGCGCAGTTTTCTGTCATTCCCCAGGCTTCACAGATATTCATCCCAATACTGTGATACCACTTAAGTAAGCTTGGCGGAATAGGGGCAGATCCTGAACCTAATAAACGGCAATGTTCTAAACCTAAACCTTTTTGAATTTTACGTTTTACTATACTGCTTATAATTGGCACTTTAAGTAGGAAGTTAAGTTTGCTTTCACCAATTTTATTAATGATGTTGAGGTGGAATAAGGTCCATAAACGCGGTACAGAGAAAAATACTGTCGGCCGACAACGTTGAACGTCAATCACGAAACTATCAAGACTTTCAACAAAAGCAACCGATGAGCCTGAGTAGAACGAAGAGCCTTCCATTGCAACACGTTCAGTAATGTGAGCTAGCGGTAAGTAGGATAAAAGACGGTCTGTTGTATTGGTTTGTAAATCACGCACTACTGCTTCGCAGGTCCAACTATAGTTAGCGAAGGTTTGAATCGCGCCTTTAGGTTTGCCCGTTGAGCCAGAGGTATAAATGATGGTCATGGTTTGATCTGGCTGCGGCGTATCTGCCACAACTAATGGCTGACCTAGATTTAATAGTTGCTCCCAATGATACTGTGCTGGCATGGTGTCATAAGGCATAGCTAAGCGCAGTAACTCACCTGAAACCCCTTCTTCTTGATCTGCCCAATAGTCTAGTTTGCCGATGAAAATGGCCTTGCTGCCACTGTGCTCTAATACATAACGAATGGTATCGGCGTTAGCAGTTGGGTAAATTGGCACACTAATATAGCCACCATGCATTAAGGCTAAATCGGTGATAAACCATTCGGCACAGTTTTTTGATAAAATGGCGACCTTATCGCCTGGTACTAAGCCTAGATGACGCAAGGCTCCAGCAATTTGGTGTACTTTTTGTTGTACTTCTCGCCATGTGTAATCGACATATTTACCGTTAATAGGCTGGCGAAGATAAACTTGGTCGCCTTGGGTGTCTACCCAATGAGCAAGCATTTCAACTGGATTTTTCATGATATTTTCCATCGACAGTTCCGTGTTCATTATTGTTATTTTCGTTACTTGTTAAGAATGAGTATGGCTATATTTGTGACTTGGCGCAAACGATATGCCTAAAATACACCCCAAAACCAAACCTTCTTAATGTGAAGTAACCTAGCAGAATATAGCTTTAAAACAACTTAAAAGGAGTAAAAACTCTAAAAGTGACGTTTTTCAGGTATAAAAAAAGCGCATTGTGCGCTTTTAGTCTATTTACTTCGAAAATATCACCGATAGCTGAATTGGAAATTAAATTTCCATAACGCCATCCATTTCAACCAATGCGCCTTTAGGTAACTCTTTTACGCCGATTGCCGCACGTGCAGGATAGGGTTGATGAAAGTAACGGCTCATGATTTCATTGACGGTAGCAAAGTGAGATAAATCGGTTAAGAAAATATTTAACTTAACAATATCCGCCATCGTGCCGCCAGCAGCTTCGCATACAGCAGTTAAGTTTTCAAAAACTTGTACGACTTGGGCTGAAAAATCATCGCTAACCATTGCCATGGTTATTGGATCTAACGGGATTTGGCCTGATAAATAAACCGTATTACCGACTTTAACCGCTTGTGAATAAGTTCCAATTGCTTGTGGGGCTTTGTCTGTTGCGATGATAATTTTATCTGCCATGATGTTATCTCTAGTTGTTAATGTTGAATTTAGCGATTACGAGAAGTACGCAGTACTTCTGGTAGAACCCGAATACGTCGCATCACATTCGCTAAATGTACTCGATCATTGACTGAAATACGTAAGTTAATGAGATACACGCGACCATCACGCTCTTCTGTGCTGAGGTTGTGAATGTTAGACCCCGCCGAGGCGATAATTGAGGTGATTTTAGCCAATGCGCCTTGATGGTTAACAATCTCAACTCTGAGGTTAGCTTGGTATTCAATCCCTTCGGTGTTATCCCAATGCACTGAAATATACTTGTCTGGCTCACCTTGATAACCACGAATATTGGCACAGCTTTCCATGTGAACGACAAGTCCTTTACCTGGACTCACGTGTGCAATAACCGCATCACCTGGAATTGGGCGGCAGCAATTAGCATATGTGACTAACATGCCTTCAGCACCACGAATGGGCATCATGTTATTGTCAGCGGAATCCAGTTTATGACCCAGTAACCGTTGTGCAATGACAATGCTCATAGCATTACCTAGACCAATATCTGCCAGTAATGAGTCTAGGCTGTTGTGTTTAGTCTCTTTGATGATTTTATCAACTAAATCTTTTGGTAGATCATCGATTTTGGTTTCGCCAAGTGCATGGTTTAATAAACGACGACCCAGTGCAATTGCGTTATCGCCTTTAAGGCTTTTCAAAAATTGGCGAATTTTCCCGCGTGCTTTACCTGTTACGACAAAGTTCAGCCATGCCGCATTAGGTCGAGCACCCTTGGCGGTAATAATTTCAACGGTTTGACCAGAAATAAGTGGCTGACTTAATGGATAGGCTTGGCGGTTTACTCGTGCTCCTACACAGGTGTTACCCACATCTGTGTGTACTTCATAAGCGAAATCTACAGCAGTGGCATTGACTGGTAATTCAAGAATGCGGCCTTCTGGCGTAAATACATAAATTTCATCAGGGAACAGTTCGGTTTTAACGTTCTCGACAAATTCGAATGAGCTAGATGCGCTTTGCTGTAACTCCAACAAGCTTTGCATCCATTTACGTGCTCTAACTTGAGTGGTACTTTGTTGTGATGCATCGGTTTTGCTTTTATACATCCAATGCGCAGCAACCCCTTTATCAGCCATTTGATCCATTTCTTCGGTACGAATTTGGACTTCTACTGGCACAGCGTGTGGGCCAAATAATGACGTGTGCAATGACTGATAACCATTAGCTTTGGGGATAGCAATATAATCTTTAAAGCGGCCAGGGTGAGGTTTGTACAAGCCGTGCATTGCACCTAATACGCGATAGCATGTGTCGATACTATCCACGATCACTCTGAATGCGTAGATATCCATTACCTCTTCAAATTGCAGTTCTTTGTTATGCATTTTGCGGTAGATGGAATAGAGGTTTTTTTCTCGGCCTTTGACTTTGCCCTTGATACCGGCATCGTCTAAGCGAGTTTTTATCGCACCTTCAATGCTGTTGATCAGTTCTTTACGATTGCCCCTAGCCGATTTAACTACCTCTTTAATTACTCGATAACGCATCGGGTAATAAGCCTGAAAACCTAAGTCTTCAAGTTCAATTTTGATATTGTGAATACCAAGGCGATTCGCAATTGGCGCATAAATTTCAAGGGTTTCGCGGGCAATTCGACGGCGCTTATCAGGCCGTAAGGCGCCGAGCGTACGCATATTATGGGTACGGTCGGCTAACTTGATTAGAATGACGCGAATATCTTGCGTCATTGCCATCATCATCTTACGAAAGTTTTCAGCTTGGGCTTCTTTCTTGTCGCGAAATTTGATTTTATCAAGCTTTGATACACCTTCGACGAGTTCCGCCACATCAATTCCAAAAAGCTCAGCAAGCTCTTCTTTTGTGACGGGAGTGTCTTCAATGGTGTCATGAAGCAGGGCTGCCATCAGCGTCTCATAATCAAGACGCATGTCTGCTAGGATGCGGGCGACCGCAACCGGATGGGTAATGTAAGGCTCGCCACTTGTGCGCATTTGCCCTTCGTGGGCGTCTCGCGCAACCAAATAGGCCTGCTTGAGTAATTCAACGTGCTCTGGCCCTAAATAGGCCGAAGCAGACTCCTTGAGACCTTCAAACAGATACAAGTGACGCTACTCCTTAAATTACATGGCCTTCCGCAATGGCAGCTACAGCAGCAATTTCAGCTGCTTCGCGCTCACGCACGGTTTGACGCTCATCAGCGTCTAAAGTGTTAGAGGTGACTAAACCTAATTCGATTTCACGTAATGCGATAACCGTTGGTTTATCATTCATCTCTTCTACCATAGGGTCTTTACCTTGCACGGCAATTTGGCGTGCACGACGCGCCGCAACCAAAATCATATCAAAGCGGTTGCCGATTTGTTCTACAGCGTCTTCTACAGTTACGCGAGCCATGGTGTGAAACTCCAGTGTTATCTATGGGAAAAAAATGACGCAAAATTGTACACTAAGACAATTAATCTGCCAATAGATCGACAAGCATATCATTGTGAGTATAGCTCTGACTAGCACAGGTTAGTCTTTGGCTACGAATGATTGCTTGTAAATCCGCTAAAGCTTGGTCGAAATCGTCATTTACAATGACAAAATCGTATTGTTGATAATGTGACATTTCTGACACAGCTTGTGCCATTCGGCTATCGATAACTTCTTGGCTGTCTTGGCCTCTGCCTGTTAAACGACGAGCTAATTCTTGCTTAGATGGAGGTAAAATAAATACCCCAATAGCTTCAGGCATGAGCGCTTTTACTTGCTCGCCACCTTGCCAGTCGATATCCAAAAAAACATCTATACCGTTTGCTAATGTCTGCTCAATCACTGTGCGGGAAGTGCCATAATAATTACCAAACACTTCAGCCCACTCAAAAAAAGCATTTTCAGCGATCAATGCTTTGAATTGATCAACAGTGACAAAGTGGTAGTGCTGGCCGTTTACTTCACCTGGGCGAGGTTGGCGTGTCGTGTGAGAGACAGAAACTTGCATATCGCTGGGTTGGTCTTTCAATAGTGCTGAGATCAAAGATGATTTTCCAGCGCCACTAGGGGCTGACACAATAAAAAGATTTCCACGACTACTCATATTTTAGGGCTCACACAGTACAGTTAACAAAGATTAATATTATAACCTAAAAATCCCTCAAGATGAGTCATTATTGGTACTCTCTTTTTTGGGCTATCCATATTAAAATACTTGCCCGCAAATATATTGCGTTATTTTTATTTTTTCTAGGACTTTACATGCAGTTTAACACTCTTTGGTGTCTTCAAGGTCGTGACAATCCGCTACGCTTTCTTATCGTAATGTTGGTTAGTTTACTTTTGTTATCTTTAGTTACGTTAGTCTTTCCTCAATCAGTATTAATATTGATGATTGGAGTGGTGCTTATTTTGGTGCAGAGCGCTTCTACTATGCGTCGGTTACGAGATGCAGCGAAATCTAAGCGATTGATGCTTATGGTGATGGTGCCAAGTTTTTTGCTTGTGCTCAGCTGTTATTTTGCTCCAATCGGCGTGATTGCTGGTTTAAGTTTGTTGACCCTTGCCAGCAGTGTTTATGTTGGGTTATTCGCATCTGACAATAAAAAGCGTAACTATATTGAGGGTTACAACGGTCCGGCATCTTATGAAAAAGTTGAACTGGGTAATGTCAGACGTCGACAAGAACCGCAAGTTTTTGGTGAGCACAATCAGCAAGTAACAACGGGTATCGATGCATCAAGTCATGATGCCTACTCAGAAACGCAAGCTATTTTTGCAAGTGCGCCTAAGCAGGATAAAACAGCAACAGACACAGGTGAATTGGATGGGCTACAGGCTGAGCCGATGACCAAATCATCCCTCAAGCAATCATTTCAGCAGTTTGAACGTTTTGATGTTGATCAAGATGACTTAGCGTCTGGCTCTGTGACTGAGTTGGTCAAGTCTTGGGTTAATAGTGCTAAAACCCATGAAAAATCAATTTTGTTTGGTGCTAAGGTTGCTGGGGTATTCGTTATCTCCGCTTTAATCGTGTGGGCTATGGTGAGTTTTAGTCAATTAAATTCTGATGATGAACCAAGTTCTGCTAGCGTCAAATCTAATGAGCACTCTATCGCTAACCAGCGAGTGTCGGTAAAACTTCCTGATGGATTTTGGGTTGTAATGCAGAACAAAATTTTAACTGTGCGCTGGTTGGGTGAAGATGCAGATGCCAAACGTTTATGGCAACTTGCGACAGCAGAGGGTGATCAAACCTGTAGTGAATTAGTATTCAACGATGGCAGTCGCTATCGCCCTATCAGTGTCGAATTAATGAACGATGGTGGAACTGAGGCGACTTTTTCACCTTTAGATAACAAATCTATTATTAATCATATTGCAATGCGTGGTAGTTTTAAACTTTGTGGTTATGACTTTAGTTTAAAAGGCAGCCAAGCCACCTTAATGCAGCATCATGTATTTTCAGATTATTTAGTGCAATAAAAAAGTATCGTGTTTAAAAATTAATTGATTTATGGATCATAGCGTTTAGAAATGGAGTGTGTAAGTGAGTGATTTTATTAGGCAGCAGGTGTTGCCTCATTTTGGTATTAGTTGTAAAAATCTCACTATATCAACACTTGGAAATGGACATATCAACCGTACTTATCTTGTTCGTTGGGCTGAAGGTGAGTTTGTATTACAAAAAATCAATACTCATGTTTTTCCTAAGCCGCAAAATTTAATTAACAATGCTTGTTATATTAGTGAGCATTTGCATCAACAGCAGTGTTTTGGGAGGTATCATTTAAAGGTTATTGATCCTATAGCCGCTGTGAATGGTCAATTTGCTGTTGATTTGGGTGAGCATGGATTTTGGCGAGCCATTAGTTATTTAGCGAACAGCCATACTATTGAAGTTGTTAGTGATAGCGCGCAAGCGCAAATGGCCGCCAGCGCATTTGGCCATTTTGCTGCAGCATTAAGTACTTTAAATCCTGATTGCATTGAAAATGTAATTGATAACTTTTTAAACTTACCGTTTCGAATTAAACAGCTTAAACAAGCAGTAAAGGACAATAAAAATAATCGATTAGATGGCTGTCAACACTGGGTAGATTTGATTTTGAAGCAAACAGCCTTATTTGACGAGCTGAATCAAATTGAACCCAAATTGCCGCTTCGGGTATGTCATAACGACACCAAAATAAACAACATGCTATTTGATAAACGTGATATGAAAAGCATGGCAGTAATCGATTTAGATACCTGCATGAAAGGCTATTTAATGTATGATTTTGGCGACATGGTACGGGCATTTTGTTCTCCAGAAGAGGAAGATTCTACCGCATTAGATAAAGTGGTCGCCCGCCCCGAAATTATTGCCGCTGCAAGTAAAAGTTACATTGATGAATTAGCCGACATTATTACGCCTTTAGAAAAGCGTAGTTTGTGGTTGGGTATTAAAGTGATGGCTTTGATGCTAGGCAGCCGTTTTTTAACGGATCATATTAATGGTGATATTTATTTTGCCATTAACCGCTTAAATCATAATTTAGATCGTGCTGCAAACCAGCTAACTATCTATCAAAGTTTAATTGCACAAGAATCGCAGTTAATGACTTTATTTGAATAATCCATGCCGCTTAGAAATAGGAATGCGATTTAATGCAATTATCTAAATACCAATGGATCTTATTTGATGCCGATGAAACCTTGTTTCATTTTGATGCTTATGCTGGGCTAAAATTGATGTTTTCTAAATATAACGTTGAATTTAGTCAGGATGACTTTGCGCAATATCAAACAGTGAATAAGCCACTTTGGGTTGATTATCAAGATGGTAAAATTGACGCCAAAACATTGCAAACAACCCGCTTCAATACATGGGCAGAGAAGCTATCTGTTTGTCCACAAACACTCAATAGTGACTTTTTGTTAGCCATGGTCGATATTTGCCAGCCTTTGCCAGGCGCCAAAGCGCTTGTTGATGCCCTTAAAGATAAAGTCAATTTGGGGATTATTACCAACGGTTTTACTGAGCTTCAAAGTTTACGTTTACAAAAAACGGGCATGCAAAGTTCATTTTCGCAGGTGATTATTTCAGAGCAGGTAGGTAAAGCTAAACCTGATAAAGCAATTTTTGAGCATGCATTTGAACGCATGGGCCAACCCAATAAACAACAGGTATTGATGATAGGCGATTCATTAAGCTCAGATATTCTTGGTGGGTTAAATTATGGTATTGATACTTGCTGGTTGAATCAGCAAGGGGTAATTGCTGATAAGATCACACCGCATTTTCAGGTCAGCTCATTAATCGAATTGCATCAACGCTTATTGGGCTAAGCAAACGTCTATTGCCTATGCCTTTCTATCTGTGCCACAAATAAAAAAGGCAGATGTTGAAAGCTCAACACCTGCCTTTTTGTTGCGATCTGATTTATTGGAATAAATCTTCCGCGGAATTGTCGATAAAAATTTCGTCAGCTTCTTGGATTTCTCTGACGTATTCTTTTGGCTCGGTCCCCTCAACAAAATATTCAAATGCTGTTGTGTGATCAGTTCTACGAGTTAATTTACCTGTTTCAAGATCAATCCGAACCGTTACTATACCTTTTGGTGGTTCAGCGATTATTTCTGGTGTACCTTTAAGAGCTTGATTCATAAAATCATTCCAGCCAGGGCCTGCCGTTTTAGCTCCTGCTTCGGTACCTGAAATTTGATCTGGTGCGCCGTTTGCCATCCAGCTTGTTCGACCCAATTGACGACCGTGATCATCAAAACCAACCCAAAAAGTGGAGGTTAAAGTGGGGTTGAAACCACTGAACCAAGTATCTCTTGATTCATTCGTTGTACCTGTTTTACCTGCAATGTCATGACGCTTGATTAATTTAGATGCGCGCCATGCCGTGCCGTTCCAGCCTGTACCCTTACTCCAATCACCGCCACCCCAAATGACACTTTTCAACGCATCAGTAATTAAAAATGCAGTTTGCTCAGAGATTATTTGCTTAGCGTAACGCGCATTTTGGCGATTGCAAATTAACTCTCCTTCCTCTTCATGAGTGTAATCAAGCTGGGCGGCAACATCTGCTTGTGTATCTTTGGGAGCAGATAATTGTGCTAATTCGTCATTCATGGCCGCAAAAGGATCATCATTTAAGCTATCTTGTTGATCATGGTTAGATGGATCTTCTTCATTATCACTTGGTGAGCAAGCCAGCGTTGGAGAAGCTTGCTCGATAACATTGTCGTACCCATCAGTAATGTGATCGATAAAATAGGGCTCTACCAAGTAGCCGCCATTGGCAAACACGTTAAACGCGGTGGCAACTTGAAGTGGTGTTACTGAAGGAGAACCTAAAGCTAAAGATTCATTGCGGGGTAAATCACCTGCATCAAAGCCAAACTTCACTAGTTCATTGATGGTGTTATCTAGTCCCGCATGACGTAATGCTCTGACCGACATGACGTTAATTGACTGTGCAAGTCCAACTCGTAAACGGGTTGGGCCACCATAAATATCGGGTGAGTTTTTAGGTCGCCAAGCAGTACCTTGACGCGTGTCGGGTTTATTGATTGGGGCATTGTTAATAATGGTTGCTAAAGTCCAGTCTTGCTCAAGCGTGGTTGCATAAATAAAAGGTTTTATGTTTGAACCTAATTGACGCTTAGCTTGTGTTACCCGGTTAAATTGACTTTGTGAAAAGCTAAAACCACCTACCAAAGTACGAATGGCGCCGTCAAATGGGTCTAAACTAACTGTTGCACTTGATACTTCAGGAATTTGTGACAATTGCCAAAATTCGCCATTATGACGTACCCATACTTGTTGGCCTGTTTGTAGGATATCGCTGGCGAGTTTTGGCGGTAAACCTTGACGTTTATCAGTGATATATTTACGAGCCCATTTAAGTCCTGGCCACTCAAGAGTCATTTTGCTGCCATCAGTTAACATCACCGTGGCTTGTTGTTCTGCCACATCTAATACCGCAGCAGGTACAATGCCTTGCATTGGGGTGACCTTGGCGAGAACAGTGATGATATCGTCTTGATTTAATGGAGTATCAGTCCACAATTGTTTAATTGGGCCACGGTAGCCATGGCGTTGATCGTAATTAAATACATTATTACGTAATGCGTCCTGAGCCATTAACTGTAGCTCAGATGAGATAGTCGTATAGACATTATAGCCATTGGTGTAGGCTGCTTCTTCGCCATACTTTTGGATCATATAGTCACGCGCCATTTCTGAAATGTAGGGTGCATACAAATCAATTTCAGCACCATGATATTTGGCGGTAACGGGAGCATTGATGGCTTGCTGGTATTCAGCTTCAGTGATATTTCTCTTTTCCAACATCCTGCTTAACACCCAATTACGACGAGCAATGGCTCTGGTTGGGTTGCGAATAGGATTGGCTGCAGATGGTGCTTGGGGTAAACCTGCAATCATGGCCATTTCTGGCAGGGTAAGTTCATTTAAATATTTGCCGTAATAAACCTGTGCCGCAGCTCCAACTCCGTAAGCTCGATTACCTAAAAATGAACGATTCAAATAAAGTTCTAGAATTTCTTCTTTGGTTAATGCTTTTTCAATTTTTAGAGCTAAGAAGATTTCTTTAATTTTACGGATATATGTTTTTTCATTTGATAAGAAAAAACCACGAGCGACTTGCTGGGTAATGGTACTTGCGCCTTGGCTTTTTTTACCTGTGGTGATTAATATTGTTGCTGCGCGGACAATACCAATAGGATCTATGCCTTTATGTTCAAAAAATCTAGCGTCTTCGGTATCAAGAACAGCATTAATTAACTGTGGTGGTACATCTTTATATTCAACCGGTATGCGACGTTTTTCGCCAAATTGTGAAATCAATTTTCCATCGCTGCTATAAATTCGCAACGGGGTTTGTAGTTGTACCGTTTTCAGAGAATTAACATCTGGAAGTTCTGGTAGAACATAAAAGTACGCAGCTGTAATTGCAGCAATACCAAGTAGTGCCAAGCTAAAAACAGCAATAAGTATTCTTTTAAACCACTTCACACGCCATATTCCCAAAAACCTAAATAGATATAATAGTATATAAGCGACAGGCTTGTTGGTGAAGCAAAAACGTGTAAACTCAAAATACTATTTGTAAAAAACAGAAACATTTTGTACAAATAAGTGTAACGAGATGATTTTGTGCTAATATCTTTTAATAACAATAATAGAATTGTGACGATGGACTATGCTTTCTAAACTATGGAAGCGTCAGGCTCCTCAAATGGTCGGGATCGATATCGGTTCTCACGAAGTAAAAGCCATATTGTTGAGCAAGACTGCAGATGGATATAAAATTCAAAATTATGCGACCGTGCCTATCAAAAAGGGCGCTGTTGTTGATCATGACATTCGAGACTCTGAAGCGGTAATAGAATCTTTAAGGCAAATTAAGCGGTCTTTACCAAAAGGGGTGAAGTTTGCGTCTGTTGCTGTGTCTGGTTCTGCTGTAATGACAAAAGTGATTTACATGGATGCTTCATTAAATGAAGAAGAAATGGAAGCGCAAATTGAAATTGAAGCAGATAACCTAATCCCTTATTCACTTGATGAAGTGAGTATCGACTTTGAGACTTTAAGCCCCAATACCACAGACCCAACTAAAGTCGATGTACTGTTAAGTGCTTGTCGAACCGAAAACATCGACTCTCGAGTAGATGCGCTTATTGAGGTCGATCTTGACGCTAAAGTGGTTGATGTTGAAGGTTATGCTTTAGGGCGTTCAGCTGAGCTTATTTATGCGCAACTTCCTGAAGGCGCGAAAGCTAAGACCATCGCTATGGTTGATATTGGTGCCAATATCACTACTTTTGCTGTTGTGGAAAATGGTGAAACCACTTTTATTAGAGAGCAAGCATTTGGTGGAGAGTTATTCACCCAATCAATTCTATCTTTTTATGGTATGCCATATGCTGAAGCGGAATTGGCTAAAGTCAGTGGCAATCTTCCCCGCAATTATATGTTTGAGGTTTTATCTCCTTTTCAAACCCAATTATTGCAGCAAATTAAACGTACCTTACAAATATATTGCACTGCAAGTGGCCGTGACAAAGTTGATTATGTGGTGCTGTGTGGTGGAACTGGAAAAATTGAAGGAATGGCAAAAGTATTAACCGACGAGCTTGGTGTATACACAATTGTCGCCGATCCATTTCAAGGCTGTTTGCACGCCGATGAAGCAATTAAAACTCAATTGCAACCATCAATTAATAAGTTCATGGTCGCAAGCGGCCTAGCGCTAAGGAGTTACGCTCAATGGCGAACATAAACTTATTACCCTGGCGTGAAGAAGCTAGGGAAAAACAAAAACGTGACTTTATTGGTATTTTGGCACTCGTATTTCTTGTGACCTCGTTATTGGTGTATTTGTTTATTAGTTACTTGGAATTAGTGACCGATGATCAACGTCAGCGCAATAATTATTTACAGACAGAAATTAGTTTATTAGATACCCAAATTGCAGAAATTAAAAAAATTACTGAACGTAAAAAAGATATCGAAAGGCGAACAGAAATTATTTTAGGGCTTCAGCAATCTCGTAACTTGCCAACCCACGTTTTAGATGAGCTTGTTAGAATCGTGCCGCCGGGAATTTACCTTTCAAGTGTTGATAAGAAAGGCAGTATTTTATGGATTGAGGGTCGAAGCGAATCTAACAATAACGTAGCTAATATGATGCGTAAGGTTAAAACTTCAAGTTATTTAAATGACCCTAGTATGCAATCCATTGTTACTCAAAATGAAAACTTACGTCAGTTGCAACGATTTAAGTTAAGAGTAACGATAACTGATGAATTTGGTAATCAAGCCCTTGATATGCAGCAAGGAGCGAAAAAATGAATTTAGATTTAGATCAATTCAATGATATTGATTTTGAAAATATCGGTGCATGGCCAAAATTAGTTAAAATCGTTTTTGCTGCCTTTTTGTCAATATGTGTTATTGGTGCTAGTTATTATTTATTTATTGCAGATACCATTGCTGTGATGGAATCAGAGCAAAACAAAGAAATCGAATTAAAAGCAGATTTTGAAACGAAATATCGATTAGCTGCTAATCTAAAATTATATCGAGAACAATTAGTGGTTATGGAAGCGCAGTTTGCTGAATTATTAAAGATGCTGCCTTCAGAAAATGAGATGCCCGGACTACTCGATGATGTCACCTTTGTTGCAACAGACGCAGGTTTAAAAATTAACAGTTTAGATTGGGATAACGAAATAGAACGTGATTTCTATATTGAGTTCCCTATTCGTTTAAATGTGGAAGGTGACTATCATCAAATTGGTAATATGGTAAGTGGTGTTGCAAAGTTACCTCGTATCGTCAGTTTGCATGATTTTACCATTACTCATAAAGAGAATGGTGGGTTATCTATGGCTATATTGGCAAAAACCTACCGCTTTAAAGAGGGGGCTGAGTTAGCCAAAGATCCAAAAAAAGGGGGGAAGAAATAAATGAGATCCCTACCCGTATTAATAGGAGCTAGCTTATTGCTAACAGGTTGTATTGGTGATCACAGTGACTTAGAGTTATTTGTTACTACCACTAAAGCACAGCATGTAGCTCGTATACCACCATTAAAAGAGACGCCTAAGTTTGAGCATTTTGCCTATCAAGCAGAACTTATGCGTAGTCCATTTGTTCCGCCATCAAGGGAATTGACGGAAGAAGTTATTGATACTTCAAAAGATTGTTTACAGCCAGATTTAAAGCGTCGTAAAGGGCGTTTAGAAACCTATGCTTTAGATAATTTAAGAATGCGCGGAACGTTGAGTGAAGACGATACAATTTGGGCATTGATCGAATCTGCCGATTCAAATGTTTATCGAATGGGCGTGGGTGAATATTTAGGGCTTTATCATGGTCGCATTTCAAATGTAACGCCCCAATATATCGAAATTATAGAATTAATTCCTGATGGTTCAGGTTGCTGGGCAGAACGTCCAAGTAACTTAGAATTATCTGGCAAGTAACGTGCGAAGGATGAGGGAATAATGAAATCTTCTGCCGCGATGAAAGCATCAATGACGAGTTCATCAACTTTTAAAGCCTTTTTTGGGGCTGCATTATTAATATGTGCGCTGCCTAGTGCTGTAGCTGCAAATCGTCTATTAGATGTCAAATACCATACAGTTGTCGATCATCAATTAGAATTAGAGTTGGTTTTTGAATCAGATATTACTTCACCAGAAGTTGATTTATCTGCTGACCCAGCTGAAATAATTTTAAATTTTGATGACAGCATTTCTAATTTACCAAAAGATCGGCTACCAATTGACAATGTAGGGGTTAAGCACTTAACGGCGCAACAACAAGCAGACAATTTGTCAATTATTGTGGCGCTAGAAAGTGTAAAACCTTACCAAGGTAAAATTGAAGGTAATCGTTACAGATTAACTATTAATGATGCAACTTCAGGGCCCTCAAGTGCAGATAATCCTTTTGTTAATACAGTTAATAGCATCGACTTTAAGCGTAATAGCAAAGGTGGAGGCGAGCTATTATTCAATCTTAGCAATCGTTCTGTCGCTGCCAATGTTGAACAGATTGGCGCAAAATTAGAAATTAAATTATATAACACCAACATGGGTGACGATTTACTATATGTAATGGACGTGCAAGATTTTGCTACGCCAGTCAGTAGTTTTGAAACATTCAAAGAAGACTTAACATCGCGCATTTTAGTCGATGTAAAAGGCAACTATGAATACAACTATCAGCAAGATGGTAATGTATTTAAGGTTAATATCGACAAAGTTGAGCGAGTCTCTGTTGCCAAAGAAGCTAAGAAATACAATGGCCGTTCATTATCATTAAACTTCCAAAATATCTCAGTGCGTACGGTATTGCAGATTATTGCTGATTATAACAATTTCAATTTGGTGACCAGTGATACTGTTGAAGGTAATATTACTTTACGCTTAGATGATGTGCCATGGGACCAAGCGTTAGATTTAATCCTGCAAACCAAAGGGTTAGATAAGCGTATTGAAGGCAATATTTTAATGGTTGCCCCAAGTGAAGAATTAGCAATCCGTGAAAGTAATGATTTAAAGAACAAGCAAGAAGTGAAAGAGCTTGCGCCGCTTTATTCAGAGTTTTTGCAGATTAATTATGCCAAGGCAGTTGATATTGCCGAGTTGCTCAAAGGTAGTGATTCAAGTTTACTTTCATCTCGTGGCACAGTGGCGGTTGATGAGCGTACCAATACACTATTAGTGAAAGACACGGCTGAAATTTTAGAAAGCGTTCATCGTTTAATTGAAGTGCTTGATATTCCAATCAAACAAGTACTGATTGAATCACGCATGGTGACAGTGAAAGATAATGTGTCAGAAGATTTAGGTATACGCTGGGGGGTAACTGATCAGCAAGGTACTAAAGGTACATCAGGCTCGCTTGAAGGAGCGGAAGGTATTGCTGGTGGATTAATTCCAAGTATGGATGACCGCCTAAATGTGAATTTACCTGCAGCGGTTTCAAACCCAACGAGTATTGCTTTCCATGTAGCCAAATTAGCCGATGGTACTGTGCTTGATTTAGAGTTAAGTGCACTTGAGCAAGAAAATAAAGGTGAAATTATTGCAAGTCCACGGATCACGACTTCAAATCAAAAGGCAGCATACATCGAACAAGGTATCGAGATACCTTATGTTGAGTCAGCATCAAGTGGTGCAGCAACTGTACAGTTTAAAAAGGCAGTATTATCGCTGCGGGTAACGCCACAAATTACCCCTGATAATCGTGTGATTTTGGATTTAGAGATAACCCAAGATTCACAAGGTCAGACGGTTGATACCCCTCTTGGTCAGGCTGTATCGATTGATACCCAACGCATTGGTACTCAGGTATTGGTTAATGATGGTGAAACCATCGTTTTAGGCGGAATCTACCAGCAAAACTTGATAAGCCGAGTGAGCAAAGTGCCAGTCTTGGGGGATATTCCATTAGTTGGATTCTTGTTCCGTAATAGTACTGATAGTAATGAGCGCCAAGAGCTATTGATATTTGTTACACCCAAAATCATATCTGATGAATTATAAGGTTTAGAAAATATATTAAGGCCAGCAAACACCATGCTGGCCTTTGTTTTTAAGCATTTTGACAGGCTTTATTTAATAAAATGGTTATAAATTGTCGCCATCACTTGCCAGCGGTAGGCCTAAACTGAGATAATCCCGCGTCAAGTCTCAATAGAGCAAGGTAATAATTTAGTTGGTCGACGCTATCTTTCGTCGATCTGGCATTCTTCAATATAAGATTCAGACGTATACGCAATGGCTGAAAAACGTAATATTTTTCTAGTAGGCCCTATGGGCGCAGGTAAAAGCACAATTGGCCGTCATTTGGCTCAAATGCTGCATTTAGATTTCCACGATTCAGATCAAGAGATAGAGCAACGTACAGGTGCTGATATCGCTTGGGTATTTGATGTTGAAGGTGAGGAAGGTTTCCGTCGTCGTGAAGCACAAGTCATTGCCGATCTTTCAGAGAGGCAAGGAATTGTATTAGCAACGGGTGGTGGTTCTGTTCAAAGTAAGGACATCCGCAATTACCTTTCAGCACGTGGTATCGTGGTTTACTTAGAGACGACAATCGACAAGCAAGTTGCTCGTACGCAACGTGATAAGCGTCGTCCTTTACTACAAGTTGATGATCCTCGTGAAGTGCTCGAAAGCTTAGCTGAAATCCGTAATCCTTTATATGAAGAGATTGCAGATGTCATCGTTAAGACAGATGAGCAAAGTGCGAAAATTGTCGCCAATCAAATTATTGAGCAACTCGGTTTTTAGGAAAAAAACATGCAACAAATTCAGGTTGAATTAGGTGATAGAAGTTACCCCATTTATATAGGCCAGAATTTGATGTGTGATGGCGACTTATTTAGTCGCTACCTAGCAAACAAGAATGTACTCATCGTAACCAATGACACTATTGCCCCTTTGTATTTAAACACATTGGAACAGGCAATGGTGTCTTGTGCGTGTGTTGAGCATATTATTCTTCCCGATGGTGAAAAGTTTAAGAACTTACAGCATCTCGATGACATTTTTTCTGCATTATTAGAAAAAAACTTTGCCCGAGATTCAGTTCTTGTGGCACTTGGTGGCGGTGTGGTTGGTGATATGACAGGCTTTGCTGCTGCATGTTATCAACGGGGCATTGATTTTGTGCAGGTGCCAACTACTTTGTTATCACAAGTTGACTCGTCTGTCGGTGGTAAAACGGCGGTTAATCATCTTTTAGGTAAAAACATGATTGGTGCTTTTTATCAGCCTCAATCAGTGGTGATTGATACCGATTGTTTATCGACCTTGCCGGCAAATGAATTTGCTGCCGGAATGGCGGAGGTCATTAAGTATGGCATTATTTGGGATAGTGAGTTTTTTGAGTGGCTTGAGCAAAATGTCGCAGCATTAAAAGGCTTAGACACCCAAGCACTTGAATATACCATTGCCAAGTGCTGTCAGATTAAAGCCGATGTTGTTACTCAAGATGAAACTGAACGCGGTGTACGTGCACTATTAAATTTAGGCCACACCTTTGGCCATGCGATTGAAGCTGAAATGGGCTATGGCGAGTGGCTGCATGGTGACGCTGTTGCCGTAGGCACAATTCTTGCTGCTCAAACAGCACAACAACTAAATTTAATCGACGAGTCAATAGTTTGTCGAATTCGGGATTTATTCATCGCGTTTGATTTACCCGTCAATGCGCCGGATTCTATGGATTTTGACAGTTTTATAAAGCACATGCGGCGTGATAAGAAAGTGCTAGGGGGAAAAATCAGATTGATTCTTCCTACTGCTTTAGGTCAAGCAGATGTCTTCAGTGATGTAACTGAAGCCATGCTTGAACAGGTGATCAGCCGCGCATAAATAACGTGTGGTAGATCTTTGAGCTCAGAATTATTATTACTCCCCAGCCAAGACGCCTTGATTCAAAGGCTGCAACATATTGCTAGCTATAGTGAGCAATTATTATTGCTTTGTGGAGTCAAAGGTTCAGGAAAATCCACTTTAAGTATTGCCTTAGCAAGCGAGCTTGATGAGTATAATTCTGCGCTGGTTTTATGCCCGCAACATGCTGAACCTTGTGAAATTCGCCGTAAAATCCTCGTTCAGCTTATTTCGTCTCCCATTTTTGATGATGATGTACCTCTGATTGAGACTTTTGTACGTATTCAATCTACTCTAACCAAGCCATTACACATCATTATTGATGATGCACATTTACTGCCAAAAACATTATGGGCAGAATGTATTTTGCTATCGCAAATGATGTGCGCAGGGGCAAAAGTTAGCGTTACTATGGCGATGGACTCAAGTTACTACCCCACATTAGTGGCGGAGTTATCGGAGTCGATGCGGGATAATTTATTGCCAATCACTATAGAAGCTTTGCCTGTGAGTGAGCGTAATGGCTTATATCAAAGTTTATTGTTACGCACAGGTCAAACCCCCTTTACTCCGCGAGATATCATTTATCGTCAATTAGAAAAGCAAACAGGCACACCTGCAGAAGTTGTCGATCTACTGGCATTGGCACTTGAAAAGCCAGAAGTTGAAGTTAATAAGTGGTCTTGGCAAGTAAAAACAATGCTGATTAGCGTTGGTATCTTGTTGGTTATTGGGAGTATTTATTGGTTTAACCGCGGCCAATTGGAAAGTTTTTTTAGTCAACCACAAGTAGAAAAACAACTCACCGTATTACAACTGCAACACAAACAACAAGCCAATCGCTTTCTTGTTGAGCATGGGCGGAAGTTAGTATTCGCTGTGGTGAATAAAAATAGCCAAGATACCAATTTCGGCGCTTCAGAGACTGCAAAGCAATTAAAGCCGTTGTTAGAGCAAGTTGAGACTCATGCGTCTCAATATCCATTAAATAGTGGCATATTGATAACTAAGATTGACTCGCATGACGAAGTTACTATAACCAGTACAAAAATCAGTAAAAACGATACTCAATCAGCCACAACTTTTGCGCCTATCAAGACTCAAAAAGTCTCTGCAAATATAGAAAACACGCTATTGAGCGATAAAATAAATATCGCTGAAATTCATCAAGCTGTACAGCCAGCAGCATTTAAAGAGGCAGACTTAACTGCCCCCTCTAAAATACCACCTGGTAAGCCACAAGGTTTTACCTTGCAAATTGCCAGTGTGAATAATCAAAAGTCTCTCGATGTGATTATTGCCAAACTTTCCCGCGAGCAAAATTTGTATCTTGCTAAACATCAATCTCGATTTGTGTTGCTGCTAGGTCAGTTCAACTCTACTGAGCAAGCGCAAGCTGTAGCCAAACGAATACAGCAATTAGGTTTAAGCGCCCCTTGGGTGAGAAAATGGCAAGATTTAGATGAATACATTATTGAGCGGGAAATTCGATGATATATCAGTATAAACAGAGTACAATCATCAGCTTTGATTTTAACGGCAATTAACTAACTTTATGATAAAAAAGCATAGAGCCTTTCTTAAGTGGGCGGGTGGCAAGTTTAAACTCGTCGATGAATTATCTAAGCATTTACCAGAAGGGCAGCGTTTAGTTGAACCTTTTGTGGGTGCTGGCTCAGTGTTTTTGAATACCGATTATGAAGAGTATTTATTGTGCGATATTAATCAGGATTTGATTAACCTTTATCAGATTGTGCAGCAAAAACCACAGGCTTATATTAATGCGGTAAAGGCTTTGTTTGTGCCTGAAATGAACCAAAAAGAAGCCTATTACAAAATCCGTGAACAATTTAATTTAAGCCGCGACCCTTTTGAGCGCTCGGTGTTTTTCTTGTATTTAAATCGCCACGGTTTTAACGGCTTATGCCGTTATAACCGTAACGGTGGTTTTAATGTGCCTTTTGGATCTTATAAAAAACCGTATTTTCCTGAACAGGAAATTTTGCATTTTTCGCAAAAAGCACAAAAAGCTACCTTTAAGTGCATTAGTTACGAAGCTGCATTTGATTTAGCGGTTGATGGTGATGTGATTTATTGCGATCCACCTTATGCACCGTTATCCACCACCGCCAGCTTTACCACTTACGCAGGCCCAGGCTTTAGTTTGGATGATCAAGCTTTGTTAGCGCGCTATTCTCGTCAAAGTGCGCATAAGCGTAATATTCCGGTGCTGATCAGCAACCATGATATTCCGCTAACCCGTGAGCTATATCGTGGTGCTAAATTAGCAACCATTGCTGTGCAACGTAATATCAGTCAAAAAGGTTCATCCCGTAATAAAGTGGATGAAATCATGGCGCTATATGATCACCATTATTTTGACGAAAACGACAATTAATCCGTTAAGCTTAAAAGTGGGCATAACCGGCTTGCACTCGATTAGGTTAGCTCACTAAGTATTTTATCGACTATTGGTTTATTGGCTTCTGGAAAGTCGTAATCAACAAGTTGGCTAAATGGCACCCATTCGATTTGCTGTTGTTCCATTCCTTTAGCTTCATTACTAAAATCAGTCACTAAATGAATGTCTAAACGAACATGTTTGTCAGGATAATTATGGCTGATGTCCATAAAAGGGGATGAGCTAACCACATCTAAGTTAACTTCTTCTTTAAGCTCCCTAATCAGCGCTTCAGTTACCGTTTCGTTCTCTTCTACCTTACCGCCCGGAAACTCCCATTTACCGCCTTGGTGAAGGTGTCCGTGCCTTTTGGCCAGTAATATCTGCTGATGCTGGTTAATAATCACCCCAACAGCAACATGAATTCTTTTTTGCATTGTTTACTTAAACCTTGGTGTTAGTGTTCATCTTTAAAAAAGGGGGCGTCGTCATAACCGATATCATCAAACATATCAGGGTCTAATTCAGGCTTAACCGGAATAGCGTGCTTTTCGTCGGCCCAATCACCTAAATCAATGAGTTTACAGCGTTCGCTACAAAAAGGTCTAAATTGGGATTCGGCAACCCATTTAACGGGGGTTTTACAAATAGGGCAATCTACAGAAAATGACATAATCTGTTTACTCAGCAATGATAAAAATTTATGGGATAGTAAATTTTTTAGCTACAAGTAGCCAGTAAGAATTGAATCGTTTTGTCTGTATGGCGTTGTTGGTCAAAATCGACAAAATGAATCGCATAACGATTCCGATGGCCACTGATGGTTGGATAACAACCGTACTTGGCATCAATTTTAACTCGGATCAATGCCAGTGCTTGGCTACTATCACTTTGATAAAACCCAGCATTTGCATCAGCTTGATTAAATTCAGCGGTATTGCGGATAAGTTCCAATAGCAGTGATACTGGGGTAAGTAAGGGCTCAAATTGATCAATCCAACATTGAATGTCTAATTGTCTTTCTTGCCATGATTTTGCTAACCAAAAATGTAATTGGGGTAAATCGAAGTTGCAACAAGCACCGGGCATACCAAATCGCTGTCGCAAAGCACAGATGAATTTTTCTTTTTTAAGGTGCACACCAATTCTGTCTGGGGTTTGCAAGGGCGCCTTTGCTTGTATGAGTCGATTAATGATGTGGTGAACTTGATCTTTATGCACCTCAGGTTGTTCAAGCCATTTAGAGAGCAAAATAATATTGCGATCAATATCTTTTAATACATCGGAGCGATAATCACATCTATCAGTAAGTTCACACAATGAGAAAAGCGGGTAAAAACAACGATGTTGAAGATCTTCAGTGAGGTTTTGCTGTAATTGAGCCGACAAGTATTCTAAACGTAAATAACTGCGAATTTTTTCATTTAGTGGTTGTTCGTATATGAGTTCAGTCATTGTGCTTGGTTTCGTATAAGCTCGCTTGGGCTAGATATTTATCGTGTAATAACGCCACCTGACTTTGTAACTCAGCTAATTCTCCTTGATTATTGATTACAGCATCGGCTTGCTGTAATCGTTTCTCGCGGGAAATTTGGCTGTTAATAATGTGCTCAACTTGGGTTGGTGCGACATTATCGCGTTGACTCGTCCGTGATACTTGCAACTCAGGTGAAACATCCACCACTAAAGTTGTATTGACTAACCTATCTAACCCGTTCTCAAATAGCAAGGGCACAACTAAAATTACATATTCAGAATCAGCAATTTGTACTTGTTGCAGCATAGTTTGCCTGATTAAGGGATGTAACAGATTATTTAACCATTCAAGCTGACTTTTATCTGAAAATATAATCTCACGCAGCGCAGCGCGGTTCAATTCACCGCTGGCTAAACAAATCTTATCACCGAAGTGGGCTTTTATTTGCTCAAGCCCACTCGAACCAAGGGCAACAACCTCGCGCGCGACAATATCGGCATCAACCAAGGTAATGCCAAGTTCGGCAAATAAATTGGCTACAGTGGTTTTACCGCTACCAATGCCACCGGTTAAGCCAACAATGTACTTAGCCATAAGTCACCTGTATTAATTTAAGTCGCCAACGCGGTTTGGAGTCATCGTTATAATGAGCTATTGCCTTCACATGGGCTAGCGATTACAAGCCTTCAGAGTGTGCCCAAATACCAATTGATAATGTCATTGCCCCATAACAAGGCAATCCAGCCTGCTGCGGCTATGTATGGGCCAAATGGAATGGGTTTACCGGCATGAAGCTTTTTAGTGATGATCATGGTGATCCCCACCACCGCGCCAACTAATGATGATAGCAAAATAATTAACGGCAGCATTTGCCAGCCTAACCAAGCGCCAAATACAGCAAGAAGCTTGAAATCGCCATAGCCCATACCTTCTTTGCCAGTGACGAGCTTAAATAACCAGAACACGCTCCACAAACTTAAATACCCGGCAATGGCACCAATGATTGCATCAGTGGGGCTGATAAACACACCTTGCAGGTTTATTAATAAGCCTAGCCATAATAGTGGTAGGGTGAGCTGATCGGGCAATAGCATTTCATCTAAATCGATACCGGTTAATGCCACCAGAAAAAAGGTTAATATGGCAGCAAACAAAAACTGCACGCTTGGGCCTAAGTGCCATGCCAAGGTAGCAACCAATAAGCCGGTGAGTAACTCAATTATTGGGTAGCGGGCAGAGATACTGGTTTGGCAATTGGCACATTTGCCTTTCAGCATCAGCCAGCCTAAAACCGGTAAGTTATGCCAAGGTTTAATGTTAGCGTTACATTTTGGGCAGGCAGAGCCGGGCACCACTAGATTGTATTTTTCAGGAAAGACATCTATAGGTTTGTTTAAGCGCTTTTCACCCACTTGTTCGACAATATCAGGATGATATTCGTTTAAGTAGAAGTTACATTCCGCTTGCCATTCACGTTTCATCATCACAGGTAAGCGATGAATTACCACATTTAAAAAGCTGCCAATGGTGGCAGCAAACACAAAACTAACGGCAGCAAACAGCCAAGGGTTTTGGCTCATGCTGGCGGTAAAGGTAGAGATAAATTCGGACATTATTATTCTTTTATTTTAATATTAGCTGCTAACAATATTACCCATTTGGAAGATAGGTAAGTACATCCCCACAATTAAGCCGCCTACTAGGCTACCGATGACCACCATCATTATGGGTTCAATCAGGCTTGAAAGCCCATCAACCGCATCATCGACTTGCATTTCATAAATGTTAGCTAACTTGTTAAGCATGTCATCTAATCCGCCTGATTCTTCACCTATCATTACCATTTGAATCAGCATGTCGGGGAATAAGCCTGTGGTGCGCAAGGCCACATTCATCTGCATGCCCGACATCACCTCTTGGCGCACTTTAAGTAAGGCTTTTTTATACACGGCATTACCGGACGCACCGGCAGCAGACTCTAAGCCATCAATTAACGGGACACCTGCGGCAAAGGTGGTAGCTAATGTTCTAGCGAAACGTGCCATAGATGCCTTGTGCAAAATATCCCCGATAGCTGGAATTTTTAACACGGTTTCATCGACTTTATCACGTACCATTTGCGAGCTTCTATGTGCTCGACGAAAAAGCCAAATACCACCGATAATAGCAATTGCAAAAAAATACCAAGAAGCTTGCAGCCAACGGGAAATATTTACAATTAATTGAGTAAAGGCCGGTAGTTCAGCGCCAAAACCCTTAAAAATACTTTCAAATTGTGGCACCACAACCAGCAATAATAGTGTGGTAACGGCTATCGCTACGACAACTACAGCAGCAGGATAAAACATGGCTTTTTTTATTTTTGATTTAAGTGCTTCTGCTTTTTCTCGATAGGTTGCAATACGATCAAATACCGCATCGAGCGAGCCAGAGTGCTCACCTGCGGCTACTAAATCGACATACAAATCATCAAAATATTGCCTATGAGGTCTTAAGGCATCTGATAGCGGAATACCCGATTGCACATCGGATAAAATACTGCCAAGCAATTCACGTACTTTCGCCTTTTCATGGCCTTTACCTAATAACTCGATGGTGGTCACTAAAGGAACCCCAGCTGCAAGCATAGTAGCCACTTGGCGAGTGAACATGGCAATGTCCATCGCGGTGACTTTTTTTTCTGACTTGAAAAGTGGTGTCGCCTTTTTACGGACATTTTTCGGGGTCACCCCTTGGGCTTTTAAGGTGCTGCGGATTTCAGCGATGGAGCTACCACGAAGTTCACCCGCGGTTTTCTGACCATCACGGTTTACCCCTTTCCATTCAAAGGTAAACACTTTGGGTTGGTGCTTTACCTCTTTTTTTGTTTTAGGTTTTCTTTTTACTGCCGCGGTGGACATGTTCAAATCCTTTTATTTATTCCGTTAACTGCTTTATTTTATGAATTCGTTAAAGCTATTTTAATTGGGTTGTTAATTCGCTTATTCATGGTTTAATTAAAGCTGGTTACTCGGTTTATTTCAGCAATACTGGTCACCCCTTGGGTGACTTTTAATAATCCAGACTGGCGTAAATCTCGCATACCTTGCTCTTTTGCTTGACTGGCTATTTGTAATGAATTACCACCTTCCATAATGGTTCGGGCAATTTCATCGGTCATTTTCATAACTTCATAAATACCGACACGCCCCTTATAACCGCCTGAGCATAAATCGCAGCCACAAGGTTTATAAACGGTAAAGCCACGCTGGATATCTTGTTCAGTAAAGCCTAAACGTTGTAATTCTGCAACTGGGATATCTTCTGGTTGCTTGCAAGCCGGGCATAAACGACGCGCAAGACGCTGAGCAATAATTAAATTAACTGAACTGGCAATGTTATAACCCGGTACCCCCATATTGATTAAACGGGTCAGGGTTTCAGCGGCCGAGTTGGTGTGCAGGGTTGATAACACTAAGTGACCGGTTTGTGCTGCTTTAATGGCAATTTCAGCGGTTTCTAAGTCACGGATTTCACCAACCATCACCACATCAGGGTCTTGACGTAAAAATGAGCGCAGCGCAGAAGCGAAGGTTAAGCCGGCTTTTAAATTAATATGAACTTGGTTAACCCCTTCAAGGTTAATTTCAACCGGATCTTCTGCGGTAGAAATATTGCGTTCTTCAGTGTTTAATATATTTAGGCCGGTGTAAAGCGAGACGGTTTTACCTGAACCTGTGGGGCCAGTAACCAGAATCATGCCTTGAGGTTTGGCTAGCATTTCTTCATAAAGTTTACGTTGATCATCTTCATATCCGAGCTTTTCAATGCCCAACTGCGCTGAAGATGAGTCTAAAATACGCATTACAATTTTTTCGCCCCATATAGTGGGTAAGGTGCTGACACGAAAATCAATTGATTTGGTGCGCGACAGCTTCATTTTAATGCGACCATCTTGTGGCACACGGCGCTCAGCAATATCCAGCTTCGACATTACTTTTAATCGGGCTGATATTCTGCCGCCTAAATTGACTGGTGGTTCAGAAACTTCATGTAATATGCCATCAATGCGAAAACGGATCCGGTAGCGTTTTTCGTAAGGTTCAAAATGTAAATCTGATGCCCCTTTGCGAATGGCATCGGTCAAAATTTTATTAATATAAATAACAATCGGTGCATCATCACTGCTGTCACCGGTGGGCTCATCATTTCTTTCTGTTTCAGAAATTTCCATATTAGCCAGTGCTTCTTGGTCAGCACCTGCTAAATCCAATCCTGAAATATCTTCTTCAATAATTTTTTCTAATACTTTATGCAGTTTATCATCTTCAACAAGAATCGCTTCAGCGTGTAAACCTAGGCTAAATTGAAAGTCTTCTAATGCTGCAATATTGGTGGGATCTGATGTCGCAATATACAAACGATTGCCTCGTTTAAAAAGAGGTAAGCATTTGTGTTTCTCTATGAGCTTTTTGTTGAGTAAATCTTCAGGAATTGATGAAATATCAAATTCACTTAAATCTAGAAGGGGGTACCATATTCTTCATAACATAATTCAGCAATTTCTCTAGCTGAGATTTTTTTTAATTTTATCAGAGAGGTGACAAAAGGTTGTTTAGATTTTCTTGATTCTGAGATCGCGGAAGATATAGCTTCTTCACTAAGTAGCCCTTTTCTGATCAATAAGCTCGATAATCCGAGATTAAGGCTGGAGTTTGGCATATATATCCCATAAAAAAATTAAGCGTTAACAGCATTGTTAACGCTTAATATTAAAGGTTTCACTTTAAATCGTACAGCCTTTTATCGCCACAGCACCAGTTCCTGATATGACGCATCCCCAAGTAATATTTTGTCCAATAGAAGCGGGTGCAGTAGGCGTTAAAGTTGCGGTTATTCCATCATAAGTAAAGGCTAACACACCACTACCAGAACAGTTTGGGATTGCAACACCATCGCTAGAACAACCAAGTGTAGATGTTGTGGCGTATGCTTCAGCTACTTTAATTTTTTGGCCACCTAAAGAAGCTAGGGCATTAGATGCTTTAGCTTTTGCTGTATAATCCTGATAAGCAGGCAATGCGATTGCTGCCAAAATACCGATGATCGCAACTACGATCATTAATTCAATAAGGGTAAAACCCTTAGCGTTTTTGATTTGATTGATACCTTTCATTTTTTCTCTCTCCGTAAATGTGCGTGGGCTTATCAATCCTCGATGCTGCGCTGCAGTGGGCGAGTTAGCAGTGGTAACTGTGACATCGCATTGTACAGTGCAGTGGCTCCATTGTTGCCACAGCCTTACGGGCACACATAAATTGTTATTTGCTGTTTTTAACCAATCCAAACGAAAAATTGGTCAGTTAAGTTATCATTTTAGTTGAAGGTTAAAATTTGTACTGATTATTTTTATAAACAGGTTTAAAAAAAGGTTCAGTAAAATTTTACCTCAGCTTATTCATGACATTTCGGCTGAGTTGTCACATTCTAGAGTATTTATTTCAGTAAACACAATTTTGTAACAAGTAAGGCGGCGTTACAAAATTTATGCTAGTGAGCAAACTTCTAAGTTAATGTTACAGATTCTGACCGAAAGGTCACTCGCCTACTGTAAACGTTAGTATAAAGTTACCTAAAATGGAATACTTTTGTGGGCTGAAATGAAAATAAATGTAGAAATTTTCAATACTTGGCTTTTTTGTATGGTTATAAAGGCGTATTTTTTTTGACAAGTAGACAGTTAGATTTATTTGTTGACTATTAAATGTTCTGTGTCATTTTTTTGGCATGAAAAGTGGGTGTTTGTGTTGTACATTTTTTTAACAATTGTTATGTGGGAGCATGGTTGAGAGACGAGTTGCGAACGAGTAAACCTGTCACTTAGTTCTTCTCGTCTCTGGCTGTTAATCGCTTTTATTAGCCTTTTAATCTTAACGATAGGTCAAGTGCTTTAACATGTTTGGTGAGTGCGCCAACCGAGATGTAATCGACTCCGGTTTTAGCAAAGTCAGCAATGGTATCTATGGTGACATTACCCGACACTTCCAGTTTTGCGCCTTTACCCTGTTGTTTGTATTGTTGGTTAAGTTTAACGGCTTGGCTCATCATGGTGATATCAAAGTTATCTAGCATAATGATATCGCTGCCACCGTCTAGGGCTTGGGTTAACTCGTCAATGGATTCTACTTCCACTTCAACTGGTTTGTCGCTATGTAAGGTGCGGGCAGCTTGAATTGCTTGAGCAATACCACCACAAGCCATGATGTGGTTTTCTTTAATTAAGAAGGCATCAAATAAACCAATGCGGTGGTTTTTGCCGCCTCCGCAAGTTACCGCATATTTTTGCGCGGTGCGTAAGCCGGGAATCGTTTTGCGGGTATCGAGTAAGCGGGTGTGAGTGCCAGCTAACTTATCAACATAAAGTTTAGTTAAAGTTGCGACCCCCGATAAGGTTTGGATGAAGTTCATCGCAGTGCGCTCGCCAGTTAAAATTGCGCGCGCAGGACCGGATAACTCACACAATACTTGGTTAGGCACTACTAAATCACCATCGTCGACATGCCAATGCAGGGCAACTTCGCCACCCAGCTGATTAAACACTTGCTCGGCCCAAGCTTTACCACAAAACACCCCTTCTTCTCGGGTGATAAGGCTGCCTTCAACATGCTTGTCTGCTGGAATGAGCTGCGCGGTAATATCGGCTTGCAAGAGTTGTTCAACGGTTTGGTGATCGTTATGACCTAAGTCTTCATTCAGTGCAGTTTTAACTGCGTGTCGGATATCATTTTCTAACATAAGCAAAGTCCTTGCTAAACTTCAGGCGTGAAGAACAAAATTTATGACTGTAGATTATCATAGATGTATTTTTTGTTTTATAGCCCGTCAGGTTTTGTTTTATCGTTTAAGCCATTTTTGTTGTTTAACGCTAGGTAGATAGCTGTTACATTGGCTCACTTAAGATGTTTATTTAACCTGAGCTGCGCATAACAACTTGCTTTCTAGAGCCTATTTTTACTGATAACTGCGTTAAATTTGTTCTAAGCAAAAATACCTCTCTAGAAATGTACTTGCAAGTAAAAATCTTATGAATCAGTATATTAGCTAATCTCTTATACGCAGCTCAGGTTATTTAGTTAAATTTTAGTATTTAGAAATTGTTATGAAAACACCTTCTAGCTTTACACAAGGATGGCTGCCTCGAGCGCGGCGGTGTCCGTCAGCGCATTTTAATGCTCGGCCGAATAATGAAGTGAGTTTGCTGGTGATCCATAACATCAGTTTACCCGCGGGGTGTTTTGGTTTGCCACACATTGATGCGTTATTTCAAGGTCAGTTAGACATTAACGCTGATAGCAGTTTTGAGCCGTTAGCAGGCTTGCAGGTGTCTGCGCATTTTTTAATTCGTCGTGATGGTGAATTAGTCCAATATGTCAGTTGTTTAGACCGAGCTTGGCATGCTGGTGTGTCAGTGTTTGAAGGTCGCCAAGGTTGTAATGACTTCTCAGTTGGGATTGAATTGGAAGGTACTGATACCCATGCTTATACCGATGCGCAGTATCAAAATCTTATCGAGTTAACATTTGAGTTAATGGCGCAGTATCCTATGATTAACCCAACCCGAATCGTGGGGCATTGTGATATTGCACCCGGTCGTAAAACGGATCCTGGGCAAAGTTTTGATTGGGCAAGATATAAACAAGCGTTAGTAAACAATACTATTTAATCATACTCATCATTCATCGAGGTTTCACATGGCTTTATTTTCGTTGTTGGTCGCCATTATGGTGGAGCGGTTAAAGTTGCTGCCGGTTAACTGGCAGTTTGATTACCTTATGCGAGGCTATCACAAACAGTTTTGGGATAAGTCGTCGTTGTCTACTGAGTTGGGTGTGGCGATTGCGGTGATTATTCCGTCAATTGTGATATTTGCCTTGGGTATGTTGGTTGATGGTATTTTATTTGAACTACTCAGCTTAGGCTTGTGGGTGATTGTGGCCTTGGTGTGTTTTAGTCATCAAGATTTGCGTCTTACGTTTAAAAAGTATGTTCAAGCAGCTTGTCGAGGTGATGTGCAAGCCTGTTATCGTTATGCCGGTGAGTTAGATTGCAGTGAATGTATTGATGCGGTTGATGAGCAAGATTTAGGCGTAAAAGTAGGCCAAAGTGTGGCGTGGATTAACTATCGCTATTATGGCGCTGTGGCATTGTACTTAGTGTGCTTTGGCCCTGTTGGGGCAGTGCTTTATTGCAGCATTCGTTTTTACTACGATTTAAACATCAAGCAAGATTTATCCTTACCGTTAATTGATCATCTGCAAAAATTATTTGATTGGCTACCCAGTCGGGTGTTTAGTTTTGGTTATGTATTAAGTGGCCAGTTTTCACAAGGGCTACATGCATGGCGAAAGCGCGCGTTAGATTTTCATTGTCATGCAAAAACCGTGGTCACTGATACCGCATTAGCTGCCGAATCATTACCAGAAGCAGGCGCTGCACCTGTTAGTGTGCAGCCCACATTGGCATTGTTGGCGTTAACTAAACGCAATTTTATTTTACTAGTGACCTTTGTATCGGTACTGACTATTTTTGGTGTTGTTAGTTAAGCTGGGTTTTTACCTTTAGTTAGTAAAAAATTAAAACAAAAAGTGGTTTTTGTTAAATGGTCTGACCCCATTCCTGTGGTTATAGTTTATGATTGTTTTCTGAGCGTTTTAAACTGTTAAATAGTCGACAATATCCTTATAAGCTAGACATGGGTCACACGATTTGTTAAAGTGCGCTCTCTCACGCCAATTGGTAAGACCAATTGACAATAAGTGTTTTATGGAGCAGAGCGCTAAATGGCTTATAGTAAAATCACCCAGCCAAAAATTTCTGATGTGATCATGGAGCAGCTTGAGCGCATGATCCTTGAAGGCAGTTTACAGCCTGGGCAGAAATTACCTCCTGAACGTGAATTAGCGGTTCAGTTTGAAGTGTCACGTCCTTCACTGCGCGAAGCCATTCAAAAGCTTGAAGCAAAAGGTTTACTGATGCGCCGTCAGGGCGGTGGTACCTATGTTAAAGAGCAACTCTGGCAAAGCCTTGCCGATCCTATTGTTGAATTAATGCACAATGACTCTGAAAGCCAATATGACTTGTTAGAGTTCCGTCATGCCACAGAGGGCATGATGGCTTATTTTGCTGCGCTTCGGGGAACCGATGCTGACATGCAAAATATTAAAAATAGCATTAATGAAGTTGAAGCCGCAGAAAGCATTGAGGCTCAGGCTGATGCCATTGTGCGCTTTTATCGCGCAGTGGCGGAAGCGTCTCATAATGTGGCTATACTGCATTTAGTTTTAAGTTTGACCCCTGTGCTACATAAAAATGTCGCACAAAATTTGGAGCTTCTAAGCCGACGCGAAGAAGCTTCCACAATGGCAAACGATCATCGCCGAGATTTACTGGCTGCGATTGTTCGCCGGGACCCCGACGCTGCACGTGAAGCTTCGAATGAGCATTTGAGCTATATCGAAGAAGTCATGTTGTCGGTTAGGGAAGAAGACAGCCGGTTGCAGCGTAGCTTGCGCCGTTTAAAGAGCGGCGCATAGTCCTCAGTTAAGAATTACTGAGCTATGCAGGTGTTGTGTCAACAAGCAGCATTAGCCGAAATATAACCCTCGTATATAGGAAGGACAGCGAAATGTCTGAAGATATGCTAAACGATTTAGACCCATCAGAAACCCAAGAATGGGTTGATGCCCTACAAGCTGTATTAGAGCAAGAAGGGCCTGAACGTGCACATTATTTATTAGAAAAATTGATCGATAAAGCGCGTCGTAATGGTACTCACTTACCTTATACCGCCACCACAGCGTACTTAAATACCATTCCTGCTGGTCAAGAGCCACGCATGCCTGGCAACCAAGAGATGGAACATCGCATTCGCGCTATCATCCGTTGGAATGCTTTAGCAATGGTATTACGTGGATCTAAGAAAGACTTAGAGCTTGGTGGTCATATCTCAAGTTTCGCTTCTAGTGCAACTATTTACGATGTGTGCTTTAACCACTTTTTCCGTGCGCCAAACGAAAAAGACGGTGGTGATTTAGTTTACTTCCAAGGTCATATCGCGCCTGGTATTTACTCTCGTTCATTCTTAGAAGGCCGTATCACTGAAGAGCAGATGAACAACTTCCGTCAAGAAGTCGATGGCAAAGGTTTATCTTCATACCCACATCCTAAGTTAATGCCAACATACTGGCAGTTCCCTACGGTTTCTATGGGTCTTGGTCCTATCCAAGCCATTTACCAAGCACGTTATTTAAAGTACTTAACTGACCGTGGCTTGAAAGATTGTTCAGAGCAAACTGTTTACTGTTTCTTAGGTGACGGTGAGTGTGATGAGCCAGAAGCATTAGGTGCAATTGGTTTAGCTGCTCGTGAAGAATTAGATAACTTAGTGTTTATCATTAACTGTAACTTACAACGTCTTGATGGCCCTGTTCGTGGTAACGGTAAGATCATTCAAGAGTTAGAAGGTGAGTTCCGCGGCGCAGGCTGGGAAGTAGTTAAAGTGATTTGGGGCCGTTACTGGGACCCATTATTAGCGCGCGACACTAGCGGTAAGTTATTACAGTTAATGGAAGAAACCGTAGACGGTGAATACCAAAACTGTAAAGCCAAAGGCGGCGCATACACCCGTGAGCATTTCTTTGGTAAGTACCCAGAAACAGCAGCGATGGTGGCTAACATGTCAGATGATGACATTTGGCGCTTAAACCGTGGTGGTCATGACCCAGTTAAAATTTATGCTGCATTAGATCATGCTAAGAAAACTAAAGGACGTCCTACGGTTATTTTAGCTAAAACCGTAAAAGGTTATGGTTTAGGTGATGCGGGCGAAGGTAAAAACATTGCTCATAACGTGAAAAAAATGGATACCGATGCTATCCGTTACTTCCGTGACCGTTTCAATATCCCGATCCCTGATGACAAGTTAGAAGAGATCCCTTTCTATCACCCAGGCCCAGATTCGGAAGAAGTGAAGTACCTAAAAGAGCGCCGTGAAGCGTTAAAAGGTTTCTTACCGCAACGCCGCGAGAAGTTTACTGAAGAACTTGAAGTTCCTTCATTAAAGATTTTTGATGCCGTATTAAAAGGCTCAAATGGCCGTGAAATCTCATCAACAATGGCTTTTGTGCGTGTATTAACCGCACTACTAAAAGACAAGAAAATTGGTAAGCGTATTGTGCCAATTATTCCTGATGAAGCGCGTACATTTGGTATGGAAGGTTTATTCCGTCAAGTGGGTATTTATGCTCATGAAGGCCAAAAATACGTACCGCAAGATTCTGATCAAGTTGCTTATTACCGCGAAGATAAAAGTGGTCAGGTGTTACAAGAAGGCATTAACGAGCTAGGTGCAATGTCATCTTGGGTATCTGCGGCAACCAGTTATTCAGTGAACGATTTGCCTACGATTCCATTTTATATCTACTACTCAATGTTTGGTTTCCAACGTATTGGTGACATGGCTTGGGCTGCAGGTGATATGCGTGCGCGTGGTTTCTTGGTTGGTGGTACATCTGGCCGTACAACATTGAACGGCGAAGGTTTACAGCACCAAGACGGTCACAGCCATATTCTGGCTAACACTGTACCTAACTGTGTGTCATATGACCCTACTTATGGTTATGAAATTGCAGTGATTGTACAAGACGGTATCCGTCGTATGTACGGTGAAAATCAAGAAGATGTGTTCTACTACTTAACCACAATGAACGAAAACTACGTTCAACCTGAAATGCCAGAAGGCGCTGAAGAAGGTATTGTTAAAGGTATCTACAAGCTTGAAAGCGTAGCGGGTAGCGGTAAAGGTAAGGTTCAGCTAATGGGCTGTGGCACTATTCTTGAAGAAGTCCGTAAAGCGGCGCAAGCCCTTGCGAAAGATTTCGATGTGAGTGCAGATATATTCAGCGTTACTAGCTTTAACGAGCTAACGCGTGATGGCCAAGCGGTTGAGCGTTATAACATGCTTCACCCAACAGCTAAGCCGCAACAAGCTTATATCAGCCAAGTATTAGCTGCTGATATCCCTGCTATTGCAGCAACTGACTACATGAAAGTGTATGCAGAGCAATTACGCGCTTATGTACCAACAGATTACAAAGTGTTAGGTACAGACGGTTTTGGTCGCAGTGACAGCCGTGCAAACCTACGTCATCACTTTGAAGTTGATGCTAAGTTTATTGTGATTGCGGCATTGAAATCATTAGTTGAGCGTAACGAAATGCCTGTCGACGTGCTAAGTAAAGCTATCGCTGAATACGGCATCGACGTTGACAAGATCAACCCACAGTACGCGTAAGAGGAATTCAGAATGGCTGATTTAAAAGAAGTTTTGGTTCCTAATATCGATACTGATGCTGTACAAGTTATTGAAATTTGTGCAGCTGTAGGTGATGAGCTTGAAAAAGAAGCATCAATCATTACCGTTGAAAGCGATAAAGCGACCATGGATATTCCAGCACCTTTTGCTGGTACCTTAGTTGAGCTAAAAGTAGCTGTAGGTGATACGGTTTCTGAAGGCACATTGATTGCAATGATGTCGGCTGCCGACGCGGCTTCTGCACCAGTTGAAAAAGCTGAGCCTGTGGCTGCTCAAGCCGCTGCGCCTGCACCTGTCGCACCAGTAGCGGCCCCTGCGGTTGCTGCAGCGCCAGCAGGCGTTCAAGTGATTGAAGTGAAAGTGCCTGATATTGGTGGCGATACAGACGTCCCAATTATTGAAGTGCTAGTAGCTGTGGGTGAAACCATCGAAGCAGAAGCGGGCTTAATTACCCTTGAAACTGACAAGGCCACCATGGATGTACCTGCACCTGTAGGCGGTGTGGTTAAATCAATCAGCGTTAAAGTGGGAGACACGGTTTCTGAAGGTAGCTTAGTACTGATGTTAGAAGTAGCAGGTTCTGCACCAGCAGCATCTGTAGAGTCAGCGCCAGTAGCTCAAGCGCCTCAGGCAGCAGCACCAGCAGCATCGCAAGTGATTGAAGTGAAAGTGCCTGATATTGGCGGTGACACTGATGTGCCGATTATTGAAGTGCTTGTCGCCGTGGGTGAAACCATTGAAGCTGAAGCGGGTTTAATTACCCTTGAAACTGACAAGGCAACAATGGATGTCCCTGCGCCAAAAGGCGGTGTGGTCAAGTCAATAAACGTAAAAGTTGGTGACACGGTTTCTGAAGGCTCACTTGTATTATTGCTCGAAGTCGCTGGTGAAGCGCCAGCGGTTGCTGAGCCTGTTGCACCCACGCCTGAGCCAGCCCAACAAGCAGCCCCAGCACCTATGGCCGCAAGTCGTCCATCAACTCCACCTGTGCCGCATCATCCAAGTGCTGCGGTTACGGCTTCTGGTGGTGTTGTGCATGCTTCACCGGCAGTTCGTCGTTTAGCGCGTGAGTTTGGTGCTGATTTAACCTTGGTTAAGGGGACAGGCCGTAAAGGTCGTATTCTTAAAGAAGACGTACAAGCATTTATCAAATATGAGTTATCACGTCCTAAAGCGACAGCTGCAACAGCTGTTGCAGGTGGTGCTGGTGGCTTAAATGTGATTGCTGCACCTAAAGTTGACTTTAGTAAGTTTGGTGAGGTGGAAGAAGTTCCATTAAGCCGTATTCAGAAGATTTCTGGTCCTAACTTACATCGCAACTGGGTCACTATTCCTCACGTTACTCAATTTGATGAAGCTGACATTACTGAATTAGAAGCTTTCCGTAAGCAGCAAAATGATATTGCGGCCAAAAAGAAAGCCGATTACAAGATCACGCCGCTGGTATTTATGATGAAAGCGGTGGCTAAAACATTGGCTGAGTTCCCTGTGTTTAACTCTAGTCTCAGTGAAGATGGCGAGTCATTAATTCAGAAGAAATATTTCCATATTGGTGTGGCGGTTGATACGCCAAATGGTTTGATGGTGCCAGTGGTGCGCGATGTTGACCAAAAAGGCATTGTTGAGCTGTCACGCGAATTAACGGATATTTCAATTCGTGCCCGTGATGGCAAATTGAAAGCCGCTGATATGCAAGGTAGCTGTTTTACGATTTCAAGTTTAGGTGGCATTGGTGGTACGGCATTTACACCAATTGTTAACTATCCTGATGTGGCCATTTTAGGCGTGTCAAAGTCTGAAATTAAGCCTAAGTGGAATGGTAAAGAGTTTGAGCCTAAGTTGATGTTACCATTGTCATTATCTTATGACCATCGTGTCATTGATGGGGCGATGGCCGCGCGCTTTAGCGTCACTTTGTCAGGTATCTTATCTGACATTCGTACCTTGATATTGTAAACAAATCTGGCCGCTCTTTTAGAGTGGCCTTTTTTATGTCTTTGATTATCGCCATTGTTTGATTGTGATCAACATCAAACAAAGGGTAAAATGCAGTCAGCTAACATCATCTGGCCACATTGATTGTTGGAAAGGATTTCACCGCCAACACTTGCAAAAGAATAGAGGAAAACATGAGTAACGAAATTAAAACTCAGGTAGTTGTATTAGGATCGGGCCCTGCAGGTTATTCAGCTGCGTTTCGTGCTGCTGATTTAGGTTTAGAAACGGTTATCGTTGAACGTTTTAGCACCCTAGGTGGTGTTTGTTTAAACGTTGGTTGTATCCCATCTAAAGCACTTTTACATATTGCTAAAGTGATTGAAGAAGCCAAAGCTGCGGCCAATCACGGTGTGGTATTTGGTGAGCCAACAATCGATTTAGATAAATTACGTGGCTTTAAAGAAAAAGTCGTTAGCCAATTAACTGGCGGATTAGGCGGCATGTCTAAAATGCGTAAAGTGAATGTGGTTAATGGCTTTGGTAAGTTCACCGGCCCTAACACTATCGAAGTGCAGGCTGAAGACGGCGTTAAAGTGGTTCACTTTGAACATGCCATTATTGCAGCGGGTTCTCGTCCAATTCAATTGCCATTTATTCCTCATGAAGATCCACGTATTTGGGATTCGACTGATGCATTAGAATTAAAAGAAGTTCCTGGTAAGTTATTAGTGATGGGTGGCGGTATTATCGGCCTAGAAATGGGCACAGTTTACTCATCACTTGGCAGTGAGATTGACGTGGTTGAAATGTTCGACCAAGTTATCCCAGCTGCAGATAAAGACATTGTGCGCGTGTTCACTAAGCAAATTAAGAAGAAGTTTAACTTAATTCTTGAAACCAAAGTGACCGCAGTCGAAGCGAAAGAAGACGGCATTTACGTGACAATGGAAGGCAAAAAAGCGCCTACAGAGCCCGTACGTTACGATGCAGTATTGGTGGCGATTGGTCGTACACCAAATGGTAAGACTATTGCTGCTGAAAAAGCGGGTGTTAATGTTGATGAGCGTGGCTTTATCAATGTTGATAAGCAATTACGCACAAACGTGCCGCATATTTTTGCAATTGGTGACATTGTTGGTCAGCCAATGTTGGCGCACAAAGGTGTGCATGAAGGTCATGTTGCCGCTGAGGTTATCTCTGGTCTTAAGCATTTCTTCGATCCAAAAGTTATTCCATCAATTGCCTACACTGACCCAGAAGTTGCATGGGTTGGCTTAACTGAGAAAGAAGCTAAAGAGCAAGGTATTGCTTACGAAACCGCTACCTTCCCATGGGCAGCAAGTGGCCGTGCGATTGCATCGGATTGTAGTGAAGGTATGACCAAGTTAATTTTCGACAAAGAATCACACCGTGTTATTGGTGGTGCTATTGTGGGTGTTAACGGTGGTGAGCTATTAGGTGAAATTGGCCTAGCTATTGAAATGGGTTGTGATGCTGAAGACTTAGCATTAACGATTCATGCTCACCCAACCTTACATGAGTCAGTTGGTCTTGCTGCTGAGGTTTATGAAGGTTCAATTACCGATTTGCCAAACCCAAAAGCAGTTAAAAAGAAGTAGTTAACAGCTGTGACAAATTGTACTAAAGCACCCTTATGGGTGCTTTTTTTTGGTCTACACTTAGCTGATGATGCTATATTGCTAGGCTCTGCTGGCAAGTCTATTGTTAATGACTTTTATCTTTGCTAGATAGATAGGTTGGTGGTTATTGGTTTTTCTGAATATTAAGTAGAAATGAAACACCTTATCATTTCTAGATTGCGACTTTAGCATTGTCAGTGTGTTCTGACTAAGATGTTAGTATTGGGGTTTTATTTCAGCATGCATCGAATTGTTTGTCTTTTTTTAATTGTCTTTAGTTATCTTTTACCTGTTTCGCCAGTTATCGGTGCAGATTTTATTCAGCGTGTTTTCAATGCTAGAGATGGTTTAGCCAATACGGTGATCCACGATATTTATTTTGATCGGTATGGCTACACTTGGCTTGCGACTGCAGAAGGCTTATATCGTGTTTCTAATAACTCAATTCGTCGTATTGATAAAATGGGGCGCGAATCAGTTTTAACTGAGCAAAGGGTGTATAGCATTGCTTCTGTAAACGATGATTATCTGTTACTGACTTCAGATAATCGTTTGTATTTATACAATATCCCACAACATGTTTTTACTGAAATATTTCAACCTTACTCGTCAGAGCATGCCAATGAGCATTGGGACCAAGATACGCCTGTAGGGGTTGCTTCTATTGTTAAATATGATGAAAACTACCTTGCTATTTTGGGGAAAGATGGCACACGTTATTTATTTAATATTCAAACCTTAGCGTTAACATTTCAGCCATTACAAGATCTAACCTCTGATATTGAATGGGTGTCGCAACTTGTGTTGCCAAATAATGACATGTTATTCGCCGCCGTCAATCGCTTAGAGCTTCATACATCTTCAGGGCAAGTTGTTGACTTTAAATGGCATGATGATTATGGCGTGATTAAAGGGATGCTTTACGACTCTCAACAACGCTTGTGGTTATATGCAACCAAAGGCCTATTTCAACTTGATGTTGCACTGAGACAAATTATCCCAATTAGCGATAAAAATTTTTATATTGAATCAATGGTTGCAGATGACGATGGCTTGTTATGGCTTGGGAGTCGCTCAGGGCTTTTTTCTTGGAATGTGGCAACCAATGAAACCATTAACTACAAAGCGGATTTAAAACTACAGGCCAATATTGATTACATTCATGCTCTGGCTATTGATAGCAATCAATTAATTTGGGTTGGTGGTTCAGGTGACGGTTTAGCGCTGGCGGCAACAAAGCCTGATTTTCTGCTTGATGTTTATTCACAAGACTCTCCTTATTACCTCAAAAATGAAATGATTTGGGCTATTCACCAGCATGGTGAACAACTTTGGCTTGGTACCGATGGTAGCCTAGAAATGATTGAAGCCAAAAATCAGCCAGCGAAAGTGATTGTGGTTAAGGGGCTGGAGGTAAATGACAGTATTTATCAAATTGATACCTTGGATGACAGCCATATTTCATTGAGCACCACCAATGGGATATTTGTGGTTAATACTGAAACCTTTGAATCAGGTCGGTTTGCTTGGTGGAGTGGTGGGGAAAAATCATTAAGAAATAAAGTCATTTACATGAGTTATAAAGACCCACTGTTAAAAGGTCGAATATGGTTTGTGACCAACCAAGGCATTTATTTTTGGGAACCAGGTGCAGCAGACATCACGCAATTAATTTTTAGTCAAACAGAAACCAGTCTAAATAACATCGAATATCGAGTGATTTTAAGAGATAAAGGTGGTCGTTTATGGACTGGAGGAGTGGAAAGTTTTGGCTACTTTGATGTTGATGGTCGTTATATAACACGAGATTCTTTATTCAAAAATATTGATGTTATACCGCGTTTTTTTAATTTTACAGAGGTTGGTGACGGAATACTTTGGTTGGGTACGTCTCAGCATGGTTTGTTTGAATATAATTTTTTGACCGGTGAATTATTGGATCTTGATAAAAAGTTAAATATTGATTGCTCTTCCACGTTGTTTTTTCAAGTTATGGATGAGTCGTATTTAATTGGCTGCTCAAGTTCAATTATCGAAATTAATAAACAAACCAATGAACGACGCTCATATACCCATAAAGATGGTTTTATTTCCCATGAGCTCAATGAGGCGGCGATTTTTTATCAAACTGACAAAGGGTTATATATTGGTACCCCAGACGGTGCAATGTTAATTGACCCTTATAAATTGTCTAATCGCATTAATAACGATCAAGCTTTCCTTGAGTCGGTATCGGTTTATTATGATGACAAGACAGATTTGTTTCTGCTTCCTGAAAATTTAAAAGTGATACAGCCAGGGGCTAGCTTGGTAAGTTTTCAAATATCCGATCTTGATTATCTTGATGACAGCCCAATGGGATTGCAGTATCGGTTATTAAGACAAGGCGAAGAACCAAGCGGTTTTGTATTGTTAGAAGGGCAGTCACAAATCAATATTTCTGGCCTAAGAGCAGGAGAATATACCCTCGAGTTATTGTATAAAAATCGCAGTGTTTGGTCTGATAAACCGTTGCAGTTTAGCTTTACCGTAGCAGAGTTTTGGTGGCAGTCGCAGTTATTTAGAAGCATGATCATTTTTATGTTTTTACTGGTTGCCTTTAGCGTGTCTTTTTATCACCACCGCCAAGTAAAAAGGTTTAAACGTGTCAACGAAGCGCTGATTAAAAGTGATGACAGATTGTCACAAGCTTTAAAAGGCAGTGATTCGGATTTATGGGAGTGGCGCGATAATACCCAAAAATTAACTTTAGATAACCGTAGTGGTTTATTGGGTTCGCAAACAAAAATTGTTTATCGATTTGATGATTTCCCAATCCATCCGGAAGATGTGGCCAGGGTCACTAAAGCTTGGTTAGGCTTTTTAAAATCGGAAACAAACATGATAGATGTCGAGCATCGTTACTTGCATGACTCAGGTAGTTGGCGTTGGTTTAGGGTTCGAGGTCGAGCTACTGCCATTAATCCGATGACGAATCGCATAATCTCGGTAGCGGGTATTTATACCGATATTACCAGTAAACGAGAGCTTGAAAGTGAAGTTCATTTATTTGCTGAGGCATTTAAAAATACCTCAGAAGGCATGCTCATTCTTGATGCTGAGCAAAATATCAAAGTGAGTAATCAGGCGGCAAATAAGATTTTGGGTTTATCGGATCAGGCGGTTAACGGCAAAGCCTTTACCGATATTGTGATTTCTAGCCAAGTGCCGCTTAATATTGATAAGTTATTTACTAAAGCGACATTCTGGAGTGGCGAAAGAGCCTTGTTGAGGGCCGATGAAATGCCTTGTCCTGTGTGGTTGAATATTTCAAAAATGCAGGATATCTCAGAAAATATTTTACATTATGTGGTTGTTTTTTCTGATATAACCGATCGTAAACAAAATGAAATCAAGCTGCAAAGGCTTGCCAATACCGATGCGTTAACTGGGGTTGCTAATCGCTCACAATTTTTAACGACCTTAAATAAAATCATTAAAGAAGCGAGTGACACTAATGAAAAGTTGGCTTTGCTATTTTTAGATTTAGACCGATTTAAATCAGTCAATGACTCATATGGTCACTCAATGGGAGATGCTTTGCTGGTTGAGGCATCTAATCGGTTACAGTCTTGTTTAAGTTCTGAACATATTTTATGTCGTTTTGGCGGCGATGAGTTTGTCATATTACTCAGAAAAATAGAAAGTTTAGATGCTATTAATCATATAGCTAACAAACTACTGCAGCAGATACAAAAGCCTTTCAGGTTATATGGTCGAGAGTTCTTTATTTCTACCAGTATTGGTATTTGTTGTTGGCCTGATGATTGTCGCGACCCTGAAACCCTGATTAAAAATGCTGACTTAGCTATGTATCATGCAAAAGACGAAGGTCGAGGTAATTTTCAATATTATTCAGCAGAAAGAAATACTGAGGCCTTATACCATCTTCGCTTAGAGTCTGACTTGCGCAAAGCTATAGAGCGCAATGAATTTGAACTTTATTACCAACCGCAAATAGATATTTTGCATAACGATCGTTTTATTGGAATGGAGGCGTTAATTCGCTGGCAACATCCGATTGACGGCTTTATCCGTCCTGATGTTTTTATTCAGGTGGCAGAGTCGTGTGGTTTAATTATCGATATCGATAGCTGGGTGTTAAAGCAAGCTTGCCTTGATGGAATGCGATGGCATCAGCATTATGATGCAAACTTCAAGTTGTCTGTGAATGTATCTGCAGTGCATTTTGGTCAAAATGATTTTATCCGTCATGTGAAAAATATATTAGATGAAACTGGTTTTCCCGCTGCAAAGCTTTGCCTTGAAATCACCGAAGGCGTGTTAATGAAAGAGCTCCATGTTGCTACTCAACACCTCTCAAACTTAAAAGCGTTAGGTGTTCAAGTTGCAATTGATGATTTTGGTACGGGTTATTCTTCTTTGGCTTACTTGCGAAGCTTTGAAGTGAATACATTAAAAATTGATCGTTCATTCTTAATCGATATTGCCGAAAATCAAGCAGACCAAGCTATCGTATCGAGTATTATTGAGCTTGCTCGTAACCTGAAATTACAAGTGGTTGCAGAAGGCATAGAGACACATCAGCAATTGGAGCAAGTGTTCAGTCGTGGGTGTTACATTATTCAGGGGTATTACTTTGCTAAACCAATGCCCAGACATGAATTAGATAAGTTTATGGGGTTGGATGAGTCAACAATGAGTTTGACTGAATAAATAATTTTACTTTGTTGAGTATTTGTTAGAATGCACTTGTTTTTATTCACGTTGAGGCAATCATGCTGAGTTTCGTCCAGACTAAATTAGGTAATAAATTAATTAGCCGTTTGCTGACATGGGGTTTATTTATTGTTCCAATAGCGGCAGTGGCTAATGCTGATGTAGTCAGCTCTCTTGCTAAAGACGCTAGCGAAAATCCCAACGTTGAACGACCAACCATAGGGTTAGTGTTAAGTGGTGGCGGAGCTAAAGGGGCAGCACATATTGGCGTACTACAAGTACTTGAAGCCAATAATATTCCTGTTGATTATATTGCCGGAACCAGTATTGGGGCCTATGTAGCAGGTATGTATGCATTGGGATTTAGTGCTAATGAAATTGAAACCATTATGCTTGAAGGTGACTGGGATAAAGGGTATTCAGATACCATCCCACGTGAAAACCTGTCTTACCGCGATAAGCAATTACGTGACAAATATAATATCCCAATTGACGTAGGTTTTAAAAACCGTGAGATCACTGCGCCATCAGGTTTGCTTCAAGGGCAAACCATGTCTCATCTTCTTCGTCATTCAACGGATTTAGTTGAGCAGTTTGGTGACTTCGACGACCTTGCTATTCCGTTTCGTGCGGTTTCAACCGATCTTGCCACTAGTGAACCCGTAATATTGTCAAAAGGCAGCATTGTGCAAGCGATGCAGGCATCAGCCACTGTACCAGGCGCATTACAACCCGCTTTAATTGATGGAAAGTTACTTGTTGATGGGGGTATCGCCAATAATATGCCCGTTGACGTGGTAAAAGCGATGGGCGCAGATATTATTATTGCGGTCGATATTGGGTCACCACTTGTGGGCCAAAATCAGCTTAATTCAACAATTGCGGTATTAGAGCAATTATCAACCATGCTAACGGCTGCTAGCACTGAAAGACAAAAACTATTGTTAAATGAAAGGGATATATTAATCCGCCCGTGGATTGATAACTTAAGTACCACTGATTTTAGCATCATGCCACAAGCATTAGTTATTGGTGAGCAAGCAGCGCAATTAAAATATGAAAAGTTAGCAAAGTTATCTATTTCAGATGAGGCTTATCAAAATTATGTGCGTGCCAAAATGCAAAAACGCACCGCATGGGTTGATCCTATTAAGCAACCTATTTATCAGGTGGTATTGAATAATCAATCTGCGATTAACGATAAATTAATTACCGATCGTTTGGGCATTAAAAAAGGTCAAGTGGTTTCAAAAGAAGATTTAGAAGCGGCATTACAACGAGTTTATTCGCTCAATAAGTTTGAACGAGTGGATGCCGAATTTACAGATTCTGAAGATGGACGTATTTTAACCGTCACTTCTAAGGCGAAATCTTGGGGACCAAACTACTTTAATGCAGGTTTTAATTGGGAAGATGATTTGAGTTTAGACTCTGCTGTTTCCCTAAATCTTGCCTATACCATGACCAATTTAACTGACAATGGTGGTGAGTGGCATAATGAATTAGAGATGGGGATTCAAAAGCGTATCGCGACGGAATTTTATCAACCTTTAGATAGAGACCAAGACTTTTACAATTTAAGTCGCTTAGAGTACGAAATCAATAAATGGGATATTTTTGACCAAAATGAGCGCGTGTTTGAATTGAAAAAACACGTTGCCACCCTTGCAACTGGGCTAGGGTATAACCTGTCGGCCAATGGTATTTTTGAGCTTGGTTTTATTACTGAGCGTGGCAAACTGGCTAATGAAGTCGCATTAAGCAGTGATTTTGACTACACCACTTACGGAGGCTATGTCAAACTGGCTTATGATAGTTTAAATAGCATTAGCTTTCCGACAGAAGGTAATCGTTTTACCGTGACTTGGTTTATGCGTGATGAAAAATATCATGGCGCAGATATCGTAGATACTCATGATAAAACCTGGCAGATTGAAGCCGATTGGAAAGGCGCCTTAAGAATAGGTAATCATGCCTTTGTGGGTAAAGTGGCGGCCTCTACAGTGGAAAGTGACGGTGATTTTACTATTCACTTTAGTAGTTTGGGTGGGTTTTTAAACTTATCTGGTTACCATAAAAATGCGTTGGCTGGACCTCATAAATTATTTGGTGCGGGAATTTATCAATATGATTTAGGCCGCGACATGTTGATTACTGATGTGCCATTGTATGTGGGTATCAGTCTTGAGGCGGGTAATGTGTGGTATGAGCGTGATGATGTCGATTTAGATGATTTAATTTACGCAAGTAGTATCTATCTTGGTACTGATACATCTTGGGGGCCTGCGGCATTAGGCTTTGGTTTTACTGACTTGGGTGATAAGTCAGTTTACTTATTTATTGGTAAAAATTTCTAAAGAGCTTAAATACAGTAAGGCATCTAAAAATGGCACCGATGAGAGGTGCCATTTTTATTGGATGAGACTCTTTTAGTCGCATTTATTTTAACGTTTGTGTTTGTTTGAGCGCAGCCAATAGCGACGGTATCTCAGCTGCGCTGTTTAGCTGATGATGTGCCACTATCCACTTGTTTTGTGTGGCATCAATCGGCGCAGGAATGGCAACTGTTTGCATGTTGGCGGCTCTTGCTGCAATCAACCCTGTAAAAGAGTCCTCAATGGCTAAGCAGTTTTCAGCTTTAACCTGCAGTTTTGCGGCGCAGTTTAAATACACTTCAGGATGAGGCTTGCCCAAGGTTAAATGTTCTGCAGAGCAAATTGCATCAAAATAATGGCCGATGCTCAGTTTAGTTAATACTGCATCAATGATCAGCGATGACGATGAGGTGGCTAAGCCAATTTTTAAACCTTGTTGACTGCAAAAAGCTAAACTTTCTATCACGCCATTCATTGCTGCACCTTGTTGGTGAATTTGCGCTACAACCTCTTGCACAATGGCTTGTGACGTTGCGTGATTATCGTAATTTATCCAAGGAGATCGTTGATACCAATACTGGACAACCTGATCGATGCGATAGCCTGTGGTTTGAAGAGTATCTGCTAAACATAGGTTTAACCCTAGTTTATTAAATACTTTAATTTCAGCTTGTTGCCATGCTGGTTCTGAATCAATCAGTACGCCATCCATATCAAATATGATGGCCTTGATGTGAGGTGTTGTCATTCTTCTGCTCATAAACGACTGACTTTAGAAATAGATTATCGTTATCTGACACATTGTTCACCATTAATCGATTTTTAATCAATTTTTTTTGCATAAGTTAAATGTAAGTCTGCAGTTTGCTTTAAATGTGGCTAAATAATTAACTCAATGAAATTAAGGTCTTTTTTTCTTGTTTCAAACTATTGTCTAATTTTCTTTGTTTAAATCAGACTTTACATTGTTAATCGGACAAAAAAATCCCGTAGATTTCATCTATGTAAGACTGTGATCTGATTCATACTTTTTTAAAGCTGTAGTATACTGGGGGTCGGATTTCAAGCCCGAACCTGTGGAATTATCAACGTTAACAAAACAGACGTTGAGTTTCGCCGTAAGGCGCCAAACAAAGAGGAATGTTGCCGTGCTAGAAGCATATCGTAAACACGTCGCAGAACGTGCTGCAGAGGGGGTTGTCCCTAAGCCATTAGATGCACAACAAGTGGCTGAGTTAGTGAAATTAGTTGAGACCCCACCTGCTGGTGAAGAGGCCGTGATCCTCGACTTATTAGAAAACCGTATTCCACCAGGCGTTGATGAAGCTGCTTATGTTAAAGCAGCATTCTTAGATGCAGTCGCTAAAGGTACTGTATCGTCACCAATCCTTTCGGCAGAACGTGCTGTTGAGTTACTTGGTACCATGCAAGGCGGTTATAACATTGAGCCATTGATTGCTCAGTTAGATACCCCAGCTTTAGCGCCTTTAGCTGTTAAAGCATTATCAAACACCTTATTGATGTTTGATGCTTACCACGATGTGGTAGAAAAAATGCAAGCAGGTAATGAGTTTGCTAAGCAAGTTGTTGAGTCTTGGGCCAATGCTGACTGGTTCTTGAACCGTCCTAAATTGGCTGAAAAAATCACCTTAACCGTATTTAAAGTAACGGGTGAAACCAACACTGATGACTTGTCGCCTGCACCTGATGCATGGTCTCGTCCTGATATTCCGTTGCACGCATTAGCTATGCTAAAAAATGCCCGTGACGGTATTGTTCCTGATGAAGCTGGCGTTGTTGGCCCAATTAAAGAAATTGCCTCTCTTAAAGAAAAAGGTCATCCATTAGTTTATGTCGGTGATGTTGTTGGTACCGGCTCTTCTCGTAAATCAGCTACTAACTCAGTGCTATGGTTTATGGGAGATGATATTCCTTATGTGCCAAATAAGCGTGCTGGTGGTTTCTGTTTAGGTGGCAAAATTGCGCCTATTTTCTTCAACACCATGGAAGATGCTGGTGCATTACCTATTGAGCTAGATGTTAGCAAGATGAATATGGGCGATGTTATCGATATCTACCCATATGAAGGCGTTGTTAAGCTACATGATACTGATGAAGTTATTTCTACGTTCGAATTAAAAACCGAAGTACTTCTAGATGAAGTTCGTGCTGGTGGTCGTATTCCATTAATCATTGGCCGTGGTTTAACTGACCGTGCGCGTGAAACGTTAGGCTTAGCCGCTTCTGATGTTTTTGTACGCCCACAAGATGTGGCTGATTCTGGCAAGGGTTATACCTTAGTTCAGAAAATGGTTGGTAAAGCATGTGGTGTTGCGGGGGTTCGCCCTGGTCAATACTGTGAGCCTAAAATGACTTCTGTTGGTTCGCAAGATACCACAGGCCCAATGACCCGTGATGAGCTAAAAGATTTAGCCTGTTTAGGTTTCAGCGCTGATTTAACCATGCAGTCATTCTGCCATACAGCGGCTTATCCAAAGCCAGTTGACGTCAATACTCACCACACATTACCTGATTTCATCATGAACCGTGGCGGCGTATCGCTTCGTCCTGGTGACGGTGTTATTCACTCATGGTTAAACCGTATGCTACTACCTGATACCGTCGGTACTGGTGGTGATTCACATACTCGTTTCCCAATTGGTGTATCTTTCCCTGCAGGTTCTGGTTTAGTTGCATTTGCTGCAGCAACAGGTGTTATGCCACTTGATATGCCTGAGTCGATTCTTGTTCGCTTTAAAGGTGAAATGCAGCCTGGTATCACCTTACGTGATCTAGTACATGCTATTCCATTAAAAGCGATTGAAATGGGTCTGCTAACGGTTGAGAAAAAAGGCAAAATCAATGCTTTCTCTGGCCGTGTATTAGAAATCGAAGGTCTTGAAAAACTGAAAGTTGAGCAAGCATTCGAGCTGTCTGACGCATCAGCAGAACGTAGTGCCGCAGGTTGTACTATCAAGCTAGATAAAGAACCAATCATTGAGTATCTAAACTCTAACATCGTGATGTTAAAGTGGATGATCAGCGAAGGTTATGGCGATCGTCGTACGATTGAACGTCGTATTACAGCAATGCAAGAATGGTTAGCAAATCCAGAATTAATGGAAGCCGATCCTGATGCAGAATATGCTGAAATTATCGAAATTGACTTAAACGAGATCAAAGAGCCAATTCTTTGTGCGCCTAACGATCCAGATGATGCTGTGTTGTTATCAAGCGTTGCAAACACTAAGATTGACGAAGTGTTCGTCGGTTCTTGTATGACAAACATCGGTCACTTCCGTGCGACCGGTAAGATGTTAGACAAGTTTGCTAAAACGCTGCCAACTCGTTTATGGATTGCGCCGCCAACTAAGATGGACAAAGATCAGTTAACTGAAGAAGGTTACTACTCAATCTTTGGTCGTGTTGGAGCACGTATTGAGATCCCTGGTTGTTCATTATGTATGGGGAACCAAGCTCGTGTTGCTGAAGGTGCAACTGTTGTTTCAACATCAACACGTAACTTCCCTAATCGTTTAGGTACTGGCGCAAACGTTTATTTAGCATCAGCTGAGTTAGCGGCCGTAGCGGCGTTATTAGGTCGTTTACCTTCGGTTGAAGAGTATCAAGAATACGCGAAAGAGTTAGATGCAACGGCAGCTGACACTTATCGTTACTTGAACTTTGATCAAATTGACTCTTACACCAAAAAAGCAAACAGCGTGATTTTCCAAGCTGCTGTTTAATATTGTTATCGTAAGACGTTAATCAAAAATGCCAGCAGCAATGCTGGCATTTTTATTTGATATTGTTGGCAGCTTTGCTTTAAAAAAGCAAAGCTGGATCCCTGATTAAAAGATCTCGAGGATGACGGTTTGAAAATTACTTCAAGTGACGCTAAATCGAAGAGATTGAATACCGTGTGCAAGCGTGGTTGAGGGCGTTAAAGTACCTAAGAATATTTTATATTCATCGAAATTAACGCTTCACGCGAGCCTTTTTCAGCTCGCAGGCGGGCCAAATATCGCTCCCAAATCTCTACTTGATGACTGCCTAGCTCGTAGAGGATTTTCCAAGAAAATAAGCCGGTATCGTGGCCGTCGTCAAACACGATTTTTACTGCATAATTACCTACTGGCTCAATGGCAGTGATATTAACCTCTTTTTTATGGGTCACTAAAATAGGGTTACCATGCTGCTGAACTTCTGCCGACGGCGAGTGGACACGTAGCATTTCGCAACTGATGTTAAACACTTCACCATTATCAAAAGAGACTTCAAGTAGCTTGGATTTACGTTTTAGTTTCAGGCCAATAACGTTTGGTGTGGTTTCTGACATGTTATTACCTATATAAAAGTGGTTGTAATAAAAAGGGATTAACGTTCAATCGAAGATTTTCATCATACTCGATTTTAGCATTAATCCCATTTTTATCATGCTTAAACGTGATGCATAAACGCATCATTGCAGCCAGAGTCTGTGATTATAAAATGAAGCGGCTTAAATCTTCATCTTGTACAAAAGTATCTAAATGCGCATTGACGTATTCGGCATCAATCACAAAGGTCGAGCCTGATTTGTCAGAGGCATCGTAGGATATCTCTTCCATAAGCTTTTCCATCACTGTGTGCAAGCGGCGCGCTCCGATATTTTCAGTTCGCTCGTTAACTTGCCAAGCGGCTTCTGCAATGCGCTCAATACCTGATTCGGTAAACTCAATAGTTACGCCTTCGGTTCCCATTAATGCAATGTACTGCTCAGTTAATGAGGCGTGTGGCTCGGTTAAAATACGTTTGAAGTCATTGGCCGATAACGCATCTAACTCTACACGAATAGGTAAACGACCTTGCAACTCAGGAATTAAGTCAGATGGTTTTGACATCTGGAACGCGCCTGAGGCTATAAATAAGATATGGTCAGTTTTAACCATGCCGTGTTTGGTGGTCACGGTGCAGCCTTCGACTAATGGCAGTAAATCACGTTGTACACCTTCGCGAGATACATCAGGGCCTGAGGTTTCACCGCGTTTACAAATTTTGTCGATTTCATCTAAAAATACAATGCCATGCTGCTCTACTAGCTCGATAGCTTGTTCTTTTAAATCTTCTTGGTTAACTAATTTGCTGGCTTCATCTTCAATTAGCTGTTTATAAGCGTCTTTGATTTTCATCTTTTTACGCTTAGAGGTGCTTTGCCCAAGGTTTTGGAATAACCCTTGAAGCTGATTGGTCATTTCTTCCATGCCGGGTGGCGACATAATTTCTACACCAATTTGAGGCGCGGCAACATCAATTTCAATTTCTTTATCGTCTAATTGGCCTTCGCGTAATTTTTTACGGAAAATTTGACGAGTATTTGAGGTGTCCTTGTTGTCGGTATCCCAGTCATCTTTCGGTTTAGGTAACAGGGCATCTAAGATACGTTCTTCAGCCAATTCTTCTGCGCGAAAACGGCATTTTTTCATTTGTTGTTCGCGGGTCATTTTAACTGCTGAGTCAGTTAAATCACGAATGATTTGCTCAACTTCTTTCCCCACATAACCCACTTCAGTGAACTTAGTGGCCTCAACTTTAATGAAGGGTGCGTTAGCCAATTTGGCTAAGCGGCGGGCGATTTCAGTTTTACCTACACCGGTTGGGCCAATCATTAAGATATTTTTGGGCGTGACTTCTTGGCGCAAAGTGGCTTCAAGTTGCATACGACGCCAGCGATTACGAAGGGCGACAGCCACTGAACGTTTAGCATTTTTTTGGCCGATAATATGCGAATCAAGTTCATGGACAATTTCGCGAGGGGTCATTTCAGACATAAAGATTCCTTACGCTCGAACTAGTAGTTTAGCTCTTCGATGGTTTTAAATTGGTTGGTGAATACGCAAATGTCGCCAGCAATCGTTAACGACTTTTCTGCAATTTCACGGGCGCTTAATTCGGTATTTTGCAATAAGGCTAATGCCGATGCGTGGGCATAGTTGCCGCCCGAACCAATCGCAATTAAATCATGTTCAGGTTGTACCACATCACCGTTACCAGTAATGATTAAAGACTCTTCAGTGTCAGCAACCACTAGCATGGCTTCAAGTTTGCGCAGCATTTTGTCGGTACGCCAATCTTTAGCTAATTCAACGGCTGATTTTAGTAAGTGACCTTGATGCATTTCGAGCTTGGTTTCAAAACGCTCAAATAAAGTGAAAGCATCGGCAGTACCACCGGCAAACCCAGCTAACACCTTGTTATGATACAAGCGACGCACTTTACGCGCGTTACCTTTCATGACTGTGTTGCCTAAAGAGACTTGGCCATCACCAGCGATGACAACTTGGTTATTGCGGCGAACAGATACGATAGTAGTCACGGTAGATCCTCTTTACAGATACGGTATCAGCTATGACTGTAGCTGATGGATAAACAGGATATGGGGATAGTATGAAAGGTTTTCAAGAGTTTTTGGTAATAGCGCCTATAATCAAAGGCATCAATGCATAATATAGTATGATGATACAGCAAGTTACAGTTATGATACTAGCTGAGTATTTTTAAGCTAATTCAGAAAAGATTCTGACCCCAAAATATAAATTATCAAATGGATGACCATTTAAAAACTGGAGTGAGTATGGAAGGTGGTACAAATAATCATTCAATAATTAGCCGAGAGGCATTGGATGTAGCAATTAAAATTGCTTTGATGTTTGCTGTTATTGGTTATTGTTTTCAAATTGTGCGTCCCTTTGTGTTGCCTATTTTATGGGGAGCCATTATTGCTATAGCACTGACACCTGTAGCGAGTGCTATAGCTAACAGGACTGGTTTGAAAATGGGTAAAGCCAGCGCCTTGTTGACCGTGTTGATTGTGGCGTTATTGATTGTGCCCACGGTGAGTTTTTCGGGATCATTGATTAGCGGTGGCCAAATGATTTATGAAAAGCTTCAATCTGGCTCTTTGACGATTCCCCCGCCAAATGAGGCTGTGGCAGGCTGGCCATTGATTGGTGAGCATCTATTTCAGCTTTGGTCTAGTGCATCATCAAATCTTCAACAATTTACGACAGAGCATAACGAGCAAATCAATAGCTTATTAACCAAAGGAGCAACCACATTAGGGGGTATTGGTTTAACCTTGTTGCAGTTTGTTGTATCTACCATTATTGCAGGGGTATTTATGAGCCATACACCAGCAATGAACGCCTTTTTTCAGCGTTTAATTAACCGGGTTAACCATGGTCAAGGTGAAGAATACGTTAAGTTGATTGTGGCCACGGTTCGTAGTGTTGTTCAAGGTGTGCTTGGGGTCGCGGTTATTCAATCAATTTTTGCGGGCTTAGGTATGGCTGTCGTCGGTGTGCCTGCGACAGGAATTTGGATGATGGCTGTATTGTTTTTAGCCATTATCCAGTTACCACCAATTTTAATTTTGGGCCCCGTTGCCGCTTATGTATTTACCGTTGAAAGCTCAACAGTGTCAGTTATTTTTTTAATCTGGTGTCTGGCTGTCAGCGGTAGTGATGCGATATTAAAACCCATGCTAATGGGTCGTGGTGTTGATATTCCGATGCTAGTTATTTTACTTGGCGCGATTGGTGGCATGTTGTTATCAGGTATTGTGGGTTTATTTGTTGGTGCCGTGGTACTCGCCCTAGGCTATAAGCTGTTAATGGCGTGGTTAGGGCAAGATATTGCACAAAACGAGTCAGATAAAGTAGAACAGCGATCATAAATGCTTGCCATGATGGCGAGTAGAATCGTGGCATAGGTAATCACACTATTTTGTTACCATATCTATAAAGATAAGTTGTCACAAAAAAGCCTCAAAGCAACTTTTATAATATCGCTTTGAGGCTTTTTGCTTTTTAGCCGATGAGGGTTAACCGCTTATTTACTGCCATAACCAAATTTTACAGGTATTGATGCCGCCATTTTGAATGGTATGACGACCTCTTTCGGCATCGCGTTTACTTTTAAATGGCCCTAAAACCACCCGGTACCAAATACCATTTGTTCCTTCAGAGCGGCGAACCTGCGCCTCCATGCCCATAAAGGCTATACGAGCTTTCATTTGATTCGCTTGGCTTTCTTGACGGAACGAACCACATTGCATTTGATACAATCCACTGGATACGACACCTGAGTTAGGTACATCTACTTCTACATTTTTGTTTTCAAGCTCTTCCAGATAGGTCCATTCTTCCGTTGGTTTTGGCGGCAGGGCATTAGGATCTTTTGGTGCTTGCGGCGTTTCTTTAACTGGCTGGCTGGTAGTTGGCTTATTGGTTACTGGCACCAAAGCATCAGAACTCTCAGAGCTGCCATTAATGAGCCATAAAAAATAGCCAAAGCTAGAAATCAATCCAATGGCTAGTAACCAAGGCAAAATAGGCAGGCGACGCTTTGGTGCGCTTCGTTTGGTTGAGCGGGAGGTTTTTCCCGCTTTTGCCGCTGATTTCGGTTTACGGTTGGCGTAATCACGACTCATAGTTACATGCGCTCTAAAGTTTCGATACCAAGTAACGATAAGCCTGTTTTTAAAGTGTTTGCAGTAAGTTTAGCCAGTAGCAAGCGACTCTCTTTTTGGGCTTGCGTGTCGGCAGCTAATACTGGGCAGGCCTCATAGAAGCTTGAGAACTGGCTAGCAAGCTCGTATAAATAAGCGCATAACACATGTGGCTGCCCTTTGTCGGTCATGCGTATTAGCACTTCATTAAACTGGGCAAGCTTAGTGCCTAGGTCTTTTTCTTTTTCATGCTCAAGTACAATTTTGGCTTGGCTTAGGTCAATATCTTCAGCACGCTTGAAAATACCAGCAACACGGGTGTAGGCATAAAGTAGGTAGGGTGCTGTGTTGCCTTCAAAGCTCAGCATTTGTTCAAAACTGAATATATAGTCGCTGGCACGGTTTTTAGATAAATCTGCGTATTTAACCGCGCTAATACCCACCACGCGAGCAATTTCAATTAAGGTTGCTTCGTCCATATCTGGGTTTTTACTGCGAACTAAATCTAGGGCGCGCACATTGGCTTCTTCAAGTAGATCAACCAATTTCACTACGCCACCACTACGGGTTTTAAATGGGCGGCCATCTTCACCGTTCATGGTGCCAAAACCTGTGTGTTCTAGGCTCATTTCTGGGTGAACAAATTTAGCAAGACGAGCCAGGTTAAATACTTGCTGGAAATGTAATGCTTGGCGTAAATCTACAAAGTACAGAGCGCGATCGGCTTTGAGTACATTTGAACGATAACGCATAGCGGCTAAGTCGGTGGTGGCATACAAATATCCGCCATCGGCTTTTTGAATGATAACCGGCAAAGGTTCACCTTCTTTGGTTTTGAATTCGTCTTGGAACACTACCTTTGCGCCGTTGCTTTCAGACAATAAGCCTTGGGCATCTAAGTCGGCAACCACTTGGTCTAGATCTGCGTTGTAAGCACTTTCGCCGCGCACATCCTCACGGGTTAAGCTTACACCTAAACGTTGATAAATATCTAAACAATGACTTAATGAGATATCGTTAAATTCACGCCATAATTTATTGCAGTACTCATCACCGGATTGCAGTTTAACTACGAGTTGACGAGCGCGTGTGGCAAATTCTGCTGATTCATCAAAGCGTACTTTTGCTGCGCGGTAAAATATTTCTAAATCGGATAACTCAAGGGTTGCTTGCTCGCCATTGGCTGCTCGTAGCTCTTCCATATAAGCCAGTAACATACCAAACTGAGTTCCCCAATCGCCAACATGGTTTTGACGGATCACGTTATGGCCTAAAAATTCCAATGCGCGCACGACGCTGTCACCAATAATGGTTGAACGTAAATGACCTACGTGCATCTCTTTGGCTAGGTTAGGCGATGAGTAGTCAACCACAATGGTTTGTTTAGTGGGTAAAGAAACTCCTAAATGCTCATCATTTAATGCTTGTTGTAGCTGATTAGCTAGCGCAGTGTCATCAATGAAAAAGTTGATAAAACCTGGGCCAGCAATTGCCACTTTAGCTACATGAGATGACGCGGGTAAGTTATCAATAATCAACTGAGCCACATCACGAGGGGGCTTGCCAACCACTTTGGTTAGCATCATTGCTAGATTGGTTGCTAAGTCGCCATGACTCTTGTCTTTAGTTCGGTCAACCTGAATGCGGGCCTGAAAATCTGCCGGCACTAAGCCTTGTTGTTTAAAAGAGGCGATGGTTTGGTCTAATAAAGATTCAATATGTGATTTCATGGGCCTTTGCTTGCACTCAATTCGTTAATGGATAGGACACAACGGAACCGCATATTTTAGCCGCTTATGGGGGTAAATTGCTATCGGCTTAGGTTAAATATTTAGTCATTCGATTTTAAACGTGATTTTTAAGTATTTTATGGCTTGGCCAAGCAATTAAAGCCCCTTTACGATTGGATTTACATCAGGTCTTGGGGATCACGGTCAACACTCCAGCGACACTTTTTTGCTTCAGGGAGTGTTTCAATTTGATTAAGAATGTTTTCAAATTCAATTTGAAGACGCTGACGTCTCTTGGCTTGAAATAATAACTGTCGACGATACTTGCCGGCTTTTCTGTCTAGTGGCGCGGGAATAGGACCAATAATTTCAAATTCTTTATCTTGTGGTAGTAGTTGGCTAACTAGCGATAAAAATTTATCGGCATCTTCGGCTAAATGTGCTTCGGCGCGGATCACCACCATATGCCAAGCGGGTGGCAACGATGCTAATTGGCGCTCTTTTAGCTGCTCTCTTGCAAACTCACCGTAACCCTTTTGTAGTAAGCTACGCAGTAATGGATTGTCACTTTGATGAGTTTGCAGCAAAACCTTTCCGGGTTTGTCAGCCCGCCCAGCTCGGCCAGATACTTGGGTATATAATTGGCCAAAACGTTCAGGGGCGCGAAAGTCAGCGCTGAATAATGCGCCATCTACATCAAGTAAACCCACTAATGTTACATCCGGAAAATGATGCCCTTTTGCCAGCATTTGCGTACCGACTAAAATTTTATACTCGCCTTTATGAATGCCATGCAGTTGTTTTTCTAATGACCCCTTACGTCTGGTGGTATCGCGATCAATTCGAACCACTGGATAAGTGGGAAAGAGGGTGTTGAGTGCTTGTTCAAGTTGTTCTGTGCCTAAGCCATGTCCCATCAACATGGTGCTACCGCACTGGTGACATTGTTTAGGGATGGCATATTGATTACCACAATGGTGGCAGCAAATTTCGTTAAGCCCTTGATGTACAGTAAAGAATGCATCACAGCGATCGCATTCATGCAAATGGCCACATTCATGGCATAGTAGCGCAGGGGCAAAGCCTCTACGGTTTAAAAACAGTAACACTTGATTGCCTGCATCTAAATGCATGCGCATTTCATTGATGAGCGATGCTGACATGCCGTTTTTCAATGGCTGACTGGTGATATCAATAATGCCTTGTTTGACCTTTTGCGCTGCGCCAGCGCGTTCAGACAAACTCAAATGATGATAGCGACCACTAATTGCATTTTGTAAGGTTTCGAGTGAGGGTGTCGCACTACCTAAAATCACTGGAATATCTTCATAATGGCCGCGCATTACGGCTAAGTCCCTTGCATGATAGCGCACGCCTTCTTGCTGCTTAAAGCTGGCATCGTGTTCTTCATCTAAAATAATCACTCCGGGATATAACATGGGCGTGAATAACGCTGAACGCGTGCCAATAATAATCGCCGCTTGGCCACTTCTTGCTTGTCGCCATGCATCAAGGCGTTGATTGTCGGTTAAGCCTGAATGGATCACCGCAATGGTGACTGAAAATCGGCGCTTAAAGCGATTAATCGTTTGTGGTGTTAGGCCAATTTCTGGCACTAAAATCAATGCTTGTTTACCTTGCTTTAATACCGTTTCAAGCAGTGATAGGTAAACCTCAGTTTTACCCGAACCTGTGATGCCTTCAAGTAAACTACAATGAAACCCTTGCTGTTGATTTAGAATAGACACTGCTACCGCTTGCTGCTTATTGAGTTTGTGCGGTGTTTCGGTAACTTCAAGTTGTTGACGCCAGCTTAAATCGATTTTTACAGCTTGGTTTTGGCGCGCTACCCAGCCTTTATCTTCAAGGGCTTTTAATGCGGCCTTACTGTATTCAAGGTTAATAAATTCATCATGAGAAATTGATTGTTGCTGTAGTGCTTCAAATAGCTTTTTTTGCGCAGGAGCGCGATTTAATAAACTGACTTGAGCCTGTTTGCCACTATCCGTTAAACAATAAAGCACAATGGATTGTGGCGCGGTATCAGCTCCTTTTCTGAGGGCAACCGGTAAGGCTTGGCTAAGCATTTGACCTTGGGTGGTAAAGTAATATCTTGCCGCCCATAAGGTTAATTTATACAGTGAAGTTGGCAGTAGCGGATGCTCATCAAGTACTTGAGTGATGTTTTTAATCTGCTGCGGAGTTAAGTCACAACTGTCAGTTATTGCCGTTATTAGGCCAATAAGTTGCTGGCGACCAAAAGGGACCTTTACTCTTAAGCCGACAGCAACGTCCCCTTGAAGTTTTTCAGGCACGCAATAACTGAAATTTCTTCTTAGCGGGACGGGTAGGGCGACTTCAACAAACACTGACATAAATTTCATCATTTTGAGTAATTAAGGTTAGTTTACCGTTTATTGCAGTTAAATATCTATGAGATACAAATAACAAACACCAAATCAGACGATTCTCGCTAATATTGAGTTGAACTTTCGCTGGGGTAATGGCTATAATTTAATCATTCATTAACACCATTTGGAGCTGATAAATGAGTTCATTCATTAGTTCATTAATGGGTTGCACTAATGCTGATTCGCTATTCAGAATGATAATCGCTAAATCATCAGTATTTAGTTGCAGCTAGTTGGTTTTTTTCTATATAGTTGCAAAGCTTTGTTAAAAAGTTGCATGAAAAAAACAACAAAAACCATAGATAAAAATAAAAACATAATATTGATATGTAACTAACGTTTGTGAAGGAAGAATAAATGAAGGCCTTTCAGGTATGTTTCGCTTTGGCGAGTTTTGCGATGGGTGCATTAAGCTCATCTGTGAATGCTGATGTGAGCCATATTGGTATAGAAACCATGGATTTTGAGGCAGGCGAATTACCTAAACTTAATGTCAATGTGGTCAGTGATCATAACGATTTAACCCTTCTTAGTTTTTATATCCGCCAAAAATATAAAAACACTGTCGTACTCGAAAAGTTATTGGTTGATGATCATAAACAAAATACGTTTATTCTGCGCGGCCAAGAAAAAATTATCGATCCCAATTCAACCTTGATTGTTTCTGAATTTAGAGAAGGGAAATGGCAGCAGTATTCTCCTGTTACCTTGTTTAATAAGAAGTTTACCGTCCAAAATGATGGCACGCAGGCCAGTATGCCAGTGGCAATCAAAACATTAAAATCATCACCTGCATACAAGCAACGTTATCAAGCCACAGCAAAAGAAGCGGCTAATCAACCCTCTTATTCTTCTAGCCAATCTTATTTCGACGATAAGGCTAGCAATCACCCGAAAAATCAAACGTATCCACAAGCGAATTATGCTTGTGCTATTAATAAGAGCAGCGAAGATACCTTGTGGACTGTCGCCTCTAACCATGCCAAAAAGTGGGGTACCAATGTTTTTGGTGCAATGTTAGCGATTTATGAGGCCAATCCGCAGGCGTTTGTCAAAAATAACATTCAAAAATTAAAGTCAGACAGTCAGCTAAATTGCCCAACAGAGGACGTGTTGGCGCAGTATCAAGATGCCAATCAAGATAAAGCCAAGTTTGATGCCGTTGTGGCTGGTGAGACGCTAACATCAATAACTTATGCAGAACATGACGGACTTGTTCAGACAGATGATGACATGACTATGTCAGTTGAATCATCAGAATTAGAGTCACAAGTTGCTGATATAGAATATGTTGAAGAGTTGATTGAAGATAGTCAACAACAAACTGCTGCGGTAACTGCTTTGACAGAACAGCAGGTTATGAATGAAGTCGATAATCCAATTAATTCATCTTCAGAGGTTGATACTGCAGTGAATGATAATGCGGAGTTGGCTATCCATATTCCTGATGAAGCCGAGGTGCCTGACGTTGCCGCTGATGATATTGAGTCGATTGCATATTCTTCTGAAGCATGTGAAATAAATAAGCTGCCTGATGATAGCCTGTGGCGCATTGCGATGAGAAAGCATGAGCAATGGCAAACCAATGTATTTGGTGCCATGTTGGCGATTTATGATGCCAACCCAAATGCCTTTGCCAATGGCCAAATTATTAAGTTAAGAGCTGACAGTAATTTGGTGTGCCCTTCAAAAGACATTTTACAGCAATACGACAGCTTGCAAGCAGATAAACAGAAGTTTGATGACTTAGTTAATCGCTCTCAACAAGGCTAATTTACCTCGGTGATGAGTGGTTAAAATTACTGCTTGTATGCGCTGTGAAGAAACTGTATGATCTCGCGCCTAAAACATATTGTTAATTAACTGCATGTGGTGTCCAACTTCGGGTTGTGATAGCGACATGGCCTTCAAATTGAGGTATCCCCAATGAAACCAGGTATTCACCCAGAGTACGCAGAAATCACCGCAACTTGTACTTGTGGTAACGTTATTAAAGTAAATTCAACTGTAGGTAAAAACTTACACTTGGACGTATGTGGTGCATGTCACCCATTCTACACTGGTACTCAGAAAATTGTTGATACTGGTGGTCGTATCGACAAGTTCAACAAGCGCTTTGGTGTACTTGGTAAAAAATAATTGCATTTGCAATTGTTCAAAAAGGCGCTTTAGGCGCCTTTTTTGTTTTTATCGTTTTATAAAGTTGTAAGCTAACAAAATAATTTAGCTTGAAATGCCTTTTAATCGTTATAAATAATCACTCTTCTATACTTGTTTTCATTTTGTTAACTTACCAACATTTTTGCATTCCACATTAGCTTAATTACGATATTCAAACTAAATTTTTGTTATTTTACTACATTATTAACTTGTTGATTTTTAAAAGCTCATAAATGATAAGTTGTAATAAACAAGCTTAAGTTGCTTAATCTTAATCTAAGCGTAAAAAGTCGTATTTTTTGATTTATCTCCTTTGTGTATTAGCGTATGGTTAGTTAATGCAACAGTAGTTATTTAAGTTGTTGTTCTGTTGTTTATCACACTTCATCAAACATCATTGCGCATTTCAGGATTGATAATATGTCAGATATTCGCCAACAAGCTCTCGACTATCATGAATTTCCGGTTCCAGGTAAAACTGCCGTTTGTTTAACTAAGCCTGCACAAACAAGCCACGATTTAGCATTAGCTTATAGTCCAGGTGTGGCCGAGCCTGTACGTGAAATTGCAGCCGATCCTGAAACGGCTTACCGCTATACCAATAAAGGAAATACAGTAGCAGTGATTTCAAACGGCACTGCTATTTTGGGTTTAGGCAACTTAGGCCCGTTGGCGTCAAAACCTGTGATGGAAGGCAAATCACTACTGTTTAAGCGTTTTGCCAATATCGATTCTATTGATATTGAAGTGAAGCACCGCACTACTGAAGATTTTATTAATACAGTGGAAGCAATTGCAGATACCTTTGGCGGCATCAATCTTGAAGATATTAAAGCACCAGAATGTTTTGAAATTGAGCGTGAATTAATTGCTCGTTGTCAAATTCCTGTGTTTCATGATGATCAACACGGCACCGCAATTGTCACTGCAGCTGGCATGTTAAATGCACTTGAAATTCAAGGTAAAAATATCAAAGAGTGTGTTTTTGTCTGCTTAGGTGCAGGAGCAGCCGCTATTGCTTGTATGACCATGATTGTCAAATGTGGTGCGCTGCGCGAGAACATTTACATGTTAGATCGACAAGGAGTACTTCATACCCGTCGAGATGATTTAAATGAATATAAAGCCTTATTTGCCAATAATACTGATAAGCGCACTTTGCTGGATGTGATTGAAGGGGCTGATGCATTTTTAGGTTTGTCTGGCGCTGATTTGTTAACTGAGGCGGAAGTTAACTTAATGGCACCTAATCCGGTTATTTTTGCCTGTTCGAACCCAGATCCTGAAATAAAACCTGAGGTTGCACATGCAATTCGAGCAGATTTAATTATGGGGACTGGGCGCAGTGATTACCCAAACCAAGTGAATAATGTATTGTGTTTTCCGTTTATTTTCCGAGGCGCACTAGATGTACGTGCTTCAGTCATAAACGACGAAATGAAACTTGCTGCGGTTCGTGCCATAGCTGCGTTAGCCAAAGAGCCAGTACCTACAGATATTTTAGCAGCTTACCCTAATGTGACATCCTTGGAATTTGGGCCCGAGTACGTATTACCTAAGCCAATGGATCCAAGATTATTGGTGAATGTCGCGCGTGCTGTTGCCCAAGCCGCTATTGATTCTGGGGTTGCTAAAATCACCACATTACCCGATTACAGCCTGTAATTTATGGCTTAATACAAAATGTTGCAAAGATTAAGTGAGCATGATTAAAGGGGGCGTAAGCCCCTTTTTTATTTGACAGTATAGGTTGAATGATATTTACAATATTTAATTGAGAGATTCTGTATACTTAAGAACCGCTAAAAATAATAAATCCATCAGGATAGCTGATAAATGAAGTTTACAAAAATCCTTACTAAAAAGATAACCAGCTTTTGGTTGCTCTCTTTGTCAGGCGTTGCATTTGTCTTTTTGCTATGTGCCGTAATGAGCTTTATTCAGTTAGCTTATCAATTTCAGCAAAACAAAATTTCAGAACTTGAGTCTATGGTGCTCAAGCATTATCAACACCAAGGGGTAAGAAATCTTGAAGCGTGGTTGCCTTCTGTACTGACTGCCTATCATGTGGATCAATATAGCCTTAGTGTTGATAATAAAATTTTATTTTCATTTCAAGCTCCACAGCCATCGGAAAGCAATTTAAGGCATTATCAAAGAGTCATTGAGCCTCAAAGTGGCCTGACTATGACAATGGACGTTCAATCATTCTATTTACAGCATAGACTGGGTTGGTATGAACTCATTATTTTATTCATTGGTTTACTTGCCATCGGCATATTTGTGCGTTTGAGCTTAAGTTGGCTCGCTAATGAGCTTGCGGGGATTGAACAGTTAGCAGAACGAAGTCAGCTTATTTTAGAAGGTGACTTATCATCGGCAAAACAAGCGGTTGGTAAAGGTCGACCTAGAATGATTAACCGTGCATTGTCACGCTTGTTAGATGATTTAGAAGATGCCAAACAGGAACGTAGCAGACTTGATCAATTTATTCGTGCTAATACCTTTTTAGACCCCGTTACTCAAATTGGCAATCATCTTTATTTTGAGAACAGAATCGATGCGTTAACTCATGATAATAAAATGATCGCTTATGGAGTGATCTTCCTTCTTGAGTTTGACAACGATGCATTACTTTATGAACCAACTGATATTGAAGCAAATAAGGTGTATTTGACTCAAATTGTTGAGGTGATCACTCCGTTGATTGCGGAGATTAATGATGTCATTTTTGCCCGCAGAACACCATCGCAACTGGTGATAGTTGCTCCGCAATTATCACTGGCAGAGGCGGATATTTTAGCCAGTAGAATACTCAAAAACTGTCTAGTGTTAGAACATAGGCAAATTGTTAATCATGATAATTATCTGCATTTGGGCGCCGCGTTTTATAAGGCAGAAGATGCGCAGTTGCAGATAATTGAAGAGGCCGAAATGGCGCTTCGCGCAGCGCAACTACAGCGATTTAATACCTGGTTTATGTACGATAAAGGTGCTGTAGATAAAGAAATTGCCAAAGGATCTGTCAGGTGGCGTAGCTTTTTAGAATACGCCTTAGTTAATAAGCGCTTTTTTGTTCTCACTCAACCCGTATTTGATAGTGACAACACGCAATTACATTATGAAGTGTTTAGCCGTGTGCGGGATAATCAAGACAATGAAATACGTGCAACCTTATTTATTCCTATGGCTAACAAATGTGGGTTAATGCCACAAATTGAACGCCAAGTTTTAGAGAGAGTGTTGTTCGAATTAATGCCTAACAACGAGTTGACTTACAGCATTAACTTAACCTTAGATTCGCTGACGAGCCGAGCATTTACTCGCTGGATCAGAACAAGCTTACTTGAGCACAGAAAACTCGCAGAGCGCTTGGTGTTTGAAGTGTCTGAAGAGGTTTTCATTAAGCGTGAGCATGACGAACAAGTCCGCAAAACGTTAGTTATGTTATCAGGAATGGGAGCTAAATTGAGTGTCGATCATGTGGGCAAGCAGGTAGTAGGCACTCATTACATTCAAAGCTTTGAGTTTGATTATGTTAAATTAGATCGCTCAATTGTTCGTCAAGTCCATCAACGCCCTGAAAATCAATTGTATATACGTAGTCTTATTGGCGGTATTTTTAGAACCAAAGCACAAGTGATGGCAGAAGGCATTGAGCTACTTGAAGAATGGCAAACACTTAAAATTTTAGGTGTGAGTGCCGGGCAAGGCCCGTTTTTGGGAGACACTTTAATTGTTTAGTTAAGATTCGGTGGTGTTTTTTGTGTTTATGTTAAGTTGATAACTTGTTTATCTCCTATTAGCAATCTATCTTAATTAAGCAGGTGTTTTTTACGTATTTTTCTATAAAATTAAAACATTAGCAGTTAAAATGTTGTTCTCTAGCGGCTAATTTTTGTTACTTCATAATTTGGATGGTAACAAAATTGCATATAATCTTCGGATATCAACAGACTTTATCTTAAATCGCCCAAAAAACATGCCTTTTGGCGTAAAATTTAACGATAAAGTCAAAAGCTTGACTGACAATGTTATGCGCTATTGAATCTGTTACGCTAATGTGACGCATCGTGCGGCAAAGTCAGCAATAGAATCATCACTAAGTATGTGAATAGGCTTTTAAATGAAGAATGGATTTTTAGGTAAATTAGCTTTTTGGCGTTCCGCGACTCGATCAGGTGAGTTAGGGGTGTTCATTGGCACTGCAAGCCTATGGGTATTTCAGCCTGCGACCGATACCAAAGCAGAATCTTTTGCTTCATTTGATGTAAATAGTAAAAATTGGTCAGTGGTATTTGAAACCATTAAAAATCATTACGGCACGGCCAAACTGCAGATAGTGTTATCGACGGCATATTATCAATTGCTGCAAGCCGATAAGCCAACCGTCGATGAAAACGAAATTAGCCAAGCACTGATTTGGTCAGTTAAAGATATGGTGTCTGAACCCATCAGTAATATCCATCTTGATTATTTTGAATCTCCTATAGGTACTAACAACAAACTTAATGTCGTCATTGCGGCTCGCGATAAATTAGTTGCCTTGGCCGAAAACTGTATTCAAAGTGGTTTTGAGATTTCTGGTATCTCCATCGAAGAACTAGCACTGAGTCACTTATATTCGGCAGATAATATGGCGCACATGATAGTGACTCATATGCCAGAGCAAGAACTCTTACTCACAGTGGTCAAGTCTGGTGATTTATTAATGCAACGTCGAGTGCGAGGTTTTACTCAACTTGATAAGGCGAAAAAGGAAGACTTAAGTTATGGCATTGCCGATAACCTTAGCTTAGAAATTCAGCGTTCAATGGATTATTTTGAAAGCCAACTTCGCCAAGCTCCTGTATCAGCGATTAATTTATTGGTTGAGGGTGAATCACAGGCGCTTGCTGAGTTAGTTGCTGTTAACTTTAACCAAACGGTGACAGCCATTGAGCATCAGAGTGTGCCTGCCTATTTAGCCAAGCTAGCCTACAGTGAATTACCAAGAGGTGAGGCGTGAATAAAACCAGAGTAAACCTATTTTCAGCAAGCTTATTACCACCAAAGCAACGACTTACTTTTACTCATTTAGTTGCTGCTGTGGTTGCTGTTGTTGGGTTAAGTGTGCTGTTGTATGGTTTTTCTTGGTATCAGGTCAATCAGCTAAAACAGCAACATCGTCAAGCAAGTCAGGCAAAAGAGCAGCAATCTCAACTCAAGGAACAGCTTGAGATTCAGATAGCGCAAAGAATGCCCAATAGTGAGCTAGTGGCTCAAGTTGAATTACAAGCGCAACGACTTGAATTGAAAAAATTATTAAAAGATGAGTTAGCACACCGCACGGCGCTCATTAGCCAAGGTTACTCACCAATTTTGACTGATTTGGCTGCCGTCTCTGACGGTTCTGTTTGGTTAAGCCGTATTTACTTCAACCAACAACATATTGAGTTCGAAGGCTTTGGCCAACAGCCCTATAGCATTCCGTTATGGATTGATCGTTTAAAAACCGCAGACACCTTAAAGGGTTTTGCTTTCGCAGCGATGACCATGGATAGAGGTGAAGATCAGCCTCTTGCATTCAAATTAACCAGTACCCCAGCCCTTAGTGCTGCTAAGGGGATAAAATAATGGCTCAGCAATGGCAAGAATTAGGTTCTAAATTTAACGGATTGAGCCAGCGTGAACGCGTATTAGTTGCCGCCGCAACCTTGATATTACTTGGTTTTATTGCATTTTTACCCCTTGAATCTATATGGAACGAGCAAAGTAAACTGACCAAGCAAGTACAAGGTTTGCAACAAGAGAGCAATATCTTAGAGCAACAAATTGCGCTTTATCAGCAAAGGCTAACCTTAGATCCCGATGCAGATTATCAACAAAGATTAACCTTACTCAATCAGCAAATGGCTGATGTTGATGCTGAACTGGCTTTGCAAATGGTTGATATGGTACCGGCAGATTATATGCCAACGGTACTGGCACAACTCTTATCTAAGGGGAAAGGGATTAAGCTGCTGTCGTTTGCATCTATTCCCCCTGTTGCTTTATTGCAGGTTGGCGAAGAAGACAAGATGAACCTTTATAGCCATGGGATTAAGCTTACGATTGAAGGTGATTACTTTTCAGTGCTCAACTTTGTTCAAGCCGTTGAAACCATGCCAGATAAGCTTTATTGGAAGCGTTTAGATTATCAAGTTATACAACATCCTAAAGCCAGTGTGGAATTGGAGTTGTATACATTAAGCATAAATAAGGACTTTATCAGTGTTGCCAAACAAGATTAATCCTTACCTCACCAGCAGTGTGTTATCACTGATATTGGTTGCTAGCGTGCACGCCCAGAGTTTGCGCGATCCTACGTTGCCAAGCCAAGGCTTTCAGCGTGCGGCAATGGTAAATGACCAACAAGGCTTAGTACTTAACAGCGTGGTCAATGGGGCTCACTCCTACGCAGTGATTAACAATAAAATTATGAAGGTGGGGGACAATGTCCAAGGTGTGCGAATTGTCGCTATTGGCAAAAGTCACGTCAGCTTGTCTGATGGTAGAAAACTTCAGCTATTCCAGTCGATAACAGAGAGATAGGACAATAATTAAAATGAAAGCAATCAATTACATTACTCCTCTGTTGGCATTAAGTTTAATGGCATGTCAGACGACAAATCGTCCAGAACCGAGCGCATCAAGATCGGCACTTGATGAATCACTTGCTCAAGCCAATACACCGAAAGCGGTGACACCTCCGCCAGCGCAAATGCCTGCTGATGTACAACGTGAGTTAAATAGCCAAAATAACGCAAGAATGATGGCGCAATTGCCAGCTGAACGTCGTTTTGATGTATCTGCAAATGATGTGGATGCCAAGGTGTTTTTTGCGTCATTAGTGCAAGGTACCCCGCTGAGTGTCGCAGTGCACCCTGATGTAGAAGGTCGTATTTCGTTATCGCTCAAAGGAGTCACGTTAAACGAGGCCATCAAGGTTGTAGAAGATATTTTTGGTTATGAAGTAAGTCGTGATGGACGTATTTTGCGTATTTTCCCTGCAGGTATGCGTACCGAAACCTTCTCGCTAAATTATTTATACATGGAGCGTGAAGGATTATCTTTAACGTCAGTCAGTTCAGGCCGTATTTCTGATAACAACAATAACTCCAATGGCAGTAATGGCAACAACGGTAATAGCTCAAATAATAACAGCAGCAATAACACCAGCGGTAGTAATAGCAACAATAATGGTGATAACACTAACGGCACCTTTATTCGCTCAAAAACTAAAACCGATTTTTGGGGGAATTACAAGAAACCTTAACATCCATTATTGGTGAAACTGGTGGCGGCCGGCAGGTGGTGGTAACACCGCAAGCAGGACTTGTTACCATTCGTGCCCTGCCAAATGAATTACGTCAAGTGCGTGATTTCCTCAATACTGCGGAAACGCATTTACAGCGCCAAGTTATTTTAGAAGCCAAAATTATTGAAGTAACCTTATCCGACGGGTATCAGCAAGGTATCCAGTGGGAAAGAATGCTAGGGCAACCCACTGATAGCACCAGTATCGACTTTGGCACCTCGCCAGGACAAGGATTAAGTAATGCCATTACTAGTGTGATTGGTGGTGTCACGACAATCAATGTGCAAGGTAAAGACTTTGCAACCATGATCAGTTTGTTAGATACCCAAGGTGATGTGGACGTGCTATCAAGCCCACGTGTTACCGCATCTAACAACCAAAAAGCCGTGATTAAAGTTGGTAACGATGAGTATTTTGTGACTAACGTGTCATCCACAACGGTAGCTGGTACTACGCCTGTGACCACACCTGAAGTTGAATTAACACCGTTTTTCTCGGGTATTGCGCTAGACGTAACGCCACAAATTGATGAAGAAGGCAACGTATTGCTTCATGTGCATCCATCGGTGATCGATGTTCAAGAGCAAACTAAGTTAATTAAAATCAGCGATTCCACCCTTGAGTTGCCCTTGGCGCAAAGCGAAATTCGCGAGTCTGATACTGTCATTAAAGCCGTATCAGGAGATGTGGTGGTTATTGGTGGTTTGATGAAAAGTGATAATGTTGAAATTGTTTCAAAAGTGCCGCTACTCGGAAGCATCCCATTTATTGGTGAAGCCTTTACCAACCGTAGTCGCTCGAAAACTAAAACCGAATTGATAATCTTGCTAAAGCCAACGGTAGTGGGTGCAGACACCTGGAAAAATGAGCTTAAACGCTCGCAAGATTTAATTGACGGTTGGTATCCATCTCAACAGTAAAATATTGCTGAGAGAGCAAAAAATATGTATTTGCCGCATTTTGGACTAACGCAGCTGCCGTTTACTTTGACACCTAACACTGGATTTTTTTTCGGTTTAGAGCCTCATGTCGAAGCATTACAAGTGCTGCAAATGGCCCTAGAAACTGGCGAAGGTTTTATTAAGGTCACTGGTGAAGTTGGCACAGGTAAAACCTTAGTCTGTCGTAAATTATTAAATGATTTACCGTCACAGTTTCAATGCGCATATATTCCTAACCCCTATTTGACGCCTGCAGAATTACGTTGGGCTGTTGCCGCTGATTTAGGTATTGAAATCAATGAGTCACTCGACCAACAGCAATTAACCCGTTTAATTTATGAAAGATTATTAGATTTAAATGAGCGGGGCTATCAGGTGGTACTGGTGATTGATGAAGCCCAAGCTTTACCCGATGAGAGTCTAGAGGCGTTACGCCTCTTTACTAATTTAGAAACTGAAAGCCGAAAATTATTACAAGTGGTTCTGTTTGGCCAGCAAGAGTTAGACGAAAGACTGAACCAAGTAAAACTTCGCCAGCTAAGGCAACGCATTACCTTTAGTTATCATTTAAGACCATTAAATTGGGATGAAGTACAGGCTTACATGAATCATCGCTTAAAGGTTGCAGGGGCACAAACTGATCCCATTTTTGCTGAGAAAGAATCTAAACTTATCGCCACCGCAGCCAGAGGGATCCCAAGGTTAGTAAACATTCTGGCCCATAAAAGTTTATTGCTGTGTTATGGCGAAGGCCTAAAACGGGTTAGCGCAACTCATTGCAAACAAGCAATAGATGATACCGAGGATGCCAGCAAGCCAGATTTATCGGTTATGAATGTTAAACCTAAAGCAGGAATGATTGTTTTAGTTGGTTTGGTTATTACTATTATTGTTGGGCTTAATTTCAGTTCAGCGGCATGTTGCAGCAACTGGTTTGCACGTATAGGTGAGCTGTTATGAGCGTGATAAATAAAATGCTGCAAGACTTAGAAAAGCGCCAACAGTCAGATAGTGCTGACAATAAAGTTGAGCCTGCCAGCTTTGTTCGGCCTGAACTGCAATTTACTACCAAGGCAAAACCGCCTACAAAATCCCGCTTACCTTGGGTATTGGCCGCGCTAGTTGTGCTTATGGTTTGGTTGGGATACAGCTTGTTTGAACAAGCTCAAAATATTCAACCTGTCAGTAAAGTCACGACGGTTAAACAGCCTACAGTAGATGAAACCAACATTGATCCAGTTAAAGCCGATGCACCCAATGCCAATAGTCAGACCAATCAAAGTCAAACTATTGCAAATACGAGTGTTGAAACAACTGTTCTGGTAGATGGGGCGGTTAACGAGGTGCAAGTAACAGATAAACAGGTGAGCGACGAACAGCTTACCGACATCGCCTTGGCAGATGCCCCTTCACCAGTTAAGGCACCAGCAATTGCAAGTGCTGAGTCAGTTTCATTGGCCTCAACTAGGCAAGACCATCCAGAGCAAACACTTGAAAAAGTAGTAAGTTCAGAATCAATTGATAACCCTGCGCCAGTTGCAGCAGTCACAGTAATTCAGCCTAAGCAAGCTGCACAGCCAGCAAACATGACAGTCACTGAAGTTAACATGACTAAACCCCAATTAGCCCAAGCACAATATCAAAAGGCGCAAGTGGCAGAAGGGGCTCAGCGCTTAAAAGAGGCCTCTAGTTTATATTTAAACGCCATCATTTTAGACCCCAGTTTGCATGCTGCTCGCAAGCAGTTAGTGATGATTTACTTTGGCCAAAATAACACCAATACTGCGATTCGATTACTTGAAAGTGGTATTAGCATGTTCCCAGCTTATTGGGAGTTTTATTTAATGAAAGCCAATATTGAAAAATCATTGCAAGAATATCAAGACGCATTAATGACACTTAGCTTCATTGAAGATAAGCAACCCTTCGCTAAAGATAAATGGATCGCCCAAAGTGAGATAGCCCAGCAAGTTGGTCAGTTTGCTATTGCAGAAAAAGCATACCGATCTTTATTAACACTCGAGTCGACGCAACCTCGTTGGTGGATGGGGTTAGGTTATGCGCTAGACTCACAACAACAATATGCTCAAGCCGCCCTCGCTTACCGCTCAGCGTTGCAGTATCCCGGGTTATCGGATACTGCTATTACCTTTATTGAGCAAAGATTAGTTCAACTAGGAGAAAGCCAATGAAACCTAAATTAAAGATGCGTTTAGGTGATCTTTTAGTTCAGGAACATATTATTTCTGATGTGCAGTTGCAGCAGGCGCTGTCAGAGCAGCGCAATACCGGTAAAAAGTTAGGCCGAACATTAATCGACCTAAATTGCATTACAGAAACTCAGTTACTGCAGTTTTTATCCCAGCAGCTTAACTTACCGTTTTTAGATATTAGTCGTCGTCCGATTACTCCTGAAGTGGTCAACCTATTATCAGAAGTGCAAGCTCGTCGTCATCGAGCATTAGTGGTCGAAAGCCATAGCGATCATGTGTTGGTTGCAATGAGCGATCCCGCCGATTTACAAGCCATCGATACCATAGAAACCCTTGTGGCGCCAAAACGGTTAGAAATTGCTGTCGCACCAGAGCAGCAATTGCTTGATGCTTTTGACAACTTATATCGCCGTACAGATCAAATTGCTCAGATTGCCGGAAAATTAGAAGAAGAATACGCCGCTGACGATATGTTCGACTTGGCCAATTTGACCCAAGGCGACAGTGATAATGAAACCACTGTGGTTAAATTATTGCAGTCTATTTTTGAAGATGCGGTACAAATGCGTGCATCTGATATTCACATTGAGCCCGGTGAAAAGGTATTGCGTATTCGTCAGCGTGTGGATGGCCAATTACATGAAAACACATTGAATGAAGTTAATATTGCATCGGCGCTAGTATTGCGTTTGAAGCTGATGGCGGGCTTGGATATTTCTGAAAAACGTATGCCGCAAGATGGGCGTTTTCATATGGAAATTAAAGGCCATAAAATAGATGTGCGTATGTCTACCATGCCGATTTATCATGGTGAGTCAGTGGTGATGCGTTTGTTAGATCAAACCGCAGGCCTACGTACCTTAGATGAAACCGGTATGCCCCCGCATATCGTTGCCCGCATTCGTAAACAAATTAAACGTCCACATGGCATGTTGCTGGTAACAGGGCCAACAGGTAGCGGTAAAACCACCACCCTTTATGGTATTTTGAGCGAGTTAAACACCGCCGACCGTAAAATTATTACCGTTGAAGACCCTGTAGAATATCAATTACCACGCATTAATCAGGTACAAGTTAACCATAAAATTGGTCTAAACTTTTCTAACGTACTGCGTACCACGTTACGACAAGATCCCGACATCATCATGGTGGGCGAAATGCGTGACCAAGAAACCGTTGAAATTGGTTTAAGGGGTGCATTAACGGGTCACTTTGTATTATCTACCTTGCATACTAATGATGCGGTCACCAGTGCCCTGCGTTTATTAGACATGGGCGCAGCCAGTTATCTTGTGGCAAGTGCATTACGGGTGATCATTGCCCAGCGACTAGTGCGCCGTGTTTGTCATAATTGCAGTGTTGATTATCAGTTAACCGCAGCAGACAGTAGCTGGCTTAAAAGTGTTTCTAAGCATGATTTTAGTCAAGCGACATTTAAAGTCGGCACGGGCTGCCAAAGCTGTAATGGTTCAGGCTATCGTGGACGGATTGGTATTTTTGAAATTTTAGAATTAGATGAAAATATGATTGATGCGATGCGCACAGGTAACCCACAAGATTTTGCGCGTGCTGCGGTAAAAAGCCCTAATTTTGTACCATTAGCTCACTCTGCCATGGAGTATTTATTTAAGGGCACAACAACCATTGAGGAAGTGGCTAAACTAGTAGAAGACGTGTCTGAGTCCGTAGTGCCACTTTCACAAGATGTGGTCAGCCAAAATACGCTAGAGATGTAATCATATGCCTATTTATCAATATCGAGGTCGAAATGCGCAAGGGCAGCCAGTGTCGGCGCAGCTTGAGTCAGCCAACGAAAGCGCTGCCGCAGATACCTTGATGTCGCGCGGCATCATTCCGTTAGAATTAAGGGAAGTTAAACCCCGCAAAGACTTCAATCTAGGGCAATTATTTAGCAGTAAAGTGTCACTCGAAGAGTTGCAAATTTTTACTCGGCAAATGTATTCGCTAACCCGTTCAGGCATTCCTATTTTGCGGGCAATTGCAGGATTATCTGAAACCACTCATTCAGTCAGAATGAAACAAGCTTTAGATGATATTTCTACTCAGCTTACCTCTGGTCGACCGCTATCTTCAGCTATGAATCAGCACCAAGATGTATTTGATTCCTTGTTTGTGTCTATGGTGCATGTTGGTGAAAACACAGGTAAGTTAGAAGATGCCTTTATTCAGCTATCTGGTTACATTGAACGTGAACAAGAGACTCGTCGCCGAATCAAATCGGCGATGCGTTATCCCATTTTTGTGTTAATTGCCATCGCCCTTGCCATGGTCATTTTAAACATTGCGGTTATCCCTAAATTTGCTGACATGTTCTCCCGCTTTGGTGCTGAACTGCCGTGGGCGACAAAATTATTAATTGCGACCTCTAATCTATTTGTTAACTTTTGGCCGCATATGTTGGTTGGCTTACTTGGCGTATTTATTGGCGTTCGGTATTGGCATCAAAGTGAAAAAGGTGAAAAGCAATGGGATAAATGGAAGTTACATATTCCTGCCGTTGGTTCAATTATTGAGCGCTCAACCTTATCACGATACTGTCGTAGTTTTTCGATGATGCTTAGCGCTGGCGTGCCAATGACACAAGCACTTAGCTTGGTTGCCGATGCCGTCGATAACGCTTATATGCACGATAAAATTGTGAATATGCGTCATGGTATTGAGTCTGGTGAATCAATGCTTAGGGTGTCTAATAGCAGCAAATTGTTTACACCTTTGGTTTTGCAAATGGTGGCAGTCGGTGAAGAAACCGGCCAAATTGATCAGCTATTAACTGATGCCGCTGATTTTTATGAGGGAGAGGTTGATTACGATTTGAAAAACCTCACCGCTAAGCTAGAGCCTATCTTGATAGGCTTTGTGGCGGGTATCGTATTAATTTTAGCTTTAGGCATTTATCTGCCAATGTGGGATATGCTCAATGTTGTTAAAGGATAAAGGCAACATGAATATCAATGGACAGTGCGGGTTATGTTAAGACAGCAAAAAGCCGATGATGATTTATTAAAAGTCTATGGTCGCATACTTGCTTTGGTGGTACTGCTGTTGGTGCTAGGTGTTTTAGGGTTCCGTCACTTCAACACTGTTCCTACCCTTGTAGGCCAAAGCTTTGCGATGGAGCACAACCGACTACTAAATATTTTAGCCATGGTGAAAAGCCAATGGTTATCCACCGGCAGGCCAGACAAAATATTACTTAATTGGCAAAGTATGGCACCAAATGTGCTTAAAACTTTAGATGAAGATATCAAAGCCAATAAAAAATCAAATGTGGGTGAAAGCGATACAAATAATGCGGTTAACTTGTCGCGAGACTTTGACAGTCAGCTAGCTACAGGTAATTGGATTAGCTTATCTAAGCAAGGCTGGCCAGTTTTAGAAACCCTAGATGTAAAGGGGTGTGAGCGATTGTGGTATCAATTACTTGTCAGCCCGCTTAAGCAAGTAAATGTGAGTTACGATGCTGAAATTGGCGTGTGTCGATTCATTGCGCCAGACTCTACAACAATTAGTTATCAAACAACGTCGGGTAGAGTCATTTTTTTGGCAAACACTCACAATTTAAGTAATTAATATTTTTGCAATATCCATTAAGCTGCTAATATTAGTGAAAATCTTGTTAACATTTGTATGGCAATGTAAGCTTGGTTGTAAGGCTAATTTCAGCAATAAGTTATTGGGCAATTTAAGAGTATGCAACTTATGAAATTGAGACAAAGTGGTTTTTCGTTAATCGAGCTGGTCATTGTGATAGTGATCCTCGGTTTACTTGCGGCAACAGCTATCCCACGTTTTTTAAATGTGACCGAAGAAGCTGAAAATGCCAGTGTTGATGGGGTTTCTGGGGGATTATCGACCGCAGTAAGCTTTGTACGTGCACAATGGGAAGTTGACGGTCGTCGTAATAGCTCTGTTATTTTAGATGGTACCCCAGTTTCACTCGACACTCGTTTTGGCTTCCCTACTGGAGAAACTAATCTGGATGTCACCACGATGACAGATGCGACTTGCCAAGAAGTATTTAATACCGTACTGCAAAGTGCGCCTCGCAATGTACTATATACAGAAGATGCTAGAAAACAGCGTTATACCGTTAGAGTGCTTGACGGTGTTGGTGGTGACGCATTAAGCATTACTGGGGCAACCGTTACGGGTATCGATTTGTGTGTTTACCACCAAGTCGCGTCATTGAGTTTGAACCAAACCACAGGTATTGCTAATCCTATACCAGCTTTAGATACCGCTGGGGCAAATGGCATTACCTACAACCCAGGCACAGGGCAAGTGCTCTCTTTTACTAACGACTAATTCAATGATTGGTTAATTAATTAAGTTTTAAATTTAATATCCGAGGTCTGACAATGAAAAAACAACAAGGTTTTACACTAATTGAATTAGTTGTAGTGATTATTATTCTAGGTATTTTAGCGGTAACCGCAGCACCTAAGTTTATTAATTTACAAGGTGATGCGCGCGTATCTGCGTTATCGGGTATGAAAGCGGCAATTCAGGGTGCTAACACATTAGTTTATTCTAAAGCGGCATTAGCTGGAGAAGAGAAAAAAGCTGCTACTGCTACCCCTGCACCTTCTGTGGATATTGGCACAGGAACGCCAGCGGTGACTCAGTTTGGTTACTTGCAAGCGCTTCAAGCAGAGTTAGAGAATGCAATGGATGTTTCTTTTAATGTAGCAACAGCAGTTAATGACCCAACCACAACTGGCACTGAAGACTGGACTATTTTTGTGGACGCTGGTGTGGCTACTATTTGGCAAGCTGGTGCTCCAGCAACTTGCACATTGGTATATACGCAAGCAGGATCTGCCACAACGCTTCCAACTTATGTTGCAGAAACGGATCCAGATAACTGTTAATTAAAAAATAATTTAAAAAGCCTGCTTTATGCAGGTTTTTTATTTTTGCTATATTGTATTGACGTTAAGTAAATGTAAACTCGGTTGTAAGGATAATTTCAGCAATAAGTTATTGGGCAATTTAAGAGTATGCAACTTATGAAATTGAGACAAAGTGGTTTTTCGTTAATCGAACTGGTCATTGTAATAGTGATCCTCGGTTTACTTGCAGCAACAGCTATCCCACGTTTTTTTTATGTGACCTAAGAAGCTGAAAATGCCAGTGTTGGTGGTGATCATTAAGCTTGAACCAAACCACTGGTATTGCTAATCCAGTACCAGCTTTAGATACCGCTGGGGAAAATGGCATTACCTACAACCCAGGCACAGGGCAAGTGCTCTCTTTTAATAACGACTAATTCAATGATTGGTTAATTAATAAGTTTTAAATTTAATATCCGAGGTCTGACAATGAAAAAACAACAAGGTTTTACACTAATTGAATTAGTTGTGGTGATTATTATTCTAGGTATTTTAGCGGTAACCGCAGCACCTAAATTTATCAATTTACAAGGTGATGCGCGCGTATCTGCATTAGCGGGTATGAAAGCGGCAATTCAGGGTGCTAACACATTAGTTTATTCTAAAGCTGCGATAGCTGGAGAAGAAAAAAAAGCTGCTACTGCTACCCCTGCGCCTTCTGTGGATATTGGCACAGGAACGCCAGCGGTGACTCAATTTGGTTACCTGCAAGCAAATCAGGCACAGTTAGAGAATGCAATGGATGTGAAATTTAATACTGTAACAGATTTGGCCGTTAATCCTACTGGGACTGAGGATTGGAATATCTTTGTGGGTACATCAGGTGTAGTAACTATATGGCAATCCGGCGCTCCAACAACTTGTTTCCTGTCTTATAAACAGGCTGAATCTTCGTCAATTCTTCCAACTTATGTCGCAGAAACGGATCCCGATGACTGTTAATTAATTTTTTTTCTAAAAGCCTGCTTCATGCAGGTTTTTTTATGTTTGCTATATTGTAATGACATTAAGTAAATTCTACTTTTAATGATGTAAAGAGTAGCTGGTCGAATTAATAGGGTGGTATTTATGAAAGCTCAACAAGGCTTTACCTTAATTGAATTGGTTGTGGTGATAATTATTTTAGGGATTCTGGCCGTTACTGCTGCCCCCAAATTTATTAACCTTCAAGGCGATGCAAGAGTGTCTGCACTAGCAGGAATGCAGGCTGCACTGAAAGGTGCTAATTCTCTAGTTTATTCTAAGGCGGCAATCGCAGGTAAAGAAAAAGCTGCTACAGAAACGGTAGATATTGGTGCTGCAAATGATGTAAACATTGAGTTTGGATATATAAGTGCAGACATTCAATCTTTGGTTGATGCCTTGGGGGCTGAATTTGATGATTTTAATAATCAGACTGGCAATGGAGATTGGCTTATTGTGCAGTTTGGAACAATACAAGGATCAGCAGCTTCTGTTGCAATTTGGCAGCGAGGTGCCCCTTCCCCATTTGACGGAGAGCCAACTGACTCTTGTGTATTGATTTACAAAAGTGCATCAGAAGAGGGTAAACTACCCTCCTATGACATAGAGACAGACCCAAGTAAATGTTAATAATCATTAGCCAGTCACCTTCACCTAAGCCTGCATCTTGCAGGTTTTTTCGTAATTAAGCCCTTATCTGCCACTATTTACAAATAACCTTAGCTAGAAGCTCAGAACAGCTAATTTGTAGCAAACATGATGTTGTTAAATATCTGTTTTAAATATGATTGATACAAACTGATACCGAGTTATGCAAGACAGAAAATTGACTAAGTGAGATAATTGACGCCCTTGTTAGGTAAAGGTTGTTTATTTAACAAATCTCGCCGTTAAGGATTAACGCGAGAACATTGCTTAGCCACTTACCTTGCTTTACTAAAATGCAGCAAGTTTGGAAAAAAGCATCCATATTTTATATTGTCGTATCTATAGGTCGTATTTATGCAAAAACAACAAGGTTTCACCTTAATCGAATTAGTTGTGGTGATTATTATTCTAGGTATTTTAGCGGTTACCGCAGCGCCTAAATTTATCAATTTACAAGGCGATGCACGTGTATCAACCTTGCAAGGTGTAAAGGGGCTATTCAGGGTGCGAATAGCTTGGTGTACTCTAAAGCGTCATTGGCAGGTAAAGAAAAAGATGCTTCAGAGACAGCCAATATTGGTATCGGTGATGGTGCTGCAACTCCGAGTACATCAGTTGCCGTTGTCTATGGTTACTTAGCTGGCACAAGTGCTGCTATTTTGCATGCTACAGATTTATCTGCTGATGAATGGAATATAACGGATACTGGTGGTGTGGTAACTATTCAGCAAAAAGGTGCACCAGCAACGTGTAATATTAAGTATAATCAAGCGACCGCAACAAGTGTGTCGACTTTCACTTCAGATGCACTAGATGAAAATGATGCTCCATTACCTTTTCCAACAGCCGCTAATTGCTAAGCGGTAATTTAATGATAAAAACCTGCATTTGCAGGTTTTTTTATTCTTAATGACAAGCTTGGCTTGTAGCAGCACAAACTGGCCATTATTTCAGTAGACTTTCAAAGGATATTTGTTAAAGGATATCAAGACGTTTGTGATATATTTTGCCATACTCTAATAAGATTTTATTGCCAAAGGCATCAATACTCTAGATGAAAAGCTGTCACTCAACCCAAATGCAAAATGGGTTTTCGTTAGTAGAACTTGTGACCACCATTTTACTGATTGGTATTTTGGCGGTAACAGTGTTGCCGCGGCTTTTTTCTGATTCAAGTTATAGTGCCTATGCGTTACGCAATGAGTTTATTGCCGAGCTACGCCAAGGCCAGTTACGCGCCTTAAATAATACCGACCGTTGCTATGATATTAATGTGACTGTTGCGGGTTATCAGTTGCGGCATTACTCTGCACGTAATGGTAATGCCTGTAGTGGCACGCTGCTGCGAACCGAGCTATTACAAGAGTTTCAAGGTGGTGCTTATGTGAGTTTGCTTGCTGGAGGTAGTCAAAACTTTACCGTGACCTTTGATAGTTTAGGGCGCTTATTGCAGCCAATTTGCAGTGGAGCGTGTTTTAATATTATTGCCGATGACACCCTAGTGGTTGCCGTTGAGTCAGAGGGCTATATTCATGCCATGTAAGCTTTTAACTCAACCTAGCTGCAAAATAAAGGGCTTTACCTTGATTGAGCTGGTGGTTGGCATGATGGTTATTAGTATTGCAATCGTCATGTTAACCTCAATGTTTTTTCCCCAAGCTAATCGTGCGGTTGAGTCGCTACATCGTGTGCGTTCTGCTGAGCTTGCGCACTCAGTGATGAATGAAATTTGGGGTAAACGTTATGATCAAAATACTAATCCTAATGGCGGCGTACCTGCATGTAATAGTCCGTTAGGCTTGCCTTGCTCAACTGCATTAGGTCCTAATGGTGAAAGCCGTGACAATTTTAATGATGTTGATGATTATCATGGTCTGGGCATTAATGATTTGATGTTCAACTCCACTCAAACCTATGCCTCGGTATATCCTAATTTTGACTTAGAAGTGACGGTAGAATACCTCGATGTCACCACTAAGGCGGCCAAGCTCATTACTGTTAACGTCACCACTCCAAGTAGCGAAGTGATCACTTACCAAGCGGTAAGGAGTAACTACTAATGGCTGCATTATTTCATCGCAAGCGCAAAGGTTTCACTTTAGTTGAAATGGTCACCGTTATTCTAATCCTTGGGATTGTAGTGGTGGGTGTTAGCAGTTTTGTGATTTTTGGGACCCGTATTTTTGTTGAGTCGAGTGCAGTCGATCAGGTGCTCAGCCAAAGCCGATTTGGGGTTGAACGCATCACCCGAGATATTCGTGGCGCCTTACCTAATTCCGCAAGATTATCCACTGCCATTGATGGTAGTTATCAATGTATTGAATTTGTGCCTATTGCATCCAGTACCAGTTATATTCAGGCGCCAGTAGCGCCGGATCCTGTGGACACTCGAGCAAGTGTGATTAAAACCAATCAAGATGTCATCGCAGGACAGTGGGCTTTTGTTTATCCGCTCACCGCAGCAGAAATTTATAATCCAATTGGTACAACCGCTAAACGCTTTGTTATTGCTGCTGTAGATGTGGTGGGCGATCAAGTGAATGTAGATTTTAGCCCAGCAATCCGATTTACTGAGCAGTCGCCTTTGAAGCGAATGTTTTTTGCTGAGCAGCCGATTAGTTATTGTTTTGAAAAAACTGTTGATGGCAGTTCAGTCGATTTAAAACGTTATGCCAATTATGGTTATCAGGTAAGCCAGCCCACTCCCGCAACTATGGGGAATGGGGTATTAATGGCGCAAAATGTAGTGAATAACTTATTGATTGAACCAGCCATAACGTTAACACCATCAAGTTTGATCACCAATGCGATGATCCATATTGAACCTCGATTCAGGGTGAATGGTGAAACCTTTAAATATCAGCATCAAGTGCAGGTGATCAATGTCCCTTAATACAGTGCACTTTCGTCAGCAGCGCGGCAGCGCATTAGTTATTGGTATATTCGTACTGATAGTCATGTTTTTACTGGCGGCCAGTTTATTACGCATTGTGGAAGATGGTGATGAAGCCATTTCGATGGAAGTGTGGGGGGCAAGGGCATTGAATAGTGCTAATAGTGGCGCAGATGCGGCATTAGCCCAGTTATTTCCGCTTAATGGCAGTGTGGGAAATTGCACTAATGTAAGTAGCAGTTGGACGCCACCTGATACGGTTGGGTTTCATGGCTGCAGTGTTGCTATTAGTTGTAACTCAGCATCCGTAGGCGGCGTGATTCAGTTTAGAATAAACAGCAATGCGGTATGTGAAACCGGTGCTTGTGGCGCGGATGGCAGCACCAATTGTTTGCGAGTGAACCGACAAGTTGAGGTAGAAGCGCGTGGTGATTAATGTTGTTAAAAAGTGCTCCTTATTATTTATACGAATCTTCAGTATTTTGTTATTTGTGTGCATGCCAATATATAGCGCCAATGCTGATTGGAGTTCTACTTTTATTGAAGGAGTTAATAATTATAGTCCCTCAGGGACTATTTCGTTGAATACCGCCACAATTACGAATGCGCCAATTAATGGCCAACTTCCGACTTATAACTATATTCAAAATGGTGATAGTAAATTTAAAGGTTGTATTTCTACAAATGAGGCTGCTAAAAACTGTAAAGAAGGTAGATATGTCTCAATTCTACCAGCAGATAGAATTGAGTTTTCACAATGTGAGTCATCTAGTTCTATCAATGTAAAGCCCCTTTGGGAAGAGACCTCTACAATTGTTACTGATGGAGAATACAAAGATATTGAACTTGATTTTGGGTCTACTCATACAATCGAGTTCACTTCTGATAATACTTCAGGAGTCTATAAGATAAAAAGTTTAAATATTGGTTCAGGAAAAATCAAATTGGCTGCAGGGCAGTATTGGATCGAAACTTTATTTTTAAAACATGGTGTAGAGCTTATCTTTCCCGATACAGGAATAGTGAGTTTTTTTGTTAAAAATGATTATACTCATTTTAACTTAAGTTTGATTGATAATGCAGATCGCTTCCTTTTATATAACTACGGCAACTTTACTTTAAATGATGGGGCAAAGTTAACAGGTCATGTTGTATCTGAGAATAAGGCTGTTATCTCAAGTAGTGCGAATTTAATAGGGGCTCTGACAGGTAAGAATATTTTTTTAGAAGGTAATTCAAATGTAACTTTTTCAAATTCCGCTGCCAATATTAATGTTGTACCTAATTGCGATACTTCACCAAAGCCTGTCACGCCTTTCCATATTCAATACGGTAAAGCCACTTCAACCAATGTTGTATTTGATGCTCCGTTTCCAACAGGCTCCAATCCGTTGATCTTTATAATGCCAACGATTTCGCAAACCAATACTAACAGCGATGGTCCTGCATCTGCTTTTGTGGTGCCAAACAGTGTGAGTAAAAGCGGCTTTAGTTGGCAGCAGCAAGAACCGCCTTCCCCAACAAACCGTTATCTTGCCTCAAACACTATGCCAGAGGTGCATTGGATTGCCGTCACAGAGGGGACTCATGATCTGCCAAATGGTTCACAACTTATTGCTGGTGCGGTGGATTATAGTCAGGCGTTGTTTGGTTCAAACTCCCCTTACATATCCGTGACCTTGCCTGCAAGTCAAAACGTTGTTTTAAATCAACTGCAAACTCGCAATAATAATTGTTGGTTTACCAGCACATCGCAGTTTACTTCAACAGGCATTCAATTTGCGTTAGATACTTCGGAGGTCAGAAGTAGTAATAATCGCTGCCAACCGGGGAATTTAGCCAATGGTTCAATTCAAAATGAGACCATCGCTTATTTGTCTGTCGCAGCAGGCAGTGGGCCTATGGTGTTAAATGGCGAAAATACTAATTTTCATTTTGGTAATGCTCAAACCTTTGATTCTGATGGAACATTAGATCTAAGCAGCCAGTGTAATTTTACCACGCCCTTAACAGGCTTTAGTAATGCACCTGTTTTAGTGGCAGGCAAAACCAGTCGCCGTGGTGATGATGGTGGTTGGTTGCGCCGATGCCAATTGTCCAAAGACCGCGTGAGCATGGTGGTTGATGAAGATACCTACGGCAACTCAGAGAGAAGACATTTTCGGGAAAACTATAGCTTTGTCGCCATTGAAAAAGCGGACAGAGTGTTAACTTGTTTTGCTGATAACTTTGATCGCACTAATGTTGGTGATAATTGGATTGCTGCCAGATCAAGTGGCCAGTTTACGCCTTCGATAGTGGCGAATCGCTTGAAATTGACTGAGGCTAAAAATAATCAGGCAACATCAGTAACTTATCAGCGTCTATTCCCTGCTGAAAATAACTTTGTTGAGATAGAGTTCGACCACTTTGCTTATGGTGGGAATGGTATAGGTGCTGATGGTATTGCATTTGTGCTGTCGGATGCATCTTTAACACCTCAACCTGGTGCTTTTGGGGGGCCTTTGGGTTATGGAGTTAAACCGGGGATTAATGGATTTGCTGGCGGTTGGTTAGGTTTTGGTATTGATGAATATGGTAACTATTCTGTTGAAGGTGGACCTGATGGACCTGGCCGTCGTCCTCAATCTGTTGCGATAAGAGGCTCTGGATCTGGCAGTGATGGTTATCGTTATTTAAAAGGGGCTTGTAACAATGGTACCGATAATACCAATAGTTGCCTTTCACCAACTATTGATAAAAATAACTCAGGTTCAGTTCATCGTTATCGCATTACCATTGACTCTAAAGTTGTAGGTCAATCTTGGGTAAAAGTTGAGCGTAATACCGGGGCTGGGTTTATTGATATTATTCCATCATTTGATGCTGCGGCAATTACATCTCAAGTAGCAATCCCTAAAGACTTTCTTTTATCGTTTACAGGATCTACAGGAGGATTAAATAATAATCATGAAATCGATAACATTGAAATCTGTGCTTTAGATTCAACCCCTGTGGGTGTGGTGATTGATCATTTCGAGTTTGACCATACTGGTTCAGGCTTAACTTGTAGCGCAGAAACCTTAACCCTCAAAGCTTGCGCTAATGCAGATTGTAGTCAGACAGTGCCCGATTTTATTACTGCTACCTTAAGCCCTGCCACTGTGACAGGCGGTGGTGGCTGGGTGGGAGGTAACACAGTGAGCTTCAGTGGTGGATCAACAACTGTTGATTTACGCCGTAATACCCCAGGTGCGGTTACTGTTGATGTCATTGGTTCAACTCCAGGCGCCAAGCCGTTTAGTACTACCTTGTGTCGTATTGCAGGGGGAGCTGCGAGCAAAGCTAACTGTACCTTAACTTTTGCTGATAGCGGTTTTGTCTTTGATGTGCCAGATAAACTGGCGAATAAACCACAAACCGATGTGGTGGTTAGCGCTGTGCGCAAAGATGATAACAGTCAGCAATGTGTACCAAGTTTTGCTAATGTCAGCAAAAATGTCGCCTTTTGGAGTTCATACGTCAATCCAGTTTCTTCGGCAATGATTAATCCTCAATCGATGACAGTTAACGCAACCCCAATAGGGCGGTCTATCGCGGCAGCAACGACGATCCCCTTGGCTTTTAATGCTCAAGGTCAAGCCAATATTAGTGTTAATTATCCTGATGCAGGCCAATTACAGCTAGATGCACAATATACCGGCACGGGGGATGAGCAGGGCTTAGTCATGCAAGGTAATGATCAATTTGTTAGCTTCCCTGTAGGGTTATGTGTTACCCCAAAAGATAGCAATGGCTTATGTGCAGCGGGTAACAGTAGTTGTAATGTGTACAAAAAAGCGGGTGAATCCTTTGATTTACTCATTCAAGGTAAAGCATGGCAAGCCGATGGCGACAGTAATTATTGCGACAACAGCAATACGCCAAATTATGTCCATGGAGGAATGACTCTTGGAAGTAATCTTGTTGCGCCTTCGGCCAGTGCAGGTGGTGTGCAAGGGGTGATATCTAATACCAGCTATAACCATGTGGCACAGACGACCAACACCAATACGGTGTCGCAATCCATTAGCGAAGTTGGGGTGTTTACCTTTAGCGCTAAAGCGCCAACAACATATTTAGGGTCAAGCTTTTATAATATTCCTTTAGCACGCTCCGCTAACATTGGGCGTTTTGTGCCAGACCGATTTGTGGTTAGTGATGTAAGTGTTATTCCTGCATGTGGATCATTTAGCTATATGGATCAAGCTTTTCCTATGGCAATGAAGCTTTCAGCATATAACCTCTTTACCAGCGTAACTCAAAACTATTTTGATGGTTTTGCTAAAGGTAGCGCTAGTTTAGTGGGTGAAAATAATAATGACGGGGTTGATCTAAGCACTCGCTTATCGAGCTTGCCAGTTAGCTCGGGATCATGGGTAGCAGGGGTCGCTACTGTGGATGCAAATTATCGAGCCAATTTCTCGCGCATCGCCGCCCCTAGCGTTGATGGTCCATTTGAACAGTTAAGCATTGGTGTGCAGGTTTTTGACAATGATGGTAATTTTGCTGGCGTTGCCAATCCTGATATGCGCTCTGATACAGCGGGTGATTGCACGGCATCATCCGGGTGCAATGCAAAAAGAATCACTATTCAAGATGTTCGCCACGGCAGAGTGATGATGGATAACACCTATGGTCCTGAAAACGAAATCTTACGTATGCCGACATTTGCCCAATATTGGGATGGTAGTAGCTGGGTTGTTAATCCAAATGATAATTGTACCGTGGTAGCAGCGGCATTAGATGGCAGTGAAGTTTACACACCTGCTAAAACCATGAGTCAAACTGTGATCCGTAGCAATGGCGGCAATCAAATAGCATCAGGGAAAATGTTGCTACTTTGGCAAAATACAGGGACGAATAATTATCGAGGCCAAGTGAATGCACCCCTGGGTGTCGATACATGGTTACAATGGTATTGGAACTACGACACTAGCATGCCTAACTTGTTAGTGAATCCACAAGGTAGTGCTTTTTTTGGTCGATATCGCGGCCATGATAGAGTGATTTATTGGCAAGAGGTTCGCCAATAGCGTTTCCTAAATGTTGTTTAAAAGATATTCGGTCAGTGCTTAACTGGCCGTTTTTGTTTTTTATGTAACCTTTTTGCAAAAATATCGTCAGATTAGCAATTGTTAACCCTCTCGGTCTTGTGGAACTGGGGAGTGATTGATAAAGTTAGCTGATTTTTCTTTTTCTGATACTTTCCTAACAGGCCTGATAAATGTTCAAAAAGCTGCGTGGCATTTTTTCTAATGACTTATCTATTGATTTAGGTACGGCAAATACTCTTATTTATGTTCGCGATGAAGGCATCGTGCTTAACGAGCCCTCAGTGGTAGCTATTCGTGGTGAACGCAGTGGCAGCGGTCAAAAATCAGTTGCAGCGGTGGGTACCGATGCAAAACAAATGCTAGGACGTACACCGGGTAATATTCAAGCCATTCGTCCGATGAAAGATGGTGTGATTGCAGACTTTTATGTCACTGAAAAAATGTTACAGCACTTTATCAAGCAAGTGCATAACAATAGCTTTTTCCGTCCTAGCCCACGGGTATTAGTGTGTGTGCCTGTTGGCGCCACTCAAGTTGAGCGTCGTGCGATTCGTGAATCAGCAATGGGTGCAGGCGCGCGTGAAGTTTATTTAATCGAAGAGCCTATGGCTGCTGCGATTGGTGCTGGATTACCCGTATCTGAGGCAACTGGTTCAATGGTTGTTGATATTGGTGGCGGTACGACAGAAGTGGCGATTATCTCGCTCAATGGCGTGGTTTACTCATCTTCGGTTCGTATTGGTGGTGACAAGTTTGATGATGCGATTATCAACTATGTGCGCCGCAACTACGGTAGCTTAATTGGTGAAGCGACAGCTGAGCGTATCAAGCACACTATTGGCACTGCTTATCCAGGCGATGAAGTACTTGAAATTGAAGTGCGTGGTCGTAACCTTGCTGAAGGTGTGCCAAGAAGCTTTACCTTAAACAGCAATGAAATTTTAGAAGCATTACAAGAGCCTTTATCAGGCATTGTTAGTGCGGTAATGGTGGCTCTTGAGCAATCTCCACCTGAATTAGCATCAGATATTTCTGAGCGCGGCATGGTGTTAACCGGCGGCGGCGCGTTACTACGTGACCTAGACCGTTTATTAATGCAAGAAACCGGGATCCCAGTGATGGTTGCTGACGACCCATTAACTTGTGTTGCTCGTGGCGGTGGTAAAGCATTAGAAATGATTGATATGCATGGTGGTGATTTGTTCTCTGAAGAGAACTAAATCATCTTCATTAGGCGGTGAAGTTTGCTAGCTCTTGGCCTTTGGCAATTGAGACTATCAGGCTTCGCCGCGTAATTTTTTATGAAACCAATTTTTGTACGTGGAATATCCCATCAATTTCGTTTAACACTGGCAATTATATTGTCGGTGGTATTGTTTATTGCTAACGATCGCCTTGAACCTGTGCGTCAATCACTCTCTTCACTGTTAAGTCCTTTACAATATTTAGCCAATGTCCCGGGTGTGATGCTGGACAAAGCAGCTGAAGCATTGGCGACTCGTAATATGCTCGCTGCGCAAAATAAAGTGTTAATGAATCAACAGCTATTAATGTCTGAGCGCTTGCAGCGGTTTGAGCACTTACGCCAAGAAAACGTGCGTTTGCGGGCGTTACTCGGCTCGCCTGTGCATATGGACTCTCGCAAAGTTGTTGCTGAAGTCATGGAGGTGTCCAGTGATCCCTACCGTCAACTTGTGGTATTAAACCATGGGGCGCGCACAGGGGTATATGTAGGCCAACCAGTGGTGGATGCCAAAGGGGTGGTCGGCCAAGTGGTTGAGGTAAACGAGCTAACGAGTCGAGTGTTATTAGTGTCAGATGCCAGTCATGGGATCCCTGTGCGTGTAACGCGTAATGATGTTCGCGCCATAGCCAATGGCACCGGCGATATTGATGCAATAGAGCTAAGGCATGTCGCCAAAAGTACCGATATTATAGCCGGTGATTTATTAGTGACCTCAGGTTTAGGCGATCGTTTCCCTGAGGGCTATCCCGTGGCCCGAGTCATGTCAGTATCAAGGGATGATGGGCAAAGTTATGCGGTGATTAGTGCGCAGCCATTAGCTGCATTAGACCGTATTCGTTATGTATTATTGATTTGGCCAGATGAGCCTGACGATACAGAATTTGTCCCCATTGAAGGTCTGTCTAGTGAGCCGATTGGATCGGATGCTGCATCTCCAATCAGTGACGAGGAAATCCAATGAGTTCGCATGTTGCCAATGGCCGACTAGTGGTTTGGATTACCCTATTTACGGCGATGATGTTTCAAATTATGCCATTGCCAAAAATTGTAGATGCTTGGCGGCCTGACTGGCTATTGATGGTCATGATCTATTGGGCGATGGCATTGCCACATAGATACAGTATTTTAACGGCTTGGCTGCTTGGCGTGCTGCTTGATGTCATGCTTGGGGCAACCTTAGGTATTCGGGCATTAGCATTTTCATTAGTGATCTACATTGTGGTATTGCAGTTTCAGCAATTGCGCAACTTTACCCGCTGGCAGCAAAGCATTTTAGTTGCTTGTTTTATTTGTATTTATCATCTAGTTATCTATTGGGTTGAATATGTTGTTGCAGGCGCTTCGCCTTTTAATTCAGACATGTTTTTACCCGCAATATCAAGTATTGCGATTTGGTGGTGGGTGTTTTGGGTGCTGCGAAATATTCGCCGCCGATACAAAGTTAGGTAGGCCGCAATTTCGTTATCGGTTAAACAATTATTATAGGCATTGTTCATGACTTGGGTTTTAGCTTCAACTTCACCTCGACGTAAACAGTTATTTGCGCAAGCCGGTTTTGCAACTGCAGGTTTTGAGTTTGAACAAGTGGCACCAGATATTGATGAAACGCCATTAACCAATGAGGACGCAGCAGATTATGTGGTGCGTTTAGCGTTAGAAAAAGCCCAAGCAGGTTTAGCATTATCTCAGGCTTTTAGTCACCCTAAAGTGTTGGGCTCTGATACCTCGGTCGTATTAAATGGTGTTATTTTGGGTAAACCACAAGATGCACAAGATGCGATGCGTATTTTACGTCAGTTATCAGGAAACACTCACCAAGTAATGACTGCGGTCGCAATAACAGATGGTCATCAATCTTTCACGCGTTTATGTATTACCGATGTGACATTTTGTGCGTTAACTGATGCCGATATTTCGGCTTATATTGCCACTCAAGAACCCTTGGACAAAGCTGGTGCTTATGGGATTCAGGCAATTGGTGGCTGTTTTGTTGAATCAATTCAAGGCAGTTACTCAGCGGTTGTCGGCTTACCTCTAGTTCAAACGCGACAGTTAATGCAATTATTCGAATAAATGAATTTTAAAATTATCATGCCATTTAGTGAGTAACACTTCACTCAAGTGGGTGAAACCTTATATACAGGTGGCTTATGAATAGCAAAGCTCAGCGTAAAAAAGGATCGGAATTACTAATTAATGTCACGCCAACAGAGGCAAGAGTCGCCTTAGTTGAGCATGGTGTTTTGCAAGAAGTGCATATAGAACGTCGCATGAAACGCGGTTTAGTGGGTAACATTTATAAAGGTAAAATCAGCCGAGTGTTACCCGGCATGCAGGCAGCCTTTGTGGATATTGGTTTAGAAAAAGCCGCATTTTTACACGCCTCAGATATTGTGCCGCACACTGAATGTGTCGCCGATGTTGAAAAGGGCAACTTTGTGGTGCGTGATATTGCTGAGCTGGTGCGCCAAGGCCAAGACATCATGGTACAAGTGGTTAAAGATCCCTTGGGTACCAAAGGTGCACGTTTGACGACCGACATTACTTTGCCGTCACGTTATTTAGTGTTTATGCCGGGCTCAAGCCATGTTGGTGTATCGCAACGCATTGAGTTAGAAGAAGAACGCGCCCGCCTGAAAAATATCACTTTGCCATACGTTGATGAAGATGGTGGCTTTATTATTCGCACCGCAGCAGAAAACGTTGGCGAAGATGAATTAGCTCAAGATGCAGCATTTTTACGTCGAGTATGGGCAAAGGTCAGTGAGCGCCGCAAGCGCAAAGGCACCAGTTTGCTATATCAAGATTTAGCCTTACCGGTACGTATTATTCGTGATTTTGTTGGCACGCCTATCGATCACATTCAAGTTGATTCGCGTCGTACTTATAATGAGTTGCAAACATTCGCTCAAGAGTTCATGCCAGAAGCTGCTAGCAAAATAGAGCTATATGAAGGACCAGGGCCAATTTTTGAACTGTACGATGTTGAAAACGAAATTCAACGAGCTTTAAGTCGTAAAGTAGAATTGAAGTCGGGCGGCTATTTGATCATTGATCAAACCGAGGCCATGACCACTATCGATATCAACACCGGCGCATTTGTTGGTCATCGAAACTTAGAAGAAACCATTTTTAATACCAATTTAGAAGCTACTCAAGCGATTGCTCGCCAGTTAAGGTTACGTAATCTGGGCGGGATCATTATTATCGACTTTATCGATATGCAAAATAATGAGCATAAAACCCGCGTGCTTGAAAGCTTAAATGCCGCGTTATCCCTTGATCGAGTTAAAACCAATGTCAGCGGTTTTTCTGGTTTAGGCTTAGTGGAAATGACCCGTAAACGCACCCGCGAAAGTCTTGAGCATGTGGTGTGTAGCGAGTGCCCGGCTTGTTTAGGGACCGGCACCATGAAAACCGTTGAAACGGTTTCCTATGAAATATTCCGTGAAATCATTCGCTTAGATAGAGCCTATAAAGCGGATGAATTTTTGCTTTACTGTTCGCCTGCGGTGTATAACAGTCTAAGCGGTGATGAAGGACATTTATTAGCTGAGCTTGAAGTTTATATTGGTAAGCGTATCCGCCTGCAAAACGAAGCGATGTACGCGCAGAATAAATATGACGTGGTGATGATGTAGTGTCAGGGCAACGTTTAGCCACTTTAGGGCGAATTATCTGGCAAATACTGGCAATATTGCTGGTGTTATTTGCCCTCGGTGTAAGCCTTATTCGAGGCTTACTACCGCATGTGCCTGAAGTGCGCCAAGAGTTGCTAAGCTATGTTCAGCAAAATTATGGCGTTAAACTGCAAATTGGTAGCTTGTCTGCTAAATGGCAAGCTTATGGGCCTGCGCTAACGGTTGAAAACTTGGTTTTGCCTGTGCAAGATAATCTGCCAATGACCTTGATCAGTAAGCAAGTGAGTATCAAGCTCGATTTTTGGCAGTCGTTACGCAACTTGTCTTTGCAAATTGAAAAAGTCAGCTTTGATAAAGTTGATATTGCCATTCATTTCGATAAATTTCCTGATGGGTCATCAACTAGTAATCAGCCACAGAGTAGTGATTGGTTATATGCGCTGTTGCTGGAGCAGTTAGAACACTTTGAAATAAACGATGTGACTATTCAGCTACTTAGTACCGAGTATGACTTTAGTCCTATTTATATACAAACCTTAAATTGGTTGAACCAAGACAATCTACATCGTGCGCAAGGACTGCTTTATATTGATAATGATGCCTCCGAAAATGAGTCTTTATCATTACGCATAGCATTAGAAGGAAATGGTTATCAGCCCGAATCAATCGCTGGTCAAATTTATCTCAATGCTGCGGCCTTAGACATTGGCGAGTGGGCATCAAGACGAACAAACCCCATGATCAATCAAGATCAAATTGACTTTGAAGGCGTGGTCAATTTTGATGCGTGGCTCACCTTTGCCAATAGAAATATTCAAGATGGTTTATTGCAATTTAAGCCGAGTTGGCTGCAATGGGCTGATAGCCCGCCTGTAACGGGTCAACCCAGTGTCATTTCACCTATCGATACGGCTAAGGCGAGTACGAGCTTTCAGCGCTTTGAAATACGATCTGGTGCATTAACTTGGCAAGATATTGCCAACGGCTGGCATATTCAAAGTCACGAGTTAGTGATTGAATCCAATCAGCAGCAGTTGCCGGAGTTAGACGTATCATTTGGTTATCAAAATGAGCAACTTTTTGGGCGCATGAATCTTATTAATGCGCAAATGCTGCAACCCTTATTGCCACTAATACCTAATTTGGGGCGCAAGCAGGTACAGCTTTGGCATGATATTAACTTGCAAGGGGATATTGGGCCGCTGCAAGTTTACAAAGCAAGCCATAAACCTTGGCAAGCCCGCGTTGAAGTCAGTCAATTTCAATGGCGACCCATTCAACATGTTCCAGGTTTAAAACCCATTGATATGCAGTTAGCTTGGAATGGCCAACAAGCGATATTAACCTTGCCAGCACAAGAGTACCACATTGATTTTGCTGGTGGTTTTAAAGCACCATTACAATTAAGCGGTGAAGGAATGCAGCTGCAATATGATGTTGCTGATAGACAATTGATGGCGCCTCATATCGCTTTTGCCAATAGCGATATTCATTTACAAGCAGGATTAAATTTACGCTTTGTGCCTGACACTCACATGGCATTAGCGGCTAATTTAAGTATTCAGGATGTGGCTAATGTGAGGGATTACTTTCCCCTTATGGCCATGTCGCCAAATTTGGTTGATTACCTAGAAGCTGGCCTGCAAGCTGGTCGTATTGATGATGCTAAAGTGGTGTGGAACGGGCTTTTTAAACGGTACCCTTATGTTGAGTCTGATGGTGTGTTTCAAGCTGACTTCATTATTAGTGAAGGTAAATTTCAGTTTCAGCCTGATTGGCCTGCTGTCACAAATTTAGATTTACATGCGTTATTTGAAAACAAGCTAATGGATTTAACCATTCTATCAGGCAAGCTTGGGCAAGTTGCTGTTGATGGGGCAAAGGTGGTTATTCCTGAACTTGGGGCTAAATCATTATTAAAAGTTGAGGCCGACCTTACCACAGATGCTAAATATGCCGTGCAGGTCATTAATGTCTCACCATTGAAAGACTCAGTGGGTGAAACACTCGCTGTGGTTAACATTAGCAAAACCATCAACACTCAACTTGATTTAGCCATTCCTTTATATGAAGGTGATAAGCCGTTATCAAAGGGGACGGTACGTTTTAATCAAAACCCTGTTTATATCACTAAACCCGGTGTTCAATTGAACCAAGTTAGCGGTGAAATCAGCTTCATCAATAATCTCGTGTCTGGTCAAGATTTAACCGCAAAGCTATTTAAACAACCCCTATCATTTAGTTTTGCCACCACCAACCGCAGTGGCCAATTGGCATTAGATGTTGATTTTGAGGGCCGTTGGGACATAGATAAGTTTCCCGCCAGCTTTACTACGCCACTGAGTGACTATTATCAAGGGCAGTTTGATTGGACTGGGGAATTGATGATGATGTTTGGCGATCAAGGCTACAGTTTACGGGCTCAGGCCGAGTCAGAATTACAAGGGGTATCCTTAACCTTACCATTGCCTTATACCAAGCAAGCAAAAGATAAAAAACGCCTCACAGCCGAGTTAATCGGTGACAATAAAGCCTCGTCATTGAGCGTTAAACTGGCCGATCAAGCCGAGTTTTGGGCTGGGTTTAGTCAAGACAGCGATCAGTTGTTTGAGTTTTATGAGCTAATGCTTGGACGTCATTTTAAGCTAGGTGATCAACTCACTAAACAAGGTGGCCAAATTTACATTGATTTTGAGAAGGCCCATTTAGCAGATTGGCAGCCAATTATTAATCGTTTTACTGCCAAAGCGGCAGCAGAAATTAGTGCGGATCATGCAGAAACTGAAAATCGGTTGTTTCCCGATTTAGCGAAAATCAATGCCAAAATTGCTGAGTTTGAGCTACTAGGACAACGCTTTAATAAGCTTAATTTAAGTGCGACACCACAAGAGCATGTTTGGCGCTTTGATGTGACTTCTGAGCAGTTTGATGGCCGAGTTGATTTCTATCCTAGTTGGCGTGAGCAAGGTTTAAAAGTAGTTGCAGATAAGCTGTATTTATCATTTGAACCCAAAAAGCCTAACGAAACTCAGTTTTCTCCAGCTGAAATCTTGCAAGGATTGCCGCCACTCGCGGTTGATGTTGATGATTTTAAATTCTATGGCAAGTCCTTAGGTCATTTGCAAATGCAAGCCAATCCAACGGATAAAGGCTATCGATTTCAAACGGTTTCATTAACTCATCCAAACAGCAATATGAGTTTACAAGCTAACGGGACTTGGTTGACAGAGCAAGACGGTATGCAAACTCAGTTTGATATCAAGTTACACGCTGATAAGTTTAATGAGTTGTCGGATGTTTTAGGTATTAACCCTGGTTTACAAGATGCGCCTTTGGATTTAACTGGGCAAATATCCTGGCAAAATAGCCCATATAATTTTTCATTAGAAACCCTTGACGGTGATTTGAAATTTGATTTTGGTAAGGGGCATTTATCCGAAATTAGTGACAAAGGAGCAAGACTGTTTTCACTGTTTAGTCTTGATTCTATTGTTCGTAAGCTGTCTTTTGATTTTTCAGACGTATTTGGTAAAGGGCTTTATTTTAATAGTTTCAAGGGTAGTTTAGTTATTGATAACGGCGTGGTGAAAACCACAGACACTGAAATGGACGCCCTTGCGGGTAGCATGAAAGTAAGAGGTTATACTGATCTTACTACCCAAAGTCTCAATTACGATATTCGTTTTTTGCCGCAATTGGCCTCCAGTGTACCTACTGTGGTGCTACTAAGTACCAGTGCATGGACATTAGGCATTGGCGCATTTGCCTTAACCAAAGTGCTTGAGCCTGTCATTGAAGTGATTTCAGAAATTCGTTTTCGACTTACTGGCACTATGGCTAATCCGCAAATGGAAGAGCTAGAGCGTAAGAGTAAAGAAATAGAAATACCGGAATCCATTTTACGTGAAAATGGTATTGAACCTTTGCCTAAAGAAGGATTACCGACAGAACCGTCAGCGCACGAAGAACCGTTAGTGGAAAAGAAGCCTTCAGTAGCTCCTCAGCCGACAATTCCAACGTCAGTTTCTGCCGATAGCAGCACAACTAATGTTGAATCACCAAACTAATCTGGTTATCACACACGTAAGTTAATAGGATGAAGCATGCAAATCAGTTTATTACAGTGCCAAAGTAGTCGTGATGTTCAGGCCAATTTGCAATTTATCAGTAGCCAACTTAGTGAATTACCCCGTCAATCAAATCAACCACAACTTGTGGTTCTCCCTGAATGCTGTTTGCTTTTTGGCGGGCATGAATCACAGCAACTGCAATTTGCGGGTACAGATGATGATGGCGAGTTAAAGCAGGCACTCGCAGCTTTGGCTAAACAACATCAAGTGTATATGGTCGCCGGCACCATCCCAATGCGTGCAGATGATCAACGGGTTTACAGCCGCAGTTACTTATTTGATGATCAAGGTGAAACTTTAGGCTCATACGACAAGCTGCATCTGTTTGATGTTGATGTTGCCGATGGCACTAAAACTTACCGAGAAAGTGACACCTTTCATCCTGGTTCACGTATTACCGTTATCGATACCCCATTTGGTAAAGTAGGCTTAGCCATTTGTTACGACATTCGTTTTGCCGATTTATTTCGTGCGATACGCTTAGCGGGAGCTGATATTATCGCCCTGCCTTCGGCCTTTACTAAAGTGACCGGTGAAGCGCATTGGCAAGTGTTATTGCAAGCGCGAGCCATTGAAACCCAGTGCTATATGTTAGGAGCAGGCCAGTGGGGGCAGCATAATCAAGGTAGCCGAGAAACATGGGGCCACAGCATGATAGTTGACCCTTGGGGTAAGATTGTTGCTCAACTTGATGAGGGGTTAGGTTGGGTGCAAGCGGAAATAGATGTGGCCCAAATTGTAAAAATTCGCCAACAAATGCCCGTGTTAGGGCATAATCGTTTTATAGCCCCCGTACTGGCCGATACAAACACTCGCCAGACGGACTAATTAGATTTAATAAAGAGAATTTGAATGCCTTTTTTATCACAAGTTGAGCAAAGCTTATTACAAGGTGGATTAACCTTAGATGGTCTGCAAGACTATTTAACCATTATTCATCAACACCAAATTGATTATTCTGATCTGTACTTTCAGGGCAGTCGTCATGAATCTTGGGTGTTAGAAGATGGCATTATCAAAGAAGGCAGCTTCCACATTGAGCGAGGCGTAGGTGTGCGAGCCATTACTGGCGAAAAAACCGGCTTTGCCTATGCAGATGAAATCACGCCACAGGCCCTTGATGCAGCCGCACGTGCTGCGAGAGGCATTGCCGTGGCAGGTGAACAACATAAAGTAAAAGCTTTTTCACGTACTCAAGCAACGCAGCTTTACACCAGTGATGATCCTATCGCCGCCATGGATGAAGTGAAAAAAATTGACTTACTCAAGCAAGCTGATGCTTACATTCGCAGCCTAGATAGCCGAGTCATTCAAGTGGTGGTAAGCCTATCGGGTGTCCATGAAGAAATTTTAATTGCTGCCAGTGATGGCACTTTAGCTGCAGATGTGCGTCCGTTAGTGCGTTTTAATTGTAGCGTGATTTTGGAAGAAAACGGCAAGCGTGAACGTGGCAGTGCTGGTGGCGGTGGCCGACATGACTATAGCGTATTTTTAGCCACTGATGATGCTGGTTTACCGCTAAGTTTTGAGTTTGCCCGCGAAGCCGTGCGTCAAGCGCAAGTTAACATTCATGCCGTTGATGCGCCTGCTGGGGAAATGACCGTGGTGTTAGGTAATGGCTGGCCGGGTGTACTGCTTCATGAAGCGGTTGGTCATGGTTTAGAAGGTGACTTTAACCGCAAAGGCAGCAGTGCTTTTAGTGGCAAAGTAGGTCAACAAGTGGCGTCAAGTTTAGTTACTGTTGTCGATGATGGCACGATGCAAAATCGTCGAGGCTCATTAACGGTAGACGATGAAGGCGTTGCGGCTCAAAAGACCACTTTGATTGAAAATGGCATCTTAAAAGGTTACATGCAAGACAAGCTCAATGCACGGTTAATGGGACAAGCGCCAACGGGTAACGGTCGTCGTGAATCTTATGCGCATTTACCCATGCCGCGTATGACCAATACTTATATGGAAGCGGGTGAATCAGATCCTAGTGACATTATCAAATCAGTGAAGCAAGGTATCTATGCACCTAACTTTGGTGGCGGCCAAGTGGATATTACTTCTGGTAAATTTGTGTTCTCGGCATCTGAAGCGTACTTGATTGAAAACGGTGAAGTGACTAAGGCCATCAAAGGTGCCACCCTAATTGGTAATGGCCCTGAAGCCATGAGCGAAATTTCCATGGTGGGTAATGATCTCGCGTTAGATAAAGGCGTCGGTGTTTGTGGTAAAGATGGTCAAAGTGTTCCTGTGGGCGTTGGTCAGCCAACATTAAAAATCGACAAATTGACGGTAGGCGGTACGGCCTAAGAAAATCATCGGCTTAACCTCAATCTATGATAGTTTGGGGTTAAGCTTAGCTTGAGATTAAGTGAATTATCACTGTGTGAGATTGAACTCATGACAATCTTATGTATTGATAACATAGACATCTTTTCTGTTTATTCAGAGCCCAGTCAGTTACATTTTGCAAAATTAGGCTAAAGACCCTATTTATTGGTGGTGGCATGCAATTATCGTTTTCACGACAGTTAGTTAATCCTTTAGTCCTGCGCACGACACGAGCGATGGTGTGTATGATGGCATCTATACCTATGGGTATGAGTTTACTCACACCTATTCAGGCTCATGCCACACCGCGCCCAGAGCAATATAGCCAAGCACAAACCGCATCGTTGACGTTTGCGCAGGCGTGGCAGCAGCTTCAACAAGTCAGTGATAAGCTAAAAGCTGAAACTCAGCAAGTTAACCGAGCTCAAGCCGAGCAAGATTCTGCCAAGTCATTGTATTATCCCGCCATTGATATTGGCGGTAGTTACACTCGGCTTGAAAAGCCCATAGAGCTAGATTTACGAGACTTAAACCCACTGGCTTCAATCGATCCTAGTGGTTTGCCGCCATTATTGGGCGAACTCGTTGGCGCTATTCCTGGGTCGGCTTTTATTACCCCATTTACTGAGCAAGATGTGTTTCGCGCCAGTTTACAAGCCATGTGGCCAATCTATACCGGAGGCAGAATTACTGCAGCCCAAGGTATTAAAGCTGCGCAAGTAGCAGAAAAGGAACAAGAGTTCGCCTTGGTTCAGCGTGATTTATTTTCGACATTGGTTGATAGGTATTATGCAGTTAGTGTCACAAAAGTGCTGGCTGAGACGCAGCAGCAACTTGTTGATTCGCTTGCCTTACATGTAAATCATGCCGAAAAACTTGAACGAGAAGGTCAAATAGCAAGCGTTGAGCGACTGAATGCACAGGTGGCACTGGAAAATGCCAAAGTGGCCCAGCGTAGCGCCCAAAGGCAGAACGAAATGGCCAGCATCGCCTTAAGTCGCATGTTGAAATTCAGCCAAGTTGAACCTATTTCACCGCTATTTATGCTCAACAGCCAGCCTTCTTTGTCACAGTTAAGTCAGTTAACCATGAACGAACATCCTGCACTTAAGTTGCTAGAATCCAAAGAAGCTCAAGCCAATGGTTTAGTTGATTTAGAAAAAGGAGGTTATTACCCAACGGTATTTTTATACGGTAATTACACCTTGTATGAAGACGATAGCTTGTTTTCGCAAATTGAACCCGATTGGATGGTTGGCGTGGGTGTTAAGGTGCCATTACTCAGTCGTGATGGCCATAGCGGGAAAGTGAAAGCGGCTAAAAGTGCCTTATTGCAAGCACGTCATACTAAAGCGCAAACCCAACAGGATTTAGGTTTGTTGGTTGAGCAACACTACCGACAACTATTACAAGCCCATGAAGAAGTGGAAGCACTTAATACATCACTGGCTTTAGCAACCGAGAACCTACGCTTGCGTGAGTTAGCCTTCAATCAAGGTTTATCAACATCGGTTGATCGTGTGGATGCAGAATTAAAACTTAATGCCGTTAAAACCCAGCAATTGGGGGCAAAATATCGCTATTTACAGACTTATGCCAAGTTGATGGCAATAAGTGGTCAGTTAGATGAATTTATTGGACGAACTCAGCAGCAGGAGATTTCACATGCGAGCAAATAAAATCTTAGCAGTGCTAGCACTGTTAATTTTAGTGGCGATTTTAGCTTATGGTGTGAAGTTAGCTTTTGCTCCCCAGCCAGTATTCTTACAAGGCCAAATAGAAGCCAGAGAATACAATATCTCCTCTAAAGTTCCCGGTAGAATTGAACAGGTCATGGTGCGTAAAGGCGATAAAGTCGCAATAGGAGACATCTTGTTTTCTATCGACAGCCCAGAGTTAGCTGCCAAGCTAATGCAAGCTGAAGGCGGCCGTGATGCAGCCAAAGCATTACAGTTAGAAGCGGATAACGGTGCCAGACAACAGCAAATTACCGCTGCCAAAGAGCAATGGCTAAAGGCAAAGGCGGCAACAGAGTTGATGCAAAAAACCTATCAACGCATTGAAAACTTATTTAACGAAGGTGTCGTGCCAAGACAAAAACGGGATGAGGTTTATACTCAATGGCAAGCCGCTAAATATACCGATCAAGCCGCTTATGCCATGTATCAAATGGCGCAAGAGGGCGCGCGAGTAGAAACTAAAGCCGCAGCGGAAGGTAATGCACGCATGGCTGAGGGCGCAGTAAAAGAGGTCAGCTCAATTTTAGCAGACAGCCAAATGCGATCGCCTAAAAATGCCGAAGTGAGTGAAGTATTGCTTCAAGCTGGTGAGCTTGCCCCAAGCGGTTTTCCAGTGGTTAGCTTAATTGATATGAATGATGCATGGGCAGTGATGCAAATTCGTGAAGACCAATTAGCTCAGTTTAAGCAAGGTACAGTGGTTGCACTGCGCATTCCTGCTTTAGATCAAACCGTTGATTTTACAGTTGAATACGTTAGCGTAATGGGCAGTTTTGCCACATGGCGCTCAACCGAAAGTGGTCATGACTTTGATATGCGTACTTTTGAAGTGTTATTGCACCCTAACCAACCTATTGCAGACTTACGTGTTGGTATGTCGGTTTTATATCAGCAAGCGGCAAAATAACTCTGCCTATGAATATTAAGCAGCGCTGTTCATCTGAATTAAACCGTCTTTGGCGCTCACCTTGGCAGCTTGCAATGGTGAGTTACATCCCGTTAATTGGGATGTTGTGCTTATGGTGGTTATTTAGTGCGGGTTTGCCAAGACAGTTGCCGGTTGCCGTGGTGGATCAAGATAACAGTCAGGTATCGCGCATGTTGACGCGCAACCTGCAAGCCAATTCAGTTATTGCACCGCAATCTTATGCCAATTTAACCGATGCTGAAGCGGATATGCGCCAAGCTAAAGTGTATGCCATGGTGGTGTTTCCCGTAGGCATGAATAAAGATTTGGTAACCAGTAAAAAGCCTATTATTGATATTCGTTACAACGGCCAGTTTTTATTAGTGGGTAAGTTGTTATCCAGCCAACTGCAAATGAGCTTAGGCAGTGGTTTAATGACACTAGGGGCAAAAAAGCTATTACTTAATGGTACTCATAGTGCTCAAATCGCAGTGAGTTTATCGCCAGTCACCAGTCAAACAACGGCATTATTTAATCGAAATAATAACTATGTCGGCTTTTTAGTTCCGCCAGTGTTAGTTGCTCTGTGGCAATTATTAACGATTTTCGTGTTTATGAACTCACTCAACGATGAGTTAAAACCGCAAGAAGGTAAACAAATTTTAGCCCATGACTTTTGGCAACAAGTGATGGCTAAAGTGATGGTGTTCACCCCTATTATGTTATTACATGGCTGTTTTATTTTAGTGTGGGTGTATCTTTTTATCGATTTACCTATGGCGGGCTCGATAGGATTACTGATCATTGCCCAAGCCGTAATGCTACTTGCCTTATGGTTAATCGCCTGCTTGGTATTTTTAGTGTTACGTGACAAAGCCAGTTGTATTAGTGTCTGCACCGCATGGTTTGCCCCTGCCTTTGCCTTTATGGGGATTACTTTTCCGGTGAATGAAATGCCATTATTGGCACAGTGGTGGCGGGTTATTATGCCATCGAGTCATTATATTGAGTCCCATGTTGGTATTGTCAGTTATGGTGAAACCTGGGCGCAGTTACTCACGCAACTGACTGCTTACTGGGGCTTTTTATTACTCATTCCGGTTATTTATTTTGTTGGACGCTATGTTATTGAGCCTCAATCTCTATTAGTTGAGGAGGTTAAATGATGACGTTATGGCAAGTGATGTGGCGAGATTTTAAAGCGATATTAAGCGATAAAGATTTAGTGCTGACCATTTTTGGAGCCATGCTGTTTTACTCAGTGTTGTATCCATTACCTTATTTGAATCAAGTGCCGACAGAGCAAAATATTGTGGTGGTTGACCATGATAATTCATCCTTGAGTCGTCAGGTGATCCGCCACGCAGATGCCAGTGCTAAAATTACGGTGACGGCTCAACTGCCCAGTGTTTATGAAGCTAAACAGTGGATAACCCGTGGTGACGCCCATGGTTTATTGGTGATCCCTGAAGGTTTTAGACGGAATTTATTATTAGGTAAAGGCGCCACTTTAAGCTATGGCGGTGATGCGAGTTATTTTTTAATTTATTCAGCGGTTGTGGAAGGTTTAGTGGTTGCAGGTATGGATGCCAGCAAGCAAATTCAAATGGTGGGTTTACTTGCTCGTGGTGAAACTGCAGCCCAAGTTGAAAAGGCGTTAGACACAGTGACCATCAACTCAGTGCCAGCATTTAACCCCAGTTTGGGATATACCCCTTATGTTGTTCCGGGCTTGTTTTTGCTGCTGTTACACCAAACATTACTGATTGCCACTAGCATATTGGGAGCGGGTCAATGGCGCCAACCTGGCTACTGGCAACAGGTTTCACCATTGTTATTAGTGTCGGCTCGCATTCTGACATTTAGTACTATTTATGCTTTGTTTGCGGCACTTTATTTGGGTTATTGCTTTTACTTTTACAATGTTAGCGTATTAGCGACTATGGCTGAAGTTGGCTTATTTATGGTGCCGTTTATTCTGGCTACTGCAGCCTTAGGTGTGGCCGTGAGTAGCTTGTTTAATCGCCGCGATTTACCGACACAGTTTTTCTTGCTTATCTCAATGCCTATTTTGTTTGTGGCAGGCTTTGTGTGGCCGCTGGCGCTGATCCCTGAACCATTAGTGATGGCATCACAAGTTATTCCTGCCGTACCTGCTATTAGTGGCATGCTAAGTCTTAATCAGATGGGCGCTGATTGGGCCGTCATTTTTCCTCAATGGATGCAGTTATGGCTGATGCTTGTTGTGTTTGGACTGTTAGCATGGCTTGGTATTAGCGTTAGGCAGCAACAAGTTAATTCGGATTAACAAGCCAAAACGCAAGGCATAAAAATAGGCAGCATCGAGGAATCGGCTGCCTATTGTATTTGTATCTTCGATACGTAATTTATCACTTTAAAAATAGTGATAAGGGCTGAGTTAACGGTAACCGTTTGTTGGTCTGAGTCCAATTAAAGTATTCCATTATCAGTACTGTTTAAAGCCGCTTCTAAGCGAGTTAGATTGTGCTGATAAATACTGTTGCTGGTCACTTTAGCGGCGCGACGAAAATCTTCTAACGCACCTAAGTTATCTTTAGCCATTAGTTTGGCGACGCCGCGGTTGTTATAAGCATAAGCACGCATTTCTCCCATAGTTGAATCAATACGAGCGCTTTTTACCGCTGCAGTACAGGCTTGTTCTGCTTTTTCAATTTCTGATAGCTTGGTGTAACCCACACATAAGTTGATGTTTCTTGAAAATGAATCGACTTCAAGTTTGCTGGCAGATAAGGTTTCATTTAAGCCTTCAATGATATTACCTGATTGCAATTCATTCACGCCGGGTACATCTTCAATTAATACCATTTTATAAGCTGTGTTATCTGCTACATCAGCCAGTGCTACCGTTGATGTGGTTAACAATACTAATGCGCTAGCTAGCTTAGTCACGCTTGTAAGTTTTGATGCTTTCATGATGTTGCTCCTTCAATTTAGATGTAGCGTTTTTGCTACAGGGCAACTTTAGTTAAATCATTTATTGGCGACAAACGATAAAAAAAAATCTGTTGAGTGAATTAAATTCATCTATATCAAAAGAGGTAGTTTGCCGGGGTATTCAGGCCATCTTGATGTCATTAGACCTTGAGGTTAACAAGCGTCACTTCACAGAAAATTCAACAAAAATGGCCTAATATTAGCCATTGTCATTGTGAAATAACTCGATTGGACCTATGAAATTATTTTTTGCCTCTGATATTCACGGCTGTTTATTTAGTGCTAAGCGAATGATAAACGCTTTTGAACAAAGCGCTGCTGATTACTTGTTATTGCTGGGGGATGTGCTTAACCACGGCCCTAGAAACCCACTACCCAAAGGGTATGCACCTATGGAAGTGGCTGAGTTACTTAATCAATATGCAGATAAGATCATCGCTGTCAGAGGTAATTGCGATAGTGAAGTTGATCAAGCGTTATTGAGTTTTCCCATGATGGCAGATTATAACCTAGTGTTATTGCCGACAGGGCAGCGGATTTTTCTCACCCATGGTCATATTTACAATGGTGATAACCCGCCGCCATTACGTAAAGGCGATATCATTGCATCGGGACATACTCATTTGCCTGTGGCGCAATGGCAAGGGGACTATATTATTTTTAACCCCGGTTCAGTGGCGATTCCACGTAACGACTATCCTGCCAGTTTTGGTTTATTGCAAGACAATAGGTTAAGTGTTTTGAGCTTTACCAGTGACGAGCTTGCTATGTTAGATTTGTCTTTATGCTGATCTATGTTGGCCGTTAGCGCTTGAGGCTCATTTATTCTGTGAGCTTTTTGAATGATTCAATCCTCCAAATGTGATTCGAAAAGTGACTTTGACTAAGCAATAATGTATTTCATATAAAACGCTCAGCACTGATTTGATTATCCCATCGCATCAACAGAGGATGTCAATGTGGCGCTAAAACTTATTCTGATTGGGGTTATTCTATGTTGAAAAAAATATCAATTGCATTATTGCTGATGGCCTCAACACCGCTAATGGCGAACCCCTCTCATTTTATTGATGAGCAAGATGGTCAATTTGATCTTGGCTATTACCTTGCTGAAAATGCATATGGCTTTTTACCCGTTCCTGTCATTATAACCGAGCCTGCGGTAGGTTATGGTGGTGGCTTGATGGGTTTGTTTTTACATGAAACCGAACAAGAAAAACAAGCACGCAAGAAAAAAGCATTGGAGTCAATTGATGGCGGCGCACAGCTAGTTCCTGCCGCAATGACCTTAGTGGGTGGTGGTGGCACTGAAAATGGCACTTGGTTTGCGTTTGCCGGCCACAGACATTCGTGGTTAAAGGATACTATCCGTTATACTGGTGCAGCTGGCGCGGCAAGAGGAAATCTTGATCTTTACACTAATTTGGGTGGTTTATTACCAGTTGATAACACCTTTAAATTTGATACCAGTACTCAAGCGTATTTTGCGTTTCAAAAAATCCAGTTTCGGGTTGCAAACACTCCGTTAATGCTTGGTATGCAGCAGCTTTGGGCTCAGTCAGAAATATCTTCATCTAACTTAATTGTTGACCGAATTCTGCAAGCGTTATTGGGTGAAAATACTATGACTTCAGGACTCGGTTTAGTGGCAGAATATGACACCCGTGATAACCTGTTTTTTCCTAAAAATGGTTATAAGTTTTCAGCTGAATACATGGTTTATGATGACGCCATCGGTTCCGATACTAACTATGCGACCTTAGGCGCAAATGGTGAAGCGTATTTTCCTCTCAGTCATAAATGGACGTTTGCCGTAGCGGCAAGCTATGACGAAATCTATGAAAAAGATACTAAGCTTTCTCCAACGACTAAGCCTTATGTTGAGCTGCGAGGTGTATCAGCGTTTCGATATCAAGGCGATCAAGTGGGTACATTACAAGCACAGTTAATGTATCACTTTGACCACCGTTGGACGGTATCCACTTTTTACGGATATGGCCAAACTGATACTAAATCGATTAGCGACACAACCGATTCGGTGAATGCTTATGGCGTTGGATTTAGATATCAAATTGCCCGACGTTACGGTATTCATATGGGAATTGATATTGCAAAAAGTGATGATGATAGCGCACTCTACTTTAAAGTAGGCTCAGGTTTTTAGTCTCGGTTTTCGCTATCGGTTTAGCCATTTTTATACACCTTAGATGGCAATGGCTAAACCTGAAGCTATTTCATTCGGGTTATTTTGTGTGCTAACGAATTAATCAAGCTACTGACCTAGCTCTTCTTGAAAACTCTGCAAAATCCAATCTATCAGCAAGTTGACTTCAGGCCTATGTTGTTCATTAGTATGGCGCACTAAATAATAGCGATCATGGCTATACAGTGGGTGCGAAAATAATGGAATTAACATGCCTTTATCAAACCAAGCTTGACTGATTGGCAGTGGAATTAACGCCACGCCTAATCCTTGCTCGGCTGCCCGAGCCACACTAAACATGCTATCAAGTTGAATAATTTGCTTGGGTTGAAATCCATCAAAGCCGACATTTTCAGCCCATTGATGCCAAGCATAAGGTCTAGCCTTGTGCAGTATTAAAGGCACTTGAGTTAAGGCTTTAAAACCTTGTGCAGCTAAGCGATTAAAAAGCTCAGGATTACAGGCCGGAATATAGGTAATAGGAAATAAGTCATACACATGACTATCTTGTTGCTGTTTGCCCGATAAAATGATCGATACATCAGTATGAGTCACGTGATCAGAGCGAGACTTAATGGTCTCTAGTTTTATATTAATATTGGGGTATTTTGACGACCAACCAATTAATTTAGGCATAAACAGTTCGCTGGCAAAAAACTCTGGCATTGAAATGCTGACTTCCTGCATGCGCTCAGCTTGATTGAACTCGCTAATCGTATTGACTAATTGTTGCATCACAGGCTCAACGGCTTGATAAAACCTCACGCCTACTTCAGTTAAGGCAATCGAGCGGGTTTGGCGCTCAAATAAGGTTTGATTTAAGGTTTCTTCTAACTGCTTAATTTGATGGCTTACCGCTGAAGGGGTTAAATAAAGCTTCTTGGCGGTTTCTTTAAAACTCAAGCACTCGGCCGCAACACAAAAGCATCGCAAACCGCGCATAGAGGTATGTAAGGGGATCATGGGGTACTCATATCAAAAACTGCGAATGACAACTATTAGCAAGCAAACTACGAGCCAATAATTAATGTTTTTATAAAACAGCTACATATCGCGATTTACAATTGCATGGCGAGGATTTTATTGAACCTTTATGGCTTGTCGCACCATGGTGGTGCGACTGAAATGCCATTAAAGCCTGTTGTAACGATTTTGCCAAAGCGTCAGTATTGCCCCAAATGATGAAGGTAACTTCTTTAAAGGAAAGTGACGTAACGCGAGGACTAATCTTTAATCTCACTGCGCAAATATTTGAACAGTTCTTTAGCGGATTTCGACTCAGGCCCTTTGGCTAGCTCTTTATTGGCTTGGCGTACCAATTGACGCAGTTTTTGGCGATCCAACTGAGGATGTTCATCCAATAACGCTTGAATTTCACTGTCACCATTGGCTAATAAACGCTCACGCATTTTTTCAAATATTTGTACTTGAGCCGCTTCATTATTGTTTTTATTCAGAACTTTATCCAGTGCCGCAATAATTGGCTCGTGATCATAGCTACGCATTAACTTGCCGATATATTGTAAATGACGACGATAAGCCTCTGTTTTCTGCTTAATCAATTTACTTTTTAATATGGCATCATACAAAAACTCATCTAGACCGACTTTATCTAGCTGTGTTTTGCTTAACGCAACTAATCGCAAACCTAAGGCTTGCGCTTGTTCACTTTCTTTTTTGAACTCGGTGCGACTGATGTAGTCGTCATCGTTATCGTACGGCTGCTGGAAGTGTTCTGAATCACCAACAATTTTCATAATCTTAAACCTCAAATAAATATCCGCTAATGATAGCATTATTTAGCCTTATGTGAGCGCAGTTATCGCCATGAATTTGGTGTTAGTGATTTATGACACATTCGTGGTTATCAATAGCGAATTGAATTTGCTATGCTAACGCTAATTTAGACAATTTAAGAGTATATTTGTGACTTCTAATACTGCCGCTCCGGCCACAATAGACAGTGAACTTCCTGCATTAAAACATGCCGTCAGTGTTGCCCTTGAATATGCCAAACAACTAGGCACTAGCGCCGCAGAAGTGGCGATTAGCAAGCAACAAGGTTTATCGGTTTCTACCCGTAATAAAGAGGTTGAAACCGTTGAATTTAATAAAGACGGTGCATTAGGTATTACCGTGTTCCGTGATGGTTGCAAAGGTAATTCATCAACCTCAGACTTAAGCCCTGAAGCCATCAGGCAAGCGGTAAAAGCAGCGAATGATATTGCCAAATATACTTCACAAGACCCTTTTAGTGGTTTAGCTGATGCCGAATTAATGGCGCAAACTATGCGTGATTTACAGCTTTATCACCCACAAGAGTTAGGTGCAGAAGAGTTAGCACAATTAGCGATTAGTGCTGAAGAGACTTGTTTATCAAGTGATAGCCGAATTAAAAGTTCAGATGGCGCAACGGCAAATGCTCATACCTCTGCCAAAGTGTATGGCAACAGTCATGGTTTTCTACATGGCTACTGCAGCTCACGTTACAGCTTAAGTTGTGTGGCCATTGGTGAAGAGTCTGACGGCAATATGCAGCGTGATTATGATTACACTGTTGCACGTAAATATGCCGATTTACTCAGTCCGCAAGCCGTTGGCGCGCAAGCGGCGAATAAAACCTTAAGTCGCTTAAATGCACGCAAAATTGCCACGGCAAAATTACCGGTATTATTTGCCCCAGAAATTGCCACTGGCTTAATGGGACATTTAATTGGTGCGATTAGTGGGAGTAGCCTTTACCGTAAATCAAGCTTTTTACTGGACTCAATTAATACCCAGATTTTTCCTGAATGGTTTAGCATTGAAGAACAACCTCATTTACTCGGTGCGTTAGCTTCAGCAAACTACGATAGCGAAGGTGTGGCAACGCAAGAGCGTAAAATTATTGATAATGGCCACTTAGCAACCTACCTGTTAACCAGCTATTCAGCACGCAAGTTAGGCTTAACGAACACAGGCCATGCTGGAGGCATTTATAACTGGACGCTAAGTCATACTAATCAAACCTTTGATGATTTAATCAAGGCGATGGGAACAGGGTTAATTGTGACCGAAGTGATGGGACAAGGCGTCAATGGCGTCACCGGTGACTATTCACGTGGTGCGGCAGGTTTTTACGTCGAGAATGGTGAAGTGTTATACCCAGTTGAAGAAATCACCATAGCGGGTAATTTAAAAGACATGTTTATGGGAATTCAAGGTGTGGGTAAAGATCGTGATTTGCGCTCATCGATCCGCACAGGCGGCATTTTATTGAGTGAGATGAAAATAGCAGGTAACTAACCTGAGCTGCGGATAACAACTTGCTTTCTAGAGGCTATTTTTACTGATAACTGCGTTAAATTTGTTTGCAATACGACCCCATGGATGGGGGAGGTAGAGCGACGTTGGAACCAAAGCCGAGGCCAGCTATTGACGCACAAATTTGCCTTGTTCTAAGCAAAAATATCTCTCTAGAAATCTTTCCTAAAGTAAATCTCAATAAATTAGTGTGTTAGCTAATCTCTTATCCGCAGCTCAGGTTAACTAAGCATTTTATTTGTTGTCTAAGGCAACGCTTAGTCAAGCAGATGTCAAACAAACAGGGGTAAGTGAAAACTTACCCCTGTTTGTTTTTATCGATTGCAAAGCGTTCATTCTATTGAAAATTCATAACGTGAAATATGATGATAAACTCCGCCCGCCATTAACCAGGCATCGCCCGGTAAATTGGGTTGATTGGGGGAGTCTGGTAGCATTTGGGGTTCAATACAAACCGCTTGGTGGTTAGCATACACTTGCTGTTTTTTACCCACTGTACCTTGTAAAAAGTTAGCCCCATACAGCTGTACACCTGGCTGATTGGTGTAAACCGTCATGCTTATGCCGCTTTGCTTACTTGATAGTTTACCAAAGCGCTGCAATTCTCCGTCAGCATTGTCCATCACATAGCAATGGTCAAAACCATTGGTGGCAGCTAATGCTGGGCGTTCGGTTTGAACTGACATTGAGGTGGTGTTAGCCAAATCTAAGTCGCTCGCCGCCGAAGGTAGCATGGCCGTTGGGATGCCTACCTCGTTCATGGCTAAATAGTGTTTCGCATCCACTTGAATATCATGGCTAGTATTGCTGCTGCCAGCATCTAAATTGAAATAACTGTGTTGAGTTAAACTAATAGGGCAAGCTTTGTCGGTCGTGGCGAGCATTTCAACGTATAAGTTACTGCCCACTAAACGGTAATCTAACTGTACTTTACAGTTACCGGGAAAGCCCATGTCACCATCTGGGCTTAATAGGGTTAAGCGCACGCCATCATTTGTTGTACCTAATTGCCATTGTTTACGATGGAAGCCTTCAACGCCCCCATGTAAGCAGTTACTGGCTTGATTGACGCTAAGTTGATATTCAACACCGTCATGGCTGATTTTACCGTTAGCAATACGATTCGCATAACGCCCTGCAATTGCACCAAGGTAAGCGGGTTGTTCAAGATAATCGGCGACGCTATCGCAGCCCAACACAATGTTGACTCGCTCACCCTTTGCATTCGGTACCCATAATGAGCGGATAATGCCGCCTAAACTTAACACCTCAATTGCAATAGTACCATTGTCGATACGCACACGTTCAACTTCACCACCACGAGGATCTTGCCAAGGTTCAAGCACACTAAAACGTACCATTAGGGCCTCTCTGTCAAAAGTATTGGAATGATTAACTGTAAAATAAGCGGCCTGTTTAATATCAGGCCAAGTTTAGGGTTAAGGTTACTTAGTAATTCTGCTTGCCCCGCCACTGGCATGGCATAAATGGATGGTCGCCTCTAATCCTGTTTTAGCTTTATATTGCTGTTCAACAAGGTTAATTACAGCATCATTTAAATCATGATCAATTAATGCCACGACACAACCATCACTCATGCGCACACCACCACGCTCACCCACGAGTTGGTGGATCATGTCTACCAAAATATCCACTTCAGCGGGGATCACATCGAAGTCTTCTCGAAGTGATTGGTGAGATTGCGCCATAAGCTGACTGAAACGAGGAATGTTATTTTCTTGTAAGGCACGGGCTGCTTTGCTGGCGCGGATATTTTCAGTGACCACATGGCGACCGCGTCTAAGCTGCACATCAGATAAAATATTGCGGTATTGATCGATATAACTTAATGAAATGTCTTGCAATGAATCTAGCCCAAGTAACTCGGCCATAGCGGCGCATTCTTGTTTACGTTGTTCAAATTGATCAATAAAGGCTTTGCGATCAATTTTAGGGTCAATCACAATTAAACTTAATTGCTCTGGGATCAATACTGGTTCACTTTCGAGTTCAAAACAGTCAATTAGTAGGGCGTGATCTTCTTGGGCAAGCGCGCAGATCATTTGATCCATAATGCCGCAATCTTGCTGCATATATTTGCTTTCACCGCGCTGGGCTAATTGGGCAATAGCAGATGGGGATAAGTGCAATTGGCTGGCGTAACTAATGGCGGTGCCAAAAGCCACTTCTAATGCCGCAGATGACGATAACCCTGCACCTAATGGCACATTGCCCACAATGGCTAAATCTAATCCCTTGGCTTGTAAGCCAGAGTGATGCATTGCCTTGGTGACACCTTTTAAGTAGTTGGCCCAATCATGGTTAGAGCTAATGTCACCTTCTTCGCCAAATTGCCATTGTTTAATTTGCCCAGGAAAAGCGTCGGTTACCGCACGAAATAAATGGTCGTCACGATGTTTAACGGCAATCACAGTATGAAAGTTAATGGCAACTGGCAGTACTAAGCCTTCGTTATAATCCGTATGTTCACCAATAATATTCACCCGCCCTGGTGCTTGGTATAAATCATCTGCTTTTGTGCCAAAAGTCTGCACAAATAATTTGGTTGCACGTTGAGCTGGGATCGACATACTTCAAAAAATTCCGACAAAGAGTGAGCTAGTTAATATTCTGATTTATAACATGACTTAGCTATGACTGTAACTGAGATTTTTGATGTTGAACAAAATTAAAAATGCGCCCACAGAAACAACAACGCCTCGATGTTTATCGAGGCGTTAATTATTTACCTAAGCCAAATTGATGATCGACAGTTTAGGCTGGCGGAGTTGCCTTTTGCTGGTGGAGTTTAACTTCTTGTTTCTCAGCGCTGGGGTCCTGCTCTGGTGTCAGTAATTTATTGACAACATGATCAACAAAACCCGCACCCGCAGCTTGATAAAGATTGTAAGCACTATCAACACCAGCAGCGATTAACGCATCAGCATCTTCAGTGTATTGCACAATGGCACTGATTTTACCTTCATAGTTCAGCTTTTTAAGTTGCTCAACCGCAAACAGGTTACCCACGTGATTAGGGATAGCCAGTAACACCAATTCAAGATTGGGCGCTCGCTCAAGTTTTTCCCAAAAGTCGGTATCGCCAGCGTCACCAAGCACCACGTTTCGACCTTGACTGCGATGGTAATCGACTAATTCTTGTTTGTGTTCGATACCTAAAATTTCCCCATCAAAGCGATTACGTAATTCATCGTAAGCTCCACTACCAATTCGGCCCATACCAAAAATCAAAAAGCGGGGATTGCCAATTTTGATTTGACGATCTTCAGGGTGTAATGGGTGCTTTTCTAACTTCATTAAATTGCGATGAAAGCGCTGATAAATGCGGCCAACATTGGCATTTAAAGGCGCAGCAAATAAAAAACTAATACTTAATGCGACAGCAATAATGATTAACCAAGACGAAGGTAGCCAGCCTTTATAAGCGGCAACCGAGGCAACAATCAAACCAAACTCACTGTAGTTACCTAAATTGAACGAGGCCAGTAGCGAAGTACGCGAGCGTAACTTAAAGCGGGTTAGTAGGTAGATAAACATCGCTACTTTGACAGGAATGAGGACCACTAAAATACTGGCAAGACCAATATCAGACCATGTTGGTAAACCGTTTAAGCCAATAGTTAAGAAAAATGCGACTAAGAATAGCTCTTTAAAATAATAAATTGATTTAGCCAGTTCAGAGGCTTTAGCGTGGCCCGCTAATAAAATACCAATAATCAAGGCACCTAAATCGGGTTTTAAGCCCACAGTTTCAAATAACCATGCGCCAACCACTAATGCCATCACCAAACCAAATAACACCAGCATTTCGCTGTGGCCTACACGATCGAAAATTTTATAAATGAACGGTCTGGTAAACGGAAGCAATAATAGGCCTAACGCCCAAACTGATGGCATATCACCTTTGGAAATAGTTAAAAACACTACGGCGAAGATATCTTGCATAATCAAGATACCAATGGCGACCCGGCCGTATAGCGACTTCATGTCGCCATTGTCTTCAATCACTTTCACTGCAAAAACCGTACTAGAGAAGCTGAGCGCGAATGCAATTAATAAAAGTTGATTAAGGCTATAGCCGTCTAATTGCTCAATTCCTATCATGCCCAGCAGTTTTAAAATGGGTAAAAAGAACAGAATAGAGCCCACCAGATGCAGGCTTGACGTTGCCCAAACCTCAGCTTTAAATAAGCTTTTCAGGTCTAGTTTTAAACCAATCGAAAACAATAATAAGGTGACACCTAAATCAGCCAGTTGTTGCAACAAAGGTAAGCTGTGATCTTCAATGCCAAAGGTAAACAGTACAAAGCCTGCTGCTAGGTAGCCAATTAATGGAGGTAACCCAATACGACTAACTAACATGCCGCAAAGTAAGGTGATAATTAAAATGGCGGGTTCCATGATACTCCTAGTAATGGTGCTAATTTAAAACAAGGTCAACTTAGCCATTGTATAAGATAATCATGAGTTTTGTATGAAAATGACTGTTTATATAAAAAAACAAGCAACTTTTAAAAAAAAGTCGCTTGTTTTCATGATTTAAGAAATTGCTAATAAACTATTTGATCAGTAAATCTAAGTGATTAGCAAAATCTTTAGGTCCCATAAAACCCGTTACACGTAAATCTTTACGTTCAGTGCCATTTTCATCAAACATGATCAGTGTTGGTAAACCTAATACGCCGTAATGCTCAAGTAATTCGACATCAATTTTATCACTTTTGGTGACATCAGCTTGCAATAACACCATTTGATTTAAACGCTCAAGCACTTGGCTATCAGCAAAGGTAATGGCTTCAAACTCTTTACAGGCAACACACCAATCAGCATATAAATCTAGCATCACGGTTTTGCCGCTGATGCTGGCTTTATCTAGCTCAACTTCTAAATCTTCCAATGATTTAATTTTAATAAAATGGTGTGACTCAGCCGCGGCGTTTTGATTGTTAGTGCCGTTTACTGACATGGCTGGGGTTGCCATACCAAAGTGACTCATCACCGCTTGGAAGCCATAAGAGAAGCTGGCTAGCAGGGCTAAAATCAGTAACACACTGCGTACAGTTTGTTTCCAGTTAAAGGTGGTTAACTTGTTTTGATGCATCAAGTAGCCCACTAAACAAATACCCCAAATTGACCACAACACATCAGATACTAAACCCACCCAAATACGGCCAAGCATCATAATTGATACTGAAATTAGCAAGAAGCCGAAGATGGTTTTGATAATATCCATCCACGCACCTGCCCGAGGTAGAATTTTACCGCCAGAGGTTCCTATGATCAGTAACGGTACGCCCATGCCCATGCTTAATACATAAAGCGCTAAAAAGCCTTGCAGTAAGTCACCGCTTTGCGCCACATAGATTAATGCGCCTGATAAAGGTGCTGTGGTACAAGGTGAAGCCACTAATCCTGAAATCACCCCCATCAAGAATACGCCAATCAGGTTGCCGCCTTTTTGGTTGTTCGACAGTGAGTTCATTTTTTCTTGCCATTTTGATGGCAGTTTTAAATCGTACATGCCAAACATGGATAAACTTAACAGCACAAACATCACGGCTAAGAAAATCAAAATGGCAGGGTGTTGTAATGCCGCTTGAAACTTCATGCCTGCTGAGGCCACCACTAAGCCCAGCAATGAATAAGTAATGGCCATACCTTGCACGTACGCCATTGACAAGGTGAAGGCTTTGGCGGTTGACAGCTTTTGCCCTTGGCCAACAATAATGCCCGACAAAATAGGGTACATTGGAAACACACAAGGCGTTAAGGCAAGGCCTATACCTAAGCCAAAGAAAATCGCCAAGGTCCATAGTAAGCTATCGTTAGCTAACATTTGGCTTAGGGTATCTTGTTGTGTAATAGGCGCAGAACTGGCTTTGTTATCATCCGCTTGCGGTGCACCAATGACCTTTTTCGCTTTAGCAGACTCAGCCACTTTGCCATCATTGGCTGCCACTTCCGACAAAATCACTTCACGAGTGGTTGGCGGATAACACAGTTTGCCTTCAGCACAGCCCATAAAGGTCACTTTAAAGGTGCCTTCTTTGCTGGCTTCTTTTATTCCAATTGGAATTTCAACAAAGCTGTAAAACACTTCTTGCTCACCAAAATATTCATCTTGGTGGCTTTTGCCGCGAGGTAAATCAATATCACCAATCACGGCGCCGTCAGCGCTAAATTGCAACTTATCGCGGTACATGTAATAGCCATCAGCAATCACCCAGCTGATTTTTAGCTGGTTATCTTGCTGACTAAAATCAAAATTAAATGCCTCATTAACGGGCATTAACTCTGGTTCATTACTTAAAAAGCTAAACTTACTATTACTGTGGGCACTTGGCGTAATGGCAATCGTGCCGACTAATAGCAAAGAGGTTAAAACAAGGGCGAATAGTTTTTTCATGATTGAGTGGTTTCTTCTATCCATGTTAAATAAGGTGCAAACCCATGGGTGACTGGCGTTGCGATTAACTCTGGTACTTCGTAAGGATGCAATTGGATCACCATTTGCTCAATTGCTTGATAGTGAACCGCAAGGGATTTAATCTGCAACTGTACCTCCTTCGACTGACATACTTGGTTATCCCACATATAAACTGACTCCACTGCTTGGCTTATTTGCACGCAAGCAGCCAATTTGGCATTCACTAACGCACGAGCAAGGGTATCGGCTACGGCTTTATCAGGGCATGTGGTGAAAATGATTAAATAGTTTGATGTCATTCTATGTTTGCGTTCTTAAAGTTAGCTTAAGCTAATAAAGTTAATATAGGTAACAGTTTACAACGGTGCCTACTGTACGATTTTTGGCAACAGATTTCACGGTTATGTTTGATATTCGTGAAGTGTCTTGAAATTAGACCGGACAATCCCCATATATAATTCATCGACCGTGGTGTTTATCTCTAGCCTGCGTCCTTGATTAACCGAGGTTTACATGTTTTTTATTTTATTTTTGCTGTTTATCATTGTACCTGCCATGGAACTGTCGGTATTAATTCAAGTGGGTGATGCGCTGGGCGTGTGGCCAACAATCGGCTTAGTGTTTTTTACCGCTATTGTTGGTGTGTCTTTAGTGCGAAGCCAAGGCCTGAATACCTTAATGAGTGTGCAACAAAAATTGGCTCGTGGTGAAGTGCCAGGCCAAGAGATTGTTGAAGGTATGATGCTCGCCGTTGCTGGGGTGTTGCTACTTATTCCCGGTTTTGTGACCGACTTTATTGGCTTGCTTTTACTTACGCCTATTACTCGCGCACCTATCGCCGCCTTTATGTATAAACGGATGCAAATGCGCGTAGTGGCAAATGGTAGCTTTGGTCAGCAAGGGCCGTTTAATCAGGGGCCCTTTAATCAAAGTCCTTTTGGGCAAAACCCATTTGAAAACCGCGATAAAGATGGCAACGTATTTGAAGGGGATTTTGAGCACAAGCATGAGCCTCGTCCTGAAACTCATCAAATTGAGGTTCCGCCACAAGATGATGTGCCACCTCGCGATAAAGACAAATAAACTTTGATAATCAAAAAAAACGGCCTCAATTGTTGAGGTCGTTTTTTTTTACAGCTATTAATAGACAAACGTATAAGGTTTGAACATGATTTTTTTTCTAGTCCGCAATGATTGCAATCGTATGCGTTAATGAAATGATTGGTACGTTAACTATTTCCCTCTATGGTATAACAGGGGAAAGATGAGCGAGGAGTTACTGTTTTAAACATCATAGTAACTATAAAACCAAAGCAATATCCTAATCGACATTAGTAGGGCGTCAAAATATCTAACGGGTGCGCCAATTACGGAGTGGAAATGAATAAAAATACAACCACAAATATTCAACTATTATCACCTTTTTCAGGCATTAGCTGTGCATTAGCTAAAGTGCCTGATGCCGCTTTTGCTAGCAAAATGGTGGGTGATGGTTATGCAGTAGACCCAATTGAATCAAAGTTATATGCACCTTGCGCTGCAAAAGTTACCCAAATTCATCCTTCGAGGCATGCTATTACACTCACAACGGCGATTGGTGTTGAAGTGTTGATCCACATTGGTGTCGACACGGTTAAATTAAAAGGTGAAGGATTTACTGCGCTTGTTAATGTAGGTGATGAAGTAAAAGCCAAAGATCCGCTTATCGAAATTGATTTAGACACTGTGGCGAATAAAGTTAAAAGCCTTCGCACCGTGGTGCTTATTACCGATCAAGACCGTATCGTTAAGTTAACGCCGACATCTGCTAACGTGTTAAATGCTGGCGACTTATTATTTGAAGCCGAGGTGACATCTTCAGCAAAAACTGTCGTCGCATCAGATGATATGATTTGCTCAGACCCTATTCGCATTATAAATCCTACAGGTATACACGCGCGTCCAGCCGCAGCCATCGTGACCGCAATTAAAGGCTTAAATTGTGATGTGATGCTAGAAAAAGCGGGTGAAAAGGCGAACGCAAGAAGTGTTGTCGGCTTAATGGGGTTAAATATTGGCTTTGGTGATAACGTCACGATTTGGGCGCGTGGGGATGATCAGCAACAAGCTTTGGAGCAATTAACCCACGCCATCAGTACCGGCTTAGGTGAAGAAGGCGCAAATGCCTCTACAACCACCCCAGTAACTGATGACTTTGACCCTTTTTCTGAAGCGTCATTGTTATTACAAACCAGTCAAGACCCGCGTAAAGTGTCTGGCACTGAAGCCTCTCCAGGCCAGGTACAAGGTGTGTTATATGTTATCAACAGCGAAATACCTAAGTTTGAAACCTTTGCTCAAGACCCACAAGCAGAGCAACAAAAATTAGATGATGCCATTAGTGTGGCTAATGCCACCCTAGTACAATTAGTAAAAGATCTTCGTGATAAAAACATGGGCCAAAAAGCGGATATTTTTATCGCCCACCAAGAGCTGTTAGCCGATCCTGAACTTTACGAAAAATGCCTTATTGAACTACAACAAGGCAAATCGGCACCGTATTCATGGAATAAATGTTTATGCCGTCAGTCAGATAAGCTTGCTGCAATGGATAACAAATTACTGGCAGGACGTGCCAGTGACTTAATCGATGTGGGTAACCGCGTGTCGCGCATACTTGCTGGTTTATCACAAGACACCATTCCAACAGATTTACCGCCAAACACCATTTTAGTCTCTAAAGACTTATCGCCATCAGACACCGCCCAGCTCAATACTGATGTCGTTATTGGCATTTGTACGACCTTGGGGGTTCTTCAAGTCACAGTGCAATATTAGCCCGAGCCATGGGCATTGCCGCTATGGCTGGTGTGGAAGACAAAGTGCTGAGTTTGCATGGACAATCAGCATTACTTGATACCAGCAAAGGCTACTTATTATTAGCGCCAACTGAGGAAGAAATCAGCGAGCTTGCACAGCAGCAACAAGCCAGTGACCAATTAGCTGCTTTGGCTATGGCAGCAAAAGATGAACATGCTGTCACCCTAGATGGCGTGCAGATAGAAATTGCAGGTAACATTGCTAAAGTCAAAGAGGCTGAAAAATTAGTGGCCATGGGCGGTGAGGCAGTCGGCTTATTACGCTCAGAGTTTTTATACCAAGACCAAGCCAGCGCCCCAAGTGAGGATGAACAAGAGCAAGCTTATCGCCAAGTACTGACAACCTTAGGTGAGCGACCACTGGTTGTGCGTACATTAGATGTAGGTGGCGATAAGCCATTGTCTTATTTACCATTACCTAAAGAAGATAACCCATTTTTAGGTGAACGCGGTATTCGAGTTGGCCTAGATAAACCAGCCGTTTTACGCCAACAGATTAGGGCGTTACTGAAAGCGGCTAATGCTGGGCGTTTACGCATTATGTTCCCGATGGTTGCATCATTATTTGAACTAAAGCTGGCCAAACAAGTATTGCGCGAAGAAGCTGAAAAACTGGCCATTGATATTAGTAGTATTGAAATCGGTATCATGATTGAGGTGCCGTCTGCGGCAGTTATGGCTGATGTATTGGCCGAACATGTGGACTTTTTCTCTATTGGTACCAATGACCTCACTCAGTACACCTTAGCCATAGACCGTGGCCATCCTAAATTGGCAGCGATTGCAGACGGATTACACCCAGCGGTATTACGCTTAATTGATATGACAACCAAAGCGGCTCATGCCAAAGGCAAGTGGGTTGGTGTGTGTGGTGGTTTAGCTGGAGAGAAAGACGCCGTGCCTATTTTAGTTGGCCTTGGTATTGATGAGTTATCGGTGAGTGTGCCAAGTATTCCACAGGTTAAATATCAGGTTCGTCAACTGAGTCAACAGGCTTGTAAGCAGGTTGCTGCTAAGGCAATGGCATGTGCTGACGCTAAAGATGTGCGCCACTTAATGCGTGATGAAAACACCTTGCTGGCGTTAAAAGGTTAATGCGGCTCAAGCTTGAAGACATAGCAGTCTCCTGAATTAGTAAAGGTTTAATAAAAATGACAACAAAAGTAGATCAACCAGCAGCGAAAAAAGCCATATTTAGTGGCGCATTTTCGTTATTACAAAAAGTGGGTAAATCGGTCATGTTACCTGTGTCGGTATTACCTGTCGCCGGTATTTTCCTTGGTGTAGGTAGCGCAGGTTTTAGCATTTTTCCAGATGTAGTCAATACCATTATGGTACAAGCGGGTGAAGCCGTATTTGGCAACATGGGGTTATTGTTTGCTATTGGTATCGCGCTCGGTTTTGCCAAAAATGACGGCGTGGCAGCCATGGCAGCCCTTGTGGGTTATGCCATTATGATTAAAACCTTGGGTGTTATGTCGCCTGGTACTGATGTGGGGGTATTCGGTGGCATGATAGCGGGGGCTATTGCGGCATACTCGTTTAATCGATTCTTTAAAATTCAGCTGCCATCATATTTAGGTTTCTTTTCTGGTAAGCGTAGTGTGCCCATTATTACCGGATTTGGGGCAATTTTTGCAGGTATTGCATTATCGTTTATTTGGCCACCTATTGGAGCATTAATTGCTGATTTTTCTCATTGGGCTGCAAACCAAAACCCAACATTGGCGTTTGGTATTTATGGTGTGGTAGAGCGTTCGTTAATTCCAGCTGGGTTACACCATGTTTGGAACGTACCATTTTTCTTTGAGGCGGGTTCATGTGTCGACAGTACCGGTAAAGCCGCTAATGGCGTATTAACCTGTTACTTACAAGCAGATCAAGTAAGCCGCGCTGCGGGTAATGGCTTTGGGCAACTCGCTGGTGGTTACTTATTTAAAATGTTTGGTTTACCTGCAGCGGCAATGGCTATTTGGCATTGTGCTCGCCCTGAAAACCGTGCCTTGGTTGGCGGTATTATGGTATCTGCCGCGTTAACCTCATTTTTAACTGGTATCACTGAACCGATTGAATTTGCATTTATGTTTGTGGCGCCATTGTTATATGTCGTGCATGCACTAATGGCAGGTCTTGCTTATGTCATCGTCAATGCGCTTGGCGTAGTACATGGCACATCATTCTCGCACGGTTTAATTGACTTTTTAGTCTTGTCTGGCAACTCACAAAAAATCGGTTTATTACTGGGTTTAGGGTTAGTTTATGCAGCGCTTTACTATGTTGTCTTTCGATTTTTGATTGTCAAATTTGACCTTAAAACACCTGGTCGCGCTGATGCTGAAGAAACAATTGCGGTAGGTGAGGGTACAGAGCGAGCGCGTCACTTTATTGAAGCATTTGGTGGCCCAGAGAACCTCGCTAATGTTGATTCATGTATTACGCGTTTACGCATGGACGTGGTTGATGCCAGTAAAGTGGATCAGGCAAGGTTAAAGCAGTTAGGTGCCAGTGGTGTATTAGTTTCTGGTAATGCGGTGCAAGCCATTGTGGGTACGATTGCCGAAGTGACCCGCACTGAAATTGATGAAATGCTTGCATCAGGTGGCTATGTTGCCCAACAAGCGTCATCAACCCAGCAAGTTGCGCCACAGAAGGTTGAGGCATCAGCTAATGACAAAGCACTAGCCAAGCATCTTAAAGCGCTTGTTGCGAATGTTGAATCATGTCAGTCGGTTGCTGATAACCGCTTACGTTTACAGTTTACTCAAGCGCAAAAGTTGGATGTTGATGCTTTATCGGCAATTGGTGTTCAACATGTGATTGAGTTAGCACCTAATGTGGTACAGCTAATATTTGCAGATAATACCGCAGGCTTAGCAGCAGCGTTGACTGAATAAGGTTAATGACAGTGCCCAATCAATTTGAAGGTGTGTGATTACATCATCCATCTTCAATTGATTGGGAATGATACCAATTGTAATAAATAACTGATCACCCTAGCTTGTTAAAACACTTGATAATAGCGTTTTTCCTACGCTATTTTTGATCACTTACTTATCGTGATTGGTATTACTTTTGAGCTTGTTTAGCCATCACCCAAGCTAGCACAATGCTAGCACAATGCTAGCAAGCCAATTAATCACAAATATCCACCCCACGACACTCGTCAAGGTTGATTCTGGTGCCTGACTAATTTCTGCATAAATAGCATCTAACGTTAATGCTACATCGCCTGCCAGTATTTTATCGGTAACAATTTGAGCCTGTTCGATACTATATTTCACCAGCACAAAAAGACATATGGTTGCGACTGTAATAAATCCCATCGCTTGCCATTTTTTACCTAGCCACATTTGGCCGCTACCGGGGAACACTAGCGCCGACATCAGCGATGCTTTAAATGCGCGAGATAAAGACGCTGGCTGATTATGTTGTGATGCGGGCTGTTTTTGCTTGTCCATGAAACGCCTGTAGCCAATGTATTAAAATGATAATTGAGCAAAATATAGGGATATTTAAATCACTAATCAACCACAACCGCAGACGTATAAGGTTTTAATTGAGGTTCTGATATTTTGGTTGCAAGGTAATAACAAGCTATGCCCATTAAGGTATTAGTAATAGGCAATGCGAGCATTAATCCTTTTACCCCACCTAAATATGAGCCGAGTGCAGCTAGCGGCAACATTAACAACACTAAACGGCACAAGTTGATTATTAATGAGCTCATTGGGCGATGATAAGCGTTTAAGCTAGTGGCAAAAATAATCACGATACCTAATGGGCCATAGGCAGCAGGTAAGGCAATAATATAAAAGGTTAACCAATCAAGGACCACAGGATCATTACTGAACAATTCAGCGAGCGGCTGGGCAAAAAAGTACATAGGAATATAAAGTAGCGTTTGAAATACCAATACAAACTTTAATGATTTCAATAATGCATCTTTGGCCCTTGGATGTTGTCCCGCACCTAAGTTTTGCGCAATAAACGGCATTAAGCTGGAAGACAATGCCATCACCACAATTAATAGCACCGACTCAATACGCATACCAGCACCAAATGCTGCCACACCTGCGTGGTCAATGCGTGCCAGCATTGCCATTAAAATACCATTAGCAACAGGGTTAATTAAATTCATTAATGCAGCTGGTCTAGCAATGTGCGCTAATGCCCGCCAATTGGCGATAATACGTTTTTTTACCCATGCTGCGCGCTGTAACAATTTACGCTTAAACACCAGCAATCTAATTGATAAGCCAAAGGCGATGAACCATGAGATGGCCGTGGCAATAGCGGCCCCTTGTACTTCTAAACGGGGAAACGGGCCTAAACCAAAAATCAGCAGTGGGTCGAGCACCAAGTTAACAATGGCCGCCAGCATCATAATTTTAGCTGGCGAACGAGTATCGCCAGTTGCCCGCAGCGCTTGATTGCCCACCATTAACAGTACCAATGCCGGTGCGCCCAAGTACCAATACAACATGTAATCCTGAATGTACGGCAAGCTAGCATTATTGGCGCCCAGCAAGCTAAATAATGGGGCAATCGATACACTGCCTATTATCGATAAGCTGACAATAATCAGACTGGTAAGTATTAAGGTATCAAACAAAAATACCTTGGCTTTGTCGGCATTGCCTGAGCCAATTAAGCGACCTAAATTGGTAGAGACGCCCGCACCAATGCCGATGCCAATACTGCTAATGACTAACGTCACCGGAAAGGTAAAACTGACTGCGGCAAGGGCTTGTGTACCCAACTGGCTAATAAAATAGATATCTACAAGGCTGCCACCCAAAATGGTCATAATGCCAATTAGGTTAGGGAGTGTCATGCTTAACAGAACACGACCGATTGGCGCACTAAGCAACCCGTGTTTATCTTTCATGGCAACATCGTAAAGTGGAAAGGAGGCGAATTCTATCAGGAATTCAGTCCCCAGTAATAAAACCGTCTTAAAAAAACTGTAGATTTTTTTTCACTAGCCCTTGGAACTGTGATCAACCACCCCATATATCTAGCATCAAGGGCAAAAGCCCCCATCCTAAGGCAACTTAGGTAATTAACTAAAATCCGCCTCGATTTTTTGGGCATCAAATCATTAGGAGAGTTCATAGATGAATATTCGTCCATTACATGACCGCGTAATCGTTAAACGTTTAGAAGTTGAGTCAACTTCAGCAGGTGGCATTGTACTAACAGGAAGTGCAGCTGAAAAATCAACTCGCGGCGAAATCCTTGCAGTGGGCAACGGCCGTATTTTAGAAAATGGCACAGTTAAGCCACTTGATGTACAAGTGGGTGACGTGGTGATCTTCAACGAAGGTTACGGCGTGAAAAAAGAAAAAATTGACGGCGAAGAAGTATTAATCCTGTCAGAAGCTGACCTGATGGCAGTAGTAGGCTAAGCCTCACCCATCAATCGACTTTCCACTTAAACAATTAATTTAAAGGAACATCAAACAATGGCAGCAAAAGAAGTTAAATTTGGTAACGACGCACGCGTAAAAATGCTTGCAGGTGTGAACGTATTAGCAAACGCAGTAAAAGTAACCTTAGGCCCTAAAGGTCGTAACGTTGTTTTAGACAAAAGCTTTGGTTCACCTTTGATCACCAAAGACGGTGTATCAGTTGCTAAAGAAATCGAACTAGAAGACAAGTTTGAAAACATGGGCGCACAAATGGTGAAAGAAGTTGCTTCTAAAGCCAACGATGCAGCCGGTGACGGTACGACTACTGCAACAGTATTAGCGCAATCAATTGTGGTTGAAGGCTTAAAAGCTGTTGCAGCGGGCATGAACCCAATGGATCTTAAGCGCGGTATCGACAAAGCTGTTATTGCAGCGGTTGCTGAGCTTAAGCTACTTTCTCAAGAATGTGCTGACACTAAAGCCATTGCGCAAGTGGGTACTATCTCTGCTAACTCTGACGAATCAATCGGTGAAATCATTGCAACAGCAATGGAGCGCGTAGGTAAAGAAGGCGTGATTACCGTTGAAGAAGGTCAAGCACTAGAAAACGAATTAGACGTTGTTGAAGGTATGCAGTTTGACCGTGGTTACTTATCACCATACTTCATCAACAAGCCAGAAACTGGCAGCGTTGAGCTAGACAGCCCATTCATTTTATTAGTAGATAAAAAAATCTCTAATATCCGTGAATTATTGCCAATTCTTGAAGGTCTAGCTAAAACAGGTAAGCCATTGCTTATCGTTGCAGAAGACGTTGAAGGCGAAGCATTAGCAACGCTAGTAGTAAACAACATGCGCGGTATCGTTAAAGTGGCTGCAGTTAAAGCACCAGGCTTTGGCGATCGTCGTAAAGCAATGTTACAAGACGTGGCAATTCTAACTGGCGGTACTGTTATTGCTGAAGAAATCGGCCTAGAGCTTGAAAAAGCAACCCTAGAAGATTTAGGTACAGCTAAGCGCGTTATCATCACTAAAGATAACACTACCATCATTGACGGTAACGGTGAGCAAACGCAAATCTCTGCTCGCGTATCTCAAATCAAGCAACAAGTTGAAGAGTCAACATCTGACTACGACAAAGAGAAGCTTCAAGAGCGTATGGCTAAACTAGCTGGCGGTGTTGCAGTAATCAAAGTTGGCGCAGCAACTGAAGTTGAAATGAAAGAGAAAAAAGCTCGCGTAGAAGATGCATTACACGCAACTCGCGCAGCGGTTGAAGAAGGTGTTGTAGCTGGTGGTGGTGTTGCACTAGTACGCGTAGCAAGCAAAATTAAAGACATTGAAGTGTCAAACGAAGACCAAAAACACGGTGTGGTGATTGCCCTACGTGCTATGGAAGCGCCTTTACGTCAAATTGCAACCAACGCAGGTGAAGAAGCCTCAGTTGTTGCAAACACAGTTAAAAACGGCACAGGTAACTTTGGTTACAACGCAGGTAACGACACCTACGGTGACATGTTAGAAATGGGTATTCTAGACCCAACTAAAGTAACTCGTAGCGCGTTACAATATGCAGCATCTATTGCAGGCCTAATGATCACCACCGAAGCCATGGTTGGTGAGATCCCTCAAGAAGCCTCAGCGCCAGATATGGGCGGCATGGGTGGTATGGGCGGAATGGGCGGCATGATGTAATCTAACTGGTCTAAATCGGTGATAACTGGGTTGCTTCACCACTCGTTTATGAAAAGCTAAACGTCGTGGTAAAGCGCCTTGTTCTAACCCGATTTATCCTGCGTTAGATGCTTATGTTGGTCTCTAGCCTAAAAGCTTAGACACTAAAAAATTGAAAGCCCCGATACCTAACGGTATCGGGGCTTTTTGTTTGCCGTCATTATGGCGATGTACTGTAAGCGTCTGCCCAAAGGCACATACCGCTTACTATGCTGTTGATTTATTTTGTTCCCATGTTTTATTGGGAGATACATAATGAAAACCTTTCGTAATAAACAGCAGTGGCAAGAGCTCGTTCTTGCGCAGCAGCAAAGCGGCTTAAATATCAGTGCTTATTGCCGCAAACATAAATTATCCACATCGAGCTTTTATGCCCACAAAAAGCGCTTGGCATCAACTGAGGGCGCTTTCGTCTGCGCCCAAATCTCACAACATAAAGTCATTGAGCATCAAGTGACTCAACTCGAACTCGCGCCGCCAAACGTTGCTATCACATTAGAACTCGCTCATGCCAAATTGCACTTGCCTCACTCAGTCTCGCCGAGTTTTCTTGCGCAATTATTGCGAGAGCTTGCGCCATGAAGATGTTTATCGACCCACCTGCCATTTATTTACATCGTGATGCCGTTGATTTTCGTAAATCCATTGATGGCCTTGTGGCGATTGTTGAACAAGAATTCGCCCATGATGCTTATACTGGCGCACTATTCGTGTTTTGTAATAAGGCTAAAAATAAACTCAAATTGCTGTATTGGGATAAAACGGGATTTGCCCTGTGGTATAAGCGCTTGGAGAAGCAAAGATTTAAATGGCCCAGTAAAGTTGACCGCCAAGCCTACAGCTTAACCGAGCAGCAGCTTTCATGGTTGTTATCAGGCTTTGATGTGATTGGGCATCAATCACTTAACTATCAATCTTTAGCTTAAATGAGACAAATAAGGGCGATCGTTTTGCAGTGAAGGATCGTTGACACTACCCCTGACATGGATTAATGCTTAACCCCTTATTTGGCTTGCTATTTCTGATACACTGCGGGCATGAAAACCTTGCCCCATGAATTACCTGACAACCCAGCACAACTCAAGCAAATGCTGCTTGAGTTGCAGCAAACGTTGGCCGAAAAAGATGCCCTGATTGCCGAGCAAAGTGCACAAATTCATGACTTACTAGTCCAATACAACGCTAAGCTCGCCAGAGAATTTGCTAAAAAATCAGAGAAACTGCCTGGCGCGGGGAAGTCTTTAATGAAGCAGAAGCTGAATTAGGTACAGAACAAGTCGATACCCTTGATGCGCAAGATAAAGCGCTACTTACTGAGCTACCGACGCTTGATAAATCATTAGAGCAACCCAAGCGAAAGCCATTGCCAGTTGAACTTCCTCGTGAAGAGGTCGTTGTTGATATTGATGAAGCCGACAAATACTGTGATTGTTGCCAAGGGGCGCTGCATCAAATGGGGCAAAGTTGTAGCGAGACGCTGGAATTTGTCCCCGCGCACATCAAGGTAATAAAAACCATTCGACCGAAATATGCTTGTCGTCAATGTGAGCAGCAAGGTGTTAAGGTCGCGATAAAAACTGCGCCCATGCCTGCAACGCCTATCCCAAAAAGCATGGCAACGCCAAGTTTGCTTAGTCATATCATCACCTGCAAATATCAGTTTGGCTTGCCTTTATATCGCCAAGAAACCCTATTTTCTGATATTGGTGTTATGCTCAATCGCAAGACCATGTCGAGTTGGATGATACGCTGTGCCGATTTACTTGAGCCTTTATATCAACGCCTGAAAGTCAGTTTACTAGCGCAAGACATTATCCATGCGGATGAAACCCCGCTTAAGGTATTAAAAGCCGATAAACCGACTAGCTACATGTGGTTATATTGCTGTGGTGATGATGCTCCCAAGGGCAACACTAACATAGTACTCTATGATTATCACAACAGCCGTGCAGGCCAATGTGCCGTTGACTTTTTAGCAGGGTTTTCCGGTTATTTACAAGTGGATGGCTATCAAGCCTACGCCCAAACCGATGCGACCTTGGTAGCTTGTTTGGCGCATATTCGTCGTAAATTTATCGAAGCTAAAGGGAATAACAAAAAAACAGGCAAAGCTGATGTAGCATTAAACCTTATCGGTAAACTTTATGGCATAGAGCAACAGATTAAAGGTAAATCTGCTGATGATAAATATGCCATAAGGCAGCAAAAATCCAAGATTATCATCGATGAACTTCATCAATGGCTATTACAGCATCAAGATAAAATCCCCCCGAAAATGGCATTAGGTAAAGCCATCATTTATGCGCTGAATCAATTTGAAAAGTTCAGGCGCTACTTAGATGATGGCCGATTAAGTATCGACAACAACCGCGCCGAACGGGCGATAAAACCCTTTGTGATAGGTCGCAAGGCATGGCTATTTTCAAATACACCGCATGGTGCACGTGCCAGCGCAATCCTTTACAGTCTCATCGAAACAGCGAAGGCCAACGACCTAGTCGTACATGAGTATATCGCTAATTGCCTGCAAGGCTTGGCGGATAACCCAAGTGACGTTGAGTCTTTACTACCGTGGAATATCAAGCAAAGGTAAATGGCTAGGTGTATTTGCCTAGACGTGTATGGACTCCTCCTCTTTTGCAAGTAATTTGTTCAATAACTTTAGGTATGATTGCCAACGTGTATCCGGTTTCTTAATGATGCTTTTCTGTTATTGCATCGAACCTCTATGGGCTATTCGCACACTTGCTCCTTAACGCTTACACGAGCTTTAAAGCTCTACGTCTAGGTAAGGTTTTTCAAGTGTCGGTCTTACCTGTTAGCCATCTCACATCTTACTTTGCAACTGGGATGAACATTTTTACTTATAAACTCGTCTATGCGCTTGCTATTAATTCTGGGTGATAACCTTCACTCTTATTTACCATCGCCCAAGCTGCTCGTGCCGTTTTGTTTGCTAGTGCAACAATAACTATATTCACATGCTTGTAAGCGCACAGCTTTGCTATCCATTTGCTCAGATTGTCATCATGTCGATGAGCATGCCTGATGACAGAGCGGGCCCCATGAACCAATAGTTTTCTCAAGTAGCCATCGCCTCGTTTACTGATACCTAGCAATCTTGGCTTGCCGCCTGTACTATGTTGTCTCGGCGTGAGCCCAATAGAAGCTGCAAAATCTCGTCCTTTCCTGTAACCTTTAGCATCTCCTATTGCACAAGATAAAGCACTAGCACATAAAACTCCCACTCCTCTCAACTCAAGTAGTGAACGTGCAACTGGGTCGTTTTTAACTTCTTGCTGAATTAGATTGTCGAGTTTATCTACCCGCTCTTGAAGTCGCCGTAAGTCATCAAACAAATCTAATAGCAACGAACGAAATAGTGCTGACAAACCATTTTCGACATCTTCAAGCCAAAGAGGGATCGCTTCTCTCAGCTTATTGATACCTACTGGCGCAACCAATCCATATTCACTGACCAAACCACGTATTTGATTTGCTTTGGAGGATTTTTGCACCATCAGTTTATCCCTGATCCGATGCATAGACTGAATGTCTTGTTGCCGATTTGATTTTACACATACAAATCGCATGTTCGGGCGGCTCATGGCTTCGCAAATTGCCTCTGCGTCAATCGCATCATTCTTATTGCTCTTTACATAAGGCTTAACAAACTGAGCATGTATAATTTTGACTTTATAACCCCGTTTTTGTAACTCTCTTCCCCAATAGTGCGACGAACCACACGCTTCCATCGCAACTTCTGCACCTTGAGGCACTTTGTCTGTGATGGCATTCAGCCACTTGGTTCGAGAGTATTTACCTTTCCACTGCCGTTCTCCAAATCTATCAACTGCGTGGACATGAAAAACAGACTTTGCAATATCAACACCGACTCTAGTGATCTGACTCATGGGCTTCTCCTGATTTGAATATTGGTAACTCATCATATTGACCAAAAAAAGGTCAACAATTCAAGTTGAGGAGGAGTCCATCCCATTGCTTACGATGTACTGGGGCAGAATCTAGTTTTTAGTTAAGTTAATTCTGACTAGTAACTATATTTAGACATCTGCGTCATTTACATTTTTATGCCTGAATTTTAAGATATTTCTTTCTAAAAAAGACATATTTAATATTTTTAGTGCTGAAATAATATTTTTTAGTGCTTCTTGATGGCGTTCAATTAAATGACCATCATACTCTACTAAGAGGCTTGAAAGTTCACTTTCAATAGTTGAATTAGATTCACCTCTAATTTTTATTTGTAATGTTTGACGAGATTGAATCATAGCAGTTAACTGATTATTAATAGCGTCAATACTTGATAAATTACCCCATAAATATTCAACTTCAAATCTCGAAAGTTTACTGTTTGAAAAAATTAACTCAGCACCTGAACCTCTAAATCTAAATAAAGGATTTATCGTAAATCGCCTTCTTTCATTCATCCCTTCTATTTCATTTTTCAGTATCCCTAAGTTACTCTCGCACATGAGTTTGTTGTTTTCTAAAGATGAACGAATAACACTTCTTAGCTTGTTATCGATCTCTATTTTTCTTAACCATGATGAAATGAAATTAATAAGTAATGTCACTGCTCCAGCAGAAATTGCACCAATTAATGCACCGGATAAGACAGGTATCATTTCGGGAGTATTCAGAAAGGATAGTGTTGAACTTGAAAGTTCTTTAAACTTAAAAAGTAGAGTCAATTTTTAGTCCATTAAAAAATAGCAAGTAAGATTTTTAGTCTAAACAACCATCTATACAAATGGCAAGTCGTGAAAAATGTGGCAGCGTAAACTTCAGTACTTCCTCAATCAAACACTTAAACACAGCCATAATCTTGCTGTTCAGGGGCTTTGTGCTGACTGACGTTGGTATTTTTGCTGAAAGTCTTAAAAGGCTGTGGTTTAGACTGATACCCAAGAGGTGAACCATGAGTATTTGCGAGACGACCGTTCATCCCATGGACGGGATGTTCGAGCCCTCATGGATGAGTTTACGGCCTGTCGGTGAGTGAATACCATGGTGAGCTGATACAAATCAATTACACAGCTGTCTTTCGCACGGAACACCATCACCATCTCCATCCATTTTGGTATTTGGGCAATTTCTAATGTAAAAGGTAGCTTCTTCGCAAGAGCGCATCTGGCTACAGTGTGTTTTTCCTGCTTCGCAGCGAAATGATGGCGTGGTTATCGAGTTGATTGGGCTTGCTGTAGGTTGCCACTGCATGTTTTCAATATCTTCATTTGTCAGAACGGGCGTCTCATTGAGTTGCTGGTACTTTGAATAACCAAACACTGCGGTAACAACCAGCGCAAGTGGGATAAGCTTTGAAAGAAATGAACGAGGCTGGCGGCTCTTATATGCTTGGTTGCTACTACTAGTACGAGTGGGTTTGGCACTTGCAACAATAGCAACACCTTCAATACTGGCTTTGATGGCTTTCACTTTGCCGTCGGGTTGCTGCTCACGTAGAAATAGAATTTCATCACCGACTTTGGGTTTCCTTGCCATGTGTTTTAGTTCTGAAATATGAATAAACACATCCGTTTTATCACTGTTCATTGTGGGTTTGATAAATCCAAACCCTTTGTCATCGTTCCAGCGTACAAGATTGCCTTTTTCCATGAATTCCGTTTCCTTAGTGTGTCTTTCTAAAAATCTAATCGAATTTGCTGTCTGCTAAATCAACTGACTTTCTACGCTGCAATCTTGGCAGTGTAGGGTGTAAGTCTCTTTGCGCTTTTGTACTTTGGTATTTTTACTTTGGCACTGCGGGCAATTTTGTTTCATGGGCGTATTTTTGCTGCAGTGATTACACTTAATGTAGTAACCAAACTTACCGTACATTGGGGTGTAATTTGTTGATTCAACACAATTTTTGCAGCTTAGATTCGCTTGAGCTGTTGGTTGCGTCTCGGCTATAGGAACACTGTTGTTACTTGTTGTATTAGTTTGCGAATGCTGTATCGGCTCTGGCGCTTTGTTGACTTCTTCACTTATTTGGCGATTGCCATCGATATGTTGACTGAGGATGAAGTCTCCTATTGAGTCGAGTTCTTGTTGGTTGAAGTAAGGTCTGGTGTCATATACATTAACTTTGCGTAAAAGCTTATTTCCTAGCTTCATTATTTTATGAAGCTTATCGACTAAAAACTCAGATTTTACCAACTTGTCGGATACCGCTTTCGGCATAGTGTTTCTATCAATAACGGTATCGCTTGATACCACGCAGATATGATCCCAACAACGTCCACCGAATCCTTGTTTAATACCCAAGAATTTACCTAAAATTTCCTGTCTATGGTGGGCTAATAAGTTTTTAAGCAAGGCTTGCTGTAACTCAACTTGTTTAATGGGCGATGGCATGCCTGACCATTGGTTGTTATAGCTTCGAGTCCATTCACCTTGTTGATTCACTTTTATATGGCCTTTAATACTTTTTGATTCAAGTAACACAAAGCCATAGGGATAAACGATTAAATGATCGATTTGCGCCGTTTCATCATTGAAAGTGAATTTGAAATCATTGATCACCAGTATTTCAGGGTTGTCTTTAAATGCGCGACGTAAGAAGAAAGCCACGTTTTGCTCTTGTTTTTGACCTGCGGAGGCTTGCGGTGAAGTGGGGTTTTGCAGTGTTTTGCCTTTAAGAATCATTTATCAACAGCATCCATTCATAATTTGATAAAAATCAACCTCATAATATCTATTATGCAGATAAAAAAGCCAGTGTTAATTTTATAAAGCTGGAAAATTGGGTCAGAGTAAATTTTCTATACTTCCTCAATCAAACACTTAAATACAGCCATAATCTTGGCTGTTCAGGTCAGGGGCTTTGTGCTTACTGACTTTGGTATTTTTGCTGAAAGTGTTAAAAGGCTGTGGGGTAGACTGATACTCAACAGGTGAACCATGAGTATTAGCGAGACGACCGTTCATCCCATGGACGGGATGTTCGAGCCCTCATGGATGAGTTTACGGCGTGTCGGTGAGTAAATGCCATGGTGAGCAGATACAAATCAATTTAATTGTATTTGTCTCAACTTTTTAAACCATATCAAATCGGGTTACTGATTAAATTCATTCCTCTGGTGTTTTCCCTCAATCAGCAAAATTGATGTGCTAATGTAGCGATTAAATATAAAAAATAGCCAAATTATGGCTTAATAATCCATATCGCAACTGCTGGTTGACAGATTAACAAGCTGGCTTGCTAGTGAGCAACTGGCTGATTTCTTATGCTTGCTGCTCAATTATTAATTAAAGGGATTCACTAATGATACTTGCAGAAAAGATTATTAGATTAAGGAAAAAACTGGGCTGGTCGCAAGAAGAATTGGCGGAGAAAATGAATGTTTCTCGTCAGTCTGTTTCCAAGTGGGAAGGGGCCAATAGCATTCCTGATTTGAATAAAATCATTATGCTTTCACAGATTTTTGATGTGTCTACCGACTTCTTATTAAAGGATGATCATGAGGAGTTTGCGACTGTTCATGAAGCCAAAGAACCAGGTATTAATCATATCAGCCTAGAGCAAGCAACTGAGTATGTTGAGCATAAAATCGCCATGACCAATGACATCACAAAAGGCGTGGTTTTGTGTGTGTGTTCAGTGATGCCGTTATTTTTCTTTATGGCGATGGCGGAAACGAATCGATTTAATATGACGGGTGATATTGCTGCGGTGCTGGGGATTGTCTGTATTTTGATTTTTGTGGCAATTGGGGTGAGTTTTTTTATTAAAACAAACCAGTATCAAGATGAAATATCAACGATTGAAGAGGCTCCATTTGAACTAGCCTATGGGGTTCACAGTGTGTTTCATGAAAAACGTCAACAGTTTAGACCGACTTATAATCTACGCCTATCTGTGGGTATTTTTTGTTTTATTGTGAGCTTTTTCCGCTGATGTGTGTGAGTATTTTATCTTTTGAGCAAGACATTGTTTTATTAATGATCGATGTACTGCTTTTTATGATTGCCACAGGTTTATTCATTATTTTGCCGGTGTCAGCAAAATATGATGCCTATAGCAATGTCTTAAAAGAAGCCGTTAAAGAGACAGAAACCAGCAGACGAGCTAAACGAGCCGAGAAATTGGCTGAGTTTTATTGGCCCTTGTTAACCGCTATTTATCTTGGTTGGAGCTTTTGGACAATGGCGTGGGATATCACTTGGATTGTTTGGCCTGTTGGCGCAGTACTGTTTGGCGCATTAGTGGGGTTGATGGAATTACTTCATAAAGACACCCCCTAATGTTAGGCCTGTAACATCTGTGGATAATGAAACCTGTTCAAGTTAACAATTATGGATTTCTCTTCTGTAAATTGATCTTTTATTGATTTAATCATCTATTGCTTATATTGGTTTTGCAGTAAAGTGCGCCGCAATTAAGGCTTTGGAGGATTTATGGTATCAATTGAGTTACTGGTGGTATTGGTTGCCATCTTTATCGGTGCACGAATTGGCGGCATTGGAATTGGCTTTGCTGGTGGCTTTGGTGTGTTGGTGTTAACGCTTGGCTTAGGGATGACACCGGGCACCATTCCAATTGATGTGATCCTGATCATCATGTCTGTTATTGCAGCTATTGCGGCCATGCAAGTGGCTGGTGGCTTGCAGTTTTTGGTCAATATTGCAGAACGTGTTTTGCGTAAAAACCCAAAGCAGGTAACTTTTTTAGCGCCGATTGTCACTTATACCATGACATTGTTTGCCGGTACGGGACACACTGCGTTTTCTACCTTACCCGTTATTGCTGAGGTGGCCAAAGAGCAAGGGATTCGTCCCTCGCGCCCATTAAGTATTGCGGTTGTTGCCTCTCAAATTGCGATTACAGCCTCACCTATTTCAGCTGCGGTGGTGCTAATGAGCGGCATGCTTGAAAGCAAAGGCGTGGGCTATATCAGTTTATTGATGATTTGTATTCCCGCTACTTTTATTGCTTGTATGATTGGTGCGTTTGTTGCCCAATTTATGGGCAAAGAGTTGCAAGATGATCCTGTTTATCAAGACCGTTTAGCCCACGGGTTAGTAAGCAAGCGCGACAGCACTAACACTGAGTTACCTGCAGGGGCTAAGCGCTCGGTGATAGTGTTTTTGGTGGCGATTGTGGCGGTGGTGTTTTATGCAACCGCGATAAGTGATGCTGTCGGCCTGATTGATAATCCAACATTGCCACGCAATGAAGCCATTATGGTGTTTATGTTAACGGCAGCAACGGCGATTACCCTGTTTTGTAAGATTGATACAGCCGAGGTGCTTAATGCCGCGACGTTTAAGTCGGGGATGAGTGCCTGTATTTGTGTCTTGGGCGTAGCCTGGCTAGGTGACACTTTTGTTGCAGGTCATTTAGAAGAAATTAAAGCGTTATCGGGTGGTTTGCTAGAAGAGCACTCGTGGATGTTGGCGATTATTTTGTTTTTAGCAAGCATGTTGCTGTATTCACAAGCAGCAACGACCGCGGCGTTAATGCCATCGGCCTTTATGCTTGGGGTGAGTCCTGAGGCGGCTATAGCATCTTTTGCTGCGGTTAGTGCTTTATTTGTATTGCCAACTTACCCCACCTTGCTGGCGGCAGTTGAAATGGATGACACAGGATCAACCCGTATTGGCCATTGGGTATTTAATCATCCTTTTGTGATACCCGGTGTGGTGTCGATTGTGAGCTCAGTGATAATCGGATTTGTGCTGGCTGAGATGATTTTGTAACTGTCATTATCTGCTAGCTATGGTTTGCTTTGAGGCTAGAGTACAAGCTGTTTTGTAGAGCTGGTTAATGTCTACATGCTAGCAAATAAAAAAAGCCCCGATACTTAATGGTATTGGGGCTTTTATTTAGATTGTTAAGTCAACTTAACAGGTATAAGCATTGCTATTTTGTGCGGCTAATTTTATCCAAGTAGCCCATCGCAAAGGCTGATAATACAAAGGTGATGTGGATAAGTAAGTACCACATGATTTTGTCGTTATCGATATTTTCGGCATTCATAAACACTTTAAGTAGATGAATTGACGATATGGCCACAATGGACGCTGCCACCTTGTTTTTTAATGAACCAGAATCCATTTTGCCTAGCCAGCTGAGTTTTTCATTGTCTTCACCCACATCAAGCTGTGAGACGAAGTTTTCATAGCCTGAAAACATCACCATCACCAAAAGACCACCCACTAACGTAATATCGATTAGTGATAAGGTAATAAGGATCAGGTCAACTTCTTTCATTTCTAGGATCATGGGTAGGATGTGAAAAATCTCTTGAAAGAATTTGATACCTAGCGCCAATAAGACAAGGCTTAGGCCTAAATAAATAGGTGCCATGATCCAGCGTGATGCATACATTAATTTTTCAAACACTTGTTCCATAAAAATAGTTAACCTTTAAATTAAATACGCTAAAAACAAAACAGGCTGATGTTCGCCAAACCAAAACAGCATGCACTTTAACTGTGCTAACGTTGACTGGCAAGTAGGTTGATGGCTGACGGATTCATTTTTGGGTATATTAGCGTCATTTTTAATCTCGGCCTCAGGTTTGTTCATTACACTCGTATAATTGATTTATATTTCAACAGGTAAAAAGAGACTCATTATGGATACACCTCAATCAAGCTCGGCTCGTAAATTGCCCTTGGCTGCTATCAGTGTTATTGCCATTATAGTGGCAGTGATTGGCTTAGTTGTGATGGTTATGCCAAAGGGCTTTAAAACCACTCATGAAGACATAGGTAAAGGTAAGCCTGCGGTTGTATTTGTTTATGATGCAGGGCTTGCGGTGAGCAATAGTCAAACTGAACAAATGAATGAGGCGCGCGCACACCTTGGTGATAACGTGTTGTTTTTGCTTGCTAGAGCCGGAACGCCTGATGGCGACAAGCTAATTGCTAACTATCGCGCCAGCTCTGCCGAACTATTGCTGTTTGATCCTTCAGGCAAGTTGATTAAAAGAAAATTTGCCGTCAGTGATGCTAATGAGCTTATGCGCTGGGTGCGCTAGATTACTGAGGTTCAGTTAATCGCAACCTTGGTTAGTTGATCTTTGGCTTATCACCACTCACCTTTGACCTGTTAATAATCGGTTTCTTGTGATTATTAACAGGTATTTTGGTTCTCTAAACCCTTCTTTAGTTTTAGTTATGGTTATCGCAATCGTAATAAATAACTGTTCATTCTCGCTTGAGGAAAGACTCGATAACAGCGTTTGATTTTTAGATTGTAGAATAACGACTTATCATAAAAATCTACCTTGTGATCATGTATTTTACTTCGTAATTTTTTCATCGCTTATTTACTGTCATTGAGACTATTTTAGGGGATGAACTAGCTACCTGCTGGTGGTGTCGGGCATCGTCTTGGTGTTTCATGCTTGTTGAGTATGCACAGCTTTAATTGCTTACTGAATCATTGGGAATTGACTCTTACGTAAATAATCAGAAGAGTAAACATGGTCTATTAAAGCTTTGGCTTTTAAAGTTAGCTTGAGTTGCTAATATTGGCAGTTAACTCTGCATTTTATGGCTGATTTATGTAAGTTAAGTGTAATTTTTTATTCATGTAAAAAGACATGAACTCATTTTTTAGAGGTTTTATTTTTTATTTATTGCTGTAAATATGGCCTGTAAATTTGATCTATTCTGCATTTTTGATTTATTTTACGCCAATTATGGGCTTTTGCTCCTATTTTCGCTTTACTTAATTTGTGGTCAATATTACATTCGCCGCCGAAAGTCTTTGGGGATTTTAGCCTCTTAGCCGACAAGCGCATATCAACCCGTCAAAATTTCAATTTAAGTTGTCTGAAATTGTCAAATATCACCTCTGAAAGTGCACTAAGCAGTATTGCTACGCCAGTTATTGGCTTAACTTTTTTTGCTGTAGCCTCTGGCTTTTTAATGAGCCTTATTCCGTTATCTTTAGCTTATTTTGCTATTAGTGAGTCATTAGCACCTTGGTTAGCCAGCGTGTTTTATTTTGGCCTGTTAATTGGTGCAACTTGTATTCAACGGGTAATAAAGCTTATGGGGCATCGACGGGCATTTATTTTGTTTTTAACTCTGGTGGCGTTAACCGTTGTTGTCATGCTGTTATTGCCTAATGGTCTTATATGGTTGGCGGCTAGATTTGTTGCGGGTTTAGCCATTGCTGGGGTTTTTGTGGTGGTAGAGTCGTGGTTGTTAATGGCCGATTGCCCTAAAAAGCGTGCCAAGCGTCTTGGACTTTATATGATCGCGCTTTATGGCGGCAGTGCTGCAGGACAGCTGGCTATTTCAGTGTTTGGCACCCAAGGCATGGTGCCGTATATGGCAGTATTAATGTTGTTATTTTTAGCGACATTAGCGCCTTTATTGCTAAAAGGCGGCCAACCCATTAGTCATGAATTACAAACCATTAATCGTAAAGAGCTTAAGCTGATTAATCGTCCAGCGATTATGGGCTGTGTTGTATCAGGGTTATTATTAGGTCCTATTTACGGGCTTTTACCCTTGTATTTATCGCAAGCCACGGCCTTTTCTCAACACACAGGGCTATTGATGGCCAGTGTGATTTTAGGGGGGATGGCTGTGCAACCATTTGCAAGTGCGCTTTCAACCCGCATGAGTAAAAGCTTGTTAATGGCGGTTTTTTGTTTGCTGGGATGTGTGGCGGTAGTGGGCTTGCTTGAGTCATCAAGCTTAATGTTAATGGCGCTGAGTTTATTGCTGTTAGGTGCCAGCAGTTTTGCTCTGTATCCGGTCGCCATAACCTTGGCTTCAGATACTATGCCTGTCGAAAAAATGGTGTCAGTGACCGAGCTTATGCTGTTGTGTTATAGCGTTGGCTCGGTATTAGGGCCATTAATGGCAACCTCATTTAGCGATGCCAGTGATGCGCTGGTGGTTTATCTAGGTGTGTGTTTAACCGCAACCAGTATTTATATGCTGATAAAAAGTGCAGCGTCTATTTCTTCAGGACAAAAGCCTATTACGGGTTAATCGCTCAGTGCTGTTATGGTTTTTTGGTAAATCAATGCTATTAAGTCATCGATGTTAATAGATTTGATATTTATCCCTTTTACCTTCATCGCTGAGTGTAGTGAGTTATCCCACTACGCCATAAGTGCCTATAACCTCGTTATCATCATTATGATGGCGGTAAAATTCTTGTATAGTTAATACCAATCGTAATAAATAACTGATCACCCTAGCTTGTTAAAACACTCGATAACAGCGTTATTCCTACGCTATTCTTGATCACTTACTTATCGTGATTGGTTTAACTCTTAAGTTAGGTATCAAGGACAGCATTTATGGCGACTTATCCAGCGGTTTTATCAGCAAAGACGGTTCGAGAAGCTGAACAGCTGTGGGCGTTAACCCATGGTGGTAGCACTTGGCCGCTGATGGTTAGTGCTGCCACTAGTTTTGTGCATCGCTATCAAGCCGCCTTTAATATCAGGCAGCCGATCCTTGTTGTCGCTGGTCAGGGCAATAATGGCGGCGATGGGTATTATATTGCTAAATTATTGCAACAAGCGGGTAAGCCAGTCTTAGTTTTTGCTCCTTTTGGCCTGCCCAAACAAGGCTTAGATGCTGCTCAAGCTATGCATGAGTACCTTGCTGAGGGTGGCAAGATATATGCTACTCAAGCTGAGTTAACTCAGGCTTTTGTTGGTTTACAGACTCTTTCTTATCAGTTTTCCCCTACAGCCAAAATAACCTACCCAGTGGTTATTGATGCACTATTAGGTAGTGGTTTAGCCCGACCGTTGTCGCAGGCGGGTATCGACATAATCAATTTTATTAACTCGAATGCTCAGCAGGTGTATGCCGTTGATGTCCCCAGTGGCTTAGATGCCGATACGGGGCAGCCAATGCCTGTTTGCGTGAAAGCCACTGCAACCCATAGTTTTATTGCCTACAAACCCGGTTTACTGACGGCAAATGGCCCTGCAAATTGCGGTGAATTGTCGTTAGATAGTTTAGGGGTTGAGACCGATGTTGTTTTGGCTACTGACGATAAAGCAAGTAGTGCTGCGCCGAAGACAAGCCGTTGGCAATATGATCCCAGTTTTACTCGTCTGCCTTGTCGTTTTGGCAATACCCATAAAAGTTGCCATGGCAATGTCAGTGTTATTGCGGGAATAGGCAATATGGCGGGCGCGGCGATAATTGCTAGCCGAGCGGCCCTGCATGCGGGAGCAGGACGGGTGTATTTGCAATGTGACCCCAGTCATTTTGCTGCGTCTTTAGCCCAATCGCCTGAGATTATGTTTGCTGACAACATTCATAGTGTATTAGCGAGTAAGGCGGTTTTGGTAGTGGGGCCGGGCCTTGGGCGTAGCGAACATGCGCGAAGGGTGATGACAAGCATACTTGATCCTATGCACTGCAATCGGCAAGGTTTAGGTGTGTTAGATGCCGACGCATTGCGTTATCTGGCTAAGCACCAGCAAACCGTTGCCAATTGGGTAATCACCCCACATGAAGCTGAAGCGGCTGATTTATTAGGCATTTCCGCTGCCGAAGTGACGGCTAATCGGCTTGTGGCTGCGCTGGCGTTATATGAAAAATATCAAGCTGTGGTGGTGTTAAAAGGCGCAGGCACCATAGTGGCGCATCAAGCGGGCGTTAACTTTTGTCATGCGGGAACACCTGCTATGGCAACACCGGGAATGGGCGATTGTTTAGCTGGCATGATTGCGGCACTGATTGCCCAAGGTTTGTCAGCTGTCGACGCTGCGATTACCGCTGTTAATTGGCATGCATCAGTGGGTTATCAACTTGCGCAAACTCAGCGGGTTGTACTGGCGAGTGATATTTGCCAGCAACTGAAACTCACCCCACTTTAAGAGGGTGTGCTTGCTAGAAAGGCGGGTTAACAAGAGGGGGTTATAGCAACTTTCAGCAGACCATAGTATTAACATACTATGGTCTGCTGTTTTATTGATTATGCTGTGCTACTCGGTTCAGGTTAGCAGGTTTGATTCGGTTTTAGTGTTAACGTGCTTAAGTGCGGCTTGCAATGCTTCATAACGGAACAAAAAGGTGTTCTCTATGGGTAATGAATCTATCACATGAAACTTTTGCAGTTGCTCTTTTGTGTGTAGATTCGGGCAAAGTAAAAACACTTCACAATTAGCATCTTGGGCATCTTTAATGGCATTTTCTAGTGCTAATCCTACAGTGACATCAATCATAGGCACGTCGGTTAAGTCGAGGATCATTGCTTCATAATCGGCAATACTGGTGTGTTGGCGTGAAATGGCTTTCGACACACTAAAAATCATCGGCCCAGATAGATAGAAAAACAACACTTTGCCATTAGCTTGATCGAGTAAGCCGCGTTCGCTTTGCGTTAACGGAACTACGTTTTGGTCTGTGTCACTGATGGCTTTGACCTGTCGAGCTTGTTCTCGACTCAAGCGTTCAATAATCAAGATGTTAGAAATAAACACCCCAAGGCCTACTGCGATAATTAAATCAACAAATACTGTTAATATCATTACTCCATACATAACGGCCATAGCTTGAACACTGACTTTATGAGCCCGTTGGATAAAGCTCCAGTCAAGAATGTTAAAGCCGACATAAACCGCAATACCCGCTAATACCGCCATTGGGATGGGTTCGGTTAAGCCTCCGGCAACAAGCACCACTAACGCCAGTACCACTGCGCGGGTAATACCTGATACAGGTGATCGAGCCCCTACCTGAATATTGGTGACTGTACCCATAGTGGCACCAGCACCCGGAAGCGCACCAAATAAACCTGAAATCATGTTAGCTATCCCCTGACCACGTAACTCTTTATCTGAGTCATGTTCTTTACGGGTGAGAGAGTCGCCAATTACCGCAGTAAGGAGGGTGTCGATACAACCTAGGGTGCCTAATACGAGTGCGTCAATCACCATGGTCATAAAGATGTCAGCGTTAATATGAGGAATCACCAGAGACGGTAAGCCCGCAGGAATTTCACCTATGCGGCGAATGCTTTCTGTGTCGAAAAAAATGACCGAGATAAGAGTGATTGCCACTAAGGCAACAAGCTGAGCAGGTACATATTTACGGTATTTTTTTGGAAATAAAAACAAGGTGGCTAAGGTGAGCAAACCCAATAATAGCTCACTCAATTTAATGTTTGTCAGAAGATCTGGTAGGGCAGATAAGGTGCCGATGACCCCACCTGAGGGCGCGGCATGGCCTAATAGTGGTGATAGCTGCAAGATGATTAAAATCACCCCGATACCAGACATAAAACCTGATACCACACTGTATGGCATTAAAGTGACATATTTTCCTAACTTTAAGGTGCCAATTAAAAACTGGAAGCCACCGGCCATCATGACAACGGTAAAGGATATCGCCATACCAGACTCAGGGTATTTAGCTACCATGGTGGTTAAAATGGCGGTCATGATCACTGTCATCGGCCCGGTAGGCTCAGAGATCAAGGTAGATGAGCCACCAAATAAAGCCGCAAAAAAACCAACTAAAATAGCACCCCAGAGACCAGCTTCTGCACCGGCACCAGAGGCAACACCAAATGCCAGAGCCAAAGGTAAGGAAATAATTGCGGTGGTGACACCCCCAAACAAATCTCCTTTGAGATTGACATCCTTAAAGCGTTCTTTGAACAAAGTAATCCCCTCCCAAATTAAATTTGGCGTGACTTTAGCAAATATTTAACAGTTTTGTACAGGAATGCTTATTCAGTGACAATATTTGTAACAATCCCATGGTGGCAGATTGGCGAACACAACAAATTTAGCCGTTATAGGCGCGCACCATTTGAAGGCGTGATATGAAGCAGTGGATCAAAATGGTGCAGTAAAAGCACGCTAATGGTTTTTTATAGCCAGTTTATCGCCTTCCTTTTCCCGCATTTGGCTGTTTTGCTAAAAAAATTCATCATAACCATCAATCCCTTGCACCAATCTGGTACAAAAAACGATAAATTATTTTAACAAAGGAATAATTCTTGCTTTTATAAGGTACTGAATTAAATGAAAGAATAATTTTCGGGGACAGGCATGAACAACATTAGTGATGCAATTGGTGTGATTGCACAAAGTGCGGACACCTTGTTTATCTTACTTGGTGCAATTATGGTGCTGGCAATGCATGCCGGTTTTGCATTTTTAGAAGTGGGGACAGTAAGGCATAAAAACCAAGTCAATGCGCTGGTGAAAATTCTAACGGATTTTGCCTTTTCGGCGGTGGCCTATTTTGTGATTGGTTACCAAATCGCGTATGGCAGCCATTTCTTCCTTAGTGCCGAAGCGTTAACGGCTAATCATGGCTACGACTTAGTGAAGTTTTTCTTTTTGCTCACCTTTGCCGCTGCGATTCCTGCCATTGTGTCTGGTGGTATCGCTGAACGCGGTAGCTTTAGACCATTCTTGTTTGCATCAGCCTTAATTGTTGCCTTTGTTTATCCGTTTTTTGAAGGGATGATTTGGAATGGCAACTTTGGTTTTCAGGCCTGGTTAAATGAGAGTTTTGGCGCTGAGTTCCATGATTTTGCTGGCTCAGTTGTAGTGCATGGTATGGGTGGTTGGTTAGCGCTGGTGGCCATTTATTTGTTGGGTTCTCGCCGTGGTCGTAAACCGGGAGTCGCGTTTGCGCCATCTAACATTCCATTTTTGGCGCTAGGGTCATGGGTGCTAATTGTTGGTTGGTTTGGTTTTAATGTAATGTCAGCGCAAACTCTTGATGGTATTAGTGGTTTAGTGGCAGTAAACAGTTTAATGGCGATGGTTGGCGGTACGATTATTGCTTTGATTGTCGGCAAAAATGACCCCGGATTTATTCATAACGGCCCGCTTGCTGGCTTAGTGGCGGTATGTGCTGGCTCTGATTTAATGCACCCTGTTGGGGCATTTGTGGTTGGCGCGGTAGCAGGGGGCTTATTTGTGTTTGTGTTTACCCAATTACAACGTAATAGCAAAATTGATGATGTGTTAGGTGTGTGGCCACTGCATGGTTTATGTGGTGTGTGGGGCGGAATCGCTGCCGGTATTTTTGGTCAACAAACACTGGGCGGTTTAGGTGGCGTTAGTTTAATGTCGCAAGTGGTTGGCACTGTTGCTGGTGTTGCTGTGGCACTGATTGGTGGCATTATTGTTTATGGTGTGGTGAATAAAATTGCCAGTTTACGCTTGGGCCAAGAGGAAGAGTTTATTGGTGCCGATTTGTCCATCCATAAAATTGGCTCAACTAACTCAGATAAATAACATCCTGTGATCACGGCATGTTATGGATGAGATTTGTTACTGAATGAAAAAGTGACTTAGATAAATACTATTTACCAATGGGCAAGCAGGCAATTCTGTTTGCCCATTTTTATTGCTGACCTCGTTTTTATTTTTAATCGCAATCATCTTTAATGCCCAATTAATATAAATTATGCAATTTTTGTGATCTCCTTTACAAATGTAAATAATAATAGTTATCATTTACGCGATCTAAATCTTTTTGTTAGGATTTGCCTGTACTTTACTAGGCTCTAATAAAAAGGATTATTTACCCAATGAAATCTCGTCAACCCATTCCATTCTCTTTGGGCGCAACAGCCGTCGCGACAGCATTAGCGCTAAGTGCTCCTTTGTATGCTGCCGATGCCAACACTGAGGTCTGTACTAAAAGTGAAAATGTCGAATGTAAGAAAGATAAGTCTCAAGAGGCCATCGAGCGAATCGCCGTACATGGTGTAAAAAGCTCAGTCTACTTTTATGACAAATCCGGTGATAAGCGCCGAGTGGCAGAGCTAGTCGATACTCCGCAGATGATCACCGTTCTGACGCAAGATCAAATTCAAGAATCTGGTTTAACCGACCTTAAAGACATTCTGTCCTCTCAAGCGGGTGTGACTTTGGGGACGGGTGAAAACGGTAATGCCTTCGGTGATCGCTATATTATTCGTGGCCATGAAGCGCGTAGCGATGTGTTTGTTGATGGTCTTCGTGATCCTGGCATGACCACTCGCGAGAGTTTTGCAACTGAACAAGTTGAAATTACCAAAGGCCCAAGTTCAACTTTTGCGGGACGTGGTTCATCGGGTGGTGCGGTCAACAGTGTAACCAAAAAAGCCTCAACATCTTATGACTTTGGCCGTGTTGATGCCGCAGTCGGCACTGACGATCACACCCGCTTTACCATAGATTATAACGTGCCTCTAGCTGAGGATGTGGCCTTGCGTGTTAATGGCCTTTTGGCAGATGAAGATAAGCCGGGTCGTGAGGGCATTAGCGCAGAGAGAAAAGGTGCACAATTATCTTTGGTGTATGAGCCATCTGATGTGTTGTCATTTATTTTTGATGGTTACTACATGAAAGCCGATGATGTGGCGGACTTAGGTAGCTACTTTGACCAAGACACCCGTAAACCAATCGAAGATATTCCGGTTTATGCCCAAGACTCTGACTTTTTAAGCTCAGATGTACGCACCTTTACTTTGCGTACCGAATACCAGATTTCAGATAGTTTAACCTTATACAATGCCACTCGTGTGGGGCGTACTGAGAATGGCTACATCACCACGGGTATGAGTGGTGCCACCCGCGCAGAGACTGACCCAGAAGTGCCTGGCATTAAAACCCTGAGGCTGAGTACCCACAATGGTCGTCAAGATGTTGAATACTGGAACACACAATTTAACCTGTTTTGGAATGTGAATATTCTAGGAATGGAAAATAAATGGGTGTTTGGCGTTGAATATACCGATGAATCAGTGGATAACGGCGTTTATGATATCGTCAATAATAACGCCACTAACTGTATCATCAATGGCCGGCGTGGCGAGTCACCCGCTTATTGTATTCTGGATGGAAATGGTGAAGCGATTGATAATATTGACAAACTGATGGGCCGTACTTATTCCAAAGGGCCGTCAGACGCCATTTATGACATCGAAACCATCTCGTCTTACTTTATGGATACTGTCAATCTTACTGATAATTTGGAGCTATTTTTTGGCTTTAGATACGACAGCTTCGACTACAGTAACGACACCTCAAGTAGCCGCAATGGCGATGTGCTATATGAATATTCTGACAGCATGTACAACGGCCACGTAGGCTTAGTGTATAGCTTGACTGAATCGGGCAACCTATATGCAAGTTACAGTACCGCGACTAACATTAACGGCGGTGAGTCAGACCTTGGCGCAAGCTGTGGCTATGGTGGACTTTGTGGCACACCAGAGCAAGTACTGGCAGCAGATCCCGAGTTGGTTGAAAATATTGAACTTGGCACCAAATGGATGTTGTTTGATGACAGCGTAATGTTTTCGGCCTCGGTGTTCCAAATTACCAAAAATGATGTGATGGAAAGTGTCGGTGACAGCTATTCAACCTTAGGCAGTCTCAATACCGGTAAGAACCGAGTTGAGGGGATTGAAATTGGTATGGTGGGTAATATCACTGATGCCTTTAGTATTCAGCTTTCAGCGTCATTAATGGACTCAGAAATTCTGGCTTCATTTAATGAGGACTATATTGGTAAAAAATTGAGTAACTTTGCTGACGAAAGTGCTTACTTACAACTTCGTTATCAGATTAATGACATGTTTGTCATCGGCGGCGGTTACACCTACCAAGGTGAAATGTACGGTGGACAACCTGATACTGCAGCAGGTTATGATAATGAAAATGACCGTTACAGTGTAGTGGTGCCAGCTTACCAAGTGGTGAGTTTATTCGCGAACTACAATGCCACAGAAGCCTTAACCTTCCGCTTGAATGTGGGTAACGTACTTGATGAAGAATACTGGACAGCAGCTTATCGTTCAGGCTCATTTATGTATTTAGGCGATGCGAGAAACGCTAATTTAACGGCAACATTTGAATTTTAATTAAAGGGTTTATCATGATTGTTATTGAGAGAATATTGACTACTGAAGAAGTGAGTTTATTCAGGAAGCAATTAGCTGACGCACCTTGGTTAGATGGTAAACAAACTGCCATGGGCATGGCGGCGTCAGTTAAAAATAACAATCAAGCTGATGCTAATGATGATGTGGTGCGCCAACTGGCTAATACTTTATTAGCTAAGTTTGGTAGCACCCCAAAGGTCGTTTCGGCGGCCTTACCCCATAAAATTTTTCCGCCTTGCTTTAATCGCTATGGTATATCTGAAGAATATGGTTTTCACGTAGATGCCGCAGTGATGCGCATTCCGGGTACCAATGAGGTGCTAAGAAGTGATATGTCGATGACCACGTTTTTAAGTGAGCCAGATGAGTATGACGGCGGCGAGTTAATTATTGCTACCGAGTTTGGCGAGCAGCAAATTAAGCTGCCTGCGGGTTACGCGGTATTGTATCCCTCTAGCAGTTTGCACAAGGTGACGGCAGTGACCCGTGGCGAACGAGTCGCAGCCATTACTTGGATGCAAAGCATGGTGGCTGATGGCAGTTTAAGGCAAAATCTGTATCAACTGGATCAAACCATTCAAAAACTGATTAGCCAAGGTAACACCGCGCGTAGCGAGTTAGATCAACTGCATAATGTGTATCATAACTTGATCCGTCAATTCACTCAGCTATAAGCTGAGTTGTTGGCGTAATCACGATACAAATGTGTCATTACTATAGGCGTCAATCTTTAAGATTGGCGTCTTGTTTTTATTTAGCCTATCTAGTTCTCGTTTAAGTTTTATTTAAGTGTTAACCCCGATGATGGGGATTAGATCAAAATGATGCCTGTCATTGAAGCGAAACACCTGTCATTGAAGCAAAACCAATAATTATAAAGTTAAGGAGACGACCTGTGAAAAAAGTCGGCATTATACTGCTGTGTATGATTATGCCAGTTGCAACTGCATTTGCTGAACAAGCTAAAACTTTGTCAGTGGATGTATTGTGGCAACTGAGCCGTATAGGTAACCCCACTATTTCGCCAAATGGCGATTACATTATTGCCCCTGTAACCACCTATGATGTGCCTGAAGACAAAGGTTCAACTCAATTATGGTTATTTGATAAAGAGGGCAACAGCCAGCGCCCGATAACCGCCCAAGGTATGCGAGTGAGTGAGCCAACATTCTCACCAGACAGCAATACTTTGGCCTTTATTAGTAAGCGTGATAAAGACGAAGCGGGCCAAGTGTATTTATTACCGATGAACGGCCCAGGTGAAGCGCAGCGCTTAACGGATGTGCCAAGTGGCGCTTTTGGGCTAAAGTGGGTAGGCGAGCACATTTACTTTATCAGCTCTGTATTTCCGGGCAAAAACTGGGATGAAATAGCCGAGCAGCTAAAAGCAGATAAAGACAATAAAGTGTCAGCACATCAATGGAATGCACTGCCTTATTCAAGCTTTGACCATTGGTTAGATGAAGACCGTGAAGCTCATGTATTTCGTATTCCAGCTAAAGGTGGCGACATTGAGCCAATCACTCAGCCACTAAACAAGCAGTTACCACGTTCATCGCAAAGTGCATCTAGTTATGACATCGATCCTGCTGAGCGTTTTATTGCTTTTAATAGCAATGGTTGGGATAACCAAGTTGATGCCAAAATTGATATCTTTTTCGCAAAAATTGGTAGTGGCAAGGTTGAAAACTTAACCCCAAACAATCAAGCGCCAGATGCAAACCCAACCTTTAGCCCAGACGGTAAAACCTTGGCCTTTACCCGCCAAAGTATTCAAGGTTTTTATGCTGACACAGCCAAATTAATCTTGCTTGATGTGAATAAGCGCAGTGAAAAAGTTATCGCCAAAGATTGGGATCGCAGCGTATCGCGTTTTGTATGGACACCCGATAGCAAAGGTTTTTACGCTGCCATTGATGATGCAGCAACAAGCCGTATTTTTCATATCGATGCTAAAAATGGCAAAGTGAAAGCTATAACCAAAGAGACTAACTTTGGCAAGCCAGCATTAGCTAATGATGGCACCTTAGTTGCAGCGAATGACAGTTTTACTTACCCAGCACGCTTGGTAAAAATCAATTCACGCAATGGCAGTAGCACTCGTTTAGATAGCTTTAATGATGAGATTTTAGCGGATATCGACATGGGCACCTATGAGTCGGTGACGTATAAAGGGTATAACGATCAAGACATTCAAATGTGGGTTCATTATCCACCGGGTTTTGATCGCAGTAAAAAATACCCATTAATGATGCTAATCCACGGCGGTCCTCATAATGCGATTTCTAATGGATTTCATTACCGCTGGAATGCGCAAACCTTTGCGTCTTGGGGTTATGTGACGGCGTGGCCGAACTTTCATGGCTCAAACAGCTTTGGTCAAGACTTCGCTGATAGCATCAATCCAGACTGGAAAAACAAGTCATTGGAAGATGTCTTTAAAGCGACTGAATGGTTTAAGCAAAAAGATTGGATTGATAACGAGCGTTTAGTGGCGGGTGGCGCGAGCTATGGTGGCTACTTAACCTCGATTATTTTAGGTCAAAAAGAGCAGCCATTTAATGCATTATTTATCCACGCTGCGGTATATAACATGTACTCGCAAATGGCGGCTGATTTCTCGGTTCACAGCCCACGGTTTGGTAACTACTGGGATAACCCTGAAATCTATCAGTCTATTTCACCGCATTATTATGCTGAAAACTTTAACACTCCAACCTTAGTGGTTCATGGTCAGCTTGATTACCGTGTGCCTGTTGGTCAAGGGTTTGAGCTATTTCGTACCCTACAAACCCGTGGTGTAGAGTCGAAGATGATTTACTTCCCTGATGAAAACCACTGGATCATGAAGCCGAACAACTCAATTTATTGGTATAACCAAGTTGAGCAATGGATGACGCGCTTTGCAGAGCCTGGAGCGAAGTAACGGCTTACTGAAAACTAAGTTTAGCCATTAAAAAAGGCGGTTGCAGAGTACTCTGCAACCGCCTTTTATTGTTATCAGCGTGGATAAACCATCGCATCAAATAGGCAATTTCAATTGCCTTATTGCTGCAATTGCGCTTTTGCTGCTTCCACTTTAGCGAAATCTAAACCAAGCTCTGTTACCGCTTCTTTAATCAATGCAGGGTTTTGCATTACGATCGCCATCAACTGTTGTAACTTGTCAGCTGGGATACCAAGTTGAGTGATAACGTTCATCGCCATTAACGGATTTTCTGTTAATGTTTGAAATAGCTCATTGATTTTTGCGTCACTAATATTGTGTTCTTTTAAGATGGCAAGAATAGGGTTCATTGCGATACCTTAATGGTTGAGTGAAAGATAATTGGCGCTGATTTTACCACAAAAACTGAAATCAGATTTAAATACGTGGATCGCCTTTGCTTTCAACTTGGCCAATCACTTCAATATCACTTAGGTTTGATAGCGTGCCCCATTGCTGAATTGACATCATGTCTGTTTCTGGGCTGGCTTTAAAGCTGATGCGTAAACCATCTTTCTTATATTCGGCAGCCAAATTTGTTGGCAAAATCTGTTGGCCGTTATCAGCTTCAATGCCCCAGAATCCACCTTCAAAACTCATATATCTAACTGTACCTTGAAGCATAGTGCTCTCTTGTTGCGGTGAAACTTCAGGCTTAGCAGCCTCCACTTTGGGTGCCTGTACTGCGGGTTTAACCGCTGGAGCAGGCTCACTTACCGGGGCTTGTTCATTACAGCCTTGCACTAATAATAAAGTGACTAGTGAAGCCGCTAGGGTTAATGATGTGCGCATGGGGATTCCTTAAACTTATAGAATGAATCACAATATTTTAGCAGAGTTAAGCGTGAGAGGATCAGTTTTAAACATGATTTAATCTCGGACAACCATTAACCTTAAAAACTTCTTCCTTGCTCCAGCGATTGCACCATAAGTTTACTATTGTTTTGCGATTTTGAATTCGGTTAATGTCAGCCTCCTAAACTGCTGAGAGAAAATAATCAGTGAGATAGGGCGGCGATTCTGGCTTAATTAACGCCTAGTCTAATTGGCCAATTTTTTTACGCCATAAAGCCCGTTGTTGGATTTCATTGAGATGAACCTTGCCAAGGTACAAGGCAATAATAAAGCTGACAGGTAGCGTTGATATGGCAAGCATATTTAATGGAAAGATATAAATGATGCCAACTAAATGGACAAGGCTGGCAAGACAACCACAAAAAATGGCATATTTAGTTTGATAACTGCGGCCTAATAAGCGTGATAACCCGCCCACTAATGCGGCTGGCGCAAACAGCATCCATGTGGAAGTTATATTGTGTTCATTTAGATAATAGAAAGTCACTAGCCCTAATGCCGCCCCAAGTAACGCGCCAATAATTGCTTTTTTTGTGCATTGTTTTCGCACCAACTCTTCATAAGCAAGCCGAGATTGTTGCTCCATAAACTGGCGATAAGCAGGACGATGTTTGTTGTTGCGTACCATGGCTAAACGGGTTTCCGTAAATGACTTAAGACGATTGATATTATCGACAAATATATAGTAAAGGCTAGTTTATATCTCTAGCGGATTGATTATGAAAAGTTTTAGTTGATAATTATCAAATGTTTTGTGGGGAATAACTCTAACTAATTGAAATATAGTTGTTAGCTAGGTAGAGTGAATAATTCATTTGCCGAACAGGCTAAATACGGTAACGCTATGCTCCGCAATCATAAAATACACTTCAACACTAAAATCAAAACCGATAGACCTTTTAGCTATGGCTCGCCCACGAGTCAGTTATTAAGGCAGTTTGAAAGTGATCGAGGGCGTATTATCAATTCGGCGGCCATCAGGCGACTGCAACAGAAAACCCAAGTGTTCCCGCTTGAGCGCAATGCCGCGGTGCGCAGCCGCTTAACCCATTCATTAGAAGTGCAGCAAGTTGGCCGTTATATTTGCCAGTTAATTTGTGATGACTTGGCTAAGTATGATGCTGATACACAACATTTTGGCCTAAAAACCTTGGCCAGAGAGCTTGAAACCATCGTTGAAATGTCATGTTTAATGCACGATGTTGGTAACCCGCCTTTTGGCCATTTTGGTGAGGCAGCTTTAATCGACTGGTTGCAAAATAATCTTAATAAAATATATCAACTACATCAGGGCAAAGATTTACCTGAGGATGTGGCTCGAGACTTAATTCATTTTGAAGGCAATGCTCAAGGTATTAGATTAATTCATACGCTACTCAAGCTAAATCTTACCTATTCGCAAGCTTCAGGCATTATGAAATACACCCGCTGTGGTACTCAATTAAAACCGGCTAAGCACAGTGGCGATCCTCATAGCTATTTAAAGAAAAAGGTCGGCTTTTATCTGAGTGAAGTTGACTACATAAACGATCTGAGACAAGCGCTAAGTATTGATGAATTTTGCCGCTCGCCATTTTCTTACATAATGGAAGCCGCTGATGATATCTCTTACGGCATTGCTGATTTAGAAGATGCCGTTGAAAAGGGCGTATTAACCATTGAGCAAATGAAGCAGGCTTTATTAGATAAGTTTGCTTTACTGTCAGCGGGGTTAAGCACTCAAGATCAAACGGTTATGTCTGCTATTTTAGATCGAGCGAGCAAAAGCGCTAAAGGCAATGACAGTATGTTTTTCGTTTTTTTACGGGTAGGCGTAAATGGCCGCTTGCCGCAGCATGCTCAGAAACGTTTTATTGATAATATTGAAGCCGTGTTTAATGGCAGCTTTAATAGTGCCTTAATTGAAGATAACAGCGTGAATCACATGATAGTGGAAACCTTCAAGTTGGTGGCGCTTGAGCAAGCATTTTGTCACCCTGAAGTTGAAGCGCGCGAATTACAAGGTTATCGAGTAATAAGTGGGTTAATGGAATGCTATAAACCTTTGCTTGAGCTTAGCTCGGCTCAATTTGAAGTTTTGTTGCATGGCGCAACCACTCCAGCCCAACAGCAAATTGCAATCCCTATATACCCTAAAAGATTATTTAAAAAGCTGTCATCAAAGCATTTAGCAGCTTATCAGCAGGCAATGGAAAGTCAGCAATTAGCTAAGTATTTTAATGATGAAACTTGTCGAGAATTTTATTTTAGATCGCGGCTGATGATTGATTATATCAGCGGTATGACAGATCAATTTGCTTATGACGAGTACCGTGCATTTCATGTAATCGATGAGTTTTAATTAACGCATTAAACTCACTCCAACAAGAGTTTAAGCCCGACAATAATCATCAACCATAAGATAATTTGCTTAAATAATTTCTCATTGATATTAGCTTGCAAACGCAAACCAAGTTTGACGCCAAACCACGCAATTGGGGCGAGCATGGCTGAAAGCATTAAGTTACTGGTGTTGATTTGTCCTAGCAGACTATAAGGAATTAATTTAACCGCATTAATTACCGCAAAAAATACCACCGCAGTTCCTAAAAATTCTGACTTCGCCAACTTAAGCGGGATCAAATAGGCATTTAATGGTGGGCCGCCAGCATGGGCTACAAAGCTAGTAAAACCGGCTATTGCCCCGCAAATTTGGCCAATGAGTGTGTTGGGGGTGGCTGTTGACGTTTGACCTAAGGTTAAGCCATACACACCAAAACCAAGTGAAATCGTCCCCAAAATTGCGCGAACATATTGCTCATTTAATTGATCAAATAGCAGATAACCCACCACAATACCGATAATGGCTGCCGGTAATAAAATCCACAGTTGACGAGAATTATGTTGTCCCCACCAAGATCTTACACTCAGGTAATCCATATAAATCAGTAGCGGCAACATAATTGCCGCAGCAGCAATAGGGCTAATCACTAATGCCAGTAACGGCACTGTAATACCACCTGCGCCGCCAGCAAAACCCGATTTAGAAATGCCAGTCATTAACACTGCTGGAATGGCAACAAGCCAAAATAAAGGATCAGTTAACACGCAAAGCCTGAACGTTTTAGGTGAGTGACAAACTAAAATATCAGACTTAGCCTGTTTGGTTAAGAAACTATTTCTTTTGTTATATATTTGTGTGGTAGCCTTATTTTGTTGCAATCATGATGACTAACACAAAGTAAAATAAAGGAATATTTATGCAGTTATTTCATAAAGGTTTATGTATACCAGTGATTATTACCGCTAGCTTAGGGCTTAGTGCATGTGGCGGTTCTGATTCTAGTGGTGATAAAACTCAGCAGCCAATAACAGGGACACCAACCCTTAAATGGACCCAAGGTCAATTTGACGATTACGCATCGTTTGCTAATCAATGTGCTGCCGATCAAACTGGTTCTGCCTTAGCTGAAAAGCTGTGGTTGCGCTCATGGAGCAATGATACTTACCTGTGGTATGACGAAATATTTGATCGTGATCCTGCGCCTTATTCTGTGGCCGACTATTTTGAGTTACTGCGCACCGAGGAATTATCAGACACAGGCAATCCTAAAGATCAGTACCATTTTCAAATGTCGACAGTTGAATGGGAGCAGTTGAGTGAGTCTGGTGCTTCAGTCGGTTATGGCTTTAACCTGCATCTTCGTAACGCGGCACCTGGGGTTTCACGTCAAGTTACTATCGCCTATACCGATCCTAACACCCCTGCGAGTTATGCAAACATTAGCCGTGGTGCCATTATTGTGGCGATTGACGGTGTGAATGTGGCCAATGCCAATGATAGTGCCAGTATTGATGTATTAAATAATGGCTTATTTCCAAGTGCTGCGGGCACGCCAGTGACTTTTACTATTCGAGATTTAAATGCTGCAACGGATAGAGAAGTCACGTTAACCGCCAAAACAGTGGTTTCTACCCCAGTACAAAACACTAAGGTCATTGATACCGCAAACGGTAAAGTTGGCTATTTACAATTTAACTCGCATATTGCGACGGCTGAACGTGGCTTGTTTGATGCGATGACTAGCTTGAGTGAAGCGGGAATTGACGATTTAGTATTAGATTTACGCTACAACGGTGGTGGGCTATTAGCGTTAGCAAGTCAGTTAGGTTATATGATTGCCGGTGCTGATGCGACCAATAATAAAGTATTTGAACGCACCAGTTTTAATGATAAATACCCAAATACTAACCCGGTTACAGGTGAAGCATTAACGCCGATGCCGTTTATTCCTGAGTCTATTGGTTTTAACCCAAGTCTGCTTAGTGCTGGCATGGCATTACCGACTTTGAATTTAGATAGAGTGTATGTGTTAACCACAGACAATACTTGCTCAGCCAGCGAAGCATTAATGAATAGTTTACGCGGCATTGATATTGAGGTTATTCAATTAGGCTCGACAACTTGCGGTAAACCTTATGGTTTTTACCCAACGCCAAACTGCGACATGACCTATTTTACGATTCAATTTAAAGGTGTAAATGATAAAGGCTTTGGAGATTATTCTGATGGTTTTGTACCTAGCTTTAACCCAACCTTAGACAGTGAAATAATGGGTTGTCAGCTAGAAGATGACTTTAACCATGCTTTAGGTGATAGTAACGAGCGTTTGTTAAGTGCGGCTTTATATTATCGTGATAATAATCAATGCCCAGCGGTTGCCATGGCATCAAGCCGTAAAAGGGTGCAGGCGCAATTTGTTGATGAAGGCTTTATGTTACAAGACACTCGTCAACAAAATCTATTAAACACCAATCGTATTGTCACCATGGGGGAGACAAAATAATGGTTCGTTTATTTGTTGGTATAGCGACACTGTTGAGCATATCCGGTTGTAGTGCCGACATAGACGATGTTGCCGTGCCGGCTGTGATGACATCGCCAACGCCAGCAAGTTTTACTGAGCTAAACTCAGCGCTTGGACGTTTACTTACCATGGACTCGGTGCAAATAAGCGATCAAGCTTTCAGTGGCACCAGTGTGATAACCCTTGAGCGTACAGCCCATCAAGATAGCGCAGGTAAGTTAATAATGGGACGAAGCCATGAGATGCCGATAACTGTTCAGTTAATGATCAAACAAGGGAAATGCTTTGTGATAGTGGATAACAAAGCTCAGTCGCGCCAGTTGAACAATGTAACCTGCAAAGCATTGTAATATTATGTAATACCTATAAAAAAGGTAGCTTGCGCTACCTTTTTTACTTTAACAATCAGCTAATGATTAGCCTGCACAGCTGCCCACAATGGTGCCAGCTTTGGTGAAGGTAAGTTGACCTTCAACTGGCGCAAAATCTTCAGCTTTAATGGATGGATTAGCCACAAAGTATTCACGGAATGCGGCTGCGTCAATAAGTTGGGTATTAATATAATTAGGGTGTTGGTTGATAACAGGATAACCATCACCACCGCCTGCGCTGAAGTGAATTAACGAGAAGGTATAGTTTTCTTGCTCATCAAATGCACGGCCACCTAGGCTAGCAATCTCTACGGTACCCGCATCACAATCTACCGCCATTGCAACGTCATTTAACTGTGGGAATCCACCACCGGTTTTAACGGCAATGGCAGCTAAATAATCCGCAACTTCAGTACCTGTCATGGTGACATAAGACACGAAGTTACCAAATGGCTGAACGGTTAATACGTCACGATAAGTAATATCACCTTCAACAATTGAAGCGCGAATACCACCTGAATTCATCACGCCAAAGTCAGCGGTGACGTTAAAGTTTTTGCTTACAAACTCAGAATAAGCGGTCGTGATTAACTGACCTAAATTGGTTTGTTGTACGCGCACAACTTCGCGATCGCCTTCTAAGCGACCATCGGTATACGAAATGACCACATCAAGTAACTCTTGGCCGCGCTCTTGATAAGGCTTTAGCATGTCGTAAACGGCTTGGTCTTTGGTGATTTCTTCAGTGATAAACTCTAATTCGCCATCCGCATTTTTTGCTTTTAAGTTAATGGGGATCAGCTGATAATTGGCTAAGGTTAACTCGCCATCAATATATTCAAAATCGGCACGACCCACATACTTACCCCACTCGTGGGCTTGCATAATATAGGTACCGTTTTGCTGATCCGGTTTGCAGTCATCGCCAGGTTGGAACTGAGCGTAGTCATCACCTTCCATACAAACAGGGTTTTGTGAGTGACCACCAATAATGGCTTGTAGTCGGCCTTGTTCAACTGAACGAGCAAGCATCACATCGCCAGCAGCTTCAGTGCCGTGGTTGCCATCAGCGTAATGGCCCATGTGAGTCACGGCGAACACTAAATCAACATCTTCATTCGCGTCGATTTCGTTAAGCACTTTTTGCAGTTCGGCTTGCGGATCGGTAAAGATGAGTTTTTCTACGTGCTCAGGGTTAACAATTTTTGGTGTATCAACGGTAGTAAAGCCAATAATGGCCACACTCAAACCGTTGATGTCGAATACGCGGTAGGGTTCAAAGTAGCGAGTGTTGCTGTTTTTATCATAAATGTTGGCGGCAAGCATGGGGAAGTTTGCTAAGGTTTCTTGCATATGTAGAATGTTAAGTGGGTTGTCAAACTCATGGTTACCCACCGCCATTGCATCGTAACCTAGCATGTTCATGCCGACAAAATCAGGAATGGCTTGTTGCATGTCTGATTCTGGTACACCGGTATTGATGTCGCCGCCAGACAGTAAAATAGAGTCACCACCAGCGCGAGCGACTTCGGTTCTTATCTGCTCAATGACCGTTTTGCGAGCCGCCATGCCATATTCACCGTTATTGTTTTCCCAAAAACGGCCATGATTGTCATTGGTATGGATCACAGTAAAACGAGTACATGCATCACCTGCGGCTTCACATGCACTTAGATCTTTTTTGTCGTCGCTATTACAGCCAGTTAATGCTACTAACACGGCTGATGCCACTAAGCCTTTTAATAAGCTATGTCTCATATAAACCCCTAATTATTATCTTTTTTTTATAATGTATAAGCTGTTGAGCTTACTGGCGAATAGTAGCAAAAATTAAGTGTTTACTATGAAGGTTTTATGAATAAAAACTATATGTAACCATTTGGTTACAGGCGGTTAACTGTTTGTCTTTATTGGCGTAACCTTTTTGAAAAGGTGTGGTGCTTTGTCTAGCCAGAAGAGGATTGAGTCGTGGTTTTTTGGGCGAGTGTCTATGGGTAAATTGAGGACTGAATTGATTCAGCCCTCAGTGTTTCATACAAGATAAGAATACTTAGAGGGAGAGATATTTATTCAATATCGCTTGGATGTCATTAGGAAGGATGGGTTTAGTTAAGTAATTATCCGCGCCTAAGTTGATGGCAAAATCTTGGTCTGATTTCTCGACTAAGCTGCTAATCACCACCACAGGAATATTGCTGGTTCGCAGATCGCCCTTTAAGTGTTTTATCACCTGATAGCCATTAATGTTTGGCATGGTGATATCGAGCAAAATAAGGTTGGGCTTTACGCTTGATAATAGATCAAGTGCGCCAGATCCGGAGTTAGCTGACAAAACTTGATAATCATCACCTAAAATGGCCAAAAGCATGCCGGTACAAATGGGGTCATCATCAATGACTAATATTTTTGCTTTGTCCAATGTCGCCTCGTTTTTAAAATCGTTTTATACATTGTATTCAATTTTAAACTAAAAGCGAGGCGCAGATTTTAAAAGAAGATTAATTGTAAACTAAAAGAAGCCTAACGGATTCACATCGTAACTGACTAATAAGTTTTTGGTTTGTTGGTAATGGTCTAATGCAACCTTGTGAGTCTCACGGCCAACACCTGACTTTTTGTAACCGCCAAATGCCGCATGGGCAGGGTACATGTGATAACAGTTAGTCCAAACTCGACCTGCTTGTATTTTTCGCCCCATGCGATAGGCCAAATTAATATCCCGCGTCCACACGCCCGCGCCTAAACCAAACTCTGAGTTGTTGGCTAATGCTAAGGCTTCGGCCTCATCTTTAAAGGTGGTGACAGAGATAACGGGGCCAAAAATTTCTTCTTGGAAAACTCGCATATCATTAGTGCCTTTAAATAGGGTGGGTTGAATATAAAAGCCTTGTTGATACTCTGTGCTGACGGGCTCAACCCCGCCGCCGATAATCACTTCGGCACCTTCATTTTTACCAATGTCGATGTAGCTCATGATTTTATCAAATTGCTCTTGTGAGGCTTGTGCGCCAACCATGACTTCAGTGTCTAGCGGGTTACCGCGCTTAATGGCTTTTGAGCGCTCAATGACTTTTTCAATAAATTGCGGGTAGATATCTTCTTGTACTAACAAGCGTGATGGACAGGTACACACTTCGCCTTGATTGAAAAATGCCAACACAGCGCCTTCAATACATTTACTTAAGTATTCGTCTTCAAAATTAACCACATCATTAAAAAAGATATTGGGTGATTTACCGCCTAGCTCAACGGTTGAAGGAATAATGTTTTCAGCAGCGCATTTCATTATGTGCGAGCCAATAGGCGTTGAGCCAGTGAAGGCAATTTTGGCGATACGGGTGCTGGTGGCAAGGGCTTGGCCTGCTTCAGCGCCATATCCATTAACTACATTCAATACGCCTGCTGGTAATAAATCGCCTATTAACTCTAGCAGTACTAGAATTGATGCAGGTGTCTGCTCAGCAGGTTTTAGGACCACGCAATTGCCCGCCGCTAATGCTGGGCCTAATTTCCACGCCGCCATTAATAGCGGAAAATTCCACGGAATAATTTGCCCAACAACACCTAATGGTTCACGGATATGGTATGACACTGTTTTGGCATCAATTTCAGCAGCGCTGCCTTCTTGAGCGCGTAAACAGCCTGCAAAGTAGCGAAAGTGATCCACCGCTAATGGAATATCAGCATTTAAGGTTTCGCGCACCGCTTTGCCGTTATCCCAAGTTTCGGCAACGGCTAAATAGGTTAAATTGGCTTCAATGCGATCGGCTATTTTCAATAATACATTTGAACGCTCTGCCGCTGATGTGCTGCCCCATGCTTCTTTCGCTTTGTGGGCTGCATCCAGTGCTAGTTCAATATCCTGTTTGTCAGAACGGGGGATTTTACAAAAAACTTGGCCGTTAACAGGGCTGATATTATCAAAATATTGGCCATTGACGGGCTCGACCCATTGGCCGCCAATATAGTTTTGATAGATAGGTTTGAAGTTAATAATGGCATCTTTTTGGCCGGGTGCTGCGTAGATCATAAGACTTTCCTCTAATTGTATTTTTTGGATGTCTAATTAACCTAGTTCAAATATTGAAAATTTAACTATTCTGAAAATCCACAGCTGTTGACTCACAGTACAAATTATCTACTTGGCGAGATTGCGGGGGGAGTGAACTGACAGTATTGAGATGGATTGTGGTACGGGATCTGTCAGTCACATAACCATTTAGGTACAAGTATGATAAAAGGATTTTTACAGCCGGGCGTTGAGCCCAAAGTGCTGGTTGAGAATAAAATAAGTTTTGCCGGACCTGACACTGAGTTAAGTATTTACGATACATTCGAACAAGCCAGTCGGGTGGCGCTAAAATCAGACCAAATGCTGTTTTGCAGCATGGTGACGGGTAAAAAGGTGATGCACAGTCAAGATGATTACCAGGCGGCATTTTATCCTCATGAATCATTTGTGATGGCACCAAATCAAGCGGTAGAGATTGATTTTCCTGAGGCAAAGCTTCATCAGCCAACACGGTGCTTAGCGATTGAAATAACCCCTGAGCATGTGCAACAGGTGGCGAAAAAGCTGAATGCAATTACCCCAAAAGACAAGCAATATGGCGATTGGCAATATCAGCAAAGCTTATTGCACACCCACCATAATCAACAAACCCAAGTTTTGCTTGAACGCATAGTGGGCATTTTTACTGAAAATCATCAAGACAGAAGCTATTTAATTGATTTGGCGGTATCGGAATTAATTGTGCGGTTGTTGCGTGATCAAACCCGTGATTTTCTATTGCATCATAGCGAACAAGACCCAGAGTTTAATGGCTTAAATCACGCACTGCAGTACATCAAACAAAATATGACAGATACGCTAGATATTGATGCTATTTGCCGAAAAGCTTGCATGAGCCGCAGTAAGTTTTTTAATCAATTTAAAGCGCATTTGGGGTGTACGCCGATGGCATATCAACAACAAATGCGATTAAAAAAAGCCGCCGAGTTAATTGCACAAGGTCAGCAAATTACTCAAGTTTGTTTTTCGCTGGGTTATAGCAGTGCTAGCCATTTTAGTCGGTTGTTTAAGCAGTTTTATGGCATCAGCCCAACAGAATACAAATCTCGTCACATGCACAGCTAAGCCAGTTTTTGCTTAAGCGGCCTAGGTTATTCATTCAGTTGCTTTAGTGCTTGAGCTGTAAGCGCTTCTGAGTAAGCATTAATTTTGGGATGCTCGGGGCTCCAACCTTTGATAAATCGATGAAAATCAGCCCAAGCGATACTGAACAATGGCCGCCACGTTTGAATAAGCGCATTAGCATCAATACTGGGTTGCTGCTGTTTGAGGCTTTGTTTTAGGGTAGCAAAATAATATGCTAAATAATACTCAACAAGCGTGTTTGTTTGCGATACGGGAGCATTAAAAGTCAGGACGCTACTGAGAAAATAAGCCACATCTTTCATGCCGCAACCTCGGCCAATATATTGAAAGTCTACCGCTGCCGCTTTACTAGCATCGGGCGTAAAACAAAAGTTGGCCAACTTGGCATCGCCATGCACTAAGGTTTGATAGCGGCACGTATTTAACCGTTCATCTAATGCTGAAGCCGCCTGTTTAAGCCTGCTATCGGCTAAGGCTTTAAACTCATCGGGGCGGGTAGCTAAATGCCAATAGGTGCCAATTGGCCATAAACCTTCAGCGCTATGCTGCATAAATTGAGCATGAAAGTGCGCCAGCCACGTTAAGCAGGCTTGAATAATGCTTGGGCTACTATGACTATTGACTACGCTAAAACCCAGTTGAGCTAAATCTTCCAGCACCAACAGCATTTCATCTGAATTTATCTCAGTTTTATTACCAGTCATGTGGTTGAGTGTGCTGCTAGCACTTAACCACAAGCATTTAGGCACACGATTATTGGCACGACAGGTATTGGCATAATGTTGATACCAATAGGCTTCGACTTGATAAGATTTGAGCTTTCGCTGGTGCGATAAATCAGTTGCCCAGCCTCTTGGGTGATGTGTGGGTTGGGGAAATTTAATCTGTTTAACAATCACAGATTGGTGTTGTCCGCCATGTAAATACACTCTGACTAGTTCGCCATAGCCTCCCCAGAGGGATTGAATCGGTTCAACACGTTTGACGCCGGTGGCATTAAGGGTTTGGGCAATACTGTTAAGTTGTAGAGTTTGCATATTATTGGGTTATGGCGCTCTAAATGGTGTTATTTGCTAATGATGGGGCGATTAAGGTCAAAGCGATGATCTTCAGAAATACCATAATAGGCTGACGGGCCACCTGCGCGTAATACCGGTTGTGCCAAAGCTGTTTGATATATACCTTCTGGGCTAATTAAATGCTTGGCAATGTGTACCGCGATGACTTCTCCAAGCACTAGCCAAGTATCAATTTTATTGCCTTGAGCATCGTTAAGTTGAATACATTGGCTGAGTTTGCATTCAAAATTCACCGGGCTTTCAGCAACTCTATCAACGGCCACAATTTGGCTTGGTGCTGGGGTTAATCCGGCAAAGACAAATTCATCTTCACCTGAGGGTAATTCTGCCGAGGTTTGATTCATTTTTTCAGCGAGCTCGCGAGTGGTTAAGTTCCATACAAACTCACCGGTTTCAACAATATTAGCCACGCTGTCTTTCCAGCCTGTGCTGGCAAATCCAATAATTGGCGGAGTGTAATTAAAGCAATTAAAAAAGCTATAAGGGGCTAAATTGCGCTGACCTTGGCTATTTTTTGAAGCAATCCAACCAATGGGGCGCGGGCTGATAATGGCATTCAGTGGATTATGCGCTAAGCCATGCCCTTGGCTAGGTTGATAAAAGTAGCGATCATCATTTGGCATCAGGAACTCCAGTTTAAAAGGGTAGCTTTAAAGGGGACGGAATCGTTTTATCAATCTTGATTAACTCGATTTATCCCCTTGAATAACAGTATGATTAATTAAGACTTACTACTGCTAGCGCCATTATTATCGGATTCAATCTCAGATAAAGCGGCTTGTTGTTCTTCGGTGTTAGCCTGCACTGTTTTAGCATCTTCGCTTGGCTCGGTTGTTTTTTTCTCTGCATTAGCAACACTGCCAACCGGGGGTATTGTACGCTGTCTTTAAGTGTGGCTTTGGTTTCTTTACTAAAGTTAGGAAATGGCATTTCTTCTGCGGCTATCATTTGTGCCATGGTGGCTGCAGCCTGTTGTTGTATGGCGACATTGGGCTCATTATAAGGGGTTAGCACCACATGTTGGCCAGCAGGCGCAATCTGAATATTTAACTCAGTTAAAATGGTTAAAATGTGGAAGTTTAAATCCTCTGCAATACCAAAGTAGGTAATCACATTTCCGGTATCAATATAGGCGTTAATTTTGATTAAAAACGCATCGCGTTCAATGGCAAGAAAACGAGCGCGCTGACCCACGTCCAGCACTTTAGGATGGCCCGCGAGTAGTTTTCTTAGCTCAATTAACAGAACTTGAATTTGCTCTTTGGGTGTCGCTAAGCTGATACGCAAATCTTGCTTGAATCGACGACGGTCAATCACCGAGAAGTTCTCTAATTCTTTTGATGAAAACACCGAGTTAGGAATATGAACAACTGAGCGATCAAGTTTTCTTACTCTTGTTGATCGCAGGCCTATTTCTTCTACTGTGCCTTTAACGTCACCAAAACGGCAAAAATCACCAGGATTAATGGGTTTTGAGGCATAAATTGTAAATGCGCCAAACACGTTTTCGAGCGGTTTTTGTGCGGCTAATGCAATGGCCAAACTCCCCACACCTAAGCCGGTTAAGATGGTCGCCATATTGTAGCCTGAGCTTTCAAACCACATTAATATGCCAACAATAATAATAAGAATTTTGACAATAGCGACCACGGGGCGCAGTAATGCAATGCTGTAGTTATTCTTTTTAGTTTGAAATTGTTCAGCTTTGTAATTTGCAAATAATTCAATAACCCCTAAAGCAAGAATGGTAAACGCAAGGTATATCAAGGTGCCATTTTCAAACCACACTCTTGCTCGCACTGAAAGTCCTAAAGCCAGTGCAATATTTTGCAAAAGCATTAAATAAACAAACCAGTGCAGACTTCGACCACAAAATTGAGTTATTCCTTTGAGCTTTGATTCAAATATTTTGGCGATAGATTGAGCTGCCATACTGACAAAACCTGCCACTATCCAGCCTAAAAAAATACTGATAAAGAAAATAAGCGCTTGCCAGTTATCCATATGAAAAATGGTCACTTGGGGTAAAAAATTCGCTAACGCTTCTATCTGTGGAGGATAGCCATATTGCTCCCAAAGCATAGGGACTTTAGAGATTGTCGCGTTGGATATTTTCCATATTTTGCCGCTTTTGCCATCGGGAACTAACTGCAAGTAGATTGGTATTGGGCCATCTTCGGTTTCTAAAACCCCGAGTAAATCACGATAAGGGGGTAAATTATCGTTGCTATGGCCTGATGGTAAGTCACTAATTTGTGATAAATCGATAATATTTTTCTTTTTCCATAAAATGTTTAATTTACGGATCAAATCGGGTGCATCTTCTTGGCGGATATTGTCAGGCAGGTAACGTAAATCAACAAATCTACTCGCCTTTTGCCAATCATTTTTTTGAATGGCCTCACTGATCGCAATCATTGTTGACAGAGGTGTTTCACCTTCACGGCTAAATTGCTGACTGGTTTTGGCTTCAATAATGGCCTCGGTGCGTAGCTCAGCCTCTGACACCTTTTTTAAATTAATATCATCAGCTGCTTGTATCTGGATTGACGTTAATATTAAAACCGCAAAAAGCATTTTCCAAAAAGCCTGCATAGCCTTTCTTTCCTTGATCTAAATTGGATATTGATAGTAAAAGTACTGCTTCAATATAGGTGTTTTATCGCTTCAGAGCTAGCGCGTTATGTTGATGATTGGTTTGTAAAATAATGGCATTGTGTTGCGTTAATGTTGATGCTCGATGCTGGTTTATTGGTTGGCACTGGTTTACAGTAGCTTGATGAAGTCACATATTTGCTTTGATGCAGCCAATGGATAACAAGGACGCCCATGTACGCCACCAAACTCGCTTTAGCGGTATCACTATCTTTTAGTTTATTTAACCCCATCGCCAGTCAGGCAAGCTCATTAGCTGCCTCGGTTGAGCAGGCCTTACCTAAACTTGAGCAACTTTATTTATATCTGCATCAACATCCTGAGTTGTCTTATCAAGAAAAACATTCTAGTGCTCGTATGGCGCAAGAATTGGCTGCACTTGGCTTTGAGGTCACTGATAATTTTGGTGGCTATGGCGTAGTGGGAATGTTTAAAAATGGCGTTGGGCCTACCGTGATGATCCGCGCTGACACGGATGGATTACCGATTATTGAGCAAACGGGCAAACCTTATGCATCCACTGCGACAGCTCTTGATGCTAATAATAATACCGTTGGTATTATGCATGGCTGTGGCCATGATATACATATGACAAGCCTGATTGGCACCGCGGCACAATTAGTGGCGCAAAAAGCCCAATGGCAAGGGACATTAATGATGGTCGCACAGCCTGCAGAAGAGGTCGGTGGTGGCGCTAAAGCTATGTTAAAACAAGGCTTATATAGCCAATTTGCTACGCCTGATGCGGTTTTAGGTTTGCATGTCAGCGCTTCAATTCCTGCGGGAAAAGTGGGGGCGGTAAGCGGCTATGCCTTGGCAAACGTCGATTCGGTTGATATTAAAATCAAAGGCAGAGGCGGCCATGGCGCTTACCCACATACGACCATCGACCCCGTAGTATTAGCCGCCAGAACGGTAATGGCATTACAAACTATCCCCAGTCGTGAAATATCACCTTTAGAGCCTAATGTGGTTACTGTGGGCTCAATCCATGGTGGCTCAAAGCATAATATTATTTCTAATGAAGTGCAGCTGCAGTTAACGCTGCGTTCATATAATCCTGAGGTGCGTGAACAGCAAATAGCTGCAATCAAGCGTATTACCAAAGGCATCGCTATGAGTGCAGGGTTGCCAGACGATCTCATGCCAGAGGTTTATGTGCATGCTGATCAATCGATCCCCTCAACCTACAATAACCCTGAATTAGCCGCTAAAGTGCAGGCCAGTATTGAGGCTGAAATAGGCCAACATAACGTACAAATTGCGCCGCCTGTGATGGCGGGAGAAGATTTTGGTTTATATGGTCGCACAGCAGAAAACGTGCCCATCACTTTATTCTGGTTGGGTGCAGTGGAGCCACAGTTATATGCCGATAGCGTCACCAATGGACAAACCTTGCCATCATTACACTCAAGCAAGTTTGCTCCTGATTATCCCACCACGATCAGCACTGGCGTACGAGCTATGACCCGCGCTGCGCTGGATATATTTAACAGCCCTAATCATTAAACCCGATTATTGTTAGCACTAATGTTGTTCAAAAAGAGGCTTAATATCAGCCTCATTATTTATTGTCTATTGTCAAAGGAATGGAAATTCAAGCTAGATTATTTTTGTTAATGTCAGTTCTGTTTTTAACTGCTTGTAACAGCACAATTAATAATACCCGAATTGAAAAAAACAAATCACTTGATGTTAATCATGCCATGCCGGAATGTGAAACCTTGTTAGCGCAACTCTCTTCTGTTGATGAGATTTACTTTTTATGTGACAAAGGCGATGTGGTATTTACCAAAGACCTTGGTCAGTCTTGGCAGCATGTGATTAAAATCGATATAGCGGATATGCAACTTAAGTTTAATGAGTTAGTTGAAGCCACCAAAGCGGAAAAGTTGAAACAACAAGCAGAAGTAAAATCACAAGATAGTACTCAGCTTTAACGGAATACGGGTTAATTTCAATGCTGGGTATTTAACTGAATACGCAACAGAGCCACCATAAACAGCTTGCTATGTAGGCTGTTTAACATCCCTAAAGGATGGATTGGGCTGAAAATCGTAACAGTGAAAACATGTGTGACGCTATGCATATTCTGATAGCAAAAACGGGCTCCCCATTGCTGGAAAGCCCGTTTTATTACAATCACTTAGACGTTAAGTCTTAGTTCATGCCGTATTTCTTTAGCTTCTTGCGTAAAGTACCACGGTTGATACCTAACATGTTCGCAGCGCGCGTTTGGTTGCCACGAGTGTGTTGCATGATGATGTCTAGTAATGGTGCTTCTACTTCACACAATACCATCTCATAAACTTCTGAAGCTTCCTGACCGTCTAACTGAGAGAAGAAGTTAGTTACGGCGCGTTTTACTGCGTCACGTAATAACTGCGGCTTGATAGTGCCGTTTGCTGTTTCGATTTTGCCTACGGTAAGCTGGTGAACTTCTGTGTTAGTTGTCTGATCAAACATTCTATTCTGCTCTTTAAGTAATTCTACACTAATTCTTCAAAATAACATTCCACAAAGGAATGCTGTTGGACAGCGGTTTCAAGCCGATTGAAGTCAGCTCGTAATTGTCGCTGTTCTTCTTGGTTTAGGTACCATCCGATGTGTTTTCTGGCAAATCGGACACCTTTGTACTCGCCATACAGGTCATAAAGTTTATTAAGGTGTTCAAGCATCACTAAGCGTTGCTCTTCTGCCTTAATTGGCGCTAACTTCTCACCTGTTTCCAAGTAGTGCTGGATTTCTTTAAAAATCCAGGGCCTTCCTTGTGCACCTCTTCCTATCATCACCGCATCGGCACCCGTGTAATCAAGCACAAACTTGGCTTTCTCTGGGCTGTCGATATCGCCATTGGCAACGACAGGAATCGAGATATTCTGTTTTATTGCTTTAATAGTGTCGTATTCAGCAAAGCCTTTATACATGCATTGTCTGGTGCGGCCATGAACCGCTAACGAAGCAATGCCACTATCTTGGGCAATTTGGGCTATTTGGATCCCATTACGATTATCTGGATCCCACCCTGTGCGAATTTTTAAGGTAACGGGCACTTCAACTGCTGCGACCACGGCTTGTAAAATCTCTTTTACTAACTCGGGGCTTTGCATTAGTGCTGAGCCTGCTAGCTTTTTATTCACTTTCTTTGCTGGGCAGCCCATATTGATATCAATGATTTGCGCACCTTGTTCAACATTGAACTGAGCTGCGTTGGCCATTAAATCAGGATCTGCACCGGCTATTTGTACGGAGCGTATTCCTTCTTCGCCAGAGTGCGCCATGCGCACGCGGCTTTTTTCCGAATCCCAAACCTCAGGATTGGACGACAACATTTCTGATACTGCTAAGGCTGCACCATAACGTAAACAAAGGTTGCGGAAGGCTTGATCGGTGACACCTGCCATTGGTGCCACGATCAGCTGATTTGACAGTTGATAGGGGCCAATTTGCATTGCGCTATTTCACCTTGCTCTTCAAAGGGGCGCTATAGTAGCCCTTTTTTACGGGCTTGAAAAGGTCAATAAATGACCTAAACAAAACTTTTTTACTTGACTTTTGATCTTAGGCAACGAATTGGTCAATTTATTACAAAATTGACCAATTGGTTATTGCTTTCGAGTGTTGGTGCGTGTTGCAGCGAGGTAGTGGACTCGGTTATTAGGTGTTTTATGAATGTAAATGTGTTATTTGCGGATACCAGTTAAGCGGCTCCAGTCTTCTTTGTGACAAACGGGGTCCATCACAAACCATTGACTGTAAAAGTCAGCCACTTCTTTGGCTTGCTCTTGTAGTAAGCCTGATAATGCTAATTTGCCACCGGTTTTTACTTTATCTGCAATTAAGGGGGCTAGCTCTTTTAGTGGCCCAGCAAGAATGTTGGCTACCAGTACATCAGCTTGTAAGTTTGCGGGCTGATCTTCAGGAAGATATAACGCCAGCTTATCAGCCACATCATTACGTTCTGCGTTGGCTTTTGAAGCATCAATGGCTTGATAATCAATATCGACTCCGGTGACTTTTTTAGCGCCAAGCTTGATGGCGGCAATGGCTAAAATGCCTGAGCCACAGCCAAAGTCGATCACTTCTTGGTCTGATAAATCTAAGCTGTCTAACCATTCTAAACAAAGTGCGGTAGTTGGGTGAGTGCCCGTACCAAAAGCTAGGCCAGGATCAAGGATTACATTTACTGCTTGTGGATCGGGTATTTCACGCCAGCTTGGGCAAATCCACAAACGCTTACCAAATTGAATGGGGTGGAAGCTGTCCATCCATTCGCGAACCCAGTCTTTGTCTTCGACTTGCTCAATTTTATGGGTAAAGTTTTTACCTAAAAAGGGCATAGATTCTAAAAACTCAATGGTTGGCGCTAAGTCTGTGCCTGCGTCAAATAGTGCAATTAATACGGTATCTTGCCATAACGGAGTTTCTCCGAGTTTTGGCTCAAAAATAGGTTCGTCTTGACCATCTTCATAGGTAATAGACACTGAACCTTGATCCATTAATAACTCGCCAAGCATGTCGGCATGATCGCGATGGGTGTGAATGCGTAATTGGATCCAAGCCATGAGATTTTCCTAACTGATTTTAACAATAGACATAATTTGGCCGCTATTATAGCCGATGCAATTGCGTGGTGGCAGGTTTTCGTGATGATACAAATCAAAAGTCAGTTACGATGAATTGTTTGGGTGGATGTATAGATTAATCTACCTGTATTTATCAAAAAAATTTTGTTAATAATAAGGAAACTGACAACAAACTTGTGCTGATATGTTGACTGATGATTTAAATTTGTTTGTACGCGTGGCAGATTGCGGCAGTATTGCTGCTGCGGCTATTGAGCTAGATATTTCATCTGCTGCCGCCAGCGCGGCATTAAAGCGTCTTGAAAAACAATTAGATACCATTTTATTTGTTCGCACAACTCGTAGTTTGCGGTTAACGGCACAAGGTGAGCGTTATTTGATCCATTGCCGCCAAGCGTTAGACCAATTGTTGTTAGGTCAGCAAGCACTACTGAGTGAGAAGGGTAAAATATCAGGTGACTTGAATATTTCGGTGTCTTCTGATTTTGGTCGCAATGTCCTGTTACCTTGGTTAGATGACTTTTTAAATGCTTATCCTGAATTATCAATAAAGCTGGATATTGGTGACAATCTTAGTCATTTTTTACATGACAAAATTGATATGGCGTTACGTTATGGTAATCCGCCTGATTCAAATCAAGTTGCCTTTAATATTTGCCATACTCAGCGCGTGTTATGTGCCTCACCTGAGTATTTGGCAAAACATGGGGAGCCTAAAAAAGTTGCTGAGTTGTCGCAACATAATTGCCTTATTTTTAAAGTCGATGAGCGTGATTATGACTTGTGGAATTTTCGGCGAGATCAGCAAGAATATAAAGTACGGGTTAGTGGTAATCGTAGAAGTAACGATGCTGAAGTCACAAGGCGCTGGGCAGTGGCTGGTCAAGGCATTGTGTTTAAAGCGGCTCTTGATGTGGTGAATGATATAAAAAGTGGCAGGTTAGTCGCCATTTTAACCGACTATACCAGCGAGCCCGTTCCCCTTAGCTTGATTTGTCATGGGCGTGATCATGTTACCCCTGCTATGTTGCTATTACGCGATCAATTACGCCAACATTGCCAACAGTTATTAGCGTAGCGATTGTTTTGCAATATGTATGATGGGGTTGGTACTCGAAGCAATGATTATTTTGGCTCTCAAGGTCAATCGCTCAAAGTGTGATCAGTCTCTAAGTCCTATTTGATTGTCAGTGACTCATGCTGATTAATTGAGTGTTGCTAATTGATACATATTAAAAACTTGTTATGGTCACTATTCATAATGGTATTCTCATAGGATATGTAAATAGATGGCTGATACTCCAACGCCCTCAAAACCAAAGGTGACAGTACAAACAACCAAAGGTTTTTCTCATCCGATTTGGGCAGCAAGAGCAGATAGATTACAAAGCATGACCGGCGTGTTGTTGGGAGTGTTTTTAATTATGCATCTGCATTTCGAATCTAGCATCTTATTAGGCAAAGAAGCCTTTTATCATGTTGCGCAATTTCTTGAAGGCGGCATTTTCAGTGAAACCGGCCACGGTTATCCGCTACTTACACAAATATTTTCTGGGTTTATGCTCGTTGTGGTATTGCTCCATGCGGCATTTGCTTTACGACGTTTTCCTACTCAAATTGGCCAATGGCGTGCATTAAGAAATCAAATGCGTTTTTTACCCCATGAAGACACTAAAATTTGGTTCTGGCAGATGATCACCGGTTTCTTACTGTTCTTTTTGGTGCCAACGCATATTTTTACCATGATCACTAACCCTGAAATTGGCCCGCATCTGTCAGCTGAGCGGGTGTATGTTCAGAATGTGTGGATTTTATATATTTTGCTGTTACCCGCTGTGGTGATTCATGCGGTATTTGGTTTGTACCGTGTCGTCGTGAAGTGGGGCTTAATTGAGCGCCGATTTGCATTACTCAAATTTGCCAAAGTGATGTTGGCTTATTTAATGGTAATTGGTGTGGCCAGTCTAGTGGCATATATTGTCATTGGGCGGTCGCTTGAATTACCTGTAGTGCCATACGTGCCGATGCTGTAAGCGCCTGGAGTATAACTAGAATGAAAATTATCTACACCGACACCTTAGTCGTTGGCGCGGGCCTCGCCGGATTGCGTGTCGCCATCGCTTCAAAAGAACGGGGTCTTGATACCTTAGTGTTATCACTGATCCCTGCTAAACGTTCCCATTCTGCTGCCGCCCAAGGTGGCATGCAAGCCAGCCTTGGCAACACAGTTAAAGGCATGGGTGATGATGAGGATGTCCATTTTCAAGACACGGTAAAAGGCTCTGATTGGGGCTGCGATCAGCAGGTTGCCCGTATGTTTGCCCATTGTGCTCCTAAAGCTGTGCGTGAATTGGCTAACTGGGGCGTGCCTTGGTCGAGAGTTACGAAAGGCGACCGTGAAGTTATTGTTAATGCTGAAAAAGTTACCCTAACCGAAGCAGAGCAAGCCCATGGATTAATTAACGCGCGTGATTTTGGTGGTACCAAAAAATGGCGTACTTGTTATACCGCTGATGGTACTGGGCATTCCTTGTTATATGCCGTTGATAATAAAGCGATATCAATGGATATTCCGGTGCATGAACGCATGGAAGCCTTAAAAATTATCCATGACGGCAAGCGCTGTCACGGGGTGATTGCTCGCTGTTTAATTACAGGTGAGCTTCGCGCCTATATTGCTAAATCAACCACCATCGCGACTGGTGGTTATGGCCGAATTTATGAAGTATCAACCAACGCTATTATTTGTGAGGGGATTGGCCAAGCATTGGCACTTGAAACTGGCGTAGCCACTTTAGGTAATATGGAAGCGGTGCAGTTTCACCCCACTGCGATTGTGCCCGTAGGGATTTTAACCACCGAAGGTTGTCGGGGTGATGGCGGAATTTTGCGAGATAAAGACGGTTATCGGTTTATGCCCGACTACGAGCCAGAGAAAAAAGAACTGGCATCCCGTGATGTCGTATCACGCCGTATGACCGAACATATGCGCAAGGGTAAAGGGGCAGATAGTCCCTATGGGCCACATTTATGGCTCGATATTACCTTACTTGGGCGCAAGCATATTGAAACCAACTTACGCGAAGTGAAAGAGATTTGTGAAAACTTTTTAGGTATTGACCCCGCCAAAGATTGGATCCCAGTTCGGCCTACCCAGCATTATTCAATGGGCGGGATCCGAACCAAACACACAGGCGAGAGCCCGCAGTTATCTGGTTTATTTAGTGTCGGCGAGGCTGCATGTTGGGATATGCATGGCTTTAATCGCTTAGGCGGCAATTCATTGGCAGAAACGGTTGTAGGCGGAATGATAGTGGGTAAATATGTTGCTGATTATGGTGAGCAACATCATTTAGAGGTTGATACCGCATTAATCGAGCAATTTGGCACAGTGTTACAAAAGGAAATTGATCGGTTAATTGATGGCGATGGCACCGAAAATCCGTTTGAGCTCAAGCTGGCAATGCAAAAAATCATGATGGACTATGTGGGCATTTTTAGAAATGGTAATGAGCTGCAAAAAGCCGTTGATGAGTTATCAGACTTGTTAGTCCGTTCACGTAATATTGGCATCAAAACCAAAAAGCGCCATGCAAACCCTGAGTTAGTTGAAGCGTTACGGGTGCCAAGAATGCTAAAGGTGGCACTAACCGTGGCCTGCGGTGCGAATGCGCGCACAGAAAGCCGCGGCGCGCATTCACGTGAAGATTATCCTCAACGTAACGATAAAGACTGGCTAAATCGCACCTTATCGAGTTGGCCTGATAGTAATGCATTAGTGCCTGAGCTGACTTATGAAGCCTTAGATGTGATGAAAATGGAATTACCACCGGGCTATCGTGGTTACGGGGTTGATAATGCGATTGTGCATCCTGATACGCAAAAACGTCAGCAACAAATTGATGCCATTCTTGCTGAGTTAGGGGATGTCGATCGTTATGCTAAACAAGCGGCAATTATGCCGTTTGAGCTACCAGAAGCCTTGCGTCCAAAGAATGAAAGATTATCTGACACCCTATCGGCTTTTGGAGACAAAGCATGATAAATACACCTAGAACAATTCGCTTTGACATCTTTCGCTATGATCCGCAAGACCCTCAAGATAAGCCCAAAATGGTGACTTATGAGGTAACGGAAGCGCCGGGGATGACAGTCTTTATTGCCTTAAATCAATTACGAGAAACCCAAGACCCATCCTTACAATTTGATTTTGTCTGCCGAGCGGGGATCTGCGGTAGTTGTGCGATGGTGATCAACGGCATTCCAACTTTAGCGTGCCGGACACTTACCGCGAATTATGCTAATGGCAACATCAAACTGATGCCACTGCCGGGGTTTGAGTTAATTGGTGATTTATCGGTTAACACGGGCAAGTTTATGCGTGAACTGGCCGAACGCCTGCAATTATGGTTACAACCCGATGGTGTTGAGAGTAATATTCACCGTATTGAAAAACCAATGGACCCCGAAGAGGCAGCTAAGCTTTATGAGCTTGAGCGCTGTGTTGAATGCGGGGTTTGCGTGTCTGCGTGTGCTACCAAGCAAATGCGAGACACTTTTGTTGGCGCAGTAGGCATGATGAAAATAGCCCGCTTTGAGTTAGACAGTCGTGATGCTCGCACCGCAGAAGATTTTTATCATGTCATAGGTAATCAAGATGGCGTATTTGGTTGTATGACATTACTTGGTTGCCAAGATGCCTGTCCAAAAGATTTACCTCATATGCAACAAATTGCCTACTTACGCCGAAAAATGGCACACACCATCGTCAGTTGTTGATCACCTTAGTTTATATAAAGCCGTTTAATTGTATTAGACGGCTTTATTTTTAAGGCCAATAAATCTTATAGAATTTAACAAGTTTTGAATAAATCCCATTATTGGGCTCGATGAGCCACTCAAAGTCAAACTAAACAATAAAAGGCAAACATAGATTGTTAAAACCAATTAACAGTGGCATTTTAGTCACTTGAATTTTGGCATGAAAGGATATGACTTTGAAAACAAAATGGATAACCATACTTGGGTTATGTGCATTAGCGAATTTGTGTTTAAGTGGGTGTGCAAGTCAACAAGTGAATACCAAAAGTAGCGTAATGGATTACTTATATCCAAAATCAGCAGATATGCAGGTTTCCCCAACTATCCCGCACTTAAATTTACCTCTGAGGGTGGGGGTGGCTTTTGTTCCCGTGAGTGATTCTCGATCATATGCCAATAACTTTTGGAGTGGACAAAGCTATGCTGGAGGCTTAACTGAAGCGAAGAAAACCGAGATTCTTGAGCATGTTGCCGACAATTTTAGGGGCTTAGATTTTGTCAGCAATATTGAGGTGATCCCTTCAGCTTATTTAACTGCAGGAGGCAGCTTTGCTAATCTTTCTCAGATCAAAACAATGTATGGCATTGATGTCATCGCACTCGTTTCTTATGATCAAGTGCAATTTACCGACGAAAGTGTTTTATCGCTAAGTTATTGGACAATTGTTGGGGCGTACATTGTTTCTGGCGAGAAGAATGATACCAATACTTTAATAGATACAGTGGTTTACGATATAGCCAGTCAATCTATGTTGTTCAGAGCTCCCGGTACAAGCCAAGTCTCTGGTCGTTCGACACCGATTAATTTAGCTGAAGAGTTAAGAGCTGATAGTCTAAAAGGATTTGAGCAAGCATCGATCAATATGGTTGAGAATTTAAAAACTCAATTAGCTGTTTTTAAACAGCGGGTAAAAGAAAATCCTGAACAAGTAAAAATCACCCGCAGTGAAGGCTATAGTGGCGCAGGTTCAGTGAGGCTATTTGACTTTATGTTATTGATGGGGTTGTTGTTGGGCTATCGATGGCTTTTTAATAGTGCTAGAAGCTAAGTTAGTTTAAACCTCTGTTTGCTAAACGCTATTGTCGCTGTGTTTCTGGCGTTTTAGTTTTATGATTCAATTGAAAAAAAAAGGCCGCTAACTTAGCGGCCTGTGACGTAATCTTAGATGATGAAGTTTGGTTTATCAGATTACAAAATTAACAAGTTGGGGGCTTGTTATCTCACTAAGCTGCGAGCTTATTTAGGGGCCACGCAGTTAAAACTGGCTGCTTCTTCAATATTGCCTGAGCCACTATAGGTTGCAATTTGTGGAAATGGGCATAATGGGCGCGTGCGAGTTACCGACCAGTCGCTCGGTAGCTCAGTGTTATCAGCACGAACAGCTGCCACAACGCTTTGAGGTTGAACACCTTGCTCTACCCAATCAACAAGTTTATCGAGCATATCAAATTGATCGGTAGCAGTACCGTTACCGCAATGATTCATACCGGGTACAAGATATAAGCGTGCAAATTCATCTGCAGCTCTGTTATTGGCATCTTGTAATTCCTCAAACCATTTAATGGTATCAGTTGGTGAAAATACTGCATCTGATGAACCGTGGACCACCATCATTTTTCCGCCACGATCTCGCATGGTGCTGAGGTTAGTCGCATCTGGCGGAGTCATAAAATCCATAGACGATTCAGTGTAGTTTTCATCGATAGCATAAATGCGTGCTATATCGGTATCCATATTAAATGAGTTAACAAATTCAAAGCTACCTGCTTCAGTGCGACCATCGTAAGGCGTTGGTGAGGTTGAGAAGATAAAAGCCACTGCGCCAGGATCACGCATCATTGCCATAAAAAATTCCCAGCCATAGTAATCATTGGTACCCATTCCAGCGTCGTAAGGAAAGTTACTATAGATAGCTTCGTCAGTATGGCTGTTACGAGGGCCGGACATAATGTTAGTTAATACGGTTTTCTGGGCATCCGTTAAACAATTGCCATCACGTTCACCACTGCAGCTTGGGACGTCACGGTTGAGATCGAAAGCCTCTTGGCAGCCAATAAGATCGTTGATCATGCCATCGCTAGCGCCATCTAAAGCGTCACATTGTTGTAAAACTTTGGCTGACACCAAAGCAAATTCTTGCTGAGTAAAGCCACTTTGAAGCGAGCTTAGTACATTTACCGCATCGACATCGACCAGAGTTGCATATTGTTGGATGCCATACATTTGAGACACAGCGGCTTTTGGTAGATTAAATCCGGGATTGCCGACTAAAAAGCCATCGTACATGTCGGCAAAACGGCTAGAGGCAACCATAGTGTGGCGGCCACCATTTGAGCATCCGCCAAAATATGAGCGATCTGGTTGTTTGCCATAAGCGGTTTCAATCAGTGATTTTGCCATAGGTGTTAGTTGAGCAACTGCGTTGTAGCCGTAATCTAATCGTGCTTGTGGATCAAGACCAAACATTGGCGTAGGGGCTTGATGGCCTGCATCTGAACTGATCACCGCAAAACCTTTATTTAATGCAGAAGCATTTTTATCTTCAGATATCATAAAGCGGCCCACCGCTTCTTTGACTGCGCCATCAAGTCCACCATTAGCTTGATAGTAAAAGCGGCCTGTCCAATCAACGGGTAGACGCATTTCAAAGCCAATATGATATGAGGCGTTATCCACTAATCCAACTCGCTCATTCATTATTCCCGTTACTAAGCAATGTGTTGGGGCTGGATAAATTTCGCCGCCAGCATATTCAACATCACCCGCTGCAATGAGTTCTGCTTTAGTAATGCTGGTGTCGGAATAAATAAATTGTTCAACTAGCTCGTTACACATAGATAAGGTTGCTGGAGTTGCAGGTGCCAGTATTGGCAGTGACTTGTCATCGGATGAACTATTACAGCCAAAAAGTGTGATGCATAAAGGGGTCGCGATTATGGGGAACCAAATATTTTTTGATTTCATCGTAGAGTACGTCCTATGTGAAGATATTTGTTACAAAACAAATACAATAAATATAGGTTAAATGTATTATGTTTGAATGTATGAGTAAATGTGATGGAGGTTGAAGTTGGAATTTGATCGCAAAGTTTTTAACTTGTGGTTGTTACCTCACAAATTTAACAACTTGTATTCATTAAGTGTGGTGTTTCTGGTAGGTAAGAGGCCTAGAACGGGAGAGATATCAAATTAAAGTGAATACTGCTGAATAAAAAATGCCGCTAATAAATTAGCGGCATTTTTTATTCAGATTACTGTACTCAAACGATAAGAGAATTAGCTCTTAGCACGTTTCATTGCAGTAAAGAATTCATCGTTAGTCTTGGTCATTGCCAATTTATCGATAAGGAATTCCATACCTGACACTTCATCCATAGGATTAAGAATTTTACGTAAAATCCACATCTTTTGTAGTTCATCAGGCGTGGTTAGCTTTTCTTCACGACGTGTACCAGAACGGTTAAAGTCAATCGCAGGGAATACACGTTTTTCAGCCGCTTTACGAGAAAGGTGTAATTCTTGGTTACCCGTACCTTTAAATTCTTCGTAAATTACTTCATCCATTTTCGAACCGGTATCTACCAGCGCTGTAGCGATAATGGTTAAGCTGCCACCGTGTTCAATATTACGTGCAGCACCAAAGAAACGCTTTGGACGGTGAAGTGCGTTAGCATCAACACCACCAGTCAGTACTTTACCTGATGATGGAATAACCGTGTTGTATGCACGAGCAAGACGAGTAATAGAGTCTAATAAAATGACCACATCTTTTTTGTGCTCAACTAAACGCTTGGCTTTTTCGATAACCATTTCAGCCACCTGAACATGTCGGCTTGCTGGCTCATCAAAGGTAGACGCAATGACTTCACCTTTAACCATGCGTTGCATTTCAGTCACTTCTTCAGGACGCTCATCGATTAGTAATACCATCAACACCACCTCAGGGTTGTTGTAGGTAATACTTTGCGCCATGTTTTGCAGTAATAAGGTTTTACCCGCTTTTGGCGGTGCAACAATCAAACCACGCTGACCTTTACCAATTGGAGAACATAGGTCAAGAATACGTGAGGTGATGTCTTCTGTAGAACCGTTACCACGTTCCATGCGTAAACGTTCTTCTGCATGTAATGGGGTTAAGTTTTCAAACAAAATTTTGTTGCGAGAGCTTTCTGGTTTGTCAAAGTTTACTTCTGACACTTTGAGTAAAGCGAAATATCTTTCACCTTCTTTTGGTGGACGGATCTTACCAAAAATGGTGTCACCGGTGCGCATGTTAAAGCGACGGATTTGGCTCGGTGAAACATAGATATCATCAGGGCCGGCTAAGTATGAGCCGTCAGAACTTCTTAAAAAACCAAAGCCGTCTTGAAGGATTTCGAGGACACCGCCACCGAAAATGTCTTCTCCGCTTTTAGCGTGGGCTTTTAAAATTGAGAAGATAATATCTTGCTTTCGAGCACGTGCCATGTTTTCTAGCTTCATGCTTTCAGCTAATGAAACTAAGTCGGATATCGACGTGTCTTTTAATTCTGTTAAATTCATTTGTGGGAGTCTTGTGTTACATGACAAAGCTTACCGCAACCAATCAGTAAGGGTTTCGAAAAAATTTATGATTGATAAACGAGAAGAGGTTTAATTGAAAAAATCTGAGATATAAATTAGCACTATCTGGTTATGACGTCCAGATTTTTAGCAGAAAAATGGCACAAATTGTTTAAAACTTGTGCCATTTATCATAATCAAATAATGATTTTTAGATTTTTGCGTCAATAAACTCTTTTAATTGAGTTTTAGAAAGAGCGCCAACTTTGGTTGCGACTAACTCGCCACCTTTGAACATTAATAATGTTGGAATGCCACGCACGCCGTACTTAGCAGGTGAGCCATTGTTTTGATCAACGTTTAATTTAGCAACAGTTAACTTACCTGCATACTCTTCAGCTATGTCATCTAAAATTGGGGCAATCATTTTACAAGGACCACACCACTCAGCCCAAAAATCAACTAACACCGGAGTGTTAGACTTTAATACGTCATTTTCAAAGCTGTCATCGCTTAGGTATACAATTTTATCGCTCATGTTGTTCTCCAGATTTGGTTCCATTGCTAGTTTATTAATGGCTTACCATGTATATTGGGTTGGTTGAAAAGCTTTTCAAGTGACCGTGTAAATATCCGCACACACTATTCTTTGACATTATGTGCAGGGCATCATCAGCTTTTATTAATGATGATGTGCATTTTTGGGCTTCTCAATGCTTAGTGTTTTTAGGTAACATACTGATTATCCTATAAAGAACGCTAAGCAGTGAGATGCTCTGAACGTTGCATAATGAATATGAACGGATAAACAATGCAGCTATTTCAAACGATCGTATCTTTTTTTGCAACCCCAACAGGTATGCTGGTGCTATGAGCCAAACACATTTATCAACACAAAAATTTGCTGATTTCCCGCTGCAACCCGCAGTATTATCAGCTTTAAACGAGAATAGCTTTGAATTTTGTACTCCAATCCAAGCGTTATCTCTTCCTATTTTATTACAAGCAAAAGATATAGCTGGCCAGGCGCAAACTGGTACAGGTAAAACAATGGCATTTTTAGTGGCCACGTTTAATCATTTATTATCCGTTGCAGAGCCAGAAGGTCGAAAATCAACCGATCCGCGAGCCATTATTATGGCGCCCACCCGTGAACTCGCGATTCAAATAGCCAAAGATGCTAATTTATTGGTTAAGCATACTGGTTTAAAAGTGGGTATTGTTTACGGTGGCGAAAGCTATGAAACTCAACGTGAAGTACTCGACAAAGGTGTCGATATACTCATTGGTACCACAGGGCGAATTATTGATTACGTGCGCCAAGGCGTGATCAGTTTGAATCATATTCAAGCCGTGGTACTTGATGAAGCCGATCGGATGTTCGATTTGGGCTTTATCAAAGACATTCGCTTTTTATTCCGTCGTATGCCAGATGCTAAGTCTCGCCTAAATATGTTGTTTTCAGCCACGCTGTCAATGAAAGTGCAAGAGTTAGCTTACGATCATATGAATGATCCTGAAAAAGTTGAAATAGCGCCGCTAGAAAAAACCTCGAAAAATATTAAAGAGGAAATTTTCTATCCGTCTACTGAAGACAAAATGCGTTTATTACTGACTTTGATTGAAGAAGATTGGCCAGAAAAAGCCATTGTTTTCTCAAACACCAAGCATAGTTGTGAAAACTTATGGGCACACCTTGAAGGTGATGGTCATCGTGTCGGATTATTAACCGGTGATGTTCCGCAAAAGAAGCGTATTCGTATTCTTGAGCAGTTTACCAATGGTGATTTAGATATTTTGGTTGCAACTGACGTTGCTGCGCGTGGCTTACATATTTCCGATGTTAGCCATGTCTATAACTATGATTTACCCGATGACTGTGAAGATTATGTTCACCGTATTGGTCGTACGGGGCGTGCCGGTCAAAAAGGTATTTCAATCAGTTTTGCTTGTGAGCAATATGCATTAAATCTGCCTGCAATTGAGACATACATTACTCACACCATTCCGGTGACTAATTATGACCGCGAAGCTTTGTTAGATGACCTACCGCCACCTGTGCGCATTCATCGCAAGCATCCAACAACTCGTACCCGTGATGGTGCAAATAAAGGCGCTCATCGTAGCGGTGGTCCTAGACCTCCTCGTCATAGAGCGAACACACGAAGACATTCATAAATGCCTCAACTTGCTTCCTCTAAACCTTATGCTGCTATCACGTTAGGCTCTAATAGCTTTAACATGATGGTGGCATCCACCATAGCCGGCAAACCTCATGTTATTGCTAAATACAAACGTAAGGTCCGACTTGCAGAAGGGATCGGCGCTGACGGCCTATTGAATGAAGAAGTGATGCAACGTGGGTTAGCATGCTTGAGCATGTTTGCTCAGATGCTAAAACAACATCAGATTACTGCTGACAATGTGGCAGTCATTGCGACTGCAGCATTGCGAACCATCAGCAACGTTGATGAGTTTCATCAACGCTCCCTGCCGATATTAGGCCATCCAATTGAAGTCATTTCTGGTTTGCGCGAAGCCGAATTAATTTACCAGGGCATGGTGGCTACCACCGCAGGCCAAGGTAAGCGTTTGGTGATTGATATTGGTGGTGCCAGTACCGAGTTTATTATTGGCGAAGGTAAAAAAGTGCTGTTTAAAACCAGTTTGCCTTTTGGTGGAGTGCTTTTTAATCAGCAATTTTTTAATCGAGCACCGTATCAAATGCTTGATTTTGAACAAGCAAAGCAAGCGGTTGAGTTGATTTTGACTGAGAGCATCAGTGAATTAATCGCGCATGGCTGGGATTGTGTAGTCGGTGCATCAGGCGTAGTGCAGTCTGTGGTCTCTGTTTTGCAGCATCGTAAGCAATCTGAAGTGATTACTTTGGCTGTATTGCAATCACTTAAAGCTGAAGTGTTGTCACAAGCCGATCAAAGCTTATCAGGCATCAAGGGGTTAAGTGCTGAAAAGGCACCTACTTTTGCTTCAGGCGTTGCTATTTTGCTGGCTTTGTTTGAGTTGTTATCGATTAATAGCTTAAATCTAGCAGGCGGTGCGTTGCGTGAAGGGGTATTGCATATGCTGGCTAATAGGCAAGCCTAGTGAGTTGTTTTAAGGTAATAACTAAAAAAATAGGTCGTAATTAACGACCTATTTTTTATCTGTATTGGGTAAAATTATTTTAAAATGTTAACCAAGTCAGCTTCTAAACTCACAGTTGGACGTTCAACAATGCGACCAATCTCTTCGCCTTTTTGCTGAATGATAAAGGTTGGAATACGAGTGAACTCATATTTAGCCGCTAAACCTTCTGGGTCAACTTTACTGCGATCAACACCAATATAGGTCACCTTGATATTAGGGTTGGCTACTTCTTCAATTAAGCGCATAAAACGAGGAGTTTCACGGTGACAATCTGGGCACCAAGTACCGATAATGACAACAATGTCAGTTGGCTCGGTGACATTTTTTAATGCCGCAATTTGCGCCGCATCTGTTGCATAGTGTTGATATTCTTCACTGTAACCTGGTAAATCTTTGGCAAGAGTTTCAGTTGTTACGATACCTGTAATAATCACTTCTTTTTTCTCCTCGCTGCAAGTCGCCATAAAACCTTGTGGCGCTTCATCAAAGCTACAACCGCTGTCAGCGATAGCGTTAGAAACGACCAGTTGGCTACTAAAGAATATTGCCGTAGTGGCTAATAATGTTTTTACGCTATTGTGCATGATAAGACCTCAAAGAAATAGAAAAAGATAGCTTTGAGGCTATTCAATCATGGCATAGTCAATCTGTTAAGTCAGTGAATGTGTTGATGTTATCCTGATCACGTATTTGTTTTTATTTATTAGCAAACTGTGAACTAGTACTTAATACCAGTGTAGATTTTTAGAATGTAGAATAACGACTTATCGAAAATCTGCCTTATTATCACGCATTTTGCCTACGCAATCCCTGTCCACTTATTTATTGTGATTGGCAAGTGGTTATTATTGAAGCAATAAAAAAGGAAGCGTTATGCTTCCTTGTCATAAAAAATACTGCCTAAATCTGAACTGCGTAATTCAGGTTACTTATCTTCTTTTAACCATTGCGCTGCACGCTTAGCAAAGTAAGTTAATATGCCGTCAGCTCCGGCACGCTTAAAGCACAGTAATGATTCCATCACGATGGCTTTTTCAGCTAACCAACCATTTTGAATGGCAGCCATGTGCATGGCATATTCGCCACTAACTTGATAAGCAAAAGTGGGTACAGCTAACTCAGTTTTGACGCGGTGAACGATATCGAGATAGGGCATGCCTGGCTTTACCATGACCATATCAGCACCTTCTTGAATGTCTAATGCCACTTCGTGTAACGCTTCATCACTGTTGGCTGGGTCCATTTGATAGCTGTGCTTATTGCCACCTTTAAGGTTGCCCGCAGAGCCGACTGCATCACGGAAAGGACCATAGTAGTTGGAAGAGTATTTAGCCGAATAAGCCATAATTTGAGTGTTAACATGCCCAGCGGCTTCTAATGCTTCACGGATTGCGCCAATTCGACCATCCATCATGTCAGATGGCGCAACAATGTCAGCACCAGCTTCAGCGTGTGATAAGGCTTGCTTAACAAGAATATCAGTTGTGATGTCGTTGAGGATATAACCTGTATCATCAATAATGCCGTCTTGACCATGAGTGGTGAATGGATCAAGCGCTACGTCAGTCATTACGCCGAGTTGTGGAAACGCTTGTTTCAGCTCACGCACAGCACGTTGTACTAAACCGTTTGGATTGTAGGCTTCTTCTGCCATTAATGATTTTTTATCCGCTGGTGTTACAGGGAATAAGGCGATTAATGGAATGCCTAAATCAACTAATTCAGCCGCTTCTTTTAATAATAAATCAATAGAGTAGCGCTCAATGCCTGGCATGGATGCGACTTTTTCTGTGCGTTGCTCGCCTTCAAGAATAAACATCGGATAAATCAAATCATTAACGCTGAGTTGATTTTCAGACATCAAACGACGGCTAAATTCATGTTTACGCATGCGGCGCATTCTGCGCTGTGGAAAAGCACTAGTAATTATATTCATGTAATCTTATTCTCATCTGTTTCTTGCTGGTACATACACACTTGATTTCGACCGCTTCGTTTTGCAAGGTAAAGGGCTTTGTCAGCATGCTCTAATAATGCTGTTGGGTGTTTATCTGATTCAATAACTGCCACACTTACACCAATACTGACTGTAAGAGGAATATCATTGTTGTCCCAATGGATTGTAAATGAGTCTACTGCATTGCGAATGACTTCAGCTACTTGCAATGCGCCAGTTTCATCAGTATTAGGTAAGATGATAGCAAACTCTTCACCACCAAAACGTGACACCAGATCGGTTGGGCGCTTTAAATTTTCAGATAACGCGTGCGCGATGGTTTTAATAGCATAATCACCGGCTAAGTGACCATGTTTATCGTTAATATTTTTGAATCTGTCTATATCAATCATCAGCAAAGCCATAGGGGTTTGTTGACGACGACTGATCCGGCCTTCGGCTATCAAACGACGATCAAACATGGCACGGTTTTTTACTCCTGTTAAGCTATCTGTGGTGGTTTGCTCAGTGAGTTTTTGATTCACTTCATTTAGCTCACGTAGAGTGATTTCTAGCTCTAATGTACGCTCTTGCACCATTTGTTCTAGGCGTTCATTCGCTTCAGCTTCTGCCCTTAAAGATTCTTCACGACTTTCTCTAAGCCGTTCAGCTTGTTCTAATGCTTGCTGTTGAATTTTCATCTTTGACTTGCGTTCATCGTGATAACGGATCGCAAGCACTGCCGCCATGGTAATAACCTCAACGGTTAAACCGAGCATGACAGGGGTTTGAATATCCATGTTTAAATTGATCATGCCAATGTAGAGCATGCCAGTAAGGATACAGCTGAGTAAGAGGGTTATTCTGCCTAAGCCATACAATCTGGCATAAGGTTTACCTGCCCACATTTGACTAATTGAAAATACCGCCAGCATGACACAAACAATTGTAATAACCCCAAAAAGGATATACACAGCGAGGTTGTAATTAATAAAAGGCAAAATAAAACTTAAGCTAAAGCATAGTGCCGCAAGTATTCTACAGATCCTAAGCATAGATAGGTTGTTATATTTGAGCAGTAATACCTTTTCGGTAAACATGAGGGAAAAGCCCATAATAAATGGGATTAAAATGGGCGATATCACTTGCTGTAACATGGGCATATTTGGCCACAAATAGCGAAAGGCAACACCATGTATTGTTGAAATTAACAGCGCTAACCCAAGCACATATCCCGTGTAGTAAGAGTAACTGTAAGAATGAGTCGCTAAAGCAATAAATAAACTAAATAAACCAATGGCGACTAATAAACCAATTTGTAATCCATAACCCAAGTTTTTGGTTTCAATCATTTGGGTTAAATCATTTGGCGACCACAAGGTCAGTGGCAATTGTCGGCTGCCGTGGGTATCGACTTTGATATAAAACTGATGCATTTCATTCGGTTTTAAATCAAAAGAATACAAAAAGGTGTTGCTCTCTAATGGTCGATAATAAAAGGGTAACGTATCTCCCCATTTGGTGGTTTTAATTAATTGGCCATTAATGTGATGGTAGATCACGGCGCTATCAAGTAATGGGTTATCCAGAGCGATAATTTTGGTTTGGTAGTCTGTCGGCGAAAAGATACTCAAGCTTAACCATAGATCGCTAGCACCCACTAACTGTAAATCGCGCTTTGAAAGTTTTCGCCATGACTGGTTGGGCTGAAGTTTTACTTGTTCAAGTTGTTTAATATTGCGCTGGGATTGAATATAGAGCCAATCGAACAAATCAATTTTTGAAATTGAACTTTTGGTTAAACGAAGTGGAGTTTGCTGCTCGTTGACTTGTGGCGTAGACGCATTTGCTGTGAGTGCCTCTGAGTTAGCTTGTGCTGAGTTGACTAACGTCAACATGGCGATCAGCAAGCCGACCAATAAGCAAAAATAACTTTTCTTCATTGGGCCTTATCCATGGCTTGATAGGTTAAAAAAGTCGACACTGTTTTGATAACAGTGGCCCGCTAACTCGGCGTATTCTTGTTGGCGAAGTTTGGCCATGGTTTGCACAATATAGGGTAGGTATTCCGGTAAATTTTTACTGGATTTAGGTTTAGGGCGCATACTGCGTGGCAGTAAATAGGGGGCGTCGGTTTCAGCCATCAGCCGATTATTGGGAATGTATTTAACCAGCTCGGCTAAAGACTGCCCACGACGTTCGTCACAAATCCAACCTGTAATCCCAATATATAAATCAGCGGCTAAACATGCGTCTAACTCAGCTTTATTCCCGGTAAAGCAGTGTAAAACCGCTTTGGGTAAATCTTGGCGGTAGCGATTTACAATGTCGATAAAATCATCGTGCGCATCACGGCAATGCATATATACAGGCATGTTTAGCTCACAGGCAATGTCGAGTTGCTGGGCAAATGCATGACGCTGTTGGTCTCGGGGAGAAAAATCGCGATTATAATCAAGACCGCATTCGCCAATGGCAACAACCGTTGGGTGTTTGGCTAACTGTTTCAGTGTCTCTGCACTATGTTCATTCCAGTGACGAGCATAATGAGGGTGAACGCCTGTGGTGCAAAAAAGCTGTTGAGGATATTGCTGGCACACATTAATGGCTTGCGCGCTTTCTTCAAGTTCGCTGCCAATAACAATTAAAGGCGAAACATCTTGTTTCGCCGCTTGTTGGATGATGTCGTGGCAGTTGTCTATTAAGTTGGCACTTAATAGATTAACAGCAATATCAATATGCTGGATCATGTCAGGTGTTTTGATAACGAGCTATTTTACACGCTTAACACGTGTTGTAGAGTTGCGATCGTCGCTACCTAATAAAAATGAGCTCAACGCCCCTTTTTTAATAAAGATAGTTTGGCCTTTTTTTACTTTATAACGCTCATTACCGGTTTGTTTCCAAACATGACCATTGGTCAAAGTAACAATTAACGCGCCGTAAGGGTCTTTATCGACTTCTGCCACTTGGTAATAAAGCTGCTCAATCACTTCTTCATCGACTCTTTTTTGCAGCCCAAAGGATTCAGCTTGGCTAGAGTTTTGTGATTGAATGTTTTTTGTTTGAGTTGCTGAGGAAATTGGAGACGTAGCAGGAGTAGTATTTTTTGTTACAGCAGGCACAGAGGTTGCAGTTATTGGCGCTGATACCATCACAGGAGTGGTAACGGCTTCGGCTTTAATGGCACTAGTTGTCGATTTAAGGTTGGCCGCTAAATCGTCATAACACATTAGGCGGTCAAGCTTATCGGCTTTAACCGCACATAATGATAATTGTTGTTCTAATCCATTGTTGGCTTGTACAGCCGTAGAAGCCAAAATAAGGCTAGCCGTTATCCAAGTTAAGCGCATGATTTATTCCTTGTTATTGTTAACTAATCACTTTGCAGGTTAGCGATTAGCTATCTGCGTGCTCATTCTCTGGCACGTCTTCTTCTTTTGGGGTGTACAGTTTAGCAGCTAATAAACCACCTTCAAACAATAGCAGCATAGGTATTGCTAGCATGGTTTGTGAAATAATATCAGGAGGAGTTAATAGCATGCCAATCACAAAGGCACCAACCACAATATATGGGCGTTTTTGTTTTAGCTCGTCAGGGCTTGTGACTCCGGCCCAGCATAATAAGACAACAGCCACAGGAATTTCAAACGCTAAACCAAACGCAAAAAATAGTTTTAAGATGAAACTTAAGTAGCTACTGATGTCGGTAGCGACCTGAACGCCCTCGGGAGCGACGCTGGTAAAAAAGCCAAATACAACAGGGAATACAACATAATACGCAAAGGCAATACCCAAATAAAATAGTAAAGTACTGCTAACGAGTAAAGGTACAACTAGGCGTTTTTCGTGTTTATATAAACCCGGTGCCACAAATGACCAAATTTGAAATAACACATAAGGTATCGCAACAAAAAACGACAGCACTAAGGTTAATTTAAAAGGGGCGAAGAATGGCGCAGCAACGTCAGTCGCAATCATACTGCCGGTTTCAGGAAGCGATTGCATTAACGGTAGGGCAACATAGTGATAAATATCATTTGCCCAATACACTGTGGCAATAAAAACTAATAAAACACTGCCAATCGCTTTGAGTAACTTGTTACGTAATTCAAGCAAATGACTAATAAGCGGTTGCTGCTGCGACATGAATTATCCGTTGGATTTAGTGGAACTTGAGTTGTTGGTGTCTGCGGTTTGTGACGCCTTATCTGCGATTGCTGATTCTGCATCAGAAGCGGTTTCAGACGATGGTTTAACATCTTCAACTTGATAAGGCCGATTAACTGATTGCGCAGCTTGTTTTAATTCGTCTATTGACTGTTGAAGTTCCGGAGACAAATTAGATAAGCCTTTGCTTTCAGCTTTTTTTAAATCAGCGTGTAGCTGTTCAATCTTAAGCTCTTGCTCAAGTTCATCTTTGACAGAGTTAGCCATACGCTTAATCGCGCGGATCCAACCTGTAATTGAACGTACTGCGACTGGTAATCTTTCGGGGCCAAGAACCACTAGCCCCAAGATACCTATCAGCAGCAGCTCCATAAAGCCGATACCGTCAAACATAATAAATTACGCCTGTTCTTTGTCCTTAGACTCAGGCTTCTTTTCAGCGGCCTGTTCAGAGGTTTTTGCAGTAGTATCTTCGATTGATTTTTTCTCATCTTCAGATGCCATGGCATTTTTAAAGCCTTTTACTGCGCCGCCTAAATCGCCACCTAAAGAACGTAACTTTTTAGTGCCGAATAATAAAACAACGATAAGAGCTATGATTAAAAGCTGCCAAATACTGATGCCGCCCATGAGATTTCCTCTTTAAAAATATAAATGGTGTTTTGTTTCACAAAACTTAAAAAACCATCATAACGTCGAATTCTTTAAGTATTATGAACCTCTAATAAATTAGTGCTAGCTAAAATTTGCGATTTTTTGGCCTAGATCGCCATCCTGTTATCCATAAAATACAGCCAAGACCAATACAAATGTAGGCGGGCCACAGTGTAACGCTTTGGGTGAATAATATTGTGCCACAGATCAACAATACGGCAGAAGTGATCAGCAAATAATTACTTTTGTGAGATTTTTGTTGGTATCTTAGATATTTATCCAACATTTGTTGCTGACTGCCGAGCAATTTTCGGCCTAATTTTAAGTTATCGTAAATCAGCTCAGGAAATTCAGGAAGCATATCAGCCCAGTATGGCGCATTGGTTTTTACTTTTTTAAACATAGCCTTAGGGCCAACCTGTTCATCCATCCAATTTTCTAAAAAAGGCTTGGCTGTTTGCCATAAATCTAATTGGGGATATAACTGTCGTCCTAAACCTTCAATATACAGTAAGGTTTTTTCAAGCAGCACCAGTTGTGGCTGCACGACAATATCAAAGTGACGTGCGGTTCTAAATAGTTCAAGTAATACATGGCCGAAAGAGATTTCGTCTAATGGCTTGTTAAACATAGGCTCGCAGACTGCTTTTACGGCTTGCTCAAAGGCCAGTACATCTGTGTGTTCTGATACCCAACCTGATTCAATATAAAGTTGTGCAATACGATGATAGTCACGATTGAAAAAGGCTAAAAAGTTTTCGGCAAGGTAACGTTTATCTACCTCAGTTAAGGTGCCCATAATGCCGCAATCAAGGCCGATGTAGTATGGGTTTTCTGGATGGTCGGTACTAATGAAGATGTTGCCAGGGTGCATATCGGCGTGAAAAAAGTTGTCACGAAATACTTGGGTAAAAAATAGCTCTACGCCACGCTCTGCCAGTAATTTGAAGTTGGTGCCTTGGGCGCGTAATGCAGCGGTGTCTGACACGGGAATACCGTATATTCGCTCCATTACCATTAAGCGTTTATAGCAATGTTCTTCATATACATAGGGAATATAAAGTGCATCGGAATCCAAAAAGTTATTACGTAGTTTGATTGCGTTTAAAGCTTCTAGCTTTAAATTTAGCTCACCTAAAATTGTGGTGCGATAATCTTCTATGACTTCAGCTGGGCGTAAGCGATTACCGTCGCCTAATAACATTTCCAATAAGTTAGCGGCTTGGGTCATCAACTGTAAGTCGGCTTCTATTTTGGCTTCAACATTAGGACGTAATACTTTAAGCACGACTTCTTTGCCGTTAGATTTTAACGTGGCGGTGTGTACTTGCGAGATAGATGCGCTGGCCAGTGGTGTTTCGTCGAAGTTATCGAACAGGTCTTCAATTGGCTGTTCTAAGGCTTCTTCAATGGCGATGCGAGCTAAGGCGGAATCAAAAGGAGGCACTCTATCTTGCAACATGGCCAGTTGATATGCCCATTCATCATCAAGTAAATCTCGACGAGTGGAGAGCATCTGGCCAAGTTTAATGTATACAGGCCCTAATTCTTGCATGGCGAGTTTTAGACGCTCAGCAGGATTCTTATCTTTATGGCGATTGCGCAGCCAGAAAAAACAGCCACGAAGTAATTTGAAGTACCACGGCGTTTTGTGTTTTGGGAGTAAATCATCTAAGCCGAATTGAAGCACGGTTTTAATGACATGGTAACCACGCCTGATACTAGCAATTGTCATGACGTTATTTTGTCTCTTATTTGGGAAACACGCATTTCGATTTGCTCGGTTTGCGTGACAAGTTGTTGCAGGTTATCACGAAAATGCACATATTCGATTTTATGTGGGGCAAGTCGGTATTCTTCTGTGGTGAGTTGACCTAGGTGTGAACGGGTCTTAACAAAAACATTGCGTAACGCTTGGTTAATTTGTTTACCTGTGCTCAGCAGTTTATGGGTTGGCGCATCACCAATATATCGTGATAACGGCTCAGCAAAATCAAATTCGATGTGCTGCATAAAGTGACTGAAGGTTTGTAATAGCTGGGTATCACCTTCAATACTGAGTTTATCTTGTTTAATAAGCTCGGTGAGATTTGCGCCTTCTCGTAACTGATATAAGGTTGAGACATCGGCGCTAACAGTAAGATCACTTTTAGCGTCGTATTGGCTCATCACTTGAATTTGCTTAGCAAATATCAAGTAAATAGGCCAACTCAGTTGGCTTAATTGAATGCAAATCACTTTGCCATGTAAACTTTTAAGGCGGTTGTAATCTTGTTTGGCGCTAGGTGGCAGTTGGTTAAAACCGATTTCAATGGCTGCACAAGCTAGCAAAGCAAAGTGATTTACTGACATTAAAACTTGAACCCTCGGTGAAGAGCAACTATACCGTCGGTCATGTTGGTGTAGTCAACTTGTTCAAAGCCGGCATCAATCATCATTTGTTTTAATGTTTCTTGATCTGGGTGCATACGAATAGACTCAGCAAGATATTCATAGCTGTCTGCATCTTGGGTTATCAGCGCACCCATTTTAGGTAATACTTTAAAGCTGTATAAATCATAAACTTTACGCATGACTTCATGCTGTGGTTTTGAAAACTCAAGCACTAATAATTTTCCACCAGGCTTTAAGACACGCTGCATTGAACGAAGTGCGGCGTCTTTGTCGGTAACATTTCGCAACCCAAACGCAATGGTAATGATGTCAAAATGATTGTCTGGAAAAGGCAGAGCTTCAGCATTGGCTTGTACATAACTGACATTGTTTACTATGCCTTTGTCGCGCAATTTGGTACGACCAACTTTTAACATAGACTCATTAATGTCAGCTAAAATCACTTGGCCGCGTTCACCAACTAAGTTTGAAAACTTAGCGGTTAAATCGCCAGTTCCGCCAGCTAAATCAAGCACTTTCATACCAGGGCGAGCCGCTGCAACTTCAATGGTATGACGTTTCCAAAAACGATGAATACCGAATGACATTACGTCATTCATAATATCGTATTTGGCAGCAACAGAATGGAATACATCCGCAACAAGGTCAGCTTTCTTTTCAGCTTCAACAGTTTTGTAGCCAAAATGGGTGTTTTTTTGTTCGCCCTCAGACATGGGTATATTCCTATAATTGCGATTATGAATTGCTAGTGTAAACCAACGCCGTAGCTTGCTATATCAACTCAGTCAAAGAGTGTGATAACAATCAAGCCAATGTTTAATGAATACGCGCTAAAGATGAATTTGATCACTTCAATCATGCGCAGATAATGTGGTTACGGCGTGCAAAAATTTGCTTCGCATTAGAGCATAACTTACCAATAAAAATCTAGGCCTATAACCACTTTAGCTTGTGACAAAGTATCAAACATTAGCCGAGCTTGGTGCTAGATTTTTAATTTAATCGACCTTGGATATAGCTGTATATCAGTTCGCTGATCCCTTGCCCCACATCTCGATAGCCGGCATCTATACCTGCTTCATGGCACTGTGGTGCGGCTTCTGCTAAGTGTAAATAGGCGCAATCACATTGCTTTGCTAGCTGATACACATAATGGCAGGCATCAAGTAAGGGGACGCCAGCGAATGAGCTAGCGCTGCTTGGCATTTTAGTGATGGCATCAACGTCTAATTCAAGCCCAACGGGTAAATTAGTGTGATTTAAGTTTTGGCAAATTTGACTTATAGCTTCATCTAGGGTGATTTCTCGACGAACCCAAATTTGTTGAAAACTATGCCAGCTAGCACCAAACAAGCTGAGTTGTTCTAATGTTGCCTCACTATTTTTAAGCTCATGTAAACCAAGAATATGATAATAACTGAGGGCACCATTAGCCGCAGCATAACTAAAACCATTGCCACTATGACGACCTTCTCTTGGTCGGAAATCACTATGCGGATCAAGGTTTACCGCAGCAAGCGGGCTATTAAAAGCTTGTTTGGCCGCAGTGAGTAAGCCATAAGCATTATTATGCCCACCACCAATCACAATGGGCTCTAAGCCGACTTTAAAAATCGCTTGGCAAATCGTGATAACGTGATGGTCTAACTCTGCTGTGGCTCGTCTTAATGTTTCAAGATCGGCTTGTTCATCGAGTTGATTTTCTAAAGTTATCTGGCCGACCACCAGGCACTCTTGGCCTTGCAAGTAACGATTGGATTGTAAATTGGCGAATTGGCGTAAACTCGCACTAAAAGCTTGATTGGCACCAGCGCGGCCTAAGTTAGCTCTTGGGCCAATATCCTCTTGAATTCCCAGTAGCGCAAATTTTGCACCATGCTGCTTGGCATTTAACAATGCGGCTTCGAGGTTTTTTTCACCTGATTCAAATGACAAGCACTGCATGTGTTGCGCTAGTTTTGTTTCACCTTGGCGATAATTCACTATGGCCTTGAGATCATTGATATGAAATGGAATTAACATGGTGATCCTCTTTGCAAGAAAAACAGAATTAGCGAAATTTTGGCATAAAAAAGCCAGCAATGCTGGCTTTAAATACTGATATCGTTTTAGTGTAACAGCCTAGTCAATGTCGAGTGGTTCTGGCGATAAAATTACCCCAGTATTGTCCGCATAGATATGATCGCCAGGTAAGAAGGTGACACCGCCAAAGTTAACTGGAATTTCAACTTCACCTACGCCATTACCATCCGCACCGACTGGAATAGAAGCCAGAGCTTGAATACCAATATCTAACTCTTCTAATGTGTCAACATCGCGCACTGAACCATAAACTATGATGCCTTCCCAGTTATTTGCTACGGCAACCTCGGCAATACTTGCGTCAATTAAGGCGCGTCTAAGTGAACCGCCGCCATCAACCAGTAATACTTTACCTTGTCCATCTTCTTGTAAAGCATCAACAATTAGCCCGTTATCTTCGAAGCATTTTACTGTACTGATTGAGCCGCCAAATGAACTGCAGCCACCATAATTACTGAACATAGGTTCGACTACATCGACCACATCTATATACATATCGCACAATTCTGAGGTGTTGTATTCCATAGTTAACTCCTGTGGGCTGCAAATTAATTGCTGATAAACGTAAAGTTAAATGAATTATATGGGGTTTTTATTAAATTAACAGCGTTATTCGTCACGACATTGTTGCAAATCAAATGGACTCAATTATACTGTTTGTAGGACGTAGTGTTTTGTATTTAGAACGATGTGTGGTTTTAACAATTATTTACTAGTTAATTTAACAGGTTAGCTACTAATTAAGACCTTTATCATCAGCATGTGCCGACTCAATGCGCTCACCGTTATCACTTGTTCAATCGTTTGTGGTTTTTAACGTTTAATTTAGTTAACTATTTGCTTTAGGGGCATGGAACCCTCGCGCACATCAAGGATGGTAGATAGCCTAGAAGAGGTTCTTATGGAAAGTATTAATATGGTTGAGATTTTAGGTTATGTCGCTTCTGTTATGGTAGCGATTTCGTTGATGATGAAAGACATAATTTGGTTGCGTTGTCTTAATTTTGTAGGCTGTGCTTTGTTTGTTGCTTATGGTTATTCAATTGATGCTTGGCCTGTTGCGGGGATGAATGCATTTGTAGCTGGTATTAATGTTTTCCATTTGATTAAAATTTATCGCAATAAACAACTTCAAGCTGAGCCAACTACTGCTTAATAAACCTTTTTCTTGAAGCAATCGCCCTGTGTGATTAAGGGCGATTGTTTGTCATAAATATTTCTAATATTTGTCACTGTTAAGTCATTGCCTCCGATTAACCTGCATGCATGGTTAAGTAAAACCTATATCTAGGGGGAGCAATGGAACATGTTGCCAAAGTTGATCGCTACTTTTTCTATTTAATAATCGATATCACTCGTAAGCATAAACTGTCTCACTGTGCCTTACAGGTTTCTGCCACAGGTGATGGGCCTTTATATGTTTACCTATCCGTTGCCATATTGATTGGCCACTCTCAAGGGCAGGCATTTTTTAACTTGTTACTGCTCAGTTTCATGGTTGAATTACCGCTTTATTTGCTGTTGAAAAACACTATCCGACGCCAGCGTCCTTGTTATGTCTTTGCTGGATTTACCAATGGTTTTTATCCTAGCGATAAATTTAGTTTACCTTCTGGGCATACTGCTGCGGCATTCGTGTTTGCCAGTGTTTGTTATCAATTTATGCCGTGTTTATCTCTCGTTGCTTATAGCTGGGCTGTTGCTGTTGGATTATCGCGTGTCGCTTTAGGGGTACATTATCCACTTGATATTATTGCTGGTATTGGACTGGGAATGGGCTCGGTGAGATTAGCTGAACAAGTGATTTAATCTTTACATGATATAACTCAATGTTGGGTAGATGGCATGAAAATACTTTACGGTGTGCAAGGGACGGGTAATGGGCATATTACCCGAGCAAGGTTAATGGCTAAAGCACTCAAAAAACAGGATATCGAGGTCGATTTTTTGTTTAGTGGTAGGCCAGTTGAGCAGTATTTTGATATGCACGATTTTGGTGATTATCAATGCTATAAAGGTTTGTCTTTCGTGACAGAAAGTGGTCGGGTAAACATGCTAAAAACGGCCAAGCGGAATTTATCTGCTGCAATTTTTACTGAGGTAAACACACTAGATTTGGGCGGTTATGATTTAGTGTTAAATGATTTTGAGCCAATAAGCGCATGGGCTGCGAAACAGCAAAAGATCACCTCAATTTCTATCAGTCATCAAGCTGCGTTGAAGTATCCTGTGCCAAAACAAGGAAGTAGCTGGTTTGATGAATTATTATTGCATCATTTTGCGCCGGTGGATTTATCATTAGGTTGCCATTGGCATCATTTTGGTTGCCCCATTTTACCGCCATTTGTTGAAGTGCCCGATCATGTGCAGCAACTTAGCCATCAAATATTGGTTTATTTACCTTTTGAAAATGCCGATAACATTGCTGAGTTTTTAAAGCCATTTAGCCAATTTCAGTTTTATGTTTATCACAGTGTGAAGCCTATTTTACCATTGCCTGATAATATTCACTGGCATGGTTTTAGTCGCCAAGGATTTAAGCAACATTTGGCGCAATGCGGTGGTGTGATTGGCAATGCCGGATTTGAACTCGCCAGTGAAGCGATGGCATTAGGTAAAAAGTTATTGGTAAAACCTTTATTAGGGCAATTTGAGCAATCTGCAAATGTGGCGGCATTGGATTTATTGGCGGCTGCGGACAGCATGCAAACCCTTGACCGCAGCAAGTTGTTTCGATGGTTAAAAGCGCCATCGCCTAAACCGATAAGTTACCCCAAAGTGGGCGATGCGCTGGCTATCTGGCTTAAATCGGGGCAGTGGCATCAATCACAATCCTTATGCGATGAGCTATGGGCTCAAGTGGAGTTGCCTGAAAACTGGCATAAAAGGCAATAAAAGATGGGTGAGAGTCTTAATAAAAAGCCACTGCTGAGTAATGGCAGTGGCTTTATAGGTAAGGTTATTTTTTATTGTGATAAATGGCGGTTATTTATGAGTAACGGCTGTGAAGGATTTCTATCAGCTCATCCTCAAATTCAAAGCGTGTTTCCATTGCTTGAGCCAATTGCGCTAAGTCTTTATCAAGGTGATATAGGATTTCATCATTTTCAGACTCTGTGTATTTATCGTTAAAGTCTAAAGCGATATCTGTGCTTTCACTGATTTTAGGTAATAATGTTTGGGCCGTTGCTTTGCTTTCTTGGCCATGTTTTGCACATGCACTGACTACTTTATCGTAAACCTCAAAATGACCTTCTGACACATAATCAACAAGTTGAGCGCAGAAATCCTTTACATCTTCAATAGACGGTAGTGTTTTGTCAGTGTTTCTATTTGGCGCAAGACCGGCCAATTTGAAGTACTTAACGAGCAATTTGCGACGATGCGTTAACCACTGGTCAATTAGCTTATTGGCGCCACCCCAACGTTTTTCCGCTTTTTCGAGTTTTGTTAGCATATTGATTCTCTAAGTAGCAACCTTTTGATAACTTCTACTGTATTTGACAATAGCTAACCTGATCAACTGTTTTATTTTTTTTCTGACAATGGACAAACCAGAGGAGATAAAGATAGGAGAATGAGAAAGATAAATGCGCGTCAATAAAAAACCCAATGATAGAAATCTATCATTGGGTCAAAATAGTTTTTGAGGGCTCGATGTGTCGTGCTTCTTGATTGTTCTTGCTAGCGCATACTTTTTATATCAAACGCACAGGGTTGGTGCAACCATTTATCACGATAATTAGTTTATACAATAATCAGTTTGCCTTATTTTTTAAAATTTTTGTGATGAGAAGTTAGCTGAAAGTTAGTATTTCGCCCAAGAGAATTAGGATTAGTTCACATAAATATTGCTTAACTGGTTACATTAATAGCGTAAGTGCTAAACTACTCGCCAGTGGAAGTCATAAAAAGTAGGAATTAAGCCAAATGGCAGAACTAAAGAATGATCGTTATTTACGTGCTTTATTAAAACAACCTGTTGATAGAACTCCTGTATGGATGATGCGTCAAGCTGGACGTTATCTACCTGAATATAAAGCAACTCGTGCTGAAGCGGGTGACTTTATGTCTCTTTGTAAGAACCAAGATTTAGCCTGTGAAGTTACTTTGCAGCCATTACGTCGTTATGACTTAGATGCGGCTATCTTGTTCTCAGATATTCTTACTGTTCCTGATGCTATGGGCTTAGGCTTGTATTTTGAAACTGGTGAAGGTCCACGTTTTGAACGCCCAACAGATACCATCGACGCGATTAAAAAGCTTTGTGTTCCAGATCCTGAAGACGAACTCGGTTACGTGATGCGTGCCGTTAGCACCATTCGTCGCGAGCTAAAAGGCGAAGTACCTTTAATTGGTTTCTCTGGTTCACCTTGGACACTTGCTACTTACATGGTTGAAGGCGGTTCAAGCAAGACATTCGAAAAGATCAAAAAAATGGCTTATGAAGAGCCAGCAACATTACACATGCTATTAGATAAGCTAGCTGATTCAGTAACTTTGTACTTAAACGCGCAAGTGGCTAATGGTGCACAATCGTTAATGATTTTTGATTCATGGGGCGGTGCGTTATCTCACCACGCTTACCGTGAGTTTTCATTACGTTACATGCAAAAAATTGTTGATGGCTTAACACGTGAAGCCGACGGCCGCACTGTTCCTGTTACCTTATTCACTAAAGGTGGCGGGTTATGGTTAGAAGCCATGGCTGAAACCGGCTGTGACGCATTAGGTTTAGATTGGACTGTTGATATTGGTGATGCACGTCGCCGTGTTGGTCATAAAGTGGCGCTGCAAGGCAACATGGACCCATCTGTGCTTTACGCTTCTCCTGAGCGTATTCATCAAGAAGTGGATCAAATCTTATCTGCTTATGGTGAAGGTACTGGCCATGTCTTTAACTTGGGTCATGGTATTCATCAGCATGTTAATCCTGAGCATGCGGGTGCTTTCATTAACTCTGTGCATGAGTTATCGGCTAAATATCATAAGTAATCATTAAGCTATTGCATTGTGATAATGCCAAAAAAGACGAGCCACGCTCGTCTTAGATGAATGACAACAAGGCCACCTAATTATAGGTGGCTTTGTTGTATGTGTTGTTGGCACGACTTTTTGGCTAATGCCTTTAATCAATGACGGATCATGCTAACTTTTGAAAATAGCTGATGACCGCGTTAAATTTTTAGATTGTAGAATCACTGCCGTCAAAAAAATCTTCCTTATTATCGTTCATTTATCGTACGCTATGTCTGTCCACTTATTTACTTTGTTTGGTATAGCTCAATCATAAATTGACTGCCTTCTCCAGGTGTACTGTTAATATTAATGTGGCATTTCAATAGTGTAAGTAGTTGCCTAACAATAGCGAGGCCAACGCCTAGTTGAGGGAGTGAGCTATCATTGTTGTATTTTACATAGGCCGGTTTAGACTCAAATTGGCTTAGAGATAACTGGATTAACGCTTCTACTTCATGTTGATGCATTCCGGCGCCCGTGTCTTCAACCGTAAGCCAAAGTTGCTCATCTTTTAGCTGGGTATAAATCGAAATAGTGCCGCCACTTTGGGTGTAACGAAGGGCGTTATCAACCAAATTATTTAATACTCGGCGCATTAATTGTGGGTCGGTTAAAATAAGTTGGCTGTTGGGGTTCTCTAGCTTAAGGCTCACATTTAAGCTTTCTGCTCTGGGGGTGAAGGTTTGTTTCACTTGAGCTAATAATTCATTTAAGTCTACTTGTTTCACATGTGCTTCGATTTGACCATTTTCAAGCGCCGCTAATTCCAACAGTTGTGCCAGTAACTGTTGTAAAGTTTGCCCTGAATTTGCCGCGTATTGAATTAGCTCTGCATCACGTTTTTCGTTCGGTAAAATTAACCACGTATCTATGTAGCCCAATAGCGCAGTAAGTGGTGTTTTTAGATCGTGCGATAAGTGCAACAAGAAGTCATGTTTTGCTTGTTGTTGACGTTTTGCTTGCTGTTGTTGCTGCTGAATTTCATGCAATAACTGATTGATATGATGACTAAGCTGACTAATTTCGGCACTACCGCTATAACGTTGAGGTAATGCTAAGTTCGGCTGCATAGGTTGGTTTGTTAACCGGGTTAAGTCCTGTGCCATTTTTTGGACTGGGCGAGTGAAGTAGCGTAATAACATCACAAATAATATCAAGGCAAATACTACCCAAAATCCGATTGTCGCTCCCCAGATTTTGGGCTTGTTTTCCGCAGTAATCAGGGCTTGCCAGCTGTCATAGTCTTCACCACCAATAATCACGTATAAATAACCGCTGTGCAGCCCTTCGCTGTTAATTAGTTTGCTCACCGAAAATATCTTTTTTGTGTTTTTGGTGCGAGGATCTGTGCCTAAAATGGGTAAGCTTGCACCGTTTAAAAATTGCCTAATTGCGCTCAAATCAACCCAATGGTTTTTAATTTTTTCAGCTTTGGCATCATAGGCGATAATTTTACCGTCGGGGTTTAGGGTATAAATTTCAAAACTAGGACCTAACAACATAAAATCATGAAAGGCCTCTTTCAGCGCTGCATCAGAGGTGATTCCTTGTGACAATAATGGATTAATATGTGCCATATGCTGAGCTAATTCACTATGTAGTGATTGTTGGATCTGGTTGCGGCTAAATTCATGGTTTAGTTGTAACCATTGCCATAGGGCGAAAAAAAGTAACAATACAATAAGGCTAGTGGTAATAAAGAGTCGATTAAATAAGCTGCTGAATAAATTAGTCATTAGTGGGCATGTATCTGTGGTGGTGAGAATTTATAGCCAACACCCCACACGGTTTTAACTAAGTCATGCTCAGAACAACGTGAAAGTTTGTTGCGTAAACGATTAATGTGGCTATTTACTGTGTGTTCATATCCGTTGTAGCTATATCCCCATACAGCCTCTAATAATTGTAAGCGGCTAAAAACTTGTTGTGGGTGTTTGGCTAAAAATAACAGTAAATCAAATTCACGCGCAGTGAGCTCTAACGGATTATCAAAGGCTGTGACTTCACGGGTGGTAGCATTAATGCTCACGCCATTAAAGTTTAATTGTTGGTTGTTGTCATTCAGGCTTTGGCCGCGCCTTAATAAGGCTTTTACCCGTGCCCGAAACTCAAGTACGCTGAAGGGCTTGATCAAATAATCATCTGCACCGGCTTCTAACCCAAGAACGATATCGGCTTCTGTATCTTTGGCGGTTAATAACATGATGGGCACCTCTTTTTCTGCCTGCCTGAGTTGTTGGCATAACATAATGCCGTCTCCATCAGGCAACATGCGATCTAATAGAATTAAGTCGATTCTAGTGTGCTCAATGATCTGCATCGCATGTTTTAAGGTAGTGGCATGAAACACTTCATAATTTAGCGCTTTAAGATTTAGCATCAGTAATTTTGCTAAATCTTGCTCATCTTCAACCACTAAAATATGTTGTGGGCTAGCGTGTCCGTTATGTTTAGCCAAATGATTCATTAATATTCCCCAAGACAGATCCGTGCATCTAGTGCAGTAGACCTGTTATGAGGAAGATTAATTTCACATTGGTTAATTTTTTATCAAGACTTATTGGGTTCGGACAATTTTTACCGCCAAAACGGGGTTGTCAAATCGATGCGATGGCATTAATACAGAATCATCTAAGCCATCATATTGCGTGATAACACCCGGATGAATATGCACAAAATCAACATCATCTCGGTTAGCATTAAAACCTTCACCGCCATCAGCAGGGCCGGGTATCGTGCCTTTTTGTTCGCTGTTGTCTTCAGTGCCAGCATCGTATGCCATGTTATGCATCATCGATGGCATATCTACTTGCATGCCGGCAATACTGATACTGTTGAGTCCGGTGAAGGCATCGTTGGTATTAACCAGCATGGTTGCTAAGCTGATATTGGCAACGTCAGCTTCTGCTAATGTCAGAATGAGCGTTTCACTCATACCGGGCATTAACATGCCAACACCATTGACACTGCTGTTAACAACCTCAAGTGCTGCAATGTCGGCGGTATCTCCACCCTCGGCCATTTTCTCTATCGCGACACTTGCAGGTTCACCCGCTTGCCATAACATCGCATCGGCACTGTGGGATGCCAAAATAACCGGTGACATGGGTTGATTGGCGGTTAAGTTAGTCACAGTGACACTAAAGGTTTGCATCACCACGGGGGCAGGCTCGGGCGTGACTAGAACATCATTATCATCGTCACTTCCACATGCTGTCAGCAAGCTAGTGCTGACGACTATTGCCAGTAAACTTGGCTTAAGGTTTAAGTTTGTAGGCTTCATGGGTTACCTCCTTATTTGACCGTAACCACGACTTTCGCTACAGGGTTTAACCAACGGTGAATACGGCTGTCTAAATCGCTGGCACCGCCTGCAGTATCTGTGTCACCCAATACACCAGGGTGTGTATGAATGTACATGTTGTCGGCACTGTCCATCACTCCTGTACCGTTGGTGCCGCCATTACCACCAGGTGCAGCAGGGATACCGGCTGCTCCTGGCATGCCACCGCCATTAATGATTTCGTCATTGGCTTCAGTACCTGCGTCATAGGCGTTGATATAAACAGTATAGGTGCCCGCTTCAGTTGGAATAGTCCAGCTATCTAAACCAATAAAAGCATCATTAGTTGGTAGCACCATGGCAACGATAGAAAGGTGGGTGTTATCACCTGTGTTTAACATGACATCATTGACACTGACTCCCGGGGCAAGTAATCCCATGGCTGGATTTGTTGAGCTAACACCATTTGCAGCTATTACGGCAGTATTGAGATCGGCAATATCACCTCCTTCCGCCATTTTTTGTAATGCGGGTGAGGCCATTTCACCTAAGTGGAATAAATGACTATCGGTGGTGTGGGCAGCAATCAGCAATGGGGTAAAGTGGTTTCCGTGAGTAAGATTAGTGACACTGACTTCAATCTCTGCGGCTTGAGTTGATAAACTAAATAAACCTGCTGCCAATAGGCTAGCGTTAACTAATGTACGTTTCATAACCGAGCTCCTTTTGTTGAATTACAGCTAGTATTGCAAAGGGATCTCACTGGCTTATCGCCAAATTATCACGAAAGTTTAACATCGTTAGTTTCAGGCTATTTTATTATGCTAAATTAGCAGGAAGACTAACCCTTAATATCAAATAAAAAGAATAAATAATATGATAAAAGTGTTACATCAAGATGATTTTAAAGCGGTATTAGCATTGGGTGAGCAAGTGCATGGTCAGGGCTATATGGATATGGATGAACTGACTGCCATTTATCACAAAGGAATAAAAAATGGTATTAATGCCAATTTTGTTGCGATTGAAAATGATGAATTAGTGGGCTTTAGATTAACCTATGCTGCAGGCCAATGGCAGCAAGATCAATGGTGTACTGTTGAGCGCTGGGGAGTTGACTTTGAAGATGTGTGTTACTTTAAATCCAATACCATTGCTGAACATGGTCGCGGGAAAGGATTAGGCGGACGCCTTTTACAAGCTTCTAAAGAGGCGGTTATGGCACAAGGCGCTAAAGCTGGTGTCAGCCATTTATGGCAACAAAGCCCCAATAATGCAGCAGTTCGTTATTTTACCAAAGCTGGTGGAAAATTAATCAAACAGCACCCGAACCGTTGGCATCAACGGCATATGGGCGAAGATTATATCTGCGTGCTTTGTGGCGTTGATTGCCACTGTGTGGCGTGTGAAATGTTGTTAATATTTTAAAGGGTTAAATGATGACAACATCGATTCAAACATTGTCTGAAATGCACTGTCCAACATCAGCAGAGCTTAAATTACTCAAGTTTGAGTTAGATAAACTTGAGTTGGAAAACCTGAAACTGTCAAAAATTGTGCTTTATTTGAAATTTGTTCAAATGATTGTTTTTATACCACTTGGCATCGTGGTTTTGCTTTTAATCGCATGTAAATGGGAACAAGTTTTACAGTTATTAGGCTAACAAAATGCAACCTTATGATCCGCTGATAAATATCAATCCCCAACATCAACCTTCGGCAAATAGCTATTGGGCTAGCACCATGCCAGTGCCACAAGCCAATCCGGCGTTAAAAGGTTGCCAGCAAACGGATGTGGCCATTATTGGTGGTGGCTACACAGGTTTATTAACCGCTTATTATTTGGCGACTGAATTTAATATTGATTGCCATGTACTTGAAGCCAATCAAGTGGGCTTTGGTGCCAGCGCCCGTAATGCGGGGTTTGTGCTTAAAGGTTCTGGTCGTTTGGGCTATAGCGCCATGGCAAAGCGTTGGAATATCGATGTTGCTAAGGGGATTTACGCTGAGTTTACCGAGGCGGTTGCGCGAGTGGACGGTTTGATTAAGCAGCATCAAATTGATTGTGATGTGCAAGAAACAGGCTACTTAAAAGTGGCTCATAACCCTAAAGCGTTAGCACAACTACAAAATGCTGCTGCGTTTATTCAACAACACTTTGGTGATGGTGCCGAGTTTATTGACCGTGAGACGTTTTGTGAGCAATACATGAATCATCATCAGGCTTATGGTGCATTAAGGTTAACTGATGGCTTTGGGATTAACCCATTAAAATTATTACTGGGTTATAAAGACATGGTGCAGCAAGCCAAGGTGTCGATATCAGAACAATCTTGCGTGCTTGAATGGCATCAACAGCAGGGCAAACATCGCTTAATTACTGACTCAGGTGAGTTGCTTGCTAATCAGGTGATTATGGCGGGTAATGCTTATACGCCGAAACGATTTAATGCGGCAACCGATAACAAGTACTTACCTATTTTAAGTAATGTGATTGTTACTGAGCCATTAACCCTTGATGAGCTGCAGCAAGCTGGCATTCATACGTCGCAAGTCACTATGGATACTCGCATTTTGAAATATTATTATCGGCTGTTGCCAGATAATCGTTTGCTATTTGGTGGTCGAGGCGCGGTGTGGGGCAAAGATGCGGCAAACCCTATTTATGGGCAACGACTCAAAATGGCCTTAGATAAATGCTTTCCGGCATTACAGCATAAAGCAATTGCCTATAACTGGACGGGCTGGATTGCGGCCTCGTTCGACGATATGCCACATGTGTACAGCCAATATGGTGTGGGTTATAGCTTAGGCTATTGCGGTGCGGGTGTTTCTTTTAGTAGTCAGGCCGCTTATCGACTTGCCCAAAGTATGGCAGGCGTATCTCGGCCTAATTTACCTCTATATCAGCAGCCTCTACCGGCACAACCACTATCGATACTGCCCTTTGGCCAGTTAAAGCGCATAGGGCAGTGGGGGTATTATCATTACGGTTGGCTGAAAGATAAATTTAGTTAACTGGCAACAAGGTGATCGTCTTTAACGGTTGCATTTAACGGTTCAATTTTTATATTGAAGTATGCATAAGTCGCGCTAACTAGTGGGCATACAAGGTTAAAAAATGCATAAGGTAAGTAGGCAAAAGTTGCCACGCCCAGCGTACTGGCCATAAACGCACCGCAGGTATTCCAAGGCACTAATGGGCTCGTGACGGTGGCAGAATCCTCTAAGGTGCGACTTAAATTAACTGCGGCTAGGTTTCTGTTGGTGTACTCCATTTTTAACATTCTGCCGGGCAAGACAATGGCAATATATTGATCACCTGTAATGATATTCGCCCCAATACACACGCCTAAAGTGGTGATGATTAAACTGCTAGTTGATGTTACTAAACTTAAAAGGCTTTCAAGCAAACGCCCAAGTAACCCTGTGACTTCCATTATGCCACCAAAAGCCATGGCACATAAAATTAACCACACGGTCGTGACCATGCTGCTCATGCCACCTCGGCTTAATAGGTTATCGAGTACCGCATCCCCCGTACTAGCCACGTAGCCATCAAACATGGCAATCCAAATCCCTTTTACCAGAGCGACTACATTAGGCAAACTTTCATCGTCAACATACGCTAACACGTTGTCAAACTGAAATAATGCTGCGCAAATTGCGCCTGCTAAGGTGCCAATTATAACGGTGGGAAACGCAGGCATTTTTTTGTGGGCTAAAAATAACACCACTAATAATGGCAACAATAGATGAGCGCCAGGTTGGTAGGTTTGTTCAAGCAATAGCAAGGTATGAGTTAATTGATTCGATACCGGTTCTACATTGCTATTAAAGCCGATTATCGTATAGGCAATAATGGCAATGATAATGCTAGGAAAGGTGGTCCATGTCATATGCTTGATATGGGCAAAAATATCGCTACCGGCTACAGCAGGAGCTAGGTTTGTGGTATCAGACATGGGTGACATTTTATCGCCAAAATAGGCGCCGCTAATAATAGCGCCAGCGGTAATGCTAGGGTTTAATTCCATTGCAGAGGCGATACCAATGAGCGCAATGCCAATGGTGCCAGCCACTGTCCATGAACTGCCAATGCTTAAGGCTACAATGGCGCACAACACACATGAGGCGGCATAAAAATACTGTGGATTTAATATCTGCATGCCGTAATAAATCATAGTGGGTACTGTGCCCGCTAAAATCCATGTACCAATTAACGAGCCAACACTAAATAAGATCAGCAATGCGCCTGTGGCAATGCCGATACTTTTCACTATGCCTCGTTCCATTTGATTCCAGCTAAAGCCATTTTTAAAACCAATAACCATTGCGATACAAGCTGCAAGTATTAAAGCGATTTGGTTTGCACCAGCAGAGCTGTCAGATGAAAACAGATAGACAGCCGAGGCTAGCATGATGATCAGCGAGAAAACGGGAATGAGTGCGTCAAGTAAGCTGGGTTTGAATGGAGTAGATGAGTGAGCAGACATTAAAATCCTTATTATTTTTTTAATTATTTTTTTAATTATTTTTTTAATTATTTTTAATCTGTCGATAGCACAAAATAATCATTAATTGATTTGTTAAATAAATGTATCAAAGAGGAGCTATCCTGACATAAAGCAGATAACCAAGTCGAGCGATTTACCCTAAAGGCTTGGAGTGGATAAATAAACAGCAGATGGGGTTGTGATTAAGATTGCGTTATTAATAACTTTCTATTCAATTATTAATGTATTTTTTGATTTTTTAAGCTGTTTTTGGGGTGGTAGTTTGAATAAAATTTTTGCCTTTTTAGCGTAATGCCTCTCATTAAATTGATTGTTTCATCGTTTGTTTTATTGCTTGTTGGGTTGTTACTGCCTGTTGGTTGTGACTATTTTTATCAAGGCAATGAATAAACTGTGGATTTGATCCATCAAAAGCGATTATTGGTTTTGAGTTTTTAGCTTTAATCTAGCGTCATTGAATTGATTAGCGATAAAAACGCAACACGATTATCGCACTTATGGTTGTTTTACATCATTTTCATAAAGTGAATCTTTACGCAAGTGAGCAATAGCCTCAAGGCTGACAAATTACCAGCAGATAAGATGAACTGATATTTTTCTGGGTAAAAACGCCCTGCGAAAATAACCATACCAATCACGAATACATTACGGATTGCTAAGCGACTTTGAGTACAAGCTATCCTTTTTTACCGATTTTCATCTCCCTTTGCCGAGTTAATTACTCGGCTTTTTTTTGGCTGAGATTCACCAGTTGAGTACGAAAGGATAAATCTACAGTGGTTAAAGAGGGGATGCGGATAATTTATCAAAGCTTAGCATGGAGTAACGATAAAACCTTGTCCACCTAAACTAAAAATCCCTGTGATGCAGGCATCACAGGGATTTTTTACGCAGAAAAAACTGACGAATTAGGCTTTTTCTTGCTCACGCGCAATCGCACGGTAGGCAATATCGGTACGGAAGTACACATCATCCCAATGGATAGCGTCTACTAAAGCGTAAGCGGCTTTTTGCGCTTCTGTTACCGTATTACCTAAAGCCGTCGCACATAATACGCGGCCACCATTTGTTACTACATGACCGTCTTTCATGCTGGTGCCAGCATGGAATACTTTAGCCTTGTTATCGCCAAGCGATAAGCCGTCAATGACATCATGTTTACGATAGGCATCAGGGTATCCACCGGCAGCCATCACAACACCAACCGCTGCACGAGAATCAAATTCAGCTGTTACTTTATCTAACTCACCACGGGTAGCGGCTAAACAAAGCTCAACGATATCTGATTGCAGACGCATCATAATGGGCTGAGTTTCAGGGTCACCGAAACGGCAATTGTACTCAAGCACTTTTGCGCTGCCATCAGGCGCAATCATTAATCCTGCATATAAAAAGCCAGTGTAAACGTTGCCTTCAGCAGCCATTCCGTCAACAGTTGGACGAATAACGTTAGCGATAGTCCAATCGTGAACGGCTTGAGTGACCACAGGCGCAGGTGAGTAAGCTCCCATGCCACCAGTGTTCGGGCCGTTATCGCCATTGTCGCGGGCTTTATGGTCTTGGCTGGTGGCCATGGCTAGAATGTTTTTACCATCTACCATCACGATAAAGCTTGCTTCTTCGCCTTTTAAAAATTCTTCGATAACCACGCGCGAGCCGGCGTCACCAAATTTGTTGCCAGCTAACATGTCATCGATGGCCGCATCCGCTTCGGCTTGGTCTGCGGCAATAATTACCCCTTTACCAGCGGCTAAACCGTCAGCTTTAATGACAATAGGGAAGCCGGTCTTGGCAGTGACTTCAGCCACATAAGCTTTGGCTGGTGCTATCTCAGTAAAGTTTGAGTAAGCCGCTGTCGGAATATTATGACGGGCTAAAAAATCTTTGGTGAAGGCTTTAGATGATTCAAGCTGGGCAGCACCTTGTGTTGGGCCAAATATCGCTAAACCTGCTTCATTAAAGGCATTGACTACGCCCAATGATAATGGCACTTCAGGGCCGACTATGGTTAGTTCAATACTGTTGTCTTGTGCAAATGCGACTAACTGAGCAATGGCTTCAACTTGAATGTTAACGTTTTCTAGTTTTGGCTCTAAGGCTGTGCCAGCATTGCCTGGTGCAACAAATACCGTGTCAACTTGTGGTGATTGTGCAGCTTTCCATGCTAGGGCGTGCTCACGTCCGCCACCGCCAATTACAAGTACTTTCATTGGTTCACCCCTAAAAATATCAAAATTAATTATGTTCTTATAACGAAAAAAGCAGCCCCATAAGGCTGCTTAATTCAAAGGCTATTTAATGGCGGAAATGACGCATACCAGTAAATACCATGGCAATGTTGTGTTCATCAGCAGCCGCGATGATTTCTTCATCACGGATTGAGCCGCCTGGCTGAATAATACAACTAATGCCGGCTGCCGCAGCTGCGTCAATACCATCACGGAATGGGAAGAAAGCATCCGATGCCATAACAGAACCTTCAACTACTAAACCTTCGTCAGCGGCTTTTATACCAGCCACTTTGGCCGAGTAAACGCGGCTCATTTGGCCTGCACCCACGCCGATGGTCATGCCATCTTTGGCGTATACAATGGCGTTTGATTTAACAAACTTGGCCACTTTCCAGCAGAACATTAAGTCTTTTAATTGCTCAGCCGTTGGTTGACGTTTTGACACCACAGTGACATCAGCCATATCGACCATGCCTTGGTCACGATCTTGTACTAACATGCCACCATTGACACGCTTGTAATCAAAGCTGCTGGTTTTTGCTTGCCACTGGCCACACTCTAATAAACGTACGTTTGCTTTAGCTGCAACGATGTCGCGGGCTGCTTGGCTTACTTTAGGGGCAATAATGACTTCAACAAATTGACGATCAACAATGGCTTTTGCTGTTTCAGCATCTAACTCTTGGTTAAAGGCAATGATGCCACCAAAGGCAGAGGTTGGGTCAGTTTTAAATGCGCGGTCATAGGCTTCTAAAATGTTGTTGCCCAACGCGACACCACAAGGGTTTGCGTGTTTAACAATCACACACGCAGGGCCGTCAAATTCTTTAACGCACTCAAGGGCCGCGTCAGTGTCGGCGATATTGTTATAAGACAGTGCTTTACCTTGTAACTGAGTGGCACTGGCTACTGAAGCTTCGTCAATGTTGATATCAACATAAAACGCAGCTTTTTGATGGCTGTTTTCACCATAACGTAAGTCTTGTTTTTTGACTAACTGGGTGTTGTAAGTGCGTGGGAACTGAGAATCTTCATGGCATTCGTCAGTGCTGTGTGCTGGCACCATAGTACCGAAGTAGTTAGCAATCATGCCATCATAAGCAGCAGTATGCTCAAAGGCAGCAATGGCTAAATCAAAGCGAGTCTCAAGGGTTGTGCTGCCGTTGTTTGCTTGCATTTCAGCAATTACGCGGCTGTAATCTTTAGCGTTCACCACAATGGTGGTGTCTTTGTGGTTTTTGGCGGTTGAGCGAACCATGGTTGGGCCGCCGATATCGATGTTTTCTACCGCGTCAGCTAAAGTGCAGCCTTCTTTTGCCACAGTTTGGGCGAATGGATATAGGTTAACGGCAACTAAATCGATAGGTTTGATGGCGTTTTGTTCCATCACTAACTCGTCAATACCGCGACGAGCCAAAATGCCACCGTGCACTTTAGGGTGCAAGGTCTTAACACGACCATCCATTATTTCAGGGTGACCTGTGTAGTCAGAAACTTCGGTAACAGGGATGTTGTTGTCGGCAAGCAATTTTGCTGTGCCACCAGTTGATAACAGTTCAACACCTTGAGCATGCAAAGCTTGAGCAAATTCAAGGATTCCAGTTTTATCTGAAACGCTAAGTAGGGCGCGACGAATTGGTCTGACAGTATTCATGTAGGTACAGGGTCCACTATTTAAGTTCAAGGATCTTTCGCAAATCAGATTAAGCTAAGTTGCAATCTGCTTTGCCAAAGTCCCTCAAGTGTATTTCGCGGCTGTTATGTTACTTTTTATCTATGCCGATTCTGAGCGCGCGTATTTTAACGTAAAGCTCACTGTTTGCGTGTTTTTTCTGCGTGATTTCACAATATTGAAATCCGAACAAAGGCAGAGTTAATTTAGTCACAGAAAACCCTTGACCTTATATTAAACTCTAAGGTTTATACTTGGGGTAATGTAATCCGTTTTTTCATTAATGTAAGGAGCCGATAATGTATCGGATTGGTGAGCTGGCAGCGCTTTGTGACATTAAAGCCGATACGCTGCGCTTTTATGAAAAGCATGGTTTATTGTCGCCCTCTAGCCGCTCAGAGGCAGGATATCGCTTATATACCAAAGATGACGCGGCAAGATTGCGCTTCATTTTACGCGCTAAAGCGGTGGGGTTTACCTTAAATGAAATTGCTGAATTACTGTCAATTGAATTAGACAAAGCCAATTGGGCTTGTGCTGATGTTAAAGGCTTGGTCGATAACAAGCTTGCGCAAGTTAAAATGAAGTTGGCCGAATTAACTCAGTTTTCAAATTCACTACAACGTTTATCTAATGCTTGCTGTGGCGGTCCTGACAGCGCTGAGCATTGTAGTATTTTAGAAGCGCTGGAATCAGAAGATAAACAACTGAAGACTAAAAAAGAAACGCACCATAAAGCACATCATCATTCATCAACTCATTCGTCTTAATCGTTGATTTGGTTATCTAACAGATGATCAAACAAGCACAGAATGCGTAATGAGTTGTTGAAGGAGAACACTATGTTATTAGAACAGTTATTTGAAAATTTTATTCACCTATTTTTAGAATCGGCCCCGTGGTTACTACTTGGGTTGGTGTTAGCAGGCTTATTAAAAGTGTTTGTGCCAATGGCATGGATGCAAAAGCAGTTGGGTGGCCATGGATTTAAAACCGTGCTCAAAGCGGCAATATTGGGCGCACCGCTTCCTTTGTGTTCTTGTGGTGTTATTCCTGCAGCAATTGGCTTGCGTCGCGCCGGTGCATCAAAAGCGGCCACTACCTCATTTTTAGTTTCGACTCCTGAAACTGGGGTCGACTCGGTTACTGTATCTTATGTGTTACTTGGGCCGTTTATGGCCATAGTAAGGCCAATTGCGGCGATAACCAGTGCGATTGTGGCAGGGCTTTTAGTGGGCCGTGATGATAAAGATGACGGGATTTCTGGCGGCGCGACTGGCCGTCATGATGACAGCACGGTTAACACTGACACCATTGAGTCTGTTAAGGCTAACACGGCGGCAAAGGCCTGTTGTTCAACTACAACCCAGCCAATAAACAAGCCTGAAAAACCAGCGAGTTGCTGTAACAGCAAAAAAGCTGCCAGTGACACTGTTTCGCAATTTCGCCCTGTGACTGAGCCATCGAGTAGCCTGTTAAAACCTTCGATGATGACAGCATCAACTTCAGCCACACCAAAACTTATGCCTGTTAACACGTCAAAAAGTCAAAGTTGCAGCAAAACCGCAAGCGAGGCAAAGCCAAAAACTAGCTGCTGCGCATCAACATCTATCGAAAGTGATATGCAACCCGTGGCTCAACAGGGAAGTAAAGGCGCGGCAAGTTGCTGTGCTTCAACCAAAGATATGGCGACCGAGTTAAAGCAGCAATCCATCATTAGCCGCATTGCTAGCGGTTTACATTATGGTGCGACCGATTTAGTACGTGATACCACCTTGTGGCTATTGGTTGGTTTGTTTTTTGCAGCGCTAGTACAAACTTATGTACCAGGAGATTTTTTAGCTAAGTGGGGCGATGGTGTTTTAGCTATGTTAGTGATGGTACTGGTATCTGTGCCTATGTATATCTGTGCTACCGCCTCAACACCTATTGCAGCGGGTTTGTTATTGGCAGGAGTATCACCAGGAGCGGTATTGGTGTTTATGATGGCAGGTCCAGCAACTAACATTGCGACCTTGGGTGTTGTGAGCAAAGAATTAGGTAAGCGCGCTTTATTGGGATATTTAGGCGGAGTGTTGGGCGTCGCTTTAATTGCCGGTATGCTAGTGAATTACCTAGTTGCTACCTTTGGTTTTGAGGTAATGCCACAAATCGGCCATGAACATCAATTATTACCACAAGGGGTTGTTGCTATTTGTGGCATTATACTCGCGCTATTAATGGCCAAAGTGGTGTGGGATAAAATTCCAAAGCAGAAAAAGTCTGACTCTTGTTGTTCGTAATTTCATCTATTAACATTTTTTTGATTGATATCCTGTAATCCCACTGTTGCCCAGATGTTTTTATTTTGTTATCAAGCGGAGGGTGTTTGAAACAGCTTGTAACAAAAGCTGATCAAGATCTTACTTTTGATACAAAGTCATTAAGTTTAATAACTGTCAGTCTTGTACTGTGACCAATATCTCAATGATTTAACCTATTCATCATTACTATTAAATTGCGTTTATACCTATAAAGTAGTAATTCGTCTAAAGGCGATAGTGGAGTGATGATGATGAAAATGAACCTATGCAAAATAGCGTTTCTCGTCGCAACTGCAATGGGGGTTGCAGCTTGCGGCAGTGATGGCAAAGATGGACAAGATGGCGCACCGGGTATACCAGGCGAACCAGGTCCAGGACCTACACCACCAACAGTAGAAACCTCTACTGTTACTAATGTGGAAATGATCAATCATATGATTGAAGACGGTAAGGTGACTATTGAATTTGGTATTACCAATGAAGATGGTATCGCTATTACTGGCTTAAAAGATGCTTCTGTATATTTAGCGGCAATGACCGAGAATGGTATCCAACGTAGCCGTGATGGCAGTGTTGGTGGCAGTGCTACTGTTGGTGGTAATTCTCCGACAGAAGGTGCAAGTATTTCGTTACTGGATAACGGAAACTACCAGTTTGTTGCTCCTATGGCAGCAGTTAAAGCTGATACAGAAGGTTTGATCCGATTACAAGTGGGTGGTGGCGACATTGCTCAATCACCATATTTAATTATCGATAAGCCTGAAATGACTCATACAACAACGACAGAGACTTGTTATTCGTGTCACGTTGATTATGCAACCTCTGATCTGAGGCATTCTCGCTATGTTGCTTTAAATACAGATGGCCAAGTCGATTTTGTTGGTGGCTGTATGGTGTGTCATAACAACGTACCACGTGATATCGCTGAAGATGGCTCATCTTTGAACACGGGTGGTTACGCTAAAAACACCATGCAGAAATTGGGTCACGTCAATCACCAGAAATTTGAAAAAGATTTCACACCAGCAAATTGTTATACCTGTCATGCTGAACCTGTAATGAACACCAGTATTGCAGGCAATGGCTGTACTGATTGTCACACTGGTTCAAGCGCGACTAAAGTACAAAACTTTTATGCAGCCAATGACGACTTTGATGTTCGCGCATTACATGCTAATGCAGCGGGTATCACTGAACGTAAAGAAATGCGTGAAAACTTCTACACTGAAACTTCAGCTGTTTACTTCGATGAAACGTTAGAATTTACTGATCACAAAGATGTATCTTGGGTTGGTGGTTACTGTGTTGACGTTAAATTGTTTGATAACTCTGGTGAAACTCCAGTGCAATTAAACATTGGTGAAATGTATGAAGCGCATACCATCACCTACGCTGGTGCTTATGTGAATGCGTACGACAACGAAACTGACTCAATTGTTGCCCGTGTCATCGGTCATGGTACTGAAGGTTATGTTGAGCGTGAAGATGGCACTCGTTCAGTTTGTTATGGACAGTTATTAAATGGTCCTGGTAGCGGCTATGAAAACGCACATCTAACCACAAGTTCACGCGTAACTTTAGCTGATGCAAACTGGCAAGATGATGATGGTAAGTTTGGTGTTTCTTTGACTGGCTTCTCTGAAGTAGTCGACAATACTTTTACACCTATCGATAAGCCATTCTCACGTCGTCACAATGTTGATGCGCAAAGCTGTACAACTTGTCACACCAATGAAACTAACTACCACAAAAATGGTAGTTACAACAACGGTGGTGAGTCTTGTATAGCTTGTCACAACAATGGTCAAGATCGTCGTGCAGGAAACTCAGCGCCAGGCTTTGGCCCTATGGTTCACAGCATGCACTGGGGTGTAGGCAGTGGTAAAGGTACTGACGATGCAAATTCAGCAAGCGAACTAAATGCTGATAACTGCGTATCATGTCACTCTACTGGCATTAACTTAAATGCTATTCCAAACCGTTACATGCTATCTAGAGCATACAATGGCGGTGTCTCAGGTGTTATGACAAGTCCGATTATGGCTAACTGTTTTGCTTGTCATGATGGCGCACAAGCCTTAAGCCACATGGAGCAAAATGGGGGTGAGCTTAACGTACCTAAAACGTTAGATTGGTTCACACAGCCTACTGCTGAATCTTGTGCAACTTGTCATGCTGAAGGTCGTTCATTTGGTATCGAGAAGTATCATAACTTTGAGCGTTAATGATTGATGATTGTCCATTATCATTTTAGTTTGATAATGAGATAGCATGATTATAGCGAGAAAATGGGAGCCACTGGGCTCCCATTTTTATATGTGTTATCGATATTTGATCACAAGAGATGAACTACTTTGCTAAAATTTGATTTAATTTTTCAGCTAAGCGTACACCCGCTTGTTGTACGCGTTTTTCAATCACAGGTTTATGAATAAACACATAGTTGAAGCGTAAGTCATCTTCACCATCACGATTTTTTTCTAATTGATAAGCCGAATCACGAAGTGCTTTTGACTCATCTGCCCACTGATAGTAATTTTTACCCTGCCAAGCTTTCACATCATCAGCATTAAAGTGGCTTAAAAAGCCAGTGTATTCGGTATAGCTTAATTCTTGATGATTAAGAATTTTACTATCCCATACTGAATGTAGGTTTGTTTGTTCACCAAACCACTTCAGTTTAATAGCATTTCCGCCTTTATCGTGGCTGTGACCAACATGCAGCGGTTGATGAATATCACCCACAAAATGCACATAAAAGGCTAAAGCTTCGAGTTTTTTCGATGCACTCAGGTTAGGGTTTGCCAGTGCTCGTTCAAAGTCTTCAAGTTTTGCAATAATATCGCCATCTTCACTGCGTTTAACTGTTTGCCAAGTTTCGTCATCTGCGATTGAAACATAATGCCAAGGCCCGGCATGATCCCAATTTTTGTCAGAACGAATTTCATCTGCCCATGTGGATAACTGAGCAAGTGACTTGCCATTGGAAATGTTATCGATTGCTTGTTTAGCATCATTGGTTAAATTATTTTCTGCGATTTGACCAATCACTCGATGCCCTAGAGGACCAAATGCTTGTGCTTGGTCTACCAGACCGCCATTTATGACCATGCCAAGACTAATGGCAAGTACCACTTTTTTCATGAAAACCCCGATTGTTTTTTAATTATTTATCGATATAAATGCCCGTTAATACAGGCATAGACTAGCGACTTTAGATGACCACAAGATGACACTGTATCAATACTGTTACATCTTGGTGGATCATTTGTTGTTATTTTACGCTAATTTAGACATGAAATTGCAACAAATGTTCTATACAATTCTGCGCAATCAAGTTTTTACTCTAAAAATTTGATTGCGCTTGCCCTACAGCAGGATGCACTTAAAAATTATAATTTCAGGGGTCTGAATACAATGTTAAATAATAAAATCAGTCGCTTAGCGCTAGCGACTTGCTTTGCTATGGGTGTTAGTTTTCCCGCCATGGCAGCTGATACCGCATCAAATATCCGTGGTCAAATTGTTGGTCCACAAGGAAATGCTGTTACAGATGCAAAAATTACCATTATGCATGAACCAACAGGCACTGTGACCGAGGTGACAGTGGGAGCTAATGGCGAGTTTTTTGCCAGAGGCTTACGTGTTGGTGGTCCTTACATTATCAAAATTGATTCAGATGAATTTGCTGATGATGTTGAGCAAAACTTATTTTTAAATGTAGGTGAAACCTTCCGTTTTAACCGAACTTTACAACTTGCGGCAGACATGGAACGTATCGGCGTTGTTGGTAGTGCCAGTTATTACCGTAGTGCTGGTGGCGACAGTGAATTTGGCGCGAAAGAAATTGCTAACGCACCAGGTGTTAGCCGCGACTTGAAAGATGTATTACGCCAAAATCCAATGGCGGTTGTAGGTACTGATGGTATCTCAATGAGCGTTGCGGGTATGAACCCACGTTTTAATACCTTTGTGGTTGATGGTATTTCGCAAAACGATGACTTTGGTCTTAACTCAAATGGTTATCCAACCCAGCGTTCACCTATTTCATTAGATGCAGTTGAAAGTGTGGCATTAAATGTGTCGCCTTATACGGCCCGTAATGGCGGCTTTACTGGCGCACAAATCAATGCGGTAACCAAATCGGGTACTAATGATGTATCAGGCAGTGTGTTTTGGGAAACTACTAACGACAGCATGGCAGGTAAAACTCAGCCAGATGATGAAGGTAAAAGAATAAATCAAGATTTTGAAGAAACCACATTTGGTGGCACGATTGGTTTTCCACTGATTAAAGACACCTTGTTCTTCTTTGGATCTTATGAAAACTTTGACTCACCCAAGTCTGCTGCTTATGGTCCTGCTGGTAGTGGATTTGCTAAAAGCTCAGATATTACCTTAGAAGAATTTACCAAAATTCAAAACATCGCTTCTAGCGTATATGGGTTAGATACCATTGGTACGTTTGACGCAAACCCGCAAGAAGAAGATGAGAAAATCTTAGCTAAAGTTGACTGGAATATTAACGATCAACATCGTGCAAGTTTCACCTATCAATATACCTTAGGTAACTTAACCAACAATATTTCAGAAAACACTTCACAGTTAACTATGTCGAGTGCTTGGTATAACAAAGAAGAAAAGTTAGAAACCTATGCCGCTAACTTATACAGTGATTGGACCGATGATTTCAGCACTGAAATTAAAGTGGCTTACAAAGACACCACCTCTAATTCAAACACCATTGACGATTTAGGCATTGGTAGTGTGAGCATTCAGACCTATGATCGCTCGGGTGACAGAGTGGTTTTTGGTACCGATAAGTCTCGCCAAGCGAATAAGTTAAACAACCAAAACTTAGAAGTACGTTTTGTGGGTGATTACTATTTAGGTGACCACAATATTGGCTTTGGTTTGCAATACAATAATGTTGAAGTGTTTAACTTATTTGCTCAAAACGTCATTGGTAACTGGTCATTTAACAGCATTGAAGACTTTGAAAATGGTGTGGTTGATCAATTCTTTTATGCTAATGCCAAATCGGGTAACCCGAACGATGTGGGCGCAAGCTTTAACATGGATACCTTAGCGTTATTTGTTGAAGATTCTTGGGATATCACCGCTGATTTAGAATTAACGTTTGGTATGCGTTATGAAACCATCAGCATGTCAGATTCGCCATCATTAAATCAAAACTTTGTTGACCGTTACGGCTTTGCTAATAACAAAACTATGGATGGTAAAGACATCTGGTTACCACGTATTGGTTTAACTTATTTACTAAATGACAATGTAACGCTTCGCGGAGGTGTGGGTCGTTATAGCGGTGGTTCGCCAACGGTATGGATGTCAAACAGCTTCTCAAATGACGGTAACAGCTTACTGAGTTACAACAATGGTTGGAATGATGCGTGGGGCACGCCAGATTTTGCAAACGTACCTAGTGAAGCACAAGATGGTTTAGTGGGCGGTGACGGCAATACTAACTCATTAGACCCTAATTTCGAACTACCATCAGACTGGCGTGCCAGCATTGGTTTTGACAGTACTTGGGACTTTGGCCCATTAGGCGAAGACTGGTTTGTGGGTGGTGAGTTTTTATATATTGCAAAAGAAAACGATGTGGCTTGGGTTGATTTAGCTCGTCGTAAAGTGAAAACCGATGCTACAGGTCGTGTTGTATATGAAACTTGGGATCCGTTAGCAAATAACGGCGCAGGGGGCAATACTAACCGTTACGACTTAATGCTAACCAATGCTGAAGAAGATGGTAACAGCAAAACTCTTAGTTTAAGTTTAGCGAAAAACTGGGATATGGGTTTGAGCATGCGAGCGGGTTATGCCTACAACTCAGTTGAAGAAGGTAACCAAGGTTCATCGTCTACTGCTACATCTAACTACCAATATACTCCAGTGCAATATGATCGTAATGGCACCACAATGGGTACAGGCTATTATGAAACCCCACATCGTTTCACCTTAAATCTAGGTTATGATGTCGAGTTTATTGCAGGCTACAATTCAAGCTTTAACTTGTTCTTTGAAGCAAGAGAAGGCAATCCAGTCACGTGGTTGTTAGGTTCATATAAAGATGGCAACTTGGGCGACCAAACGAGTTTTGCTAATGCTTCTTACTATCTGCCTTATATACCAACGGGTGCTGATGACCCAAATGTTGAATACAAAGGGTTAACTTATGAAGAGTTTAAATCAGCACTAGATAAACTTGGCTTAAGTAAATACGCCGGTGGTATCGCACCCAAAGGCATCAGCAATCAGCCTTGGGTACATCAGTTAGACTTCCGCTTTACCCAAGAGTTACCAGGTTTTATGGAAAAGCATAAAGGTATTTTGTACTTTGATGTGAAAAACGTACTTAACCTAATGAACAATGACTGGGGCGTAGTTGAATACCAAAGCTTTAATAGTAAAAAGCTAGTGGATCATGATTACGATGCCGCGACTGGTGTTTACACTTACTCAGTGCCGTTTGGTCAACAGGGGATTGAAACCGAGACCTATGATAACTATGACATCAAGCAATCTGCTTGGCAGTTAAAAGTAGGCGTTAAATACAAGTTCTAAATTTGATGATTAAACAAAAATACCGAGCGTTTGCTCGGTATTTTTTTATCTAATTAGGGCTAGCTAATAATACCAATCGTATTAAATAACTGATCATTCTAGCTTGTGAAAATACCTGATAACTGCGTTAGGTTTTTTGATTGTAGAATAAGTGCTTATCAAAAAATTGCCTTGTTACCACGCATTTTTTCTACGCTATTTCTGGCCACATATTTACTGTGGTGGGTAGAAATTGAACTATTTAACTTTGCTGATAATGTTAGATGTTGGCGCTTTTTTAGCTTGTTTTACAGCGCGTTTTTCTTTTAAAGAAAGCTTAGGTTGTTTTTTAGCTTCTTTGGCATTATTACGTTCTTTGCTCATGTTGAACTCCAAATAAAATTAACGGGTTACGGTTAAAACAATGTCGAAATAATCAAGTAGAATGGTGTTGAGATGATCTATTCAAATCAGTATTTGTGCTTGACAGCGTAGCACTAAAATGAAGGATTTTATCTAGTGTATCGATAGAATATTTTAGTCTAGGATTAGCGCAATTAACTCTATCAGTTTGGCATGAAAACTCATGTTAGAATAAGGCCATTTATGGTTATCAACCCCTGTGCCAATTCAGCACCCAGTTAATAAAAATACTCAGGAGTCTATGTTGCAGTGGCAAATATTACCCTTTAACCAGTTATCTATTGATCAGTTGTACGAGTTATTGACCATACGCGTAGATGTGTTTGTGGTTGAGCAAAATTGTGCTTATTCTGAGTTAGATAATAAAGACCGTCATCCACAAGCCCTGCATTTACTGGGGTATGCTGACGATAATACCCTTGCTGCTTATTGCCGTATTTTGCCTCCCGAGGTGAGTTATCCTCAAGCCAGCATTGGCCGTGTGCTGGTGGTCAAATCCCATCGAGGGAAAGGGCTGGCAGAGCCTTTAATGCAGCAAGCGATTGACATTGCATTATCGCAATGGCCTGAGTCAGGTATACAAATTGGTGCCCAGCAACACCTTCAAGCGTTTTATCAACGCCTTGGATTTATGAATCACTCCAAGGTGTATTTAGAAGATGGTATCCCCCATTTAGATATGATTTATCAAGCATAAAGGAACATAACCATGTCAGATTTCGTGATTAACAAAACTCAATTAGTTTGTGTTGCCCAATTTGTGGCCAAACCAGGAAAGCGTGATGCGCTGACAGCCGCTTTAGCGGCATTAATTCCTGCAACCAGACGTGAACCGGGTTGTATTCGTTACGAGTTAAATGTCAGCTTAGAAGATGAAAATAAAGTGGCGTTTGTCGAAAAGTTTGTTGATAAAGCCGCATTTGATGAGCATTGTGCATCGCAGGCAATTCAGGATTACTTTAACAAGGTGATGCCTGAGCTAGTGGAATCTCACCATGTGGAAATCTTTAACCAAGTGATTGCTTAATGGGTAATAGCAAAATTCATAAAGAGTGTTAAAACACTCTTTATTTGTCATTCGGAACAACTTGCTTTAATGAGTTTGGCGCAAGGTGAGTTTAGGGCGTAAATCCACTTCACCGTCAGGGTGAATAATCGCAATATCATCTTGTTGCGACACAAAAGCCACAGGGCCATTTAAAGTGTGGCGCACAAACAGCAAGCGGTAACCAAATCTGTGTAGGTCATAGAGGGCGAGCTTTTGTTCTGCTGATGTCATTTCCCAATGGTCTTCATTAGATAGCGAAGCTGTGCGACGTTCACTGATATCTTGAGCTGTTTGAGCCATAGCAATATATCCAGAATTGAATTGTTAACTTATTGTTATCGCATTAATATAACAATAATTAAACTAAATGGTAGTACTTTTTGATGATCGAAAACGAGCATGATTTGTCGATTATATGAGCTAAATCATTATTTGGATCAAAAAAGTCATTAGGAGGCAGATTGCTGCGTTATATCGAACCGGTATTTAGACCACCCTCTGAGTGGAAGTCACTAATTTTACAAGTCACTAATGGCTGTAGTTGGAATAACTGCAGTTTTTGCGACATGTATACCCAACCGCAAAAGCAGTTTAGAGCACAAAAGCTTGATAAAATTGAGCAAGATATTTTGACGGCTGCGTCATCAGGCTACCCTGTCTCACGGGTGTTTCTAGCCGATGGTGATGCCATGAGCCTGCCTTTCAATCGTTTAAAGGCTATCTGCGAGTTAATCAATATTCATTTACCTTCAGTGACTCGGATCAGTAGTTATTGCTTGCCTCGTAACTTAAAAAATAAAACGGGTGACCAACTGGCGGAACTAAAAGCCATGGGGTTATCACTGTTATATGTAGGTTGTGAAAGTGGTGATAATGAAGTATTGAGGCGTATTCAAAAAGGTGAAGATTATCAATCGTCACTTGAGGCGTTAAGCAAAATTCGTCAAGCGGGGATGAAGTCATCAGTGATGATTTTAATGGGGTTAGGCGGTAAAGCCTTATCAACCCAGCATGCAATCGCCTCAGCCAAATTAATGAATGCCACCCAGCCAGATTACTTATCTACATTAGTGGTGACATTACCTTTGGGTACTGAGCGTATGGATGCAGCATTTGATGGTAAGTTTGTGTTACCTGATCAGCGCGGGCTGTTGCAAGAAATGCACACCTTACTGAGTCACCTCGAGCTAGATAAAACCATTTTTAGATCCGATCACGCATCTAATTATCTGGTATTAAAAGGGGTACTTGGCAAAGACAAGCCTCAACTTGTTAATCAAGTAGCCCAAGCATTACAAGGCATGGTGCCATTAAGACAAGAGTGGCAACGAGGCTTGTAATCAAGTTTTTAACCTCAAGATAGGATTATTGGGAATAATAATATGGATATTAAAATTGATGATCTTAGCGGGCCTGAAATCGCAGCACTGCTTAATGAACACTTGCAAGATATGTATGCCACCTCGCCAGCAGAAAGCGTACATGCCCTTGATTTAAGTAAATTACGCCAACCAGAAATCACTTTTTGGACGGTTTGGGATAGCAACCAATTGATGGGCTGCGGAGCCATAAAACGTTTGTCTGCCAATCACGCTGAAATTAAATCAATGCGAGTGGCCAATGCACATCGCCGCAAAGGAGTGGCAGCTAAGTTACTGCAACACATGTTAACCCATGCTCAACAACAGCAATATCAGTTGCTGAGTTTAGAAACCGGCACCATGGCCTTTTTTGAGCCTGCGCGACAGCTGTATCGTCAATTTGGTTTTGAAGTGGGTGATAAATTTGCCGATTACCTAGATGACCCCAATAGTATGTTTATGCACAAAGTCTTGGGCAAATAAACACAATTAGGGGCATTTGAGTCATTAATCACAAACTAAATGCCCCTAAACTATGTGGGTTAATGCTGAATATGGATTTCACGCACTGGGCAAGGGATGCTAATGTTAGCTTTGCTTAATGCACTAATAATAGATTGATTAGTTTGATATTTTGCTTGGAAGTAGTTGGCTGTAGGAACCCAATAACGAATGCCAATCTCCATCCCAATACTGTTAAAACCATTAATGCCAACGAGCGGTGCGGGTTGCTGATTGACCATCTCAGAGCTTGCTAATGCTTGTTGAATAATGCCCACAACTTTATTGCTATCTGCTTGATACTCGATATTAATTTTATTCTCTACCAACTTGTATTCAAATGAGTTATGTAAAATCTCACCCACAATGTGCTTATTGGGGATGCTAATTTGCTCGCCTTCTTCATTGGTTAAAATGGTCAAGCCGAGTTTGATTTCTGTCACCACACCACTAACATTTTTAATTTCAATGGTATTACCGACCACAAATGGGCGAGTCACAATAATGGTGACACCGGCAGCATAATTAGACAGCATGCCTTGTAAGGCTAAACCAGCACCCAGTGAAGCCGCACCAATGGCGGCAACCATAGGAGTAACACTGATCCCCAACTTACCCAATGCCACCACTGCAACCATAATGATAATTATGATCCGCACTAGATTCGAAGTGAAATTACTCAAGGTAATATCAATGTTGTGCTTAACAAATTGAGCAGCAACAAAATTAGATACTTTGTTGGCGACCCACAGCCCAAGTAGAAAAATTAATAATGCACCGACTAGTTGAAAACTATACTGCACTAAAAACTCAGTGATTAGGGTATAAACGTTTTGCAGTTGTTCAAGTTCTTGTTCTAAGCTGGCCTGGTCCATGGGGCATCCTTATTTAATGCAAACACTAATTTTTTTGTGAGCTATATCATAACAAGTTTATGAGTTTAAAAGATAATCTGCTTATTCAGACAGTTTTCACAATCGACTGCTATTTTGCCTAGTAAGATAACTTTTTATCATCTATTGGAGTCATTATGCGTCATTTTATTTTACTACTCAGTTTGATATTTACCAGTGTGTCAGCTCAAGCTGCTGCCGAACAACAATGGCTAAAAGTGGGCGATAAGTTAGCCCCGATTAGCTTGCAAGATCAGTTTGATAAGCCAATTGAAGTTACCGCAAAAACTACAATGCTGATTTTTAGTCGTGATATGGATGGTGGTGAAGTGGTTCAGGCAGCTTTTGCTGAAGCACCAAAAGAACAGTGGCCGCAAAACATGGTTTATATTGCCGATATTAGTGGTATGCCGTCTTTAATTGCTAAGTTTATCGCTGTGCCGAAAATGAAAGATTATCCATTTGTACTCGGGCTTGATAGAGAAGGCGCGGCGACTGCAAACCTACCAACAACCGAAAAGCAAGCAACCATCATCAAACTGAATCAATTAGAAGTGATCTCAATTGAGCAAGTAGCAGATGCTAATCTGTTGATTAAAAAGTGGTAAAGAAGCATTTTTTGTAATTAGAAAAAGTCGAAATACTCATTAATTACGCCCAGTTTTTATAGGTCAGATACAGTAGTTTTAAAGCCAATTTCTTTGTGAAATTGGCTTTTTTATTGCTGGAATAAAAAATTGCTATTTTTGCATAAAAATTCGTTGCATCTAGGGTGAAAATATCGTTTACTGCGCATGTTTTTACGCTGATGTAAGAACAAAGTTAACCATGTTAATTTTGAACTGTCACTTTTGCTTAAATTTTATGCCCAACTTAGAGGAGGCACTGGCCTAATGAGCCAATTTCAAACTATTGATGTAGCTGATTATTATGACAAAGACACTTTCGCCCGCATTGAAGCATTTGCGAAAGATAAACCGACGCCGTTTGTTGTCATTGATACACAAATCGTTGCAAAACAATACGATGATATGGTTAGTAATTTTCCGTTCGCTAACGTGTATTACGCGGTAAAAGCTAACCCAGCAAAAGAAATTTTAACCTTGTTGCGTGACAAAGGCTCAAACTTTGATATCGCTTCAATTTATGAATTAAAAATGGTGACAGATATTGGTGTAAGCACTGACAGAGTCAGTTATGGCAACACCATTAAAAAGCGCGCTGATGTTCGTGCTTTTTATCAGCAAGGCGTGCGCATGTTTGCCTCTGATTCTGAAGCCGATTTACGTATGATTGCACAAGAAGCTCCCGGTTCAAAAGTGTATGTTCGTATTTTAACTGAAGGCACCCATACCGCTGATTGGCCTTTGTCTCGTAAGTTTGGCTGTCAAAATGAAATGGCCTACGACTTATTAGTATTAGCCAAAGAGCTAGGCTTGGTACCTCATGGTATCTCGTTCCATGTTGGTTCACAGCAACGTGATATTGGTGCGTGGGATTCTGCCATTGGTAAAGTGAAAAGCATTTTTGATCGTCTACGTGATGAGCATGACATTGTGCTAAAAATGATTAACTTAGGTGGTGGTTTTCCTGCTAATTATTTAGATAAAACCAATGAGTTAGCCACTTATGCGCAGCAAATTAAGCACTTTTTACATGAAGACTTTGGTGATGAATTACCCGAGATCATTTTAGAGCCGGGCCGATCTTTATTATCTAATGCCGGTGTATTGGTGTCGGAAGTGGTATTGATTTCACGTAAATCTCATACCGCTCTAGAGCGCTGGGTATTTACTGATGTTGGTAAGTTTTCTGGTTTGATTGAAACCATGGATGAAGCGATTAAGTTCCCCATCTACACCCATCGTAAAGGTGAGTTAGATAAATGCGTTATTGCTGGGCCAACTTGTGACAGTGCAGACATTATGTACGAGCATTACAGCTATGGTTTACCTATTGATTTAGCCATTGGCGACCGTATGTATTGGTTAACGGCTGGGGCGTACACCACGACTTATTCAGCGGTGTGCTTTAATGGTTTTCCACCATTAAAAGATTACTACCTTTAAGGTGTTAAGTCGTTAATGCTGTTGACTTAACCAAGTCATTTAACACTAAAAATAAAGGACGCTTCGGCGTCCTTTAATGTTTGCGGGTAAACCTTACTCAATCGCCGGATTAAGCTGATTGTGCATCATGCTTTTTCAAAATTTGGTAAATTTCTTCTTTTAAATGGAGTTTCTTAGACTTTAAGATTTTCACTTCTGGTGTGGTGTCACTACTACTATGTGCTTCGTGTTGTTTGATTTCTTCATCTAACTGATTATGTTCATCAAATTTACGTAAAAAGTGCGCATCTGAAGTTTTTAGTTTAGTGATTAGTTCGCGGTACTCTGGAAACATAGTTAAGCTCCTTGCTATTGAATTCAAAATTGTTCTTTAGGTTTACCCTAGTCCTAATTTTGATTTTTTAAATTGATGTAAATCAATTTACAGCAAATTCACAAAAATATTTTTTGTCGTCACTATTATTTGTCATACTCAATATTCTGGCATTTTAGATGTCGTTTATTTGTAACCTTTTTATGACAACTTAATCATCATAAAAAGAGAATTGTGATCAAGTTAACCTTTTATGATGGTATAGTAGGTTACAGTTTACGAAACACAGCGTTTCATTTTAAAGATAATTAAAAGGGGTTCAGCATGTCTGAAGTATTCCACTTAGGTTTGACCAAAAAAATGCTAGATGGCGCGACATTAGCAATTGTGCCTGGTGATCCAGAGCGTGTTAAGCGCATTGCTGAACTTATGGACGATGCCACTTTTTTAGCCAGTCATCGTGAATATACTAGCTATCTAGCATACATTGATGGCAAGCCTGTTGTGGTTTGTTCAACGGGGATTGGTGGTCCTTCAACCTCTATTGCAGTTGAAGAATTAGCTCAACTCGGTGTCACTACCTTTTTACGTGTTGGTACCACAGGTGCGATTCAGCCAAATGTAAACGTAGGTGATGTGATTGTGACTCAGGCATCGGTGCGTTTAGATGGCGCTAGTTTACATTTTGCGCCACTTGAATTTCCTGCTGCTGCTAATTTTGAGTGTACTACCGCAATGGTTGCAGCATGTCGTGAAGCCGGGGTTGAACCGCATGTGGGTATTACAGCCTCTTCAGACACTTTCTACCCAGGTCAAGAACGTTATGACACAGTTTCAGGCCGAGTTACTCAACGCTTTGTGGGGTCAATGAAAGAATGGCAATCAATGGGCGTGCTTAATTACGAAATGGAGTCAGCAACATTATTTACTATGTGTGCCACTCAAGGCTGGCGTGCGGCATGTGTTGCCGGTGTGATCGTTAACCGTACTCAACAAGAAATTCCTGATGAAGCCACAATGAAGCAAACTGAAGTCAGTGCTGTGTCTATTGTTGTTGCAGCCGCTAAAAAGCTGCTTAGCTAAATCAAGCGATTTTTTTGAGTCAATCTAACGCCTAATTGTGCAAACAATTGGGCGTTTTTTATATTCTTCCCCTTTTTTGCATCGTCAGATTTATCTTAGTCAGCCAGCCTTTGTTTGATAATTTCTTGCTAGATATTTTGAAACAATTTTTAATCACATCAAGATAGATCTTTGATCAAATATCACTTTGCATTTCATGATTCCTACTGTATGGTTGACATAATATGTCGCATTTTTTAATTTATTTTTAAGATTGTTGGCATGGGTCTCTATCTTCAGGAGGGAGAGTATGGAGCTTGAAAATCCTATTACTGTTTGGGTATGCCTTGGCATTATCTTGATGTTAGCCGAAATCATTATTCCAGGCGGTATCGTCATATTACTGGGTTCGGCTTGCTTAGTGGTGGCCTTAGCTTTAGCGACTGGCATTGTTGAAGGAATTGCGCAAAGTTTAACCTTATGGTTTATCACATCCATGGTGTTGTTACTTAGCTTTCGCCATGTGACTCAACAAATGGTTGGTGGTGATTCCCATGTAGGCAATACAGATGAAGAGCTTGATCTTTATAACCAAATTGCTGTGGTCAAAGAAGCTATCGGACCTGGACAGCAAACAGGGCGGATACACTGCTTAGGATCAGATTGGACCGCATTAGGTGATGGCTCTGAAATTAAAGCGGGCAGTAAAGTTAGAATTATATGTCGGGAAAACATTGCGTTAGTGGTTGAACCCTTGGTGGAATAATCCACTGATGTCGCCATTGATGTTGAACTAAAAGGAATAAATTATGTTCTTGATCACCTTATTATTTTTGTTTGTATTATTTATTTTATATAAATTGATGCTGATAGTACCGATGCGTGAAGTGCATGTTATTGAGCGCTTAGGTAAGTTTCGTACTGTGCTACAGCCCGGATTCCACTTTCTAATTCCTTTCTTTGATCGTGTTGCGTATCGCCATGACACTCGCGAAGAAGTGTTAGATGTGCCGCCTCAAAGTTGTATTTCTAAAGATAACACTCAGTTAGAAGTGGATGGCTTAGTATATTTAAAAGTGATGGACGGTAAATTAGCCAGTTATGGTATTGAAAATTATCGTCGTGCTGCGGTTAACCTTGCACAAACCACGATGCGTTCTGAAATAGGTAAACTGACCTTATCTCAAACCTTTTCAGAGCGTGACAGCCTTAACGAATCCATTGTACGTGAAATCGATAAAGCCTCTGATCCTTGGGGGATCAAAGTGTTGCGGTACGAGATCAAAAACATTACCCCTTCGCACCATGTTATTCATACCCTTGAAAAACAAATGGAAGCCGAGCGCCGTAAACGGGCTGAAATCACGCTCGCTAATGCTGAAAAAGCGGCAATGATTAATATGTCGCAAGGCGAACGCCAAGAAGCGATTAATTTATCTGAAGGACAAAAACAAAAACGCATTAATGAAGCCGTGGGGACAGGTAAAGAGATCTCGATTATTGCCAATGCTAAAGCTGAAGGGATGGAGATGATCTGCAAGGCATTAGCGGTTAATGGCGGTAATGATGCTATGAACATGCTGCTTAAAGAGCAATTCATCAGCCAAGTGGGTAAGATTTTAGCGGAATCACAAGTCTCAGTTGTACCAGCGGAAATGGCTAAGCTTGAAGGTTTTTTTGAAGGTATGGAGCAAGTGACGCATGCGGTATCGGGTTCACAATCAACAGCAAAAGGAGCGCGCTAATGATTAACGGTGTAGATACAGACTTAATTGTCATGGGTATTTGGGGCATTATTTTTGCCATTTTTGTGTTGAAACTATTTCAGTCTATTTGTTTAGTACCTACTAAATCTGCCTATATTGTTGAGCGCTTAGGTAAGTACAAATCCACCTTAGATGCAGGTTTCCATGCTTTAGTGCCGTTTGTGGATAAAGTTGCCTACATACATGACTTAAAAGAAGAAACGATTGATGTTCCTCCGCAAGAGTGTTTTTCAAGTGATGAAGTGAATGTAGAAGTTGATGGGGTCATTTATATTTCAGTCACAGACCCCGTTAAGGCCAGTTACGGTATAACCGATTACCGTTATGCAGCAATTCAGTTGGCACAAACCACAACGCGTTCAGTCATTGGTACTTTGGATTTAGATCGCACCTTTGAAGAGCGCGATCTGATTTCAGCCAAAGTGGTAGAAGTATTAGACGAAGCGGGTGCCATGTGGGGCATTCGGGTGCATCGTTACGAGATAAAAAATATCACCCCACCAGAAACCGTTAAAAATGCTATGGAAATGCAAGTTAACGCTGAACGTGAACGCCGCGCCTTACTGGCAAAAAGTGAAGGTGACAAGCAAAGTAAAATCAACCGTTCAGAAGGTGTGATGGCAGAAACCATTAACCGCTCAGAAGGTGAAATGCAACGCCGTATTAATGAGGCCGAAGGTAAAGCGCAAGAGATTTTAACCTTAGCGAAAGCGACTTCTGAATCTATTGAGCGTTTAGCGTCGGTCATTTCATCACAAGGGGGGCAAAGTGCCTTGCGTATGCAACTTGGTGAACAATATATGAAGCAACTTGATGGGTTAAGTAAACAAGATAGCCGTATTGTATTGCCCGGCAATTTAGTGAACTTTGAATATTGGATGGACAGCATTGGTTTGAAAGACGATAAAAAATAAATTTATAATTAGTATGTAAAATGGGCTAACCGAAAGGTTAGCCCATTTTTTTAGCGTCAGTTTAAATGATTTATTTGAGAAGTTCGGGTCGGTTTTGCGTTATGCCTATATAGATTCTTTAGCTTCCCGCAGAATATATTCCATAAATACATTTGCTGCAGTCGATAGGCTGCTGTTATTAGGGTAAATCAAATTAATATCGGTAAATCCAGCACTTAACTCTGGTAGTACGTTAATCAGTTGCTGGCTAGCGACTGCATCATTGGCAATCGTTTGTGGCAATAAAGTAATCCCTGCACCGCCTAAGCAAAAGTTATACAGGGAGTTAAAGTCACTACAAGTCACTTTATGATTAACGCTAATACTAGCGTGTTGAAACTGCCAAGTATTTTCAACTAAGCCATTGGCTGCGCGAAAACCCAATAAGGAGTGATATTGCAAGTCATCCATAGTTTCAATGACTGAAGACTTTTCTAAATAACTTGGACTGGCGTATATTTTACGCTCAATAGTAGTTAATTTTTTACTGGTAAAATGACCATCATTGATTTCGCCTGCATCCATTACAAAATCTAGCCCAAGACGGGTTAACTCTTTATAACCGCCTGCTATAACAAAAATATCTAATTGCACTTGAGGGTAAGAGTGGATGAAGTCAGCAATTTGCTTGTCCATAATTTTATCAACAAAGGGCAGCAAACCAATGCGTAATCGACCCTGAACCTCGTTATATCGATTTTTAAATACAAAAGCGGCATTTTGCAGTTGCTTGAGTAGTGGTTCAACTTGCTCTAAATACAACTCGCCGGAAGGGGTTAACGACATGGCACGGGTGGTACGGGTAAACAGCGGTGCGCCAAGTTGACGCTCAAGCTCGGCTATTTTGCGGCTAACAAGGGCGCGACGAGTATCTAATGATTGCGCAGCTTTTGAAAAACTCCCCAGTTTTGCAACAGTAACAAATAGCTCCAAATCATTGATATTCAAAATATTAAAACCCTGATAGCGAAAAGACGATTTATAGTAGTTTTCACACTGATTTTTGTCAATTTGACTGATAACTCAGTATTGAATAGCGCACATAAGTTAACCGAAATCGACCACTTATTACCCATAAAGATGCAAAGCTTCAGAAAACGGCTGGCTATCATCGCATCTTTACCTCACTCAGGTATATAATGCCAAGCAGATTTTTGGGAGGAAAAATGGACGTATCATCATTATTAGACGGCCTAAATGACAAGCAGCGTGAAGCCGTAGGCGCACCTTTATCCAATATGTTGGTGCTCGCCGGTGCCGGTAGCGGAAAAACGCGGGTGCTAACTCACCGAATTGCTTGGTTAATGCAGGTTGAGCAGCAAAGTCCATATTCCATCTTAGCGGTTACTTTTACCAACAAAGCCGCAGCTGAAATGCGCGAGCGAGTTGAAAAAGTGGTTGGCAGCAACATGGGGCGCATGTGGATAGGTACTTTCCACGGTTTAGCCCATCGTATTTTACGCACTCATTTTCAAGATGCTAACTTACCGCAAAGCTTCCAAATTATTGATTCTGATGATCAGCTAAGGCTATTAAAGCGAATTTTGAAAAGCCTTAACTTGGATGAAAAGCAATACCCACCGCGTCAAGCTCAGGGGTATATTAATGGTAAAAAAGATCAAGGTTTACGCCCAAAACATATTGATGCTGGTGGGTTTCCTATTGAACAGAATTTATTAAACATTTACAAAATTTACCAAGAGTCGTGCGATCGCGCAGGGTTGGTGGATTTTGCCGAAATTCTGTTACGTGCCCATGAGCTGTGGCTCAATAAACCACATTTGCTTGCCCATTACCAAGAGCGTTTTCGTCATATTTTGGTGGATGAGTTCCAAGATACGAACGCGATTCAATATGCATGGATCAGAGTGTTAGCAGGCAATACCGCTAACGTGATGATTGTGGGTGACGATGACCAATCTATCTACGGCTGGCGCGGGGCGCAAATTGAAAACTTGCATCGTTTTTTAAAAGATTTCCCTGGTGCAGAAACAATTCGCCTTGAGCAAAACTACCGCTCAACAGCCAATATTTTGAATGCCTCAAACGAACTGATCGCCAACAATCCTGATCGATTAGGCAAAAAGCTATGGACTGAAGATAAAGACGGCGAGCCGATTTCAGTTTATTGCGCCTTTAATGAAATGGATGAAGCTAAGTTTATTGTTGGCCGAATTAATGATTGGCACGACAAGGGCGGTAGTCTTAGTGATTGTGCTATTTTGTATCGCTCAAATGCTCAGTCGCGGGTATTAGAAGAAGCCTTATTGCATCGGGGTATCGCCTATCGAATTTATGGTGGATTACGCTTCTTCGAACGCCAAGAAATTAAAGATGCCATGGGATATATGCGTCTTATCAACAATAAAGATGACGATGCCGCCTTTGAGCGAGTGGTGAATACGCCTACCCGTGGCATTGGCGATCGCACCTTAGAAATTATCCGCTCGACAGCCAGACAGCATCAATTAACCCTATGGCAAGCTAGTTTACGTTTATTAGATGAAAAAGTACTTGCTGGCCGTGCAGCTAATGCTGTGCGCGGTTTTATGGATTTAATCATCAATATGCGTACCGATACCGCAGATATGCTGCTATATCGTATGACTGATAGCGTGATAAATACCTCTGGTCTGCGCTCCATGTACGAAGCCGAAAAAGGCGAGAAAGCCCAAGCACGTATTGAAAACTTAAACGAGTTAGTGACTGCTGCGCGTAGTTTTGAAATGCCCGAAGAGCTTGAAGATATGGGCGAGCTAAACGCCTTTTTATCTCATGCAGCATTAGAAGCGGGCGAAGGCCAAGCCGATGCCTTTACCGATGCGGTGCAATTGATGACGTTGCATTCAGCCAAAGGACTTGAGTTTCCAATGGTGTTTATGGCTGGAGTAGAAGAAGGGTTATTCCCAAGCAAAATGGCCTTAGATGAAGGCGATCGCTTAGATGAAGAACGTCGTCTTTGTTATGTTGGCATGACCCGCGCAATGCAAAAACTGTATATCAGTTATGCTGAATCACGCCGTATTTATGGCCGAGAAGATTACGCTAGTCCGTCGCGTTTTATTAATGAAATTCCTGAGAAATACGTCGAGCAAATTCGTTTGCGGGCACAAGTTTCCCCCTCAATTAGTCAACGCTATCCTGCCCGCGGTTCCACTTCAGGCTTTAAAGATAGTGCGCCTAACAGTACAGGTTTTAGTGTTGGCCAACGGGTTAAGCATTTTAAGTTTAATGAAGGTGTGGTGACAAACTTTGAAGGTACGGGTGAAAAGGCTCGCATTCAGGTGAATTTCAGCGACTTTGGCAGTAAATGGCTGCTGGTGAGTTTAGCAAAACTGGAAGCCTGTTAAGTCACAATAAATGGAGTTGTCCGTGAAGCAAAAACTAAATGCTTACGCGCGTTTAATGCGAATAGATAGACCGATTGGTACGTTGTTGTTGCTATGGCCATGTTTAATGGCGCTCATTCTAGCGGCACAAGGTATGCCTGATATTAAGGTGCTGATTATTTTTGTTTGTGGTGTGGTGGTGATGCGCGCTTGTGGCTGCATTATCAACGATTATGCCGACCGTAAATTAGATGCCCATGTTGAGCGCACTCAAATGCGACCTTTAGTATCAGGTGAGGTGAGCGTTAAAGAAGCACTGAGTTTATTTGTTATTTTAGGGTTAGTCGCGTTTAGTTTAGTGCTTTTTTTAAATACCCTAGTGGTGAAATTATCGGTTGTGGGCATTATATTGACCATTTTGTACCCGTTTATGAAGCGGGTAACCAATATGCCACAAATGTTTTTAGGGATAGTGTGGAGTTGGTCTATTCCAATGGCATACGCCGCTCAACTTGGTTATGTACCCGTTGAGGCTTGGTGGTTATTTGCGGCAAATTGGTGCTGGACTGTTGCTTACGACACCATGTATGCCATGGTTGACCGCGATGATGACTTAAAGGTTGGTATTAAATCTACGGCAATTTTGTTCGGTCAGTATGATCGTCAATGGATAGGCTTGTTTCAATTAGCCGCTTTAGGCTGTTTTATGATGGCAGGTTGGTCAGCCGAGCGAGGTTTATTTTACGCGTTAGGCTTAGTTACATTTGTAGCCTTTAGCAGTTATCAACAATGGCTAATCTATGGCCGTGAACGTGCGCCATGCTTTAAAGCATTTTTAAATAATAATTGGGCAGGTTTTGCGTTGTTTGTCGCCTTAAGTGCTGATTACTATATGTAGAGTTTTTAGATGCATATTTGCTTTTGGGGTGGCGAGTTATCTCATCGGAATATTAAATAAAAACATAGGTATAGCAAATATCGTTATAGTTTTTTTGCAGTTGTTTTATTTTAATAATCAAGATGGAAACGCTATTATATTTCACACATTAAATACACACATGCGCTTAATAAGTAAGCGCATGTTACGTGGTATTTGGTCACAATGATTAAGTGTGTTTTTAGCTGACCAATGGTTTAAGGCTTAATCCTTAATCCTTAATCCTTAATCCTTAATCCTTAATCCTTAATCCTTAATCCTTAATCCTTAACTAACGAAGTTAAATCAGCCGGGCGGTAATAAACCGACTTTAACACTTTGCCTTGGCGAACCACTTTACCGGCCATTTCGACATCTTTGGCACATTTAGCAATGATAAACTCACCTTTGCTACTGCCAACAATTTCAACACCTTGCTTAGCGTAATGTGCAATAGTTTCGTCTAATTCTTGCTGATTGCGGCACACTTTGCTCATGTTGCTTGAATGGACTTCATCCCAACAGCGAATAAAGTCGATTTCGCGGTTTTTCGCTACGTTGAGTAATAAGTCAATCAAATAGCTAATTTCTAGTCTGTCGGCGACTTTGGCGGCGCCTAAGTGCACTAAGCGCCCCATTAATACATATACCGAATCAACAATGGCATCGGCTTGTTCAACACGGCAATCTGCTTCGGCAAGTTCAGTCAGCTCTTCAATGATAAGTGAGGTGTGCAAGGTATCGGCTTTTGCATCTATGCTAGATTCATCTTCAACAGGTAAATCGAAGGTGGTTCTAAATTCAAAAATATCGCGGTACAGATGATCGTAAATCGGTTGTGTTAGTTGACTGAGCTGCATGATTAACCTTAAAAATTATCCAAATGTGTTTCTAAGCCCTTTGGCTTTTTCAGCATTTTGCTGAATATTCTGCGCTGCTGATCCTATCACAATTAGGTTATCAACATTACTTTGACTGAGTTCGCTGATTTGGTGAATATTGTGGGTCATTTCATTGGTAACCGCTTTTTGTTGTTCAGCGGCAACCGCACTTTGCTGGGTAAATTGATTAATACCGGTGACTTGCTGGTACGCTTGTTCAAATTGCTCGGCAACATGACTGATTTCATCGACACAATTGGCCGCTTGTTGTTTACTGCTTTGCATTTGTTGCGACCATTTGTTGAGCATGGTGTGCATTGATTGCACGCTTTTTGAAATAAGATCGGTGGATAACTGGGTGCGAGTCGAAAGAGCCCGTACCTCGTCGGCCACTACGGCAAAGCCGCGACCTTGCTCGCCGGCGCGGGCGGCTTCAATGGCGGCATTTAATGCTAACAAGTTGGTTTGCTCTGCGATGCCGTTAATTTCTAACATGGCATTAGCCACATTTTCTGCTTCTTTATTAAGAAGGTGTGCATTTTCAGCCGCTTCGGTGACAGAACGAGTGAGGTTTTCGATATTGTCTCGGTTCGTTTTCATGGCCCCAAGATTATCAACACATACTAGCTGAACTTGTTCAACGCTTGTTGAGGTTGATACGGCATGTTGCGCCATTTCAGCAGCGGTCATGTTCATTTCTTCGATCGCAGTGGCAATTTGATTAATTTGATCTGTTTGTTGCTCAATACTTTGATTGGCTTGTTTTGCGGTTGCTACGAGTTCATTGGCAATGCGATCAAGGTGATTGCCTTGATCTTGAGCTCGGCCAAGTACCCCTTGCATTTTGGCTTGGTTCATTTTGAGTTGAAAATCCAACACAGAGCTATTGCTGTTACCACAAAAAACTAAACGGCTAACCGAATCATAGTCATTTTTATATTGAGTAATTTTGGCAGGAATACTAAATAGCTCTTCTTTAAACAACCCAGCTAACACAACGGCAAATAAGATAAAGGCAAATGAGGCAAAGACACTTGTGCTAATTCCTAAGGTTATTGCGCCAGCCATAACCAATAAAGCGCCAATAAGCTGCTTTTGACTAAAACTCAGTGGATTGGAAATTTTTTTACCTTGAAGAATGCTTGCATAAAGGCGGGTTGCATTTTGAATATATTCAGGTTTTGCTTTAATACGAACAGATTGATAACCGGTTATTTTTCCATTTTCATATAAGGGTGAAACAAAAGCATCAACCCAATAATAACTGCCATCTTTACAACGGTTTTTAACTATGCCGCGCCATGAGTCACCGGCTTTTAATCTATCCCATAAGTCTTGAAAGGCCGCTGCGGGCATATCTGGGTGGCGGACAAGGTTATGGTTATGACTAACGAGTTCTTGTTCGCTATACCCTGAAATACGGATAAAGCATGGGTTTGCATAGGTAATAATGCCGCGAGTATCGGTAATTGAGACCAGTTCGTCGTCAGGGGCTAATTTAACTTCTTTGTTAGTGACTGGCTTATTTCGCATGTGGTAAATCCATTTATTATTGTTAATTATCGTTTTGAAACTAAAGTTGCAGGTAGTACAACTTTCAGTATAGATTTATTGGAATGTTACTGATTGGTTAACGAATTCGGTTTTGCTAATTTTAGTGGAAAACATGATCTAGTTCACTAAATATACCCGCGGCGATACAAATGGTTACATATTGAGGTGAGAGGGTGTGATGGGGAATTGCTTGTTGATATTGATAAAAAAACACCTAACATTTCGGTTAGGTATTTTTTTAAATTATTGATTTATAGTTTTATTTTATGTTCTATTTTATAAAGGCAAAGGCGTCGCCATATAAATGCGCTTCTTCAAAACCGATTTCACGGAATGCTTCGCGTGCGGCGCCAACCATATCAAAACGACCGGCGATATAAATATCGTAGCCATTTAAGCTGATAAAATCATGTTTGATTTGCTCAATGAGGTTGGCTTGCTTACCCTTCCAATCTGGGCCTGCCAGTTCAACAACGGGAATAAACTCTAACCAATCATGCTCGTTGTGCCATTGACGGGCAATAGATTGATAATACATTGCTTCTTCAGTTCGACATCCCCAATACAGTTGAGTTTTAACCTTTTGTTGAGTAGCAATCTGATCTTCGACAATACTTTTGATGTAAGAAAAACCTGTGCCGCCAGCGATCAAAATACGTGGGCGTTGGCTATCGCTGCGTAAAAATGCTTCCCCTGCCGGTGCTTCAATATCAATATGAGTGGCGGTTTGTAAGCGCTCAACCACTTGCATTGGATAGCTTTCGCTAACCGCAGCACCAATGTGAAGCTCAATTTTGTCAGCATTTGGGGCTGAGGCAATTGAAAAAGGACGTTTGTCTTTTTCGCCCATCACCACAGATAAATATTGGCCTGCTTTAAAATCAAATGTGGCTTCAGGTTTTAAGATGACTTGATAAACAGCATCATTAAACGGAGTAACTTTTTCTATCTGACAACGAATGGTTTTCATCTAACGTCCTTTGGGCCCTTTCTTTGAAGGTGTTTTATCATTTGCTAAATTATAGCGGTTATAGGGTATATATTGTTAAGACTTTTATTGGGCCTTATGGTTATTCCACCTAGAGTGTTGGTTGCTCATCTATACCTAAATCACTCCATATCTGATCAACTCTTTGTTTAACCGACTCATCCATTACAATAGGCGTACCCCATTCGCGATTTGTTTCACCTTGCCACTTGTTCGTGGCATCTAAGCCCATTTTTGAGCCAAGGCCCGCTACAGGGGAGGCAAAATCTAGGTAATCAATTGGTGTGTTATCTATCATTACGGTATCGCGTGTGGGATCCATGCGCGTGGTAATCGCCCAAATAACATCTTGCCAGTCGCGGCAATTAACATCGTCATCAACCACCACAATAAATTTGGTATACATGAATTGGCGTAAGAAAGACCATGCCCCCATCATCACCCGTTTGGCATGACCAGGGTATTGCTTACGAATTGAAATAATCGCCATGCGATATGAACAGCCTTCAGGCGGTAAATAGAAGTCGATAATTTCAGGGTATTGTTTACGTAAAATAGGCACAAAGACTTCATTTAATGCCACACCTAGCATTGCCGGTTCATCAGGTGGACGGCCGGTATAGGTGCTGTGATAAATGGCATCTTTACGATGGGTAATATGGGTGACGGTGAACACAGGGAATGAGTCTGTTTCGTTATAATAGCCTGTGTGATCACCATATGGGCCTTCTTCAGCCATTTCTTCGGGTTCAATATAGCCTTCTAAAATGATTTCGCTGGTGGCGGGGACTTCCAAATCGCAGCTTATTGCTTTGCAGACTTCGGTGCGTTCACCACGCAATAACCCTGCGAAGGCATATTCGCTCATCGCATCAGGAACTGGAGTAACAGCACCTAAAATAGTGACCGGATCACTGCCTAAAGCGACAACTACTGGGTAGCGCTCACCGGGATGTTTTTCTTTAAAATCTTTAAAGTCTAATGCCCCGCCACGGTGATCGAGCCAGCGCATAATGAGTTTGTTTTTAGCTAATAATTGCTGGCGATAAATGCCGAGGTTTTGACGTTTTTGACGTGGTCCCTTGGTGATGGTTAATCCCCAAGTGACTAGTGGCGCAACATCGCCCGGCCAGCAGTGCTGAATAGGTAAGGCGGTTAAATCAACCTCTTCTCCAGTTTTAACGACTTCTTGGCAAGGTGGATTACGAACTGTTTTGGGTGGCATGTTTAAAGCTTGTTTAAACATGGGGATTTTAGCAATGGCATCTTTAAAGCCGCGCGGTGGTTCCGGTTCTTTTAAAAAGGCTAGCAGTTCGCCCACGTCACGCAGTGTTAACGGGTCTTCTTTGCCCAGCGCCATGGCAACGCGTTTAGGGGTGCCAAATAGATTGGCTAACACTGGCATGGTGTGATTAGTGGGATTTTCGAATAATAATGCCGGGCCGCCTGAGCGTAATACTCGGTCAGCGATCTCGGTCATCTCTAAATGGGGATCGACGGGATGACTAATACGCTTTAGTTCACCATTGGCTTCAAGATGTGTGATGAAGCTGCGTAAATCCTTGAAACTCATACCTACCGCCTGTATTGCTAATCCTATGTGGCGCGCACTATAGCATTTTTATAATTTGGGGTTAAGCCATTTGATTTTAACTCAGTCAGTTTAGGTATATTATCTTTTAATGGTTTGGTATTTTAGGCGAGAATATCATGTTAAAGATCCAGCAAACTGCGGTGTTAATGGCGATCGTTGCGCTACCATTGAGCGGTTTTTCTTTGTCTGCACTGGCGCAAGGCCCGTTAGCTTATGAGCATTTAAACCAGCCAAAATCATCTGTGAATCATCAGTTATCCAAATATCATCATAGGCCTCATCATCCCATTCGCCCTCACTATCGTGGTTATCGTGATCCTTGGCGCTGGGGAGCCGGTTGGAATAATTATTGGGGCCCCAGTTTTGGCATTGGTTGGAGTAGCGGTTATCGATGGGGGAATGACTGGCGTTACCCTTATCGTTATAACCGATATCAAAATGATGCTTATTCTTATCAACCCGTTAGGACTGATCCTGTAAGTAAAGCTCCACCAGAGCAAACAACCACTTCAGTTCAGTACGATTCTGGCTTAAAAACGTTACCGGATAATGCGAGGGTGATTCAGCAAGATGGCAAGGTCTTATATCAGTGGCAAGGGCAAATTTATGCTTATGATTGGAATCTCAAAATCTATGTTAAACAATAGTTAATCATAGCCAGCTTGGTCAATATCTTCAAATAAACAGTATTCTCTGCGTGGGTCGTGCTTTGCAATATACATGGCGGTATCAGCTGCAGTGATTAAGGTGAGGCTATTTTTTCCATGGGCTGGAAATTGACTAATACCAATACTCGCGCCAACATTGATGGTATCGTTGCCCATTTTCATTGGCAGTTTTATCACATCTAAAATTTGTTGGGTTTTAGCGATAATATCTGTACGGCTTTCGATAAAATCTAACCACACAACAAACTCATCACCGCCAAAACGCCCGACAAAATCACTACTTCTAAGGCTCATGATTAATCGTTTGGCTATTTGGGTAAGTACTTCATCACCGGTTTGATGACCTAAGGTGTCGTTAATAATTTTAAAGCGATCAAGGTCGATAAATAGCAATGCGGCTTGTTGTTGGGAGCGTGCGTCTCTGGTGATGGCAAGATCAATTTGTTTAATAAATGCACGGCGATTGTAGATAGCTGTTAGCTCGTCATGTTCCGCTAAATAAGTGAGTTTAACTTGTTGCTCTGTCAATTTCTGGGTTTGTCTGGCAACTTCTTCTTTTAGGGCTTCTTTTTTAATGGTGGTGCTTTCAAGTGATGACGTCATTTGATTAAAGTGTTGTGCCATTTCTGAAAACTCATCGGTATTTTGATACTTAATACGGCTATGTAAATGACCCTCGGCTAAATTTTTCATCCCAATAATGAGTGTTTTCATACCTTGTCTAAAGCGGAATAAAGTCATGGATGACCATAATGTTACGGTTAGCGACAGTAAAAATACCACGACAGAGACTACGATAAGTAAGGTTTGTTGCGTTTGTTTAGCTTGTGCAATGGTAAGTTGGTGAAGGTTAGTCATGTCTTCAGTCATTCTTTCAATATTCATGCTGTATTTTGCTTTCAACAGTCGCTCTGAATTGATTCGTTCTTGCTCGGTTTGAATCTGTGAAGATTTAGATAATTGAGTATTAAATAACACCCTAATGTTAGTATTAAGTCGATTAAGATTATCAAGCACTCTTTGTTGTTGGCTATTCCACTGCATTTTTCGTGTTAGCTCAAAGGCTAAATTAGCTTGACGGGTATTGAGTTCATTTAAACTCATTTGGTCGCTATATTCTTCATATAGCCATAATTGACTGCGCAAACTGTCGATGCTTAACTGAATTCGCATTGAGTGATTCAGTTGAGAATAGATTTTTTGTTGATATAGATGGGCTTGAAATAATGTAGCGCCTACAGCAAGCGTCAAAAGGGTGCATAAAAACGCTGTCAGATTTAGGCGCGCGGCAAACCTCATTAATGTTCCCCTTGATGTTGCTTGATGGCAGATTCAAACAACCTTCTATCAATAATCATTCTTATATCGATTCGATTATCTTGGGGGGCTAAATTTCTGTCAATTGCCCATTGTAACTGTGATTGTATATTTGATACTAAGGCATTACTTAATGACAGTCTGAAGGTGTAATCTGGCCAAAGATAGCTTAATTGGGCCCTATCTATCTCTAATATTTTACTCATTATTTGTTGAGTTTTTTGCGGATTTTGATGCATGTAATCAATCGCTTCATTCAACGCGTTGAGGATGTTTTGCATACTCTTTTCGTCAATAGGATTGGTTTTTAAACGGATTAAATTAAACGAGAGATTGTATAAACCCTTGGTTCTCATTATCTGGTTGTGCAGACCGATTTCTTTATATAACTCATAGCCTGAAGGCTCCCATGCCGAAACTATATCAACTTGATTGGCAAGTAGTGCGGGGATTAATTCGGTAGAGCTTAAGTAAACTCTTTCTACATTGATATGTTGCATGTGATGCAGCATGAGTACACTATCAAAGAAAAACTCACTGGCGCTTCCTTTCACGACTCCCACTTTTGCGCCTTCAATGTTGGCCAGATTTTGGTATTTTTGAGGCGATAAGGTTAGCAGTTTTACATCGTTATCCGATTCCACAAAGCTAGTCATAATGGCAAAGTCATTGCGATAAAAACTATTAAACGCAGCGACGGTTTCAGACGATGTAGCAAAATCTACATTACCTGCGGCCAATTCATCAAAGCACTTCACGCCACCGTTTTCTCTTTGAAGTATTACATTAACCTTGTGTTGTTTAAATAATCCGAGATGATGCGCGACAAAAATGGGGCTAGATAATGGGGTATTTGATACCGCAATGGTAAAAGTGTTGCTAGTGTCATCACTGACAATATGTTCAACATTTTTAGTTTCGTTAGCTGGTTGGCAACCGACGAGCAGTATCATCAATGCGACATAAAATAGCTTCATAGGTACCTGATTGGCAGGGTTATTGTTATAAGTGTAGCGCTATATTCATATTTAGGTATGAATGATGATAAATTTTCTGTCGTATTTATTACAAAAGCTGCTATGAGCTAACCTAGCGCACATTGTTGATCTATCTTGCTAAAGCTCCACCAAATCAGTTGTTAACTCATATTTATAACTATTGGTTAAGTCACTCATATATATGTGCAAACGTATTCATTTTGACAGTAGACGACCTGTGTGACATTAACAGTTTGTTAATGCTCTGTTATTTCTACCTATAGTGTTTGTCGTGCATGTTTAAAAATAAGAATTAATAATCCTTAAAGGAGTGTTTGTGCACTTAATATCTGAGTTTTCAATTAAGCAGTCTGTCAAGATTGCTCTTATATGTATGCTGTTTTTGATTCATATAAATGTGATTGCAAAACCACTGCTTATTCCAGGCGTTGAAGGAGGAACCACTTTACCGGTAACTCTGCTTGAAGAAGTCGTTAAACGCAGTGATGTTTATGACTCTATCACTTTTGCCTATGGTTCAAGGGGGATACCAGTTTTAGTAAAACAGTAAATGACCTTAATGCGGGAACATTGGATCTATTATGGACCGCGACATCAACAGAATATGAATCACAATTACTAGCGGTTTATTTTCCACTCTATCGCGGGACGTTAGGGATGCGATTAGGGATTGTAAGAGATAATAATACGTCGTTATTTAGTAATGTTAAAAACCTTGCTGATTTACAACGGTTTACGGCCTGCCAAGGTAAAATGTGGGCAGATACTCACGTGCTTGAAGCTAATGGAATTAAAGTGGCTAAAAGCTTAGGTTATCCGAATATTTTCCCGATGGTTGAGGCCGATAGATGTGACTATTTTCCTAGGGCTATTTTTGAGCCTTGGGTTGAGGTTGAGAGAGAAGCTCAGTACCAGCTGCAAGTTGAGCCGCATATTATGCTGCGCTACAAAATGCCATTTTTCTTTTTTGTGAAACAGGGCAATTTAGCATTAGCTGATCACTTAAATACTATTTTGTTTGCCATGTTTGAAGATGGCACTTACCAAAAGTTATTCAATGCCGATGCCGATGTAAAAAAAGCATTGAAATTAGGTCATTTGAATAAACGGGTAGTGATTGATCTTACTAATCCTTATGTTTCTGATCGTGTAAACGCTATCCCTAGTCAAGTTTGGTTTGACCCTATTGCTGGAACAAAATAATGAAAACAATTACTGGTAAAATTACATCTTTAGTCATTATCATCGTATTAATAGTCGGTGTCGCTGTTGCTGTAGGCTCATATTTAGTGAATAGCCAAAGACTTTATGACCAATATGATATTCAAAAATCAGTTATTAAAAGTCAACTTGAAGTTATCTTAAAAGAGCCTGTATTTGTCTATGATAAAGACAGTATCAATTCCATTATTATGGCGTTTTCAAAGCAGCCGCTTATTGCAAAAATCTCAGTGCAAGATCAGCGAAATCGCTTAATGGCAAATATTTCAACAGACAAATCTCAAGATGAACAAATACAGTTATCCCTTCAATGGGAGGGAAGTGTTATTGGTGAGGTGACTGTACAGTTTAGTAAACAACAAATGCGTGATGCACTTAATGCCATTTTATTAGAAGCATTTATTTCTTCATTAATTAATTTAATCACGTTAGTGATTTTATTGGTTATTGTTCTGCGTAAAGTGATGGTGTTGCCGCTGTTAGATGTAAATAAGGTTTTAGCTAATATCGCCGGTGGTGGCGGTGATCTAACGGCACGTATTCCAGTCGAGCGTAATGATGAAATTGGTCAGTTAGCGATAAATTTCAATAGTTTTATCGAAACTATACAATTGATTATTAAAGATATTGCTGGTGCTGAACATCAGCTCAAACAGGTTTCTATTCAAGTCAAATCGGTCAATCAAAAAGCAATTCAAGGCAATGCGAAACAAAGTGATTTAACCGCCGTTTCGCTTTCTAATTTACACCAACTCGATTTGGCCACTAAAGAAATCGCCAGTAATTCGGAATCAACCTCAGCTAAAACTCAGCAAGCTTATCGATTATCAGTTGCGAGCGGTAAAGATATTCAGGCCAATGTAGAACAGGTTCAAGCACTAGTAGATAACTTAGATCGTACCGCCACTGAAGTGACAAGTTTGAAAGCTGCGAGTGATAATATAGGCAAGGTGTTGGATGTGATCAGTGGTATTGCTGAACAAACAAATTTGTTGGCACTTAACGCCGCCATTGAAGCCGCTCGCGCTGGAGAGTCTGGGAGAGGGTTTGCTGTAGTCGCAGATGAAGTGCGGGCACTAGCAAGTAAAACTCATGATTCCACCTCGGAAATTCAATCTATTATTAGTCATTTGCAAAAACAGGCTGATGCATCATATCAAGCAACCTTAACCAGTAAAGACTTGGTAGCCGTCACGATTGAAACCACCTATAAAACGGGTGAGTCATTGATGAAAATTACTGATGAAATGAATAGCATTAACGATATGATCACCATGATTGCTAGTGCGTGTGAAGAGCAATCTAACGTCACTTCAACAGTCGCTAATGATATGCGCACACTTAGCCAAGGTGCACATTCATTGAGTGATGACGCGGAAGAATTACAAACTACCACGGCAAAACTCATTGAAGTATCAAAAAAAATGGAAGCACAAATCGATAGGTTTAATTATTAAGTGATTACAAGCTGAGTCTTGAGGCTAAGCTTTTGGGAATGAAAATGGCAAGGGTGTTAGAAAACTCACTATTTTGGCTCTAGCGCCATATTATTGTTTGTGATCGTTGTTTGCATTGATATATAAAATTGCTGGGGGACAATTGTCTATATCCTAACACCCTTGCCGAAACCGATTTTAAGTAATTGATTGTAATTGCTGATGTAAACTTTTTTATCTATTGCCTTTAATGAAAATGGCAAGGATGTTAGAAAACTCACTATGTTGGCTCTAGCGCCATATTATTGTTTGTGATTGTTGTTTGCATTGATATATAAAATTGCTGGGGGACAATTGTCTATATCCTAACACCCTTGCCGAAACTGATTTTAAGCAATTGATTGTAATTGCTGATGTAAACTTTTTATTTGTTGTTGTAGTGATGCAATTTGACCCACGATTTGATGCTTTTTATTGAGCTTTGTGTTGTCGGTTGACTTAACCCAGTTGTAAACGGTTTTTGAGGCAATGCCGTAATCTTTAGCCACCTCAGAAAGTAGGCGATTATGGCACTTAACTTGATTAACGACTTCGTTAATTAGTGCATCTGAATAACGGCTATTTCGATAGTAATTCATAATCTATATCCATTTTTTACACGTTAAGTTCTGCAACCAGAAGTACATTTGCAAACTATAGGTACAAGAGGTTAAGTTTAGTGCTTTTCGACTTCCCATTGGCTCACTCCTAGGTGAGCAAAAAAAGCATATTGCTGTTGAATGAAGCTTGTGCTTAATAGACAGGTACGAGTGACATTTTTAAGTATGCTGCCCGGTAAAACTTTAACGATTGAATTGTTTTTCATAACCTTATCTCCTACAACATGAGCAGTGTTCACGTAATGAACTACTCCTTTATGGGTACTTATCTATATGGAAAGTCTGTGCCAAGTTTTAAAATAATTTTTGTTGTTAAATTTCAGCAACTTGTGGTTTTAGCTAATTATTGCAAACTCTATAGCTGGATCGTTTTGGTGCAATTGCACTAACTTGGCGTAAATAAGAGTGATAAATGGGTAAAAGTTACCAAGCTGAAATTAAATAACAGCTTGGCAATCTGCTGGCAGATAAGTTGAGGTCAAGTAGTGGTGTTAAGACTGGATAAGGTTAAGACATTAAAAACAATGTGGCTAATCCTAAAAAGGCAAACAAACCGATAACGTCAGTGACGGTTGTTAATACCATGCCACCGGCTAATGCGGGATCAATATTAAACTTTTTAAGTACGAGCGGAATGGCTGCTCCGGCAAAACCAGCGATGGTCATATTGATAAGCATCGCGCCACCAATCAATCCACCTAAGGCGAGATCGTCTTTCCATAACCAGATGGCTATAAAGACCAATATTGACCATATTAGGCCGTTTAAAAAGCCAATGGCCAGCTCTTTGCCTATTAACCAGCGTGAGTTTGACTGGCCTATGTGACCAACGGCAATCCCGCGGATCACCAGCGCCAAGGTTTGGTTACCTGCCACACCACCCATACTGGGTACTATCGTCATTAAAATGGCAATGGTAGCAAACTGTTCTAATGTTCCTTCAAACATGTTACTCACAGAAGCAGCCAGCAGGGCGGCAAATAAATTAATGGTTAACCACATTGAGCGACGTAAAGTACTTTTGAGGACGGGGCCAAAGGTGTCTTCGTCACCATCCATGCCTGCCATACCCATCATAGAATGCTCGGCATTTTCTCGGATAACATCTACCACATCATCAATGGTGATCCTGCCTAGCAGCTTACCGTGTTCATCAACAACCGGCGCAGATACCCAGTCATGGCGTTCAAATAATTGTGCGACATCGGTATCAGGCATGTCGACCGGGATACTTTCCAAGTCATCTGCCATGATGCTACGTATATTGTCGTTAGGATTACAGGTCAATAGATCTGCCAACCTAACCCCACCAAGAACCGAATCTGATCTGTCAACAACGTAGAGGGTATCAGTGGTATCTGGAATATTGCCTCTTTGGCGCAGGTAGCGCAGCACGACATCGATACTGACATCCGGTCTAAGAGTTAGGGTGTCGGTGTTCATCAAACTGCCAGCTGTATCTTCTGGGTAGCTAAGTGCTTGTTCTACTCTGAGCCTATTTTGGGTACTCATTGATTGTAGTACCTGTTGATAGACGGTATCGGGGAGACTTCTTAAAATATAAGCGAGGTCATCGGTGTCCATGTCACTAGTGGCTTGGGCCAGTTTTTCTGGTGACATACCGCTGATAAGTGCATCTTTTAGATCTTCATTGAGCTCCTCGAGAATATCACCGGCTTGTTGTTGGTCGATCAATTGCCATAATATTTGTCGGCTTTTGGGGGGAGAAGATTCAAGAATATGGGCTACATCGTTGGCGGCCATGTCATGGAGCATATTGCGCACATGGACAAACATTCCGCTGCTAAGCGCTTGGCTAAGTTGATTGAGTCGTGCCGCGGTCAATTCAGTATCTAATGCTTCTTCGATACCCATTTAACACTCCTGTCGAGCTCAATAAAATGCTGTTTAAATAATTTGATGTTATATCAAGCCTATCAAAGCAAGGCTTTAACAGCACTCGTCAAACTTGGCATTGATTAAATTACATATGGCGTCTAATGCTGCTTGTGCATCTGGTCCTTCAGCGGTGATGTCTATTGTTTTACCAATACCGCTTTCTAACATCAACAAGCCTAGCACACTGGCGGCGTTTGCTTGTTTACTGCCTTGGATTAGTGTGACATTAGCATCAAATTCGGTAGCCAATATTGCGAGCTTGGTCGCTGCTCTGGCGTGTAAACCGAGTTTATTCGTGATGGTGACTTGACGTTGCAATAGGCTCATTGTGAGTGTTCCATCAACAGAGGTTTTAAACTTTAGGTTATTTGTGTTTGTTATCAAGCTCGCGGTGCCTTGCGTGAACAACATGCTTGGTGCTGGATGCAAATCGTTTACTGAGTTGATCCGCAATATAAACTGAGCGATGTTGTCCACCAGTACAACCAATTGCGATGGTTAAATAGCTACGATTATTACGCTCTAGGTGTGGCATCCATGTTTCAAACAAATTTTCAATTTGCATAATGAATTTATTAACCAGTGGCTGCTTACCTAAAAAGTCTTGTACAGGTTGCTCAAGGCCTGTAAAAGGTCTTAATTCAACTTCCCAATGTGGGTTTGGTAAAAAGCGCACATCAAACATAAAGTCTGCTTCTGTTGGCATGCCATGTTTAAAGCCAAATGATTCAATGTTGATCACTAAGTCTTTATCAACACTACCCATTAAAATTTCACGAACTTGGTCGCTAAGATCGTAAATATTGAGCGCAGAGGTATCAATGTAATGATCAACAACACTCGCTATCGGCTCTAACAGTTTGCCTTCTAGCTTTATCGCATCTTGAAGTGAAATTTGATTTTTAGAGAGAGGGTGTAACCGACGGGTTTCGCTGTAGCGTTTAAGTAGCACTTTATCTGATGAGTTCAGAAAAAAGCTAGTGACTTCAATATCATTACCAAGTAGTGCCAGTTGCGCTTGTAGTACTTTACCTTGTTCTGCAATGTTTCTGACATCAACACTGATGGCGACTAAATCACTGCTGGCTTTTAATTGTTCAAGCAAGGTGCCAATCATTGCCACAGGTAAATTATCAACACAATAATAACCAAGGTCCTCCAGCACCCTAAGTGCAACGGATTTTCCTGAGCCAGAACGTCCTGATACTATGACTAATTTCATGTGGTAATAACCTGATAAAGTTCGCTTGAATCGTTAGTTTTACGCAACTGCTTGAGTGTGAGTTTGTCTGATAACCTTTCTGCCATTGAAGATAATGTACTGAGGTGCTGCTGACATTGATCGGCAGGAACTAACAGTGCAAACAGTAAGTCAACCGGTTGTTTGTCGATGGCATCAAAAGCAATAGGCTCTTCGCATTTGATAAAAACGCCTATTGGGTGATCAATAGTTGTCAAGCGACCATGCGGGATCGCAATACCATTGCCTATACCTGTGCTGCCCATTTTTTCGCGAGCCACTAAGCTTTCGAAAATTTCTTGTGAGGAAAGGGTCGGGTACTGGGCAGCGACTAAGTCGCTGATTAATTCCAGTACCTTTTTCTTACTGCCCGGTGTGGCACAGGTAGTGCATTCCGGCTGCAGGATGGTACTAAGTTCCATCGTTAATGCTTAGTCAATTTCTCTTTGTGTTTAATAACCTGACGATCGAGTTTATCGATCAGGGCGTCTATGGCTGCGTACATGTCACTGTTTTCTGACATGGCAAATACTTCAGCGCCGTTTAAACTCACTTTAGCTTCTGCTTTTTGTGATTGTTTTTCAACGTTCAGTACCACGTTGACATTATTGATCTGATCGAAATGTCGTTCAAGCTTTGTGAATTTTGTCGCGACATATTCTCGAAGTGACTCGGTAATTTCTACATGATGTCCTGATAAATTGATTTGCATATAGTTCCTCCAATCGCTTAGTAGGTTATAAACTCTTACGTTGGTTTGAGGGCGGGATCATCATCGCTTCACGATATTTCGCGATAGTACGACGCGCAACATTAATCCCTTGCTCGGCCAGCAGTTCGGCCATTTTACTATCGCTTAATGGCTTTTTCTGGTTTTCAGCCGCAACCAGCTTTTTAATAAATGCGCGGATTGCTGTTGAAGAGCATTCTCCGCCATCGTCAGTGCTAACGTGGCTAGAGAAAAAATATTTCAGTTCAAATAAACCCCGTGGGGTGTGCATGTATTTTTGGGTGGTAACCCGTGAAATGGTAGATTCATGCATTTCAACGGCTTCAGCAATATCATTTAACACCATAGGTTTCATGGCTTCTTCACCATATTCAAAGAAACCTTGTTGAAATTGCACAATGCAATTGGCGACTTTAAGTAAGGTGTCGTTGCGACTTTCTAAGCTTTTGATAAACCACTTGGCTTCTTGTAAATGGCCACGAATAAATTGGCTATCTGCTTGGTTTTTGGTACTGCGAGCCATTGAAGCATAGTGCTGATTAATACTAATTTTTGGCATGTTATCTGGGTTTAATTCAACTACCCAGCGGCCATTCTTTTTGGTCACTGATACATCTGGAATAACATAATCGTCATCAGGGGGGGAGATCATTGCCCCTGGACGCGGATTCAGTGATTGGATTAGCTCTATAGCTTCGCGTAAATCATCTTCTTTGAGCTTGGTTTTTCGCATTAAGGTGCGAAAATCTCGACCAGCGATCAAATCTAAATAGTCTTTGATCAACAGTTTTGCGTTTTCAATGTGCGGCGTGTCAGGGGCATATTGCATTAGTTGAATTAATAGACACTCACGCAAGTCTCGTGATGCCACGCCTATTGGGTCAAAATGCTGAATGCGCTTTAATACGGCTTCAACTTCGTCAAGCTCAATATTTTCATCGCCCATCGCCTCTAAAATATCTTCAGTGCTTTGGGTTAAGTAGCCTGTGTCATCAATGGCATCAATAATGGCTGTGGCAATGGCTAAGTCGGTTTCGGAAAATGGGGTTAGGTTTTTTTGCCATTCTAGATGTTCATATAAGCCTTCAGAGGTTTCACCTTGAAATGGCATATCATCACTTGGCAGGTTACCAGAACCTGAACCAGACATTGGCGATGCGGTATAGACTTCATCCCAAGAGGTGTCCATTGGGAGTTCATCTGGTAGTTGTTCTTTGGTTAGTGATTCTGCTGTATCGACGTTTGAGGTATCTCTTTCAACCGCAGATACCGAGACTTCATTGAAGTCGGTGTCAGATTGATCTTTTGACTTTTCAGTGTTTAATGGTGAAAACTCATCTTCCATTTCTAGTAGGGGATTTGAATCTAATGCCTGTTGAATTTCTTGCTGAAGCTCCAATGAAGATAACTGCAACAACCTAATCGCTTGTTGCAGCTGTGGGGTCATCGTTAGATGTTGACCCATTTTTAGTTGGAGTGAAGCTTTCATTACGACTAATCCCTAGATGAAATATGGTTTGCCACACAGATTATACAGTAATTCATTACTGAAATAGTTAATTAAAACTGAATGTTAGTTGTTATTTTATCCGTTAACATTGTGACTGTGAATCACTGATTGAATTTAATCATCGTTGATTTAAATTACACCTCAGATTAACTATAGCTTGAATTGTTCGCCTAAGTATACAGCCCGAACTTGCTGATTGTTTAGGATCTCTTCCGGTGTGCCTTCGGCAATCAAATTACCTTGGCTAACAATGTAAGCGCGTTCACATACATCAAGGGTTTCACGCACATTATGGTCGGTGATCAGTACCCCTAAACCACGATTTTTTAACTGTTGAATAATTTTCTTGATATCAATAACCGAGATGGGGTCTACCCCTGCAAAAGGTTCATCTAATAAGATAAACTTAGGGTTTGCCGCTAATGCTCGGGCGATTTCAACTCGACGACGTTCACCCCCCGATAATGCCATACCTTGGCTGTCTCGAATATGTGTAATGTGGAACTCTTCTAAAAGATGTTCAAGTTCTTCTAAACGTTGCTCATTACTGATTTCTTTGCGAGTTTGCAATACCGCCATAATATTATCGTGTACGGTTAGTTTTCTAAAAATACTCGCTTCTTGAGGCAGATAACCGATGCCCTTACGTGCTCTTAAATGCATGGGGTCTGCGGTTAGGTCGTCTTCATCAATGAGTATTCGGCCGTTGTCGCTTTTTACTAGTCCTACAACCATGTAAAAGGTAGTGGTTTTTCCTGCACCATTAGGGCCCAATAAGCCCACAATTTGACCAGTTTTAACGGTTAAACTGACGCTTTTGACAACTTGGCGGTTTTTATAGCTTTTAGCTAAATTTTCGGCTTTTAAGGTAATTTGAGTCATTGGTTACCTTGTTTTTCTAGCTGGGTTTCAGGGCTTTTTGGCTGACTAGCAGGATCAGCCTCTTGGAAGTTTTCTGGCTGAATAATAGTAATGACGCGATCGTTACCTGTGCCTGTACTTTCTGCAACTAATTCCTGAGCATTTATGTTATAGCGGATCATGTTGCCGGTAACTTGGCTGCCCGCTTGATCAAGCTTAGCATTACCAGTGAGAAGTAATGTGGTCGTTGCTAAGTCATAACGAATTTCATTTGCACTGGCTGTACCGACGCGGCCATCATCTAATTCTTGAGAGAAGGTCGCAGGATTTCCGGTGGCAACTAAGGTTTGGGTTTGTCCGTTCTCGCTTGAAAAGGCTCTTAGCTCATCTGCATTGATATTAATTGAACCTTGGGTGATTTTCACAGGGCCATTAAAGATGATTTGATTGTTTTTAATGTCTGCGCGTTGACTGACTGCTGCAATTTTTAATTCTTGCTGTAAATCACCTTCTTTAGCTGAAGTGTTAAATGACAACACACTGAGGGCGAATAGGCATAATGCACTAGCGCGAGTAAAGTATGTTGATGATAACTTAGTTTGGTTCATATGTTCCTTCTACCTGACTTAGCAAGGTAATTTGTTCTGCGTTTAGCTCAGCATGTAAACCTAAGCCTTTAATTTGAAATCCATTGCCTTTTAATAGTACCCACTCTTCTGAACGACCAATCATGGTTTCTAAATCCATTGTCATTTGTTCAGTAGACAAAGATTGAAGTGGTTCAGTCATATCGATAGCATCGATAATAACATTGTTGAGTAAACTTACTTCATTGATATCTTGGTCTAAAATGGCTTTTTCGGCGGTCAGTTGCCATAGAGCTTCACCGTTTTCTGGGTAAATGAGCAAAACGGGTTCAGTAAATAAGGTTTTGTTATTGCTAGCATAATGTTCCATATGCTTGGCCGTCATTTTATTGTCAATGTAACCTTGTTCATTAAATACAGTAGTTTTTAAGTCTTGTGCAATATAATCGGGACGCTCAATATTATTACTTTTAGTCAGGTCCATTTGACTGCGCTTGAGCTGCACTTGCCAGTAAAGTGCAAGCGCTAAGCCAAAAAAGGCACAAATGGCGAGAGTGGAACGACTCATATACTCATTCCATGGGCATCTTCAAATTTATTTTGGCTTAATAATAATAAGTCAGTCAGCTCTCGTAGTGCGCCATGTCCCCCTTTGATATTAGTAACCATATGACAATGTTGCTTAACAAACGGGTGACCATCAGCAACACAAACTGCAAGCCCTACGGCTTTCATGACAGGTAAATCTACCATGTCATCACCAATATAAGCCACTTCATCCGCGCTGACGTTATACTTTTTCATTAGTGTATTAAAGGGTACAAATTTGTCGTCGACACCTTGGTGAATATCGCATATACCCAATGCTGTCATGCGGTTTTCAACAATTTTAGATTTACGCCCGGTGATCACCGCAACATTGAAGCCGCTAGTTAGCACCGAGCGTACGCCGTATCCATCTCGAGTATGGAATGCTTTTGATTCTTCGCCGCTGTTGCTTAGATAAATGCGACCATCAGAAAATACCCCATCAACATCGCAGATAAGCAGTTTTATTTTTTGCGCACGTTGCCAAATATCATCGCTGATAGGGCCATAAAAACCTTGATGGGTTTGAGCATTGTCAGCCATGTTAAATCACTCCTGCTTTTACCATATCGAGCATATTTAATGCGCCAACGGGTTGCTGTTTATCATCGACCACAATTAAACCATTTATGCTTTTGGATTCCATCACTTGTAGGGCTTGTGCAGCTAACACATCGGCTGGGCTAGTCACACAATTTGCGGTCATCACTTGTGATATTGGGGTGGTACGTAAATTTACTTCAGCATCAATGACTCGGCGTAAATCACCATCAGTAAAAATACCGACTAAGGTGTTGTTATCATCAACAACCGCTGTCATGCCAAGGCCTTTATTAGAAATTTCGTATAAGGCTTGGGTGATACAGATATCTTGCTTAACCAAAGGTAAGCTATCACCTTTATGCATAATATCATTAACTTTTAATAATAATTTACGGCCTAGAGAACCACCTGGGTGCGAGAGGGCGAAGTCATCACGAGTAAAGCCCTTGGCTTGCAATAAAGCAACAGCAAGTGCATCACCCATCACCAGTGTTGCTGTGGTACTGGATGTTGGGGCTAATCCAAGTGGACAGGCCTCTTCTGGGACTTCTATACATAAATGCAGTTTGGCTAGTTTTGCCATGTTGGATTCCGGTTTGCCAGTGATTGCAATAACCGGCACACCCATTCGTTGGATAACGGGCATTAGGGTTAGAATTTCACTGGACTCACCAGAGTTTGAAATAGCTAGAATAATGTCGCCTTTGGCTAACGCGCCCAAATCCCCATGGCTTGCTTCTCCTGGGTGGACAAAAAATGCCGGTGTACCTGTGCTAGCAAAGGTTGCAGAAATCTTATTGCCAATATGGCCTGATTTTCCCATGCCCATGACAATGACTTTACCTTTGCATTGCATGATTAATTCACAAGCTTGGCCGAAGGCATCAGAATCAACAAATTGATAAAGATTGTCTAAAGCTGCTTTTTCAATATCAATAACCTTACGGCCCCATTGGCGAAATTGATCTTGGTTTGCCATGTCTATCTCTCTTTGAAAATGTCCTTTATGCCCCATTAATGAGCGCTGAAAACAGCGTATTGGTACGCAATAAAGGTAACGAGTAATAATGCGCCATGCCAGCGTGTAAGCTGTTTTTTTGCTCCGCTAGATAACACTAGTACGGCTAATGCGGTGCTAGTGGCTAGCACCATATAAAAATCTCTATCTATGGCTGCGGCGTCAACTGCGCCTGGAGCAATAATGCCCGGTATGGCTAACACTGCCAAAATATTAAATAAGTTTGAACCAACAATGTTGCCAATGGCTAAATCGTCTTCTTTTTTTAGTACACCGGCCACACAGGCTGCTAGTTCTGGCAAACTGGTGCCAATAGCAATAATGGTTAAACCAATCACCAAATCGGATAAGCCATAGTATTTGGCAATTCCAACCGCGCCATCAACCATCCAACCGGCTGATAAAGGGAGCAAAACCATACCGATAATGATCCATATGATAGCATGAATTGTCTTAACGTCTTTAGGGATCTCATCATCCATTTCTTGATCTAACGCATCTGCTTCTTTGTTACGCATTGCTTGGAAAATAAAGGTTCCCATCACTAACAAAAAGGCTGCTATAAGAATTAAGCCTTCCATTCGCGTTAACGTGCCGTCATGGATTAAATAGCCAGCTAAAACCGTGCCCGCTAACATAATTGGAATTTCACGTTTTAAGGTCTGTGAACCAACGGAAATGGCACCTAATAGGGCTGTTAAGCCTAGTATTAAGGTGATATTGGCAATGTTAGAACCCAGTACATTACCAATTGCGGTGTCGTTCATGCCATCCATTGATGCTGTTGCGGCAACAAACATTTCTGGTGCTGAACTTCCCATCGCAACGATGGTTAAGCCAATAAGCATGGGGGGTAATCCAAGATTACGCGCAAATGCTGATGCACCGTAAACAAACTTATCAGCACTATAAATTAATACCGCTAAACCAGCACATAATAATAAAATATTAACTAACATGAGATCCCTTCAATTTAAATTCTGGGGCTATTTTCCCTGCAAATGCACTAAATTGAAAGTATCAATAACAATATGAGAATTTATTTTAATCAGTTAGCTGTAAGGTTAATTTAGTTTCATAATTGATGTGTTTTGTGGTGTGCTTGTTGTTAGGTCTGCAACATTGACGTAAAATCTAATAGTCATTGAAATGCTAGGACGGCCACTATCTCTTCAAATATCATGTCTGATACATCAATTGTACTCAAAAATCCATTAGTAGAAGTTTCACACCTTAGTTTTAGTCGAGGTGAAAAAGTTATTTTTGACGATATTTCACTGATTATCCCCAAAGGAAAAGTGACAGCCATCATGGGACCCAGTGGTATAGGCAAAACCACCTTACTTAAATTGATTGGGGCGCAGTTAACACCTGACAGTGGTGAGGTTTTATTTGATGGTCAAAATATTCATCAATTATCACGCAGTGAGCTTTATCAATTACGCAAACGTATGAGTATGTTATTCCAAAGCGGCGCTTTGTTTACTGATATGAATGTGTTTGACAATGTCGCCTTTGCGTTGAGGGAACATTCTGGTCTGCCTGAGGAAATCATTCGTCGTATTGTTTTAATGAAGCTACAGGCGGTTGGTTTAAGGGGCGCGGCTTATATGATGCCAAGTGAGTTGTCTGGCGGTATGCAACGTCGCGCTGCGTTAGCAAGAGCGATAGCATTAGAACCTGAAATGGTAATGTATGATGAGCCATTTGCAGGGCAAGACCCTATTTCTATGGGGATGCTGGTTAAATTGATCCGTGAATTATCTGATTCGTTAAAGCTCACTTCAATTGTGATCTCTCACGACGTAAAAGAAGTACTTGGTATCGCTGATTATGTTTATGTGGTTGCAGACAAAAAAGTGATTGCCAAAGGTACGCCAGCAGAGCTAAGAGACGCTGACAATCCTCAATTAAAACAATTTATTGAAGGAGCTCCCGATGGGCCTGTTCCATTTCATTATCCAGCTGCCGATTATTTACAGGAGTTAATTAATGCAGGGGATTAATTGGATTGCAGATATAGGCCGCTATGCTATCGGGCTGATTGCAAGTTTAGGCAATGCAGGATTACTGCTATGGCGTGCACTGGTGCACATGCCAAATCCTAAAAAGATGATGCCATTAGTTGTGAAGCAAATTTATGTGCTTGGCGTACGTTCAATGGTGATTATTATTGTATCAGGTTTGTTTATTGGCATGGTGTTAGCGCTTCAAGGCTACACTTTGTTAGTCGACTTTGGCACTGAAGACAGTTTGGGGCCTATGGTGGCACTTAGTTTATTACGTGAGCTAGGACCGGTTGTTACAGCGCTGCTGTTTGCTGGGCGTGCTGGCTCAGCATTAACCGCCGAGATTGGCCTGATGAAATCTACTGAACAGTTATCTAGTTTAGAAATGATGGCGATTGATCCTTTAAGGCAAGTGATTGCTCCACGTTTTTGGGCTGGAGTGATCTGCATGCCATTACTTGCCTTGATGTTTAGCTTAGTAGGTATTTTTGGCGGCCACCTTGTCGGGGTTGAGTGGAAAGGCATCGACAGTGGTGCATTTTGGTCAATTTTGCAGGCATCCATTGAATGGCGACAAGATATTGCCAATTCAATCATTAAAAGTACGGTGTTTGGTATAGTGGTTACCTGGATAGCCTTATACCGAGGCTATGAAGTGATGCCCAATCCAGAAGGAATTAGTCGAGCAACCACCTCTACGGTTGTGCAGGCCAGTTTAGCGGTTTTAGCCTTGGACTTTTTGCTGACGGCAATCATGTTCGGAAATTAAGATTAATTCATTAACTTATTAAGTGGTTTAAGCGTATGTTGACACGGAAAATTGAGTTGTTAGTCGGTCTGTTTTTACTGTCAGGATTGATTGCGTTTTGTGTATTGGTCTTCAATGTGGCTAATGTCAAAGTAGACACTCAGGATAGTAAATATTCACTTATTGCTGAATTTAATAATATTGGCGGACTTAAAGTTCGAGCACCGGTAAAAGTCGGTGGCGTGGTTGTTGGGCGAGTTTCTGAAATTACTCTTGATGATCGTAAACTGGTGCCCATTGTCACCTTGACCATGGATAAGCGTTATGATCAGTTTCCTGAAACCAGTAGTTTATCTATTTTAACTTCCGGTTTACTTGGTGAGCAATTTATTGGCTTAACCCCAGGCTTTATTGATGATGATATTGCTATGCTTGGTGATGGCGATAAGGTTCATGACACCCGAGGCGCGCTGATTTTAGAAGATTTAATTGGTCAGTTGTTATACAGCATGTCTTCAAAAGATAAATAGGAGCGAGTTTATGCAAGCACTGTCAGTCCGTATATTTCCTGTGATTTTATTGCTATTGAGCACGCAGATATTCGCTGCTGAGGTAAACACTAAAGATCCTTATGAATTAGTGAAGCAGGTTTCAAATCAAGTTTTTGACCGTTTTCAGCAAGATAAGAGCTTAATCACTCAAGATAAAAATTATATTGAAGTGATTGTTACCGATGAGCTAATGCCTTATGTCGATTACAAGTACACGGCTTACAAGGTAATGGGCCAATATTTGCGTGAAACCAATGATGATCAACGAGATCGCTTTGTTGAAGCATTTAAAAGTTATTTGATTGCCACCTATGCGCAAACCTTGACTGAGTATAGCGATCAAACCTTAGCATTTGATCCTGCCGTTGATTTCCGTCAAGAAAAGTTTGCTGATGTTAATATGCAGATTATTGAGAATGGACGTCCACCGATTAAGGTACAGTTTAAAGCGCGTCGCTTGAAAGATGGCACATGGAAGGTATTCGATTTAGTTGCTGAAGGAGTGAGCTTGCTGGCTTCGAAACAATCAGAAATATCCAATTTAATTCGTCAACAAGGCATTGAATCAGTGATCACTATGCTGAATGAGAAAGCGCAGCAGAAAATAGACAATCAAACGCAAACGGGAGGCAATCCCGCGTGATTAGCTTTGAACAACAGGGCGAGACTTGTTTACTGCAAGGGCAATTAACTCAAGATGAGGTCACACAATTGTGGCCTAATCGTCATCAACTATTTACTGCATCCACCCAAGTGTTAGACTTGTCGGCTTTGACTTATGCTGATAGTGCCGGTATCGCCATGCTATTAGCTATGAAAGGATTCCCAAGCATTGAGGGTGTAACGGATAATGAGCAACAATCCGCTGCGAATGTGCCCATGTCACGGACCTTAGTTAATCCTAGTGCTCAATTAACAAAAATGATTGAGTTATATGATTTAGATGCATTTTTTGCTGCATCAGCAAGATAAATTAACCCAGTAGTTATTTAACGAATTTAGAAGTTTGCTGCCAAAGCCAGCTTCGTAAAAAGGTAAAATTCATGGATTGCAAAGTTATTGAGCAAATTCTTTTAGACGCTTTACCCCTTTCAGAAGTACACGTCACATCAGATGGTAGTCATTACAAAGTGGTGGCTGTGGGTGAGTGCTTTGAAGAAATGAGCCGAGTAAAACAGCAACAGGCTATTTATGGGCCGTTGGCTGACAATATCGCTAGTGGTGAACTACATGCGTTAACCATCAAGACGTTTACGCCGACTCAGTGGAAGCGTGAAAAACTTTTTAATATGTAATCATCGAGAAATCAGTGGATAAATTAACCATTAAAGCTAGCCAGCCTTTAACAGGCAATGTAGTGATATCAGGCGCTAAAAATGCTGCGTTGCCAATTTTGATGGCAGGGGTATTGGCTGAAACCGATTTTATTTTGTCTAACGTGCCTAACTTACGTGACGTAAATACTAGCTGTAAATTATTGCGTTGTTTAGGTGCAGACGTTGAAGAATTAGGTCAAGGCCGCATTCGTATTTCTACCGATAATTTGAATGAGTTTTGCGCACCGTATGATCTAGTTAAAACCATGCGTGCTTCTATTCTTATTCTAGGCCCACTGCTTGCTCGTTATGGTAAGGCAGATGTGTCATTGCCTGGTGGTTGTGCCATCGGGGCGCGTCCTGTGAATCTTCACCTTCATGGTTTAGAGTTAATGGGCGCTAAAATCGAAGTGAAAGAAGGCTATATTAAAGCCAGAGTTGATGGCCGCTTAAAAGGCGCGCATATTTTTATGGATATGGTAAGTGTTGGCGCAACTGAAAACCTATTAATGGCAGCGGCTTTGGCTGATGGCACAACGGTAATTGAGAATGCAGCTCGTGAGCCAGAAGTATCTGATTTGGCCAATTGTTTAGTCGCAATGGGTGCCAAAATTAGTGGTATTGGTTCTGCAACATTAACCATTGAAGGTGTTGAACGCCTCCAAGGTTGTGAATATCGAGTCATGCCAGATCGCATCGAAACCGGTTCATTCCTCGTCGCCGCTGTGGTTACTCGTGGTCATATTCGTTGTGAAGCGGCTGATCCTAAGTCATTAGAAGCCGTATTGTTAAAGCTTGAAGATGCTGGTGCTGAAATCACGACAGGTGAAGATTGGATTGAGCTGAATATGCATGGCAAACGTGCTAAAGCCATTAATATTAAAACAGCGCCTTATCCGGCATTTCCAACAGATATGCAAGCACAGTTTTGTGTTCTTAATGCGTTAGCAGAAGGAACAGGGCGTGTGACAGAAACGATTTTTGAAAACCGTTTTATGCATGTACCAGAGCTTAGCCGAATGGGTGCCAATATGGTGCTTGAAGGCAATACTTGTATTATCGAAGGGATTGAGTCGTTAAATGGTGCGCAAGTCATGGCAACTGATTTACGCGCTTCAGCAAGCTTAGTTATTGCTGGTTTAATGGCAGAAGGCACAACGACCGTTGATCGCATCTATCATCTTGACCGTGGTTATGAGCATATTGAAGCAAAATTCAAAGGCCTTGGCGGTGAAATTGTGCGCGTGTCTTAATTTTAATTAAATACATGCTAGTAAAAAGCCATCAACGCGTTGATGGCTTTTTTAATGATTTTTAATTGGTTATTCTGGCAATGTGCTTTTTTCCACAATATAAACTGGCACTTGTTGCCTTTGACCTTTACGAATAATCGTCAAGATGATTTTTTGACCTGGTGGGGTCTCGGCTATTCTATCCATCAGCATTTCAACGCCAGGAACTTCTTCATCTTCATAAGCCACAATCACATCTCGTGGTTGGATATCTGCCACTGCAGCAGGCCCATTAGGATCAATTCCTGTCACAAATACGCCTTTTAAATCGGGCAAATTCAATATTTGGGCAACGACTGGCGTTAACGGTTCACCAGAGATACCCAGAGCGCCGCGGATAACGCGACCATCAGCAATCAATTTATTCATAATGCTGTGTGCTAATTTTATTGGAATAGCAAAGCTAATACCGTTACCACCATTATCTCCACCAACCTGAAATGCTGCAGTGTTTATGCCGATAATTTCTCCTGTGGTGTCAATTAATGCACCACCAGAATTACCTGCATTAATTGCAGCATCAGTTTGTAAGAAATCTAAATATCCAGAACTTAAACCACTGCGACCGGTAGCGCTAATAATTCCTTGAGTGATGGTTTGCCCTAAGTTATAGGGATTACCAATAGCTAAAACTACATCACCAACTAGTGCAGGATTATTTATATTGATGGGTACGACCGGAAGGTTATCACCTTCAATTTTTAGCACGGCTAAATCGGTTTCAGGATCTGAACCGACAATCTCAGATGTGAACCGTCTTCCATCTTGTAAGGCGATAACAATTTCATCAGCACGTTTAATGACATGGTAGTTGGTTAATATATAACCTTGCTTACTCATGATCACTCCAGAGCCTAATCCTTGCAAAGAGCTGGAATTAAGGGGCTTTGTTTGATCTATGCTCAAACTATATATGTTAACTACCGCAGGGGCTGCGCGGCGAACTGCTTTAGAAAATGAAAGCTCAGAGCTAATATCTGCGCGATGGGTTAAGCCGCTTTTAAACGGACTACCATAAAATGAAGTGGCAAGTAAAAAAACTGCAGCCATGATCAGACCAAAAAGGATGGCTTTGCCGAGGTATATGCAAATGTCTTTAACGTTCATAGTCTGAAAATAGGGCAAATGAGTGTGTAATACTAACATAGCCAAAAAAAATAAGCATGGAAGTTGCCACTTCGATGCTTATTTTTATGATTGCTAACATTAGCTTATGCTAACCAATATTCCAATATCCTAGGCTGGTTAGCCATTTGGTTTAGCGCAATATGAGATAGCTGATATTGTTATCCCGTAAGATTTTTAATGCCACTGAACCTTGCTGATCTTCTAGCAGTTTTTTCAATGCTTGCAGATTTTTAGTTTTAGTACGATTGACGCCGACAATCACATCACCTTTTTGTAGGCCCGCTAGCGCTGAAGGAGAACCTTGAGCAACTTCAGTGATTTCAATACCTTTACTACCGTTTTCTAGCTTAGCGCCTCGTAGCATTGGGTGTAATGATCCTGCTGCGGCAACAACGGTATCTGCTTCACCTAAAGTGGCTTTAACCGTTTTGTTATCACCATCGCGAATTAATCCAAACTCAACTTTAGCGCCTGCGCCCATGGTGGCAACTTTGGCACGGAGTTCTTGGAAGGTTTTAATTTTACGACCATTTACGCTAACCAAAATATCTCCGGCTTTGATACCCGCTTTGTCGGCAGCGCTATCGGGTACAACCTCATTAACGAATGCACCATGTTGAGTATCAAGACCAAAGGCTTTGGCGAGTTCATTATCTAAATCACGACCAGTTACACCTAGCACGCCACGCTTAACTTCACCATGTTCAATAATTTGCTGCACTAAGTTGTTAACCATATTGGCTGGTATAGCAAAGCCAATACCAACATTACCGCCATTTGGCGCAACAATGGCGGTGTTAATACCAATTAACTCACCATTTAAATTGACCAGAGCGCCGCCTGAGTTACCGCTATTAATCGCGGCATCAGTTTGAATAAAGTTTTCTAGCATCTCAATGCCTAAACCGCTGCGGCCTAACGCACTAACAATGCCAGAGGTTACGGTTTGGCCTAAGCCAAATGGATTACCAATCGCAACCGCAAAATCACCGACTCGAATTTCATCGGAATCGGTTTGTTTGATCGCTGTTAAGTTTTTCGCTTCAATCTGTAATAATGCAATATCTGATTCTTTGTCTGAACCGATTAACTTAGCAGTGATTTCACGACCATCACTTAAACCAATTTGAATGTCATCTGCGCCATTAATAACATGGTTGTTGGTTACTATATAACCTTTGTTCGCATCAATAATGACCCCAGAACCTAAACCTCTAAATGGACGTTCTTGTACTTGTTCGCGTGGAGCGTTTGGCCCAAAGAAATAACGAAAAGCATCGGGAACCTGCTGTTTTGATACTTGAGTGCCAGAGACCGCTACCGACACTACTGCGGGTGTTGTGCGTTCTAACATGGGCGCTAAACTGGGTAATGCTTGCCCATCAACGGATTGCGGGAGCGCCGCTTGTGAGATAGCAGGCATAAGAGTTAATGAAGCGGTTAATAAGGCGGCTGAAACTAAAGTCAATTTCGTTTTCATTAATGTGGCTCCTGTTGACATACACGCTTTACATAAAATATGTGGTTTGTATGTCAGATTTCAAAGTTAAATATCGTTAATCATTTTGGATTGCGACTTTGTATATCAATGTGCTCTAAGTGTTTGTTCGTCTTTTAAAGTTAAGAGTTTGATGCCGAGAGTTCATAATCATGACTAATCAGTCTGAGTTGTGATTGTTTGCATTAGTTCATCGACGATTAACAAAGGTTAATTTAATGGAGTTAAGCGGTTACTTGCCTATTCGCTTTAATGTTATTATTCGCGTCCATTTATTTCATTTAGCGAGCAAACGTTGTGACCCAGTTGACTCCTTGGCAGCATTATCAACAAGATTTAAAGCGTGATGATTTTTCCCATGATCTTGCACAAGAACAGGCGGTTAAAGCATTGCAACGGGTTTATGATGAGCTATTAGAAGTAAATAAACCCACATCAGGTTTAGCTAAAATGATGTCATTGTTAGGTAAGAAGCCAGCAAGAAGTGTGCAAGGTTTATATCTTTGGGGTGGTGTTGGCCGCGGTAAAACCTACTTGATGGATACCTTTTATGATGCTTTGCCAGGTGATAAGAAGCTAAGAGCGCATTTTCACCGCTTTATGCATCAACTTCATCATGATTTAGATGAACAAAAAGGTATTCAAGATCCGTTACTTGTCATTGCAAAAAAGATGGCAAAACAATATCAAGTTATCTGTTTTGATGAGTTTTTTGTGTCAGACATTACTGACGCTATGCTACTTGGTACGCTATTTCAAGCCTTATTCAAAGAGGGAGTTGCTTTAGTCGCCACATCAAACATAATTCCTGATGAACTGTATAAAAATGGTTTACAACGGGCGCGTTTTTTACCGGCCATTGCGCTCATTAATCAGCATTGCCAAATTTTGAATGTTGACTCTGGTATTGATTATCGCTTACGCACATTAGAGCAAGCTGAGATTTATCATTATCCATTAGATCAGCAAGCTGAGCAAAATCTACAAACTTACTTTAAACAGCTTGCGCCTGAATCAGAGGTGTTTACGGATTCGCTTGAAATCGATGGTCGACATATTGCCATCATAAAACAGTCGCAAGGGGTCTTATTAGCAAATTTCAGGGATTTATGTGATGGACCACGTTCACAACGTGATTACATGGAAATCGCCCGACTTTACCATACAGTGCTATTAAGCAACCTTGAGCAAATGGGTGATCAATTAACGGGTGATGATATTGCACGACGCTTTTTGGCGATGGTGGATGAGTTTTATGAGCGTAATGTTAAGTTGATTATTTCAGCCCAAGTGCCTTTAGAGGAAATATATACCCAAGGCTTATTAAGCTTTGAGTTTCGTCGCTGCCGTTCAAGGCTGATTGAAATGCAATCCCATGATTATCTTAAATTAGAACATTTACCATAAGATGCCATCATTCACCTTGTCATGGCAGGCGTAAATCTTGTCGATTAAGTGATCAAATTATTTGTATTTTTTCCTAAAAAGCAGGTGATTTTTACATCTTGTTTGCGTATAATCCGCCACCTGCCCACGTTACTCCGCCGAATGGGGCGGAAGTTGTAAGCCAATATTCATGCTCGAAGGGGCAAGAATCGGTAATTTTGTGTTGATTGCATTTGCATTCAGCATGTGAGACAGAATTTTAAACATTGGGTTTTTGTATAATGAAGACTACATTTACTGCTACACCAGAAACGGTAACTCGCGACTGGTTTGTTGTTGACGCTGAAGGCAAAACTTTAGGTCGTATCGCAACTGAAATCGCTGTTCGCTTACGCGGCAAGCACAAGCCAGAATATACTCCACACGTTGACACTGGTGATTACATCATCGTTATCAATGCTGAAAAAGTCACTGTAACTGGTAACAAAGCAGCTGGTAAGACTTACTACTCGCATTCAGGCTTCCCTGGTGGCATCAAGCAAATCAGCTTCGAAAAGCTACAAGCTCACAAGCCAGAAATGATTATTGAGAAAGCGGTTAAGGGTATGTTACCAAAAGGTCCTTTGGGCCGTGCTATGTTCCGTAAACTTAAAGTTTACTCAGGCGCAGAGCATAACCATGCTGCACAACAACCACAAGTTCTTGATATCTAAACGGGAGTAAGCAAAAATGTCTGCAACTCAGTACTACGGCACTGGCCGTCGCAAAACATCTACTGCTCGCGTTTTCGCTAAAGCTGGTAGTGGTAACATCGTTGTTAACCAACGTCCATTAGATGTATATTTTGGTCGTGAAACTGCTCGTATGGTTGTTCGTCAGCCATTAGAGTTAGTTGAAATGACTGAAAAATTAGACATCTATGTAACAGTAAAGGGCGGTGGAATCACTGGCCAAGCTGGTGCTATTCGTCACGGTATCACTCGTGCACTAATGCAACTTGATGAATCTTTACGTCCTACATTACGCAGCGCTGGTTTCGTTACCCGTGATGCACGTAAAGTTGAACGTAAGAAAGTGGGTCTACGTAAAGCACGTCGTAAGCCACAGTTCTCTAAGCGTTAATTCGTTTTGGAACATCAAAAAACCCAGCTTATGCTGGGTTTTTTATTGCTTAAATAATACTGAAATATCGTACTTAATGAGCCGATATAGTCATTTGGTATTGATAAGTCTCCCACTTAAAGCTGTTATAGTTAGACACCTTAAAGTCCTAAATTAAGCTTAATAAGGCAGTAAAGATTCAATGAGTATGCAAATATTTGTAACCGCAATCGCCTTGGTGTTAATCATTGAAGGTATTGGTCCATTACTATTTCCACAAAAATGGAAAAAATATTTACTAGAGCTTTCTGGCCAAAACCAAAATGTTCTCAGGCGCTTAGGTGGATCTTTGGTCACTGCAGGTATCGTTTTGTTGATTATTTTTCAATAAAAAACTTGCCTAACGCCCCCTAAAATCTGTTAAAATTCGACTTTATACCACAACCTTGCAGCAAATAATGGGCAAAAACGTAGTCGTACTCGGCACTCAATGGGGTGACGAAGGCAAAGGTAAGATTGTCGACCTTTTAACAGAACAGGCAAAATACGTAGTTCGTTACCAAGGCGGCCACAACGCCGGTCACACATTGGTAATCGATGGTGATAAAACCGTTCTACATCTTATTCCGTCAGGTATCTTACGTGATAACGTAAAATGCATTATCGGTAACGGTGTGGTACTTGCACCTGATGCGTTGATGAAAGAAATCAACATGCTGAAAGAGCGCGGAGTACCTGTAGAAGAACGTTTACTTATTTCTGAAGCATGTCCGCTTATTTTACCTTTCCATTGTGCATTAGATGTTGCTCGCGAAAAAGCGCGTGGTAACAACGCTATTGGTACGACTGGTCGTGGTATTGGTCCTGCATATGAAGATAAAATCTCTCGTCGCGGTTTACGTGTCGGTGATTTATTCAATGCAGAATTATTCGCGACTAAGCTTGCAGAAGTCATGAAGTATCATAACTTCATGTTAACTGAGTACTATCAAGCTGATGCTGTTGATTATCAACAAACACTTGATGATGCCTTAGCCATTGCTGACTATCTGAAGAGCATGTGTGTTGATGTGACTGAGTTACTAGATACAGCACGCAAAGCCGGTGAGCCGATTTTATTTGAAGGCGCCCAAGGTACTTTACTTGATATCGACCATGGTACTTATCCATTTGTAACTTCGTCAAACACTACTGCCGGTGGTGTTGCAACAGGTTCAGGATTTGGTCCACGTCACTTAGACTATGTGCTAGGTATCATGAAAGCATACACAACTCGTGTTGGGGCAGGTCCTTTCCCAACCGAATTAGCTAATGAAATTGGCGATTATATCGGTGAGAAAGGTCAAGAGTTTGGTGCAACTACGGGACGTAAGCGTCGTCCTGGTTGGTTAGATGCAGTGGCTATGCGCCGTGCAGTTCAAATCAACAGTGTAAGTGGTTTTTGCTTAACCAAACTTGACGTTTTAGATGGCTTAGAAGAAGTTAAAATCTGTGTGGGTTATCAAAATCCAGATGGTAGCATTTCTAAAGTGACACCGCTTGCAGCTGAAGGCTATGAGCTAGTGACACCTGTTTATGAATCTATGCCAGGTTGGAAGGAAAACACTTTCGGTGCAACCTCAATTGATCAGTTACCTGCTGCAGCAATTAACTATATCAAGCGCATCGAAGAGTTACTTGAAACTCCAATCGATATTATCTCAACCGGTCCTGACCGTAATGAGACCATGATTTTAGTTAACCCTTTTAACTAAAATCTACATCCAAAAAGGCCGCATTTAGCGGCCTTTTTAATGAGAGTTGTTTTTAATTTATTCTGTTTAAGGGTTCAGAAAATAGCCTGTTAGCCGATGAATTGATTAATCGAATTGTCATAGAGAATCTTTATGTTACGGCTTTTAATACTTTTGCTTATCACATCACCTGCTGTTTGGTTGTCGCCGAGTGTGACAGCTGAGTCAGTTGCATTTGATATTTATAGTGATGAGCAGTTGATTGAGCTTATCCGTAAAGAGCAGTATTTACAGCGTGTAAAAATAGATGAATGCCAATTAGTGCAAGATATTGAAGCACGCGCACAAGTGTTACAACAGCCTCTTTATCAGTTTTTATGGGGCGAAATGCTAAACCATGGGGTATGTGTTAAAGCACATCCAAGCCGTGGAATGGCAATGTTACAAACAGCTGCTGAGCAAGGTAGCCCCGAGGCAATGCTCAAGTTAGCTGATTATTATTATCAGGGTAAATTCGTCACCAAAGATCGTGAGCGTTCGGTACAATATGTGTTACCGGCTGCCGCAAATGGTGATGTTAAAGCCAGAATGATGTTGGTAAAATTATTTGCTGAAGGGTATGGCAGCCCAAGAGACTACGAAATGGGCTATCATTGGCTATACAATAGTATTTTTGATGATAAAGAACAGCAAAAACAAGCCTCATCTTTATTAAAAAAACTTGCTGCGCAAATGCCTACCAGTATTGTTGAGCGGGCTCAGCAGCAACAACTTTATATGCAATAAGGTATAGACAATAATCCTATACCGACTATTTGGAAATTGAATGATCAACGATCCTCATTTTGAGAGAGAACAAGACAAGTACGACAATCCCATTCCTAGTCGTGAGTTTATTTTAGAATACTTGCGCGCCCAAACGTCACCGGTTTCTCGTGACAAAATTGCTGAAGCATTAAAAATCACTGATGAAGAGCCGTTAGAGGCCTTGCGTCGTCGACTTCGTGCCATGGAACGCGATGGCCAGTTGGTGTTTACTCGTGGTCAAAGTTATGGCTTACCAGAGCGAATGGATTTACTGTCAGGCACTATTATTGGACATCGTGATGGATTTGGCTTTTTAAAGCTAGATGAAGGCGGTGATGACTTATTTATTAACAACCGAGATATGTTGATGTATTTCCATGGTGATAAAGTATTGGCTCAAAAGGCCGGTACTGATCGTCGTGGACGCCGTGAAGCTCGTATCGTACGTTTAGTGCATGAGCGAGCAGCTGCATTAGTTGGTAGATATCATATTGATGGCGGTATGGCATTTGTTATTGCAGATGATCGCCGCATTACTCAAGAAATTCTTATTGCCAACGAAGACAAAAATGGTGCACGTGCAGGTGATGTCGTCGTGGTTGAGTTAACTCGTCGTCCTGGCCGCTTTGTTAAGGCTGCAGGAAAGGTGACTGAGGTGTTAGGTAAAACCATGGCACCGGGTATGGAAATTGAAATTGCACTACGTAATTACGATTTGCCACATACCTGGTCAGCGGTTATTGAGAAAAAACTCAAACGCATTCCAGATGAAGTGCCTGAAGAAGACAAACAAGGGCGAGTTGATTTACGTCATTTGCCACTTGTGACCATTGATGGTGAAGATGCGCGAGATTTTGATGATGCGGTTTATGCTGAGCCTAAAGCTAGTGGCGGTTGGCGTTTATGGGTTGCTATTGCTGATGTCAGTCATTATGTGCGTACCGACTCGGCATTAGACATTGAAGCCCGACGTCGTGGTAACTCAGTGTATTTTCCATCGCAAGTTATTCCGATGCTGCCAGAAAAAATTTCCAATGGCTTATGCTCGTTAAATCCGCACGTGGATCGCTTATGTATGGTTGCGGAGATGACGATTGCTGCCAGCGGTAAATTATCTGGATATAAATTTTATCCTGCGGTAATGCATTCGCATGCCAGACTTACTTATACCCAAGTGGCTGACATGTTAGAAGGCGGCGCGATACTGCCTGAGCATCAGGCGTTATTTGGTCATCTTCAATGCCTACAGCAACTCTATTTAACCTTAGACGAGCGCCGTGCAGAGCGTGGGGCGATTGCCTTTGAAACACTAGAAACCCAGTTTATTTTCAATGAGCAGCGTAAAATAGAGAAAATTGTGCCTCGTGGTCGTAATCAAGCGCATAAGATTATTGAAGAATGCATGATTTTAGCTAACGTAGCCTCGGCTAAGTTTGTTAAAAAACACAAAGGTGAAGTGTTATATCGGGTCCATGAAGCACCATCAGAGCAGAAGCTAACTAACTTTAAAGAGTTTCTCGCTGAGCGTGGTTTATCAATGGATGGAGGCTTAGAGCCTGAACCAGCCGATTACCAAAATTTGATGTTAAAAATTGCAGACCGGCCTGATGCTGAATTGATTCAAGTGATGTTGCTGCGCTCAATGCGTCAAGCAATTTATACGCCAGACAACGAAGGTCATTTTGGTTTAGCCTTAGATGAGTACTCTCACTTTACGTCACCGATTCGTCGTTACCCAGATTTAATCTTGCACCGAGTGATTAAATTTTTAACGGCTAATCAAGACGGTAGTGTTAAAGATAAATGGACTCAAGACGGCGGTTATCACTATACGCTTGAAGAGTTAGAGTTACTTGGCGAAGAGTGCTCAACCACCGAGCGCCGCGCAGATGAAGCAACCCGCGATGTCAGCGATTGGCTGAAATGTGAGTACATGCAAGATCATGTGGGTGACAACTTTGATGCGGTTATCGCTTCAGTGACTAACTTTGGTTTATTTGTGCGTTTGAACGACCTGTTTATTGATGGTTTAGTACATATTTCCAGTTTAGTAAGCGACTATTACAAGTTTGACCCAATGCGTCAGCGTTTAATTGGGGAAAACTCTGGTCAGGTATACCAAGTCGGTGATGAGGTGAGTGTTAAGGTTGCAGCGGTTAATTTAGATGATCGTCAAATTGATTTAGTCATGATAGGCGATAATAACAAAGGCCGTGGTAAAAGCCGCAACGGGAATAAACCACTAACGGCCCGTGAGCGAGTCAATCTTGAAGGCGCAAAGTTAGCTAAGTCAACTAAATCAGCTAACGCCATTAAGTCGGATAACCCGAGTAAGCGCCGTAGCAAGACGGACAAAAAAGGCGCCGAAAAAGCATCTAGCCCCAAAAAAGGTTCAGCTAAAAAAGCCACGAGCAAACCTAAAAAGACGGGCTCTAAAAAAACGCGTACTAGCCAAGCCGCTGATAAAGCTAAACCTGCTAAACGTAGCAAGAGAAAGTAATTAAATGAAAAAACAAGATATTATTTTTGGTATTCACGCCGTTGAAGCCTTATTAAACAATAGTCCAGAGCGGGTGATTGAGCTTTGGTTATTACAAGGCCGTGATGATGAACGTTTAATGCCTATTGTGAATGCCGCAAGTCAGGCTGGAGTGAAGTCACAACGTGCAGCCCGAAAAGTCTTAGACGACAAGGCCGAAAGCACTCAACATCAAGGGGTTGTCGCCCGCGTCAAAGCGGCTAAAGTATTATCTGAAGCAGATTTAGATGGTTTATTAAACGAGCTAAGTGCCGCAGACAAAACGCCCTTCTTTTTGATCCTTGATGGTGTTACGGACCCGCATAACTTAGGTGCTTGTTTGCGCAATGCGGATGCCGCTGGTGTACATGGCGTGATTGTACCAAAAGACAACTCTGTTGGACTGACCGCCGTTGTTAGTAAAGTGGCTTGCGGTGCCGCTGAAATCGTACCTTTATTTCAAGTAACAAACTTAGCGCGCACAATGCGCCATATACAAGAGCAAGGTGTATGGATTGTAGGGACTGCAGGTGAGGCTGATAGCAATGTGTATCAAGCCGACCTTAAAGGCGCGCTTGCTATTGCTATGGGAGCGGAAGGAAAGGGGTTACGAAGATTGACCCGAGAAAGCTGTGACTCATTAATCTCTATTCCTATGGCAGGTAGTGTTTCAAGTTTAAATGTGTCGGTAGCAACCGGTATTTGTTTATTTGAAGCCGTGCGTCAACGTTTAGGTTAAATCCAGTTTAAAACCAATGCGAGCCCTAATTAAGGCTCGCATTTTTGTTGCTGATTAACGGCCTTTAGTGTTTTGAGTTGACTCTTCATCTGGGGCGTAAGCTGCGTTGTAATCTGCTAATTGTTCATCTGCATCATCTGTTACGGGCACATTAACGGCTTGGGTGTCTAAATCGGGATGGTTTGCTTGATAAACCTCATAATCATCATCTAAGTTATCAAAAGCATCCTCATTAGGGTTTATCATCTGCATTTGTACGGATGCTGTATCAACGCGAGGATCGATAGCTGCTGCCAAGGGTGATGACACGAGATCACCACCTGCCATAATGTAATCACTACTGCTAGACTCTTCAGCTTTTTGGCGCTGGTTGATGAACAATAAGCGAATAACCAAAGTAAAAGCGCATAGGCTCATAAATCCATACAGCATAAAATCACCAAATTGCTGCATTAAAGCCGAAGCTATCAGCGGCCCAACACTTGCGCCAACACCAAAGGTAACCAAAATTGTAGCTGATAAGCCAACGCGCTCATGTTGTTCAACTCGTGAGTTAGCCAGTGCGGTTGCTAATGGATAAAGGGTAAAAGCAAGCACGCCAAACAAACCAGTTAAAATAAGTGAATAAACGGCATCAAATGGCACTATTGCAATGGTGATCACCAGTAGGCCTAATAAAGAACAATTGATACGGATTAATCGACTGCGAGGCATTAAGTCTGATAGCTTTCCCATGGGCCATTGCGCAATTAAACCAGCAAAAATAGTGCACATCATATAAACAGCAACTTGCTGGGGTTCAATACCTTGGTTAGTGGCATAAGCTGGTGCTAAACCATAAAAACTACCCACCATCATACTACCCAAGGCGATGGTGGTTAATGCTTGTGGAGCTCGTCGCCAGTAATGCTTCATATTAAGTGGTGCAGGGGTTAATGGCTCAGGATGGATCCGCCGAGTAATGGCAATGGGAACTATACATAAAGCAAAGCACATCGCGATAAGTAATAATGGTTCTAAGCCGAGTTCTGGATAAAAGCTGATGGCACCTTGACCAGCCATTAACGCTAAATAAGACACAATCATATAGCTGGCAAAGACTGTGCCGCGCTGATTAGGTTCTGATTGCTCATTAAGCCAGCTTTCTAGCACCATGTATTGACACATCATGCCCATGCCAACAAATAAGCGTAAGATCAGCCAAATGGTCAAATCGTTAATAAGAGCATGACCAATTGCCGAGGCTGTTACGATACCAGCACAAGCCACAAAGGCCCGAATATGTCCTACTTGGGCGATAAGCTTGTGGCCTATTTTAGAACCGCAAACTAAGCCGATATAGTAAGCCGACATCATGCCACCTACCCAAATTGGCGCGACATTCATGCTAGTAAGTTTAAGACCAAGGTAGGTTGTTAACAGACCCGCAGCAAGCACCATCATAAATGTAGTGCTGTATAAAGAGGTAAAACTACGCAGTGGACTTGTCATCACACAGCCTCTATCTAATTAATGATTGGGCGTCATTCATGTATGCAACGCAATTTACTGGAACGTGTAAAGCAAGTTAAATGTTGTCACTGTATCTGTTTTTTGGCTATCTTCTGGTACGTCCGAGGTGTACTTAACATAAAAGCCAATCTTAAAAGCCCAATCTTGGATAAAAGTATTTTTATAGCTCATATCCAGTGTTAGGGTGTTATTCGATTTACCGGTTTCTGCAGTGATATCGGCATTTAAGCTGGTATATTCTTGTAGTTTAATGGTGTATTTTGCTGCACTACGCAAGATAACATCTTGATTGGCATCCAAATCAAGATCTGTATTTGACTCATTGGGTAAGTCATAACGATAACCAGGGCCTACTTCTAAGCTTAGATTGGTGGTGCGATTTTTGATTAAATCAAAACCATAACCACTAGAAAGCGTGTAAATACGAGTGAATGAACCAAATTGATCCCAAGTTAATTCGCCACGACCAAACACATAACCGCGATTTAATTTATAGTTTGTCTGCAAATATACATCATACTTTTCAGCAGTGGATTTACTACCATCGGCGGCATAATAAGCTTTAAAGGTACCTTCTTGTTTTGTCGTGGCAGTGTCGTAGCTTAAATAGGCTCTAGCATTAAAGTTTCTGGTTTCATTGTTACCACTATTGAGTTGCAAGCCTGCTTCAATTTCCGACTTGAAATTACTGTCAGGTTCCTGAAAATCTGGCGGCACAAGCGCCCATGCTTGAGCTGGAAATAACATAAAAACACACGCCAACAACACTTTGTTCATCTTTACCACTATTTATAATTATTTGCTGTAACCCACTTTTAACTGCCGACATGATAACCGCAATCAATAAAGCTGAAAAGAATACTTTATTGCTTGAGTTTATTTAACTGTTTAGGTATTATCGCGCGCTCAAATCAGTCACTTTAATTCGTTCCTTGCCTCAAACTTGGTCTGACTGAGCCAAAACGAGGCTACTTAACCGTAAGGAGCAATACGATGCGTCATTATGAAATCGTATTCATGGTTCACCCAGATCAAAGTGAACAAGTCCCTGGTATGATTGAGCGTTACACCGGTGTTATCACCGCTGCTAACGGTACAATTCACCGCTTAGAAGATTGGGGCCGTCGTCAATTGGCTTACCCAATTCAAGACCTACATAAAGCTCACTATGTTCTTATGAACGTAGAAGCAACTGCAGAGTCTATCGAAGAGTTAGAAACAGCTTTCCGTTTCAACGACGCTGTTCTGCGTAACATGGTAATGCGCACTAAAGTTGCTATTACTGAAGCATCTCCAATGGCGAAAGCAAAAGATGAGCGCGATTCACGTCGTTCAACTTCTGACGATCGTAACACTGAAGAAGCAAACGCTGAAGAAATCGCTGAGTAATTTTACTCTGTGAATAATCACTTAACTTTGTTCGGAACCATAACACGTTCAAAACAAATGAGTAGCCCAAGCGGTATAAATCATACGATTATTACCCTAGAGCATAAGTCACAACGGTATGATGCAGACTTATTACGAAACGTATACTGCCTCATACAAGTCGTGTTAAGTGGTCAACGCTTTAATAGCGTCGCAGATAAATTAAAAGCAGGTGTGCAAGTTGAAGTTGAAGGATTTCTTTCACTCCAACAAGGACGAAATGGTCAAAACCGATTAGTCTTGCATGCTGAAAATGTCGAATTGAAAACTTAGGAGACTGTCAAATGGCACGTTATTTCCGTCGTCGCAAGTTCTGTCGCTTCACTTCTGAAGGCGTTACAGAAATTGATTACAAAGATATTGTAACTTTAAAGAACTACATCACTGAAAGCGGCAAGATTGTTCCTAGCCGTATCACTGGTACTAGTGCTAAATATCAACGCCAACTAGCTCGCGCTATCAAGCGTGCTCGTTATCTTTCTCTACTGCCATACACTGATTTACATCAGTAATTGCAGTATTAATTCTTAATCGAATACAGAGGATTAGATAATGAACGTTATTCTGCTAGATAAAATCGCAAACTTAGGTAGCTTAGGCGACCAAGTTTCAGTTAAAGCTGGTTATGCACGTAACTTCCTATTACCTTTTGGTAAGGCTGTTATTGCTAACGCTGCAAACATTGAAAAGTTCGAAGCTCGTCGTGCTGAATTAGAAGCTAAATTAGCTGCTGACTTAGCTACAGCGACTGCTCGTGCTGAAAAATTAGCTGCATTAGAAGGCGTTGTTATCGCTTCTAAAGCAGGTGATGAAGGTAAATTATTCGGCTCAATTGGCAACCGTGACATCGCTGATGCAGTAACTGCAGCTGGCGTTGAACTTGCTAAATCTGAAGTCCGTTTACCTTTAGGTGCTTTACGCACTACTGGTGACTTCGAAATTGAAGTACAAGTACATGCTGAAGTTAAAGCTATTGTTAAGATCTCTGTTGTTGCAGAAGCTTAATCATTGCTAACGCTTTAAAAGAACACCGCCTTACGGCGGTGTTTTTTTATGGAAAAATGTAGAAGAAACCCCTCAATTGCTGCTTTGTTCGTCTCCCTTTCTGCTTGATTTGAAGTATCATTTACCCAGCATTTATCATTGCCTTAGATAGTGGATTAATTTACCTTAAAGCCCATTCCTGCTTTATTTTTAGTGAATTGAATCGCTAGTAGATCGTCAAGTTAAAGGACTCTCATGCCAAGTTTGATCAGAATCGTGCTTATTAATACCCACTTACCTGGTGTGGTTGAATTAGCGTTAAACGGCCATACCAATATTTGTGGTACAAATGCCTCAGGTAAAACCACCTTACAGCGTTTAGTGCCAGTTTTTTATGGTGAATATCCAAGTCGAGTTGTGCCATCCACTCGAGATAGTTTCGAACGTTGGTATTTACCGCACGATTCAAGTTACATCATTTATGAGTATCAAAAAGATGATGGTTTACTTTACCAAGCTGTTTTGGCATCGGCTGGTGATGGCAAAGGGGTCAATTACCGCTTTATTGGTCGTGGCTTTGAATTAGATGATTACGTTAAAAGTCGCAATGGTGACACGGTAATTTGTCATTCAATGGCTGAACTTGGTCGTGAGGTAAAACGCCAAGGTGTTGTTCACACTAACTTATTAAACACTCGTGAATATCGCGCCATTATTCAAAACGATCGCAGTTTATTAAATACTGGCAGTAATCGTAACGAGCTGCGTACTTATGCGCGTCAGTTTTCGCTTTGTGATGGCGACCATACCTTGCGTCATATTGAAAAGTTAGCGAAAGCGGTGCATTCCAAAGAAGGTAAAATGGAAACGGTCAAATCGATGATCGCCGCCATTTTAGAAGAAGACGGTGTTAACCCGCCTACCTCACGCTTAAATCCGCAAAGAGTCGAAGCTTGGATCCGTGAAAGCCAGTTGGTTCAGGGCTTTGAACAAATTAAGCCAGAATTTGAAAAGCTCGAGCAAGAGTTTAATCAATTATTAAGCGCCGAAATGCGTTTAGCCAGTTTATCTCGTGGTTATCGGCACGATGAAACCCTAGAAGCAGAGCGCCAAGATGCCAACCAAACCATAGGCAAAGAGCTTAACTTAAAGCTTCGAATGCTTGATGATGAATGGAAAGATATTCGTGATGAACTCAATCAAGAGATTTCCGCTGCTAAAGGCGATGTGAATAAGGTTGAGCACGAGCTTGATACGATTGAAGAACAACATGGCGCATTTTTAGATGCCGATATCGATCAAGCTAAAGCGGATTTAGATAGTTTACCGGCTTGGCGACAAGACGTTGAAAATCTGAATGAACGTCATAAGTTACAAACCGAAAAGCACCAAGATATTGAAGCGGCATTTAATGCGAGACGTTCAAAAATTGCCGAGCAATTACACCGTGAGTTAGAGTCACTGCATCAAGAACAAGATTTACAGCGCGAAGCACGAGACAAACAGCGTGAGCTAGCCAATGAAGATTTAGCCAAACTCGAACAGTTTTGGCGTGATCAAGCCGATGCTGGTAAGGCCAAATTTAGTGAGCAAGAATATCAACTAAAGCTCACGGCTGCAGAGCTCAAACATCAGGTTGATGGTGTGTCATACACCGAAGATGAAAAAATGCGTTTAGCCATTTTTGACGAGCGTATTAGCCTTGCAGATGAAGAGCAAGAGGCAAGCAATCAAAAAGTTGAGCGCTTAATGGTAGAGGAGCGCAAGCAGCGCGCTAAGCGTGACCAAGCGAACGAAGCACTGCGTATCGCCAGTATGCGGGTTAATGAGCGTGAGCAAGCCAAAGAAGAAATTCACCATATGCTGTTCCCGCAATCGCATACCTTGCTTGAGTTTTTACGCAAAGAAGCTCACGGCTGGGAAAATTCATTTGGTAAAGTCATCGCACCGGAGTTATTACATCGTACTGATCTGCATCCTAATATTGCCACTAATGATTCAGATGCCCTATTTGGTGTACAGATAGATCTTAAAGCGATTGATGTGCCTGAATATGCCCAATCAGAACAAGACTTACGCATTGGTTTAGCTAAAGCCGAAGAAGCATTAAAAAGCGCCCAAGAATTACAAGCTGAACATGAAAATCAGCTAGTTGCAATGAATGATGCGCTCGACAAACTTAACCGTGAACTCACCTTTGCGCGCACCGCGTATAAAAATAGCCGCGAAGATTTACGCCGCTTATTTGATGAGAAACGCAGCGAGCAGCAACGTATTGATGCAGCCGTCACCGAGCGTAAAGCACAATCTAGCAAACGTTTGATTCAGTTAGATAATGAATTAAAGCAACTTAAAAATCAGCATCTTGAATGGCTAGGCGAGCAAAAGTCACATGCACTAGAAGCGCGCATGGAGAAAAATGCCTATTGGCAAGAAGTGGTCGGCGCAATTGATAATCTGCTTGGGCAAATTAAAGCCAATATTGAGCAACGTCGTGCCAATGCTAAAGCCGAACAAAAAGCCTGTGAAACCTGGTACAAAAATGAACTTAAATCACGTGGTGTCGATGAAGATGCCATTCTAAGTCTAAAGCGTCAAATTCGCGACTTAGAAGCAAAAATTAGTCATGCCGAGCAGCGTCGCAGTGAAGTGCTGCGTTATGAAGACTGGTATCAGCATACTTGGTTAGGGCGCAAGCCTAAACTGCAAACCCAGTTAGCCGATGTGAAACGTGCTGCACTGGAGTTTGAACAACAATTAACCAATAAAACCCACGAGATTAAAACCCGCCGTAATGAGTTAGAAACGCAGCGAAAAGCCTCTGATGCCGCGCAAGTAGAAGCTTCTGAAAACTTAACTAAATTACGTGCAGTGATGCGTAAATTAGCTGATTTAAAACTGCCTTCTAACAATGAAGAAGCCGTGGGGAGCATTGGTGAGCGCTTACGCCAAGGTGAAGATTTACTGCTAAAACGTGATTATTTGTTAGGCTCTGTTAAACAATACGTTGAGCACTTTGACAGTGTGATTGCCAGTAAATCTGGTTCAGGTTTAGCCGAATTCTGGGAGCGAGCCCGTGAAGAATCTAGCTTTATTAATGATAAAGGCATTCGCTTACTGGATTACCGTAAATTAGTGCCGCAACTTGAACAGTTACTGAACGTGATGGTGCCACAATCATTAATGGCGATTCGAGAGCAAGGGCGTATTTTTGGGGTTGATCTCACCGCATTTTATGATGTGTTAGCAGATATTGATCGCCGCATTGCCTCGCAAAGCGCGCGGATCACCCGTGAAGTGGGGGAAGAGCTATTCCTTGATGGAGTATCAGAGTCTGCGGTCCGCATTCGTTCACGTATCAGTGAGCTCGAATTTTGGCCAGAGCTTGAAGAGTTTGTAAAAGCCTTTAAAGCCTGGAAAGCTGATAACTTCAGTCGTTTACCTGACGAGCATTACACTAATAGCATGCGCCGTGCGCTAGATATTATCGGCCGTGCTGCGTTAACTGGTGGTATTGCCAAACTGTTAGAGATTGAGCTACGTCTTAAAGAAGGTAACAGTGACTTAATTATTCGCACCGATCGCCAGTTGAATGAATCATCTAGCCACGGTATGGCTTACTTAATTTTGTGTAAATTCTTACTCGCCTTTACCCGTTTACTACGTGGTAAAGCAAACGTCACCATTCACTGGCCAATTGATGAACTAGGTACCTTACACCACACCAACGTGAAGAAGATTTTTGATGCCTGCGAAAACAATAATATTAGCGTGTTAGGCGCATTCCCGAATCCTGAGTCTGAAGTGCTCAACCTGTTTGCTAACCGTTATATCATTAATAAGCAAACTAAAAAGCTACAAGTAGTGAAGCCAAAAGCTAACCCATTGGCAGAGCGTTTAAATCAACGTAAGGCGAAATCAGAGGAGTTAGCATAATGTCTACAGAATCCAATATCAGCAATCATGACACGGTATTAGTGGGCACAGGTGCAATTATTGAGCAGCTATTACGCGGCGAGTTTATTTGTCGCGTGACCAATGAAGATGGTTGGCGAGCCCTTAAAAATAACAGTACTCGCGAGCGAGTAGAAAGCTATTTGAATCAAATAAACCGTACTATTGCTAGCGCGGGTGAAGGTGAAGTGTTTTTCTGTGGCTATTTACAGTTAGGTGAAAACGAGCGCAAAGTTATTTCCAGTCAGTTCAAAGAAATTTGTGCTGCGTTAATCCCCTTAGTTGAATGGTTAGTCCTTGTTCAAGAGGCTAGCGGCCAAGATGCGCCATTAAGTGAAGGCGCGCCAATCCGCTTAACAGAACTACAAACCCGTATTGAAGACACTCCCGCGTTTCGAGAGCAGTTAACCAAACTTAGTCATTATCGATTATTTGGCTCAAGTAGTAGCAATGTTGATGGCCAAATTAAGTTGGTATTCAAGCGTTTGGTCGAGTTAGGTTACTTAACTAAACCGAATTCAGAAAAGCAAATTTACATTGCCACGGGCAAGTTAGATTATTTATATGAAGTGATCCGCTTTATTGACGAAACCGAAGGGCTTAGTCTTGAGGCGCAAGCTGAAACCGCCACTCAGCGGGAGTTATTATGAGTAGCAACTTACATCAAGCGGGGGTAAAGCTTCTTAAACAAATTGGCCGCCATGCCGATGTGATTATGGATGCTTATTTAGCGGGCTCAGTGAGTGAATCAAGTCATGACCCTGCTGTGATTGAAAAGCTTAAAAAAAGCGGTATTTTGTGGCGTCCAGAGCCAGATCAATCGCTACGCTTGAAGCGTTCAGTGCGAGCCTTGTTAGAAGAAGGCTTAAGTGATGAGCGTAATCGTCAAATCGACTCTAATGTTGGCTCGGCGTTGGCCACGATTAAAACCTTGGCTGATCACTACAAGGAAGCGCGTCACAATGTCGATTACAGTGCTGCTGAAGCTTATTTAGCCGATTTAAGTGAGCATGTTTACAGCTTTACCGACAGCCTGCGTTATTCAATAAGGGTACTGTGGGGCCGTATTAATAACGAGTTTGGTTATGTGGGTACCATTAATGCCAAAATACGAGAAAACGAGTTAGCGCAGTCGCAGGTCACCGAGCTACTTAATGGCTTAGAGATGTTCCAGTTTAGTGAGTTAGGAGAAATTGCCGGTGATATTCGCGAGCTGCGCCGTTTGTTAATTACCAGCTTGCAAGAAACCTTAAGTCATTGCACTCAAGAGTTAAGCGTTGTACAAGGGCGTTTGCTGGAGTTACTCGGGCGCTTTAGGCAGATTCAAGGCCGAACTCGACTGCTGAAAGGGTGGTTGTTACATACCGATTTACACCCTGATTATCAGGTAGAAAATCATGTGGCACACAATAAAGTGCCAGCTTTATTTAATTTTGCCCAGGCAATTTTAGCGCCTGCAAGTGTGGATGTGCATAACACTTCCCATGAGTTAGCGTTAATGGCCATGGTTGCCCAAATTAAATCCATTAGTCGTGATGAGCGAGTTAGCATTGAGCGTGATACCAATGTAACCTTTGAAATGGCTGAAGTGGAGGATTTTGATGTCCCAGACAACCCACTGAAAGTCGCCGTAGATGAGTATTTTTGTGCGGTAATTGACTCAGGTTTACGCCAATCCGCATTAGAGTATTTAAATGAACAACAACTTGATTGGGATAGCGAAAGCTGGATTTATCAGGTAATTGGTGGCTATGAGGCCTTGCCTTTAGAGCACAAACAATACTTTGAGCTAGAACCAATCGGTAAGCCGCACCCTATATATACCGGCAACTTTATCGTGACCGATGTTGAGCTCTGGCTGGCATAATTTATGATAAGCATGGCAGATGGCAAGCCTAACTAAGCAGCAAATCATTATGATTAAAAACGTGGTGATCAAACGTTCGCCACGTGAAAAGTACAGTGCCAATTGGCAAAAAATATATCAACAATTTGCAATTGGTGAGCCTGATGGCGCTGGTAAGTATCTTAGTTTTAGTGGTAAAGACTGGGATTTGCTGCGTGACATGGTTAAACAAGATTCTGGCTTTGATGTGTTAAATGTTGATTTTAACCAAACCAGAACTGAATTATCTTGCCAAGGTCACAAAGAGAAATTTGCCAATATAAGACCAGAAGCCAATTATGTATTGGTTAAGCTGCCCTCTGACTATCTTCCTACTAAAAGTGTTTTCGATATGGTCACTTCAAGTCGCCTTAGTATCAGGTTATCGGTTGATAACCTGCTCCACATCATTAAACAGGGCAATATCAACCAGCTTGTGGTGGTAGAAAACTTGGATATTTTTGATGAGTTTGACCATTGGCCGGTTGATAACATTTTAGCCGATACACTCGCTAAGGCAGTGATTGTTTATCGTGGTAGTGGAGCGCATTCTCCAGCCGGTTGTAAGCAGCTACTGTATCGGTTGAGCCAATTCGAACACCCTCTCCATATCAGTGCTTTTGTCGATTTAGATCCAGCAGGACTGCAAATCGCCCATTTACTCAAAGGTTGCCAGTATATTATTGTCCCTGTGCTGGCGAATTTAGCGGCGCAGCAAAACCAACGGCCAGTGCCATTATTGGGGGTGAATGACAAAGATGATTTTGCCAAACAGTGGCGTCAGCAAAAATACCTCAAGCGTGCCGATTTACAACAATGGCGCAATTTAGCTAATTGGCTGCAACAAAATTGCATCAGTATCAAACAGCAACATATATTAGCTAACCAGTTAACCTTAACACTAACGTCTCGCAGTAGTGCAGCGAGCTAGTTTTTATCACTTTTAAATGCCTTTTTTACAATGAATATGCTGTTTTAAATACGTTAATCCGTTGTTTGTTCTGCATTGTTTGAACGCTTTAAATTAAATACTTTAAAATCATTACGTTAGCCTTGCGCTGAGGTTTTGTTAGCATTTTATTGCGATTTATCTTGCTGAAATAGTTGAATTCTCTTTTTTGATAACTCAGTATCGCTGCATTAAAAATAAAATAGCAAGCAACGACCATTGCGCAGCAAATAATAAAAAGGATGACAGTTCAATGTTTAAATCGTTATCAGCGAAGATCTTTAGCGGTCTTTTTCTTGGGGTTATTTTGGGGAGCCTAGTGCAATTTGCACTAAATGATGTTGCCTTCTTTTCTGGTACCTTGGTTAATATTGCCAGTGGTGTTGGTACCATGTTTGTTAACATGATCATGATGTTGGTTGTGCCTTTGGTGTTTATCAGCATTGTGTGTGGTGTGTGTGAACTGCAAGATTTAAAAAGCTTTGGCCGCTTAGGTGGTAAAACCTTTGGCTTTTACATTATCAATACTGTTGTCGCAATTTTTGCCGCTTTTGCTGTCGCCATGATGATAGAGCCGGGAAAAGGCGTTGATATGACCAGTGGTGATACTGCTGCGATTACTGCTACCGAGTTGCCAAATTTGGTGACCTTGATTGTGAGTATTGTGCCTAATAATCCATTTTCAGCCTTTACTTCCGGCAACATGCTGCAAGTTATTTTTATGGCCCTTCTGCTTGGCGGAGTGATGAAGTCGATGGGCGCTGTGGTTGATGGTGCAGTAAAAGGCTTCCAAACAGCTAATAAAATCATGATGCGTTTGATTTCAGTGGTGATGAACCTTGCCCCGATTGGTGTATTTGCGCTGATGTTCAAGTTAGCCGCGACATTAGAGCCGGAAATCTTTTTCAGTGTTGTTGAATATCTCGTTCTTATTTTGAGCTTGTTATTGCTGTGGATTTTTGTGGTATATCCGTTGGCGGTCAGCTTGTTTACTCAAGTGTCGGCAAAAACGTTTCGTGAAAAAACCCAAGAACAAATCTTGTTCTCGTTATCGACGGCATCGTCAAATGCGACCATTCCAGTCACAATGCGTACCTTGACCGACAAACTTGGTGTTAGCAAAGCTGTAGCCGGTTTTGGTGTGCCGTTGGGGGCAACCATGAACATGGGTGGCGTATCGATTTATATCACCATCGCGATTTTCTTCGTGGCGAATGCGTTTGGTATGCCAATTAGTGGCGAGCAAATTCCGGCATTGTTGTTTAGTGTGTTTTTATTATCTGTCGGTGCGGGTGGCGTCCCTGGTGGCGGCATGGTGATGATTGGTGTGCTAATTCATCAAATGGGTTTACCGGTAGAGGCTTTTGCTATTGTGGCAGCCCTTGACCGCTTAATTGATATGGTGCTGACATCTTGTAACGTTGTGGGAGATACTGCGGTATTAACTATTGTTGATCAAACCGAAACCCCACATAAAGTTGAACAAACCGCATAGGGTAAAGTTGAATAATAAAAAATCCGCTCATTGGCGGATTTTTTATTAGGTTAAATTACCTTTAACATTAATCGATTGATGGCTCTTGGCTGTAATCTTCACCGTGATAGCTTAAGCACATGTCTACCTCGTTTCGACTGCCTAAGATCACCGCAACACGCTGATGGATTTCAGTGGGTTGAATATCCATGATGTCTTCATAACCCGTTGAAGCTTTGCCGCCAGCTTGTTCAACTAAAAAGGCCATCGGGTTAGCTTCATACATTAGACGTAGCTTGTAGGGCTTAGCTGGATTTTTATTGTCTGTTGGGTAGGTGAAAATGCCACCACGACACAACACGCGGTGCACATCACCAACCATAGCAGCAATCCAACGCATGTTGAAAGCTTGCTCTCGTGGGCCAATTTTGCCCAAGAGTAAATCGGCAATGTAAGTTTGCATTGGTGCTTCCCAAAAACGTTGATTTGACATGTTAATGGCAAATTCAGCGGTATCAGGCGTGATAGCAACCTTATCGTTAGTTAGTAAAAACTCACCACTATCACGGTCTAAGGTGTAAAACTGGGTGCCTTGGCCTGTGGTTAGTGCCATCATGGTTGATGGACCATAAAGTACATAACCCGCTGCCACTTGCTGGCGACCAGCTTGTAAAAAGCTTTGCTCGGTTAGTGCGCCATCAGTTGCTGGTAGCACAGAGAAAATTGTGCCCACAAGCGAGTTGATATCAATATTAGATGAACCATCTAAAGGGTCAAAACACACAAGGTATTCACCTTGCTTGCTGACTTCAACCACATAGTCTTCTTCTTCAGAGGCTAAACCGCGCACGTTGCCATCTGCTTTTAGCGCATCTTTAAGCATGTCATTAGTGATGACATCCAATTTCTTTTGGGTTTCACCTTGAACGTTTTCTTGCTCAGTTGCACCTAATACGCCCGCTAAAGCACCATGGCGCACTGCACCGCTAATGGCTTTTGAGGTATCAGCTAAAGTTAATAAAAGTGCAGTAAGAGAGTCATTTACCGCTTGTGAGGTGAGAGTTTGTGCCAAAGTCTGCATGGTTATTCCTATGACAGTTAAGGTCGTTGAAGTTAAGTTTTTATAATTGTGTCAAATAATACCTCAGATTGTGGTCAATTTCAGTGCTAGATGAGGCATTTTCGTTTTAAATAAAATTCAGGCAAAATGAAGCCGCAAAAAGACAATGCGCTTGTTTATTAATAGGAATAACAATAATGACTTCTCGATGGAAGCAACAGGTTTTCGCAGCGGTATTTGCGTTGCCATTACTACTTACCAGTCAACTTTTAATGGCCAACTCTATGACTTCGACAACTTCATCTTCAGCACCTAAATTTACCACCACAGTCCCACTACAGGGTTTTAAAGGCGGTGTTCAGCCATTGTCTATTGAGCGTCTTCATGCTTCACCAGCCCTTGCGGGTACTAGTCCGCGCGGCTTGAGTTTGTCGCCAGACGGTAAGCGTGTGACTTACCTTGCAGGTCGAGATGATAATCAAAGTTTTTATGATTTATGGCAAATGGAGATCAGCACAGGCAAACGCAGCCGGTTGATCGATGCTGATAAATTGGCCGGCGGCGAGTTATCGGATGAAGAAAAAGCTCGTCGCGAGCGCCAACGCATTTATGGCCAAGGGATTATGGAATACTTTTGGGCTGATGATAGCCAATCGATTTTAATTCCCGCTTCAGGGCAATTGTATTTATACAATGTTAAAGAAGATAGCGTTAGTACATTGCCAATTGGTGATGGCTTTGCCACCGATGCGCGCTTATCACCTAAAGCTAATTTTGTTTCTTTTGTGCGAGATCAAAATCTGTATGTGCTGCATTTAGCCACGGGTAAATTGTCGGCGTTAACCCATGATGGCAAAGGGCCAATAAAAAATGCCATGGCTGAATTTGTTGCTCAAGAAGAAATGGATCGCATGACGGGGTATTGGTGGTCGCCGGATGAATCAAACATTGCTTTTACCCGCATTGAAGAGTCAGGGGTTGAGCTTGTCACTCGTAATGAAATTTATGCTGATGGTATCAAACTGACTGAGCAGCGTTACCCTTATGCGGGTAAACCCAATGTTATCATTGAGCTTGGTGTAGTTAGCTTGGCGACCAAACAAGCCACTTGGATTGATTTAGGGGCTGATAAAGACATTTATTTACCACGGGTAAAATGGCTACCCGATAGCAAGCATTTATCTTACCAGTGGCAAAGTCGCGATCAGCAAGCATTAGATTTACGCATTGTTGATGTAACCCAGCAAAACGTTGCAGAGACGGTTGTGAAAGAGCGCAGCGCTGCATGGATAAATCTGCACCATGATTTGCATTTTTTAAAGCAACAAGCCGCTTTTATTTGGGCGTCCGAGCGAGATGGCTTTAAGCATCTTTATTTATATGATTTACAAGGCAAGCTAATTAAGCAATTAACTCAAGGAGATTGGGTGGTTGACAGCTTGGAATATGTTGATGAAAAACAGGGTTGGGTCTATTTTACGGGGCGTAAAGACAGTGTGGTCGAAAGCCATATTTATCGAGTAAACCTAACCCAAGGTGTCGCCAGTATTGAGCGTATAAGTAGCCGTTCAGGGATGCATAATAGTGTGTTTGCTGACAATGAGCCCGTTTATTTAGATTATTTCAGCAGCTTACAGCAGCCGCCACAAATTAGTTTACATGATGCCACAGGTACTCACTTAGCTTGGGTTGAGCAAAATCTTGTTGATGCAAGCCACCCTTTATATGAGTTTGTTGGTCAATGGCAAATGCCAGAGTTTGGTCATTTATTGGCTGACGATGGTCAACGTTTACAGTATCGATTATTTAAACCCGTTCCGTTTGAAAGCAGTAAGAAATACCCAGTGGTGGTTCGGGTTTATGGCGGCCCCCATGCGCAATTAGTCGTTAATAGCTGGAGTGAGGCGGATTACTTTACTCAATACTTATTGCAACAAGGCTATGCGGTATTCCAATTAGATAATCGTGGCTCTGGCCATCGTGGAACCCAATTTGAACAGGTGATTTATCAAAACATGGGTGATGCTGAAGTGCGTGATCAAAAAGCGGGTGTTGATTATTTACGAAGCCTGCCCTTCATTGATGGTGAGAATGTGGCGATTTATGGCCACAGTTACGGTGGATATATGGCGTTGATGAGCCAGTTTAAAGCACCAGATTACTTTAAGGCAGCCATATCTGGTGCTCCAGTAACTGATTGGCGTTTGTATGATAGCCATTATACCGAGCGCTATATGGGGAATCCTGACACAAATAAACAGGGTTATGATGCAGCAAGTGTTTTACCTTATGTGACGCACTATCAGTCAGGCTTACTGATGTATCACGGCATGGCAGATGACAACGTGTTGTTTGAAAACAGCACTCGCGTCTATAAAGCGCTACAAGATGAAGGCAAGTTGTTTCAGATGATTGATTACCCAGGGTCAAAACATTCTATGCGCGGTGAGAAAGTGCGTAATCATTTGTATAAATCGCTGGCAGCATTTTTGGATAGTCAGTTGAAGTAAGTTATTTAATGTAAGTCATTTGTTGTAGATGCTTTATAATGATGTAGCGCTATTAAGGGTGTCTTTTAGGAGCAACTGTGCCATTAAGTAATGAACTCATTCAAATATGTAATAATTTACCGCAGGATATTGCAATTCTGTCGTTTGATAATCAGGTAGTATTTACCAATTCAAATTGGCTTAAAAGTGCTGATAAATTTGCTGAAAAACATATATTTGCGACTAAAAATGCGGTTTGGCCAAACCCATTACTTAATGACAAGCAGTTGCTTAACTCGTTACGCATTGCGGTTGCTAAAGCACAAACAGAGCAGCGCAGTACGTCTAACATTACCACTGACATTAGCTTATTAGGCTATCAATATCATGTAACATTTTTTATTGGTCCGTTAGTGCTAGCAGGCACTAATGCGACCATCATATCCATTCAAATAACCATGAATTCGCTTTCAGGCGACACCAATCTCGCATTATTAGGTCGTGATGAAGCTGTGTTGCTTAATTCCTTATTAGAAGGCGTTGTTATTCAAGATGCTAATGGTGTCATTACTGCCAATAACTCTGCATCAGAAGAAATTTTAGGCTTAACCAGTCATCAGATGCGAGGCTTAGACAATGCCGATCCTAATTGGGGAACCATTACCGAAGACGGTCAACCTTGTCCTCCAGAAGATCATCCTTCATCGTTAGCCATAAAGCATGGTGTGCCTGTATTAGATTTTACCATGGGAGTGAATAAGGCCGATGGCGGTGTCAGTTGGTTGAAAATTAACTCTCAACCTATTTTTAAGCCGAATGAATCTCGCCCGCATATGTCGGTCACCTCTTTTGTGGATATTACTGAAGAGCGCCAACGACAAAAAAAATTAATCCAAATAAGTAAAAGGCTGCAACTTGCTTTAGATGCAGCTGAAATCGGCATTTGGGAGTATGACATAAGCGCTGAGCGGTTAGTTTGGGATGAAGCCATGTTTAGTATTATTGATGTCAATCCCGCAGATTTTAAAGGTAAATTAAGTGACTTTTCAGATAGGCTTTACCCTGCTGACAAGTTTCGAGTACTAACCGAGTTTAGCAAAGCCTTAAATGAAAGTAATAGTTATATTTCAGAGTTTAGAATTGTAAATTCAGAAAATAAAATTAGGCATATCTATGTAGCTAGCACGGTTATTCAAGGCGCCAAAGGAGAGGGGAATACCTGTATTGGTATAAATCGTGATATTACCGATGAAAAACAAGCTAAGCAACAAATAGAGGCGAGTCGTAATAAGTTACTGAATTTTATTGAGGATTTACCTACCGGTGTCTGTTCAATTGTTGATGGCAAGATCACTCTCAATGTGCAGGCTGAAAAGATCACCGGATACAAAAATAGTCAGTTATCTGATGTAAATGATTTTTGGCAAAAACTGTTTGTTGAGACAAGGGAGGATAAACCTGACTTCTATGCCAGCTTAACTCAGCCCACACATGTTGTTTCATCAACTACCATGAAAATTGTTCGCGGTGATGGGCTGCACAGATGGATTGAATTCAAAGGTTGCCAATTCGATGGTGGTCAAGCTTGGGTAATGATTGATGTTACCGATCAAAAAGAGGCCGAGGCTGAGTTAAAAAAACTGGCTTACTTTGACCCGCTTACTCATCTACCCAATAGGACTGCAGTTGAACATAACTTGATAGGCGCTATTGCCAGAGCAAAACGGCACGCTGCCAAGCTGGGGGTTTTAGTCATTGATGTCGATTCATTTAAAAACGTCAATGACACTTATGGACATCCCGTCGGAGATCAATTACTGGTACAAGTCGCGCAAAGATTAAGAGAAAGATTACGAGATAGTGACTTTATTGGTCGTATGGGTGGCGATGAATTTATGGTGATTATTGAAGATGTTACCGATCAGGAACATCTTACATTTTTGACTACAGAACTACTAAATTGCTTCTCGTATCCGTTAGAGTTAATTGGCCCTGTGAATCTGTTTTTAAATACTAAAATCAGCATTGGTGCGAGTATTTTTCCTGAGCATGGCGAAGATGAAGTCACCCTGTTTAAAAATGCTGACACCGCACTCTATAAAGCGAAATCACTAGGAAAAAACCGAGTACAAATTTATTTAGAAGAGTTCACCTTGGCGCTAAAATCTAAACTGACTTTAGAGCAACGTATTGAATCCGCAATTGATAATAATGACTTTTCACTTTACTTCCAGCCTATTGTTAATTGTCAAACTAATCAGATTGAAAGCGTTGAAAGCTTAATACGCTGGTTTAATTCAGAATTAGGCACTATTCCACCGGACCAATTTATTCCAGCAGCCGAGGTGAGTGGACAAATTATTAAGCTAGGCCGATGGGTCATTACCGTTGCTTGCGAGGCATTTGTTAGTTGGCAAAAACGTGGTATCAATTTGGATTATATCGCTGTCAACCTATCGCCTTTACAGTTTAATGATGAGGGCTTTATTGATGATATTCGTCATATATTGAATGAAACCGGCATTAATCCTAATAAACTGGTGTTAGAAATAACCGAGGGGTGTTGGTTCATAATCATTCGCTAACCAAAGATACCTTGTTAAAACTTAAAGGGCTTGGTATTCGCTTAGCGATTGACGACTTTGGTACCGGGTATTCTTCTTTAGCCTATTTAAAATATTTTAATGTTGATTTTTTAAAGGTTGACCGTAGTTTTGTAAAAGATATTCCTGACGATCTTGCTGATGTGCAGATCACAGCGGCCATTATTTCTATGGCTAATAACCTGAATTTGAAAGTGGTGGCAGAAGGGGTTGAAACGGCTGAGCAGTTAACATTTCTGCAAGATAATCATTGCCATACATATCAAGGTTACTTTAAAAGCCCTGCGATATCGAGTGATGATTTTGTGACCTTGTTTATGGCACAAACTGAATAAGTCATGACGGATACTGCATGTCATCAGTTGTATTGCATGTGCTCAATTAACAAGCGACTGAGCCAAAGTAAATGCGAATTGCATTTTTAGCTCAGTCGCCATGGTTAAATTTAATCGCGAACGATTATTCGTTTAATCTACTAACGAGTAAGGCAAAGCCATAACCGATAAGCTAGATTGCTCATCTTCCGCAATGCGCAATGTGGCATCTGCTTGAGTGTCATTAGCCAAAACCGCAGTTAACAACACTTGCTCGCCTTGTTGAACAAACTCAATAATATTTCCAGCTTTGCGATAACCTTCTTCAAGGGCGATTTCAATACTGGAATTCGCTGTTAAGTTTTGATGGGTATTACCCGATAAAATATACAGTGCACGTTTGTTACCACCACGGTACTTCATACGGGCGATGGTTTCTTGTCCCATGTAGCAGCCTTTGGTAAAGCTTATTCCATTAATAGCTTGAACGTTACACATTTGCGGCACATATTGGCCTGCATGTTGTACTTGAATATTAGGGTAACCCGCTATAATTTCTAGCGCTTGCCATGCAGTGGCATCAAATAGTGTATGGTTTTCACATAGTGTGGTTGCTTTATCATGGGTTAGCATAGCAATGTAACGCTCGCCATCTTTAATGATTGCACCGCCATCCACCAGGGTGAGTTGAGCATCAATTGAACCAAATTGTTGCTCAACAAACGCCTTAGCATCCATACCTGCAATACCGATTAGCAGCCAGTTGGCGCTAGCATTTTCAAGCTCAGCTTTACTAAATACTGCATATTTTTTTAATTGGGCTAAATCTGATTCAATGTTGTTGGCGGGCATCAACATAAATAAGCTGTCATGAATGGCAAAGGCCCGAAAACTGGCAAGCATTTTACCTTTAGCATCACAATGTGCCCCCCAACGCCACTGGTTTGCTTCAAGAGAGGTGATGTCTGTGGTGACTTGACCGTGGATAAAGCTTCGGCCCTGCTCTCCTGTGACTTCAATCAGTCCGAAATGGGACAAGCTGGCTAGCATTAATGAGGGCGTTTCTTGGGTTATTTTCCAATTGGGTTGGCTAACTGAAAGGCTCATAAGGTTTCCTGTTATACAGCAAAATATTGCAAGCAGTGTAACGGAAGCTCAGGGGAAGCGGCAATAAAAAACGGCTATCTAAATAGCCGTTTTATGGACGTCAGTTAAAACATTGACTAAAACAACACCCGGGCACGAATGGTGCCTTCAATTTGTTTTAGTTCATCTAAGGCTTCTTGAGCTTGATCTGAATCCACTTCCATTACCACGTAACCAATTTCTGCGGTTGTTTGTAGATATTGAGCCGCAATGTTAATGCCTTTTTCAGAAAACGCTTGGTTAATTTTAATCAACACACCAGGACGGTTTTGGTGAATATGCAGCAGGCGTGATGCCCCCGCATGAGGCGCAAGCGACACTTCAGGGAAGTTAACCGCTGAAAGCGTTGAACCATTGTCTGAATATTTGGCCAGTTTACCTGCCACTTCAATGCCAATGTTTTCTTGTGCTTCTGCTGTACTGCCACCAATGTGCGGTGTCAGTATGACATTGTCCAAACCACGTAATGGGCTTACAAATTCATCATCATTTGATTTAGGCTCAACAGGGAATACGTCCACTGCTGCACCAGCTATATGGCCTGATTTTATGGCTTGCGCTAATGCATCAATATCGACAACCGTGCCACGAGAGGCGTTAATGAAGAAACCGCCTTGGCGCATTTTGCTAAATTCAGCTTCAGCAAACATGTCTTTGGTTGAAGGGGTTTCTGGCACATGCAAACTCACAACATCCGCATTTGCTAATAACTCGTTCAGTGAATGCACTTGTGATGCGTTTCCTAACGGCAATTTATCTTCAATATCGAAAAAGATAACCCGCATACCTAAGGTTTCAGCCAAAATACCTAGCTGAGTGCCAATGTGGCCGTAACCCACAACGCCGAGTGTTTTACCGCGCGCTTCCACACTACCATTGGCACTTTTTAACCAACCGCCACGGTGACATTGTGCATTACGTTGTGGAATACCACGCAATAACATAATGATTTCACCAAGCACTAATTCAGCCACACTGCGAGTGTTTGAAAATGGTGCGTTAAACACCGGGATCCCTAGCTTTTCTGCTGCAGATAGATCAACCTGGTTGGTGCCGATACAAAAACAGCCTATGGCGACCAGTTTTTCAGCATGGTTTAAAACCTGTGCCGTTAACTGTGTACGTGAACGCAACCCAACAAAATGTGCGTCTTTAATCGACTCGAGCAATTGGTCTTCACCTAGCGAAGCTTTGTGATACTCAATGTTGCTATAGCCTGCTCTTTCAAACACATCAACTGCACTTTGGTGGACGCCCTCCAACAGCAGGATTTTGATCTTATCCTTGTCAAGCGAGTGTTTCGCCATGATATGGGTACCCTCTAATGATTATATTGCTGATTTAGTACCTAGTTAATTTGAGTACTTATGCTTATGATATCAATGCGATTAGGATTGATATGAATTTTGCGACTTCCAACGCAGTGTCAAAGTAGCACTTTTTTTGCTGCTTGTGGAGGGCTAGATGGCTAAAGTTAATATTCTCATTCTAGAACAATATCGAATAAGAGGGATTTACATTGCATAATATAGTTATATGGATAGTGTGTTTTATTGCGGTTTTAGTGTGGTCGGTTAGTGATCCTAAAGATATGTTCACCTGGTGGCTAGAAGCGCTTCCTGCTTTGATCGCGCTACCTATTTTGTTTTTTACTCGTAAACGTTTTCCACTCACAACCCTCTCTTATGTATTAATCTTGATTCATTGCATTGTGTTAATGGTTGGTGCTCGTTACACCTATGCTGAAGTGCCATTATTTGACTGGTTAGCGCAAGTCATGGGAAGTGAGCGTAACAACTACGATAAAGTGGGCCACTTTGTACAAGGTTTTGTGCCGGTTATGTTGGCAAGAGAAGTGATGCTTCGCAATGGGGTACTGCAAATAGGCGCTTGGTGTCAATTTTTATGCGTCTGTTTTGTTCTCGCTTTTTCAGCATTTTATGAGTTAATTGAATGGTGGGTCGCTGCTGCTACGGGTGAAGATGCGGAAGCCTTTTTAGGTACTCAAGGTTACGTTTGGGATACGCAATCAGATATGTTTTTAGCGTTAATTGGCGGGATATGTGGTTTGTTAATGTTAACGGGTTTACAGAATAGGCAAATCAGTCATCTTCAGTAATAAGATGGCCTAGTTAGTCGGGAGTATGTTTATCCTCTCGAGAGATATAAAATAGTACTTTTGACTGACAGCCCGGCGATGAGATTAGTAAATTAATACTAAGCGTTTGTCTCATTTGATTATCTTTTTGTTTATTCTAGGCTTTTGCAGTGCTTTATGGTTTAAAGTGCGACTAGAATCAACACACAATTTAAGTATAAAATGAATTTCAGGATGATTTTCAGTGCTAGGCCAATGAGGCCTGTAATGATGTTGTTGCGAAAAATGTGCAATAACAAAAAGTAATTACTTGAACGTAATTAAACTTTTCAGGGAGAAAAGTGATGAGTTCGAATATGTATGAGTTGGTGTTTTTGCACCAATTATCAGCCCCTTGTAATTTAGCTATTCTTGCTGAATCGATAGGTTTTAAAACGCGTATCATTAAGCATGTCGAAGCGTTAGCGTTCGAAAATCAGTCGAACTGCTTTTATTTTATCGCCCCAAAAGGCGCAGCAATTGACAGCAAAGGCGTTCCGCTTTTAGCGGCACGAATGGCTAATGACGTTCCCGTTGCATTATATCAAGTAGAGCGAGGCTCGTTAGACCAAGAGGCTGCGTTGTTGTTAGGTATTCGTGGCATTCTGTTTACTGATCAGCGCATGGACTTAATGTTAACAGGCTTACGTAAGATGGTTTCAGATGAGCTTTGGTATGACAGACCGCTGATCAGCAAAATTTTTCGCCGTCTAGTACAGCATCAAGAACATCATAATCAAATTCCTGAAGACAAAGCTGCAATCATGCAAATGCTCACTGGTCGTGAGCGCACTGTGATTAAGTTGGTTTCCAGTGGCGCAAGAAATAAAGAAATTGCTCACCGCCTTTGTATTAGTGAGCATACGGTAAAGGCGCATATCTCTTCTATTTTTCGAAAAACCCAATCACGTAATCGTGTTGAGTTACTGCGTTGGGCGCAAACTTATCAACGTCATTTAGAATTAGTGAACTAACTAACAAAAAATATTGAAACTAAGAGGCGCAATTTTGCTCCTCTTTTTTTGTTTCATCTCACTTTTAGTCAAAGTACACTAAATGAAATTTTTAACTGGATGTAATAAATGAGTATTTGGTTTAAAAAGGTCAGCTTAGAAGATTGTCATCGTTTAGATGCTGGATTGCACGGTAAGGGCACCTTAATGCAAACATTAGGCATTAAAATTACTGAGATCGGTGACGATTATATGAAGGCGACCATGCCAGCAGAACCGAGTGTGCATAATCCGCTGGGTATTGTTCACGGTGGTGCCAATGTAGCTCTAGCTGAAACAGTTGCCAGTTATGCGGCTAATTTTGTGGTGGATTTCACAGAGTATTACTGTGTTGGTCAAGAAATTAATGCCAACCATTTAAAAGCGTCGCGTAATGGTTTGTTGACCGCTACGGCTAAACCCGTTCATCTGGGTAAGCGCAGTTCAGTTTGGGAAATACTAATCCATAATAGCGCTAATGATTTGTGCTGCATCTCAAGGATGACAGCAGCGGTTGTTAAGCGATAAGCTACAATTACCCGATGACTAAATAGAAATTGGAAATGATATGGATAGTGCAACTATTTGGGAATGGGTGGGCTATTTAGCCTCTGTGGTGGTTGCCATTTCGCTGATGATGGCAGACATTAAAAAGCTGCGCTGGTGGAACTTAATTGGCGCTGCTTTGTTTGTTGCCTACGGTTTGGCGATTGCGGCGATCCCAGTAGCCCTAGTCAATTTCTTCATTGTATTGATCGATGCTTATTATTTAGTGAAGTTATATCGAGAACCGCAAATTCCCCATCTACAGAATAATAAGCGATTTATTAATTGTATTAAGCCAATTTTTACTTTGGCTTAATACAAGATTGCTTTTTAGGCTGCTCTTGCTTCTTGCTTCTTGCTTCTTGCTTCTTGCTTCTTGCTTCTTGCTTCTTGCTAATTGGTTTTGTCGATTATCCCTATTCACTTTAATCGCTTATATTAATTTATTTTGCAGGGTATTATCTGTTTATCCGATTACGACCGCCAAGGTGAATATGATGGCAACCGTTTTTGACCTAATTGAACAATGGTTATTAGCAGAATAATGTAGAGGCAGATTAATATGAACAATTCAAATTACTTAACAAGTCAAAGTGGCGCACCGATAGCAGACGATCAAAACTCATTGTCAGCTGGTGAGCGTGGCCCCTTATTACTACAAGATTGGCATTTGATTGAGAAGCTAGCGCATTTTAATCGTGAGCGAATTCCTGAACGCATAGTGCATGCCAAAGGGACTGGCGCATATGGTACTTTTACCCTAACAAAAGACTTAAGCGATTATACCATTGCTGATCATTTCAATGGTGTGGGCAAACAAACCGAAACCTTTGTACGCTTCTCTACCGTTGGTGGTGAAATGGGAAGTGCGGATGCTGAACGCGACCCACGCGGCTTTGCGGTTCGTTTTTATACTGCTCAAGGTAATCATGACATTGTGGGTAATAATACACCAACCTTCTTTTTACGAGACGGGATTAAGTTTCCAGACTTTATTCATACTCAAAAGCGTCATCCACAAACCAACTTAAAAGATCCACAAGCAATGTGGGACTTTTGGTCACTCAACCCAGAAGCTATGCATCAAGTCACCATTTTAATGTCAGATCGCGGTATTCCAGCTAACTATCGTCAAATGCATGGTTATGGTTCGCACACATTCTCATTGTGGAATGCCGAAGGAGAACGCTTTTGGGTTAAGTTTCATTTTAAGTCACAACAAGGTGTGGTGAACTTAACTAACGAGCAAGCGGATAAATTAAAAGGGATTGATCCTGATTCGTCACAACGTGACATGGTAGTCGCCATTACCGATGGTAATTTCCCTAAATGGACCGTAAATGTCCAAATAATGCCAGAAGCTGATGCCAATACTTACCATATCAATCCGTTTGATTTAACCAAAGTCTGGCCGCACAGTGACTACCCATTAATTGAAATTGGCGAGCTAGAGCTAAACCGTCTGCCACAAAATTATTTTGCAGAAGTTGAACAAGTTGCATTAGCGCCAAGCAATTTGGTGCCTGGCGTTGGCGCATCACCAGATAAAATGTTGCAGGCACGTTTGTTTGCTTATGCCGATGCACAGCGTTACCGCATTGGTGCTAACTATAATCAGTTACCTGTTAATTGTCCCCATGCAACCCAAGCAAATCATCATCAACGTGGTGGTGCCATGGCGGGCACTCAATGCCCTTATCATGGTAGCCAAACCGGTGGTGATGCTAGCGTAAACTATGGACCAAGCACCGCTGAGCCTAAACTTGAAGATGCATCTAAGTTGATTGAGCCACCATTACGCATAGACGGTGAGGCAGCACGTTATAGTCGCTATGACCAAGATGATTTTACTCAAGCGGGAAATCTGTACCGTATGTTTAGCGAAGATGAGAAGCAGCGCTTAGTGGCTACGATTGCCGGTTCATTAAGTCAAACTTCTGTAGATGTGCAACAACGTATGCTAGCGCATTTTTCTAAAGCAGATGCTGATTATGGCCAACGCATTCAATCAGCACTTGGATTAGTTGTATAGTCATACCAATGGTTATAAGAAAGGGCTTGATGATTGATATCGTCAAGCCCATTTTTTAGATTAAGGTTTACCAATAAGGCTTATTTTTAACTGCTCTTTTACGAGAGTGTTCCATCGCAAAAAGCAAACTCGATTCTTTGTTATCTAACCATGAGGCTATGCCCAATGTTGACGCTTGATTTAACTCTCGCAGCAATTGATAACAATGTAAGGTGGATATCCCTAATGCTAAATCTATCCAAGGGGCTCTAAAGTCATGTTTTTGTTGGTTAGGGTATAACTCACCATAAGCAACGCCAACCTGTAAGCTTTCATCCAAAGCAATAGCGACTTGTTGATAATCAATATTGCTCATATCCATATTAAGCGGCATTAACTGTAAAATGCGCTTCCAAGAATCTTGCTGTAAATCATTGGCTAATAAAGATACATTTGGGTAATCAACAAGTTCGATTTGTTGTTGTTCAACCAGCATTAACATTTCAACGAGTACCAACTGTAATTGGCCGTAGTTGATATGTTCAACTATATCATTGATGGTATTTTTTTTAAGTTGCTGAAAAATTAGTTGGCTAACTTGTTGTTGAATGAGTTGCTTGTTATTTAAGCCGCCTAGCAAGGTTGTTGGTTCATTGATGATAAGTGCCCAACTTTGAAGGTTTTTGACAAAAACTAACTGGTCTTCAAGCCATGTTAGCTGCTGGTGCAAGTCGCTACTCAGTAAGCCAAATTGATTTAAGGTCAGTTTTAATAAACGGATATTGTCCCTAAATTGCCCCCATGCTTGTACTTTATTAATGAGCTGCGTAGGGCTTAGTGCTTCTTCGCTTTTATCCTCTATGGGGGTGATCAGAACCGCTTCCAATTGCTGCCATCGTTCAAGGCAAAGGGTTAATATCTGTTTTAAGGTTGCAGATAAACTTTGCGCATCATTCAATTTTATATGCTGTAACTCCTTGATAGGCTTTGGGGTGTAAAGCTTAGCTAATTGATAACCTCGCTGCGCTTTGCTGGCTTGCCCTAATCGCACGGGGATATGTTTGGCGATCTGTTGGGCTAGAGTGGTAAGTGCCTTTTTACTGCCAGCTAATAATTCAAGCTCGACTTCACAAATCGGGGAACAATTTTTATTGGCGATGATTTCACCTTGATCAAGAGCGACTTCAATTAAGCTGTCATCAACAAAAATGCGCCATGTTATACGGGTGAAATTGGTTTCGAAAATGCATTCTAATTGTTGATTAAGTTCAGCTATATTGGTATTTTTTGGCCAAATATGTTGAGGAAATAATGCAAGGTTGGGTGTTTTTTCAGCGGTCGGGACATTATATTCAGGGCGTGAGTGTATACCTGCCTTGACGCTACCAGCGGTTTTTATGGTTTGTTCTTGATGATTTTTTGAACCGCGAACACGTAACCCCATATCCCAGGTTAATAATTGCAACTGACTAGTATCAAAATAATGATTAAATAAATAATCAGTATTTATTGGTTTAGATTTTGGGAGTTTACTAAGGCTTTCTAACGCTGAATCAAAATGTTGAGTGCTGATGAGTAACTTGAGTTCAATTTCTGTTTCCATTGACTTATTGCTCACCTTGTAATCAAATGTTCACCAATGCGTCATATATAATTCATAATGTCACATTTCTGTAATAAAAATATTTTAGGATTGCGTCGCTCAGATAAATTATACTCTGAGTTGAAATTATAAATCACAGTAGTACGAAATTGGAACTACACTGTTTCTTTATGTGGACGCTTGAGGTAACATGCGCCCGCTTTTCCAAATCGGAATTAATTAAATAGGTAAACGGCAATGCCAGTAAACTCTATTTTAGGTGTATTTGCAAAATCACCTCTAAAGCCTTTAGAACAGCATATCGACAAAGTTAACGAATGTGCATTCCTTCTTGTACCTTTCTTTGATGCCTCAGTGGCAGGAGACTGGGATGAAGCGGTAAAAATTCGCAAACAAATTAGCATACTAGAAAAAGATGCTGATACCTTAAAGCGTGAAATTCGCTTAACCTTGCCTGGCGGCTTGTTTATGCCAGTTGAGCGTACTGACTTGCTTGAATTATTAACTCAACAAGACAAAATCGCCAACAAAACAAAAGACATTTCTGGCCGTGTTATTGGGCGCCAATTAGTTTTTCCTCCTTCAGTTCAAGAACCATTCAATGCTTACCTTAAGCGTTGTCTTGATGCTGTGTTACTTGCAAAAAAAGCAATCAATGAGCTAGATGATCTATTAGAAACAGGTTTTAGAGGTCGTGAAGTCGAGTTAGTTGCAAGAATGATCAATGAGTTAGATTCAATAGAAGAAGACACAGATGATCTTCAAATCCAAGTCCGTCGCCAACTGTATTCTGTTGAAGCAGAATTAAATCCAGTTGATGTGATGTTTCTATATAAAATTATTGAGTGGACGGGTGATTTAGCTGATATAGCTGAACGCGTAGGCTCCCGTCTAGAGCTAATGTTAGCTCGTAACTAATCACAAGGTTATCAAGGAAACAACAATGGTTGATGTATTAGTCACCAACGGCCCGATGCTTATCGGCATTGCGGCTGCATTTGGATTTTTGATGGCATGGGGTATTGGTGCAAATGATGTCGCCAACGCTATGGGGACCTCAGTAGGTTCTAATGCCATTACGATTAAACAAGCGATCATCATTGCGATGATTTTTGAATTTGCTGGGGCCTTTTTGGCCGGTGGCGAAGTAACTAGTACCATTCGAAATGGTATTATTGATGCAGCATATTTTACTGATGTGCCTGAATACCTAGTGTTCGGTATGATTGGTTCACTGCTTGCTGCAGGTATTTGGTTAGTGGTTGCCTCTGCACTTGGCTGGCCGGTATCAACGACTCACTCTATTATTGGTGCAATTATTGGTTTTGCCGCTGTGGGTGTGAGTGCGGATTCGGTAGAATGGGGTAAGGTTGTTGGTATTGTCGGCTCTTGGGTTATCACCCCTGCAATTTCAGGTTTTATTGCATTCACTATTTTCCAAAGTGTGCAAAAACTGATTTTTAATACCGATGATCCGTTAGCTAATGCAAAACGCTATGTGCCTTTTTATATGGCACTAGCTGGCTTTGTGATGTCACTTGTGACGGTAACAAAAGGCTTGAAGCATGTTGGTTTGCACTTCTCTACGTTAGAAGCTTATATGCTTGCAGGTGCGGTTGCCTTTTCCGTTGGTATGTTCGGGAAAGTGGCTATTGCACGCCTAAAAATGAGTGACAAAGCAGACCGCCAAACTCAGTTTGGTAACGTTGAGAAAGTATTTGCTATCTTAATGGTTGTTACTGCATGTTGTATGGCATTTGCTCACGGTTCAAACGATGTTGCTAACGCAATTGGCCCATTAGCCGCAGTGGTTTCAGTGGTTAATAGTGGTGGTGAAATCGGGTCTAAAGCTGTGCTAGAGTGGTGGATTTTACCGCTTGGTGCTGTAGGTATTGTATTAGGCTTAGCCATTTTTGGTCAGCGTGTAATGCAAACCATTGGTAAGAATATTACTCACTTAACCCCTAGCCGTGGTTTTGCTGCTGAATTAGCGGCTGCCTCAACAGTGGTTATTGCTTCTGGTACTGGCTTACCTATCTCAACTACGCAAACATTAGTTGGCGCTGTGCTGGGTGTTGGTATGGCGCGCGGTATTGCAGCAATTAATATTGGTGTGGTCCGTAATATTGTCGTATCGTGGGTGGTGACTTTACCTGCAGGTGCCGGTTTATCGATTGTCTTCTTCTACATGATTAAAGGTATATTTAGTTAATTACTTTGATTTAATCGATTAAAGAAGGAAGTCTTATGACTTCCTTCTTGCATTACAGGGATTAAATAAATAGCATGGCAGCTAATCAAGATCGTTAGGGAAAAAACAGTGTTTAAAGCTATTCAGTTGATTTTGTTATTATTGGTAACCATGACTGCCAACGCGCAGGGTGCATCTCATTATATTTCCGATGATGTGTTTACTTATATTCATGGTGGACCAGGGACTCAATACCGTATTTTAGGTAGTGTAGAAGCAGGGCAGCCGGTTAAGTTTTTAGATAAAACTGATGGTGATTATTCACTGATTGTGGATCATAAAGGACGTGAAGGTTGGGTTAGAAGCGATTTAGTGACAGATCAACCCAGCTTTAGAGAGCGTTTTCCAACAGTAGAGAGTGAGTTGATTAAAGTAAATGAACAGCTTAATCAAATTACCTTAACGACCGATAATGCGACTCAAGACTTAGTACTTGCCAATCGTAGAATTGCCGCTCTTGAAGCGGCTTTATCAAAAGCGGAAAATGAGCGCGATGTTGCTAAGTCTAAGGTGCAGGCTGCCAGTGACGCTAAGCAATTTCAAATGTGGCAACAAGGCGGCTTAATTGCAGGTCTTGGTGCACTAATTGGTATCATTTTGGTGTATTTACCTCGCCCACAGCGCCGCAAAAAAAACCGCTGGATGTAATTTGTATTTCATTTCAAAAGCAAAAAAGGCCAATGTGTTTGACATTGGCCTTTTTTGTGCCTCAATTTCATACTAATTGTCAGTATTGATAAACTTGCACATTTAAAGCTTAAGTAACTATCAATACTTTAAATTATTGATATTTAGTTTCATTTTTTACTTGAGTTATTTTGGCCAGTTAAGGCATAGGAGATGTTCTGCTGTGGCTGAGATATTTCACACATTTTATCGAGGTAAGATAGTGTCCAATGTCACATTTTGCTTGTATACTCGGCCCCGAAAACAATCGTACATTGTATACAAAATAAAATATTAACAAATATGCAGTAGGTAAATAGGTGTTTTACCTTCTTTCAACTGACCATGATGGAAGCGATTATGATGTTCAAAGCGAGTGAAGTACTGGGCGGTCGCTATGACAATGCCACTCTTGAAGAACTGTTTAAAGCAATTACTGATAATTATATTGTTGATGAAGAACAATATTTAGCGGAACTCATTTCGCTTGTACCTTCATCAAATGAAGAAATACAAGCGGTAACAAAGCGCGCTCATGAATTGGTGAATAAGGTTCGTCAGTTTGAAAAAAAGGGTTTAATGGTTGGTATCGATGCATTTTTGCAGCAGTACAGCTTAGAAACCCAAGAAGGCATTATTTTGATGTGTCTTGCTGAGGCATTATTACGTATTCCTGATGCCGAAACCGCTGACGCATTAATTGAAGATAAGTTATCTGGCGCTAAATGGGATGAGCATTTAAGTAAAAGTGACTCGGTTTTAGTTAACGCATCGACTTGGGGTTTAATGCTAACCGGTAAGGTGATTAAGCTTGATCGTAAAATTGATGGTACACCGAGCAATTTATTAAACCGCCTTGTTAATCGTGTTGGTGAACCTGTGATCCGCCAAGCAATGCTGGCTGCCATGAAGATCATGGGTAAGCAGTTTGTATTGGGGCGTGATGTAAAAGAGGCGCTTAAAAATAGCGAAGCTAAGCGTAAGCTTGGGTATACCCATAGTTATGACATGTTAGGCGAAGCTGCATTAACGAATAAAGATGCCCAAAAATATTTTACCGACTACAGTAATGCCATTCGTGATCTCGGTGCTCAAAAATATGATGAATCAGAAGCGCCAAGACCGACTATTTCGATTAAATTATCTGCATTGCACCCACGCTATGAGGTGGCTAATCAAGATCGTGTATTAACAGAGTTATACGATACGGTGATAAAGCTGATTGTGCAGGCGCGAGAACTCAATATTGGTATCTCCATCGATGCCGAGGAAGTTGACCGCTTAGAACTCTCTCTAATGCTATTTAAAAAGCTATACCAGTCTAATGAAGCCAAAGGTTGGGGATTGTTAGGCATTGTGGTGCAAGCTTATTCGAAGCGCTGCTTACCTGTTTTATGTTGGTTAAACCGTTTAGCCAAAGAGCAAGGTGATGAAATTCCATTACGCTTGGTTAAAGGTGCCTATTGGGACAGCGAGCTAAAATGGGCACAACAAGCCGGTGAAGGTGGTTATCCTCTTTTTACCCGCAAAGCGGGCACTGATGTTTCGTACTTAGCTTGTGCACGATTCTTACTGTCTGATGCTACTCGTGGCAACATTTACCCACAATTTGCTACTCACAATGCACAAACTGTTGCAAGTATTGGTGCGATGGCGGGCGATCGTATTTATGAATTCCAACGTTTACACGGTATGGGGCAAGAATTATACGACACAATGTTAGCTGAAAGTGGTGCTAAATCGGTGCGTATTTATGCGCCAATCGGTGCTCACAAAGACTTACTGCCCTACTTGGTACGCCGATTATTAGAAAACGGTGCTAATACCTCTTTTGTGCATAAGTTGGTTGATCCTAAAACGCCGATTGAGTCATTAGTCGTTCATCCATTAGTGACCTTAAAAGGCTATAAAACCTTTGCAAACCACAAAATTGTCCAACCTATTGATATTTTTGGTGCTGAGCGTAAAAACTCTAAGGGATTGAATATGAATATCATTTCTGAATCAACCCCGTTTTTTGCTCGATTAGACAAATTTAGCAGTAACCAATGGCAAGCTGGTCCATTAGTTAATGGTAAAACCCTAAATGGTGAAGTGAATGAGGTTGTCAGCCCGTTTGATACCACTAAGCTTGTGGGGAAAGTGGCCTTTGCCGATACCCAAGCCATTGAATATGCAATAGCTTCTGCCGATGCAGCCTTTAGTCGCTGGACTCGTACACCGGTTGAAACCCGGGCTCAAGCACTGTATAAGCTGGCGGATTTGCTAGAGGATAATCGTGAAGAGCTCATTGCTTTATGTACACGAGAAGCAGGAAAAAGCATCCAAGATGGGATAGACGAAGTTCGTGAAGCGGTTGATTTTTGCCGTTATTACGCTGTTCAAGCTACCAAGATGATGGCTAAGCCCGAGTTGCTCCCTGGTCCAACGGGTGAGCTAAACGAGCTATTCTTGCAGGGGCGTGGTGTTTTTGTGTGCATCAGTCCATGGAACTTCCCGTTGGCGATTTTCTTAGGTCAAGTAACGGCCGCATTAGCTGCAGGTAATACGGTTATTGCTAAACCTGCCGAGCAAACCTGTTTAGTCGGTTATCGTGCTGTACAGCTCGCTCATCAGGCGGGTATTCCTACAGATGTGCTGCAATTTTTACCGGGTACGGGGGCAACCGTTGGTGCAGCATTAACTGCTGATGAGCGTATTGGTGGTGTGTGTTTTACTGGCTCAACGGGTACCGCTAAATTAATAAACCGCACATTGGCTAATCGTGAAGGTGCAATTATTCCTTTAATTGCTGAAACCGGTGGTCAAAATGCCATGGTGGTAGACTCAACGTCACAACCTGAGCAAGTGGTTAATGATGTGGTTTCATCTTCATTTACCAGCGCAGGACAACGTTGTTCTGCATTACGAGTGTTATTTTTACAAGAAGACATCGCTGATCGGGTCCTCGATGTGATGAAAGGCGCCATGGAGCAGTTAACCATTGGTAACCCAAGCTCAGTTAAAACAGATGTTGGACCAGTGATTGATGCAACAGCTAAAGCTAACTTAAATGCGCATATTGATCATATTAAGCAAGTGGGTAAGTTGATTAATCAGCTTGAGTTACCTGCTGGCACAGAAAATGGGCATTTTGTTGCGCCAACCGCTGTTGAAATCGACTCCATTAAGGTGCTTGATAAAGAACACTTTGGGCCCATTTTGCATGTAGTGCGTTATAAAGCGGCTGATTTGGACAAGGTGATTGATGAAATCAATAGCACTGGTTTTGGTTTAACTTTAGGCATTCATAGTCGTAATGAAGGCCATGCCCTCAGCCTAGCGGATAAAGTGAATGTGGGGAATGTTTACATTAACCGCAACCAGATTGGTGCTGTAGTGGGTGTGCAACCATTTGGTGGCCAAAGGTTATCTGGCACCGGTCCTAAAGCAGGTGGTCCACACTATTTAACCCGATTTGTGACTGAAAAAACGCGGACCAATAATATTACTGCGATTGGTGGTAATGCCACTTTATTATCATTAGGCGATGCCGACGAATAAAGTGAGTTAATCTGTGAAGCTAAAATGCCCGCTATGCGGGTATTTTTTTATTTAAAATACGCCATTACGGCTTAAACCACGGTGCACATTTTTACAAAGTTTGGCAAATTTCTCTAAATCACCAAAGCTAGGCGTGTCATTGTTATTCAGTACTGCTAACTCTGGGTTATCCAGGGGAAAGGTGCTCTTTACCTGGGTAATAAGCTGCTGCATTGCATGACGTCGATCTGGTTTCATTGTTGAATACTCACAAAACTGAAGTGTTGATGATATTTTGAACTAGGCTAAAGGTCAAAAACTGCAACGCAAATGGCTTAGTCGTAAATAATTTGTGGTGACTTTAGGGTGGTTGTGTGTTTTTTTATTGTTATTGATGTAAAAAAAATTCCGGATATAAAGAAGTCTAGACGTCTAGATTGCAATTGGGAATGAGTTCTCTTATTCTTGGCGCATCAGATTAGGATGTGTTACCCATATTCATCACTGCGAATGTAACTTTGTGTTAATTGAGCAAAACTAACAAAAGAGAGAAGACCTTGACGACACCAGCCAACAATTCACCTTCTGCATCGTTTATTGCGCTGCTGCCATTATTTGTATTTTTAGCATTGTATATTGGTGTGGGAATATATTTCCAAAGCCAAGGTGTTGATTATGCTTTTTATCAATTACCAAGTGTTATTGCGATTTTGCCAGCGATTATTTTGGCTTTATTGTTGTCCAAGCAAAAGCTGAATAATGCTATTGAAACCTTTATTGGTGGCATAGGCCACAGCAATATTATTGCAATGTGTTTGATTTATCTTTTGGCTGGTGCATTTGCCTCAGTCGCAAAAGCGACCGGTGGTGTGGATGCTACTGTTGCCTTAGGTTTATCACTTATTCCTTCAGATCTGTTATTACCTGGTTTTTTTGTGATTGCTGCATTTATCGCAACTGCCATGGGCACGTCAATGGGTACGATAGCCGCAGTCGCGCCGGTTGCGCTAGGCGTTGCCGACCAAGCTCAAATTGATTATGCATTAATGGCCGGTGCGGTTTTATCTGGTGCTTTATTTGGTGATAACTTATCGATAATTTCTGATACCACAATTGCGGCAACACGTACGCAAGGTTGTGGTATGAAAGACAAGTTTCGTGAGAACCTCATTTTTGCTATACCCGCGTCTATCATCACCTTGTTAGCTTTTGCTTTTGCTGGTCAAGGTCATGCTGATATTGCTGCTCAAGATATCGAGTTTATTAAAGTATTACCGTACTTAACTATTTTAGTGTTAGCTGTTGCGGGGTTGAACGTGTTTGTTGTGCTCACTTTCGGTATCATTTTGGCGGGTATTACTGGTTTATTGGCGACCGATTACAGCATTATTCAGTTTGGTAATGACATTTATACCGGCTTTACCAATATGCAAGAAATCTTCATTTTATCTATGTTTGTTGGAGGTTTAGCAGCATTAATGCAACAGCAGGGTGGACTAGCGTTCGTTAACAATAAAGTAGAAGGTTTGATCCGCCGTTTTTCAAAAGCCAATGGCGAGGCTTCTCCTCGTGCCGCTGAGTTAGGCATGGCGGGTATTGTTGCTGCGACCAATACTTGTGTGGCTAATAATACCGTGTCGATTGTGGTAACAGGCGATATTGCTAAAGATCTCGCTCAAAAACATGGAGTTAGTTCTAAGCGTGCCGCTAGTGTTTTAGATATTTTTGCGTGTATTATTCAGGGACTGATCCCACACGGCGCGCAAGCATTGTTGATCGCTTCAGTGTTTACCATTAGCCCTTTAACCGCAGTATCACACGCTTGGTATTGTATGATTTTGGCTATTGTGGCAGTTGCGATTGTGATTTTCCGAAAGCGAGCATAAGCCATTATAACTAAAGACATTGTTAGTTAAAAGATTGTCTTTTATAAAATAAAGCCCTAACTCCCGTTTAGGGCTTTTACTTTTTAAAGGTTCGCAGTAAGCTTGTGTTACCGCTTACTTATCCTATTTTCATTTGACCACCTTACCTCGAAATTACGATCTACATTTAATCATAGTTTTCATGTCTATTGCTGCAGCCTGTATCGCCAGTGTCGGCGTGCTAAGCGCCTTAATTGCGCTGCTTGATCAATTGCAAGGTAGTTTTTTATCAATCAGGCCTGATACATTAGGTGATTATATGAACTCTCCTCTAGCCGTGGTCTTTAATTTATCATTGTTGGCAGCTGGGGCATGTTTTTTCTTTTGTGCAATGGCAATTTATTACACTTTTGAAGATCCTTTTAGTCGGGCAATCGCTTTAGTTGGCGCAATGGTTGGTTTTAGTATTGCGTTGTTGGGGATTTTTCCTATCAACTATTTAGACTGGCACCGAAAGGTATCGACTATATATCTACTCTGTTCCGCTCTATTACATTTTTTGTCTATTTTGAATTATTTTAGGCCTAAAAATACGATGACCCGAGCCGAATTTGGCTTGTCTTTGTTGTCGCTAATCATGTCGTTGAGTTTGATATTTATGTTAGATTGGCGAGTACTTGATTTTCCGCCCTGTAATGAGTCGTTTGACCATTTTTGCTGGGTAGCAACCTGTATGTGGGGGCTGACTCAGGCCAATATATTATGGTGTGTTTGCTTAGGTTTTGGCATGCGTAGATATATTGTATTACAGCAGAAAGATGCTCGGCAGTTAACGCCAGCTTACTAGCAACCTCAGTTGATTCATTAATGATTAAATACCGTTTAGCGCATTACCTTGCTCAGTGCGATGTCGCATCAAGGAGGCAGTGTGCCAGAATGATCCAAGCGCAACGAGTTTGTATTAATGGCGTATTAGCCCGTCATAATGATCACGTGTTTGTTGCTAATGAACATCAACAAGCTGTTGATCATTTGGGGCACCTATTAAGCATAACTGTGGATGGACAAGCGCTATTACCCGTCAGTCAAAAAGTCTATTGGCTGTATCACAAGCCTGTTGGTATTGATTGTCGTTTGTTGCCTGATGACCCAAGTAGCTTGCTGCATCAGTTGCCTGTAAGCCCTCGCGTTTATCCTGCTGGGCGGTTAGACAAGGATTCGCGCGGTTTATTGTTGTTAACCAATGATGGCGATCTAACTCAGCGTTTAATGCATCCTGATTTTCAACATACTAAAACCTATTTGGTGACGGTAAATAAACCGTTCGATAGCCAATTTATCCTGCAAATGGCCGCTGGCGTGAGCTATCAAGTTGCCAATAAATCGATCACCACTTTACCTTGTAAGGCGCTACAAGTTGCTGAAAATAAATTTGAAATTGTGCTAACTCAAGGGCTTAATCGTCAGATTAGGCGTATGTGTCTTGCTTTAGGGTTCCGAGTAACAGATTTATTTCGTGTTGCGATTGCCGGAGTCGAGTTAGGCTTGCTTGAGCAAACAAAACGGCGACCTGTTACGGCCGCCGAATTAGCAATGTTAAACCAGTTTAATTAGCGTTAGCTTGAATGGGTGTTATTTAACGATTTCCATTTCTGCTAGTAGGTTGTCAGCATGGTCTAAATGCTCCATTACCCACAGCATATAACGGCTATCAACTTGAATTGAGCGGTTAGAGTTGTCATCGTAACCCCAGTCACCAATGATGCTTTCATACACACCATCAAATAATAAACCAACTAATTCCGCACGGCCATTTAAGGTCGGTGAACCTGAATTACCCCCAGTGGTATCAAGGGTTGATAAGAAGTTTACTGGAACAGAATCAATGGCTTTGACATAGTAATCGCCATATTGTTTCTGCTTGATAAGTTCCAATTGTTTTGCTGGTGCATCAAAAGGATCGACGCCGGTGTCTTTCGCTAAAATGCCTTCTAAACGGGTAAATGGCACGGCCACTAAACCATCTTGTGGTGAGTAACCCTTTACGTTACCAAAGGTGACGCGAAGGCTTGAGTTTGCATCGGCATAAACCGGTTTACCTTGCTCATGATTAAAGGCAATGATGGCATCCATAAACTGTGGGCGCACTTTCATTAAGTCACCAGCAAGCTGTTTTTTCTCTTGCTCTAGTTTCATGCTTTCATCATAAGTATTGACTGCAAACTGAATAAATGGGTCGTTTGATTTTTTAAAATCAGCAACTGACTTTTCCATCCATGCAAGGCGAGTCGCTTGATCGCCTAGCTGGGTTTTTGCATACATTTTGTCTAAGGTTTTACTCAGCTTTTTAGCATCAAATTTATTACCAATCGCAAAAGCTTTATCTAATGCAGGTAAGCGCTGGTCTTTTGGTAATTGTGCGTAACGACTTAGCATATCTAACAATAATGCTTTATCCACACTTGGTGCATAACGACGATCGATGCGCTCCATGCTTGATTTAAAGCGGGTCATATCACGATCTTGATACCCCGGCTCACGTTGCATATCTGGCAGGGTTTTCTCATTAGCTAAGCGATATAAGTCACTGGCAGTGGTGACCATAGTGGTATAACCTATATAGCCTAATAGAATGTCGCGAGCTTGATGTTGCTGACTTTTTGCAACTAACGCATCAAGAGCAGCTATGGTTTCACCATATTGTGCTTGGCGCTGCTTATCGGCATTGATCCAATTTGCGAGATCGCTTTCAACTTTTTTGCGATCGTTAAGCATGGTTGATTTACCATAAAACTCGATCATAGAGGTAAAGTTTTTAGCGTAGTTAGCCAGTCCAGCAATTAAGCTTTCATATTTTATACGTTCATCACTGCCTTCTTTGGCGGTTTGCTTGATGATTTCAATCATCCGTTCACGCAGCATTTTGCCTTCAGGGTAGGCGTTTTCAAATTGATTTGCGACTTCGTTTGCGGTGCGATAACGGTTAGTGCGCCCTGGGTAGCCGGCAACCATCACAAAATCACCGTCGCTTACACCTTTAGCTGATACTTTTAAAAAGCTTTTTGGCTCGTAAGGGATGTTGTCTTCATGGAAGTCTGCAGGCTTGCCATCTTTACCGACATACGCTCGGTAGAAAGAGAAGTCACCAGTGTGACGAGGCCACATCCAGTTATCAATATCGCCACCGTATTTGCCGACACTGCCTGCTGGGTTGTAAGTTAAGCGGACATCGCGAATTTCTAATTGCTTAACTAAATAATATTCTAAGCCGCCGTGAAAGCTGTATACCTGACAGCGATAACCATCTTCTTTTTCACACTCTGCGACTAGGGCTTTTTCTTGTTGCTCAATACCTTTGTAGAAATCATGACCGGTTTTGGCCATTTGATCTTGCTTGATTTGCGCTGTGACGTCAGTAACGGCTTCGGTGACATATACCCGAGAGCCTGGTGTTGCTGGTAATTCATCTTGGTAGGTTTTAGCTAAAAAACCTTCCTTAAGGAGGTTTTTTTCTGCGGTTGAGTTGTATTGAATTGAGCCATAAGCACAATGATGATTAGTTACCACAAGCCCTTTAGGTGATACAAATGAAGCAGTACATCCGCCGAGACTTATCACGGCATTCATTGGAAACTCAGTCAGTTTAGAAATGGACTTAGCATCAATCTCTAAGCCTTTTTGCTTTAGCATATCAGCCATAGCAGGAAGTTGATGCGGCTGCCACATACCTTCATCGGCTTGAGCTGCAAAACTTGCTGCAATTGCAGCGGTTAATAACCATGTTTTCATTGTGTTAAGTCCATTTTTAGCAAAGAGGTTGGTGGGCGTAATAACAATACGTTCTGTTTTATGCCACTCAATATATGATGTTATTATCAGTTTTATTGCCATCATCTGCACTGTGACGCAGAGAGGCCGTAAGCACTAACAAAAAAGTCAGGCCTAGGCCTGACTTTAGCAAAACTTTTAATATCTTAATAGCGCTAGAAAAAAACGCTTACAAACTCAGTTTTTCGCGATAGCTAAGTCGATTAACTTAACGCAACAATGAGTTGAGCGATAACCATAATAGCACCACAAATCCCTGCGGCTATCAAAGCGGGCGTGCCGCCTGAAACTTGGTATCCACCTAAGTTTTGTGGCCGCAGCTTAAAGGCCATGGCTATCGGTAAAAAGATAATCATTACCACTAATGGAATAGCGGCAAAACCAAGCACTTGGAAAAATCCATCTGGGTAAAATAGCGCACATAATAGTGGCGGAATAAACGTGATTAACCAGGTTTTAGTGCGGCCGATTTTGTCATTGTTAGCACGAGTTAATTCAGCAACATAATCAAATAAGCTCATGGTTACGCCTAAAAACGATGTGATCAGAGCTAAGTTAGCAAATAAGTCGATAAACTGACTGACAATATTTGATTGCGCTACGCCTTGTAAGGCGCTAACCAGCATAGGTAGCGAGCCTTCAAAGTTGTGAACAGTTTCTCCGCCCAATGTACCTAGAGTGACTAAAATCCACAAAATATAGCAGACCAATGGAATGGTTGAGCCAATCAGTAATACCTTACGTAATGACATGGCATTACCATCTAGGTAGCGAACTATGGTTGCAATGCAAACGTGAAAACCAAAAGAGGTGAATACCACTGGGATGGCTGCCAACCATAAGTTAGTTAACTCAGATCCTTCTGCGACTTGACTGACGGTGTTACTGAGTGTGACAGCTAAATTCACTTCCGGTAGCAAAAAGGCAACCACTAATACTAGTAACACTACCATTGCAGAGAAAAGCAATCGTGAAATTTTATCAATCCAAGTTACACCCACCGCAATAATGCCGCCAAAAATGACCGTAAATATCAGTACTGCAGCTTGATTACTTAAATCGATGCCTAAAGGAGCTAAACGGTTTTCAAGTAGCGATGAACCGCCCATTAAATACACCATGGTGAGCGCAAACAATAAGCTTAAAAATGAAGCGCCTTGGATCAGTTGACCGGTTTTTCCTAATGTTTTACCTGTAATGGCATGGACATTGTCACCGACGCCTGTGCGTAAGTTGATTTCCAGCATGAGTAAAGAGGTGTATGCGGAGATCCCCCAAATGACCACCAATAAAATCAGTGCAGGAATCATTCCTAGCGCAGCGGTTGCCAGCGGAAGTGCCAGCATGCCTCCACCAATTGCCGTTCCGGCAACGATGGAAATAGATCCAATAGTTTTAAAATTCACAACATGTCCCAAGCTTTATTGTTTTAATTGCCAAAGACAGTAGCAGAAGCGCAATCATCCAAGCAAGAAACTTAGTCTTTTAAGGGCTTTTAGCGCTGTTTATAAACAATTACATAACATGTCATACATGATTATTGAACGGCTTATTTGCAATAGTGTAATGATACGTTGTTACAACGAATTTTGCAGTCTATCATTGTTGCGTTTTGTTGTTGAGATTGAATGATTAAGAGGGGGCGTCACCTAACGCTATGTTAATCGCTGTTATGCCATTGGTTATTGCGGAACTTAAGCTGCATAGTTTAGGTGTATATGTTACTTAGTATCAGGATGTCGTTTTAGTAATTCACATTCCATTGATGCTTGACCAAATACTTCAAGCATCGCCTGTTGTTGGTGCGTCCATAAGCTGATGTTTTATGCTTGATACTTAGCGCCTGAAGCCGATGGTACTATTAAACCTAAATGTGGTTGAGTTGGTGTTAATTGTGGCCCACTAACAGTAAATACGACAGCTGCAATGGCGGTGTTGTTATAAAAGTAAGCTGTTATAAGGCGTTGATCTGCACACTGATAAAGGGTTTTCGCAGGAACCTCAACGCTCGCTGAAGCAATTTGTAGCTCTGTTAGCCTTATTTGATATTCATATTGTATGCATTGGTTTTTATCATTAGCTTTCCAGCAGTCATTTCGACCTTTTATCCAGCCGCGTTGCTTCGCTTTGAATACTTTTGCATCTTGTTCATCAAGGAGAGACAAGACTTGTCGATATAAAGGCAATAATTGCTGATCTAACTGACTTAGCTCATCAGATTGACAAATTAACTGCTCGACTTCTCCTTGTGCCTTGGCACAATCAAATGTTGGTGAAGCGGCGAAAAGGTATGGTGACAGGCTTAGCGTCACTATGGTTAAGCTTGGAGAGAGCAGTGGCTTCATTTTATGTCCCATTACCAAGTTCGTCTATGAGGCTAGTAAGCCCCAGCTAAGCCTTCATTTTCATCGTGGAGCAGTTAAGCTTTAGTGTTGATGTTATGACCAGTATTACCAATTGGTTGTGCTGGTGGGGTGGCAGCTTCGATAAGTTGTAATGCCATTTGACCCTCAACTTTTTGCTGATTTTTTGCCATTACAGCAACTTTTAAACTACTTGCTGAATCAATCGAGGTTGGCATATTGCTTGGGGCATTAACTGAAATTGACATAATTTTCTCTCTATTTGGTGGACTGCATAAAAGCTTTCATTGTCTTATCGGCTAATAATCTGAATTCTAAAGTTAGTTGGTGTTTCAATGTGTATCAAATAAAATAGCAAAGATTGTGCGCAATTAAACTATGATATATTCGATTTAATATCGTTAAGTGAGATTTTACATGCCAACTCGTGATCCATTAGCGCTTGAAAATCAAGTGTGTTTTTCTTTATATAGTGTAACAAATGCGATGATCCGTGCTTATCGCCCTTTGTTAGATGAGCTTTGTTTAACCTATCCACAATATTTAGCCATGTTGGTGTTATGGGCGGAATCTGGCATCAGTGTGAAAACCCTAGGTGAAAAACTGCATTTAGACTCAGGTACATTAACCCCGTTATTAAAACGCCTCGAAGCAAAACAACTTGTTATTCGTGGCCGCAGTGACATTGATGAGCGTGTGCGTGTACTGCATTTAACCGAGCAAGGGAAAGCCTTAAGACAGCAGGCGCAGGCAATTCCAGAGATGATGCGTTGTAAAGTCGGTGGTGAACTGGAGCAACTGCAACAATTAAAGGTGCTATGTGATAACGCTTTAAAAGTATTGAACTCGGATAAGGCATCAAGCTGTGAAATGTAATTTTTTTGAAGGTGGTCAATGCCGTTCTTGCCAAGATATTCAAACACCTATGGCAACACAGCTGGCGAAAAAAATGGCAAAGTTGCAGGATTACTTTGCACCGCTAACGGTTAAACAGTGGTTACCTGCAATAGCCAGTGAGGAAAACGGTTTTAGAAATAAAGCCAAAATGGTGGTGTTAGGTGCGGCTCACCAACCTATTTTAGGTATAGTTTCGCCACAGGGAGATGCAGTTAGTTTATGTGATTGCCCTTTGTATCCATCGGATATGCAGGCTTTATTACATCGATTACAGCTGTTTGTTCAGCAAGCTGGCATTCCACCTTATCGGGTTGATAAGCAAAAAGGTGAGCTTAAATTTATTTTACTTACTCGCAGCTATGCCGCCGGTGAGTTTATGTTGCGTTTTGTGTTAAAAAGCGAACAAGCCATCGACCGAATCAAGCGTGAGCTTCCTAAGTTGCAGGCTGAATTTCCGAAAATTAGCCTAGTGTCGGTAAATATCCAACCGGTACATATGGCGATTTTAGAAGGTGAGCAAGAAATCTTTCTAACCGAGCAAACTCGCCTTGAAGATAAATTGAATGATGTGCCGTTATATATAAGGCCAAAAAGCTTTTTTCAAACAAACCCTAAAGTGGCGGCAAATCTTTATCAAACCGCAAGAGAATGGGTTGCTGAATTTAAGCCAAACCATATTTGGGATTTATTTTGTGGTGTGGGTGGTTTTGGGCTGCATTGTGCTAATGAGTCAATCAAATTGACAGGTATTGAAATTGAAGCTGAAGCCATTGAATGCGCCAAGATGTCGGCTGATAAAATGGGCTTAACTAAGGTTAGCTTTAGCGCTTTAGATTCATCAAGTTTTGCTAAAAACGATCAAGATCCAAATAAACCTGATTTAATCATTGTTAATCCGCCACGCCGTGGGATTGGGCAGTCACTTTGTCAGTCACTAAGTGAGTTTGCACCAAAAGCGATTATTTATTCGAGCTGTAATCCTGTGTCGTTAGTCAAAGATTTACAAATGATCCAAGGCTATCACATTACCAAAGCGCAGTTGTTTGATATGTTTCCGCACACGGATCACTATGAAGTGCTAGTGATGTTAGAAAGAATGAAGTAAGTGCACATAGCATTACCAGATGTGGTGTCATTCTTTGGTCATAATTGTGTCATAAATTATCCAAGATTTAATAATATGGAAGTTCTTTATGTGGCAGATATTTAGTCGATTTTTAGTCCTAGGTTTAATTAGCTTTGGCGGCCCTAGGGTAAAATGATCAAACCCCTACGTCAGAAATCGCAATAGGTTATCGCATAAATACAGTTTTTTGATGTTTATATGTGTAGTTGAGTTGGGCGTGCGATTAGTTGGATATTACTATGAGTAAAGCTAAAGTCTCAAACAAGGTTGATCCTCTTAAAGAGGCCCTACAATATTTTGCTTTATGGTATGGCTTCCTAAAGCTCAACAAGGACTATCAAAACTACTGTTATGAAAAGAAGGCTAACAGGGACTATGAGGTCATCGATAACTTAGAAGCGGTATATGTATTGTGGGGGGATATATTTGATGATTGCAGTAACTTTAAGAAATGGCGTTTTAGAAATCAGCAGGCAATAGTAACATTTTCGAAAATTAAAGAATCCAGTGGTGGTATAAAGCTAGCTAAAGATTATGAAAAAATAGGCTGCATTGATGTTCAGAATATCTATGAAGTTTACTCTAGATATCGACCTTACAATAAAAAATGGAATTCACGAATAAGTAGCAGTATTCAGAAAAAGCTTTTGGTAGCTTCACTGGATGAATTTAAGCGTCTTAATGAAGATAAAGTTGATGCTTCTCATGATATCAAAGAGTTACTAGAGGAATGGATGATTAGTGCATACAGTAAGGAATTTTGCTGGTTTGGACATATGTACGGTCAAGATTTAAGTCTTATTGAGCCCGACTTCGACTTTGATGAAAGAAGCTTGAGAAGAATAAGAGCCGAGATTAACAACATAATAGCTAACACATCTTACAATGAATTCCCTAAGATTAAATAATACACTTTAACTCTAATAAATTAGGTATCATGAAGAGCCTATAACGCTCGCGAACGGGTATTTGCTTTACATGTCGAGTGAGACATTTTAATAGGCAATGCGACATAAATAGGCTTTTATTATGCTGATTATGGCCTGCTATGTCGCCTGATAATTATATATTTTTAAGGCAAATCTTTTTTAATGCCAGTTCTACATACGCTGCAAATTGTTGGGTTTGAGCAGCGTACACACTCAACAGTATAACATCGCTGACATCTTCGAATTACAGCCCAACCTTTACAAGCTGGACAACGACCTAATCTAGCCATTATTTTGCTCCTACTCGTCTAATTGCAGCTAATTGTGTATCGAGCTCACCTGCTTTTACTGCGTCAATTACAACGTCTAAGACTTCGTTTAAGCGACTCTCATCACCGACTGCTATTGCGTGCTTATTTTTGGCTAATTCTAGTGGTTTTGCGCCATAACGGACTTCTAAAAAGTATTGATCTTGTATTTTGTAAAACCAAGGCTTAACTCTGCGTGGTACTTTTTCTTTGATTGATTGACCAGTTAGCTCATCAAGCTTGCTTACTTCTCGAAATGCACTGAACACTTCATTGTTGAGTAAGCATCGGATGATTTCTTTTTGAGTAGTAAGTCTTTCGAGTAGTTTGTTTCTTCGCTGGGTTAGCTTGTCTGTTGGTTGTTGTGGCTTAGCAGTTAGCTCTAGCTTGCTTAAAAGTGAAGTCATTTATTGTCCCTCTGGTTAACTTTTAACCACAAGTTATAGCCAGATGGGTAGGAGAGCAACCTAAGGTGTATATGATTGTGGTAGTAATAATGACAATTTTGAACTAGTCGATTTATGCTCTTTATATAATTGAATTAAGCTACTTGATAAGCTTAGTTTTATCTGTTTTTTAGCTAAATCTTAGATTCTTTTGTACACAAAACCACTGTATTTTTATACAATAGTTAAAATTTAATTTTGAGATGTTTTGATGAACCACATAGAATTATTTGCTGGCTGTGGTGGCCTATCGCTTGGGCTGGACTCCGCAGGTTTTGAGCTTTTACTTGCCAATGAAATTTCTCCAATGGCTGCAGAGACTTTTGCTTATAATTTCTTCAAAGAAAATCTTTTAGATAAAGCAGAAAATCAAGAAAAGCCAAAAAATGCTCTATGGATAAGTAGTCAATACGAAGATCTCAAATCTAGATTGAGAGAGAATCCGTTTGAATACCCAGATTTGGGAATAGGTATTAATGATTTCGAAAGCTCCCCCCTGAACAACTCAAAGGTAAGATTTTAGTTGGCGATATTAGACACTTGAATCAATTGTTAGATGAAAATAAAGAGCTGAAATTGTCAATTTCACGTGCTTTTAATGAAACATCGTTTGGGGTTGACTTAGTATCAGGCGGTCCTCCATGTCAGAGTTTTAGTATGGCAGGTATGCGTAAAAAAGATTGTGATAAGAACAGTTTACCGTGGGAGTTTGCTAGATTTGTAAAACATGTAAAACCTAAAATTGCATTACTAGAAAATGTTACAGGTATTCTTCGACCTTTTTCTGAAGATGATGGAAAGAAATATTATGCTTGGTTTGAAGTTGCGAAAGTCTTTGCCAGTCTAAATTATGTTCCTCTTTGTTTACACATCAATGCAAAGTATGCAGGGGTTGCCCAAAACAGACCTCGATTTATCATGATATCGATTCGTAAAGATTACCTAAATCAAATTATTCCCAGTTTTACTCCTAAGGAGCAGAGTTTGTTTGCATCGGGTTTTGAGCTTTCTGATGCAATCCTAAAAGGTGAAGAGCCTGAGTTTGGTTTGTTAAAGTGTTTTGATGTAGATAAACAAGAAACTCTATATCATGATACATTTTTGCAAAGCCTAATCCAATTCAAAGGTAATGAGTTTAGTGTTAAACAAGCTATAGATGACTTATGTACAAATAATGCAAAATCATATTATGTAAATTTATTAAATGATCTTCTTGGTGAGAATGTGAACACTATTGAGAATTTCTCTCCAAAATTAAATTCAGAATCAGTGCAACGTAGATTTAGAATTTATCAAGTTTTAACCATTGTATCTAAAGCGACAGAGAAAGAAGTTAAAGAAGTTCTAAAAGGTAAAAAGGTTGAACTTACTTATTTAGCTACTCAGGAGTTACTAAATCATAAATTTCTATTTGAAAATGAAAATGAGCTTAGGTTCGCTATTAATAGTAATCAAATACTAGAATTATTGTTAACACACAAAACAAAGAAACAAACTCAAAAAGCATTGAACCCTAATACCCCAGCACCAGCTGCCTTAAGCATACCTGACGATGCATGTCATTACGATCCATTACGAACACTTACTGTTAGAGAAATGGCCAGAGTACAATCATTTCCAGACTCGTTTGTATTTCGTTCAAAGCTTTCAACAGGAGGACTAAGTCGTCGGTTTGAGGTTCCTCAATATACTCAAGTCGGCAATGCTGTTCCGCCACTTTTAGGGCGAACATTAGGCTATATTATAAAAGATTTGCTTAATCGAAATTAAAAATAAAATATATGATATTTATATATAATAAAAATAAACCCCGCTTTTTAGCAGGGTTTATTTTTATAAATAGAGACTAATTTTTTGGTGGGGAAGCCTTTTCTTACGTTGACTCGGTTTCCTGTTAATTTTTACAACCTAGATACTTGTTCTATAAAGTCTTCGAATGTTATGCTTTTCTCATCAAGCCATTTTAATCGAGTTTCACCAAACAAAATTTTATTTCGATCTTGCTTTGATTTATTCTTTTCTGCCTCTAGTCGTTTAAGTGATGTATTTATTGCACGTATTCTCTCTTTTTCTGTAACCACATAAAGTATATCCTCTTTAACATATTTCGCTATGATTTCATCACCAATATCATCAGTAGTTTTTGATGATGCACTACAACCGTTAAAGGATACAAAGTAGTTGCGTTGGCCGGGTACTAACTCACTAGTTGTTAGGCGGGTGCGATCATTGGAACTGATTTGTACAGCTATGTATGCCTTTACCTCTTCTGGTTTTGTTGCTTTTGGGATAACAATATCTGTATCAGAACCTTCAGAAGTAAATTGTGTACAATAATCTATATTTTTTTTCATACCTCGAGACTGAAGTAATGCTTCTAAAACCAATTCTCCACCACTACCAGCAAAAGATTTTCGGGCTTGGCTTAAACTACCCTCAGCATATACACCTAAGATTAAAATAATGCGATGTTTTCGAATTTCATCACCATTTTCTAAAATATCACAAACTTTATTATAAAGTTCTAAAGCAGAATCTTTTAATGGAAAACCTGAGTCATGCTTCCACGCTGCAAAGTTATCTACAACTCCATATAGCCTTGCATTCAAATGTTGTAATGCCAATTCATAAACGTCTTGTAATGCATCTTCTACGAACTCACTAGCAACTTGGGCTGCTCTTTCTTGAACATAACTTTTCAATAATAAATCACGTTCTACATTGAAAGAGCCACCAGACCCAGTTTCTTGTTTTTTCCGCCAAGCCATATAACCATTACCATAGAAGATTTTCTTAAAATCATTTTTTAATGCAATATCTTCTTTTGAGTTTATTCTGTTGCCATTGCTTATTTGTTCTAACAATTCAGATGTCTTCATTATAATCCTTTATATTTAATTTTTTTTGAGATTACCCTGTTTTAGTCATTGCGTCCAGATGTCCTACTTTTAAGCGTATGTTCTATGGAGTGCTTTTATCAGCAATTTCAAAAAACATGTTATGTATGAATGGTATGAATGGTATGAATGGTATGAATTGTATGAATGTGCATTATTTTCGCTTACTTTACGCTGTAAATTGAAACAAATTGAGCTTAACTCCTTTCATTTTCTAAGATTTATGGAGCTAAGTACATAAAACACTCCGATAGTCGGTGGTAAAATTGGGAGAGTTAATCATTGTTAAGTGTTATTGATTGTCAGTCTGAGTAGGATGCATGAGCAAGTAGAGGCATTGTTCAAGGCTTGTTTCAATTGTGTGGTAACACTGATTTTTTAAGCTACTAATCAAATCTTCCACTTTAATTTAGATATATATGTAATAATTATCTTTAGCCTCACTCAATAGTTTGTAAAAAGGGATTATGGCATGATTCCCAATCAATAAAAAAGTAGCCCTTGTATGTTAATTAGAGATATATAATGAATGAATTTGTTCAACTGCTTAATTTAGCTGGTAAAAAAATAGAAATCGATCAAAATGGAACTTGGTCAAAAGGTAGTATCACATATTATCAAGCGATATTTGATGAGCTTAAAGAAGTAAAAAATGAGATCGATATGAACCGTAAATGTTACCTTGAAGATGAATTAGGTGACATATTATGGGTTTATATGTGCTTACTTAAAAATCTAGAAACGGAAATGTCAATTTCTGTGGAATGTGTTTTTGAGCGAGCGTTGAAAAAATACAAAGAGCGTTTAGATGGGATCAATGCAGGTGTAACGTGGAGTGAAATAAAAGAGCTTCAAAAGGAAGCATTATTAAAAGAATACCTTCTTGAAATAAGTAGTGGATAGTGAAATATAAGCTTACATTCAGTACGAGACTGTAACTTTTTCAGTCACTTATCTTACTTGCTCTTTAGGTTTTGGTGCTAGCTAGTATTCTCTGATTTTTTTATTGGGGGGTGAGGCCCCCAATTCATCAGCAAATGCAATTTTTGGACATCTAAATGATTTTATTAAACGATTTTAATTAACTTGAAATGTGCATGACAAAAGAGCTACATGTGTAGTGGAAAATAAATGTATTGCTTATATAGTAAAGTGGTACGGCTATTAAGCTGCAATCTTTAGTAAAAACACCTGTCTTTAGGCTTGTTATCAACTCGTGATTTTTTGCATGTAACAATACTGCTAAATAACTCAATGGCTAAAGTATTAGCTTTTATTTTACTCTGATGGGTTTGATTCCAGTTATCAACAACAGGTTTAATAAATAATTCTCGAATGAAAGATCGAGTGACACACATTTGCTGTAAGCCATTTTGTGTTTTGTATTCATCCATTTTTGCTTGAATGAGTTCTAGTAAAATATTGGAGTCCTTTCCCTTTTTAGGGGCTTCATCGAAAGTAAGTTGTTTAACAGTAATAATATCACTTTTTATCTTTCCTGATAGGCCTGCTGGTATAACAACAATATGTTCAGAGTTATAACAACCACGATAGCCAGTATTTCTTCCTATACTCTGATTATATCTGTTTGACACTAATGTACTCACAGCTTCCTCTTCATCTCCGGCCTTTTTATTAGAATCATTTATCCCAATTGCTAATAAGTAACTTTGAATTTCTGCAGGGTGGGGGTAACTTATAATACTGACGAAATTCATGCATTTTTTGTCATTATGCCCCTTTACTCCTTCGTGAGTGTAAGTCGTTATATTTTTAGCATTCAAAATGTTCTTTTCCCGTTCACTTAATCCGTTAACAATTAGAGAATAGGTAGGCCATTTTCCTTTGACTTCCACAATCGTTCTCAATAAAGCTGAGGAATTATTTTTGATTTTGCTCGATGTGGATGATGTATAGGTGAGTATTAAATTATCATCAAAAAGTGGTGTAAATCGGTCAATAAAGTGATGATTAATACCTCTAGCGTTTAATGCTTTATCAATACCTCTTTCTGCGCTGAGTAGTATTAAAAAAACGCCATTTCTTTCATATAGAAAATTCATCAGCTCTACTTGTTCAGGATCTGCTTTGATAGGGTTGTTAAAGCCAACAATTTTGCCATTATTTATATGTTCATATGTCGTAACAATACCAGATTGAGGATTTACTTTTACAGCATCCATTTCATCCATAAAAACTATAACAGGTCTGCCCAAATTAAGCTGAATATTGACTCTGTACTTAAAGGCTTCTAGAGTCTTTTTTGCTTTGGCAAGAGTTAACATCTGATGTCGCATATCAGTATCTCTTTGCAAACCTAACTCATAAAATAGCTTGTTTTTTACTCTAGTTTTTCGTTTGTTTTGCTCTACTGCATCTTCGTATCTACTTTGCTGTGTTTGTTGATTTCTGTCTTTGAACCAATGATGTAAGCTATCAAATAAATCAAGATCATCTTGTTGATAGTGGTGGTTTACATCAATATTATAATTTTCCTTATCAATATCGAGGTGACCATATTCTATTTTCAAAAGTGACCAAAGCATATTAGTCAATCCTTCAATTTGTATGCAGTCATGGTTAAACTGCTCTACATAATCATTGATATTTTTGTTGGTATTAGTGATGAAAACAGATGAGTAAATTGATTTTTCTGAAATAACCTTAGCAGCAAAGCTTTTTGCATTCCCAGCGTTCCCTCCTAAATATGCAACTTTTGGAATAGAACTATCTATTTCTTGAGCATAAATCATAGGTTCAAAATATTTATCTATGTAGTCTAAAAGTTGTAGCGAATTTTGCAGAACTCTAAATTTCACATCTTTCTTTTTATTATTAGCAACTAAGATGTCAGCAATGGATACTATTCCATTGTATGAATGAAAAAAGTTAAACCACTCGCCATCTATCAAAACAGCCTGCTTCCAATAGCAAATTAATCCAAAATTTCGACCTTGTTTTTTCAGATATTTTTTTAGCTGAGGTAAGCCTTCTTTGATTTGTTTACGATTGATAATTTTGGGAAACTCACCAAAGCAAAAGAACCCTCCAGTCTTAAATGAAAAGAGCATGAAACCATACTTAGCATATGGGGCTAGTATGATTTTACATTTGCAGGTTTCGCCTGTGATTGGATCGGCACAATATTTTGATTTGAGTTTGTTTAAGTTGTCAGCAATGTAAGCAGCAGACATGAGAGTGCCTTGGCAAATTATATTTGAGTCATCAGGTAGTAATTCATACTGGTATTCTTGCTCTGATTTAGCTTTCGCTTTTATTTTGATTTCTTCTAAGGTCAATGATTCTTTGTTTTGTGCGACGCGCTCACTGAGCCACTTAGAGCAATTGATATAGACGGTATGCTTAATGTTTTCAGATTGTCTTTGTTTGGTAAATAAATGGTGGGCTTCTTCAGAAGAATTGTTAACAGGTATTTCATCAATTATTTCACCTTGACGGTAGACATAATTTGGTTTTTGTTCTGTAAGAAAACCTGATTGGTCGTCAATTTTTCCAATGTAATCTAAGCGTTCAGGTGAAAACACAGAGCAGTCTATAATACATCGCTCATAAATGGCGCCACTCTGTGATACGAATGCATACCCGTAACCTTTACACCAAGCTGTATCACTTAAGTACTGCTTTAGTTGTGTTATTAATGAGCCCTTTATTCGGTAGTAAATGTGCCATTTTTGACCAGACATACTGTTAAGTAATTTGCCAGTTCGTGAATCAATAAGTCCGTTACTGCTTGATGGAATTGCTAGAACTTCTTTACCCTGTAATACAGGGAATATTTGGGTTAAATCATCTAATAATCTGTTAATATTGACAAAAGTGTAGCCTGTTTTTTGTAAATCATCAATATCAAGTAAAGCTAATGTTTCTTCAGCATATTCAAAGTTCTTTTTTGCTCTTGCAATTTGTTTGAGAGCGATATTCTCTTTATTTAGCGTTGTGATTGAAAAGGGTTTGGTTCTGCACCTTAATTGCTCATTTGGTATGCCATGAACTAGAGCAATGTCCTTATTTGTGAATTTAATTAAATCTTCCAGAGATTTAAGTTTGACTACTTGACCTATGCCACTTGAAAGCGGCTTTCCATTTGAATCAATTCTATTTTGATTGTTTAGTGAATATTTTTTACATGCTTGATTGCTTTGTATTGTGGTTAGCTTGATCATCCTTGACCTCATTAGTTGGGTTGTATTGTCTTATAAATAATTTAATTGCGGCTTGGTAGCTTTTTTCTGGATACTCACGTTTGAGTATAGCTAGTACATCTTGAGGAAGCTCAGTAACAAATTTCATTTTCCCCCCTTTTGGGATTTAATTTGTTACTTGTATTTATCTAGTTAAAAATTTTTGTTATGTTTTTTTGGATATACCTTAATGGCATTAATAAAAAGGAAATTATCCGGTTGTTTTTATGTGTAATTTTCTTGTTTATTTTTTCGTTAGTAAATTTATCGCCTTAGAAGCGTAAGTAACCATGATTATGATATAGTAAGGTTTTGTTAATCCTGTAAAAACTTTATAAATCTATAAATCAGTTAATTGGCGCGCAATCGAACCTCTTTTACATGCTCAACTTAACTAAGTGAAGTTGCGAAATGCAGGTTTATCCATTTTTGATGACTCAATAACACATGAAAAGTAAATTATATGAGAAGTGAATTCAAAACGAGACTTAAGTGGGCTGAGCTTTGGTTTAGAGCCTTAGGTTATAACGAAGATTATTGGTATTACTGTTGTGATATGCGTAGGTTCTCAATTAGTGAAGAGTATGAATGCCAAGATAATTATCTACATCTGAAACAGGTTTATGATTTTTTTGGTGATATATTTGTTAATGTTCCTGAAGATGATTTGTATACAGATGCTTTAACCGAAGGGATGCTAAAAAACTGGCATAGTGCTTTTCACATATGGCTCCACGATAATGTGCATAAAGTTATACCACTTGAAATTAAAGATTGTGTAATTATTGATGACGATATTTTAAGTGATAATCAACCAGTCCTAAAACTTTTTCAGGTTGGAAGTTGGGATAGTAATAATAAACAAAAAGCTGTCGAAAAGCAGCTTGACGTTTTTCATATGTGGTATATCGAACGTTTGCAGAGTAAAGATATTTTAATCAAAGGTATGACATCAGGAAAGGAGTGTTGGGAAGATGACTTTGATAAATATCTTAAGCATATTTGTATTAAACGGGAAAATGATTATAGAGTTAGATTAAAAAAAATTACAGATAGAATTAGAAAGTTGAGGGCTTCATCTAAGTCGCAAAATCGTCTGATGACGTCTAAACAGCGAAAGTATTTTTCTAACTTATTAAGAGCACATCGTAAAAAAGGTAAGTATAGATTTGAAGATGTGCGTGGTATTTGGGATTCACAATTTAAGGGTAAACAACACCTTTACTACTCTGTAGTCAACTCTGCTATCACTTCAAATTTCCCTTCAACTGCAATTGATTTGTAAAAAATAAAAGACTCCCCTACTGAATTTAATTTTATCATAAAATATTATGTTACTTAGTTACTTAGTTACTTAGTTACTTAGTTACTTAGTTACTTAGTTACTTAGTTACTTAGTTACTTAGTTAGTTGGTTATTACTGGTGCGCATAATATGTTAACAAAAAATGTTTTTACTCAGTCAACTTTTGTCGTTGAAAACAAATCAATTCAAGATATTGCGGTATTAATAGAAAGTAAGTTTAAGCAGAAGAGGGTAAGTATTAGAAATGGAAAGCATATACTTGTTGCCCAAGGTTACATTTGGTTTCGTATAGCGTCACAGGATAAATCATATTTTGATGCTATAACAGAACAATATCCATCTAAATATACTAATAGTGAAATAGGTACGGCTGTGAAATACTTGTGGAAGTATCATGACACCAGTCAATCTTCGGTGATTAATTATATAAGTAACTGTCTGTCGTATCTTCATACTGTATTTAGTTCTAGGGTGATCGAAGGGTATGATGAAAAGCTAATTGATGAGATAGCAATGTATATAAGGAAACAAGGTGGCATAAAAAAATGTGATGAATTATTCAGGATTCTTAACAAGCAGGTAGATCCTATGTCTACTAAGGTTAATAAAGTTGCGGGTGATTCTTCCGCTACTTCTAGTTCAATTTTTGATGAAGACAAAGCGATTCTTTCTTTACCTTCAATGGCAGAATTCCCTAGAACAAAGGATATTACTTTTAATGATAAATTTGCTTTAGCTTATATATATGATGATGGGAATGTAATTCATGTTAAAGCAGCTACTTCATCCAGAAAAGCCTTAAAGGCAGCAGTTCGTTTTTTTAGGATTTAATATGAATTACTTACTTCACTCACAGTTTAATGATGCGTTATATCTACCTGCTATGCAGGTAGGTTACGCTAATTATGCAAACAAGACATATTTAGAGAAGTTGCCAAAGCCTTTAAGTGTTAGTGATTTCAATATATTTAATGAAAAAAGTAATATGGTACATCATCCATATGCTCTCTACTCTGCAGGTTTAATAAATAATTTAAGGAATCCAAAAAGCTGTCTTGTAACTAATCCTGTAAATTTCAATAGGAGCTTAATACTTGGTGATAGTGCAGGTTATCAGGTCGGTAAAGGGCTGCTAAAAATCACAGACCAAGTAATCTCTGACATTTTTTATTTTTTGTCGAATTATTGTCATTTTGCCATGACTTTAGATGTGCCCATGTTTGCCTGTCGTGAAACTAAGTTAGTAGACTATCCGACTCCAAACTCATGTTTGAATGCTACACTTTATAATCTTGATAGGTTTTTAGAACTTCAAGAAGACAATTTTCCATTTCTTAATATTATTCAAGGCTGGAACAAGAGTGATTCTGACTATTGGTATCATAAAGTAAAAAAATATCCTTTTTTTGGTTATGCCATTAATTGTGAAAACCTTAAGGTGTGGGATTTGATTTGGAGGTTGTTGCTGTTAATCCGAGATGGTTACTTTGAAAAAAAAGCTTCTTGGTTTCATTTACTTGGTTTGGGAAACCTTAAGGCAGCAGCTATAGTTAATATCACTTTTCAATTGGTTAAAGGGATGGTTAGCCCTTGTGTTTTTAATATGTCGTATGATTCATCAACGCCATTTTTAATGGCTGGAAGGTATATGAGATATAATAAAAATCCCGTTATATCTAATAATAGATTAGCTTTACCTCTAAGTCGTGTTGATGAAAGTTGGTTAGGCAATAATGAACCATTCCCAGAAGGCTACTCATATATAGGTAGGCATGTAAATAAGTCAGATGTATTTAATACAACATCTAAAAATTATCGAAATTTAAGTCACTTATTACTCGTTAATCATAATTTAGAAACTCAAGTTAAGGCTATAAGTGAAGTTAATAAGCTGATATTAAAGCCTAATACTGAAAGTGGTTTGCCTAGCTGGTTGTTAAGAGTTAAAGATGCTTTGATATATGTATTTGAGCCATTTAATGTTGAAAAATGCATTACAAGGCTCAATGAGCCTAGAGTTAAATTGGCATTAAATAAGTATTTGAAATAATCCAATGTCGTATGTTTTATTGGAGAGGTTATCGGGCATTGCTTTTAATATTTTTTCATTTTAAGCGTCAGCATAGCTAATTAATGCTATGTTGGCGTACTCCGCTAAATTTAACTATCCCTTCAATTAAGTCGATTTCAGAACGGTGTAAATGGTTTGTCGAGACACATTAAGGTTTTTGGCAATAACAGCTTTAGCCATTCCATCAGCAAATAATCGTCTAACTTCATCATGCATTTGTTGATTGTGCTTACGACCCATATGCCGACCATCAGCTTTTGCCTTAGCTCGACCTTCATTACATCGTTGTAAAATACGTTTACGCTCCATTTCTGCAAATGCTGAAATTGTAGTGTAAATAACACGGCCAACATCAGAGTTAATGTCACAACCGGATAAGTCGTGAAAGATTAAGCCGACCCCTTTTGCTTTTAATTTGTCAGCGATAGTTAAAGCGTCAATTGTATTACGTGCCAGTCGGTCAACTTTCATTACATGTACGGTGTCTCCATCACGCACAAAGTCGATTAGCTCATTTAATTGTTGACGGTCTGATGATTTGCCTGATTGGATGTCTTGGAAGATTTTAGTGCAGCCCTGTTGCTCTAACTGCATAACTTGCACACTTGTATTTTGTTCTAATGATGAAACACGGGCGTAGCCGATAAGCATTTTAGTCTCCAGTGTAAAGTAAGTTGTATATGCTAATTTTACAGTCAAGTAATTGTCACACCTAGACTTTCTTTACATCTAAATGCAGATATTACTGGTGTAAGTTAACTTACAAGTTTCTTTACATCTGCTGGTGCTGTGTAGCTGGAAAATAATTGCATCGCTTTATATATAAGCAATGCGGTTTTTTTCCCGCTACAAACGAGCACTTATTGTCGGTATTAAATGCTTAAATGGCTGACTCGGATTGCTAGTTATTTCAGTATCTGGATTTCTAGTGATGTTATTATTACGTGTAAATTAAGCAGACAATAGCGAGCCAAAATGTTAGATGTAATTCATGATGATATTTTTAGTACTGAAGTTGATGCGATTGTTAACCCTGCCAATGTATCTTTGCTGCGTGGTGGTGGCCTATGTGGTGTTATTCACAAAAGGGCAGGTATTGAGCTTGAGAATGAGTGCAAAACTATTGGACGGCAGGAGTATGGTGATGTCGTTATCACCCCTTCATTTGGCCTAAGTAATTGCAAGCACATCATTCATGCATGTGGCCCTCGTTGGCTTGATGGCAAAAGAGGTGAGGTTGAACAGCTTGAACTAGTGCATCAAAATATCATGCATATAGCTTATGACAATGGACTTACATCAATTGCTATCCCAGCAATTTCGACTGGTATCTATCGTTTCCCTGTTGATCAAGCCGCACAGATAGCGATCACTGCAATAGCTAGGCAGCAACAAACCAAGCCCATTCATGTATACTTTGTGCTAAATGAGCTTGATAAGTTTAATGTGTATCAGGCATATAAAAATCAGATAAGTGTTAATTGTTTGTAAATCAGTTTTTATGGGAAATGCAATGTCGAGGTGTGAGTGAAAAATGTTCAATTTGATTAGGGGGTGGTTAGGTGAAAAGAAAACAAGATTAAATCTTTGGGTGTCATTAAACAGCCAAATTTATAGGAAGTTTCATGATTTATATATTCCTACCTTTAGTGGCACTGCGCAAATTGACCATCTTATAATATCTCAATATGGGCTATTCATTGTTGAAACTAAAAATATTAAAGGCTGGATTTTCGGTGATGAATCAGCTCACCAATGGACGCAATTAATCTACGGGAATAAATATCGCTTTCAGAATCCATTGCGCCAAACATACCGACAAAAGAAAGCGCTAGCAGCTTATTTGAACATCGATGATAATTTGATTCAGCCAATAGTCTACTTTGCTGGAGATTGTCAATTCAAAACCTATATGCCAACTAATGTAATTAATGGCAGGCTGAGACATTCTATCAAGAGTTATCGTAAAGCAATACTTTCAGAACAAGAAGTATCATACCTTATAAGCAAAGTAGAAAATCATCAGATAAATAGTAAAACAACAAACCGTGAGCATGTAAAGGGACTGCGAGAGCGTTATAAATCTACAACTATTTGCCCTAAATGTGGATCACCTCTTGTTAAGCGTGTCGCAAGAACCGGTGTTAATGCTGGCAGTTATTTTTGGGGCTGTGATAGTTTCCCTAAATGTAGGTATATAAAAAATAAGTAATACAATCAGTTTGTTAATCATGTTATTACATTAAAGGTAACTATCTATTCAAAAACAATAAAACTATTCGGATAGCATTTTTGAAGTATTGAACTAATCTTTATTTACTGTTGGGATTCACTCCTTCACCCTTCAGTTTCTCAGCTTATCCAAACCTTTGCCCGTTAGCTTGTGCGTAATGGGCATTTTTTTGGCTCGTAGGAAGTAAAATTGTACCGCGAGGTGCTAGATGTAGGCCAAGTGCGGTAGCGTGATGCGCTTGAAACCGCGCGGCATAATTTTTATTTGTTGGTACTAAAGGTGAAAACTTGATTAAGCAAGGAGCTCACTCGCTCCTTGTTTCCTGACAATTACTACTTACTGCAATACTTAGGAAATTCAACATTTTCAATGAAACAGATTTCAGGACGGTGTTTTTTGATCACGTACTCGTTTTGCGTATGCTTATACACATAAAACTGATCTTCTATTTTTTTAGGAGCTCCTTTTAGCCCATCTGCCCAATTGGCAATATACTTTGCCCTTGTTAAATCATGAGTTAAATGGGGGGGATTTTCACCTAATTCATATTGTCTCATCATTTCAACAGATACATCGCCCAATCCATTATATTGGTAATGTGTGTTGTACCCAGTATTTTCTGCAGGGGCGGAAATGACCTTATTACGTAAGTGACGAACTGCATCATGATCAAATAACTTATCTAAGCGAGATTTATTGTAGACTGTGTTCTCTAAAGGGTCTCCAAATTCCAACTTTTTTAAGTCTTCGGTTTTAATCTTTACAGGCTGGCGATAAAAGTCACCTAACTTAGCCCATGCTATGCCATCAAAAACTAGCGTATCGCGTGTTCTATAAGCCCTCAATGTGATGCCATTTATAAAAGTGATTTCAAACTTGATAAAACCTTGACGAATTTGCTCACAATTAATCAACTTGATTGCTGATTTAATTCGCTCTTTGGCAGATCTTCTTAAGTCAGATTGTTCATAATCAAGTATATTGTCATCGATTTCACCCCATTCAACAGAATCTTTTAGCTCGGATTCTCTTTTTGCTTGTAGTTCCTGCAAAGACACATAGAGCTGTTCTACTTCAAATTCAAGATTAGCTATCTCACTTGGTATTGCTTTTGTCGACACTCCTGATTTTATAAGGTCAATTAAATTCCTTATATTAGCTTGCTTAGTGTTAATGTTCTCTTCGATGCCCTTAATTGCAACATCGAATTCTTTCGTTTGATTGGTAGGTCGAAAAACATGATTAGAAGCTAGACGAATAATTGTGTCGTCTAGCCACAAAGCATTAAATGACCAAGATCGACACTGGAATTTAGTATTTGCACATACATAACGATACTTGTCGTAACGCTTAATTTCTTCCTTATTCCTGTTGTGCGTGAGATTGGTCATACGTGAACCGCAATGTGCACAATAAAGTTGCTTATTGCCTGTAAACAAATATACCTTATTTGAGTTTGCAGGTTTAACATTACGCTGCTTTCGTAATGCTTGTATTTGATAAAATGTAGCTTCGTCAACTAAAGGGGGATAGTAGTCCTTCAAAATATAAGTTTGCCCATTAAGATTGACCTCTTTTTCACCTAGTAATGTGCGTGATCTAAAAAACTTGTTCGTTCTGTTTAGCGTCCATACACCGACTTCTCCTCTATCTCTTTTCGATTTAGGCAAAGGAGCCGGATACTTTTCATTTAGATGTCCTGTAATAATGTGTGTACCTTTTCCATCTAAACACATCTGAATCATTTCTTGAGCTATCGGAAAATATACTGGATGAGGCTTGACTGATTTATCACTGCAATCAACCCAAAACTTATTAGAACCAACACTGTTTAACGCAATAGGGTAGCCATCAGGGCTACGAATGCCCGCATTGTGATTTTCAATTAATGCCTTTGCCGCTCCGTTTGTACGATTGGATTTGATAACAGACTCGTCATGTGCTCGTGCAAAATGCAATATAGATACCATTAAATCTAAGGGGTTTTTATTGATACTCTCTTTGTTGTATACCCGCCGATCCATGCCTGTAACAATGGTGATATCTAGATTGATTAGCTCGAGAAATAATGTCTGCGCATTATAAATATTATCTCTGGAGATGCGGTCAAAGTTCTCAACAATCAGCCAACTTCCTTTAGGGATTAGCCCATTTTTTACATCTTCGATAAAGCTCGCCAGTTTTCCAGACTCACTATTCTTCCCTCTAAATGCGCTAACGCCCTTATCGCAGTACTCTATGAGGTCCAAGCCTAAATCTTTAGCAATCTCTTTTGCTAATCGTGTCTGACGAGCTATTGAGGAACCATTTTGTTGCGCTAGGCTAGAGTAACGACTGTAGCTATAACAATAGGGGTTATTATCTGACATATTCCACTCAGTTAAATAATTCATAATTGAGTGCTCATAATATTGTGGGGCCCTTTTATGTATAAGGACACCAAGTAAGGTGTTTTCGTGTCCTTGACATTCATTTTTTTATGTTGTTATCAGTATCTATATGCTTATAAAGCATTAAATTACAGCCTGATTAGTTATCAGAGCAACCGAATTAATAGGTTTTTTTAGAAGTATGTATTAATGAATGTGTTCTTGAGGAGGAGCCAATTTTTACATATGTTTTTGGGTTTTAGATTGGTTGCTTGTTTCTTATAATCCGATGCTTATATTCATAGATGTCATAAATCTGCTATGTTGTTTTAATAAACTCAGCCAATCTGCAAACGAAGTCTAATAGATCATGAACAATATCATAAAAATCTTTCTTTTGTTTTTAGGTCTAGGCCTAACTTCCTTTGGCGGCCCAGCTGCCCATATTGGGTATTTTAGAAAGACCTTCGTTCAAGACCTTAACTGGCTAGATGACAAGCAATATGCCAGTTTTGTTGCCTTAAGCCAGTTTATGCCAGGGCCTGCTTCTAGCCAAGTAGGTTTTGCCATTGGCTACCATAGAGGTGGTTTAGCGGGGGCGTTGTCGGCATTTTTAGGCTTCACTTTACCCTCGTTTTTATTACTGTTCTTGTTTGCTGTGACCAGTGCCGCATGGCAAGAGTTGGGCGTGGTAGCAGGAATTATTCATGGTTTGAAATTGTTGGCTGTCGTCGTGGTTGCTGATGCGACCTTGTCAATGTTCAAGCAATTTTGTCAGCGAAAAACTGCGCAATGTTTAATGCTGATGACTGCTGTTGCAGTTTTAGTACTGCCATCATTATTCACGCAAATCCTAGTGTTAATTTTTGCTGCATTAGTTGGTGCAATGTTTATGACCCGTGGTAATGGCACTCTGCCAGAAACATCAACTATACAACTCAACTTTTGGTGGCTTGGGTTATTTATTATCGCGCTGGTGGCATCACTATTTTTAGCTAATCAACCTGATAGCCTAGGGCAAATTTTTGGTCAATTTTATCAAGTAGGCAGTTTAGTGTTTGGTGGTGGACATGTTGTTTTACCTCTACTTGAAACCAACGTTGGTGAGCTAGTCACCCAAGACCGTTTTTTAACCGGTTATGCGTTGGCACAAGCGATACCAGGACCTATGTTTACCTTGGCGACATTCTTGGGGGCTGATATTTGGCTTGAGTCTCCAATACAAGGTGCGCTAGTGGCCACAATTGCGATATTTATGCCCGGTTTTTTACTAATGCTAGTTGGGCTCAAAAGTTGGCGTGCTATTAGTCAACGCCCTACTATTGCTGGCTGCCTGGCTGGAGTGAATGCTGCTGTAGTGGGTTTGTTATTGGCGGCATTGTATCAGCCTGTATTTGTTAGTGCGGTAGCTGCACCTATGGATATCGCGTTGGTGATATTAGGTTTTGGTCTACTTAAAATGTTTAAACCCAGTATTGTGTTATTGGTATTTGGGTTTGCATGTTCAGGTGCCGTGATAGGCGTAATGTAGATTAAAATTTGATCGGCTGCACAGCATTATTATGACTGTGATCTTTGTTTGTTTGTTGTAATGCTTTTGTGCCATTTTTGTTGTTGCTAACTATACTTGTTCTAGTAAGTATCTAGAGGGTTAATAACAATGAAAAACTTGTCTCTACGCAATAAATTATTGGCATTATCCTTGATGCCATTAACGCTTATTTTGAGCGTGGTATTGATCTTATTCTATGTGAATGAGAGTAACTCGCTAGAAAGTGATATGAATGACTTCCGCAATGAGTTTATTGAAGGACGTAAAACCCAGCTTGCTGAAGTGGTTGAGGTTGCCAAAGGCGTGGTTGAGTATCAGCTTTCATTAGGGGATCAAGGTGATGTTAAAAAAGCATTGCGCGATTTACGCTTTGGTTCAGCTGGTTATTTCTACATTTATGACACAGATGGTATCAACATCTTTCACGCATTAAAGCCTGAACTAGAAGGCCAAAGTTTAATCGGCATGACAGATCCTAACGGTAATAAAATTATTGTTGGTTTGCTTGATGCAGCTCAAAATGGTGATGGTAACTTTACTTACTACTATCAAAAACCCAATACCCAAGGATTAACTGAAAAGCTAGGCTATGCCGTGATGATCCCCAATACCAACTTAATGTTGGGTTCAGGGGCGTATATTGATGATATCGAACAAGTGATTGCTGACTTCAAAGAAGCGCAACAGGCGCAGATGAATCAAAATTTATTGATGTTTATACTATTAGTCAGTGCATTGGGTGTATTAAATATCTTTGGCGTGATTTTTGTAGCGCAACGCATGGTTGCTCCAATTCAAAATATGGCCGATTCCTTAAACGATATCGCTCATGGGGAAGGAGACTTAACCAAGCGCTTAATGGTTAAAGGCAAAGATGAGATTGCTCAATTGGGTCATGCCTTCAACTTATTTGTCGATAAATTACAAAACATTATTGGCGATGTTGCTGGCGCAACCAATGATGTCAAGCAAGCTGCAAAAAGTATTAACGATCAAACTGTTACTATTTCTGATCAGTTATACAGTCATAATAATGAAGTCGATCAAATTGTTACCGCCATTACCGAAATGTCGGCAACTGCACATGATGTTGCCCAGAATACCAATCAAGTCGCTGACTCTACCCAAATGGCGTCTAACTATGTGATGAAAGCGCAAGAGTGTGTTGATATTTCACTGTCTGAAGTTTCACAATTAATGTCTGAAATTGACAATGCGGCCAATAATATTCAATCCCTTAGCGAGCAGTCTAAACGAATTAACTCAGTGTTAAGCGTGATAGGGGGGATTGCTGAGCAAACCAATTTACTCGCGTTAAATGCTGCCATTGAGGCTGCAAGAGCAGGTGAGCAAGGGCGCGGTTTTGCGGTGGTGGCTGATGAGGTGAGAAATCTAGCAAGCCGAACTCAAGCCAGTACTGTAGAAATTAATGACATGCTCAGTGAATTACACAAGTCAGTTGCACAAGCGGTGCAAGCCATGCAAGAAAGTCAAAAGAGCGGTGTCCGCTCTGTTGAGTCGTCAAAAGCTATTTCAGAAAGTCTTGGCGCCGTGACTTCATCGGTTGCTAATATCAATGACATGAGTACTCATATTGCAACAGCAGCCACAGAGCAAAGTTCAGTAACTGAAGAGATTAATCGCAATATCACCTCTGTGCAGGAAATTGTTAATCAATTACTTGAGTCTAGTCGTCAAGCGGCTGAAGTGAGTAGTGTTGTCGCAAACTCTGGTGATCACTTAGCTAAGTTAGTCAATCAGTTTAAAATATAGTAAGTAAAATATGATATCGAAAAAGAATCGTTTAACCGCCAGTGGCGATTCTTTTTTACGTCATTGTTGGCCCTTCTTCGTATTGCTTATCTGAAACTAATATTCGCTACCCGCTAACTAGTCTGTACTAGGGATATCAACTTGTGCTGTTCATGCTCAAATATTTATCTAGAGTAAGGCATCCCCGTCAATATTCACTCAATTAGTGCGTTAGCTAATCTCTTATGGTTAGCTCAGAATAAATAATAAAAAATAACCTTAAGCGATAAAAACTTGTCTAGTATAAGAATCTTGATGTCTAAGGTTGGATTTATTAGCTCAGAGTGGATTAATTAAGCTTATTTCGGTCTAGGTTTAGCACTCAGCTTGGGGTAAAATGCGCCGTTGCACCTTTTGTTAACCGCTATTTGTTAAGTAGAAAATTCATGTTTGAAGTAAATCCGGTAAAATTCAAAATTAAAGAGCTCGCTGATCGCACAGAACTTCTTCGGGGGTATCTTTGACTACGCTGGCAAAAGTGAGCGTTTAGAAGAAGTGAGTCGAGAGCTTGAAAGCTCAGAAGTCTGGAATGATCCTGATAATGCTCAAGCATTAGGTAAAGAGCGCAGTGCCCTTGAAGCGGTAGTGAAAACAATCGATGATATGGACAGTGGCCTTGAAGATATTGAAGGCTTACTTGAGCTGGCTGTTGAAGAAGATGACGAAGAAACGTTTAACGATGCCAGTACAGAATTAGCAGCGTTAGAAAAACGTTTGGAAGATCTTGAATTCCGTCGCATGTTCTCAGGCCCTCATGATGCTTCAGATTGCTACTTAGATATACAATCAGGTTCTGGTGGTACAGAGGCGCAAGACTGGGCCAATATGGTACTACGTATGTATTTACGTTGGGGTGAAGCTCATGATTACAAACCTGAGCTTATGGAAGTGACCGACGGTGATGTAGCCGGTATAAAAGGCGCCACTATTAAGTTTACTGGCGAATACGCTTTTGGTTCGCTACGTACTGAAACTGGTGTACACCGTTTAGTGCGTAAGTCACCTTTTGACTCGTCAGGTAAGCGCCACACGTCTTTCTGTTCAGTATTTGTGTACCCAGAAATTGACGACTCAATTGAAATTGATATTAATCCAGCGGATTTACGAATTGATACCTATCGCGCTTCAGGTGCCGGTGGTCAGCACGTCAACAAAACTGAATCAGCTATCCGTATTACTCATTTACCCACAAATACTGTGGTGCAGTGTCAAAATGATCGTTCGCAACATAAGAACCGCGATGCTGCAATGAAACAATTAAAAGCAAAACTGTATGAGCTAGAAATGCTCAAACAGAATGCCGATAAACAAGCCGCTGAAGATGCCAAATCAGATATTGGTTGGGGCAGCCAAATCCGCTCATATGTGCTTGACGACGCCCGAATTAAAGATTTACGTACAGGTGTTGAAAACCGAAATACCCAAAGCGTCCTAGATGGCGATTTGGACAAGTTTATTGAAGCTAGCCTTAAATCTGGCCTTTAACGTTTAACGAGAGAAGAAGATGACTGAACAAACCCAAGACGAAAACAAGTTAATTGCAGAGCGTCGTGCGAAATTAGACCACATTCGTAGCAACTGCCCAGCCAATGGTCACCCAAATAACTTCGATCGCAAACACAAGGCCGCTGATATTCAAGCTGAATACGGCAACTACTCTAAAGAAGAGTTAGAAGGCATGAACATTCAGCGTTCGATTGCCGGCCGTATTATGGCTAAGCGTGGCCCATTCTTGGTGATCCAAGATGTATCTGGTCGTATTCAAGCTTATGCTGGTAAAGATGTTCAAAAAGATTTAAAAGAAAATCTGCACGGATTAGACATTGGTGACATCATTGGTGTTAGCGGTCAGCTTCACCTTTCAGGTAAAGGCGACTTATATGTCAACATGGACCAGTACCAATTGCTAACCAAAGCATTGCGTCCTCTGCCTGAAAAATTCCATGGTCTATCAGATCAAGAAACTCGTTACCGTCAGCGTTACGTTGATTTAATTGTTAACGAAGACTCACGCAAAGCATTTGTTATGCGTTCTAAAGTGGTTGCAGCTATTCGTAACTTTATGATTAAAAAAGAGTTTATGGAAGTTGAAACCCCAATGATGCATAGCATTCCTGGTGGTGCGTCAGCACGTCCTTTTGAAACTCATCACAATGCGCTTGATATGGCGATGTACTTACGAATTGCGCCAGAGCTTTACCTTAAGCGTTTAGTGGTGGGTGGTTTTGAGCGTGTGTTTGAAATCAACCGTAACTTCCGTAATGAAGGCTTATCACCTCGTCATAACCCAGAATTCACTATGATGGAATTCTATATGGCTTATGCAGATTTTAATGATCTGATGGATCTAACTGAAGAAATGTTAAGCTCGATTGCTACTGAGCTTTGTGGTTCTCCACTACTTCCATATGGTGAACATACGGTTGATTTTGGTGGCCCATACGCTCGTTTAACCATGTTAGATGCAATCAAAAAGTACAATCCAGACAACCAAACAATTCAGTCGATGACTTATGAAGAAGTGAAAGACGTTGAGTTTATGCGTAATTTGGCTAAAAGCCTTGGCATGACAATTGAGAAGTTCTGGACTTGTGGTCAACTACTTGAAGAAATCTTTGGTGAAACTGCTGAACCTAAGTTAATGCAGCCTACGTTCATTACTGGTTATCCAGCTGACATTTCACCACTTGCACGTCGTAACGATGAAAACCATTTCATCACTGATCGTTTTGAATTTTTCATTGGCGGACGTGAAGTGGCTAATGGTTTCTCAGAGCTTAACGATGCTGAAGATCAAGATAATCGCTTTAAGGCACAAGTTGATGCCAAAGATGCCGGTGATGATGAAGCGATGTTCTATGATGCCGATTACATTCGCGCACTAGAGTATGGTTTACCACCAACAGCCGGTCAGGGTATTGGTATTGATCGTTTAGTGATGTTATTCACTAATACTCACACTATTCGTGACGTGATTTTATTCCCAGCGATGCGCCCTCAAGCGTAATTGTTGATTAAGCTGTTGGTTTTTAACTAACAGCATTTAAACCAGCCAACTTGCAAAAGGGGCTGGTTTTTTTGTGGTTGAATTTTGAAGTGTCTAAACCTTTGTCGTCGTTAAATAGCGACCTTGTATCTTGCTGTTATGTTTCATTGAGGTCAGTAGGTGAATAAATTCATGTGAGCCTGCTGATGTAACTAAATGTTCGCTTTATCGATTTATGATGACACGATAATAATACAACTTGAGTTTGCCATTACTCCTATCAATCCGACGTAAAAAAACGGCCTATCGGCCGTTTTGCTTAAGTGACATTGCAATATTATTCAGCGATTAAACCACTGTTAATTGCAATAACATCATCTTCATTCAATGTACCGGCAGCTTGTTTTAAGGCCATAATAGACTTGATATAACCATAACGCGCATCAGACAATTTACGCTTTGAATCATATAAATCACGGGTACGGTTTAGTACATCAACGATAGTACGTGTACCCACTTCAAAGCCTGCTTGAGTTGCTTTTAATGCACTTTCAGAAGAAATCACTGATTGCTCATAAGCACGAATAGAACTGATAGATGCCGCAACGTTGTTATAGTTATTACGAACATCTTTAACTACGCTGCGATGAGTTTGTTCAAGTCTTTCGCTTGCTTCAACATATTGGTATTGAGCTTGTTTAACTTGTGAAGAGACTTTAAAGCCTTCAAAAATAGGTACCTTTAGGGTTACGCCAATATTTGAATTGTCAAAGTCTGCAGTTGGCTTTTGCTCAAAGCCTTTGGTGTAACCTGCGTTTAGCGATAAAGATGGCATGTGGCCCGCTTTATATAATTTAATGGTTTCGTTAGCGATGTCTTTGCCGATTCGCTGTGTCAATAGATCTAAACTGCTCACTTCAGCCATTTTTAACCAGTCTGTAGATGAGGCTGGAGCAGGAGCTGTTGCCGAAAATCGGTTGGTATCTAACACATTTAATGTTTTATGATCGATTCCCGTAATTTCACGAAGTGCTTCATAGCTATTAGCGAGATCGTTTTCAGCTAAGATTTCTTGCGCTGAGGCTAAATCGTATTGTGCTTGCGCTTCATGTACATCGGTAATTGCGGTCAAACCCACAGCAAAACGCTGCTTAGTTTGCTCTAACTGACGCTCAATGGCGGCTTTTTCAGCGCCTTGGAACTCATAGTTATCTTTAGCCGTTAATACATTGAAGTATGCTTGGGTTACACGAATAATTAGGGCTTGTAATGCTGAAGCGTAAGCAGAGTCAGCTTGAGATGCAGCTAGCTCTGCTAAATCTAAACCAACCCAAGCGCTATGATCATAAATGACTTGCTGAAGTTGAATACCGCCGGTAAAGCCTGAAGGTTTTACGGTTGCGGCATCTTCGTAATCATTCCACGCTTTTGAATAGCCAACAGTACCACTAATTGTTGGTAATAACGGTGCGCGATTTTCTTCAATTTTCTCGTATAAAGCATTACGCTGGGCTTGCGCTTGTAATACGATTGGATCATTAGTTAGCGCTTGTTGATAAATTTGTAATAAATCATCAGCTTGAACTGTTGGTGCAACGACTGCAAACGACAGTGCTGCGTATAAAGAACCCATTTTGAATTTCATTTTCTGCCCTTTTAGACAATGCCTATATTATTAAATGTAAAGATATAATGATTTATGGCTAAAGCCTATATCTTTAGTGTTCATATCTTGTGCTTAACTTAGCAAATGTTGGAAAATGGAGGTATTAAACCAGCGTCTTATTTGCTAAATGTTACAGTAGCTTTGAATTCACTCACGAGCGTAATTTGGCATAAAACTATACCGTATTCATATTTACTTGCACCTTTTGCAACGCTCACTGAATTAGCCTTTGTTATTTAGAATAGTAAAAACATCTACATTTAAGTCAAATATCAAGTGTAACAGATTTTATTTGCCCTTAAGATGAAATTAGCCACAATAAGCTGCCTAGGCTCATATTTTTCGATAATTGTTCGCTTTATTTTGCGTTTCTAAATAGTTTCTAAATATTAGGTTTCCAATGAAAGATAAAAATCCCCCCAAAGCTTCAATGCGCAAACTGACTTTGAGTTACTGTCGAAAACAGATTTATACCAAGGTTTTTTTAAACTTGAACAATATAAGTTTAAACATAAATTATTTGCTGGAGGCTGGAGCGATGTGATTACTCGTGAAGTCTTTGAGCGTGGTAATGCGGTTGTGGTTTTACCTTATGATCCGATTCAAGATCAGGTCGTATTAATTGAGCAAGTTCGCGCGCCAGCATTAGCAAGCACTAATTCAATCTGGCTTCTTGAGCTGGTGGCAGGTATGGTCGAACCTGGCGAAAGTCATGAGCAAGTTGCTAAGCGTGAATTGATGGAAGAAGCAGGCTTAGATTGTCGTGCTATGGACTATATCAATAGTTATTTAGTGAGTCCGGGTGGGACCTCTGAACGCTTCTATTTGTATGTAGGTTTAGTTGATGCCAGTAAAGCGAGTGGCTTGCATGGGCTTGACCATGAAAATGAAGACATTAAGGTACATGTAGTAAGCCGTGAACAAGCTTATCAATGGGTACAGTCTGGTGTGATTGACAATGCTTCAACTGTGTTAGGCATTCAATGGCTGATGCTTAACTATCAGCAGTATTGTTCAGAAACGTGTTCGTAGCGAATTAACTTAAATCTAAAGAGAAGATATAAGCGTGGCAATAGCAGGAGTGGCAAGTAAAAATAGATATCAGCCAAACGTGAGTGCATTTTTAGCACTTTGCGGACGAAACTATGCGCTAATTTTAAAGTGGCTACCTGATGAGTGTGAGCTAAATAGTCATTGGACTGTAACAGGTAAATTCGGCAGTTTGCGAGTCACATTACTTGAAAACACACGTTATACCCAGTTAATTGAAATCTCTCGCAGTTTACCTGATAGTTTATTTCTTTCTTCTCCTAAAGCGACAGTACGTGTTTATCATGATGCGCAATTAGCAGAAGTGTTAACTAGTCAACAGATTTATCGATTACAACCAGTATATGATTACCCAAATGTGTCTATGCATCAGACTGATGAAAAGTATCAAGTAAATGCATTTCTTGAGGAATTACTGAAAATAGGCTGCCATAGTCAGGTTTATCAATGAATTTGATATGTGCTTATTTATTTTGGGAATTATAACTTGCTGAAATCAGCTGTTAACTATCATTTTGATAATAACCAACCAGTGCGCTTGATCCAGATTACGGATCCGCATTTGTTTGCCGATCCAGATTCAAAATTATTAGGTGTTAACACAGCCCAAAGCCTGCAAGCCGTTATTGATAGTTTTCTAACCTCATCCTTATCAGCAGATTTATTAATCACCTCAGGTGATATCAGCCAAGATTATTCGCCAAAGTCTTACAGTAACTTTGTTGAACAAATCGCATCAATCAACTTACCTTGTCACTACTTACCTGGAAACCATGATGATCCTCGAGTGATGGCTTTGCATATGCAAGGTGAGCATATATTTGGTCAACAGCGCATAATTGCGGGTGATTGGCAAATTTTGATGCTTGATTCAACCATCCGTAGTAAGCCTGGAGGCTTTATGGGTGATCATCAATTTACGTTAATTGATTTAGCGATTAAAGCTGAACCCAATAAGCATGTATTGCTTGTGATGCATCATAATCCGATTTTAATGAAATGCACTTGGCTTGATCAGCATTGCATGGCAAATGGCGATGAATTTATTCAACGTATGAGCCAGTACCCTCAAGTGAAAGGTTTGTTGTGGGGGCATGTCCATCAGCAAGTAGACACCATTCATCGCGGCCCCCATGGTAATATTGCATTGATGGCAACACCATCAACCTGTATACAATTCAAACCACTTTCGGGCCACTTTGCATTAGATGGTTTGCAACCCGGTTATCGTTTGCTGGAACTGGCTTGCGATGGTAGCATTCAATCTCAAGTTTACCGTGTTGAGGGCGATCGTTTCTCGCCAGATAACGATGCCAGCGGCTATTAGTTTTTATCGCCTTTTTAAGCCGAGTTAATTGCAATGAACCACAGCGTGAGGACATATGCTGCTTTATATACATGGATTTAATAGCTCTAATCAGTCAGACAAAGCGTTGCAAACCGCCAATTACATCAAACAGCATTATCCCAACCTTAGTTTCCATCAGCCGCAAGTTCCGACATCTATTCATGAAGCTATGGCTTTACTTACGAGGATTACCGAACAGGCAAAAGCAAACGGGGAGCCATTACGCTTTATTGGTTCATCTTTAGGTGGTTATTTTGCGAGTTTTTTAGCTGAAAAGTATGGTGGACGAGCTGTTTTAGTAAATCCTGCAGTAAAACCCTATGAATTGTTTGAACAGTTTATTGGGCCTCAATATAATCCGTACACGAATGAGCATTATCAAGTGTTGCCAGAAGATCGAGAAGCAGTGGCTCAATATGATAGTAAGGTCATTTGCCATCCAGATCGTTTCTTGGTTTTGTTGCAAACTGGTGACGAAGTGTTAGATTATCGTCAGGCTTTGCATAAGTATCATTGCTGCGAACTACATTTAGAACCCAATGGCGACCACAGTTTTGTGGGATACGAGCAACAGCTTGATAAAATTTGTCGATTTCTTCAGCTGCCTTAACAATTAAAATTTATCTGCTCAGTAGATAATAAATAACAATATGTGTGGAATATGACTAATCAATATACTTCAGATTCAATTGAAGTCCTAAATGGACTTGACCCGGTTAAACGCCGTCCGGGTATGTATACCGATACATCTCGCCCCAATCATCTGGGTCAGGAAGTGATTGATAATAGTGTCGATGAAGCATTAGCCGGCCATGCTTCAAAAATTGAAGTGATATTACATACAGACAACTCGTTAGAAGTCACCGATGATGGCCGTGGTATGCCAGTGGATATTCACCCTGAAGAAGGGATCCCTGGGGTTGAACTCATTCTAACTAAGCTGCATGCTGGCGGTAAGTTTTCCAATAAAAACTACCAATTTTCAGGTGGTTTGCATGGTGTTGGCATTTCAGTGGTTAACGCGCTATCAAAGCGAGTTGAAATCAGCGTCCGCCGCGATGCACAAGTGTATGAAATGGCATTTGAAAATGGTTTTAAAGTGGAAGACTTAACCGTTACTGGCACTTGCGGACGCCGTAATACGGGTACTCGAGTGCAATTTTGGCCAGATGCCAGCTATTTCGATTCAGCTAATTTCTCTATTACTAAACTTATTTATTTGTTACGCGCCAAAGCGGTTTTATGCCCAGGTCTGCGGATCAAATTTACCAATAAACAAAGTAATGAAGTACATGAATGGTTTTATGAAAGCGGCCTAACTGACTATCTAAAAGAAGCGGTTAAAGACTCACCTTTATTACCTGAAGAGCCCTTTGTTGGTAGTTTTAAAGGCGAATTAGAAGCGGCTGATTGGGCGATTACATGGCTGCCAGAAGGCGGTGAAAGTCTTAACGAAAGCTATGTGAACTTAATTCCAACCCCATTAGGGGGTACTCACGTTAACGGCTTTAGGCAAGGTTTATTAGAGTCGATGCGTGAATTTTGTGAGTTTAGAAACCTCGTGCCTCGCGGCATTAAGCTTTCTCCTGAGGATATTTGGGATAAAGCAGCCTTTATTTTATCAATCAAAATGCAAGACCCCCAGTTTGCTGGGCAAACCAAAGAGAAACTATCTAGTCGACAAAGTTCAGCCTTTGTTTCTGGCATTGTACGTGATGCTTTTTCTTTGTGGTTAAACTCAAATACAGAACTTGCCGAACAACTTGCAGAGTTATGTATTAACAATGCTCAACGCCGTTTAAAAGCCGCAAAAAAAGTCGCGCGAAAACGAGTCACGTCAGGCCCTGCATTGCCCGGAAAATTAACCGATTGTTCAGGTCAAGACCCTATGCGGGGTGAGCTATTTTTAGTGGAAGGGGACTCAGCGGGCGGCAGTGCAAAACAAGCACGTGATCGTGAGTTTCAAGCCATTATGCCGCTACGCGGTAAAATCTTAAATACCTGGGAAGTTGATGCTTCGCAAGTGTTAGGCTCGCATGAAGTGCATGATATTTCTGTGGCAATAGGATGTGATCCTGACAGTGAAAATATTGATGAATTACGCTACGGTAAAATTTGTATTCTAGCGGATGCTGACTCGGATGGATTACATATTGCAACCTTACTTTGTGCTTTATTTTTAAAGCATTACAAAGTGTTAGTTGAGAAAGGACATGTATATATTGCCATGCCTCCTTTGTTCCGAATCGATATAGGTAAAGAAGTTTTTTATGCGTTAGATGAGGATGAAAAGAAAGGTATTTTAGACCGATTGGTAGCTGAAAATAAAAAGGGCAAAGTACAGGTTACTCGATTTAAAGGTCTGGGTGAAATGAATCCATTGCAATTAAGAGAAACCACCATGGACCCTAATACTCGTCGTTTGGTGCAATTAACTATTGATGATGCAGAGCAAACAGATGCAATGATGGATATGCTATTAGCTAAAAAACGTTCGTCAGATAGAAAGAGTTGGTTAGAATCTAAGGGTGATTTAGCCCAAATATAATAGGATTTCTGACTGCCGATAATAATAAATTCAAGGCATTAGAATAATAAGATGTTGTATATCAAAACAAAGTCACTTGGTTTTTATTGGTTACAAATGATTAAAACCTGTGCGCTACTAGGATTGAGTCTATTTGTTGTCAGTACAACAAATGCGGCTCAGTCGGTGATGATTACCGTCACAAAAGGATTTGGACTATCGTTATATGCCTCTGATTTGGGCGATGTAAAGCAAATGGCTTTGGGCGATAACGGCACTTTATTCGTTGGCTCACAAAAACATGGAACGGTTTACGCTTTAGTCGATAATGATCAAGATGGCCAAGTTGATAAACGATATATCATTGCCAGAGGTTTTGAGAACCCTGATGCTTTAGCATTCTATAATGGTGATTTGTATGTCACTGAAGAAGATAGAATTGTTAAGTTTGAAAATATTGAACAACGATTGCGTCGTCCCAGTCGGGCCCAAGAAATTTACAGCAATCTACCTGAATTAGAAAAACGTTATTCGCGTGCGATGCGTTTTGGGCCTGATGGTCGCCTTTATGTAGCCTTAGGTATGCCTTGCAATGTATGTGAAGCTCCCGCGCCTTTTGGCAGCATTATTGCTATCAATGTTGACACCGGAGCAAGCGAGCAAGTTGCATTAGGTGTGCGAAGTGTGACAGGTTTTGATTGGGCTCCTAATGATAACACTCTATGGTTTGCCGATTTGGCGCGTAATTGGATGGGTGATTATATTCCCGCTGACGAGATTAACCGCCTAGATGAGAAAGGCGCTCACTTTGGATTTCCTTACCTACATGCCACAGATGTTGAAGAGCCTGCTTATGTGAAGCCTGCTAATTTAAAAGTGACCACGCCCGTCTATGAATTACCAGCACATGTTGCGCCAACAGGACTGCATTTTTATCGTGGCAAACAGTTTCCCGAGCGTTATCAAAATCAGCTTTTTTTAGCAGAAAACGGCTCATGGAATCGTTCGAGTAAGGTGGGTTACCAAATAGTGATGTTATTGCTTGATAACAGCCAAGATAAAACCACCATCTCACAACGTGAAACCGTGGTGAGTTTTTTAGACGGAGAGTTTCCCGTCGCACGACCATTTGATTTGCTTACCGCTTCAGATGGCGCAATTTATATCTCAGATGACTTAAAAGGAAACGTATATCGTTTGTTCTATAAGGCATCTGAACAATCACAGGAAACCACAGATGAGTGATGGGATTGAATTAAGCTTAGACGGCGTTGAACAAATGCCGTTGCGCCGATTCACCGAAGAGGCTTATTTAAATTATTCAATGTACGTCATTATGGATCGTGCATTGCCGCACATTGGCGATGGCTTAAAGCCTGTACAGCGTCGTATTATTTATGCCATGAGTGAGCTTGGGTTATCGGCTCAATCAAAACCAAAGAAATCTGCCCGTACAGTGGGCGATGTGTTAGGTAAATATCACCCTCATGGTGACAGTGCATGTTATGAAGCGATGGTGTTGATGGCACAGCCGTTTTCATATCGTTATCCATTAGTTGATGGCCAAGGAAACTGGGGAGCTCCCGATGATCCTAAGTCATTTGCAGCAATGCGTTATACCGAAGCTAAATTGTCTAAGTTTTCGGAGGTGCTTTTATCAGAGTTGGGGCAAGGTACGGTTGAGTGGGGCGTCAACTTTGACGGTACATTAAAAGAACCTAAAACGTTGCCGGCAAGATTGCCACATATTTTACTTAACGGGATTACCGGTATTGCTGTTGGTATGGCGACCGATATTCCACCCCACAATGTGCAAGAATTGGTCTCGGCATGTGTTGAATTGCTTGATAATCCCAAGGCAGATTTGGCGCGTTTAATGGAGTTTGTTCCTGGGCCTGATTATCCAACAGAAGCTGAAATTATTACCCCTAGCGCTGATATCCACAAGATTTATGATACAGGCCGTGGTTCTATCAAAATGCGTGCGGTGTACAGCGTAGAAAATCATGAAATTGTCATAACAGCATTACCTCATCAAGCGGGTAGCGGCAAGATTTTAGAGCAGATTGCAGCTCAAATGCAGGCAAAAAAATTGCCGATGGTGAGTGATTTACGCGATGAGTCTGATCATGAAAATCCGGTCAGATTAATTGTTGTACCACGCTCTAATCGGGTTGATTGCGATCAACTAATGGCGCATTTATTTGCGACAACTGATTTAGAAAAAAGCTTTAGAGTGAACTTAAATGTACTTGGCTTAGATGGTCGCCCAAAAGTTAAGGGCTTAAAAACCATGCTTAGTGAGTGGCTTGAGTATCGGGTAACGACTGTGACTCGCCGATTGCAATATCGTTTAGATAAAGTACTGGCAAGATTACACATTCTTGAAGCTTTGATGGTGGCATTTTTAAACATTGATGAAGTGATTGAAATCATTCGCTTTCACGATGAGCCCAAAGCAGAGTTAATGGCTCGTTTTAATTTAACCGATAAACAAGCTGAATCGATTTTAGAGTTAAAATTGCGCCATCTTGCAAAGCTTGAAGAGTTTAAGATTAAAGCTGAGCAAGAAGAATTAGCGGCAGAGCGTGACAAGTTACAGTTGATATTAAGTTCTGATCGCCGCTTGAAAACCTTAGTAAAAAAAGAGCTGATTAATGACGGTGAAACCTATGGAGATGCCAGACGTTCACCCATTATTGAGCGCCTTGAAGCAAAAGCATTAACCGAGCAAGAGTTGATCCCTGCTGAATCGGTTACTGTGGTGTTATCTGAAAAAGGCTGGGTACGTTGTGCTAAAGGCCACGATATTGATGCACAAGGCTTATCTTATAAAGCTGGCGACAGTTATTTATGTAGCGCTATGGGGAAAAGTAACCAAGCTGCAGTGTTTATTGACTCTTCAGGGCGGGCCTTTGCTACAGATAGCCACACCTTACCATCGGCACGAAGCCAAGGTGAGCCGATTACCACTCGCTTTAATATGGCATCGGGCGAGGTCATGAAACATGTGATCATGGGTGAAGAACAACAATGTTACTTATTAGCCAGTGATGCAGGTTACGGTTTTATCGCTGCTTACTCAGATATGGTCAGCCGCAATAAAGCAGGTAAGGCATTATTAAGTTTACCGACTAATGCTCAAGTTTTGACTCCACAATTAATTGGTAAAGGACCCGATCAATCTTTATTGGCGATAACCAGCGAAGGGCGAATGTTGATGTTTGGGGTCGATGCTTTGCCGCAATTATCAAAAGGTAAGGGCAATAAAATTATCGGTATACCTTCTGAGCGAGCTAAAAACCGTGAAGAGCTGTTATTGCATCTAAATGTTATTCCAAATGGTGCCGCAGTTACCCTATGGGCAGGTAAGCGAAAATTGACATTAAAAGCGAGTGACTTAGAGCATTATCGTGGCGAGCGTGGGCGTAGAGGGCCAAGTTACCACGAGGCTTACAGCGAGTTGATAGTGTTGAAGTAGAAATGTTAGCACTAACCGATGGCGGTACTGATGAGGTAACAGCGACAGACGACCCAAGGGATATCGACTAACTGATAGACTCATAGACACAAAAAAAGCAGCGATTAGCTGCTTTTTTTGTGTGCATTTATACCAAGATTAAGCGACTTCGTAGAAGTTAGGTTCAAACTCTAGTTGTGTTTGAATAATTTGATTTGCCATACGGGCACATTTTCCGCATTGATCAGCTACACCTAAGCGCTTTTTCACATCAGCAAGTGAGCAATCGCCTTGGCTAACCGCTTCTTTAATTTGCTTATCTGTAATGGCATGACAAAGACAAACGTACATAACAGCCTCAAACCAACATTAGGGGATTAGATGGTTAATAACTCATCGCTCTTTCAATGAATCTAATTCTAAATGAAAACGGTTATCATTGCCAATGCCTTTTGGTTTAAATTGCTACTTAAATCACCATTTTTCTTTTTCTAACATTCAGTGTGTAGTTGATTACGACTAATAGCCTTTAGTGAAGTCGACTAAATTGATTAAAGGTTGTTGTTTTAACCACAAAGCATAATTATGGCAAAACACCTCAACCACCTGTTCCGGAAAACTTGGGGCTGCAATATGCGGGGTGATGATAGCATTGGATCTTGCCCAAATTGGATGCTCGGCAGGCAAGGGTTCTTGATTAAAAACATCTAGTATGGCTTGCTGTTCAGGGTGTTGGGATAAATGACTATCTAAATCATCCAAATCGAGCACATTTCCCCTCCCTAGGTTAAACAGCATGGCTTTGGGTTTTAATAAGGTCAGTGTGTGCTGGTTAAGAATATTATGAGTTTCTTCGGTATGAGGGAGTACACTGGCAATCACATCTGCTTTTGGTAAAAAGTCATTTAGTTGGGCTAATGTGCCAACTTTATCAAAGCTTGCCGTCGCCATGCCTTGGCGATTGATACCTGTTACCGTCATCCCAAAGTGCTTTGCGGTACTAGCAATGTGCTGAGCGATCGAACCTGTGCCCAAAAGCAGCAAGTGTTGCCCTTGTAGTGTTTGGTAGCTACCCGGGAGCCATTGTTTTTGCTGCTGTTGCTGCTGATATTTTTGATGTTGTCTTTGGTGAGCAAGTAAATAACCAAAGAGGTACTCACTCATTAATGGTCCAAAAATACCGCGAATATTGGTCAGTATGTAGTCACGACGCTGTCTTGTTGAGATTAACTTATCTACACCTGCAAAGGTTGATTGCAGCCAGCGTAAATTTTTAGCGTGATTTAATAATGGTGCTGCTAAGTTGGGTTCTGCAAACCAAATATCCGACTGCATTATGCTATCGGGTGAGTCACCTAGAATAGTCAAATGGGGCAAATTGCAGTTACTTAACAGCTCTCGATATTTATCGTTTTCTCTGGTGAGTAACAATAATTTGTGTGTCATGTATTTTGATCCCAATTCATTTCTGATAATCATTTTGATTAATCACATTAAGTACTGGGTTAATATAGCATTTTCATACGCGTTATTGATTGTGATTGCTAAAATATAGCCAGTGATAAACTGACTAGGTTTAGTATCGCTAGGGGGAAGATTAGCTTTGCTAGCTAGCAGGTATAAAAAAACCGAACTCAATTAGTTCGGTTTTTATTATCAAACGGACCAAATCAATAGGTGATTAGTCTTCTAGGTTCCCGCAAAAACGGTAGCCTTCGCCGTGAATTGTCGCGATGATTTCAGGCGTATCAGCTAGGCTTTCAAAGTGCTTACGAATGCGACGAATTGTTACGTCAACAGTACGATCGTGTGGCTTAAGCTCGCGGCCAGTCATTTTCATTAATAAGTCAGCACGAGTTAAAATTTTACCTGGGTTTTCAACAAAGTGAAGCATTGCACGGAACTCACTGCGTGGTAACTTATAAGATTCACCTTGTGGGTTAACTAAAGAACGGCTGTTGATTTCTAAGCTCCAACCGTTGAAGCGGTAATGTTCAACGCTACCTTTTTCTTCATTTTCAGTGCCAGCACTGTTAACACGAGTTAATAGATTACGGGCGCGAATGGTTAGTTCACGTGGGTTAAATGGCTTGGTGATATAGTCATCTGCACCAATTTCTAAACCTAAAATCTTGTCAACTTCGTTATCACGACCTGTTAGGAAAATTAAACCAATGTTGTTGATTTCACGTAATTCACGAGCAAGTAATAAACCATTTTTACCTGGTAGGTTGATGTCCATTACCACTAAATTGATTTTGTTTTCTTGCATTGCTTTGTGCATTTCTGCGCCATCATTAGCTTCAGTAACGACATAACCTTCAGCTTCAAAAATGCTACGTAATGTATTACGAGTTACTGCTTCATCTTCAACAATCAAAATATGTGGGTTTTGCATAATATTTACCTAAATGTTTAAAATTCGTTTCTAGCGATTGGTTGCTAGCGTTATACGCAGGTCATCAGATGACATACGTTAAAATCTCTATTTTTGGGTGTTTATTTATGTCTGCCCTGAACTTAAACACTCTACTCATTTTCCTATAAGCCAACTCTGTTGTGTTGACTTACTGCTAAATGAGCTATTTCTAAAAGCTATAAATTGATGCGCTTGTCTTGTTGGTATTTATGAATCAAATAGCTGTTGAAAGTTCCCAGCTTAATTTTAAATTCATGTTTAATTAATGTGTTATATAAAGATAGAACATTAATCGAACAGCGCTAAACTTTGTGTCAATAAATGTTAAACCATAATGCAACATTCGCTTGCTGTTGATGGTTTTTTGTGACCATTTATGAGTAACTGGTGAGCATTGTACCCTTTTTTTGTATTTGTTAACAAATAAAATGTTAACAAATTTGCTATCACCAAGAGTGATTTTATTGTGTTTTTAGTTTAAGCGTTTGTTTTTGATTGTAAAATTTATTATTAACATTGTGATTTTCCTCACAAAACTTTCGTTATTTGCACTTGTCTGCTAGACTATTTTAGGCTTCAAAATAGAGAAATATTATGGAAAATGTTATCGACAACTTGTGGAAACACTATCAAAGCACCCATTTTTTATTTACTCAACCGTTATCTAGTGATTTTTCATTTGCAATTGTTACTGCTCATAATCCTTACGGCAGCCTACTTTCCCCTAGTCAAAACCGCCTATTAGATCGAAAGCTACAATCAAAAATCCTTCAATATCAAAGACCTTATCGAGCAGTCATTGGGGTTGCACCAGACTTATCCCATATGGAAAAAAGTTGGGCGATTTTTATTGATAAAGAACAAGCGCTTGAGCTAGGAAGGGAGTTTAGGCAGCATGCAATCTATTATGTCCATGAAGGCGTATTGTCATTGATTGCTTGTTTTGATTTAGCTAAAGCTGAGGTGTGTATTGGGCGTTTCGAACAGCGTCTAAGATTGGTTAGCGATTTTCCTGATAGCCATTAACAAAATGCTTTATACATTTGTTAATATATCTTTTGAGACAATCTTTTTAACAAACAGGAGTGTCTTTTCATACCTATGATTGACTTTATTAATCTCACTATGAAATTTTTTCTATTTTTGTTTCAAGCTAGTTTGCTTTCTCATTGTCTTAACTTTTTTCCTTCCGCCTTCTTGTAGTACATTGAGTTACTGTATTTTTTAAAAAAAAGAGCGTTTGAATTTTCTAGCATTGACTTAGAGATAGGTTTATTGCTATTTTGCTCATCCCTCCCTTAGGGAGGCACAGAAGAGGAGCGTTAACTAGGTAGTAAGTTGTAGGAAAACCAATTCCGATGATAACTTATGAGGGAGATTAACGCCGAGATATGATCGAGTTTGGTTACTTTTTCTATCGGTCGTTTAGGCTGAATCCTAACGATTGTCACCTGTTTTTTGGTGGAGAGCTTCTGGTGGTGATTGCTGTTTCCCTTCTTTAAGGGTGCGTTATCTTAGCACCAGGCTCTTCGAACGAAGTTTAGTTCGGAGCGTATATTTCATGTCGTTAAATCAATTAGTTGTCGCTAAGTTTGGCGGAACCTCTGTTGCTGATTATCAAGCTATGAGCCGCTGTGCTGATATCGTATTAGCCAATCCAAATACTCGTCTTGTTGTTGTGAGTGCTTCAAGTGGTGTCACCAACTTACTCGTTGAGCTAACCCAAGCTAATGTAAATGATGAGCGTCGTTTAAGTTTATTAAAGCAAATTGCCCAAATTCAATATCGTATTATTGACGAATTAGGCAGTCCTCAAGATATTAATGCCCAAATAGATAAGCTACTTAGCCGAATGGCTGTTTTAAGTGAATCCTTAGAGCTTGATCGCAGTAAAGCGATTATGGATGAATTGCTATCTATGGGCGAGCAATGTTCTTCGGTATTATTTTCAGCCGTTATCCGCGAAAAAGGTACCCCATCTAACGCTTTTGATGTTCGTCAAGTGCTACGTACAGACAGCCATTTTGGTCGTGCTGAACCCCAGATTGAGCAAATAGCCATGTTAGCGCGCGATCATTTACAACCTTTACTAGTTAATCAGGTTATTGTCACTCAAGGCTTTATTGGTGCTGATGAACAGGGCCGAACGACCACACTAGGTCGCGGTGGCAGTGACTATTCTGCAGCATTATTAGCTGAAGCGTTAACGGCATTTGCTGTTGAGATTTGGACCGATGTTGCCGGTATTTACACCACAGATCCACGTTTAGCCCCCAACGCAAGACCCATTGCTGAAATTAGCTTTAATGAGGCCGCTGAAATGGCAACATTTGGTGCTAAGGTACTTCATCCTGCGACTATTTTACCTGCTGTTCGTCAGCAAATTCAGGTGTTTGTTGGATCTAGTAAAGCCCCTGAAGCCGGTGGTACTTGGATCCGTCATCAAGTTGAAGATGCCCCCGTTTATCGCGCGGTGGCCTTGCGTCGCGATCAAACCTTACTTAACTTACACAGTTTACAAATGCTGCACGCGCAGGGCTTTTTAGCTGAAACATTTGCGACATTAGCCAGACACAAAATTTCAGTCGATTTGATCACGACTTCAGAAGTGAACGTGTCGCTAACCCTAGATAAAACGGGTTCGGACTCAAGTGGTCAAGGGCTGTTAAGTGAATCATTATTACAAGAACTGTCACAGCATTGTCGTGTTCGAGTTGAAGATAACTTAGCCTTAGTCGCCATTATTGGTAATAAGATTGCATCCACAGCGGGTATTTGTAGTCGTGTTTTCCAAGTGCTTGAAAAGCATAATGTACGTATGATTTGCCAAGGGGCCAGCCCGCATAACTTGTGTGTATTGGTTGATGAAGCTGAAGCCGCTACTGTGGTTCATGCCTTGCATAAAAATTTGTTTGAATAAGAGTGAGTGAATGACCAAAGCGATTCGAAGTGTATTGAATGTCGGTGAGCTTGCAGCTGGGCAAGCGCTTGATGTGCCTTTGTATCAATTTAAAGGCCAAAGTGATAGTGCGCCAAGCGTTTATGTACAAGCCAATGTTCATGGTGCAGAAGTACAGGGCAATGCTGTCATCTATCAATTGATGAGCCTACTTGAAAACTATCAAGTGCTGGGGATATCACTTTCGCTCCACTGGCGAATCCTTTGGGCATTAATCAAAAAAGTGGTGAGTTTACATTAGGTCGATTTGATCCCATAACAGGGGTGAATTGGAACCGAGAGTATTTAGATCACAAGCTAGATATTGCCGCTTGGTTTGCAGCGCATCAGCATTTAGATAATCAACAAATTATCCAAGCGTTTAAGCTTACTCTCGTTGAACAATGTCAACTAAAGTTGCAACATAGTTGGGGGATTACCACAGGTCATCGACTCGCGGTGTCTTTGCAATCCTTAGCGCATCAGGCTGATATTGTTTTAGATTTACATACCGGGCCTAAGTCTTGTAAGCACCTTTATTGTCCAGAGTTTGATCGTGATAACGCGCGATACTTCTCTATTCCTTATACCTTAATTATTCCTAATAGTTTTGGTGGCGCAATGGATGAAGCAGCGTTCTGCCCATGGTGGCAATTAGCTGATTACATACAAAGCCAAGGGCGGGATTTTGCTGTGCCGATAGCGGCATTTACCCTTGAACTTGCCAGCCAAGAGCGAATTGATATGGCCGACGCCCTTGATGATGCCCAAGGGATTTTGGCCTATTTAAGCCAGCGAGGGGTAATTGCTGAAAAGATCGCACCGAAAGTTATGCCGCGTTTTGCTTGCTATTTAAATGATTATAAAAAGTTTCATGCTCCGCACGCTGGCTTAGTGGAATATCGTGCTCAAGTGGGTAAGCCGTTGCCAGCAGGTCAGCCGTTAGTGGATTTATTACGGTTAGATTTATATGGTACTGATAAGGCATTAACAGCTATTAGTTTAGATAAAGATTGTGTACCTATATTGCATTTTGCTTCTGCGTCAGTACATCAAGGAACCGAGCTTTATAAAGTCATGACTAACGTGTTTGAGCTTTGATGGCTTGTTTGTTTTGATTGCTAATGTAGCCTATTTTGCCGAGAAAACTTTCGGCGTTTTGTCTGGCCTTGATTAAAGGGGCAAAGCGCTCTTGCCCTTTGGAAGCCCCGTATTCAGATAAAAAGCTGAAAAGAGCATATTTCAATTGGGAGGCAATCCCGTTTTAACCGTATTCTCTATCCACGTTAGTAAACCGCTTTAGTCATTGCCGCCTCACTTATTCCATCTCAACTAGCTTTTTAATATCTCAAGCGGCATACGCAGCATATCATCGCCTGTGCCGGCTACTGCCCAAATAATGGCAACTAAGCCTCCAATGGTAAGCAAATACCATATCGCAGAGAAAATTTGGCCATAACGGTCCAGCGGTAATAAATGACTTTGGTGGCGCGATCGCCATTCGAAAACAATTTCTAAGCTGCCGATAAGCAACAAGAAACCTAATAAAGCTAACCCAAGACTGTAACTGATAAACACGCCAATGGCCGCTCCAACAATGCAGGCGATTAATCCCACTAAGCTGTTCATCGAAAAGCTGATACTTTTTAAAATGTGACCGCCATCAAGTGGCAATATGGGTAATAGATTAAACAGATTCAGCAGTGCGTTAAATGCGGCAAGCCCAGCAAAAAAGACATTGCCAGTAATCCAAAAGGCTACTAAACAAGCGATTGATAAAAATAAGCCAAAGGTTGGCCCCATGATAGATATCACGACATCTTGCCAGCGAGTATTAATGCGCTCGTCGCTTAATGCAAGGCCGCCCATAAAAGGAATTAAGTAGATGCCTTTGGTTTTCATGCCAAAGTATTTCATTGCTTTGATATGGCCATATTCATGAAACACTAAACATGCAATCAGTGCGAGGGCAAATTCGATTGAAAATAACCATGAGTATGCGGCAACACTGGCTCCGGCGAGTAAAGTTTTTACAACTTTGGCGCTTTTAAGCAGCTTGAAGCCTAATGAGGCTAGACCAATCATGCTGACTTTATTGGCTTTAGGCGCAGGTATTTCAGGCACTTGTTTTTCAATGTCTTGGGTATTGCGATGACCTTGGCTGATCTGCTCTTCATCAACTAATAAGCCGTAATCGAGTTGGAATGGTTGCCATTGCAAGTCAACCTCAAGCCGAATCGCGATGGCTTGAGTTTGTGCTATTGGGTTAGGGTCAATTGCCTCATGATCAACATGGACTGATGCTGGGGCTCTGCTAGTTAATTCAAATTGATGGATTTGAAATGCTTGATTTTGTGGAGAGGCTGATTTTTGTGATACCAATTGGTTGTCCCAATATAGCTGCTGCCAGCCAGCCATTGAGCCTTCAAGACGCAAGCGTTTACCAAGGCACTCAATATTCAATAACTCCATGTGTGTTCTCTAATAGCATGTAAATTGGCGCCATTTTGCCAGAGCCATGGATTTGGCTCAATCGTAGCAAGCCAATAAATTGAATTAACAGTAAAAATGCGGGTAATAAATGACAGAGGCTAGGTTTGAGAACCCAAATATATGGTTTATTGGCTTGTTAGTATTCAAAAAGATGGCCTGCAGTATTAGTGCAGGCCATCTTTTTACGGCTTTAATGCTAGTGTTAACCTAAAGTCAATATCAGTGCTATTAGGCGCTATAATCGAAGTTGATTTCAGCATTAATATTTTTTACGGTGCATGGCCCATGTTCACGTTGGCTGCGGTTTTTGGCATTACCTATATGCAGTTCGACATTGGCAAAAATGTGTTTTTCAGCTCTGATAAAGTAACGGTCATAATAACCCTCTACATCATTTTGTAGTTGATTAAATTCAAGTTCTTCTTTAGTGCGTTCTTCAGCAATTTGCTTTTTTTGATCCAGCATCATTTTAACCTGCTCAATCATACCAGCATCATTTTGCCATTCTGATTTTGGGGGAGTTTTCGCAATCTGGCTTCGATATCTAAACCAGCCACTACCAGCTGTTTAACACTTTCATCAAGGGCTTTCATGTCTTGCTTTAGCTCTTGTTGGCCCATTGCGCAAAAGAGTTCAGTTTTAGTACCAGCAGTCGCTCCAAAGGCTACCGCGCGGATCCCTTTTGCTGCAGATGCTCTTCCACCCACTAAATCACCGCGCCTAGCTTGTGCGTCGCTAACGGTAATGGTTTCGTCAGACTGGGAATGACTATGTAAGAGTTGTTTGGTGACCAGAATTGCACCTTTTGCAGTTAATTCAGAATACTGCACAAATTGGGCGCAGATTTGGCCTTGAGCTTTAATTTTGGTGCTTAATTCATGATCTTTAATCAGTCTACCGATAACTCCTTTACTGACAATCACATCACCTTCTGCTTCTAAGGTGGCTGAGTCGACAAAACCCATCACAGTGATATCGCCACTGGCTTTTACATGCATGCCTTCGCCAACGTCTCCCGTAATCAGTACGCTGCCTTTAAAATTAACGTGACCATATTTTACATCAACATTTTTTATTTGAAGGACATCATCTACTTGCATACCTTTACGGTTTTCAACAGGTTGTCCTGATACCGTTGCGATCAATTGGTTAGGATTATTTGGGCTTAATGCCGTACCACTTCCAGGTTCCATCAGCACGTCTTTCCCTGGTACTTGATTTAACACATCACCATGAACGTTATAACCGGGAGTTCCTTGGGTGGCGGGCTTTTTAACCATTAATACATCATTAGGCTTTACAGTGACTAACGAACCCAAGTTGCGCATATCCACAGTTCCGTCTTCACGTTCTTGCGGCTGTAATAAGCGTTCACGAGCTAAGGCTACTTTGCGGGTTAATGTGGCATTTTCACCATTAATAGCTGGTTTTCCGGTGGCAATTTCACTTTCGCAGCTCTCACCCGGTGGTAAAATATCAAGACGTTTTAATAACGCCATGATTTTAGGCTTACTCAAGCCCATTTTAATTTGATGACTTTTAAGGCTATTTAATATGTCTGCTAGCACAATCTCTTTACCACCCCATGCGGAGGTGATTTTCATTGAGGCTTGCATTTTGTCATCACTGACAATCACTTTGATTTCGCCATCTTTACGTTCAGCAATGTTGAAGAATAATTCATGATCGCCAGGCGCTTGGCCACATAACGCATTGACTTCATTAACAGCTTTATCTATGGCGGGAACGATAGGGAATAGCATGGCAAAATCAGGCTGCTTTAGCAGCGCCGTAATATCGTCCTTTGAGATCGGCCCGTGTTTGTTTGGGACCAATCTCAATTCAACTTTTGATTGGTCTGCATTAAATATCGCGGTGGTAGGTTCCAACATAACATCCCTTGTTTATTGTTTTTTTTATAAGTGAACTACAGCAATGTAAGTTAACACTTTAATCTAACTGATATAAGGAGGTTTATCCAGTATGGAAGTCACAGGCTATATTAGAATTTGACATTTTTTAAACTATGCTAACTGTTGAAAATACAGTTTGTATTTATTGTTTTCAGCTGGCACGTTAACCTTGCCAAATGCATTGGCGATATTATCTGCGTAGGGAAGATGACGATTCGCAACAATTTGCCAAACGCCATTTTTGTTTAAGCGTTGACTACTTTGGCTAACAAAGTCATTGGCGATAGCAAATGTACTATCTAAGCCATCATGAAAAGGTGGATTAGAGATGATGCCATCAAATTTGCCGCTGATTTGTTTAAACCCATCGGATGGATATACCTTAGCTTGCTGATGATTTGCCGCTAACGTTAACTCACATGATGCTAACGCCATGGCATTAATATCGATACATTCCATTTTTAAGCTGGGATATTGTTTTAATAAGGCAGCGGTAATAACCCCTGCGCCACAGCCAAAATCAAGTACTCGGCCCTGAAGTGTAGGTAAATGAGACAAGAGTAACTCTGTGCCAAGGTCGAGTTTTTTCTCGCTAAATACCCCGACTAGATTGCAAATGGTGATTTCACCCTGCGGGGTATTAATTTGGTATTGGCTGTACCAATCTTCAAGCACTAATTTTTTTGGGGGCTGCAATAAAAATGCACGATATAGTAGACAATGACGCGCATTATCAATTTTTACCGCTGGGCTGAAAAACTCAGGTAATAATTTGGGCAGTGATTTTACGCCGCCTTTATTTTCACCTACAACCAGCAGCAATCCCTCATCGACTAAATGATTGGCCGCAAGGGTAAGCAGATACTGAGCTAATGGTTTGGCTTTGGGGAAAAATACAATAACGCAATCAAATTGCTGTTGCTCAAGTTCATTCGGTAGTTTGTGACCAAAGTAACAATCCAGTTTTGTTGCCGCCAGCGGGGATAAAGTGAGGTGATGGTTATAGTCTAGCGCCAGTGCGGTCACTGATTTAGCGGTGTCTAAACATTGCAGTGCCAAGTGATCAGCTTCATAGTTGAGAACGAGTACATCAAGATTGGCGAATTGGTCGCTATTTCTTAAAACAACTTGGGAAGGATTCGTTAGCACGGCGGTCTCACTTAACTGAATTAAATCTGATTTAGGCAATGATTTTAACACTTATTTTATCAAAGCTGACGTTTAAAATAGATAAAGCGACATTAAGTCGCTTTATCTATGGTGTTTTGAACACATCGGGTTAGCGTTATGTTTAGCTATACCCATCGTAATAAATAACTGCTTATTCTAGCTTGTCAGTACATCTAATCACGACGCTGTATTTTTCTGTTGTAATAATAAATTTTTTACCAAAAGTTGCCATATTTTCACGTATTTTCGATGCTATGTTTGTTCACTTAATTTACTGTGATGGATTGGTAAAAGCCCGTGTTGGCAATAAGCTAAAAATCTTATGTGCAATTTCAGTGTTGTCTTGATGACCTGAAAAAAGCTTAGCACCTGGGCCTGCAGCAAATACCTGTACATCCAACCCTGTGTGGCCAACCGATGTCCAGCCAGTATTTGAATAAAGGTCGATGAGTTTTCTAAGGGCTATTGCCAGTGCTTTATTGCCTTGCATTCTAGCATTGGTTAGGTTGCTAAATTCTTGGGCGCTTGGGGTAAAGCCAAGCTGGTCACTCACAATGCTGTGCCAATCGTCAGCGGCAATCGCACTCGCTGCGATATTGTCAGGGCTAGCTTTCACCTTATGTAAAACTTCTGGTTTCCATTCATATTTACCGTTAGCGCCGACAGATAAACCTCCGGTATTGTGGTCTGCGGTAACAAGCATTAGCGTATCTTTTTGCTGGCGAACAAATTGCTCAACAATCTCGATGGTATAGGCAAATTCGTCTACTTCTGCCATTGCCGTGGCGATATCATTGGAGTGTCCCGCCCAGTCGATTAAACTGCCTTCAACCAATAGTACAAATCCATTTGGGTTTTGTGACAGTAGTTCTAAAGACTTTTGGGTTAATTTGCTTAATGATTTTGCTTCTTTATCATCGATAACCCAAGGTAATTGCACGTCAGCAAATAGCCCCAACACTTTTGGCGATGTCACTGAATCTAACTGGCTAAATTCGTTAATGTGTTGATAACCTTTAGCGGTAAATTTTTCAATGAGTTCGGTCGAAAAATACCGTTGCCCACCACCTAAGATGACATCCGCATCAGTGTTGATATAGGACTCAGCAATTTCGTTGTAGTTTTGACGACTCTCGTTGTGAGTTAAAAACGCGGCAGGTGTTGCATGGTTGACTTGCGAACTCACAGCGATGCCAGTGGACAAGCCTAAGCTTTTGGCTTTTTGTAATAAGGTTTGTAATGGACGTTTTTCAACATCCACACTAACAGCCCCATTGTACGTTTTAAAGCCGGTTGATAAGGCGGTCGCTGATGCGGCTGAGTCGGTAATCAAACCGCTGACTTTAGCTGGATAGGTGCTAGCCATGCCCACAAGCAAGCGGTCAAATACCGTTTGTTCCATTTCTTCCGTGTTAGGGTTTTCTTTGTAGTAGCGATAAGCCGTTGTATAAGCTGGCCCCATACCATCACCAATCATAATGATGATATTTTTGGGATGTGATTGAGAGATGCTCTGGCTATTGCCAGCCATTGCCATCGCAATTGCTGCGGGCGTGCTAGCTTGGGCTTTTTGGTCGCTGACAATATCAGGTGTATTTGCAAAAGCTGTGGTTGTTACCAATAAAAGCGCAGTAACAACCAAACGAAATGTAGTTAGAAACAAGGTCAAACTCCTGATTATTGAGTTGCTTTTATGCGAGCTTCAATAGCATCCATCAGCATTCCGGTAATATCTACGTCAAAGGCCGCTTCAATTTCACGAATACAGGTCGGGCTGGTGACGTTGATTTCAGTGAGTTTATCACCTATCACATCTAAGCCGACAAAAATGAGGCCGCGCTTTTTAAGCTCAGGGCCAATCGCTCGGGCGATTTTCCAATCACTTTCAGATAAAGCTTGTGCCACACCGCTGCCACCGGCAGCAAGGTTGCCTCGAGTTTCACCTTTCATCGGAATACGCGCTAGTGAATAAGGAACCGGCTCGCCATCAACCACTAAAATACGTTTATCTCCTTGAGTGATTTCAGGAATAAAAGCCTGCGCCATAGCATATTGTTTACCATGGTTGGTTAAGGTTTCGATAATAACGCCAATGTTGGGATCATCTTGCTTAATTCTAAATATAGAACTGCCGCCCATGCCATCTAAAGGCTTAATAATGACATCACCTTTTAACTGATGAAAAGCGCGGATGCGTTTGGCATCTCGGGTAACAACGGTTTCAGGAGTGAACTCTGAAAACCATGCAGTAAACAGTTTTTCATTGGCATCACGCAAGCTTTGTGGTTTGTTGACAATCAATACGCCTTCTTCTTCAGCGCGTTCTAGCATATAAGTTGCGTAGATAAACTCGGTATCAAAGGGTGGGTCTTTGCGCATTAAAATGGTATCAAGTTCTGCCAGAGGTGTATCAACCGCTTCACCGAGTTCAAACCATTTAGCCGCATCGTTGATAACCTTTAGCGGACGCATGTTGCCCATGGCTTTACCGTTTACCATGGCTAAGTCTTGCATTTCCATATAATAAAGTTGGTAACCGCGAGATTGCGCCGCCATTAACATGGCAAAACTAGAGTCTTTTTTGATATTGATGTCACTTATTGGGTCCATCACAATGCCAAGCTTGATCATTTTATTGTCCTTAAACTGTGATTGCGCGCCTGCAATAGGCGCATGTGATATTGGCAAGATTAGCCAATATCACCGAATTTGAGTTGTAACGCAGTTATGGCGGTTAATGCTGCTGTTTCAGTGCGAAGTACCCTTGGTCCCAGTAAGACATCTGTAAATGCAAACTGCTCGGTCATAGTGATTTCTTGCTCTGATAAGCCGCCTTCTGGGCCAATTAGTAAGCGTACTTTATTACCGTCGCCTAACGCGGTTAAACCGTTAATGCCATGAGCCGCACGCGGATGCAAGTTTAGCTTTAGGGCGCTGCTGGGTTCTTGGCACCATTGGCTGACATCCATGGCGGCGCGTACTATAGGTACGACACTACGCCCAGATTGCTCACAGGCACTAATGACGATTTTTTGCCATTGTTGAATTTTTTTCTCTAAGCGATCACCTGATAGTTTTACGCCGCATCGTTCAGAAAATAACGGTGTAATCGTGGTGACACCTAACTCAACAGACTTTTGAATGGTAAAATCCATTCTATCACCACGGGAAATGACTTGGCCTAAATGTAAGTCTAATGGTGACTCTGACTGGTTCACTGTTGACGATAGGATCTTAACTGAGACATTTTTTTTGCTCGATTGGCTGATTTCGGCTAAATAATCGTGGCCATCACCGCAAAATAAACTTATTTGTTCACCCGCGCTCATACGGAGAACTCGACCAATGTGGGCCGCACCATCTTCATCTAGTTCGACAATTTGGCCAACAGTAAGTTGATTGGCTGCTTGATAAATTCTTGGGATCCGCATGATTCCCCTTTAATTGGCTGGTTAATGCTTGAGATTAGATTATGTTAGCTGCTTTTGCCTGCTAATAAACTAAGCCTAGATTTTGACATTGTTTTTGCACAAAATCATTATGATTACCTTGCACGTTAGCAATTAACTTATCACGTTTACATTCATTAATATCTACAGGGTATTGTTTGTTCCATGCTTGGAATAACTTTTGCTGACTTGAAGATATTTGCAGTTGATAAGTTTGCTGCATGTAAAAATAGGTTCTGGCAATTGCGCCACGACTATTTTCAGGCGGCTGTACCTTACGACCTTTAAAATCTACAATCATATCGCACTGACCATATTGATCAGATTTGCCATTCCATTGACTAAAACTGTAATTACTGCGATCACCATTTACCTCACCAATCGCAGGGGTAAGGTTATGCAAATCCGCTTCCATTTTTTTAAACTGTTGACTGGTTCTGCCACAGTTTTTGCGCCCACCGTCTTGCCAGCATTGTAATTGATGGCCAAATGCCCAAGCTGGAACCACATGTTCCCATTCAATCCGGTTGGCTCTGGTTGCTTGTTTACGTACTTGGTAACCGCAACTCGCCAAATCGGGCTGCCATAATTTACCGTTAATATTGATATCACAACCGCAATAAAAGCTGCTTAAGGCTAAGTTATCCTGATAAATTTTTTTGGCAATCCCTTTGGCTTGATTAAAGCTTGTGGGATGTTGAGCAGAAAAAACATTAAAAGACGCACACCAAACAACGCAAAGTGCGATTAATCGCACTTTGACACGGTAACCTAACATAAGCACAAACCCTAAAAGTAAATCGTTAACTGCAGTGGACTTAGGTCCATCATTTTGCCGAGATGGTAAGGGATAGTGTTAACTGATGCAAACTTGATTGAAGGTTAATTGGTTAGCGGTCTAACTTGTAATGTGTGTTGACAAATTTTACAGCGATATTGGGTTTTACCTCGCTGGACATTGTTATGGCGACGCACACTTAACTTGACGTTGCCACAGCCACAATAATAGTCAAATTGCTTACCTTGCACTGATTGGGTATTAAGCTGGTGGGTTGTTTTTGGCGAACGACCAAACACATGCAACATAATTGATTGCCATTGTTTTCCGTGTGGTCGCACGCGGCCATAAAGTTGAAAGCAAATTAAGTGGCTTACTTCATGGGGCACAACATCATCAATAAATGACTGCGCGTTTTCTTGGAGTAAAACCGGATTAAAGCGCAGCTTGTTTAGTTGTAGATGAGCTGTGCCCGCGCTTTTCCCGCGTAAACTAAATTGCACCAAAGGGCGTGGAAACGTCTTGTTAAAATAATGCTCGGCTTGTTGATAGTCGACTTCAATTTTATCCAAAATAGCTTGCTGCAATGCCGATGCTGCATGGTTTTTCGGATGGTTATCTAGCATGGTAATGGATGTTTGGCGGTTATTTTCAAATCCCAATACTTTGCCAAGTTGACGTAAATGCTTATTTAAATACTGCGTCATTATTTTTGATTAACTGCCTTCTGCTAGAGCGGTAAGCTTAAGCCTACCGCTGATATTGCTTATAACGTTGATGCCGCCGCACCAATCATAGCCTTAATTTGCTCAACAATATCTGATTCAAGTTGCGAGTCATGACCTTTTATTCTTGGTGTATGAATATGGCCTACAGGCAAGTTGCGATTAAATTGCTGCATTAACAAAATGCTACGGTAAGAAATTTCATTAGATAAATAGCCACCGCCTGAACCTTCAACTGAGGTTGCACTATGAAGCTCTGCAAGTGATGTTGCATCAAATTGACCTCTAGACGTGGTAGTCACTTGATGATTGTCATTAATTTGCCAATGGCCTTTCACTTTTTGGATGGCTTTTACCGGTAAAGTGAATTCGACAAATTCTGGCCCATTTAAGGTTTTACCATTAAGAAAAGGTGCTAGGGGGCTGGCTTTTGATGCGCCTGTTAGCACATTTAAATTATCGGGTGCTGCAGCACTGCGGTTGCGTCCGGGGAAGCGTTCTAAGTCAAAGTGCTCGCGACCCATACTGATGGTAAAAATCATATCGACTGAATTTTCACGGTATATTGGTGTCAGTAATGATTCAATAATACCATTATCAAAATCAGCAAATCGAACCGGGATCATCACGGTTTCTATTTGTGCTTGCTTACCATTGATATTAAAAGTGTAGCCATCTAGCGCAAGGGCGGTTACCCCTGATGGATTGCTTTGGCCAATATCTTTGTCTAAAAAGAAGGGATCAAAGCCTGTGACAAGGATTTTGATTTGGCTTTCTGGTTTAAATTGAATATCGCTAAATCCTCGTGATGATTTTTCGATTACATTGACCAAAACTTTGCGTTGCCAATCGGCGATTGGGTAGCCCACATCATGAGTTTTAGCGCTTTCGCGCATCAATAAACGGCTCCAATAAAGTGGCCTGTCATCTATATTACCAGCCTGAACATCTTTAACGGCTTGCTGCCATAAACGCTGGCCTTGACTCGCAATGGTTTCGGTCATGCTGAGCTCATCGGTTGCATTGGACAACTGCTGATTGAGACCATCATTAACGTTTTGGTAGCGATTGACAACTTGAGGCATCGTTTTGCTTGCTAAGGGTAAGCGAAGTTCTTCAACATCTTTAGTTAAGCTATTAGCGGATATCGGCATGGTTATCGTCATAAAGAGTAAGACTGAGCTGGTAAGCTTTAGTGTGTTTAACATAAGAGTATTGACCATTTTGCGTTCCTTGACGGTGTTAAAACTCTACAGGGCTTTCCTTTAATTAGCGATGTTATACCAATCGTAATAAATAACTGATTATTCTAGCTTGTGAAAATACCTGATAACTGCGTTATATTTTTTGATTGTAGAATAACTACTTATCAAAAAATCTGCCTTGTTATCACGCATTTTTCCGACGCTATTTCTGGCCACTTATTTACAGTGATTGGTATTAAAAGCCGTTTTAAAAATAAGGTTAATCCAATCTCATAGCTGTTTTATAACATAAAACACTGAGTAATTGCAGGGCCGACATTAAGTCATAATAGAGTTTAAAGATTCTTGATTGCTATAGCGTTTAGCAACAAAGTCGAGGAATGCGCTGATATTGGAGGCTAATTGACGACGGCTAGAATACACCCCATATACTTTTATTGGGTCCATCGGCCATTCTTGCAAAATGGGGACTAAATTACCTGAGGCAATTTCTTGTTTGCAACTGGTATTTGAAAGTAAAGCAATGCCGTAATCGTCAATGGCAAACCGTTTAACCATGTTTGCGCTGTTGACCCTAACTTTACGTTTAAACGTGGCCATGATTTTGCGATTCCCCTTACCCAATGACCAAATCGGTGCCGACAATGTGGTGCCTAATAGTATACCTTGATGTTGAGATAGCTCTTGCGGGGTTGCTGGTACGCCATATTTTTTCAAGTAATTAGGGCCTGCAACTAGAATAGGTTGGCGTTCAAACAATAATCTTGCGACTAAATCTGAAGATTGAAGTGGGCCATATTTAAGCGCGATATCGTAACCTTCTCCGACTAAGCCAACATCGCTATCAGTAAATTGAATATCAAGTTCAATATTAGGATAAAGACGCATAAAGCTAGAGCATAAATGACCTATGACTTCTTGAGAAAACGACACAGGGATCGCAATGCGTAATGAACCTGAAACATCGGTATGAGTGTTTTCAATGATCGCTTTTGCCGCTTCAACTTCTTGACTGATGGAATCGCAATGCTGAAAAAATAGCGCGCCGACCTGAGTTAAGCTGATATTTCGAGTGTCACGTTGCAATAAACGTACACCTAATTCTTCTTCAAGTTGTGCAACTTTTCGGCTAATTGTTGACTTAGGTTGTCCGATGTCTCTGGCTGCTTGCGAGAATCCGTTAGCCCTTACTACCGCTGCAAACAGCATCATACCGTTCAAATCCGGCATCTCATCCTCACTGTCTCATTTATGGAACAAAGCGTCCAAGTTAGTTTATATGGTAATTGGACTATTAACAAAGTTATATTTACGGGCTAAAAATTTCAGAGGCTAACTAGGCAGAGGATCGAAGGATGACCAGCAAAAAGCAGCCCGCTAAAACTAAACAAGTTAAATCGGCTGATCCATTATTTTTACAAGCTGAACACTTGGCAAAAGATTTTTCGTTATTTCCTGCTCATAGCAAGCAGAGCTTATCAGAAGAAATTAAAGGTTTATTAACTGAAGATGCTATTCAAGCAAACCTTAAAGGGTTGGCATCTTTAGACGTTGATGGTTACGTTAATAAGGTTATTCAACCTACTCAAGACAAGAACCGCCCTGGCGCTAAACGCATTATTGCCGACTTAAAAGGCAAAATTATTGCGGAAACCCATATGGGGCCTTTTTATCGTGCTGAAGTTGAATTAAATTTTGGCAAGCATAACCGCCGTATTGGTTTTGTTGCCCAAGAGCGAAGCACCGCCAACGGTGCATGGATGCCAGAACATCACTTAGCTTGTTGCGAGGCTGTGCGTCATTTTGCTCAGCTATCAATGCCGATTGTTTATCTTATTGATACACCGGGCGCCGATGCCGGTGAAGTTGCTAATAGCAACAATCAAGCACACAGTATTTCAAAAGCCATCGCTGAAAGTGCAAATGTTGACGTACCAACCGTGGGTATTGTGATTGGTGCTGGTTATTCTGGTGGTGCAATCCCTCTAGCAGCCGCTAACATCTTATTGTCATTACGTGATGGTATTTTCAATACTATTCAGCCACAAGGTTTGCAAAGTATCGCGCGTAAGTACAACTTATCTTGGCAAGAATGTGCTAAATCTGTTGGTGTGTCACCAGAAGAGTTATACACAGCAGGTTGTATCGACGGTATTATCGATTTTTCACCAGGTGACAGAGACGACCGTCAGCATAACTTACGTCGCGCTATTATTAGTGCGATTGAGGCCGTTGAGCGCGCTGCCGTTAACTTTGTACGCGAATCAAAAGATTTAAAAGAGCATTATGATCGCAGCTTACAGAGATATTTAGCACCATCGCCAAACTTAGTGACGTTGGAAAATAACACGGGTTTAGCGGTTGCGAGTAACCCCACTATGCACCACAACATTTTTGGTAGTGCATACCGTTATTTGCGTTATTTGACACTTCGTAGTCGTATTCATTCTATCTCGCAAGAGCAGTATGGCCGTTTATCGAAAGTGAGTGTGCCAGAAGGTGACTTACTTGAGCGTATTAAGCAAGAGCAAGAACGTGTATTCCAAGCTTGGTTAACTAACCCAGATAAATTGGTTTACGACGAAGAATTAAACAAGCTTTGGGGAACCTTCAGTGCTAAGCGCAGCGAAGTATCTACTGAGCGAAATGTGATTACCCGTCTGATTTTAGGTGAGCCAAAAGAAAATTATAAGAAAGCGCGTAAAGCGTTAATCTTTAATATTGGCTGGTCGCTATATCACCGCTGGAAAAGTAATGCTGCTAACAACTTCAAAGGGCTCATTAGCTACTTAGAGTCATTACCAAAATCGACAACACAAGCTCCATGGCCTGAGCTAAATGAGTTAACGGTATTAGATGTTGTGGTTAATGATGAATTGCGCGAAGATTTTATTTGGCAATGCCATAATATTCTTATCTTTAATGCGTTGTACGACAATGTGGTTGGTAGCTTAGCGTCAATCTCCAAAGAAGCGATGATGGCAAAAAGCTTGTCGCGAGCCTCAGTTGACAAATTATTGCACAAGTCTATCGACAATGCTTTATCGACTAATGATGAAGCGAATGATAAAGCTAAGTTCTACAAATGGTTAAAGTATTTCATGGCGCAATCAAACCGTGCAGAATTACTTACCCGTGTTGAACAATGGAAGAGCGTTGGTTTCCCGCAACTTAACGATTCATTATTCGTGATCTTAACGTATTTCTTTGAACGCTTATTACCTGAGTTCTTTGATAGCGAAGAAGACCACGACAAGTACACAGGTACAATTAACCCTGTGCGCATTGGTCGTCGTAAAGACTTCTGGAACCGCTTAACCATGGGTTATCAAGATTTGTTAATCCAGAAAGTGCTTCGCGAAGAAAAGCAAAAAGGCAAAATGAGTTGGGAGAATATTATTGCAAAATTCTTCACTCAGTTTGACGAAATTGATGCTGATAAAATGTCAGCTAACTTGCTTAACTTCCCTGGTTTCCGTTTATCCATTGAAGATGCTATTGATAGAAAAATTCGCCCATGTGGTTTAATTACTGGCTTGGCTGATTTTGACCAAAACGGCAAAAAGCTACGTGTGGGTGTGGCAGTGTCAAATACTGCTTTCCAAGCGGGTGCGTTTGATATGGCCAGTGCTGAGAAATTCAGCTCGCTGTTAATTGAGTGTGCTAAGCGGAAACTTCCGGTGATTTGTTTTATCAGTTCCGGTGGGATGCAAACCAAAGAAGGTGCGGCGGCATTATTCTCAATGGCGGTCGTTAATGATCGTATTACTCGCTTTATTCGTGATAACGAATTGCCGGTATTGATGTTTGGTTTTGGTGATTGTACCGGTGGTGCGCAAGCCAGTTTTGTAACCCATCCTTTGGTGCAAACTTACTACTTATCTGGTACTAACATGCCATTTGCAGGGCAAATGGTTGTGCCTGCATACTTACCATCAACGGCAACGCTGTCGAACTACTTGTCGAAAGTGCCAGGTGCGATGACAGGACTGGTTTATAACCCATTTAGCGATACATTAGATTCTCAGTTGTCGGGTATTGACCCATTAATGCCATTACCGTCAGCCAAAATTGAAGATGTGATTAATAAAGCATTATCAACTTTAGTCCCTGAAGTGGTCGTGGTTGAAGAGGATATTGTTCAAGACGATCCGCGCGCGTTAATGAAGCCAATCGACAAAGTGTTAATCCATGCTCGTGGTTGTACTGCCGTTAAGCTTATTCGTAAAGCTCACGATAACAATATCAATGTAGTATTGGTGGCCTCAGATCCAGACATGACATCCGTACCAGCCGACATGCTTAAAGAAAACGATAAGCTGGTTTGTATTGGTGGTAATACTTCAGATGAAAGTTACTTAAATGCATACTCAGTATTGAAAGTGGCAGATTATGAAAATGTAGATGCGCTTCATCCGGGTATTGGTTTCTTATCTGAAAGCCCACAGTTTGCCGCCTTATGTGTTAATAATGGCGTTAACTTTGTTGGCCCAAGTGTGCATTCAATGACAACTATGGGTAACAAATCAAATGCTATCCATACTTCTCAGGCACAAAACGTTCCGGTTGTTCCTGGTAGTCACGGCATTTTGACCAATGCAGAGCAAGCGGTGAATGTTGCCCTTGAAATTGGTTATCCTGTGCTGCTTAAAGCTGTTCAAGGCGGTGGTGGTAAAGGTATTCAGGTAGTAAAACGTCCTGAAGATATGATTGGTCTATTCCAAAAAACCTCCACAGAAGCGGCTGCTGCATTTGGTAATGGTGATTTATACCTTGAAAAATATGTCACCTCACTACGTCACATCGAAGTACAGCTATTACGTGATAAGTTTGGTAACACCAAAGTATTAGGTATTCGAGACTGTTCTGTGCAGCGTAATAACCAGAAAGTAATTGAAGAATCTGGCTCAACAATGCTGCCTGAAGAGCTAAAACAAAAAGTAATGGACTACACTCGCGCCTTAGGTGTTGCAACCGATTATATGGGGGCTGGTACAGTTGAGTTTATCTATAACTTAGACGCCAACGAAGTGTACTTCATGGAAATGAATACCCGTTTGCAGGTTGAGCATCCTGTTACTGAGGCCACATCAGGTATTGATATTGTGAGTGCCCAGTTTGATATTGCTGCAGGTCGTTCAATTGAGAAACTAGAACCAGTTGAGCAAGGTTATGCCATGGAAGTGCGCGTAACGGCAGAGAAAGCGGCATTAGACAGCCATGGAGTATTACAGTTAATTCCTAATCCAGGGAAGATTACTGAGTGCATCATGCCCCAGCGTGACGATGTCGAAATCATCTCGATTGCAGAGACGGGTAAAGAAGTTTCGCCTTATTATGATAGTTTAATCGCGCAGATTATTATTCGTGGAAGTGATCGTGCTGATGTGATTAAGAAGATGTCAGACTATCTCGATACGGTTGTTATTAAAGGTATTGCTACTAACATTCCTTTACTGAAGCGTATTTTGAATGACGGCACATTTAATGAGGGCGTATACGATACCAACTACTTACCACGTTTAATGGCAGAGTTAGATATTCCACAGTTAATTGCTGAAATGGAAGCCGCAGCAGAAACCGCTGCTGTTGATACTGAGTCATTGCGTGTGGGTGAAAGTAACGAGTTGAAGGTGCTTGCTCAAGGTTCAGGTATTTTCTATTCATCACCTGCTCCAGGTGAGCCAGACTTTGTTAAAGAAGGTGATATTGTTACTGTAGATCAAACTCTTGCTTTGACAGAAGCAATGAAGATGTTCTCACAAGTCACACTAGCTGGCTTTAACCGTCAAGACGCAGTACTGTACCCTGAAGATCAAACGTATCGCATTGAGCGAGTATTGAATAGTAATGGTCAGCAAGTATCACAAGGTGATTTGTTATTTGTGATATCACCTGTTGAAGCTTAATTAAGACTGATTTTAGTCTATTAAAGTACCCGCCAATGGCGGGTATTTTTTTAATTATTTATTGGTCATTTTTAACTAAATTTCGGCTGAATGAATGAACTTGGGTCAATAATCGATTTTTTCAGTCTGAAAAGACCAATAAAGTGATTTGATTAAAAAATAATCTTTTATTTTTATTTATCTGTTTTATATCAGGTAATGTCTAAAAAAGCTGATTTTTTTACGATAATTTCAATAAATATTGCAACAGCCATTTGCGCCCAGCATAGTTCCAATTTACAATATGCGCCTTAAATAACCTGATGTGCGGTGTGTCGGTTCTTTTTTCGCATACTCCGTCTACTTCTTAAACTAATCATTAAAGTTGAATCATGACCGAATTATCCAAATACAGAAACATTGGTATCTTCGCTCACGTTGACGCGGGTAAAACCACGACCACCGAGCGTATCCTTAAGTTAACCGGTAAGATCCATAAGATCGGTGAAGTTCATGATGGTGAATCAACCACAGACTTCATGGAACAGGAAGCTGAGCGTGGTATTACCATTCAGTCAGCAGCAGTAAGCTGTTTCTGGAATAACCACCGTTTCAACGTTATCGACACCCCAGGCCACGTTGACTTCACAGTTGAAGTATATCGTTCACTAAAAGTTCTTGATGGCGGTATCGGTGTATTCTGTGGTAGCGGTGGTGTTGAGCCTCAGTCTGAAACTAACTGGCGCTATGCTAACGATTCAGAAGTTGCACGTATCATCTTCGTAAACAAGTTAGACCGTATGGGTGCAGACTTTTTACGCGTTGTTAAGCAAACTAAAGACGTATTAGCTGCTAATCCATTGGTTATGGTTCTACCTATCGGTATCGAAGACCAGTTCACTGGTGTAGTTGACCTATTAACTCGTAAAGCACACGTATGGGATGACTCTGGTTTACCAGAAAACTTTGAAATCCAAGACGTGCCAGCTGACATGGTTGACTTAGTTGAAGAATACCGTGAAATGTTAATCGAATCTGCCGTAGAAATGGATGACGATTTAATGGAAGCTTACATGGAAGGTACTGAGCCTTCTATCGAAGACATTAAGCGTTGTATCCGTGCCGGTACTCGTACTATGCATTTCTTCCCAACATACTGTGGTAGTGCATTCAAAAACAAAGGTATGCAGTTATTATTAGATGCAGTTGTTGATTACCTACCAGATCCAGTTGAAGTTGATCCACAACCATTAACTGACGAAGAAGGTAACGAAACTGGTGAATACGCAATCGTTGATGCAGACGCGCCATTAAAAGCGTTAGCGTTCAAGATTATGGATGACCGTTTTGGTGCATTAACATTCGTACGTATCTACTCAGGCCGTATCAAGAAGGGTGACACCATCCTTAACTCTGCTACTGGTAAAACTGAGCGTGTTGGCCGTATGGTTGAGATGCAAGCTAACGAACGTAACGAACTTGAATCAGCTCAAGCTGGTGATATTATCGCTATCGTTGGTATGAAAAACGTACAAACTGGTCACACTTTATGTGATGTTAAGCATCCATGTACGCTTGAAGCAATGGTATTCCCAGAGCCAGTTATCTCTATCGCTGTAGCGCCAAAAGATAAAGGCGGCAGTGAGAAAATGGGTATCGCTATCGGTAAAATGATTGCTGAAGATCCATCATTCCGCGTAGAAACTGACGAAGATTCAGGCGAAACCATCCTTAAAGGTATGGGTGAGCTTCACTTAGACATTAAAGTAGACATCCTTAAGCGTACTTATGGTGTTGAACTAATCGTTGGTGAGCCACAAGTTGCTTACCGTGAAACAATTACTAAGCCTGTTGAAGATAGCTACACGCATAAGAAACAGTCTGGTGGTTCTGGTCAGTTTGGTAAAATTGACTATGTTATCCGTCCAGGCGAGCCAAACACTGGTTTCGTGTTTAAATCATCAGTTGTGGGTGGTAACGTTCCTAAAGAATTCTGGCCTGCTGTTGAGAAAGGTTTCAAGAGCATGATGAACACAGGTACTATTGCTGGCTTCCCAGTGTTAGACGTTGAGTTCGAATTAACAGACGGTGCTTTCCACGCAGTTGACTCGTCAGCTATCGCGTTCGAAATCGCTGCTAAAGGCGCGTTCCGTCAATCTATGCCTAAAGCCGGTGCACAACTTCTTGAGCCTATCATGAAAGTTGACGTATTCAGCCCAGATGACAACGTTGGTGACGTAATTGGTGACTTAAACCGTCGTCGCGGTATGATCAAAGATCAAAACGCAGGTGTTACTGGCGTTCGCATTAAGGCTGACGTACCGTTATCAGAAATGTTCGGTTATATCGGTTCGCTACGTACTATGACATCAGGTCGTGGTCAATTCTCTATGGAATTCGCTCACTACTCACCATGTCCTAACAGCGTTTCTGAGAAAGTTGTTGCTCAAGTTAAAGAGCGTAAAGCTGCAGAAGCTAAGAAGTAATTCTTAATTTACTGTTAAATAAAAACCGCTGCTTGCAGCGGTTTTTTTATGCGTATCAGATACAGGTTTCAGTTTTAAGATTTGAGCACCATTACCTTAAACTGCCATCAACGTTGAATTGAGTTAGCTATTACGCGTTATCTCAAAAAAAATGCCACTTCAAATGAAGTGGCATTGTTGTTATTACAAAAGTTTATTTGGTGTGGGTGTTCCCCACTAACGCCTGTTTATTATCGGCTTGTGCAACATGGCACTGTACACAGAAGTAGTATTGACCATTAAACTCACCGTTAGCTTTAACGTGGGACTTGTCAATGGCAGTGGCTTTCATGCGGGCTGCTTTTTCAACACTGTGACAAGTTAAACACCCATTTTTATCTGCAGAGATACTATAGCTATCTTTGTGCGGAATAAGTGGTGGCTGGTGCACAAAGGTACGTTCAATTGCAGTACCTTTTACAGGATAAGACGCTACGGCATCTGCCGGTCTAATATCTGTGATGGCAGATTGCCCTAATGATTGCACATTGACAGCAGCCGCTTCGGGTTCTGCTTGTTGTCCTGAACAGGCAGCTAGACCTAACACCATAGCTGCAGCACTGAATAATTTTTTCATGTTTTACTCCGTAACATCCTAGATGAATGTTTATAATTCCTATGATGGCGAGTGGTTAAATGATTTAATTCCATTACTCTTACCCGCCATATCCGTAAGCATGTTTGGTGATTTAAGCTTTCATGACTTTAACTGGACATTTTTTAAAGTCAGTTTCTTTGGATAGCGGATCAGTCGCATCTAACAATAATTTGTTAACTAACTGTCTTGCATCGAAGAAAGGCATAAATACCACACCTCTAGGCGGCTTGTTACGGCCTTTGGTTTCTACTCGAGTTTTGACCTCACCACGTGGAGAAGCAACGACCACCTCATCACCACGATTTAAGCCACGCGCTTTAGCGTCTTCAGGGTGCATAAAGATTTGCGCATCTGGATAAGCTTTATGAAGTTCTGGTACGCGGGCTGTCATCGAACCTGTATGCCAATGTTCAAGCACGCGGCCCGTAGACATCCATAAGTCATATTCGTTATTTGGCTCTTCTGCTGCTGGCTCATAGGGTAGGGCGAAAATAACCGCTTTACCGTCTGGTTTGCCATAGAAGTTGAAACCTTCACCCGCCTTCACATAAGGATCGCTACCTTCAACAAAACGGCGCAATGTTTCTTTGCCGTTTACAACTGGCCAGCGTTTACCACGGTTTTCATGGTAGCTGTCAAAAGTATCCAAATCGTGCGCATGGCCACGACCAAACTGTGCATATTCTTCAAACAGACCTTTTTGTAGGTAAAACCCAAAGTGCTCGCTTTCGTGGTTATAAGCGCCTTTACAATCAGTTGTCGGGAACTTATTCACGACACCATTGGCAAACAGAACATCGTATAAGGTTTTATCAGCATATTCCGGTTTTTTAGCAATAAGCTCAGCAGGCCACACTTCAGACACTTTAAAGCGTTTTGAGAACTCGACTAATTGCCATAAGTCAGATTTAGCGCTTTGTGGAGCTGGCACTTGTTGATGCCACATATGAGTGCGACGCTCAGCATTACCGTAAGCGCCTTCTTTTTCGACCCACATTGCGGTGGGTAGAATTAAGTCTGCTGCAGTTGCCGTGACGGTTGGGTATGGGTCTGATACTACGATGAAGTTTTCAGGGTTACGGAAACCTGGGTAAATTTCATCATTGATATTGGGTCCAGCCTGCATATTGTTAGTACACATAGTCCAGTAACAATTTAGCTTGCCATCTTTAAGCATACGGCTTTGAAGTACAGCATGGAAGCCTGGTTTTGGCGGAATGGTGCCTGCCGGTAATTGCCATAATTTTTCGGTAATTTCACGGTGTTTATCGTTATTCACTACCATGTCAGCAGGTAGACGATGGGCAAAAGTACCTACTTCACGTGCTGTACCACAAGCTGATGGCTGACCCGTTAGTGAGAACGGGCTATTGCCTGGGGTGGCGATTTTACCGGTAAGTAAGTGAATGTTATAAAGCATGTTATTAGCCCAAACTCCACGAACATGCTGGTTAATACCCATGGTCCATAAGCTCATGACTTTAATGTTTGGATCAGCGTATGCTTTGGCCATCTCGATAAGATTTTCAACAGGTACGCCACTCATTTCTGACGCATATTCTGCCGTATAAGTGCTCACGAATTTTGCGTATTCATCGAAGCTAATCGGGGTTGAATTGCCGTTGTCTGGGTTTTTAGCTTTTTTCTGAAGTGGATGATCAGGACGAAGGCCGTAACCAATGTCGGTTACACCAAGAGCAAATTTGGTGTGCTTGTTAACGAAGTCTCTATTTACGGCTTTATTTTCAATGATGTAGTTAGCTATAAAGTTTAAAATGACCAAATCTGTTTGTGGTTTAAATACCATTGCATTATCGGCTAGATCAAAGCTGCGGTTTTGAAAGGTTGATAATACGTGTACTTTTGATTTTTCATTACTTAAGCGGCGATCAGTCAAGCGAGCCCATAAAATAGGATGCATCTCTGCCATGTTAGCGCCCCAAAGGACAAAATGATCCGCTGCTTCTAAATCATCATAGCATCCCATTGGCTCATCAATGCCAAAAGTACGCATAAATCCAGCCACGGCAGATGCCATACAGTGGCGGGCATTTGGGTCTATGTTGTTAGTTAAAAAACCGGCTTTATGCAGTTTCGCTGCAGCGTAGCCTTCCCAAACGGTCCATTGACCAGAACCAAACATACCGACAGAAGTTGGACCTTTTTTAGCGATACTGGCTTTCCATTTTTCAGCCATGGTATCAAGTGCGACATCCCAGCTTACTGGCGTAAACTCACCTTCTTTGTCGTACTTACCATTTTTCATTCTTAATAATGGTGATGTCAGGCGGTCTTTACCATACATAATTTTAGACAGAAAATAGCCTTTAACGCAGTTAAGCCCTTTATTGACAGGGCTTTCTGGATCACCTTGGGTAGCAACAACTTTGCCACCTTTTGTACCAACTAATACACTACAGCCTACACCGCAGAAACGACATGGTGCTTTGTCCCATTTGATATCTGAACTGCCTTGCGCGGCATTCACAACATTAATGGGGATGGCTAGGCCTACAGCAGATGCAGCTGCGGCAGCGGCATTGGCTTTTAGAAACTCGCGACGGCTTATGCTCATGGTGTTCCTCACTCTTTATTAAGTTAACTGATTAATGCAGATGTTAAATCTTTTATTATGTTATTGAGTCTAAACCTGATAATTTGTAAGGATATACCCCTGAATAGGTATAGTGATTAATTGGTGCTCGAAATCACATTTTTAAGCGTGAGATGGATCTCATTTAGATTAGATTGAAAGTGCTGTTTTAGATTGGGCTAATTTATTTTATTTTTATACTCCTTAAAGAGTATTGAGATAATTGAGCTCAGTAGCCGGTTAGCTCCATATAACCCATCCCCTCATGGCTCCCTTTAAAGTCAATGGGGCCTTCCCAATAAGGTGTCGATAATGGCATCTCACTATTAGGGTTGAGCGCATCAGTTGTGATGTGAATTTGTTCGCTGGGAATGTCAATTTGCCAGCTCACAGGGTATGACTTATCTTTAATCTTATGCCAACTTACTGGTTTCATGCTGATTTCGTTGGGATGACTACCACTGGTGAAATTACGTCCAGTTCCATCAGAGAGCATGACTCGTGCGCTGTAAAAATTATCTGTCTCAGTTTGGCCACGTAAGCGAAATATCATTAAGGTAGTGTTTGTATCAAGCCTAATTGAAAACCAGTCCCAACCTTGCTGACTTTTTGTCAGTAATTGCGAACTCCACTCTCTGTCTAACCATGCCTTACCGGTCACATTTTCTGTTTTACCTTCACGGGTAATGGTGCCATTAACATCAATATATGGCTGGCTGTAATAATGCGAGGCAACTTGTCCGTCACGGCTTTTAATGCTGAAGCCTTGTTCACCTTGCAGTTGCCATGGATGTTGACTATCTAGTGATAATTGATAGCCAAACAAGGCATCGGTTACTGTTAATGTGGCAGGAAAAGGCGATGCTTGCGAGGTTTGCCATTGCCAGTTATCTAAGTACACCGCAAAAGGATTAGCTGATACGCCAGCAAACTCTGGGTGAGCTCGGGCAAATTTTTCAGCTTTATAGTGCTTATTTTTAGAGGTTAACGCCACATGTGCCATATATAACTGGTTTGTCGCCCACTTAGAATCTGAGGTTGATGATGGTTGATTATCAGGAGCGCTTAATGCGCTGCGAAATTGTGTCCATTGAATACCAACTTGTTCACCGGCATCAGTAGTCAGGTTCGCTGTGATATACCACCATTCTATTCGAAAGCCGTTATGTGCTTGATGGTCATCTGGAAAAGTTAACACCGTTGTTGGTAAGACTTGATGATAAAGCTGATTATTATCATCGCTGCCGAGTAATTTCCCCATAGAGACTGATGAGTTTGATGATGTTTGAGGCTGTTGTTTAGCATTGTCGCAAGCCATCACCAAGCTAGTTAACAGCAATAAAAGACTGCAATGGAACACGCGTTGTTTGATGAAGTAAGTCATTACAATGCTTCCTGCTGTAAACTGCTGATGAGTGGTTTTCGGGTTTGCCAGTAAAGGGGGAGCGCGACGGCAATTAAACAACTGATTAAGGCGATGGCGACAACCCGAATATATGCTGACCAATCCCATAGCATGGCAATTGTCCAACCAAAGGCTTGTAAGGTCACTTTATTGATGAGCAAATAACCGAGTAACGCCCCCATAGGTAAGGCCAACAAGCAAGTAATCAACACTATCAGCATCATTTGGCTAGTGACCATTAAGCGTAGTTGGTTGCGGCTAACGCCTAAGGCATAGAGGCGTGCTAGTGGTGCAAGCCTTGCTTGGGTTAGCATTAAACAAGCGCTAAATAAGCCAATGGCTGCCACCAATAACGTTAGGCTATTCAGCACCACTGTGATTGAAAAGGTTTTGGTAAACATGGTAATGGCTTCATCTTTAATGCGCTGCTGGCTATACATAAAAGCGGATGAGACTCCAAGTTCGCTCATTAATAATTGCTGTAGTTCATTCGTTTCACCTTGATAGCGCACGGCTAGACTAATGGGGTTGGGGGGTAAATTATGTTGATGCCAAAGTGTTGGCGAGATAATCACTTCACCTTTTGGGTTACCATAATCAAAATAGATGGCTGAAATAGTTAAAGGGTTATCATTGGGATGGGGGAGCTTATCAATACTAATGCTATCGCCAATTGATAGTTGATGCTTAATGGCTAAAGGTTCACTGATAAGCACAGTATGGCCTTGCTTAAATTGCTGCCAAAAATCATCGCTTGTGCTAGCGGCGGTTTCGACCGTGGTACTTTTCATTATGGTGGTTTCTTTAATTGAAGGTAGGTCACGGCTAACTAGGTTGATTGGGACATTTGGTGTATTTAATTTGGCATCTATGGTCCATTGCTCGAACACATCATCAACTTGCTTGTTGCTGTTAAGTAGCTTGATTAATGCCGGCATGGTATTCGGGTTGGGCTTAACATAAAGGTCAGCATGTAAGCGACCATCTAACCATTGTTTCAGTGTGACTTCAAAACTGTCTACCAAGGTGTTCATTGAAATATTGGCGCATAATGCTAATAAAATAGCCATCATGGCCAAGGATAACGGCGCAATAATTTCTTTACTTTCAGCAACAACATATTGCCACAGTCCCTTGGGCATCAAGGGCTGCAACCATTTGATCGCTAAGTTGATAGTTTGCGGCAGTAATAAAGGGATTGATATCGACACAATACCCAGCAAAATGAGGCTATGTTTGTACTGGTTGGTGACGTTGAATAGCAAGCCGCATATTGTAAGTAGCAGGCAGGCAATGAAAGCCTGCTTTTTGAATATTGATTCAAAAGGAGCGATATGAGCTTGTCGCTGTGCTCCTTGAGCCAAAGGAATACGAGTGAGTTGAATTAACAGAGGTAAACAAGCTGCTAATGAGGCAAACAAAGTGAGGCCTAAACCTTGAGCAAACCACTGCCATTGCCAAATGCCGGGTAACAAGGTGGCACCGTATATTTGCTCTAACGTCATGGCTACCATAGGCTGTAACCACTGTGATAGCTGTAACCCTAAAATAAAGCCAGCAATGCTGCCGATAATCACCAAACAAGTTATTTCTATGATCAGCGCCACTAACATGTTTTGCCGCCCCAGTCCCATTTGTAGTAGTTGAACAAATAGCTTTTGTCGTTTCATCAAGCTATATCGCACGCCGTTATAAGCAATAAAGAGTCCAACCACAAAAGCAAGCATGCTCATGGCATCTAAGTTTAAATGAAAGCTGGCAGTTAAAGCTGAAAGCGATTCTCCATCATCTTGCATATCGATAGTGAGTTTACTGGTATCAAATCCGCCCTTCGCTAAAGCAGTGATTATCACACTGCGCTGTTGGTCTATCTGCTGAGATTTTGTCAGGGCTGTATCGGGGCTATCTTCTGCAAAAACAGCAATATAACTAAGCTGTTGCGGCATATTTAGCAAGCGCTGGGCAAAGGAAATATCAGCCAAAAGGCTTGTGCCTAAATTAAAGCTGTCATCAATGGCAATCACGTCAATATTGATGTCATTCAGTATTAACTGTTGACCCGTTAATTTATTCACTTTGTCGATAAGATTGGCAGACATCATGACACTAGCTTGACCATTTATCAGTGAAAAAGAGGGGCCGTTTGAGGCTGAATCGTCGGGCGTACTACTTGATAAAGTACTTGAAGATGATGTGCTAGCCTGATTGTTATGGCGAGCCGAATGGGTATTGTTATCTTGAGTTTGTAGGGTTAATGCGGCAACTAAATCACTACCTGTTACAAGCCAGCTGCGACCTTGTGGATCGTTTGCTAAGCCTTCTATTACTGCTAAAGATTTAATGCCACTTCTTCTCAGAGCAAAATATACTGCTTCATTTAAAGGGGACTGATCTTTATTGGTAATAAAAAAGTTGGCCCGCTGACTAAGTAGCTCATTTGTTTGGCCGTAGCTTTGTTTGGCATTTTCATTGGTTGCTTTAACGCCAATCAATAAGGTAACCGCTAAAATGATGCCTAACAAAATAGCGCTGGCTTGAATTGGTGCATGGCGATAATGTTGCCAAAATATCTTTAAACCGCGTTGAATTAATGCAAATGACATAAGCTCAACCTCGGTTATTTGTTTGCTAATAAATTGGTTTTGTTTTTATCTAAAGCGCTGGAGGCTTCAGAAGGAGCAAGATCTTGAGCAAGGTGGGTTTCGATAATCTGCCCTTGTTGAAGATGCCAGCGAGTTTGCATAAATTCAGCACACTGATCGCTATGAGTTACCATCAAAATACAGGTATTAGTTTGTTTAGCTAATTGAGTCAGTAGCGCCATCACTTGCATGCCCGCCTGTTCATCAAGATTTCCTGTCGGTTCGTCTGCTAGTAGTAATTGCGGTTTGTGGGCGAGGGCGCGCGCAATCGCGACGCGTTGTTGCTGACCTCCCGATAAGTTTTCGACAGAACGCGAGAGTAATTCATTCAATCCAAGTTGCTGACAAAGTTCATCGCACCAAGGGTTCCACTGTTGTTGGTTTAAAGATAGTGCAAAACTAATATTGTCTCGAACATTTAAAGGGGTTAACAGGTTGAACTGCTGAAATACCACCCCGAGATGCTGACGGCGAAATTGGCTCCATTGTTTGTCTAGCCAATTAGAGGTTGAGGCGAGTGAATTAGTTGATAAAAGTGATAAGTCGCCAGAATCAATGGATTCGAATCCAGCAATAATATTAAGTAAGGTGCTTTTACCACTGCCGCTTGGCCCCGTTAAGGCAACCGTTTGGCCTTGATGGAGTTTCAAATTGACCTTATCAAGCACTTGATGAAATGAGCCACCATCAATAAACCCTTTACAGATATTTTCCAGTGATACGATGGTCTTCATCAATACTCCTTTAATTAGCGTCGTTCCATGGTACGTTTTAGAAAGGGCTAAAGTTCATTTGCTACTCAAACCAATTTGGATAATGCCCCGTATTTTGCTTTAATGCCGCTTTGGCTTTGTCTGGATAATTACTAAAAATGCCATCGACTCCCATCGCTTGCAGGGCGCAGATATCATCAGCGCAATCCACTGTATAAACATATACTTTCGCCCCGCGCTGGTGGGCGTCATCAATAATAGCTTGATTAATAAAGCTTAAATCAAGGTGAATTGAGTAGGCTTGTAAATCTGTTACTGATTGAGCTAAATCAAGCGGAATCCCCCCAGAAGTGGCGCCACATAGGCTTGAGGTAAAGCTTGTTTTACTTGCGCTAAATAAGGGTGATTAAAAGAGCTGATGATGAGCTGCGCAGGGGCAAAATTTAGCGTTGTTAGGATGTTGGAGTACATAGCTAATAAGGGCGCAACCGTGTTATCGCCTTTTAATTCAATATTTACTGTGCACTGGCCATTCACTAAGTTGAGTACCTGCCAAAGCGTTGGGATAGGTTGTTCTTTTACCTTACAATGGCCTAATTCCGCGAGCGTTTTGTGTTTAATTAAGCCTGTTCCTGTTGATTTTCCCTCAAGGCGACGATCATGGAAGACAACCAATTCACCTTCAACGTTATGCACATCGAGCTCAATGGCTTGTACACCTAAATCTAAGGCAACTTGCATGGCTGCTAAGGTATTTTCTGCTTGATAACCACTGGCACCGCGATGAGCAAATATCAACATAGAACCGCTTTCCTACTTGTTAATTAGGCCTTAATTAAGCCAGAGCCGTCTTTGTTCTGATTTGGATTAATATGTAAATCCATTTGTGGATACGCTAACACGATATTGTTGTCTTTGAGCTTTTGCACCACTTGCTTGTGCAATGAATGACGAAGTGGCCAGCGAGCATCCATATCTTTGGCATAAGTACGCACTTCAAAGTTTAACGTGTGGCTGCCAAAGCCAGCAAACCATACATCTGGCTCAGGCACTTTTAAAGCAAATTCACACTCACTGACAACTTGGCGTAATAGCATTTCTACTTTATTTGGGTCAGAGTCTCTAGCAACGTTAACCGTTACTATGACACGAGTAATCGGGTCTGATAATGACCAGTTAATTAATTGCTCTGTAATGAATGCCTTATTAGGCACAATGATTTCTTTTCTATCCCAATCCACGATTGTGGTCGCTCTAATTTTAATTTTGCTTACCGTGCCACTTAAATCTCGAATCGTGACGGTATCGCCAATTCGGATTGGCTTTTCAAATAGTATGATCAAACCAGAAATAAAATTGGCGAAAATTTCTTGCAACCCAAAACCTAACCCCACTGAGAGCGCAGCCACTAACCATTGTAATTTAGACCATTCCATTCCCAATGATGCGAAGCTAGCTAACGTGCCAATAAAGAGGACTAAATAGCTGCTCACCGTGGTTATTGCAAATCCGGTGCCGGTGGATAAATCTAAGCGCTGAAGAATGGTGAGTTCTAATAAGCCGGGAAGGTTTTTAGATATCATTATCGATAAGCCAATAATAATACTGCTAATAAACAAGGATTTTAATGTAATTGGTAGCAGTTGCTCTATGCCATTTAAGTTGGTTGTTGTGGTCCATAAGGTGACGCCATCTAAAAATGGTAATAGCGAGGTATGGTTTTGCGATAACCAGGCTAAAATTGTGGCGAAAAAGGATAACAACAGCACTGACCTAACTAGTCCAAGTGATTGACTCGAAATTGTTTCTAAGTCAACTACCGGTTCTTCATAGCCATCTGAACTGTCAACTGAACCTGAGTCTTCCCTTTCTCTTAGTGCGATTCTTTCAGCTCTTTTCGCTTTTGCGCGATCAAACGCAATTAAACGGCGCTCAATTAACATCCATCTTTTTATCAATTGATAAGCGAGTAAAAAACCTAAGCCAAAAAGCAGTGAAATTTGCATTTGAATCAACATTTGAAATGCAGTGTAGTAATAGCCAATAGCAGATAATATGGCACTACTGATCGGTGCTAAAAACAGTATGCTCCACATGATCTTTTGCAGCATTTTCATATTGAGATTATCTTTTCTATCAATGCGATATTGTTGGATCACTGCAAGAAGATGCCTATACATCAAGAATAGTAAGTAACAAAAAAAGATGAATGCTGCACGACCAATGCTATTACGAAATGTGGTGTTATCAATTGACTCTGCAAATCCCAATATTCCGATAATCGGGAATGAAAATATCATCAAGGTTTTGAGTTTATGATGAGAATCTTGAATAAGCGCTTTTGGGCGTCCGAAGTGGCTTATTAAAATGCCATTGTCTTGTGACAATATGAAAGCAAATCGATAAATCAGGTAAACCAAGCCTATAGATAACACTCCCGTACCAATTGCGTGGGTAAAATTATTTGTGGAGTCGAACAATATGACGCCAGCAATTAAGATGGGGACAGGTTTGAAACATGCGTAAATAATCGTAAAAATCAGGGCTTTGACAGTATATTTAAACTTATCTTGCGTCACATTGCCCACATATTCGCTGTATCTGTTTAAGAGATTATTGAAATGTGGGCTTAATAAATCTTGAGCCATAAAGCACAAAATGGTTAGGATAATCCACCATCCCCATGAGGCGGTGTTGAGTTGCAAAGACTCGATTAACTGTTGCCATTGTGCGTGATTAAATATCCATAAGCCACTGATAGTTATGTCTTTTAGCCAGAGTGCGTTGATTGGTGTTGCATTAGGTACCCAAAATAACTGCTCATTAAGTGTGTTTTTTAGTGTTTGATGCAAAATAATAAGCTGACTATAGCTAATACTGAGTTTGGCTAATTCAGCTAAATAATGATCATAAGTATCAATGAGTTGACCTATTAATACTTGTTGAGCTTGTAGGGTATTTATTTGTGTTTCACTCAACCCACTTGCTGAAAATAATTGTTGTGCATTTGATGTTTGTTGTTGTTCCAATTTGTAACGCTCAAATCGGCTGTCACTGATATTTTTTTGTAATAGTTCTTGGTTTGGAGGTTGAGGTAATGAATGCAATATGTCTAGAAATCGCTCACCAAATGCGGAATTACTTTTCATCCAAGTGAGCTGTTCTTGCACATTGGTCAGTTGCAACGTAAGTCTTTGATAGTGCTTTTCTGTTTGTTCTTGTAAAACAATTACGTCATTAATGTCATTATTTATTTTTAATAATTGGTTACTTAGCTCTTGATTATATAGCTTTATTTGTTGAGTGAATGTGTCTTCATTAGGGCTAGAGGGTATTAAGCTGTTTGCAATAGTTTCTGCAGTTTTTTGCTCGCGATTTTCAATGCTCTGCTTATTGATCAGCTCGATTAAGGCTTCTTGTTGATTTAGGGATTGCCTATTCAATTGTAATTGTAAACGAACCACTTCTAATTGCTTTGGGTTTGCGTTTAGTTCTGCTTGTAAGGTGGATTGCTTTTGTTGCAATAGCCGTGTTTGTAGGTTGTAACGTTGGCCTGCAGGTGTGTCTTGTGGTGGCGCTAAAGTTTTACTTTGCTGGCTAATTGCGTTTGAGGCTTGGCTAAGTAAATCTGGTAACAGCTTTTGGCGAGCAGTTAATTTATTAAGTTGATCTGTTAAGCTGGCATCTGTTTCTTTTAACTCTGACAAATGAAAGTAAGCCATAGATGTTTGTTGGCTTATGTTTAAATCAGGGTCTAGTTTAGGTGGTGAAATAACTGCATTGAGTTGTTTTTCTAGATTTTTTTTTATCTTTTGATTGTTGGCATTTGCGTTTAAAAAGCTTTGCTCTTCTAATGCTAGCTTTTCGATACTTGCACTTAACGCGTCTATCTGTTCATTAATATCAAGAGAGGTAGGTTGTGGCTCGACTGGCTTAACACCCATTTGCAGTGGATTATTTGCCCAGCTAGATGAGGCAAAGCTGAAAGATAAACTGATAATAAGTAATATTTTTGCAATGCGTAACATAAGAATAAGCTCTAAGAAAGACACCAAGATAGTAGCAAACAACTTAAGTAGACGCTTATTTTTTTTGATGACTTTGTTGCGTTTCAAATAAGGCTGTTGCAACAATAATGCTTCCACCAATCAAGGTGTTAGTCCCTGGCTGTTCGTTTAGTATGAGCATTGCTAACACGGCACCATAAAAAGGCTGTAAACACGAAACCAAGCCCGCTGTTTTAGCGCTTAAATAACGCAGTGCTGAAGTAAATAAAGCATGTGGCATTGCTGTAAATACCACCCCAAGTACTAAGATGAGTAATACAGTATGCTGATCCAAATCATGAGCCTTAACATCTTGCCAAGGACTCAGTAGTATTACGGTGATCAAGGTTTGGTAAAGCATCCCATGGGCGCCACCATATTCACTAAAATAGCGCTTGTGTAGTATATTTCGTATGGCAAAAAGCATCGCCGACACCACACCAACCAAAATCCCTAAGGTGATATCATTGTGAAGGTTTGGTTCAGGGATTAGTAGTATGACTCCTGTTAGCACGGCTAACCCTGAAAAAATATCCACTAGTTTGAGGCGTGTGCGATTCACTATTGGCTCGATAAGCACGGTTATCACTGGGTAGGTGAAAAAGGCAATCATACCGACAGCGATTGAGGATAATTGCATTGCTGCAAAATATGTCACCCAATGGGCGCTGACAAGCACACCTAAACCCAAAGCAATCAAATAATCTTTTTTGTGATGTAGCGCGAGTGATTTTTGAGTGACTTTAACTAGCAAAGCTAACGTGAACGCGGCAACAATACAGCGTAAAAAGGTAATATTGAGGGCGCTTAAAGGAATAAGCTTAGAAAACAGTGCCGTACCACCAAATAGCAGTACGGCAAGGTGTAGTTCAATGAGACCGGAGCGCGGCTTCAAGATGAACGTTCAGCTGAGTTATTCTAGGTTCAATTTTGCAAAAGGTTGACCCATGCGTGTGGTTTCACCTGGTTCAACGCCGTCAACAAAACTATCGATTGCGTGTTCGGCAAATAGCATCACCACTGTACTGCCTAACTTAAAGCGACCCATTTCTGCGCCTTTGTCTAGCGTTAATGCGTCTGGCCCTGTGGTTGGATAATCCCAGCTAAACACTTGCTTTCCTGCTGGTGGTGTTACTGTACCGGCCCATACAGTTTCAATACTTGCGACAATGGTTGCACCTACTAATACCATAGCTAATGGGCCTACTTCGGTTTCAAATATGGCAACAACGCGCTCGTTACGGGCAAATAGTCCAGGAACATTTTGTGCCGTTAATGGATTTACTGAAAATAAATCGCCTGGCACATAAGTCATTTTTGAGAGGGTGCCTTTAATTGGCATGTGAATACGATGATAGTCTTTTGGTGCTAAATAAATGGTTGCAAAATCACCACCATCAAATCGTTGTGCATCAGTAGTATTGCCGCCTAACAAAGCTTGAGAAGTATAACTATGACCTTTGGCTTGGAAAATATTGCCCGCTTCGATTGGGCCGCATTGACTCACCGCGCCATCAACAGGGTGAGCCATAATATCTGCATCTTGGCAAATTGGACGCAAACCGTCTTTTAATTCACGCGTAAAAAAGGCGTTGAAGGTTTTGTATGCTTCAGGCTCACTTTTGGCCGCTTCAGACATATCGATTTTATATTGCTTAATAAACCACTTGATAAACGCCGTAGTAAACGCACCAGCTTCAGCAGCGGCAAACTTGCCCACTAATCGTGATAAAAAGTGTTTTGGCATAATGTATTGCAAAGCAATTTTTAGTGAGTCCAATTTGATTCCCTTATCTTTGTTCTTTTTACAAAAATTTGTATTAATTAATTTTATTCTTCAGCCGCTCTAAAGTGTCGAGCATGTCGCTGTTCATCAAGGCTGGCGATAATGCGTTGGTAATTGCTGAATCTGTCTTGGGTTATCTTGCCATCCTTTAGTGCCTGTTGTATTGCACAGCCAGGATCATCGCCATGTTTACAATCTCTAAACTTACAGGTTCCAAGGAACTCTCTAAACTCAATAAAGCACCAGCCTACGCGTTGAGCTGGTAGATGCCATAAGGCAAATTCTCGTACACCAGGAGAATCTATAAGATCTCCACCGCTGGCAAAATGTAAAAGCTTGGCAGTGGTCGTGGTGTGTTGCCCTAAACCTGAGTTATCGGAAACATCTCCCACAATTAATTCTGCTTCAGGCATTAATGCATTAATTAATGATGATTTACCCACACCGGATTGTCCGGCGAAAATACTTACTTTATTGTTTAAAAGCGAGATTAATTCGTTAATCCCTTCACCCGTGTGACTACTGACTTGATAAACTTGATAACCAATAGCTTGATAACGTGCTAAAGCTTGTTCTATTTCTGGGCGATTTTCATCATTAAGTAAATCAACTTTGTTCAGTACAATGACCGGAGCAATATCGGTATCTTCACATGCCACTAAATAGCGGTCGATAATTTGTGTGGTAAAGCTTGGCAACACCGATGATACAATCAAAATTTGATCGATGTTGGCAGCAATAATCTTTACACCGTCATAGAGATCGGGGCGGGTTAAAGATGATTTGCGCGGGTGAACCGCTTCAACGATACCGCCAATATTTGAGCTTGCTTGTACTTCAGTTGCTAAACGTACAATAACCTTATCGCCAGTAACGAGACTAGTGATATTACGGCGAATATTACAGCGTGTGATGCTGCCGTCTTGGGTTTCGATATCAGCATGTTGACCAAAACGAGAAATCACCACACCAGCTTGTTCAGGCGTTAGTAAGTGATCTTGAATATCTGGGCTATCTTTATCTGTGTCGGCGCGCTTTAATCGTTTAGTTTGATTGGCTCGCATGCGACGCAATTGCCCTTGGCTTAGGGGTTTCTTTTTACTCACAGGATAATCTTCATAAATAAAGGTGTTTTTGTGTGTCTCAAAAACACAGTATGATACACCCTCTTGGATAAAAAAGCCTGAATTTAGGGCAATAGACAAAATAAGGCAAAAAAATGGCTGCTGATGCGAATAACCTAATTTGGGTTGATTTAGAAATGACAGGTCTTGAGCCTGAAGTTGATCGTATTATTGAGATTGCAACTTTAGTAACGGATCAAGAATTAAATATCATTGCACAAGGGCCTGTATTGGCTATTCATCAAAGCGATGAAGTATTGGCTGGCATGGATGATTGGAATCAAAAACATCATGGCGAGTCAGGTTTAATTGATCGCGTCAAAGCAAGCCAATACAGCGAACAAGATGCAATTGAGCTGACAATAAAGTTTTTAGCTGATTATGTGCCAAAAGGTAAATCACCTATGTGTGGCAACAGTATTGGTCAGGATCGTCGTTTTTTGAATAAATATATGCTTGAGTTGGAAGATTATTTCCATTATCGAAATATTGATGTTAGTACAATTAAAGAGCTAGTGCGACGCTGGAGTCCTGAAACGATGAATGGTTTTTCAAAGAAGAATACTCATCAAGCATTAGAAGACATCAAAGAATCAATAGCAGAATTACAGTATTATCGTAGCCAAGTATTTAAAATTTAATCAATCGAATCAAATTTTGAAAAAAGAGGTTGCAGCCCTGCCAATTTTACCTATAATGCGGCCTCAACTTTCTACAGAGCACCAAACTCTGATTGCTAGAAAGTGAAATATTTTAGATGTGACATTAGCTCAGTTGGAAGGTAGAAAGACGATACCTTGCTAAATGTGAAAATGAAGCACAAAAAAGCGACATTAGCTCAGTTGGTAGAGCGATACCTTGCCAAGGTATAGGTCATCGGTTCGAACCCGATATGTCGCTCCAAAATTTTGATATGTATGCGACATTAGCTCAGTTGGAAGGTAGAAAGACGATGCCTTGCTAAATGTGAAAATGAAGCACAAAAAAGCGACATTAGCTCAGTTGGTAGAGCGATACCTTGCCAAGGTATAGGTCATCGGTTCGAACCCGATATGTCGCTCCAAAATTTCATAATTTGATCTATTATGCGACATTAGCTCAGTTGAAAGGTAGAAATACGATACCTTGTTAAATGTGAAAATGAAGCACAAAAAAGCGACATTAGCTCAGTTGGTAGAGCGATACCTTGCCAAGGTATAGGTCATCGGTTCGAACCCGATATGTCGCTCCAATCAATAAATATTCCCAATTCTAAATAAGACATTAGCTCATTGAGTTTATTGCAGAGCGCGTTACCTATCTTTTTTCAAGCGAGTTTGTTTAGCAAAAGTGGTCATCGGTTCGACCACTCTTAACAAGAGATTGTCGCTCCAATCAATAAATATTCCCAATTCTAAATAAGAGATTAGCTCATTGAGTTTATTGCAGAGCGCGTTACCTATCTTTTTTCAAGCGAGTTTGTTTAGCACAAGAGGGTATCGGTTCGAACCCGATATGTTGCTGAAAATCACCTTAGTGACCATGAGCTATATTCTCAATATGCTCTCTATTACCTATCGTTAATCTATGATTTTGGGCGTTTTTTGAACGCCTGTTCTATCTCAAGCCTTTGAATAGGTGATCTGTGACTCATTTCTTCACCTTTTCCTAAAGTACATCTTTGAAATAAACTCAAAACATGACGCTGTTCAAATATTTGTGGCGCTGAATTTCTGATAATGGATTTAACAAAATTCTCCTGAGGTCATCAGGATGTGTAATGGGGTAATGAAATATGCGAATTCAACAATTAAGCGAACTTCTTGAATATGTAGCAAAATGCCGTTTAGATATGGCAAGTTTGTATAAGCGTTTACATCGAAATGCAGACTCTTCTCGAGTTAAGTTAATGTTGAAGTATTTGCAGCAGCATGAAAAGCATGTTCACGATACCATCGAAAGCTACATAGAGGATGCACCGGCTAAAATACTGGACACTTGGTTCCAAGATGTGGTTTTTGAAGATTTTACTAAACGCTGTACTGATACGACTTTACCCGCAAATATGGACGAAGATTTAGTACTCGAATTACATTTAGATTTAGAAAACCGTTTGATTGGTTTACTCGAGAATACAGCTGATAGTAGTCCTAATGGCGATATCAAAAGCGCATTGCTAGATTTAGTGCGTGTAGCTCAAACTCAACAAAAGCGTTTGGTACACAGTGTATTAAGAATGGATGATATTTAATTTATCAAATTAAACTCATTATCAAGCCAGCTAATTAGCTGGCTTTTTTTGTAAAAAAAGACTATTTCTGCTGTAGGAGTTAATTACTAAAATCTGCTATATTGCTCGTTTAATCAGTATTTAACCAAAATGTTTGGCTGTATTTATGACAATTGTAGTTAAAAATCTTGAAAATGAACAAGCTACCGTAGCAATGGGACAATTAATTGCTCAGCATATTAGCCCACCATTAACCGTCTTTTTAACAGGGGATTTGGGCGCGGGGAAAACTACTTTAAGTCGTGGTATTATTCAATCACTAGGCCACAAAGGTGCAGTTAAAAGCCCAACTTATACATTAGTTGAACCTTATGAGCTAAATGGTTTTGATGTTTATCATTTTGATTTATATCGACTAGCTGATCCTGAAGAACTAGAGTTTATGGGGATTAGAGACTATTTTAATCCAACAAGTATTTGTTTGGTGGAGTGGCCTGAACATGGCCAAGGTTTGTTACCTCAAGCTGATCTACATTTGCATTTACACTACAAAGACGACCAACGCGAAATTGAAGTTAACGCTTTGTCTGCTGCTGGGCAGACTATTTTAACAAAACTAAAATAATAATGACTCGACATAACATAGCCCTTTGCTTATCAAGTTTTATACTAATGGTGTTTTCGTTTGCCGTTCACAGTGCGAATAAGGTGGACAGCGTACGTATTTGGGCTGCTCCAGAATCTACCAGAGTAGTATTTGATCTTTCCCAAGCGCCGCAATATGAATCATTTACTTTAACTGAGCCAGATCGCTTAGTTGTCGACATCAAAGATACTAAAAAGAACTTTAACTTAGATAGCATTACCAACAACAGCCGGTTAATAAAGCGAATTCGAGTAAGTAATCCTCCTGCTAAAGGAACATTACGACTGGTGATAGATTTAACTAAAGCCACAAAGTTTAATTTATTTACCTTACCTCCAACTGCGCCATACGGTAATCGGTTAGTGGTTGATTTAGATGACTCCTTCAGCGCAGAGGCCAAAGCTAAAGTTGCTGTGCAGTCATCAGATTCTAATCGCGATATTATCATAGCGATTGATGCCGGGCACGGTGGCGAAGACCCTGGCTCAATTGGCCCCAGCGGTATGTACGAAAAGCGAGTCGTGTTGAGCATTGCAAAACGTTTAGCAGATAAAATTAATGCAACACCTGGTTTACAGGCAGTGATGACGCGTACTGGTGATTATTTCGTAGACTTAAACCGTCGTTCAGAATTGGCACGTCGAAGTAAAGCCGATTTATTACTCTCGATTCACGCAGATGCTTTTACCTCACCTCAACCAAGGGGCGCTTCTGTTTGGGTTTTATCTATGCGCCGAGCTGATAGTGAGTTAGGTCGATTACTTGAGCAAACTGAAAAACATTCGGAATTACTTGGCGGTGTGGGTGACATTATTCAAAATTCAGATGTGGAAAAATATCTGGTTCAAACACTCATCGATATGCAAAAAAACAATTCAATGGTAATGAGTAATGATATCGCTAAAGATATTTTACGCGATTTAGGTTCTATTACTCATTTGCACAAAAAAAGCCCTGAGGCGGCAAGTCTCGCCGTATTGAAAGCGGCAGATATTCCTTCAATTTTGATTGAAACAGGCTTCATATCTAATCCTCAAGAAGAGCGATTGCTGAAAAATGGTAATCATCAACAAAAATTAGCTGATGCCATCCATAGAGGGGTGCTACGCTATTTTGAGTCTAATCCACCTTCAGGCACCTTGCTAGCCAAACGCACTAATACTAAACATAAGGTGAAATCGGGTGAGTCATTATCTGTCATCGCAAGACGATATGGCGTCAGTATTGAAGGCATTAAAAAAGCAAACAATATGAAGTCTGACATGGTCCGTATTGGCCAAAATTTGGTTATCCCAAGGGCATAATATGGCTATTCAATTACTTCCACCCCAACTCGCTAACCAAATAGCTGCAGGCGAGGTGGTAGAGCGTCCTGCGTCTGTGGTAAAAGAACTGGTTGAAAACAGCTTAGATGCTGGTGCAACCAGAATTGACATTGAAATCGAAAAAGGTGGCAGCAAACTTATTCGTATTCGCGATAATGGCTGTGGTATCCCGAAGGATGAGCTGGCTTTAGCCCTGTCTCGCCATGCTACATCAAAAGTACACACTTTAGATGATCTAGAGGCTATTTTAAGTTTTGGTTTTCGAGGTGAAGCATTAGCGAGTATTAGTTCTGTTGCAAGACTGACATTAACATCAAAAACAGCCGAACAAAGTGAAGCTTGGCAAGCATTTGCTGAAGGCTCACAAATGGAAGTAAAAGTGACGCCTGCGGCACATCCTCAAGGTTCAACTATTGATGTTGTTGATTTATTTTTCAATACACCCGCTCGTCGTCGATTTCTTAAAAGTGATAAAACCGAATTTACTCATATTGATGAATGGTTAAAGCGTATTGCTATTGCTCGTTTCGATATCCATTTTACATTAAGTCACAATGGTAAACTTATTCGTCAATATCGCCCTGCCAAAACAGATATTCAGCATCAGCAACGCTTAGGGCAAATTTGTGGACGTCAATTTGCGGAAAACGCCTTAACGGTATCCTGCGAACATGATGGGCTATCATTACAAGGTTACCTGCAATCACCTTATGATAATGTCATAAGTGATAGCAGCTACTTTTACGTTAATGGTCGACTTGTTCGTGATAGATTGGTGAATCATGCAGTGAAGCAAGCTTTTGCTGAACAAGGAGTTGAACATCAACCCGGTTATGTGTTGATGCTTAATCTAGACCCACATCAAGTGGATGTTAACGTACATCCTGCCAAGCATGAGGTTCGTTTTCATCAGTCTCGCTATGTACATGATTTTATCTTACAAGCATTACAGTCAGCGCTGGAACAGTTGCAGTCATTATTCGTTGATACAGATAGCTGCATGGAACATAGTCACAATCAAGACGTTCATCCAAATACTTACCAAATAAAGCAGCAAAGCGGTGTTCAAAACTTGGCTGAACAGGGGGAAGTTTCGAGCTCAAAAGCGCATTTTGCAGATGCAGCTTCACCTAATAGCATCAGCCCATTTGGTAGCATGCGTGTTCCAGGACAAGCAAGTCAATCATTTGGTGGGTATTCAATAACCTCAAAGCCTAATAGCGGTTACACTAGTTCAGTTAATGTAAAACAAAACACTTCTGAGCCAATTCAGCAAGTTACTGCAGCAGCCATAAAAAGTTATGGTCAATTATTGCAAACAAAAAGTAACCTAGAAGCTAGTTCTGCTGAGTTGAATGTCAATATTGCAGCAATGCCAAGTATATTACAGGGTGAGTATTGGGTACTTGTTATTGAAAATGAACTAAAATTATTATCAATACCTGAAGTACAGCAAGCTGTGATTAAGCAGGAAGTGTTAGATAAATTGGCTACAGGGCTAATTGGGCAACCTTTATTGATGCCTATCTCTGTCAAGGCTGATGAAGATTGGCCATTACTTATCGAAGAAAATGAACCATTCTTGCGTCAGTTGGGTATTGAATTAACAATTCGTTATGCGCAGTTGATTATTAAAAAAGTGCCCCCATATTTGAGAGATAGCCAATTAGCTTCTGTGATCCCTGAATTATTGCAATGGATCAAACCAGCCAAGCCTAATAATGAGGCTGTTGCTCACTGGATGGCTCAACAAGCCAGCAAACAGTTCAACGCTGGGCAAACTATTTGGCAAAATTTTTGTCTACTTGAAGATGAAAAACAACAGCAAATTTTAGCCAAGGCAATTGTATTACCTTGGCAAACATGGTTAAAAGAAAACGCGTGAATAATAACGAATTGCCAAAAATTATATGTTTAATGGGGCCAACAGCTTCAGGTAAGACAGCCTTGGCTATCCAAATGGCAGAGCAGCATAATTGTGAGCTTATATCGGTCGATTCAGCATTAATTTATCGTGATATGGATATTGGTACGGCAAAACCTACCGCAGAAGAACAAGCAAAGGCGCCGCATCGATTAATTGATATTCTTGATCCAAGTGAGAGTTACTCTGCTGCAGACTTTAGGCGTGATGCAATCATAGAAATTGAAAATATTATTTCACGAGGTAAAACCCCACTACTCGTTGGTGGTACCATGATGTACTTCAAAGCATTGCTTGAAGGTTTGTCTCCCTTACCAAGTGCAGATGATAAAGTCAGGCAGCAAATTCAAGCTGATGCTGATAACCAAGGTTGGGAAGCGTTACACAAAGAGTTATGTGAAATAGACCCAGTTGCAGGTGAGCGAATTCATCCAAATGATCCGCAAAGATTATCGCGCGCATTAGAAGTTTATCGCATAACTGGAAAATCATTGACAGAATTAACTCAAGTTAAATCTGACAATTTACCGTATAGCGTGTCGCAGTTTGCCATCGCACCTACGGACAGAAAAGTATTGCATGACTTAATTGCAAAACGGTTTTTACTTATGTTAGATCAAGGCTTTACTGAAGAAGTTGCACTTTTGAAAGCGCGTGGAGATTTACATTTAGATATGCCATCGATGCGTTGTGTAGGTTACAGGCAATGTTGGCAGTACCTAGATAATGAGTTTGACCATACTACTATGGTCGAAAAAGCTACCGCAGCTACTAGGCAATTAGCCAAACGTCAATTAACATGGTTACGAAATTGGCGTGATTTAACTTGGTTAGAAAGTGGCAATAAAGAAAATTTAGTTACACTTATGCGAGAAAGCCGCTAGCTAATTGGCAGTTGCTGTATAATACTAAAACTAAACAATAAAACTTAAATCGATTATTTTTTAAAAGAAAAAGGAAATAAAAAATGGCTAAGGGGCAATCTTTACAAGACCCATTTTTAAACGCGCTTCGTCGTGAGCGTGTACCCGTTTCTATCTACTTAGTTAACGGTATTAAATTGCAGGGGCAAGTTGAGTCTTTCGATCAGTTTGTTATTTTATTAAAAAACACAGTGAGTCAAATGGTGTACAAACACGCCATTTCTACTGTTGTCCCATCACGCCCATTTAATGTGTCAAGCCACCAAGGTAATGGTGCTGACGAAGATGGCGCCGAGTAATCGACTAAAAAGGAAAATGCTTCTTGTTTGATCGTTATGAAGCCGGAGAAACAGCTGTACTTGTTCATATCGAGTTTTCTGACGAAGAACGTCGTGAAGATTTATTGGAATTACAACTATTAGTTGAGTCTGCAGGTGCACGCTCAGTAGGAGTGATTACAGGAAGTCGTCGTTCTCCTGATCGCAAGTTTTTTGTAGGTACAGGTAAAGCAGAAGAGCTAGCGGCCATGGTTGCAGCGACAGAAGCTAATGTGGTGATTTTTAATCATGCTTTGAGCCCAGCTCAAGAGCGTAACCTCGAAATGGTTTGCCAGTGTCGAGTGTTAGACAGAACCACATTAATCCTTGATATATTTGCTCAAAGAGCTCGAACTCACGAAGGTAAGTTACAGGTGGAGCTAGCGCAATTGCGCCACATGTCGACTCGCCTTATAAGAGGTTGGACGCATCTTGAGCGACAAAAAGGTGGTATCGGTTTAAGAGGGCCGGGTGAAACTCAGCTTGAAACCGATAGGCGTTTACTGAGAGGGCGGATTAAAAATATTAACCGTCGTCTTGAAAAAGTAGATAAGCAACGTGAGCAAAGCCGCCGGGCTCGTAAACGCAGTGATTTGGCAACAGTATCGTTGGTAGGCTATACCAATGCAGGTAAATCAACATTGTTTAATGCACTAACCTCCTCAGAGGTTTATGCAGCAGATCAGTTGTTTGCCACACTGGACCCTACACTGCGTAAGTTAGATTTACCTGATGGTGCAGTCATATTAGCTGATACCGTTGGTTTTATTCGTCATTTACCCCATGACTTGGTAGCCGCTTTTAAAGCGACGCTACAAGAAACACGTCAAGCAGATCTCTTATTGCATGTGGTTGATTGTGCTGATGAAAACATGACTGATAATTTCGAACAAGTACAAAGTGTACTAGAAGAGATTGATGCCGGTGACATCACCCAGTTGGTTGTTTGTAACAAAATTGATTTGTTAGAAGACTTTGCTCCCCGAATTGATTATGACGACGAGGGCAAACCTGAACGTGTTTGGGTATCTGCGCAAAAAGGAATTGGATTTGATCTGCTTTTAAAAGCTATCACCGAGTTAATTGGTGAAGTGATTTACGAGCTGACATTGAAAATACCAGCCTCTGCTGGACATTATCTTGGCCAGTTTTATCGACTGGATGCAATACAGCAGAAAGAGTATGACGATCTGGGGAACTGTATTTTATCTGTTCGTTTATCGGAAGCCGATTGGCGCCGATTAGTGAAGCAGAGTCAGGGGCATTAGAGACTTTAGTTTTTGATTCATCAGAAACCGAAGTTATTTGTTAATCTCATTTATTTCATCCGATTATGGAGTGCTAAATGGCTTGGAATGAGCCCGGTAACAAGGGTAATAAAGATCCTTGGGGAAATAAAGGTGGTAACGATAAGGGACCACCAGATCTCGACGAAGTTTTTCGTAATCTTTCAAAACGCTTTGGCGGCAAGGGCGGGGGGAGTGCTTCTGGGCAACCTTTCAACTCTGCAGCTTTAATTATTATACTTGCGATAGCTCTAGTTATATGGGGACTTTCGGGTCTTTATACTATTAAAGAAGCTGAGCGTGGTGTGATGTTGCGTTTTGGTCAACATATCGGGGAAGTGGGTCCAGGTTTACACTGGAAAGCGACTTTTATCGATGAAGTTTTTCCTATTGACGTAAAAACTTATCGCACAATTCCTGCATCAGGCAGCATGTTGACGTCTGACGAAAACGTTGTGAAAGTTGAGCTTGTAGTGCAGTACAGTATTCAAGACGCTTATTCATATGTTTTCAGTGCCGTTGATGCAAATGCGAGTTTACGTGAAGCAACAGATAGTGCATTACGTTATGTTATTGGTCATAACAAAATGGACGACATTTTAACGACTGGTCGTGATGCTATTCGTCGTGATACTTGGCGTGAACTGGAGCGAATTATTGAACCCTACAAATTAGGTTTAAAAATTGAAGACGTTAACTTCTTACCAGCGCGTCCGCCTGAAGAAGTGAAAGATGCTTTTGATGATGCAATTTCAGCACAAGAAGATGAGCAACGCTTTATTCGTGAAGCTGAAGCTTATTCTCGTGAAATCGAGCCTAAAGCTCGTGGTCAAGTTGAACGTATGGCGCAGCAAGCAAATGCTTACAAGCAACGTGTAGTATTAGAAGCAGAAGGTAAAGTGGCCCGTTTTGAGAAACTATTACCTGAATATAAAGCTGCTCCTGATGTCACTCGTACACGTTTGTATCTCGATGCCATGCAAGAAGTTATGTCTGATACTAATAAAGTACTTATCGATGCTAAAAACAACGGTAACTTAATGTACTTACCATTAGATAAACTGATGGACAGCAGCAAAGCTAACCGTAAAGAGGTTGAGCCGGAAGTGGAACGTCATATTAATTCTGGAACAGGTAGTATGAACACACCAATAACCAGCGCTCCTACTGATGGACGTATGTCTCGTGAAGACCGTGTGCGTCAGGGAAGGGGGTAATTATGGGTAGAATGGGTTTAATTGTTCTTGTCGTTATTCTAGGGCTTGGTTTTTCTTCAGTAATGGTGGTGAACGAAGGTGAGCGAGCAATCGTATCGCGTTTCGGCAAAGTTGCTAAAGATATCATTGATGGCGAAGAAGTTACTCGTGTGTTTACACCGGGTTTGCACTTTAAACTGCCGGTTTTTGATAAGCCTCGTTATATGGATGCACGTATTCAAACCTTAGATGGTGCTGCTGACCGTTTTGTCACTTCAGAGAAGAAAGACTTGATGGTAGATTCTTATGTGAAGTGGCGAATTAGTGATTTTGAAAAGTATTACCTTTCTACAAATGGCGGTATTAAAGCCAATGCAGAAAGACTTTTACAAGCTAAAATCAGTAACGATCTTCGTACCGAGTTTGGTCGCCGTACCATTAAAGAAATTGTTTCTGGTAAGCGTGATGAGTTACAAATTGACGCATTAACCAATGCTTCTGAAAGTGCCGAAAATTTAGGTATTGAAGTGGTTGATGTGCGTGTTAAGCAAATTAACTTACCCGCAAATGTCAGTAGTAGTATTTATCAGCGTATGCGTGCAGAGCGTCAAGCGGTTGCCAAAGAGCATCGTGCTCAAGGTAAAGAGCAGGCCGAGATCATTCGTGCGACCACAGATGCTGGCGTGACGGTAAAGGTTGCAGGAGCAGAGCGTAACGCATTAACCATCCGAGGTGAAGGTGATGCGCTGGCAGCAAAAATTTATGCTGATGCTTATAATAAAGATCCCGAGTTTTACGGCTTTTTACGTAGTTTAGAAGCTTACAAAGAAAGTTTTGCGGGTAATTCTGATATTATGGTGTTAGAGCCTGAAAGCGACTTCTTTAAGTATATGAAGTCTAAAGACGGTAAATAAATAAGTTAACTTGTTAGTTTATGAGATAAAGCCCGATTTGTTTCGGGCTTTTTATTTGCAGCAGCTTAGCGCATTCATTGAGCTTTATGCGAAAAAATAATTTTTTTGCTGTTTAATGTCAGAATCTAAATTAGCTATTCTTGTTGACACTCTTTCCCCTTAAAAATCATTACATTAAACAATAATTAATATTCATATTTTTATCTCTGTTGTTAACTGCAACAGTAAAAATTAATCATTTTTTAAAAAAAGAATACAAAACCGCAATTTAGTTGTGTCTTTTGACTATGATCTGCTTCTAATTTTTCGCTATAATGAGCCCCGCCTCAAACTATGGTTGTTTAGTGTGCTCTCTTAAAGACCGCTAAATAATTGAAATATAAAAATTCCAACACCCTCTGGGAGATAAGTGGATGAGCAATGCGCCAGTCGATACCGGACGTCGCAGATTTCTGACAGCCGCAACCGCCGTAGTAGGTGGTGCAGGTGCCGTCGCTGTAGCGGTTCCTTTCATCAAGTCATGGAATCCGAGTGCCAAAGCGAAAGCTGCAGGTGCGCCGGTCGAAGTAAATATTAGTAAAGTAGAGCCAGGTCAGTTAATTCGTGTCGAATGGCGCGGTAAACCGGTTTGGGTTGTACGTCGTACAGAAGCTGTATTAAACGGACTAGCCTCGTTAGATGGCCAATTACGTGATCCTGCTTCAAAAGAAATGCAGCAACCTGAGTATGCTCAGAATGCCGCGCGTTCAATTAAACCAGAATTCTTTATTGCAGTAGGTATTTGTACTCACTTAGGTTGTTCACCTACTTATTTACCAGATTCATTTGGTGAGCAAGTTGAAGGTGTTCCATCTGGTTTCTTCTGTCCTTGTCATGGTTCAAAATTTGATATGGCTGGCCGAGTGTTCCAAGGTGTTCCTGCACCATTGAACCTTGTTGTGCCACCACATCATTATGTCGATGACAACACCGTGCTTATCGGTGTCGATACGGGAGCGGCGTAATGGTTAAAAATATAATCGATTGGATTGATGCGCGCATCCCAATGACGGCGACTTATAATCGCCATGTTGGTCAGTACGCTACACCAAAAAACTTTAACTTTTGGTACTTTTTTGGTTCTTTAGCATTACTTGTTTTGGTTAATCAGTTGCTTACCGGTATTTGGTTGACCATGAACTATGTTCCAACGGCTGAAGGTGCTTTTGCATCGATCGAATACATCATGCGTGATGTTGAATATGGCTGGTTGTTACGTTATATGCACTCCACAGGTGCTTCGGCATTCTTTGTAGTGGTTTATTTACATATGTTCCGTGGGCTTATCTACGGTTCTTACCAAAAACCAAGAGAGCTTCTCTGGTTATTTGGTATGTTGATTTTCCTTGTGTTAATGGCTGAAGCCTTCATGGGTTACCTACTTCCTTGGGGACAAATGTCTTACTGGGGAGCGCAGGTAATTATTTCATTGTTTGGTGCAATCCCATTTATTGGTGATGACCTAACGTTATGGATCCGTGGTGACTATGTTGTTTCTGGTGCGACACTAAATCGCTTCTTTGCATTGCATGTAATTGCTCTGCCATTAGTGTTAGTTGTATTAGTATTCTTGCACTTAATCGCATTACACGAAGTGGGTTCAAACAACCCAGATGGTGTTGAGATTAAAAAGAATAAAGATGAAAACGGCTGGCCAGTAGATGCGATACCATTCCACCCTTATTACACAGTTAAAGATATTATGGGCGTGGCAGGTTTCTTAATCGTGTTCTGTTATGTGTTGTTCTTCATGCCTGAAGGCGGTGGATACTTCCTTGAAAAGCCAAACTTTGAAGCGGCTAACCCAATGAAGACTCCAGAGCATATTGCACCGGTTTGGTACTTTACGCCGTTCTATGCAATTTTACGTGCAATTCCAGACAAGCTTTTAGGTGTTGTCGGTATGGGCTTGTCGATTGCAGTATTGTTTGTCTTGCCATGGTTAGACCGTTGTAAAGTGAAGTCAATTCGCTACCGTGGTTTAATTCACAAGATCAACATCACGCAATTTACTGTCTCATTTATCGTGTTAGGTTATTTAGGTGCGGTTCCTGCGACCCCAGCTTTAACTATTGCAGCACGTATCTTCACTCTTACTTATTTTGGTTTCTTCGTAGCCCTTTGGGTTTATAGTAAAAATGAAAAAACCAAACCTGTACCAACGAGGGTGACACACTAATGAAAAAGTTATTGATTGCATTAGTAACATTAGTGCCTGCTCTTGCAATGGCTGCGGGTGGGAACAATGTTCAATTAGAAAAAGCCAATGTTGACTTAACTGACAATGCTTCACTTGAGCGTGGTTTGGATATTTTCCAACACTATTGTTCGGGTTGTCATAGTACTCAGTATCAACGTTATGAACGTGTTGCGACAGATCTAGGCATTTCGATAGATGACATGCGTAGTAAATATATGTTCACCGACGCAAAAGTGGGTGATCTAATGCACAGTGCTATTCCTAGCGCTGATGCAGCTAAATGGTTTGGTGCTGTGCCGCCAGATTTAACTTTGGTTGCACGTGTTCGTGGACAAGATTGGTTGTATTCGTACCTTAAGGGATTTTATGCTGACGAATCTCGTCCATTTGGTGTGAATAATACCGTGTTTCCTTTAGTGGGTATGCCTCATGCTTTACAAGATCTTCAAGGTCTTGCTTCTGTGGTAACAGATGCAGATGGAAAGGTTACTATTGTTAAGGATGAAAATGGGCAAATTATAACCACTGGTGGTTCTATGACTGCTGAAGAATATGACCAAGCTGTTCTTGATTTGACCAATTTCCTTGTGTATTCAGGCGACCCAGTTAAGTTAGAACGCGAAGCGTTAGGTTGGTGGGTACTTGGATTCTTGTTCTTTTTCTTCATCATTGCTTACTTGTTGAAGAAAGAATACTGGAAAGATGTGCACTAGCAGCAAATAACGGGTAAAATATATTATCCGCGTAATGTAAACGAGGGGCTTAGCCCCTCGTTTGTTTTGTTTTTTTAGATTTCTGGAGGGTATAAATGGCTGTTGCTGCCAACAAACGCTCTATCATGACACTGTTTTCTGGTGCCGATGATTTATATAGCCATCAAGTGCGTATCGTATTGGCTGAGAAAGGGGTTACCGTTGATGTTTTACAGGTAGACCCAAGTGAAATGCCAGAAGAACTACTTGAAGTGAATCCGTACAATTCAGTGCCAACCTTAGTTGACCGTGAATTGGTGTTGTATGAGTCTCGTATCATCATGGAATATTTAGATGAACGTTTCCCTCATCCACCTTTGATGCCTGTTTATCCTGTGTCTCGTGGTCAAAGCCGCTTGATGATGCATCGCATTGATACTGATTGGTACGCTTTAGTTGATCGTATCCGTAAGGGCGATAAAGCTGATGCAGCTCGTAAAGAGTTAACTGAAAGTTTAGTTGCACTCGCCCCCGTGTTTGCCGAAATGCCATTCTTCATGAGTGAAGAATTTGGTTTAGTTGATTGCTACTTAGGGCCATTATTGTGGCGTTTACCTGTATTGGGAATTAATTTAGATCCTCGTACAGGAAAAGAAATCAATGCTTATATGACTCGCATTTTTGAGCGTGACTCATTTAAAGCATCATTGACAGAGGCTGAGCGCGAAATGCGCATGGGCATGTAATGAAAACTATTACTCCCAATCGTCCTTATTTATTGCGTGCTTACTATGAGTGGTTAATGGATAACCACTTTACGCCGCACGTGGTCGTCGATGCATTTGTTAAAGGTACTCAGGTTCCGCAGCAATTTGTAAAAGATGGACAAATTGTATTGAACATTGCCACTGGCGCTGTTGTTAATTTACAGATGAATAATGATGCGGTTGAGTTTAGCGCTCGTTTTGGTGGTGTTCCACAACAAGTTTATTTGCCTATGGCGTCTATTATCGCGATTTATGCGCGTGAAAATGGTGCTGGAACGGTATTTGATATGGAAGATGCATATGCGATTGATGATGAAGATACCGATGTATTTTCACCTAGCCTAGCTTCTGTTGATTCACAGTCAAATGAGACCAAACAACCTGAACCAAATGTTCTTAAGTCAAAACGCAGAAGCCATTTGACCGTGATTAAGTAAACTGGTTTAGTTTTACAAAGAACCAGCCATCAGGCTGGTTTTTTTAATGATATATCTATGGTGCGCAATACAGGCAGACTACAGCATGCTGTTAATGATCGATAATTACGATTCCTTTACCTTTAATCTAGTGCAGTATTTTCAAACGCTAGGGCAAGAGATTGTGGTTAAGCGTAATGATGATATTACTGTTGCTGATATTGAATTGTTAGCTCCTAGCCATCTTATTATTTCACCTGGTCCTTGCTCACCCAATGAAGCAGGTATTTCATTGGAAGCTATTAAGCACTTTGCAGGAAAAATCCCAATATTAGGCGTGTGTTTAGGGCATCAAGCCATTGCGCAGGTTTTTGGTGCAAAGGTCATCAGGGCCAAACGAGTTATGCATGGCAAAATCAGTAAGATTGAGCATAATGGCAAAGGTTTATTTGAGAACTTAAATAACCCGCTAACGGTTGCGCGTTACCATTCTCTGTTGATTGATCAGGTCCCTAAGTATTTTCAATTAGATGCATGGTTTGACGATCCTGTTCATGGCCGCGAAATTATGGCGATGAGTCATGAATCCTTACCTATTTATAGCGTTCAATTTCATCCTGAAGCGATATTAACCGAGCAAGGGCATGATTTATTAGCAAATTTTTTAAAGAAATAAACTGCTTCATGCGTAAAATTGATGTTTTATTTGTCATCATGATAGTCATCTTGTTACAACTTTCAGCATAATTGTGCAGGAATAATTGTATGTAATTGTGATATAAAGTCTCCCTAGAATAATAATATCGTTTATACAGGGATAAACATGACTGTTTTTGTGAACAAAAATCCACTTCTACGTCGCTTTGCTTTAAGCGCCCTCACTATCGCCTTCATGAGTGGCTGTTCCGCAACTACCGAAACGCCAAAGCAAATAGAAAGTGTCACTAATGTAAATTCGGTGCAAGTACCATTAGCACAGCCGCCTAGAGTGGCACAACCATTAACACTGAACCAAATTATGGCAAACCCCGACTGGATGGGGGTTTTTGCTCAAAATGGTTATTGGGCTGACGATGGTCAATCAATTTATTTTAGCCGTCAGGCTCATCAAGCACCGGTGCGTGATTATTATCAGCAAGATATTAAGCAAACCACAGCTCAGAAATTATCGCTAGAACAGCTACATCTTGCTGATCAAAAACATGCCGTAACCAATTTAGACAAGACTAAAAAAGCTTATATTTACCAAGGCAATTTATTTATAAAGCATTTGCCTGATGGGGATATCAAACAAATTACTAAGCAAAATGAAGCGATTAGTGGTGTCAGATTTTTAGCTAATGGCGACTTAGCATATTGGCAAGGTAATAACATTTTCCGTTTGCATAACACTACGGGGCTGATTGAACAAATCGCCAATATTCAAATGGCCAATGAGCCTAAACTCATTCAAGATCCCCAATCCTACATTGCTAAACAGCAACACAGGCTGATTAATTATGTGGCGATGCAGCACAATAATGCCAAAGCGAAACAAGATTATCAGCAACAATTAATTAAAGTGGATCCAAGTATAGCCGCTAAAACTTGGTATCTTGGTGATAATGAAGTTGTTTCTGAACTCAGTCTATCTGCTGATGGTCGTTATGTCTTAATTGCACTAACCGATAAAAATTATTCATGGCGTGCAGAGCATGACATTATGCCTAATTACCTTGGAAAAGACGGTTATGTTGATGCTGTACCATCACGCGCCCGCGTTGCTGAGGATAAATTTCCAGGTCAGCGTTTAGTGCTGTTAGATCTTACAAAGCAAATTAAAAAAGATATCACTATTGAAGGCTTAACCGGTTTCGATGAAGATGTATTAGCAGATGTTAAAGCAGAAAATGCCAATGCAAAAGGTGAAACTTACCAGTCGGAAAAATCGCCACGATTAATTCAGCTTATGCAAGATTGGGGTTGGGATCAAAGTGCGATCAAGTGGCATCCAACCGAAAACAAGCTGTTAGTGATGATTGAAGCGGTCGATAATAAAGATCGCTGGATTGCATCAGTAGATTTAGATAAAGGGTCGTTAACCACTGAGCATCGTTTACATGATAAAGCTTGGGTTAACTATAATTTTAATGAATTTGGTTGGATACCCAATTCAAATGATTTTTACTTTTTATCTGAAGAGTCGGGTTACTCTCACCTTTATGTAAAAACCTTAGCAGGTAAAACTCGCGCGTTAACCCAAGGTAAGTTTGTCGTTGACGAAGTCACTTTATCACCTGATGGTAAGCATCTTATTTATCGTGCCAACCCTGATCATCCTGGTAGTTATAATGTTTACCGAGTGGCAATTGATGATGGTAGCATTGAGCAGCTAACCAATTGGTTTGGAACATTAACTTATGAGTTAAGTCCAGATGGAAATGCATTATTGCTTGATGCGTCATCAGTCATTAGCCCAAGTGAATTATATGTTCAACCAATTGGTGGCGAAATTAAGCAACTCACCAACTACACTAGCAATGCATTCAAAGAATATGCTTGGCAAGCTCCAAAAGTGGTTGCTGTGCCTTCGAGCCATGGTGCGAATAATATTTATGCTAGAGTCTATCTACCAGACGGCTTTGACCCAGAAAATGCAGATAAATATCCAGCGGTGATTTTTAATCATGGTGCCGGTTATTTACAAAATGCGCACTATGGTTTTTCCGTTTACTTCCGTGAATTTATGTTCCACAACATGCTTGCTCAGCAAGGTTATGTGGTGATGGATATGGATTACCGAGGCTCTAAGGGGTACGGTCGCGATTGGCGAACTGCGATTTATCGCAACATGGGCCATCCTGAAGTTGAAGATTTAAAAGACGGCGTAGCCTGGATGGCAAAGCATGCCAATGTTGATATTGCCAAAGTGGGCACCTATGGGGGCTCTTACGGCGGCTTCTTAACCTTCATGGCATTATTTAATGAGCCTGAGTTATTCCAAGCAGGCGCAGCACTGCGTCCTGTCACAGATTGGGCACATTATAATGCGCCTTACACTTCAAACATTCTGAATACGCCTGATGTTGACCCTATTGCTTATGAGCGCAGTTCACCAATAGAGCATGCTCAGGGTTTGCAAAAACCATTATTGATCATGAGTGGCGTGTTAGATGACAATGTTTTCTTTCAAGACAGCGTACGTTTAGTACAGCGCTTGATTGAGCTTGAAAAGCCAATGTTTGAAACCGCCATTTATCCTGTTGAACCACATGGCTTTAAGCAGCCCTCTAGCTGGCTAGATGAATATCGACGAATTTATAAGCTATTTGAACAAGAGTTAAAGAAATAACGTATTGATAAGTTAATTAAGGCTTCCTTTAGGGGGCCTTAATTTTTATGATATTCCTATATTTAATACTAACAATAAGAGAACTATTGCGTGGCTGTATCGATAGCGGGTGGTGTGCGCCCAGGTAAATTAATTGAGCTAGAGAAGCGCCTATATCAGCATTTAATTGTTGGTAAGCATAAAGCTGCTGCAATGGATGATGTTGCTAATCAAAAACTTGAAGATGATGCTAATAAACTGGAAATTGAACGGTTAGCGATTCAAGCAAGATTAGAGAAACAGGCAAAGGCACAAGCAGTTTTTGAGGCCGTATCTAAGCAGTTAATTGATACCGTTAGCAATGATATCGAACACCAATTAGCTTCACCTGATTTACTCCTGAAAAGCACAGGTTTGCAAGAAAATCACATTTTGTTGCTTGATTTACTCCTTGATAAAGATCCTGATATTAGTCGGATCAGGCCGATTATTAGTAATATATCTTGGCTAAAACACGATTTAGTCACGCTCATTAATAGCCCCGCTTCAAGACATCGTCGACCTAAATCATCCGATGTGCAAGTGACTGATATAAAACTAGTATTAAACTATATTGGTTTAGAAAACTTGCGTTTGTTAATCCCCTATTTTTGTCTGCGCAATTGGTTACCCAGTGGCCATACTAATTTGGTTTGGACCTCGCGTAAGCTTTGGCGCTATAGCATGATCACCGCCATTGCAGCTCAAGCATTAGCCGTGTTACATAATCGGCCCCTTGGGGTAAGTTATACCTGTGCATTGTTATATCAAATGGGAACGTCATTTATCTTGGGCAGCAGTGCTAAAATTTATGAAAAACACTGGGGTAATTGGCTTAGAGAGTCTAGCCATAGTCGTGATAAAGAAGTTTATGATGCGGTAATGGCGACTGAATTTCCTGCTGAGCAAGTGCTTAAGCATGTTATTAGCTCTGGCCATAATTTAAATTGGCAGTTATTGTCGCATTTAGGTTTTGATGACAGTTCGATTACTCAAGTGCTAAAAGAGTTAGATCATGATTATCACTATAATGAGCTATCTATCGATGCCTCCATCGTTGCTAAAGCTAGCTGCTTTGCCAAAATTCTACTATTAGAAGAGCACCAATTACTTGAGCCACAAGAGAGAAGAGTAATGCTCGACTACTACGAATTCAGTCAGCAAGAAATCATTCGATTAAAAGCACAAAACTATCGCAAACTCGACTTGGCTTAAGCCGATATCAAATTAATCAAGTAATGCATAACTAGATGTTAATTCTGTGTAGTTATGCATTTTTGGCTTGTTATAATAATAAAATGGCCTAAATAACTTTTTTTATGACTATTTATGCTTTATTCCAGTCTATAAGCGCTTCTTTTAGTCACTTTTTTAAATCTTTATGCATATTTATCGTGCCCATACCAGAAGTTAACTGTTGATAACTGGTATTTTGAACACATTTTCGCTAATAATGACTAATAACCCGAACAAACTGTCGTCATTTTACGATTAAATAACAAAGAAAATGACGTTCTATAGCGGCTTTGGAGCCGTTTAAAAAAATAAGGATGAAATGCAATGAGTGTTGAAATGAATCTAAACCGCGCCCAATTTGATCAAGTGATGGTGCCTAATTATGCGCCAGCAGCAGTCATTCCTGTCAAAGGTGAGGGAAGCCGTGTTTGGGATCAACAAGGCAATGAATTTATCGATTTTGCCGGTGGTATTGCCGTTAACTGTTTAGGTCATTGTCATCCTGCACTTGTGTCAGCATTAAAAGAACAAGGTGAGAAACTTTGGCATTTATCAAATGTCATGACCAACGAGCCCGCATTAGCTTTAGCCACTAAATTAGTGAATGCTACATTTGCCGAGCGCGTATATTTTGCTAACTCAGGTGCAGAGGCAAATGAAGCTGCATTAAAATTAGCCCGTCGTTATGCCTTAGATAACCATGGTGCGCAAAAAGACCAAATTATCGCTTTTGATAAAGCATTTCATGGTCGTACCTTCTTTACGGTAACTGTCGGTGGTCAAGCGGCTTATTCCGATGGTTTTGGTCCTAAGCCACAAAGTATTACTCATGTCCCTTTCAACGATATCGCAGCATTAGAAGCGGTTATTTCAGATAAAACCTGCGCCATCATGCTTGAGCCATTACAAGGTGAGGGCGGAATTATCAACGGTGATCCAGAATTTTTAAAAGCAGTCCGTGCGTTAGCTGACAAACATGATGCGTTGGTTATTTTTGATGAAGTGCAAACCGGTGTTGGTCGTACAGGTGAGTTATTTGCCTACATGGGGACTGATATCGTGCCAGATATTTTAACCAGTGCTAAAGCCTTAGGTGGCGGCTTCCCGATTGCAGCAATGTTAACCACAGCTAAAATTGCAGAACATCTGAAAGTTGGTACTCATGGTTCAACTTACGGTGGTAATCCATTAGCGTGTGCGATTGGTAACGCTGTTATGGATGTGGTCAATACACCTGAGGTTCTTAATGGTGTTAAACACAAAGAGCAGTTATTCCGTGATGGTTTGGCAGCGATTAACGCTAAATATGATGTCTTTAGCGAAGTGCGTGGCAAAGGTTTATTGTTGGGGCGGTACTGAATGAAAAGTATGCTGGTCGTAGCCGTGACTTTTTAGTTGCATCAGTTGCAGAAGGGTTAATGAGCCTAATTGCGGGTGCTAACGTGGTCCGTTTTGCTCCCTCATTGGTGATCCCTGAAGCCGACATAGCTGAAGGCTTAGCGCGTTTTGAGCGTGCAGTAGCCAAAGTTGTGGCTGGTTAATTCAAAAAAGATTGCTGCTGTTAGCTGCACTTTTTTGTTTGGGTAAGTGTTGAATATTGGCGTTAATCAATTTGTTTAGCGCTGATGTTTAATGCAATGAGGAGAGTTAGATGTTAATCATACGTCCGATCCGTGCCAGTGATTATGAGGCTTTGTATAGCATAGCTGTTGAATCAGGACATGGATTTACTTCTTTACCAGTTAATGAAGAATTACTAAGGTCAAAGATTGCCAGGGCTGAAGCATCTTTTACTAAGCAAGTCGATAAACCTTTTGATGAAGGGTATTTGATGGTGCTTGAAGATACCACAACCGAAGAAGTCGTGGGGACTTGTGGTATTGAAGCCGCCGTAGGCATGGTTGATGCGTTTTATCATTACCGCTTAGGAACGGAAGTTTATCATTCACAGCAAATCGCGGTTCGCAATGAGGTTGAAACCTTAACACTTTGTCACGATTACACAGGAGCTGCCGAGGTGTGCACTTTATTTTTAAAAAGTGCTTATCGAAAAGGCAATAATGGTCGTATGTTGTCGCGTTCACGCTTTTTGTTATTAGCTCAGCATCCTCAGCGCTTTGGTGAAACAGTGATTGCTGAAATGCGTGGTGTGAGTGATGAACATGGCGAATCACCCTTTTATGAATGGTTGCAACAACATTTTTTGGGAATTGATTTTGTCGAGGCGGATTACTTATCAGGTTTAGGCAAAAAAGCCTTTATGGCTGAAATGATGCCTCGCAACCCCGTATACGTTTGTATGCTACCTAAAAAAGCCCAAAAAGTGATTGGTGAAGTCCACAAAAATACCAAGCCAGCATTGCGCTTATTACAATCTGAAGGTTTTAGATTCCGTAATTACGTCGACATTTTTGATGGTGGTCCAACGGTTGAGTGCCGCTTATCAGATATTAAGTCAGTTAAGCGAAGTCGTTTATTGACGGTGCAAATTGGCAAAATTCATCATGCAGATCATCAATATATTATTTCCAATACCAAGCTGGCCGATTACCGGGCTACATCTGCCAGACTTTCGGTTTCAGCAGATCACGATAATGTTGTGCTATCACCCGAACTAGCCAGTGGCTTACTGGTTGAAGAAGGTCAGCAAATTCGTGTACTTGAACTATAGGAATAACAAATGAGTCAATTTATTCAAGGCCAATGGCTTGCCGGTGAAGGCCATGATATGCAATCTATGAATCCATCAAATGGTGAGATTATTTGGCAAGGTCAAACTGCAACGGCTAATCAAGTTAACGCTGCTGTAGCTGCCGCGCGTGCAGCGCAGTTTGATTGGTTCATGCTAGGTTATGAAGCGCGCCTAGCTATTGTTGAGGCTTATCGAGAACAGCTTGAATTACATAAAACTGATATCGCTGAAATTATCGCGCAAGAGACAGGCAAGCCTCAGTGGGAAACCGCGACAGAAGTGGCTGCAATGATTGGTAAGATTGGCCTATCAGCTAAAGCGCATGACAAACGTACAGGTACAGAGTCAAACGACTTGCCAGCTGGTCGAGCTGTTTTGCGCCACAAGCCCCATGGTGTTGTTGCTGTATTTGGCCCTTATAACTTTCCTGGTCATTTGCCTAATGGCCATATTGTGCCGGCATTGTTGGCAGGTAACACAGTGGTGTTTAAACCATCAGAGTTAACGCCAAAAGTCGCTGAGCAAATGCTTAAGTGTTGGGAGAAAACTGGTTTGCCACAAGGGGTGATTAATCTTGTTCAAGGTGAAGTGGACACAGGCAAAGCGTTGGCGTCGCATCCTCAAATAGATGGATTATTCTTTACAGGCAGCTCTCGAACAGGCCATCTCCTACATCAACAATATGCGGGTCATCCTGGGAAAATTTTAGCATTAGAGATGGGCGGTAATAATCCGCTTATTGTTAAAAATGTCAGTGATACTAAAGCTGCTGTCCACGATATTATTCAATCGGCTTATATTTCTTCGGGGCAGCGCTGCACCTGTGCGCGCCGTTTGTATGTTGAAAATGGGGCGCAAGGGGATGCATTAATTGCTCAGTTAGTTGAAGCCATCAAGCAAATTAAAGTTGGGGCATGGAACAGTCAGCCACAGCCATTTATGGGATCAATGATTTCTGAAACTGCAGCTCGCGGCATGGTTGCAGCCCAGGCGACGTTGCAATCACTTGGCGGTGTGTCGTTAGTTGAATTAAAGCAAGTAGAGCAAGGCACAGGTATTGTCAGCCCAGGTTTGATTGATGTGACTGACATTAAACAATTGCCTGATGAAGAATACTTTGGGCCACTTTTACAATTGGTTCGTTACAGTGATTTTGATGAAGCAATTCGTTTAGCCAATGATACGCGCTATGGATTATCAGCAGGTCTTTTGGCGGATAGTCGTGATGATTATGATTACTTCTTAGCGCGGATCCGTGCCGGTATTGTTAATTGGAACAAACAAATAACCGGTGCTTCAGGTGCGGCTCCTTTTGGCGGTGTCGGCGCATCCGGTAATCATCGAGCCAGTGCATTTTATGCTGCTGATTATTGTGCATACCCTGTTGCTTCAATGGAAGCTGACACGGTGAGCTTACCGGCAACATTAAGTCCTGGATTATCTATTTAACGCTGTTATCAATAAAAATAGCCTTTAGAATGCACCTTGCTATGGGGCGCTGATGTAATGGTTATTTTATATTAGAAGAAAAATCGATAGCGCTGAATGTATTCAGCGCTATCTTTAAAAGAAGGATTTTAACCATGCATACTGACGTTAACGCTCTATTTGCTGCCATGTGGCAAGACTATATCCAAATGACCCCCTCTGCACAGGCAATTCATCAACTACTAGGTAAGGGGGCGCCTATCATTAATGATCATATTGCGCTGCGTACCTTTAATATTGCTAAAGTCAATTTAAGCGTGTTAGCCAAGCATTTTACCTCTATTGGGTATGTTGCATGCGGTGATTATAAGTTTGAACAGAAAAAACTGGTAGCCAAGCATTTTGAGCATCCTGATCCAACTCAGCCTAAAGTGTTTATTTCAGAGTTATTAGTCGAAGCGTTTAGCCCTGAGTTGCAGCAAACGGTTAAAGGGTTGATTGAGCAAATGGATGATCAAGCGACGACTGCGGATAACTTTATTTACTCAGGTCGCCATTGGCAGATCGACCAAGCGACTTATAAAGCCTTAATGGCAGAAAGTGAATATGCTGCATGGGTTGCAGCAATCGGTTATCGAGCCAATCACTTCACAGTGTCAATTAACGATCTACCAGAGTTTGAGCGTATAGAAGATGTCAATCAGGCCCTTAAAGATGCTGGCTACGTATTAAATGCATCAGGTGGTGAAATTAAGGGCTCACCAGAGGTGCTACTGGAGCAATCATCAACAATGGCAGATAAAGTTACCGTGCAATTTAGTGATGGCGAAGCTGAAATTCCAAGCTGTTTTTATGAGTTTGCTCGTCGTTACCCTATGGCTGATGGCAAATTATATACAGGCTTTGTGGCCGCTTCTGCGGATAAGATTTTTGAAAGCACTAATGCTATGTAACTGGTGCAACAGAGTAAGTACTATTTTATGTTCCAACAAAAAGCCTCTATTGAGGCTTTTTTTAATGTCGAATTGATAGTTAAAGGGTTGGTTTACTCAGTGGAATGACGATGGTAACGGCTAAGCCTGACATTGATTGACTAGCAGTAAATTGCAGTTCGAAGCCATATTGTTCACAGATTTCTTTAACAATCGATAAGCCGAGACCATGCCCCATCACTTCTTCGTCTAATCGGGTTCCTCTAGAGGTTAACATGGTTAACTGTTCGGGCTGCACACCTGGGCCATCATCTTCAATGGTTAGCCAAATTTGCTTCGAGTCAGGCGTTGTTAATGTTACGGTTATATGAGCATCAGCCCATTTAAAAGCGTTATCTAATAAGTTTCCGAAGAGTTCCATGCCATCTTCACGATGAACAGGAATGCGAGAGAGTGAAGAATGGTTATGGATATCGTAGGTGATGGTTTTATGGCGGTACACTTTGGTTAGGGTGGTCAATAAACTATCAAAGTCTTTTGGTACTGTCATTTGTGCCGCAGGCAACATATCACCAGTGACTCTAGCTGCAGCCAATTTACGTTCAATCATTTTACGAATTAAATCTAGCTGTTGCTGCATGGCAGTGGCAGCTTGAGGGTCGCTTAAGCCCAAGGCTTCGACCTGTTGCTGCATAACCGCCAGTGGGGTTTTTAAGCCATGACTTAAATTACCTAAATTGTTTCGGCTGCGTTCAATCTGCTTGGCTGTGTAATCCAATAATTGGTTGTAGGTATCGGCTAATGGCTTTATTTCTGTCGGAATTTGCTGGGTATCAAGTTGATTAATTTCGCCTTGGCGTAATTTAGCTAATGATTGTTGAATTTGTTTAACGGGTTTAAATGACTGGCGTAAAATGATAAAAATACCACCTATCATGGCTAATAACATACCAATATTGATGGCAAGTTTGGTTCCAAATACTTCACTAAATACGCGCCTGCCGATACTCAAATCTTGGGCTACCGTCAATGTGGCTGTTAGCGAGGTATTTTGTGCCCCAATGCCGATAGACAATAATTGCATATCGTTATTTTTAGGCCCCTTAGCCTGCCACACGCGTTTTTCTCCATCAGCTAACTGCTGGATCTCTAATTCAACATCCCATAATGAACGTGAGCGGATGACTTGGTCGGGTAAATTTAATTGGTAATAACGACCAGAGTAGGCGGGCTTATAAAAACTCGAGAGCTGTTTTTGATCAATGCTAATTTGGCCATATTGCAACTGAGTTGCCAAAATAACATGTTCGAGATCTTCTTCTAAGCGATTAATGATTGAATCATGAAAGGCTTCACGCAACATAGATTCGAATAAAATTAAGCCTATGACAGTGGCAATAATAATTAAACCACTGAGCCATAGACTTAGTTTTGAACGGATTGAAATCATTCAGTTAAACCGTGGAAGATATATCCTTGGCCACGTCGCGTTTCGATCGTGGTTTTACCGAGTTTTTTACGAAGGTGGGTAACGTACACTTCAACAACATTACTTTCTTTTTCGTCATCAAATTGATAGAGCTTATCGGTCAACTGCGCCTTAGAGAGTAATTTTTTAGGCGACATTAAAAATATTTTTAATAACCTAAATTCCATTGCTGTCAGTTCAAATTCATTATCAGCCACAATGACTTTTTGTTCAGCTTCATCCAGTGTGATACCGGCATAAACCAGTTGCTTAGATGAGGTATTTGCTCGACCATGAGCACGATTTATTAATGCTTGAATACGTGCGAGTAACTCTTGAGCATGAAATGGTTTACCTAAGTAATCATCTGCGCCAGCATTAAAGCCTTCTACTTTTTCATGCCATTGCGAACGTGCAGTTAGCATGATAACTGGCGTTTCAATGCCCTTTTCACGCCAGCTGGTGACTAAGTTCAAGCCATTACCATCGGGCAAACCAATATCTAGGATGACGCAATCGTATTGAGTTTCCTTTATCAGGTAGTCTGCTTCTAAAGCTTTATCGGTAACATCGGTGACATAGCCAGCTTGCTTAAGCTGTTTTTCTAATTCAGCCACTAAAAGTGGATTATCTTCAACGAGTAACAGTTTCATGTTGCGTGCATTCACTTGGTAATTGAGTTAACGAGTTTAGCGTACCACTTTGGGCGTCAAATTGCAGATTAACTACATGCCCTTGGCGTACTTTTAATTGCAGATCATAACGCCAAGTATCATTAAGTTGAAATAGTTGTGCATCAACTAATTGAACATCGCAATATTGTGCTAACCAATTTAAACAATCATCGAGTGAACGAATATCACCATTACTAACTAATTGTTGGACATTGTCATGATCAACTTCGACCATTTCTACGGTATCAATCGCATAGGCATTTAATGTGCTAAGGCTGAATAATCCCATAGTTAATAGCGGGGTCATGCAAACTCCAAGAAAAAAAGTGGTGTCCAGGTTTCTGAGCACCACTTTAATAATCTTGGCTTAAATTAAGCTGAACCTTAACTTAAGTAGTGACTTTACTTAACGAGTACCATATACCACGATAGTTTTACCGTGTGCTTGGATAAGGTTTTGCTCTTCAAGCATTTTTAAAATGCGACCAACCGTTTCACGAGAACAACCAACAATTTGGCCGATTTCTTGGCGGGTGATTTTGATTTGCATTCCGTCAGGGTGAGTCATTGCATCAGGCTGCTTGGCAAGGTGCAATAAGGTTTGTGCAATTCGACCTGCAACATCTAAGAAAGCTAAATCACCTACTTTTTGGCTTGTGCTTTGTAAGCGATAAGCCATTTGAGCAGAAAGCTTCATTAAGATCTCAGGATTAACTTGAATTAATTGCTTGAATTTCTTGTAAGAAATTTCAGCTATTTCACAAGCTTGTTTTGCTCGAACCCATGCGGTACGTTCAGCCTGCTCTTCAAATAAGCCGAGTTCTCCGATGAAGTCACCTTGGTTCAGGTAAGAAAGGATCATTTCTTTACCTTCTTCATCTTTAATCAATACGGCAACTGAACCCTTAACAATGTAGTAAAGCGTGTCAGAATCTTCACCAGCATGGATAAGCGTACTTTTTGCTGGATATTTGTGAATGTGACAATGTGAAAGAAACCATTCCAACGTTGGGTCTGGTTTTGGCTTACCAATCAGAGCCATGTGATATTCCTCGATTGATTAAAAATTAAGTAAGTAATCTCTAATTAAGCACTTTACGCTATTTGTAAATGCAAAACATTGATAGAGATCGAATTTAGCGAGTCGCTATTCTATATTAACTCGTTCAATTTTAGGTTTATTTGCTCAGATTTGAGAGTTAAGTCAATTAAAATGTCATAGTTGCATATAAATCACAAGCGAGATTCGTTTGTTTACGCTAGTTTTAAATTTAAAGTTCACCTTTACGTGCTTTTAAATTAAAAAATAATCATCTCAGCTCAGTTGTAATGCAGACCTGACATGGTTAATGTTAGCTAAGCGCATTTTTTATTTGAGGTTGTAGTGAATAAATTTTTGTCTTTAAGCTTGAGTTGTCTATTGGCAAGTAGTGTTTTTTTACCTAAAGCACAGGCCTTTTCTATCCCGCAATCAGCACAATCTCAGGCGCAGTCTAAAATCATTAATATTCAGCTTAAAGCTGCCCAAGGCGAACCTGATGCGCAGTTTTTATTGGGCTTAATGTATTTATCCGGGCGCTTTGTTGACCAAGATGTTACTCAAGGATTTATGTGGGTTGAGCAGGCCGCCTATCAACACCATTTTAAAGCTCAGCAAACCTTAGCGGATTTATCTTTTGAGGGTAAATTAGTGCCACGCAATCTTCTTAAAGCTGAAAAGTGGTATTTAGCAATGAGTGAACAAGGTGATAAATGGGCTAATTTCAGATTAGGTTTTATTTATGCCGCTGGTGGCGACGGTGTAGAGCGTAATTGTGGTAAAGCATTGGTTCAATTTGGCAGTGTGGGCGACACTGTATCGTTAGGTAATGTGGCATGGATTTTAGCAACGTGCCCAGAAGCTGAGTATCGCGATGGTTCTAAAGCGGTCAATTTGTCATTAAAATTGCTTGAGACAAATGAAAATGATCCGACAATTTTAGATAACCTGGCGGCGGGGTATGCTGAAATGGGCGATTTTACTCAAGCGGTGAATATCCAAAAAAAAGCTATTGATGCTCTGAAATATACACCTGAACTGGTAAAAAGCGATGAGTTTAACTTGCGGTTACAGCAGTATGAAAACAATCAAGCGTACCGCGAAGTGATCCCGATATTAGATTAATGTGCCATTATCATCGCATCATCGAGCAGGGAATATGATAAGGAAGGAGCCGCTGACATGCTCAAGGAGCTAACAGATCTAAATTGGGGGAATTAACACCTGAGCATATCAACTATCGTTCTTTCGCCTGAAATCCCGACGCCACAATCTTAATATGCTCAGCTTAAAGTAAGCTTAATCTTGTTTTTGCAGCTCGATTCGCTTGTTCATTAAGTCACGAATGAGCGGGGTTAATATGAGCTCCATTGCGAATGACATCTTGCCACCAGGTACAACCAAGGTGTTAACTCGAGACATAAACGAGCCTTGGATCATTCTTAACAGATATGGGAAATCAACATCGCTCATCCCTCTAAACCTAATCACTACAAAGCTTTCATCTAAGCTAGGAATATCTTTAGCACTGAATGGATTTGAGGTGTCAACCGTTGGCACTCGTTGAAAATTAATGTGAGTACGCGAGAACTGAGGCGTCATATGATTAATGTAATCGTCCATGCTTCGAACAATCGAGCCCATGACTTTTTCACGGCTATGACCACGATCTTTGGTGTCACGAACAATTTTTTGAATCCACTCTAGGTTGACGATAGGTACCATGCCAATTAGCAAATCAACATGTTTAGCGACATCAGCCTCCTCCGTCACTACACCACCATGTAAACCTTCGTAATAAAGCATATCGGTATTCGGTGGTAAATCGCGCCATTGGGTGAAGGTGCCTGGCATTTGGTTAAATGGCACCGCCTCATCAAAGGTGTGTAAATAACTTCGTGTTTTACCTGTGCCTGTTTCGCTATAGCTGGCAAAGCATTCTTCTAGTTTTACAAAGTTGTTTGCCTCTGGGCCAAAATAACTAATATTGCGATTTTCAGCTTGCGATTTACGAATTAAAACTTCCATTTCTGCGCGGGTAAAATTATGAAAACTGTCCCCTTCCACAAAGGCTGCATTAATACCTAATTGGCGAAAAATATGCGTAAAAGCCGTGGTCGTCGTTGTTGTGCCGGCGCCTGAGGAGCCAGTCACCGCAATAATGGGATGTTTTGCTGACATTTTACCTGCCTAAAAGTCTTGGTTTTTTGGGGACTTGGTGTAATTTAGTGTTCGCTGCAACACTAAACTCACATCGGACTCACATTTATACGGTAAATAGGGGTATTGGGTCAAACTTGAAGCCAGTTAAATTACTTTGTTTATCGATCACTAAGTTTGCAAATTGACTATATTTTTATGATGGCGGATTGCGATGGACTCATCTTCTTCACTGTATTCTACTAGCAATTCACCTTGTTTTAATGCTTGTTTACATTGCTGGATCATGGCCAATATTTGCTGCTGATTTAACTCACTGAAACTGCCATCTTCAACTTGAGAAAAAAGATACTCTTTGATCAAGTTATTTAAGGTGTCAGTGTCAAGTGATTGTAGTGCGTGGTATGGAATAATCATAAGCTTTTATCTAACTCAATTAGGATTGTTTGATTGACTAAATATAAAATCCAGCACTCGCTTCTCAATATAAAACTGAGGTTTCCAAGGCCAACCACCTTTAATAAAACCAACATGGCCACCTTTGGTGTGCAGCTCGTATTCCACTGCCGTTGATAACTCGTCTTTGGTTGGGATAACCGCATCGGTCATGAAGGGGTCGTCTTGAGCATGAATAATTAAGGTCGGTTTAGTAATGTGCTTTAATAGTTTTAAGCCGCTGGCGCGATCATAATAATCATCAACACCATCGAACCCATGTAGCGGAGCCGTCACTTGGTCGTCAAACAAATAAAACGTGGTTAACTTTTTCAGATCTTCTTTGCCTATTGGCATTTGATCAACCAAATCGACATTATTAACTTTCCCAAGCATTTTTTTCTGTAAGCGTTTGATAAGGTGGCTTTGGTAGACTTTAGAAAATCCATGCTCGAGTTTTTTAGCACAAGCGCTTAATGTAAGTGGCGCTGAAATCACTACGGCTTTAGATAATAAGCTATTATTTTTCAGCGTTCCTTGATACTTCGCCAGCACATTTCCGCCTAAACTATAACCAACAGCATATAATTCTGAGTCAGGGTAATACTGTTTTAGTTGCTGTAAAGTGAACGCTAAGTCATTAATATCACCACTATGATAGCTTCTTGCCAAGCGATTAGGTTCACCTGAGCAGCCGCGATGGTGGTGCACGACTGCACACAATTTGGCTTTTTTGGCTTCAATCAGCATTCTGCGAGCATAGTGAGATTCTACATTGCCTTCAAGGCCATGTACGATCACCAGAATAGGTTCACCATTTTGTGGGTTGCCTAGCCAATCTAAGTCAATAAAGTCGCCATCATCTAGCTCTTGTCGTTGACGAAAGGTATCTGGTTTCGCCACTTTAAAAACGAACGGCAATATAGTTTGAATATGTGGGTTTGATGCCCACCACGGTGGAGTAAAAAGATCTGCCATAAGGTTGATTTTGTTTTACGTATTTGAGAAGACTTAAACGTATGTTTAAATGTGATTGACATCACTGTAACACATTCAAAATGCCGACAACAAAAATAATAGGGGAAGCCAATGAGACGACGTACCTTTCTCACCGCTGCATTTGCTGGCACCGCAGCATTAGCTTTAGGGGTGAACTTGTATACCTCTGGCCCTGATGAGGTTGAAGATATTCATCACCGCGTGCTATTTAGCGTACTGATCCCTGTATTTTTAGATGGCGCATTGCCTGAGGTTGTTAGCCAGCGGCGGGCAGTCATTGAGGCAACATTAGATGCTATCGCACAATCCATTGCGGTATTACCACAAGAGCAACAAAATGAACTGACAGAGTTGCTAGCAATGCTTGAAGGGCGTTTAGGGTTATTAATATTAACCGGCGAAATGACACCATTGATGATGCGCTCACCTGCAGAATTGGTGACAATGCTTGAGGGTTGGCGACATCATTTTTTGACTCTGTTACAAACGGCTTATCATGGGTTACGCGAGCTAGTGCTAGCCAGTTATTACTCCTCTCCCGAACATTGGGAAAACCTTGGTTATGCCAAGCCAACATTCATTATTAATACTTAATCTTTCATTCAGTGGCTGTATAAGGAGTAGCGCAATTGGCGATTATCGATCCTATTGAAACAGGGCTAGCTTCAGGTTGGCAACATATTGATGCCAGCACCTTAAGCCAAAATAGACACTTTGAAGCTGATGTGGTGATTGTTGGTACTGGTGCCGGTGGTGGCACGGCTGCAGAGATTTTAGCAGAGGCCGGATTAAGTGTGATTATGATTGAGGGCGGCTCACTCAAGTCATCCAAAGACTTCGATATGGAAGAGCGACAAGCTTACCCTAATCTCTATCAACAGGCGGCAGCCATGAAAACGGCTGATAAGGGCATCGGTATTTTTCAGGGGCGAACGGTTGGCGGCTCAACAACCATTAACTGGACGACCTCTATCAGAACACCTGAGCCTACGTTAGATTACTGGGCCGCAGAGCGTTCGGTGATTAACACCGCCAGTGCTGACATGTTGCCATGGTTTGAAAAAATGGAGCAGCGCTTACATATTGCCCAGTGGCAATATGAGCCTAATCGAAATAACAGTGCGCTGCGTGACGGCTGTAAAAAGTTAGGTTGGGATTACACAGTGATCAAACGTAACGTGATGGGCTGCTGGAATACTGGTTATTGCGGCATGGGATGTCCAGTGAATGCTAAGCAATCTATGTTAGTCACTACCATTCCTGCGGCATTAAATAAGGGAGCATTGCTTATCTCTCGGGCCAAGGTTACTCATGTGGAACACAGTGCAGATAAAGTGAGTGGCCTAAAAGCACAAGCTTTAACAGCGGGATTTTCGCCGACTAATATTGAGTTAACGTTTAGCGCCAAGCATTATATTTTGAGTGCTGGAGCGGTTCATTCGCCAACAATTTTAATGCGTTCAAAAGTACCTGATCCTTACAAATTACTTGGCAAAACTTTTTTGCATCCTTCTTTGCTATCTGGCGCAATTTTTCCTGAGCAGATAAATGGTCACAGTGGTGCACCGCAATCGATTTATTCGGATGAATTTGTCTGGCGAGACGGTGTAACTGGTGACTTGGGTTATAAACTCGAGGTTGCGCCAATTCATCCTGTGCTAATTGCATCTAAAACCATAGGTTATGGAATGAGTCATGCGAAATTAATGACAGATTTCAATCACATACAAGTGACAATTGCTTTAATGCGCGATGGTTTTAATGATCAAAGCCAAGGCGGGCAAGTGCATTTAACTGACAAAGGTTTTGCGCTAGATTACCCATTAACGGACACTTTTTGGCAGGCTGCTAGAAAGGCGTTTTTGAGCATGGCAGAATTGCAATTTGCAGCGGGGGCCAAAAAAGTGTTGCCCATGAATGATGGCATGAACTATTTAACTTCATGGCAACAGGCAAAGGCGTCAATTAGCGCAATGGATATAGGACTCATTAAAACCATCGTGGCATCGGCACATGTAATGGGGGGCTGCCCAATGGGTGAAGATAAAGCCAAAGCAGTTATCGACAGCTATGGGCGCTCACATTATCTCGAAAACTTGTCAGTTTTTGATGGTTCTATGTTTCAAACCAGTCTAGGCGCTAATCCGCAGTTATCGATTTATGGCATAGTAGCGCGCAATGCAACGAGATTAGCGCAAGAGTTAACTTAGCCTAACAAGTTCAAGGCAGAGTAGAGAGAAGTTTATTGGTGGAATCATGCAGCAACACTATGAATGTTTGAGCAAGATATTCATAAAATGAGGTTTTCTTGGGTTAAGCCAAATAAACCTAAATACCCTTGTGTGTTGTTGGTGTTAGATAGTGTCGATAACGGGATGTTTGCTGGCATATTATTGAGATGTCGCAACAGCATTTTTTGCGACTTACGCTCCATGATCAGTTCCACTTCGAGCATTTTTTGATATTCATCCTCAGTTAAATGGGCCTTGGCTAATCGTCGCAACCCACGAAATGGTTTTAATATCGTTTGCTCCCATTGCTCAATAACTTGGGCCATTTGTTGCCATTGCTCAGCACTTAATACGTAATTTTGTTGGTCTAAGTATTGGGCCAAAAGTAACAGGTTGACGTTAACTTGGTGACTATCTTGCAGCGCAATATACCCTTTGGGCGCAGACAAATAGCGCTGTTCGCATTCTTGCCAGACTTTATCGCAAAACTTTCCTTTAGATAGTGGCTTAGCAGTCATATTGTCGGCCCAACTCTGGATTAAAGGTTAATGTGATGCCACTTGGCAGGCTTAATCAAGTTTGAATTCCTGCTCAATCACTTCAATTTGCTCTTGCAGTTCAAGCCAGGTCATTTCACTTTCGTCCATCGCTTGAGTCAATGCGGTTCTTTCATTGAGCACTTGAGTCATCTTGGCTTTATTTTCAGCATCATACAAACTGCCATCTGCAAGTTCAACTTCTAACTCTGCTAATCTAGTGCTAATTTTTTGCTGTTCAGTTTCAAGCTTGATCTGCTGCTTTCGAAGTGGTGATACTTTTTGCCTTAGTTCCGCTTCTAAACGTTTTTGCAGCTTCTTATCAACCTGAGGTGTTGTGGTTTGAGCCTCTTCATTGCCAGCTTTTGACGTTGATTGTGCTGCTTTTGCGGCATCTAAAAGCCATTGATGGTAATCATCTAAATCACCATCGAATGGACGCACTTCACCTTGGTCAACTAAGTAGTAATCACTGCAGCTTAAACGCAGTAAATGTCGGTCATGCGATACGATAACCATTGCGCCTTCAAAGGTTTGCAGTGCCATGGTTAAGGCATGACGCATTTCTAAATCTAAATGGTTGGTCGGTTCATCTAATAATAGTAAGTTAGGGCGCTGCCAGACTAATAACGCGAGTACTAAGCGTGCTTTTTCACCGCCTGAAAAAGGCTTTACCGGTGATAAGGCCATATCGCCATTGAAGCCAAAACCGCCTAAAAAGTTGCGCAACTCTTGTTCACGCGCATTGGGCGCTAACCGCGTTAAATGCTGCAGAGGGGTATCATCTAGGCGTAAAAATTCTATTTGATGCTGAGCAAAGTAACCAATGTTTAATCCTGGGTTGGGCTCATACTTGCCTGTTTTCGCTTGTAATTGACCTGACAATAATTTAATCAAAGTCGACTTACCTGCACCATTTCGACCTAATAAACCAATGCGAGCACCGGGTACAAGGTTTAGTTTTACTTGACTTAAAATGGTTTTATCATCGTAACCAATTGACACTTTTTCCATGGTCACTAATGGGTTTGGTAATGCTTCAGGATCTCTAAATGCCATTTGAAAAGGGCTTTCAGCATGTGACGGTAAAAGTTCTGTCATCCGCTCTAATGCCTTTAAGCGACTTTGTGCTTGTTTGGCTTTGCTGGCTTTGTAGCGAAAACGGTCAACGAAACTTTGCATGTGAGCGCGTTCTTTTTGTTGGCGTTCAAAGGCGACTTGCTGTTGTGCCATTCTTTCTGCACGGATCCGCTCAAATGAGGTGTAATTACCCTTGTAGAAGTTTAATTTGTGATTTTCCACATGCACAATTTCATCAACAATCTCATCGATAAAGTCTCGGTCATGGGAGATTAAAATTAGCGTGCCTTGGTAAGCTTTAATCCAACCTTCTAGCCAGTACATGGTATCTAAATCTAAATGGTTGGTCGGTTCATCGAGTAACAATAAATCTGAGCGGCATAATAATGCTTGGGCTAGATTTAAGCGCATCCGCCAGCCACCAGAGAAGCTTTTAACCGGGTTGCTTTGTTCTGCCTCGCTAAAGCCTAATCCTGCAAGTAACGAGCCTGCGCGAGCACGAATGGAATAACCACCAATGGCATCAATTTTTCCGTGGATTAGCGCAATGGCGTTACCGTCATCTTCATGCTGGGCTTGTAATAATTCGGCTTCAAGCTGACGAAATTCTAGATCGCCATCAAGAACATACTCTAAAGCTGACGTTTCCAATGCTGGTGTTTCTTGCGCTACGGTGGCGATTTGCCAGCCTGCTGGTATTGAAAACTCACCTTTATCTAGGTGTAAATGACCCAAAATTAATGCTAATAATGATGATTTACCTGTGCCATTCGCGCCCACAAGACCTACTTTGTGGCCTGGGTATATGGTTAATGACGTATCATCGAGTAAGGTTTTACTGCCGCGAATTAATTGGGCCTGGCTAATATTGATCATTGATACAACTTGAAGCGTAAAATAAAGTGCAGCGATAATACCGTATTCGGTATTTTTTTCCCACATTCAATGGGTGCTAGAGTCGGTTTCGTGGCAAAATATGCCGATTGGATGGAAAGGTTAAATTGAGAGTCTCATGACAAAAATAAAAAAGCGCTTTGTCGCTGGTGCTAAGTGCCCTAAGTGTGGTGCTCAAGATAGCATTTTGCTGTTTAAAGAAAATAATATTGAAACCGTAGAATGTACAGATTGTGACTACCGCGAACAACAAACAGATATTGCGGTGCCTAAAAAAGTCACAGGTAATATGATAGGGGTGTTTAAACCTGAATAGTTACTAATTTATAAATGAAATTTTGGGCAATGAGTCGAGGCTGTTTACTTGCTACTTGCTCATTTTTTCATCTTCTTCAGGGGCGGACTCGGCAATTATTTTTAACTTATGTTGTTTTAGCATTTCCATGACCGAGGCGTTATTTTGTATTAGATCATCAAACCGTTGATTAATCTCTTTTAACTCGACTCCGTAACTTGGATCATCAACCGATTTGGTTTGCCAAAAACGTTTCCTATCGAGTTTTTGCACCTCACTGGCACGTAAAATCTCAAAATAACTATTTTCTTGCTTTAATCGGTAAATCTCAGCATCTAATAACTGTAATAGCTTTTCTTTTGAAATAGTTTGTTTTTTAAGTAGGGCTTGGAGAGGGTCGTGTTTTATTTCGCGTTTATCGGAATCAACTTCAGTGGTAACGCCTAAACCATATTCAATTTTATGCTGACGAAACTCTTGTGGGCATACGCTATGGCTAAAAACAACTTTGTTATCTTTCATGCACTTATAGATAGCATTGGTGTTGGCTAGCGTAAAAAATGGGCTAGCTAGTAATGCAATAATGCATAAAAATTTTGCCATGCGGTCACATATCCTTTTGTAAAACTATGAACTACCTCTAAAAATAGCACAGCTTTACCGCATAAATAAGTTGAGTGTGTATAAATATTAGGTGTTTCAATTCTAGCGATAAAAGTAAGCTGATGACAATTTATTTTTTACTCACACCTGTATCCATTTGTAACTGTGGGTATTTTGGAGGCAAAGTGCTCACTTTGCTCCAAAATGTCTGGGATTTGAATGATTAGCGGGTAAAAGTGAGGTTATCGATTAATCTTGCTTTACCCATGTAAGCCGCTGCCACGATAACCAGTTTTTTATCTGAATCGAGTGGTTGTTTTAGTGTAGTAGCGCTGCGCACCTCAAGATAATCTGGTGTAAAACCTGCTGCTTGTAATGCTTGATTTGCCACTTGAGTGACACTGGTGACAGATTGACCTTGTTGGATCCCTAATGCCATTGTATCAAGGGCTTTTTTAAGTGCCGCCGCCCGATTTTTTTCATCAGCCGTTAGATAGCCATTTCGTGAGCTCATTGCTAATCCTGAGGCTTCGCGGATGGTATCTACGCCAATGATGTCAATTGGTAATGATAGATCTTCAACCATGGTTTTAATGACCAATAGTTGCTGAAAATCCTTGTTGCCAAAGAATGCCATATCGGGTTGAACGATATTAAACAGCTTGTTAACTATGGTGGCGACACCCCTAAAATGCCCGGGGCGGCTGGCGCCACAAAGCTCATCACCAATTTCAGGTACTTCAACATAAGTTTGTTGTTCTAGCCCTTTAGGGTAGATGATTTCTGGTGTTGGTGTGAAGAGTAAATCTGCACCGGCCGCAATTAATGCATTACTGTCAGCTGTTAATGTACGAGGGTAAGCATCTAAATCTTCATTTTTACCAAATTGCATTGGGTTTACAAAAATTGAGACCACAATACGATCGGCTTTTAACTTTGCTTGTTCTACTAAGGTGATATGACCTAGATGCAAATTGCCCATTGTAGGAACAAATGCGACTGTTTCACCATTTTTACGCCAATTACGGACTTGGGCGCGAATATCACTAATAGCAGCAGATGTGATCATGTTGAGCTAAACCTGATAATAGATTAATTAAATGTATGTTCTTCAGCTGGAAAAGTACCATTGGCGACTTCGTCAATATAGGCACGTACAGCACTGCGGATTTCACCTGTTTGTTTTAAATAATTTTTCGAAAAACGGGGGATATAACCGCTTGAAATGCCAAGTACATCATGCATTACTAAAATTTGACCGTCGGTATCCGCCCCTGCGCCAATACCGATTACAGGGATGGCTAGTGCTTCGGTGATGGTTTTGGCTAATGGTGCAGGAATACATTCTAAAACAAGAAGTTGTGCGCCAGCAGCTTGTAAGGCTTTAGCTTCATCTAAAATACGTTGAGCGTTATCTGCATCACGGCCTTGTACTTTGAACCCGCCAAACACATGCACAGACTGAGGCGTTAAACCCAGATGAGCACAGACAGGAATACCACGCTCGGTCAGCATTTTAACGCTTTCTAATAACCAATGGCCGCCTTCAACTTTTACCATATTTGCGCCTGCTTGCATTAATATAGCGGCATTTTGCATGGTTTGTTCTGGGGTGGCATAACTCATAAATGGCATGTCAGCCATTAATAATGCCCGTTTAATGCCACGACGAACACAAGCGGTATGATAGGCAATGTCTTCAATGGTGACGGGTAAGGTGTCATCATGGCCTTGCAATACCATTCCTAAAGAGTCTCCGACTAATAAGACATCAATCCCTTCATTATCAAATGCGCCGGCAAAACTGGCGTCGTAAGCGGTAAGCGCTGTAAACTTTTTGCCTTCTTGTTTAAATTTCATCAGGGTTGAACTGGTTACTTTTGACATAATGGACTCTACAATTATTTAAATCTTATTGCGTTTAGGTTTGGCTAAATTAGCATACGAACTAAACTAGCACATTGACCAATGGGGCAACATTAACTGTTTTTCAATTTATGGGTTACTAATTTTGTGTAAAGAAAGCGACATATCTTCGGTTACTAAATCGTTTAGGGGCTCACCTGTGGGGAGCACCAAATTAGTCGCTATTTCGGCAAGAGGAACTAAGACAAAGTCTCGTTGCTTCATGCCATAGTGGGGAACCGTTAATCTTGGCGTATTAATCATTTGATTGCCATAGAGCAATAAATCAAGATCTAAGGTGCGCGGCCCCCAACGCTGTTCTCTCACTCGTCCTTGTCGGTTTTCAATCGCTTGCAATGCATCTAATAAATCAAGCGGGGTAAGCTCAGTTTGAAAGCCTGCGACGGCATTTACATAATCTGGTTGGATGATATCGCCCATGGGTGTCGAGCTATAATAGCTCGACACTATCACCTGATCTTTGCCTGCTAAATGTCCAAGTTCAACGACAGCTTGGTTAAGTTGTTTGATTGGATCAGCAAGGTTTGCACCTAACGCAACGTAAACTTGGGCCATTACTCCGCCGTGTTTCCCTTGATTTTGGCTGCAGGCTTGCGACGTCTTTTACGTTGGCTTGCATTACGATTGCGGTTGCCACCGGCTTTGCCTGAACTTTTGGCTATCACAATACGTTGAGGTTCATCGGCTTCAACAAATGAGCGCCACCAATTGGCTTGCTTAGCTACATTGCCACCCTCTGCTTCACCACGAAGGAGTAATAAGTCATAGGCTGCGCGAAATTTAGGGTGCTCTAACAGCTTAAATGCACGTGTACCTTGGCTTCGTTCAAAACGTAATTGTAACTGCCAGATGTCTTTTGCTGGTGTGCTAAAGCGGCGCGGTATGCTGACAGTTCGACACTGTTCTTCCATCACATCGCCCATGGCTGCAACATTGGCATCATAGATAGGTAAACCACTTTCAACGGCAATATCGTCTGCACGCTGTATTAATGGATACCATAATAATGCAGCATAAAAGAAAGCCGGTGTGACAGGTTTGTCTTGATTGACTCTGTCATCGGTACTCTTCATGACGGCATCAAGCATTTTTGCAGTGTTGCCTTTCGGGTCTTCAGCAATTAAGCGACTAATTTGTGGAAATAACGGTGCGAATAAACCGTATTCTTGCATCATTTTATAGGTTGCTTGCGCTTTACCTGAAAAGAACAGTTTAATCACTTCTTCATACATTCTTGCTGCCGGAATATCAGCAAGTAATGGTGCAAGTTGTTTTATTGGGCTAGCCGTAACCGAGTCGATTTGCATATCTAACTTGGTGGCGAAGCGAATCGCTCGCAGCATACGCACAGGATCTTCACGATAGCGGGTTTCTGGATCGCCAATTAGCCTAATTTTCCGCGCATTGAGATCGCTTATGCCGCCGCCATAGCTTCTGATCGAGAAATCACTAATGTCGTAATAAAGTGCATTGATTGTGAAGTCACGGCGCTCAGCATCTTCATCAATTTCTCCGTAGACGTTATCTCTAAGCAAGCGTCCTTGAGCATTCGATTTAGAAATGTTATCGCTGTTCTCACCATGGTGACCACGGAAGGTAGCAACTTCAATCACATCTCGACCAAATACAATGTGAGCTAAGCGAAAGCGTCGTCCGACAAGGCGGCAGTTACGGAATAGTTTTTTGATTTCTTCTGGGGTTGCATTGGTGACAACATCAAAATCTTTGGGCTGCAGTCCCAATAAAATATCACGTACGCCACCACCGACTAAATAGGCTTTAAAGCCTGATTTATGCAGACGATATAAGACTTTTAGCGCATTTTCACTGATTTGACGGCGCGAAATATCGTGGCCATCACGTGAAATGATATCCAATCGTAATCCATCTTGCTCTGATGGTGTTTCGTGCTCTGATGCTGCAGAATTATCATTAAATAATTGTTTGCAGAACTGGGTAATACGGCGAAAAATAATACACCTCGTCGTTGATAAAATAGTTGATTAAAAATCTGGCGGCTATGATATACCAAATGTGGTCGAATGAGTAGAAAAGCTGTTTGATAAGTCGCGCTAGATCAAATCCGCGAAAACCCTATTGGGGTGGGCAATTGGGTAAAATAATTTCAGTTTGTTTTGGAATGCGTTGCAATGAAAATTGTTCAACAGCTTGTTTTAACATGATATCGACATCATCAATATCGACTGCTGGTTGATTTAAAAAGCTTAAAGCCGCGAGCAAGCTTTGCTGTGGTGCTTTGATATCAATCGCTGGAGCATGGTTTTGCTTGGACAGCTTTAATCCTTTTTTCTCGCAGGCCAAGGGCAGGTGAAGCCATTGTGGGTTAGGTAAATTGAGCATGTTATACAAACTAATTTGACGACAGCTTGCCTCGAGTAAGTCACTTCCTCTAACGACTTCTGTTATGCCTTGAAAGGCATCATCCAGTACCACGGCAAGTTGATAAGCATACAAGCCATCACTTCGCTTAATAATGAAGTCTTCTGCAGCAAAGGAGGCGGATACTGTTACTTTTCCGTGATTCAAATCGATAAACTGGTCAATTTTGGCGTGGTTTCTCATCCTAATTGCACCCTGTTGATGAGGTATGGCTAACCGACCACAGTACCCATTATATATTCCGCCTGTTGTTTGGATCATTTTGCGAGTGCACTGGCAGTAATAAGCCTGCTGATGAGTTAATAGTTGTTCAATGCAGTCTTGGTAGGCTTGATAACGTTGGCTTTGGTACAGCACTTTACCATGCCAATGAAGACCATAGGCGGCTAAGGTTTTAAGGATGTCATCGCTAGCGCCTTTGACTTCTCTAGGGGGATCGAGATCTTCCATTCGCACCAACCATTGGCCGTTTTGACTATGAGCACGTAAATAACTGCCTAAAGCAGCAATCAGTGAACCAAAATGAAGTGGACCAGAGGGGAGGGAGCAAAACGTCCAATGTATGACATAGTCGACGTAATATTCTTTAATTGAAGTGAACAAAGTAAAACGCTGTAAAACAAAAAGGGCGAGGGTTAACTCGCCCTGAATGATTAACCCGCCATTTGCTTTTCTTTAATTTCAGCAAGGGTTTTGCAATCAATACATTGATCTGCAGTAGGGCGAGCCTCAAGACGACGGATACCAATTTCGATACCGCAAGAGTCACAGAACCCAAAATCATCTTCTTCGATTTTTTGTAATGTTTTCTCGATCTTCTTGATTAGTTTACGTTCTCTATCACGAGCGCGAAGTTCTAAACTGAACTCTTCTTCCTGAGCAGCACGGTCGACAGGATCAGGGAAATTAGCTGCTTCATCCTGCATGTGAGTCAGGGTACGGTCAACTTCTTCACGCAATTGGTTACGCCATGCTTCGAGGATCAACTTAAAGTGACCACGTTGCTTGGTATTCATATACTCCTCGCCAGTTTGTTCCTGGTAAGGACTTACACCTGCGATAGCGAGTACGCCAAGTTTTTTAGTGCCTTCAGGCATAACGCATCTCCTGTAATCGTTTGCGTTTAAATTGCGTCTTAAATTTACGGCCGCTATCTATAGCAGAATCTTCATAGCGTAGCAAACTTTTTGCTGGGTAAATCGTGATTTTTTGATTTACACAGCGACTTTGCATGGGGCGGTTATCTTACTCGTACTGGGTGTCATTAAGGTTTTGTATGCCAGCACTTCAACGCCTTGTTCAACGGCTTGTTTTAATAAGTCTGCGTATTCTGAATCTATATGCTCTGCAGGTTTTACGAGTGATATACCACTGTGTTGTACCACAAACATTAATACAGCACGGTGACCCTGTTGTACCATTTGCATTAGCTCTCTGAGGTGCTTTTGTCCCCGCGTGGTAACCGCATCTGGAAAGTAACCAATGCCATCTTCTAATAAGGTACAGCTTTTAACTTCAATATAACACTTAGGCCTGTCTTGGCTAGTTAAAAGAATGTCTATGCGGCTATTTTCTTCACCGTATTTTACTTCACGTTGTAAAGTGTCATAACCACTTAGTTCATTAATTAAGCCATTGTTGATGGCTTCTTCGGCTAACGCATTGGCGCGCCCTGTGTTAATGCCAATAAAATGTCCATCGTCGGTTTGCATGAGTTCAAAGGTGTGTGGGTATTTTCGTTTAGCATTGTCAGAGGTTGAAAACCAAACTGTTTCTCCGGGGTATAGGCAATTTTTCATCGAGCCAGTATTGGCGCAGTGGATGGTGATTTCAGTGCCATCATCTAAAGTGATATCGGTTAAAAATCGCTTGTAGCGTTTGATCAAGCGACCGTGTTTTAGTTGTGGAGAAAATTCCATTCAGTATCCGTGGAGGCTAGTTATGGTGTTGACACCTTACCTCATTCAGCAAAAGAATGTGACTACTGTATTGTGCAATATTGATTGAGTATATACTGTTGGCCATATGTAATATGCGTAATATTAAGGTTATGAATAATCTAATTACGTATCAACGCTGTAAACAGGGAATTTATTATGCAAATAATGACAGTCATTTTAACGGAGCAAGCACCTGCTGCTCATTGGGGCAAAGCGGATGTGACTTTTGAGGGGGCAAGTGCGTTTATTCATTTAAATGCCAGTGACTCTTTACGCCAAGTACAAATGGCTGCAAGAAAAATACGCAATCAAGGTGTGAATCAAGTGCAGTTGCAAGGCGAGTTATGGACCCTTGATTTACAGTGGGCGTTTGCGCAAGGTTTTGCTACCGCGAAAGTGGGTTATGAAGTTTTATGGTGCGGTGATACTCAAGTTCAGCAAACACTCAAGCATCGATCAGAAGTTGCAACTTTTGCACGTCAACTCATTAATGATACGCCTGAAGATTTGTCGCCAATGTCGTTGGCGAACCAAGCGGCTAAATGGATAAAACACATTGGTGGCGACAAGGTGAGTTATCAGATCATTGAAGGCCAAGAGTTATTGGTTAATAAATGGGTAGGTATTCACGCTGTAGGTCGTGGAAGTGAGCGTCCACCTGCATTACTTGAGTTAGACTTTAACCCGCTAACATCAGATGCGCCGGTTGACGTGGCATTGGTAGGTAAAGGCATTACCTTTGACTCTGGTGGTTATAGCTTAAAGTCATCTGAAGGCATGTTAACCATGAAGTGTGATATGGGCGGCGCTGCAACTGTGACGGCGGCGTTAGGATTAGCAATGAAAGCTGGACTGAACAAGCGAGTTAAACTGTATTTGTGTTGCGCTGAAAACTTAGTCAGTGGTCGGGCATTTAAGTTAGGTGATATTTTAACTTATAAAAATGGTACGACGGTTGAAATTGTGAATACCGATGCTGAGGGACGTTTAGTCTTAGCCGATGGCTTACAAGCTGCATCAGAGTCAGGTGCTCGATTGATTATCGATGCAGCAACGTTAACAGGGGCTGCTGTGATGGCCGTTAGCAATCAATACAATGCAATTTTCTCGCCACAAGCCGATACCATACAGTTTGCGCAGCAGTGTGCAGCTGCGGTAGCGGAAAACGTATGGCCTTTACCGTTAGACCCTTGGCATAAAGATGCTTGCCCTTCCGCCTATGCAGATACGGCAAACAGCCGACCTGTAAAAGGAGGCGGCGCGGGGGCGCATCTAATGCGGCTGGTTTTTTATGGCGTTTTGTTAGCCCAAAAGCGAAATGGATACACATTGATTTAGCGGCAGCATTTGAATCAAATGCGTCAGCTATGTGGGGTGCGGGTGCAACAACTCATGGTGTATTAACCATTGCCGAAATGCTCAAGCGTTAAGCTTGATGGTAACAGGATTAGTGAGTTTGAAGCCATCGTCATGATGGCTTTTTTAGTGATAACTTCTAGGCAGCTTCTACTTGAATAAGGGTTATAACGTCCAACTGTGGATTATTTGATAGTGAACCCCGTAAGCCGTGTTTACTGAGCTATATAAGTGTAAATCTATCGGGCAGATGTTAATGGGTAATCTGTTATTTAGGCTGTTGATATTGGTTGCAAGTGTTAAATTTGTCGCTTTTCTAAATAAAGTTACATGGGGTTGATACGGATATTGGCTTTGATGTAACGCAAGTTGCTGGGCAATGTCTTGTACTGCTTGCGCCATAATGGATAAGTTTGCGTGAGCAAGACCACTAATACAGATAATGCTCGGCTTCTGCCAAAATTGCAGCTCAGATAAGCAGAGCTCAAATTGATACTTTTGCATCTTTGTGATGCGATCGATTAATAGAGGAATAAAAGATTGACCAACTTGACCTAAAAAACCTAATGTAATATGAAAGTTAGTTTGGTTAACTTGAGTCGCTTCTGTATTAATGTAGCCACTAAGCTTTTGCTGGATATCACAAAAAATACTGCTTTGCGTTTTATTTATACTAAATCCTAAAAATAATCGCTGATTGTTGATTTGAGTTATATTAGACATAAATTACCTGTAAGATCTCCAGCGATACGGACATGTTTTTAAACGTTTTTGCTAAATTATCATGATGCAATACAGACGGAAAGACTGATATAAACTATGCTTTTTGTTATGAAGAGATAACTGTGTATATCAATTTTGAAAGCAACCTCTTTATGCTGCGTAAAGTATGTTGGTTATAACAATGGAATTGAATATTGCAGCAAGGACGAGTTTGCATATGAGCAAGCATTGAGATGGCAAGCTAACTTAATTTGAGTCGACTCATGGTAAATACTACCCAACAGTTATTAATACAAGCGTTAACGCAAGATCATATAGAAGGGGATGCACATACCTCTAATATGGTGATAGACGATGTGCTTGCCCTTTTGTGCAAGCAACTCGGTTGTGATGCCGCTTTTGTGATTAAGAGTTGCCATAATAATCAATTTGCCCCCGATATCGATATTGTCGACATCTCAGTAAAAACAGTTATTAGCCACTTTTGTCATCATCTGTCACTGCAAGCTTGTTTTACCCAGGGTATCGAAAATAACGCCGAATTATTAGATAGCTTACTGAGCTTAGAGCACAGTATTCATCGCCATCAGGCTCAAGTGTCTCCAGATGAACAAGCGGAATCTATTATATCTGAGCTGGAATCATTATTAGGTAGTAATGATCCTATCGAACATATTGATATTAATCCTGTTGTTATTGTCGGGAACGTCAAAGTTGTCATTGCTGCGATACAATTTCGAGCCTTAAATGAGCAAGCTGCTCACCGGCAAGAGCAAGGTTGTAGGCTGTTTTGGCAAACCGTTTTAGCTGATCATGCATTTCAATTAGCTACGTCATATGAACTGCTTCGTCTAGCAACATTATTAACGAATAAAGAAAAACAATATCACGAGTTGTTTAGTCATTTACCGATGGCATGTGCACTGATAGACACCAATAATTGCGTCGTGATGCAAAACCAGGTATCTGAAAACATGCTCAGATTCCAAATAGGTCAAAGCTTATTTGATAGTTTACGTCCCGATGATTATCCATTATTGCAAGATACGCTGCATATTGTTCGTCAAGGTGTACTCCGACAGGCTTGGTGTGAAATCCCTTTACGTTCAGGCATTGCAACTCACTGGTATAAAATGAGTTTTTGTGATGCATTGAATGAGCAAAAACAACTCTTGTTAATGATTGAAGATATTACAGAACGCTATCGACTTGCTGATGAGCTAAGCTTTCATTCTAATCACGATGCATTAACAGGTTTACCAAACCGATTGCAGTTTGAAGATATGCTAGATGAGTTGCTTAATAGTGATGAGCATATTCCTGCTTGTGTGGCGTTTTTAGATTTAGATCAATTTCAAGTGGTAAATGATTTAAGCGGACACCAAGCCGGTGATGAGTTATTACAACAAATTGCTAAAAGACTGAAGCAGCTAGTGCGCAAGGGGGATGTGGTTGCTCGTTTAGGCGGGGATGAGTTTGGTATTTTGATGTATCACTCTGAGGAAAAATCTGCCCAACAAGTCGCTAAACGGATCTGTTTACAGTTAAGTGAACATGAGTTTATGTGGCAAAAAATGAAGCACAATGTCAGTGTGAGTATTGGCATAGCTACTTTTGAACAAGATGCAAAAGATATTTATGAAGTGATGAGTCAAGCTGATGCCGCTTGTCGCTTAGCCAAAGAAGAGGGGCGTAATCGTTGGCATTATTTTAACCCCGACGATCCGCAAATCCATACGCTTTACACTCAAATGGTCGCCTCAGTCGATATCATTGGTGCATTAGCGCTTAATCAATTTGAATTGTTTTATCAATTAATTGAACCGTTAGAACACGATGAAACTGGCTTGCACATGGAAATATTATTGCGCATGGTGCTTGAGGATGGCACCTATATGTCGCCAGCCATTTTTTTACCTGCAGCAGAGCGCTACAATTTAGCATCGCGGATTGATCGCTGGGTGATCGACAACCTTCTAAAGTGGGGCGCAGATAACCTTGATATATGGCAAGAATTAGCAATGGTGTCAGTTAACTTATCTGCTATGTCTTTAGCTGACCAAAAATTTATGTCTTGGTTAGAAATGCGCTTAATGGTAGAGCCTGAACTGGTCAGTAAATTATGTTTTGAAATCACTGAAACTGCAGCCGTGAGCCAATTAAACCAAGCCACCGCCTTAATTGACTTATTAAAACCAATGGGTTGTAAGCTGGCTTTAGATGATTTTGGCTCGGGTTTTTCAAGCTTTGCTTATTTAAAAACCTTAGATGTTGACTTTGTAAAAATTGACGGTCAGTTTGTTGTCAATCTTTGTGATGATAAAAAAGATACCGCCATTGTGTCAGCTATTTGCCAATTAGGGCATGATATGGCGTTTGACGTGATTGCAGAGTTTGTTGAAAATGTCGAGATTGGTCATAAGCTTAAGCGATTGGGCGTTGATTATGCTCAAGGCTACGCAATTAATAAGCCTAGTCCGCTGAGTGCGTTAAAAAGTGGCATTCGCACGCCATGGTTCGATGTTCGCTAACCTACAAATCTCTGCACTGGTGTGTGTTTTTAAGCAAATTTAATCATTTATGTTATTGGCCGAGTTGCAACTGCGCACTAGCAGAGTAAACTTGGCCCACAATACTTTAATCTTTACAGTTGTATTTTGAGCGCGAACCCATCTCCCAGCCAAGCTACTTCAGCAGTAAACGAACTTGAGTCGCAAGATGTGCCGATCCAAGTTGTGTTGAGTGACATTCTTGACGCATGTACCAAAACCAATCAAATAATTTTGCAAGCACCAACCGGTGCGGGTAAATCGACTGCATTACCTTTAGCCTTGCTGAAATCAGGCATTATCAAAGGTAAAATTTTGATGTTAGAGCCGCGTCGGGTCGCAACTCGCAATGTTGCTGGCTTTATTGCCAATCAACTTAACCAAGTCGTTGGGCAGCAGGTGGGATATCGGGTGCGAGGTGACAGTAAGGTCAGCGCACAAACTCAACTTGAGGTGGTAACCGAAGGTATTTTAACCCGAATGATCCAACAAGACCCTGAATTAACAGGGGTGGATATGATCATTTTTGATGAAATTCATGAGCGCCATTTGACTACCGATATCGGTCTAGCGTTGGCCATTGAAGTTCAGCAATCGCTTCGCGAAGAGTTAATCATTGTAGCCATGTCTGCCACGCTAGCCAGTTTACCCTTAGAGCAGTTAATGCCCGAGGCAACGACCATTTACAGTGATGGCAGAAGTTTTCCTGTTGAGGTTGTTTATCAGCCTGTGGGGGCGCAGCAAGATTGGCTAGCACACATGGCAAACGTGATTGCCGATTTGATGCTAACCAATACCGATAACACCACTGCTGATTATTATCATGGTTCATTGCTCGCTTTTTTACCCGGAAAAGGGGAAATCAATCGGTTAGCGCAATTATTGCTCCCCAAACTTGGGGCTAATATCATTCTTTGTCCTATGTATGGTGAACTGAGTACAACAGAGCAAGACCGAGCTATCAAACCACCTAAACCAGGACAGAGAAAAGTCGTGTTAGCCACCAATGTGGCAGAATCGAGTCTCACCATTGAAGGTATCACTATGGTGGTTGATAGTGGTTATCAACGCAGCGCCAGTTTTAATCCTAAAACGGGCGTGTCCCGTCTAAGTTTAAAGCGTATTAGTCAGGCCTCGGCGATTCAAAGAAGCGGTCGAGCGGGTCGATTATCATCTGGATTATCCGTGCGGCTATGGAGCCTTGAAGAGCAAGGACGGCTATTAACCGTTTCACCACCTGAAATCAGCCAAACTGAATTAACCGCCGTTGCCTTAGATTGCGCTTGCTGGGGAGCAAAACAGTTCAGCGAATTAGCGTTACTTACCCCAGCGCCGATTATCCATGAGCAATTAGCATGGCAATTATTGCAGCAATTGGAGCTCGTAGATAAGGATCATAAACTGACCGCGATGGGGCGAGACGCTCACAACTTAGGTTGCCACCCTCGATTGGCACACATGCTTTTAGCAGCTAAAGATCTAAGTGAACTCAATGAGAATCCCCATTTGGCATTACTGGCTTGTTTGGTCGCAGGTGTTATTGAGGCCAGAGGGCTCCCTAAAAAAGGTGCTGATATCAGCCGTTATTTAGCTATTGCTAATCAGGGAGCGCAGGCGCAACAAGTAAAACAATGGCAGACAAAACTGGCGATAAAAGGCGATTTAAAAACCGCTCTAGCACAAGCCAATGATTATGATATAAGCCATTTATTGGCCTTGGCTTTTCCTGACCGGATTGCCAAAGCCCGCGGTCAATTAGGTTTTGTGTTAAGTAATGGAACGGGGGTCACCCTTGATCATGACGACCCTTTAGCTAATGCAAATTGGTTAGTTGTGGCAGACTTTCAAGAAACGCAGGGGCGTAATGCTGGCCGCGTTTATCTTGCTTGTGCCTTAGATGAACGCTTGTTAAAGAATGAGCTTTCACATTTAGTGTCTGAACAGCGCGTGAGTGGTTGGGATGACACTAAAGGCCGATTTTACGCGCAAAAGCAAACCAGAATCGGTGAAATTGTTTTATCGTCGGTTGTTGATCATCAAGTGACTGATGCTGATATTCGTGAAGCGTTACTATTACAGCTTAACCAAAAGGGATTAAGTCTGGTTAACTTTGATGATGCTGCCGCGCAGATACAAATGCGAGTAATGTTGGCCTGCGCGTTAGATGATAATGCCAAAGTTTTTTGGCCAGATTACAGCTCCCAAAGTTTACAGCAAACCATGTCATCTTGGTTAAGTCCGTATTTAACTAATATTAAGAATCTAACTCAGTTAGCCAAATTGAATATTGCGAGTTTATTAGTTAACAACCTCACATGGGAGCAACAACAGAGGTTAGACAAACTTGCTCCCCAACACTGGAAAATGGCCACAGGTACCCATGCGCCCATACGCTACCAATTACCGATAGATGAGTTTGGGCAGGTTTATGTTGCCAAAGGCCAAGCAAGAGCCTTGCTCAGTGTTCGCTTGCAAGAAGCCTTAGGAATGTCGGCTAGCCCTGTGATATTTAATGGTAAACTCATGGTGACAATGGAATTATTGTCACCCGCACAGCGACCATTAGCCACAACGGCTGATTTAGCCAGTTTTTGGCAAGGGCCTTACATTGAGGTGAAAAAAGAGATGCGTGGCCGTTATCCGAAACATTTATGGCCTGATGACCCTGCGAATACCATAGCAACCAAATTTACTAAAAAGAAAACGCCAGGCTTATAGCCTTGCTGAATTTATTACACCATGACCACAAGTTGTAAAAATATCCATGGCAAACAAAAAAACGTCAACGAAAACAAGTAAAAAAAAGATTAAAAACAATAACCGCAGCTGGCTGAAAAGTCTCTGGTCAATCACGTGGAAGCTAACCTTAATCGGTATTGCTTTTGTGACTTTTTACGCCATTTATTTAGACCAAATTATCGCGCAAAAGTTTGAAGGTCAAAAATGGCATTTACCTGCTCAGGTATTTAGTCGTTCAATGGCGTTGTACCCAGGGGCTGCGGTGAACCACCCTCAGTTGATGGCAGAGCTAAAATTATTAGGTTATCGCAAGGTGGCTAATCCACGTCAGGTGGGTGAGTTTTCAGCATCAAGTACCAAAATTGAGTTATGGCGTAGACCCTTTTTACATCCAGAGGGCAACCAAGCCGAGCAACGGGTAATGATAACCTTTGATGATCTAGGCGTGAGTTCAGTAAAACGTATGAGCGATATGCGCGAATTAGCTGTGTTTCATTTAGAGCCAGTGTTACTTGATCGTATTATTGCAGGCGATGGTGAAGATCGTTTATTTGTGCCTACGGCAGAAATTCCCTCTATGGTGGTTGAGTCGTTATTGCTGGTGGAAGATCGCAGTTTTTATGACCATCATGGGGTGAATCCGTTTGCTATTGCTCGTGCAGCTTTGGTTAACTTAACTGCTGGTAGGGCGGTGCAGGGTGGGTCAACCTTAACGCAGCAGTTGGCCAAAAATTTCTTTTTAACTAGCGAGCGCTCACTAATACGTAAAGTTCGTGAAGCTTTGATGGCAATCATTATTGATTTTAGATACAGCAAAGATGAGATCCTTGAGGCGTATTTAAACGAAGTGTACATGGGGCAAGATAAAGCCCGTGGTGTTCATGGCATGGGGTTAGCTTCACAATTTTATTTTGGGCGCCCAATTGCAGAACTGACTATCGCTCAACAAGCTTTTCTGGTGGCGGTGATCAAAGGGCCTTCTTATTACAACCCTTGGCGCTACCCTGAGCGGGCGCAAGAACGACGCGACTTAGTGCTGCGCATTTTAATGGAAAATGACAAGCTATCAGTGGAGCAATATAAAGCTGCGGCAGAATCCCCCTTAGGTTTGCGTGATGGTAAAAAGTCTGTTCATCAAAAATTACCAGCATTCTTTGCGGTGGTTAAAAATGAATTACGCCAACGTTATGGCGACAGCTTACTGAATCAATCTGGAGTGAAGGTATACACCACTCTTGATCCTATGGCGCAAGATGCGGCTGAAAAAGCCGTGGTATCAACATTAAAGTCATTAGATAAACAAGTTAAAAATGTGCAAGTGGGCATGGTCGTAACAGATAAATACACTGGTGGCATTGCCGCTATGGTGGGAGATAGGCAGCCTAGCTATGAAGGTTTTAACCGCGCGGTTGAAATACGCCGACCAATTGGGTCGCTGATTAAACCTTTTGTGTATGCCACCGCCTTATCACAACCGGATAAATTCAGTTTAGCCAGCCCCATCGCCGATAAGCCTATTACCTTGAAAAACGAGCAAGGAAAAACGTGGTCACCGCAAAACGTTAACAAGCAATTTAATGGTGAAGTATCATTACTTGAAGCCTTTAAAGATTCGATGAACGTGCCCACAGTAAATGCCGGCTTAACTGTGGGCGTTGATAGCGTAGCGAATACCCTTAAGCAAGCAGGGTGGAGTGATAACATACCGACTTATCCATCAATGTTATTAGGGGCAGTGAATGGCTCGCCGTTGATGGTGGCGCAGGTGTATCAAACATTGGCTGATCAGGGGCGTTATCGTCAATTAAGTTCAATTACTGCGGTGTTAGATAGTCATAATCAACCATTAGTAGTTAATCGCTCAGCAAGTCAAATGGCGATTGATCCTGCTACAGACTACTTAGTGCAATATGCTATGCATCAAGTTGTAAGAACGGGCACAGCAAAGCGTTTAGGTGCCGCGTTTGCAAATGTCAAATTAGCCGGTAAAACCGGTACCAGTAACGATAGTCGAGACTCATGGTTTGCCGGATTTGATGAGCGCAATGTAGCGGCAATTTGGGTGGGTCAAGACGATAATAGTAAAACCGGCTTATATGGAAGCAGTGGTGCGATGGCTGTGTATCAAGCCTTTTTAGCTCAGCGCCCACCATTAAGCCTGCGGATGTCACCAGTAAATGGTATTGTAAATGGCTATTTTGACCGCACAACGGGCGCGGCAATGCAGTCAAAGTGTAAAAATATTATTAATTTACCGGCTCATGAAAACAGTTATAAACCCGCTGCAAATTGCGGTGAACCGTTGTCTTGGTGGCAAAAGTTATTAGGTGAGTAATTCCTAAAATGTTACATAAAAGGTGCTGATTTTACTGAGGTAATACCAATACTGAGGTAATACCAATCACGATAAGTAAGTGATCAAAAATAGCGTTTTAATAAGCTAGAGTGATCAGTTATTTATTACGATTAATGGTATAAGCAGCACCTTTTGTTAACGTCTGCATTTAATATGTCAAACGAGTAAGCACCTGGTGAGCTTACTTTTTAGCTAATTGATCTTTCAGCTCGGCAATTTCGTTGAGCATTTCAGTTTGATTTTTTTCCATTTGTCGTTGATTAGCTTCCATGCGAGTTAGCACTTGCTCTAACTCATTTTTAATCATTTCTTGTTGTGACTCTTTTCGTTCTTGCTCATCAGGTGCGACAAATACTGATGCCATGTAGCCTGAAATTACCCCAAAAAAGCTAACACCGCTGATAATCACAATGCCGCCGATCAAATGTCCAAGGGTGCTCACAGGATAAAAATCACCATAACCAACAGTAGAAATGGTCACTAATGCCCACCAAATGGCTTGTTCGGCAGTATGGATGTTAGCCCCTTCAACGCCGGACTCAACTAACAGGATTAACACTGAGGCGTTAGCCAAAATTAAAACTGTAGCCAACAATAAGCTGGCCAGAGTCGTTTGTTTACGTTGTCTTAGTAGCGGCCAAATAATTGCACGGCTCATTCTTATTAATCGAATAACGCGAAGGATTTGAAACACCCTTGCGATACGTAATGCTTCAATAGCGGGGATACTGGCAATAAAATCAATCCAGTGATGGCGCAAGTAGTACTTTTTATCCCGTGCTTTCGTTAAGCCGATAAAAAAGCGCGTCATAAAGATCACACAAATTGTCGTATCTACATATAAGAGGACCCGATAAGTCTCTTTATCTAGCTTAGCGAAGGCTAAAATGAGTACAATGACCACCGAAAAAAACGATAAGATCATCATGACAAACTCAAACGGGTCAAGCATGGTTTTGGTTTTTGCTGACCAGCGTTTTGGGTTAAGCATTCTGGAAGTCCATTTAAGTTGAGTTTACTTTTGTTGATACAGGCATAATAAAAAACGCACTAGGACAAAGTCTAGTGCGTTTTAACAGAAAGCTTATTTAGAATCGACAAAGTGAACTAAATCATCTAAAACGCGCTTTTTAATTTCAAGTTGCGCTTCGGGTGTAAGACCATACTTTTCAGCCAAAATAACGTAGTCTTCACCGCTTAGTGATACTGTCAGCCTTGGCCTTTTAGGGCGTTTGGATACCGATAAACCAAGAATCGTTCTAATTTGGTCCGAAGGACTAACGCCCCTGTCTAATGCCGCTTTACGGATGGAATATTGGAACTTTTCATCTATGTCAAAAGCCACTTGAGTGGCTTTGGCGGCTTGTTGGTTCTTCAACCACTTATCAGGTAATGGCTTGCCTGTTGACATATGGGCAGCTCTCCTTAATTAGCTTGCAGGCCAATAATCTCGAATATCACTTAATGGGCGATATAAGGTTAACATGACTTCTGTGTCACCAGATTCATAAACTTCAATGTCTAAAGCATGGGTTTCATGTGCGTTGACCAGAGAATAGCTTTCAAAGGCTTCACCACGTTGACCATTATCGTCCTGAGGGGGAGTTAAGTTTCGATAATCTTCACGATGAAAATAACCAAAACCAGCATATTCGACTTGATGATAATCATCAGCTACCCATTGCCCCAGCTCTTCGCTAAGTTCTGGCGATAAAGCCTGCGGTGTGAGATTTGCTTGTCCGGGTTCTTCGAAAATGTCGGCAAACTGGTCTAAATCAAATAACTGTTCGACCACAGCACGGCTGATTTTGTAAGAAAAGCTGAGATAGGCTTCATCTTCGACTACGTAGGCCATAAAAATTGACTTACCACTATGACCACGAAGCATAAATTCACATTGCTGCGAACGTTGATATTCGTAGGTATGGATAGCTTCCACTTTTAGCTGTTGCCCACGAAGTTGTGCGGGCAAAGCAAAGCTGTCATCAAGGGTGATCATGTCACCCTTGAGCAGCTTGTTTGGGTGGTCAAGCACACGCTTTGGGGCTTCTTTCTTGCCAAATAGGCCACGTAGAAATCCCATAGTCAATTAACCTTTACGTGCTTTAATGCGTTCAAGGACCGCATTGGCGTTTGATTTTTGCTCACCAATCCCAGCTTCTGCTAGCTTAGCCTGTAGCGACTTATCGCTGTTTTCTTCTGCTAAGGCTTCAGACGCTTTCAAACGGTCATCAAACTGTTGTTGACGCGCTTTAATACGCTCAAGTGAGTCTTTAGCGTTAAGTAGCTTAGAGTTACTAGATGCAAATGAATCAGTAATCGTTGCGGTTGCTTTTTGTACGCTTTCGGTGGTTTTAACCATGCTTAGCTGACGTTGGTAATCAGATAACTGGCGTTCAGTTTTCTTCACCAAATCTTTTAAGCGAACAGCGTGTGAGCTAAAGCTATCATTTGCCGTTTGTTGTTCGGCAAGTTCTTGATCTAATTGAGCGATTTTTTCTGCAACTTCAATAGCTAATGCTTCATTACCTTTGTCTAAGGCTTGAGTTGCATAGCCTTCATGTTCAGCAATGCTGCGCTTTAAGCGGTCAACTTCACGGCTGGCTTGCATTTCTTTAGCCATTACATCTGTGAGTTCACGCTTAGCTTTAGTCAGGTGTTTTTCCGCATCACGAATTTCTTGTTCGAAAATGCGCGTTGAGTTGGCGTCAACAATGCTTTGGCCTACTTCATTTGCGCCACCACGAAATGCGGTTAGGATTTTGTTTAAAATGCCCATAGTTGACTCCTTAAATTAAAAACTCTGCGAGTTCGTCAATAACTTCCAAACAGTTGTCTGAAAGGACAGCTAATTCTTGTTCAATTTCTTCCATGCTAGAAGCCAGTGCCAGTGCACCATAAACTACGTATTTGTCATCAATTTTGGCAAATGATGACAATGGCATTGGAATGTTTAGCTCTAACATGGTTTCAAACATTTCAGCGCGGCGAGCTTGGTTTACTTCAGTTTCGCCCCACAAATAACTAATACACAAAATTTGATTGTCAGTGACAGAGACAAACACTGGGATCTCTTCACGGCCGACTACGTTGACTTGTAAGACTTCAACGTCGCCATCAATGGGATAACAATCAAATTGAAAGCCGGTAAGGCTGTTGTCACAAAGACCATTTAAATGGTTAGCAATAGTGTGGATATTCATATTTGTCCTTATTGACATATTATGTCTGCGAATAAAGATAGCACCTAGACATAATATGTCAAGCGCTATCTGGTCCATTAAAAAAGATTCATCACTTCATTGTCTGACCAAGCGGCTAAATGATAGTGATATAACTGCAGTGAACCTATGGTGTTCACATTAATATTTTGTTTATCATCATAAAAATTTGCCGGAAATTCAAAGGCGCCTTTGATTAAGCCCAGTGTTAGCCAATCATCTTGTATTGGCATCTTGTCGAGCTTTGTTAATCGTTGAGCAGGGCTTGCGCCATGTTTACTGGCAATACTCCAGCCCCATTCGCCAAAGCTTGGTACGTTATGGTGATATTGATCGACATTAAAACCTGCAGCTTGCAAGGTTTTTCCGATCGAAATAAACGCCTTTGGTGCATGATATGGAGAGGTTGATTGTACCGTGACAACGCCATCGGCGCTGAGGAGTTCATTGAGTTTTCGATAAAATAAATCAGAATAAAGCTTATTTAAATCCGGATGGCTTGGGTCAGGCAAATCAACAATGATGGCATCAAAATGTTGACCTGACTGGATCAGTTTGTCGACACCATTAAAAGCATCATCATGGATTAACGTCAGCCTAGGGTCATTCAAACTATTGTCATTAAGCGCTAACAAGACTTGGCTTAAAAAGGCAGGCATATCATCAGGAGGCGCTTTGAAAAGGCTAACCAAGTCTTTGTCTAAATCCATTAATGTGACGCTTTTAGGCTGCCATGCAAGCACCTGTTTTAAGCCTAGGCCATCTCCACCACCAATAATTAATACCTTATCGTGTCGGGCGCTGGCAGCTAAGGTTGGGTGAACTAAAAAGCTATGATAGATATGCTCGTCACTACTTGAGAACTGCAAGCGGCCGTTAATATACAAATTGTAAACGGGGGCTAAACCATTACCCCGTAAACGCTCAGTAAATGTGAGTTGCTGAAAACGAGTGGCTTTGGCATAAACCACCTTATCTTTGTATAGCAGATTATTAAAATGTTGTTCCCACTGTGGCCCTTTGGAGGCCAGTACGCCAATACAAACACTGGCAACGATATGACCCAATAGCAATAATTTTGCATGGTTAATCTTGTGCCAAAAACGCACAATAAAGATAAATCCTGCAATTAAATTCACACTGGCGGTGAGTGCCGCGGCCAGTTGAATATCAATGGCCAGCATAAAGCCAACCCAAATAGCGGCACCTACCCCTGCGCCAATATAATCTGCGCCGTAAATTGTACCAGCATTATGAAGTAAATGAGCTTCTGAAAGAGACTGGCGGACTCTGGCGATCAGTGGAATTTCCATGCCGATCATTAAGCCAAGTAACACTCCCCAAGCATAAGGTAGGTATTCGCTGAGTGCTTGCAGCGTGGCAATAAAGCCACCATTTGGTAAGGTATCAGCAGGTAGGCCCAAGTTATTGGCAATAGCCAGTGGTAATTGTTGGCCAAAACCAATGACAGCAGCGGTAATGATAATGGCAAATGAGCCGCATAAGGCTACGGTCAGCTCTAATATGGCAAAGCCGGTAAAGGCGCATTTTATTTTACGGGCGGCGAATGCCCCAACTCCCATAGAAACAATCATTAAGCCAATCATGGTGTAAATGGCGGCTTCTAAGGCGCCTAAAATACGCCCAGCGTAATGAGAGAGTAAGTACTCATATATCAGACCGCAGCCAGCTAGTAGCGCCATAATGCCAAGTAACAAGGCATCATCAAACCAAGCGAGCCTTTTTTGTGCAGGATGAGAGGAGGCTTCAGTACTTTGCTTGAAGCCCCCTTTTACAGGCTGAGTTGGATCAGCTTCAAGCAAAGTGTCAGACATAAGGTTACGCCATTAACGCCGTTAAAATAAGGGCGACGGCAATGCTTATGGCCATTTCAACCGCAGCAATACCAATGTTATGTTGCAGTTCAACTTCTTGAGCTAAGTTAATGCCTGCTAGTACTAGCTTTTTAACGATGGCAATCACTATGGTCATTAGGACTAACATGATAATCGAGAATACTAACCAGCCAATAATATTGCTGACATAAGCGGTTGGAATGTAGTGAATAAAGTGGCTTGCGGCATTAAAGCTTAATGCCATGGCAATCATATAACCACTGTGGCGCAGGGCTAATGCTGTTTGCCCTTGTTTTAAGGCTTCTTGCATTGAGGCATTTTGATTACGCTTGGCGTAGCGGTTTTCACGAAAACGAGTTAACAGTACTAAAATTAACTGCGAGACAATAAAGGCACTGAAAATAGCAATAAAGGTATCAATAGTTATATCTTCAGCCCACATGAGTACGGCGCGAATAATAATTGCAGTGGCAATCGCAGCAGCGGCATCAACTACGGCAACCGAAATATTGCCCTTTAAAATTTCATCATTTTTAGCAAATTCATTTAAAGCCACTTTGTCATGTAAAAAGCGTCCAAGCTTAATGAGCACTAAGCCAAAAATACCATATGCACTCATGCCAATCGCTTCGGTAACATAAGAGCTGGCAGCTTCACCTGTGATAGCGCCTGTGAGCACTATACCTAACGCGGCTACGGCACCTGCGGTACTTATCCCAAAGGCAAAGTTATCACGTTCAGCGAGCTCTTTACTGCTGTTGACATTGACGGTCCATCCTTGCAGATAACGCATTAAGGCTAGTAGGACAATTGCGATAGCCAAGTCAATGGCAAGAATAATTAAAAGTGGCTGGGTAATGCCATATTGTTCAAGAAATGTCATGGTTAATCCTACCTATTTACTTGCCGCGACTAATACCGCGAGTGGTGCGGCTAGTTGAATTACGGAAACTGCTAGTTTTAGAGTAATTTGAGCGAAATTTGCTACTGCTGGCCGTACGCGTTGTGGTACTTGCCTTGGGCGCGCTGGTACTTTGGCGCGATAGACTGGTTGAGCCTGTGCGGGTTTTGGCATACGGGCTGTTGAATCGTTTGCCTTGTGAGTCAAAACGCTTTTTAGTTTGAGCAAAGGTTTTCTCTTGCGCCGTAGCTTGTTTGGGTGATGTATAACGATAGCGGCCAACGTCGTTGTAATAGCTGTAACCACGGCGATTAGACCAGTTATCGTAGGCTATAGGGCGATTAAAGATGTTCGAGAACATCGAATACATGCCATACCACGCCCAAAAAGACATACCATTTGAGCCAGTTTGCCAACTCCCATAATTAGGATTGCCTACCAGTTGACTACCAGGGCCAAAATCATCTTCACTATTTGCCAGTGCAGCCGCCTCGCGGCTGATAGCATTAACTCGGGCTAATTTGCCCTGAGACATATCGGCAATGACATTCAATGGATCTGACAACATATCATTAAATAATGCGCTATCAGCCGCTTGATACACATTTTCTGCTTCAGCAAGTTGTTGGTCTAAATCCATATAGTTGGCAGCGTTTGATAGCTCAGCATTGCGACGCTTAAGCGACAAAAACATCGGTCCACTTGCCGTCGCATCTAATGCTAATTCATTTAATAATGGGGCTAAATCGCTGCGCTGTTGGCTTAAAATTTGGCTGTATTGTTTCAGCAATGTCGCATTACGTAACTGACCATTTTCGAGCCCGTTTTGAAGCTGATTGAGTCGCTGTTCTGTCAATTGTTGATATTTTGCGATTTGCTCAGGTCGATCATCACCACAACCGCTTAGACTCAATCCGATTAATAAGGTGAAAATTAACGTGAATACACGGGGGAACTTGCCAGCCATGTTTTCTCCAAGTGTTATAAAATTCATGTGCGTTCGTCGCAGGTTATAGTAATCTGGAAACAATTTTATAGATATCTGCGATCAATATATCAGTAGCAAGACATATTATGTCAAGTTAATAATCGATTAAAGGAACATTATCGCCATGCCATCTCAAAGTAACAAGGTTTTATCTGCACAAATCCAACACACCGCAGAAAGTTACTGGTCAAGATTAGTCGACCTCTGGCCTGAGGCCGTTCACGTATTAACTGCGGTGCAACAAGCTGAGTTAAAAACCATAATGGGGTTAAGCGATTACATCGCTGAACAGCTTTGTCGTCATCCTCAGTGGATTGTTGAGTTATTTTCTGGCTTATTAAATGAAGTGGTCCGCACTGACTTTGACAAAGAACTGCATGAAATATTGATGGATTTAACCAGCGAAGATGCAGTGAAATCAGCACTTAGGCAATACCGTAACAAGCAAATGGTGCGTTTAGCATGGCGAGATTTTGCCAATTACTCCAAGCTTGAAGAAGCCTTGATTGATTTATCGTCTTTGGCTGAAGCCTTGGTTATTGCAGGCCGAGATTGGCTATATCAAGATGCCTGTAAGCAATTGGGTACCCCAACTGATGCTGAAGGCAAACCGCAGCCTTTATTAATTTTAGGTATGGGTAAGTTAGGCGGTCGTGAACTTAACTTTTCATCGGATATTGATTTAATTTTTACCTTTCCTGAGCATGGTGAAACTGTTGGCGGCCGCCGTGCTATTGATAACCAGCAGTTTTTTATTCGCATGGGACAACGTTTAGTTAACCTGCTTGACCAAGTGACTGTCGATGGTTTTGTTTTTCGGGTGGATATGCGTTTACGTCCCTATGGCGAAAGCGGACCGTTAGTTGTCAGTTTTGCCGGTCTTGAAGATTATTACCAAGAACAAGGTCGTGACTGGGAGCGATATGCCATGGTCAAAGCGCGTGTGTTAGGGCCATGGACTCAACACTGTGATGACTTGCACGATTTATTGCGCCCTTTTGTTTACCGTCGTTATATCGATTTTTCTGCCATCGAATCATTGCGTAAAATGAAGCAAATGATCGCGCAAGAAGTACGTCGCCGCCAACTAACCGACAATATCAAACTGGGTGCTGGTGGTATTCGCGAGGTTGAGTTCGTTGTGCAAAGTTTTCAGCTTATTCGTGGTGGGCGCGAGCCTGCATTACGTCAGCAGAGTTTATTTGGTGCTATCGATACCTTATACAGCTTAGGTCAATTAGAGTATTTGGCGGTCGATGAGCTAAAGCACTCTTATGTGCTGTTGCGCCGAGTTGAAAACTTATTGCAAGCCATTGCTGACAAGCAAACTCAAACGCTGCCTTCGGCTGATTTAGACTGGCAGCGCTTATGTTACAGCTTAAATATGGCCAATGAGACTGATTTACGAACTCATATTGAAGCGGCAATGGCCAAGATTCATGCGCACTTTAATGCCACTGTCGGTGGTGGAGATTCCCATGAGCATAGCGATCACTGGACAAGTTTATTTTGGAATCTGCAACAAGATGAGCATGCGGATAGTCTATTGCAAGAGCAGCAAATAGAAGATACCGAGCTATGGCCGCTAATTAGCGAGTGGCGAGCGACGGTTGCTAAGCGCTCCATTGGCCCGCGTGGGCGTGAAACCCTCGATAAACTGATGCCTAAGCTACTTGAAGAGTTAATGACTCAAGCTAAGCCAAGTGCCGCATTTAAGCCTGTGTCAAAGGTGTTAGACAAAATATTAACCCGCACAACCTACCTTGAATTACTGTGTGAAAACCCAGGTGCACGTCAGCAATTAGTGAGCCTATGTTGTGCCAGCCCGTGGATTGCCAAAGAACTGGCTAACTTCCCGATGTTACTCGATGAGCTAATTGATCCTGCTCAGCTTTATGACATTACCTCCATTGATGATTACCCCAGTGAGCTGCGTCAATATTTACTGCGGGTGCCTGAAGATGATATGGAGCAGCAAATGGAAGCTTTGCGGCAGTTTAAACTGTCGCAGCAGCTTAAAATTGCCGCAGCCGATGTCACTGGGGTATTGCCTGTTATGCAGGTGAGTGATCATTTAACCTTTTTAGCGGAAGCCATTATTGAGCAAGTGGTGTTGCAGGCATGGCATCAAATTGCACAACGCCATGGCGTGCCCCAAGGCACTAGCACTAGCAATATGGGCTTTGCAGTGATTGGTTACGGTAAACTTGGCGGAATAGAGTTAGGTTATGGCTCTGACTTAGACTTAGTTTTTTTACATGGTAGTCAGCAAACCGGTGTCACAGATGGCGATCGTCCTATTGATGCTGGTCACTTCTATTTGAAACTAGCGCAGCGAATTGTGCATTTATTTGCCACTCGGACAACCTCAGGTGAGTTATATGAAGTGGATATGCGCCTAAGACCTTCCGGGGCATCAGGCTTATTAGTCAGTGAAATTGAACGTTTTGGTGAGTATCAATTGACTGAGGCCTGGACATGGGAACATCAGGCGTTGGTGCGTGCTCGTTTTGTGTTTGGCGATCACGAGTTAGCTCATCGATTTAGTGAATTGCGCGCTCAAATTTTACAGGTGGAACGTGACAAGAATGAACTTGCAAAAGCGGTGCGAGACATGCGGATTAAAATGCGTGACCACTTACTGAAGGTGGGGGAAGGCATATTTGATCTTAAGCAAAGCGCTGGTGGCATTGCCGATATTGAATTTATTGCTCAGTTTATGGTGCTGGCCTATGCCAATGAGCATCAAGAACTGACAATTTGGTCTGACAATGTTCGTATTTTTGAGGTGTTAGCCGATTTAGAGATCTTGCCGGTAATGGAAGCGCAGCATCTAACACAAACCTATTGTTGGCTTAGAGATCAAAATCATGAGTTAACTTTACAACAACTAAGTGGTCAATTAAGTTTTGATATTGTTAAAGATAAAACCGATTCTGTGATTGAAATTTATCGACATATACTTGAAGTTGAGTATTAAACTCTTTTCGTTGGTCTAGCGCTTTAATCCTTTTTGAGGGTGGACAATTGCAAAAGTGCTGCTTTAATTAAAGAAAAAGAACAGGTAAAAATTACTTATGCTGTGCGCGCCCACTCCTGACAATGAAGAAAGTCGCTTACAAACATTACATAATTTAAGCATATTAGATACGCCCGCCGAAGAGCGGTTTGACAGAATCACTCGTTTAGCGAAACGTTTGTTTAATGTGCCTATTTGTTTGGTGAGCTTAATTGATCGTGATCGGCAGTGGTTTAAGTCTTGCCAAGGCTTAGGTGTTCAAGAAACTGGTCGTGATATTTCGTTTTGTGGTCATGCTATTTTGCAATCAGATGTCTTTGTGGTGGAAGACACTTTTACTGATCCGCGTTTTGCTGATAATCCGCTAGTTGTTCAAGCCCCTCATATTCGTTTTTATGCTGGTTTTCCGTTATCCATGCCTAATGGAGAAAGGCTAGGTACGCTTTGTATTATTGATGAAGCCCCCAGAGTTTTTTCCGAACAAGATAGATTGTCATTAACTGATTTTGGTCGCTTGGTTGAAAATGAGTTATTAGTGATTCAACAAATATCACTTGATTCATTAACCAATCTTTCTAATCGCCGTGGTTTTGAAATGTTGGCCACGCAAACTATCGCCAATAGCGATCGTTTAGGGTTGAACACCAGTTTGATGGTTTTTGATCTAGATTACTTTAAAGACATTAACGATCAATATGGTCACAGTGAGGGTGATAAAGCTTTGCAAGCATTTGCAGCACTTTTACTTGATGGGTTTCGTGAGTCGGATGTTATCGCCCGCTTTGCTGGTGATGAGTTTATCGTGTTACTCAGTCATGAGTCTGAACTTGATGCAGCGCCAGTTGTGGCGCGCTTTACGGATTTGGTTAATCGCTATAATCAGCAAAGTGATGCTGACTACGATATTGCTTTTAGTACCGGTGTTGCGACCCGTGAGGCAAATAGCGATTTATCTTTAAATGAGTTCTTTGCGCGGGCTGACAAGGCCATGTTTCTTGTAAAAGCTGAGCATCATAAGTCTTAATCATTGTCATTTGTCACTTCCAATTATATCGTCACTTGTGGTCCACAAGAGACAGAATATCAATTCGAGTAAATAGTGAGCCTAACTGGTCATGTCTTCGTAAATATTGGCCTAGTTGTTTAATTTTTGTCGCACCATCTATATGAGTTGCCACATGTGCATAGTATAAAAATCAAATGAGGCACTATGAAAAACGAAATAGATATCCATCGAGCGTTAAACGTATTTAATAGCATTACCTCATTAGGGGAAAAACAAACCAATCACTATAGTGCCAGTTATCAGTTGTGTGGGATTGAAGCGGAAACAGATTTTGATGGTTATACCATCACATTGAGGGATGCCCAAGTTACCTTAACGATTTATTTTCATAACAAATATCAATTTGATTATCCTAATAATGACGCTTTAGATAATTTTTTGCGTCGTTTTGCTGATGTAGAAAATGTTGCCAAGAAGCGTAAAGCCTAACAAGTCTCTCTATCATTTCGCTAGGGTTTATTGTTCTGAGACATGATAAATCCTCTGTGAGCTTTTTAGCTAAGCCGCTAACTATAAAGATTAAATTGGTTAACTGCTTTATAACTCATGTTATTTGTTTTAAGCTTTGATGAAGATTAGTAACCCCAAAAAACCTCCGTCAGGGATATAAAAATGAATAATAAAACCAAGGGTATAACCTATATTGGCGCTGAAATGGCATTGAGTGGTGAAATGACTATTCATGCACCTGCTAGCATTGCAGGTAAAGTGCAAGGGGTTATTCGTTCAAGCGATCAGGTAAAAATTGAACTTGGTGGTGAAATCGATGGTGAAGTTTATTGCCAAGAGTTACGGGTTAGCGGCACTCTAAAAGGTAAGCTGTTTTGTAATAAGTTGGTTATTGTAAGCTCTGGTGTGGTTGAGGCCGATGTGTCCAGTCACGATATGGAGATTTATGATGGCGGCCAATTTATTGGTATGCGCACAAAAGGCCCAGATGCATCAGTATTACCTGCTGCAAGCGCTGCGTTGATAGCAAAAGAGCATCAACAAGTTGCCAGGGTGTCGACCACTTCTGGTGTTGAGCAATCAGCTCAAGCCGCTAGAAATGCTAAGGTTCAGTCCTCGTCTGTGGCAACTCAGCCACCATCAAATAATGCCAAAGGCACTGCAAATAAAATGATTTATGCAGTAGCGGGTGTTGCTGTTGCTGTAGGGGTGATTTGGCAATCAGGTGTATTAAGTGACACGTCTTCTGCGAAAGTATCAAGCAGTGAACCGGCACTTTTTTCTCAGGAACGTCAATTTGAACCAACCCCAAGTGTCACTGAGAAAAATGCGGCTAAATTACTCAAGGATGTTCAAGATGAGCACTATTTACTCGAACAACAAGAAGAGCTAACCAATGCCGGTTTAGCTGATGTTGATACCGCTATGGAAGATTTACATTCTATGGAAGCATCTCATGAGTTATTAGCGGAAACCGATATTGTTAGCGAGGCTATCGCTGAGCCCTCTGATGAAGCAACAGTATCACAAACCAATAATCTGGATTAACTCTCAATCTATAACCTTAGGCTATCTTTCAGCTGAAATGGTGGCTAAGGTCCAGTTTGGAAGTTTTTGCAAGATGTCGCTTTCAATTAACGCTTTATCGCCTCTGATCACAATCACTGGATTTGCAGACAAGACATGATCGGCGATGTTAGTGATATCTTGCGCGGATAACTTCTCTATTTGTGCTAGAAACTGTTGATTAGCGTTAATGGGTTTGTTGAGTAGTTGATTGTTTAAAAAGGTATTTTCTTTGCCGTTTTGGCTGTCATTTAACAAGGTTTGTTGGCCAATTAAATAAGTTTTTAGCGCATTAAGTTCACCGTCAGATATGGCTTGAGTCTGGATAAGCGACATATGAGCTAATATGCCTTCAATAAACGCCCCACTATGTTGTAAGGCGCTACTTCCATAAAACGTAAGGTATTGAGCCAGTGGCGCATCGTTACATTGGCCATAAATGCCGTAGGTTAGTCCACGAACTTCGCGTAAATCATAAAATAATCGACCACTAAAACTTCGCCCTAATAGGGCTGCTAATACCTTACAGCTTAGGCTGTTATTCATGGTGTTATTTTGGTCGCGGCTGTTTATATTACTGTTGCCGTCAATGTTGCTAGGTGACTGTTCATTCAGGCTGTAGCCTAATCTAACTTGTATTTGTACTGTGCCGGGAGCGTCAATCATGTGCAGAGTTAATGGGCGGTCTTTAGCTTTTGTTGAGTGGCTTTGGGCATGACTTGTTGGCGCTGTTCCAGTCTGCTGGAGGTTAGCAATGGTTAAGTTGCGGGTTATATATTGATTGACCTTAGTCGTTAACTGAGTGTCTGACGATGGTTTAGCTATCTGTTGATCTGTAAATACATGCCAAAAAGCATTATTGGTGGTGCGCTTGAGTAAAGCATGAATGGCTTCGGGAGAGAGCTTTTCTACCACAGCATTATTATTCAAATTGTCATAATAAGGGTGAGTTTTACCTAGTAGCTGACCAAGATAAACCTGGTTGATTTCACTGCCAGTAAATGCGCCAATATGCTTGTTGAGTTTAAGGCTATGACTCAATTTATCTATGTTGATAACGGCATTTGCTGACGTTAACCAATCACCCTGTAACAGCTCATTGATGGTAAAAAGTTGTTGCCCGATAGTTTGCTGACAATAACTTTCGATACTCAAACTGTGCATTGATGCGCTGATTTTTAGATTATCCAAACAGCTTGCTTGTTCGTCTTGGCTATTGATGGCCAACAGTTGAACATATTCATTCATGGCTTGCACTAACACATCGGGGCTATTTATTGCCTGTTGCGGGGTTAGGGCGATCACTCGCACACGGTTTAGACTGTTAAGACGAGTCTGATCTGGTTGCCATTGATGCCAATACAAATTAGCGCTGAATTTATTGGATTGAGGTAGGCTGATTGGCTTTACATCTAGGTTAACTTTAGGGGCATAACTTTGTTGGTTAAAGTTGGGTAAGCTGGGTGGGCTAATCGCAGTAAATTGAGTTGGTGCATGCTGGCATGACATTAATAAAAATACGCTAATTGCTGCGCTGATCCCTTTTTGTAATCGCTGGAATAATTGTAGTGCTTCTATCGATCGAGTTTGATCCATTTAGAGTACAGCTCCTTCTAGCGAGTCGGTCCATGATTGCGGCAACCATTCTAATAGGGTTTTAGTGAAACGAATATACCAAGGTGGTAATAGATCTAACCGTATCTGCTTATTCAATAAATATTGCTTGGCGACTCGTTGGATATCTTGCGGTGATACTTGATTTACTCTTTGCCATGGTGCAGTTAATGGCGTGAGTGTATCTCTTGCTTGGCTATTAGATAAATAAATGGCTAAGTTTTGATGATTGCTTAGTTCAGATAAATGCTTATTAATGGCTGAGGTTTTCAAGCGGCATAATGTGTCTGCCGGAATGCCTTGCTCTGCTACTTGATTAATGAGTTGAGTGATCATTTGGGTTAATGAATCAAGGGACTCATTGGCTCTGGGAACAAGCACGATATTGGTGACTCCATGCATCTCCATGGTTAATGGAATACTGTAATCAAGCAAGCTTGTACTATGTGTTTGTTGGCTTTTAGCCAGTAAACTCGCTCGATATTGGAATAAATACTGGCTTAGTAAGCTGAGTGCTTCAGCATCAATATGCTGCCGTCCAACCGTATGCCAAGCGAGCAACACCGCAGGCCATGGGCCACGGCTATCGACAATTTCTCCGTGCTGAGCCGAAGCAGAAATGGTTAAGGGGGAAAAGTTTGCTATTGAAGCTGTTGGCTTTGGCCATTGACCAAAATAGTGCTCAATGAGTTCAGCTGTGTTGGATGCTAACTGACCCACTAAAGATAATTGCATTGCATCAGGGCGATAGAATGTTTGGTGAAATTGCTGCAAGCTTTGTGCAGTTGCGGCCTTCACGTCTTGTGCACTGCCAATAATGGCGTGATCGTAAGGGGTATTGTTTACTTGCTTAAGTAAAAATTCCATCGCTTTACGAATATAAGGTTGGTTATCTATGCTGCCCGCCATCTCCTCTAATACCGCACCTTGTTGGTTGGTCACGCTGTTGGGGCTGATGATTGGCCTGATAAAGCGGTCTGACTCCAGAAAAAGATTTAATTCAATAGCTTGGCTAGGATAGGTGGCATAATAATTGGTGTAATCAAAATGAGTAGACGCATTAAAACGTGCTCCAACTGCGCTCATCTGCTGGGGGTAGGTTGCAATACTGGCTTGTTCACTGCCTTTAAATAACAGATGTTCAAATAGGTGGGCGTAGCCAGTTTGCCCCTGCTGTTCATTGCGAGAGCCAACCGCAAACTGGCTGGCAATACTGACACTTTGGCTATCAACTTGTTGCAGCAAACGCACTTGTATGCCGTTTTCGAGTTGATAATAATCTATTTGCTGCTCAATTTGGCTTAATGCGGTTAATTGTGGCGTCATGTCGCATAGGTTTGTCGCATAAGCGGTTTGTCCGGCTCCCAGCAATAGCAATCCTGCAAGGATTTTGTATATCAACTCACTGTTTATTATTGCCATTTTAACATCAGTTATTTTGTCATTATCTTTAAAATAGCTTAACTGAAACAAAAACGGCTTGCATCAATTGCAAGCCGAATAAGTTATTTATGAACTATTTGATAGTCAGTAATAAAGCGTTAAGGATTAATCCGAGTCGGAATGCCGTTGCGCTGCTCTAACAAACGTTTTAATACAAATGAATCGGTATCAGGATGCGCAAGAAAACGTGTAATGGTTTTATCCAATGTTAAGGACACGGGCTCGTTAGATTCAAATTCATCTTGGGTGCGTGATAGGGGTTGGTGCACTTCAAGGTAGCGATTACCGTCGAGTTCTTCGGTGGCCTTGATCGGTTGATTGATAAACTCCACCCGGGTGCCTACGGGCACGCTACTGAATAAATGCTCGATGTCTTCATTGCGTAAGCGCACGCAGCCTTGACTGACACGCAGCCCAATACCAAAGGTGGCATTGGTGCCATGAATCGCATATAAATTACCTACATATAGCGCAAATAAACCCATTGGGTTATCAGGACCCGCTGGCCATACGTCAGGTAATATAATGCCATTGGCAGCGTATTCTTTACGCATACGGGCGGTTGGAGTCCAAGTGGGATTTGCGCGTTTACGTTGCACTTTGGTGACCCAGTTTTCAGGGGTGTCTTTGCCAATTTGTCCTATACCAATAGGTAACACTTCGACAATGTTTTTACCCTTAGGATAATAATACAGTCGCATTTCGGCTGAGTTGATGACAATCCCTTCACGCTTAGTGTCAGGTAAAATCAGTTGGTGAGGGATCACCAGCGTGCTGCCAGGTTTAGGTAAAAAAGGGTCTACCCCAGGGTTGGCTTCAAGTAAGTTAGTTAACCCAAGTTGAAATTGCGCCGCAATATCTTCAAGCGTGAGTTTCCCTTCCGGTACAACATAATATTGGTTTTCACCAACGAGGCGATTGCCTTTTGCTGGCAAACGGTACTCGATAGCAAAGCTATTCAAGCTTATCACCGCAGCAGTTGCAGCTATAAAAATGGTTTTTACAAGATTTAACATAGCGCTTGGGGGTTCCTATGTATCGTTCAGTCGAAATAGGGCGTGTATATACCAATCGTAATAAACAACGGCTCATTCTAGCTTAAGACATCATCTGTTAACGGGGTTAGATTTTTTGATTATAGAATAACTACTTATCGAAAAATCTGCCTTATTATCAAAGGGGGTTCCTAAACTATTTTTGTTCACTTATTTACTGTGATTGTATTTGCACATAAAAGTTGGCGGATCGTCACTTATTCAGGGTTAAATTTCAACCCTTTTCCCTATGATGTACTTTTTTTAATGTCGCAATCGCCATTGATTAAGATGTTGGTTTTCAAGTTTTATCTTTTCTCTACGAACATAACTTAGTTAGTAAGTCCTTTTGACATTTAAAACACCTGCTAGTGGCAGGTGTTTCAGTGGGTTATTTATATAGCGATGGGGTGCTTTTATCGGGGCGGGTTTTAAAGCGACGGTGTAACCACATATATTGCGATGGATTGCGGCTGATGATTTGCTCAACAATTTGATTGCCGCGCAATGCATCTTCAAGCTCATTTTCACCGGGAAAGTTATCCAATGGCGGCATAATTTCAATCTTGTAACCTTTGTCGTCTGCGGTCCGTTCAACAAAAAATGGCAGAACATTAGCTTTGCCTAATTTTGCCAGTGACGTTGCTCCGGTAATAGTGGCAGCATCTGGTACGGCAAAAAATGGAATAAACACGGCACTTGAACGGCCAAAATCTTGGTCGGCCGTATACCAAATGACATCCGGCGCCCGTAAGCTGCGGATCATCTGGCGCACATCTCTTTTGGGCACTAACCCTTTGTTGGAGCGTAATCGACCTTTTACCTGCAGATATTCCATTACCGGATTATTGTGTGGTCGATATACACCAATACCCGGTTGAAATTGGCCAAAAATTCGCGCGCCCATTTCTAAGGGTAAACAATGCACTGCAAATAGAATGACCCCTTTACCATTGTCTAAGCTATTTCTGACATGCTCTTGGCCGGATATTGTCATATGTTGCTGAATTTTTTCATCAGACCACCACCACGCATTGATAGTATCAAACAGGGCTTTACCGGTTTCTTCAAAGTTTTTGGTCAGCAGTTTTTGTTGTTCATCTTTAGGCATGTCAGGAAAACATAATTCAAGATTACGTTGAGCTGTATGTTTACGGCTGCTAGCAACCGCCATAACAAGTCGCCCCAATCCTTTGCCAAGTTTCATTTGAACAGATAAAGGCAGCAATTGAGTTGCCCGCATTAAGATGACACCTAGCCACAGTAACCAATATTTAGGGTGATACAATTTGCTAGTAAATTCGGCTTTTTCGACCACAAATCACTCGTCTTTATAACTAAAAATATTTCATATTCTAACTCATTTCTTGCTGAAAATTAGGTACAATCTGGGTAATTTTTGCAACAAACAGTGAAAACATTATGAAGGTTTCTCTTCCTGCTTTTGAAAATGCCCGCGTTTTAGTGCTTGGCGATGTGATGCTTGACCGTTATTGGGTTGGGCCAACGGGTCGCATTTCTCCTGAAGCGCCAGTTGCGGTGGTTAAGATTAACCAGATTGAAGATCGCCCTGGTGGCGCGGCTAACGTTGCATTAAACGTGGCGACTTTAGGAGGGCAAGTTAAGCTTGCTGGAATTGTGGGTGATGACGACAATGCGCAGGCATTAACCTTAGGCGTGCAAACTTTAGGGGTGCAACCACAATGGTTAACGGTTGAAGATAAGCCAACGATTACCAAGTTAAGAGTGTTATCACGCAATCAGCAGTTAATTCGTTTAGATTTTGAAGAGCCCTTTGCCGCCCAAGATAGCCAAGCCTTATTTGCCCAAGCTGAGACATTACTTGATGATGTGGATGTATTGGTGTTATCTGATTATGCTAAAGGCGCAATTAATAATCCTCAAGCCTTTATTGCTAAAGCTCGTGCCAAAGGCGTGACCGTATTAGTTGACCCTAAAGGTAGCGATTTTGGTAAGTATCATGGCGCATCATTAATTACGCCGAACATGAGTGAGTTTGAAGCCGTTGTTGGTACGGTAACTTGTGAAGATGACTTAATCGAAAAAGCTCAGGCATTAATTAAACAACATGATTTTAAGGCTATATTGGTCACGCGTTCTGAGAAAGGCATGACCTTGATCAGTAAAGACGAACCAGAATTGCACATACCTACCGTGGCCCGTGAAGTGTTTGATGTGACGGGAGCTGGTGATACGGTGATTTCTGCGCTAGCAACCTCTATTGCAGCAGGTTCCACACTTGCTCAAGCCTGTGCCATTGCCAATACTGCCGCTGGTGTGGTGGTGGGCAAGCTAGGCACCTCAACTGTTAGCCGCATTGAGTTGATTAACGCGCTTAATATTCGTGATGGCGAGTCAGGCTTTGGTGTGCTCAGTGAAGACCAACTGGCCTATGCCATCGAGCAGGCCAAACTTCGCGGCGAAAAAGTGGTCATGACCAATGGCTGCTTTGATATTTTACATGCAGGGCATGTGAGTTATTTAAAGCAAGCTAAAGCCTTAGGTGACAGGCTGATTGTTGCTGTTAATGACGATGCTTCTGTTAAGCGTTTAAAAGGAGAAGGCAGACCTGTTAATCAGGTTGATCGCCGTATGGCTGTACTGGCAGGTTTGGCGTCTGTTGATTGGGTTGTCCCTTTTAGCGAAGATACCCCGCAGCGAATTATCTCAAGATTATTACCTGACTCATTAGTTAAAGGTGGCGACTATAAGGTTGAAGAGATCGCTGGTGGTGCGGAAGTGATCGCCAATGGCGGTTGTGTAGAAGTGCTTGGTTTTGAAGATGGCGTGTCTACTACAGCGATTATTCAAAATATTATGGCGAATAAGTAGTTTGTTGCTGGCCAGTGGCAGCATTAAACAAACAAGTCAGCGCCAATTGCTGATTTGTTTGTTTATATTGATGATGGCATTGCTGAGCGGTTTTGTATCCGCTACACCATCAAAAGGTGTCGCTAAAGACCGCTCTGCTTCACTCGATCCGCTAAACATTCACTCTGCTGAGTGGGTGAGTATATTCAATAAGAAAGCACTTATCTGTCAGCTACAACAACTCGATAGTTGCTTAACATCCCTACCTATTCATTTACAGCAACAAGCAGCTTTGTCTTCGCAAGCAATACGTTTGGCTATGGGGTTTAAAAACGCCATGGTATTAAGTGTTTCTCATGCCACAATTGCAGGGGTTATCGTGATTCAGCCTGAGCGTGAGCCAGTCAATCAGTCTGGTTTGTTAGGGGTAACTACCTATGCTATTGGCTTAAAGGATCAAGCTAGGCTGAGTTTGTGGCATGAAATAGGCCATTTACATAATATTAATTTGCAAGCCGATACTCTACCAGCGCAATTAAGTGCTTACCAACATGAGTGGTTAGCTGATGTGTACTTATTGTGGCGAATAGCCCAAGAAGGCGTTGGGTTAGAGTTTGCTTGGCAACAATTGCATCGTCGTAATTTAGCCGTGATTCAAGACAGTGAAAATTTGTCTCATTGGAGTTCACCTCAATTACAGTTTTTACTGCAACGATTTGATAGTAAAGCTTTGCAGGAATATAGCGATTACGCTCACTTTATTGCTGATGTTTATCCACTTTTACCCAATTACACTTCGCGAGAGATTGCTGAGTATTCTAGTTTAATTCAGCGCACATTTGGCTCTGGAGTTGTACAGCCCTTACCTAATTACATGTATTGGCGTCATTCCAGTTTAGCGCTGGTGTTGTCACCTACATTAACGAAATTAATGGGCGAATCTGCTGCTCAAAATTGGCTAAGTCAACATTTACCCGCATTTGATAGCTTGTAAGCGTTTTCAGCTTATTTATATGATTTTTGTTGGCATTAATAATTTTGTTAGCAAATATTATTTAGCATGGCGTACCAATTAGATTGTTGAGTTTATACTCTTTGATTTTTAAGCGTAAAACTCCGGTTAATATCGATAATGTTCTGAATAGCACTGATACATAGGATAATGTATGGTTAAAAGTGTTGTTATTTTGCTTATTTTTAGCGGAATTTTCTAATTTGGTCTGGTAAGCTCATGCCCCAAATTATTAGAGAGACCTAGTTTTATGGCCAAGCGTTCACGAGCTGAGACTGAGCAAACCATTATTCAAATCTTAGACGAAGCCCTTAAACAAATCCTCAGCATAGGTTTTGAGGCAATGTCTTATACTACATTATCAAATGCGACCGGTATAAGCCGCACAGGTATTAGTCATCACTTCCCTAAAAAGACTGAATTCCTGATCCGATTAGATCACCGTATCGGCCAGTTTTTTATTGATGCATTAGATTTCACATCAATCACTGCGCTTGAAAAATCTTGGAATCAGTCAATGCAGGTGACAGAGCATAAAGCTGTGCTTAAGCTGTTTTTTAGTTTGTGTGGGAATAATGATGACAGTGTAACTTTCTTCAAGGCCGTCAATACCGCAAGAGAGCTGGCATTTGAGAAGTTAGGTGAAGAGGGAGCCCGTTGTATTAATCATTTAATTGGTTACAGTGCGATTATGTTGTTGCAAAGCCCACCAGAGACACAGGCTGCGTAGGATAGTGTTTACTATAAAATAAAGCCATGTCATTGACATGGCTTTATTTTCAATATGTTACTTAATGTCGCTTGTGGGTCTAAATTGTGTAATTAGTTTAATACCCGATAGCCACGATCCGACATGCAGTTTTTAACTACTAGTTCTTTTTCTGCTTGGTAATTCGCTTCATTTTCTTTGCGATCTTTTGCTCCGCCCAATAAACCAAGAGCGACGCCAATACCAGCACCCTTTTTAGCGCCTTCAGAACCACTACCACCGCCAATAGCACTACCTATTGCACCGACTGCAGCGCCTTTGGCTGCACTGCCTAAAGCACTTCGAGACTCATGACTTTTTTGTACTTGCTGAGAGAGTTCCTGACATTGATATTCATCATAGATAAAGTCTTTTTCATCAACGCCAGATTTGTCGTAAATGATATTCGCTTGGGCTGAAAAAACACAAAATGTAAGGGCCGCAATAAGTAACTTTTTCATCATCTTTGTCCTTATATCAATAAGACTGCCCATGTAAACCTAAAGGTATTACATGGGCTAACTAAAATCAGTCTAACATTGTCAGGACGTAAAAAAAGAATAACACTTATTCCTATAGGAATATTGCTACTGTGTCTATATCACTAATTTACGTGACTCATAATAATCACACATTTGCAGTGCTTGTTCTTCTACATAGGGTCTTAGGCCACTTAACACTAATGTTTTCTTACCCGTACCGATGCGTTTTCCCTGATGGCGAAGTTCAAATGCTAATGTAACATCACCACGTTTACCGTTGACCTCCATTTGTTGTTCAACCAAATGGAGGCTGACATCATCAAAGTCGAAATGATCTAGATGGAATGCCATGCTTTCATAAATGACTAAAGGGCGTTCAGGATTTATCATCATGCCATATTGCTTCATCATTGGGATAAGTACATGCATGAAGTTAAGACCCGAAAATGCCACATAACTTTTGATAAATGCCGCAGTTTGTTTGTCGCATTGACACAACTCCCCTTGACGTGACACATGTAAATATTCTTTGCCCTTAGCATCGCTAATGGTGAATTTTTCACTCGGTGTCTCTGGTAATTGTAGGGTGACACCATCACCGACCATTCCAGCAAACTGAAATTGCATATCTTGACTTAAGCCAAACTCGGTTAACACCACTGAAAATAGCAAGTCGCCAGGCACACAAAAGCGTTTTGCGCCCACGTCATGAATTGGATTGAAGTCTTCTGCAACCTGCTTGGCGAAGTCACTTGCCTGTTGTGATGTAATGGTTACGTTTTGATTTTCTTTTGAATAGTAGGGTGATAGAAACATGTTAATTTTTTCTTTTATTGTTTGAGAACTCATTCTGTGTCGCAGTGTACTGCACAATGTCGCGAAAACTCACCCGATGACTGGATTCTTTTGTTTTTAATTTCCAAGTAAATATTTTTAGCACACCTGTGGTCGATGTTCTGTGTCACATATTTGAGCTTCGATATAACAATTTGACTCGTTTTGTAAAAATATCGTATCGATTTGTTGATTTTGATGTTCACTTAAGTAAAATGCCTGCAACTACAAACGCAAATAGCAATTGTTCTTATTTGTATTAAATCAAAGGTTATATTGGGAGATAGAAGATGAGCCAGTCAAACACCATACGTTTGAGTGTTTTAGCAAGTGCATTATTAATGTCTTTGGGCGCAAATGCCGCTGAAAAAGCTGCTCAAGATCCGCAAGTGGCTACCACTAACATTGAACAAATTACTATTTTTGGTAGCCGTAACCCTGTTAACACAGTACCAGGTAGCGCACATGTTATTTCGGCCGCTGATATTGAGCAGTTTAAATATACCGATATCATGCGTACATTGGCCTCTATTCCTGGCGTTTATATTCAAGAAGAAGATGGTTACGGATTACGTCCAAATTTAGGTATGCGTGGTACAGGACAAAATCGCTCTGAAAAAATCACCATAATGGAAGATGGTGTACTAGCCGCACCTGCGCCTTACGCATCTCCAGCTGCTTATTATTTCCCTACATCAGGGCGTATGCAAAGTGTTGAAATTCTTAAGGGGAGCTCAACGGTTAAATATGGACCTCGTACAACGGGTGGCGTAATTAACATGTTATCTCGTCAAATCCCTGAAACCGATCTGGCTGGTAAAGTTGAAATTGCTGCAGGGCAAGATGGTTTTGGTAAAGTGCACGCATTTGCTGGCGGTCAAGGTGAACGCATTGGCGCAGTTACTGAAATCTACCGTTATCAAGCTGATGGTTTCCGTGATATTAACGGTGTCGGTGGTGACACAGGTTTTGTGAAAAATGATGCGTTAGCAAAAGTGAGCATTAAAACTGACAAGACAGCTAAATATCAACAAATTGTAGAATTAAAACTGAAGTACGCTGATGAGGTTTCTAATGAAACTTACATGGGGTTAACTGATGAAGATTATGCTGCAACGCCGTTTATGCGTTATTCGGCCTCACAAAAAGATAAGATGACCACTGAGCATAAACAAGTTCAGTTAAATCATGTGATTGAGTTTAATGATGACTTGTTATTAAGCACTACAGCCTACTATAACGACTTTCACCGTAATTGGTATAAAGCAGATAAAGTTGACGGTTCAAGTTTAAGCAGTGGTGGTGTACAAAACGCCGCTGATTTTGATAAAGGTGTAGTGACCGCGCCGATTGATGTTAGTGTGAAAGCGAATAACCGTAGCTATTTATCTCAAGGCATCCAAACTGAGCTAAATTACTTCGTGGGTAATCATGAGCTGGCATTTGGTGCGCGCTATCATGAAGATGAAATGGACCGTTATCAATGGGCGGACATTTATCAATTAGACACCAACCAAGTGATGAGTCGCACTCAAAGTGGTGTTCCAGGCACTGACTCAAACCGTATTGATAGTGCAGATGCTTGGGCGTTGTTTATTCAAGATCGTATGACCATAGGCGATTTTGCTATTACTGCAGGTATTCGTTACGAAGATGTCACCACTAATCGTTTAGATTGGGGGAAAGCAAATCCTGGTCGCGATGGTCAACCAAGTAAAGATGTTGATAACAGTTTCAGTGCGGTTATGCCTTCTTTGTCGGCAACGTATCAGGTTAATGACGCGCTTATTTTATTAGCAGGTGTTCAAAAAGGTTTCTCTCCAGCAGCACCTGGTAATGCTGATGGTAAAGAGGAAGAGAGCTGGAACTATGAGGCTGGGTTACGTTATAACCAAGGTGCATTAACCTCAGAAGTGATTGCATTTTATGGTGATTACAGCAATATGCATGGTAACTGTACCGCGGCTCAAGGTTGTGACGATAACAAGATCGATAACCAGTATAATGCGGGTGAAGTGGACGTCACAGGTGTTGAGCTAAGCTTAGGATATGAGTTTAATCAAAAAGGTGAATTCACGTTCCCAGTGAAAATGGCTTACACCTATACTAATGCGGAATTTGGATCTGATTTCTCATCTGATTTTGAAAGCTGGGACGATGTTAAAAAAGGCGACTCGTTAACTTACTTACCAGATAACCAGATATTCATTTCTGCTGGTGTTGCGGCACAAAGCTGGCAAGTGACACTTGCTGGTCGATATACCGCAGATATGCGCACTAAAGCGGGCCAAGGTGATATTCCTGCTGATCAGTTAATTGCCTCTAAAACGGTATTTGATTTATCTGCCCGTTACTTTATTAATGATGTGTCAGAAGTGTACTTAAATGTTGATAATTTATTCGATGAAACTTATGTCACAACCCGTGTACACGGTTCAGTATTTGCTGGCAAACCACAGTCAGCAACTTTAGGTTATAGCTATAAGTTTTAATCGTTAACCTGAGATTATCTCCACTGGAGATGATCAATAAACCATACTAAGAAGGGCTGACCATGATTGATGGTCAGCCCTTCTTGTTCTCTAGGGGTTATCCCCATATTCCTAACTCGCCAATCGATGTTTTTGCTCAACCAAAGTGGCTGTTGATGGTGTGCAAGTGCAGCATAACCAAGCAATTGCACCGAGCGACTTAATTGCTGGCAATGATCTGAATGCCAAGGTGAGCTATGTTAGGCTATCAAAGCAGTGATACAAACGCCACATCATGCTTACCCTGTTGTTTTACCTGGTACATAGCTTTGTCGGCTTGCTCATAAGCATGGGCGAAGGTCGTTGGAGCAGAAAATGTGCACACTCCAATACTCAAACCAATTTGGGTCTTATGTTGTTCAATGCTGGTGGGCTGATTAAATTGTTGCAATAAGGTCTGAGTAAAGGGGGCTAATATTTCTGCTTGATGAGCTGTGGTTAAAATAACAAATTCATCACCGCCAATTCTCGCGATAGCATGCTGGCCTGTGCCCAACAAAGTTTTAGCTGTCTGGCTAATGGTATTCGCGACATGGATTAGTAGTAAGTCACCAATGCGATGGCCTGCCTTATCATTTATGCCCTTAAAACCATCCAAGTCAATGAAAATTAATGTTCCTTTGGCTTGTGGATGTTTGAAGTTTTTCTGGTAGTGACTTTTTAGCGCATTTCGGTTAAGTAAGTTTGTGAGGGGATCATAATGGGCTAATCGTGCCAATTCTTGCTCGTAGCGTTTTTCTTGAGTGATATCGGTGTGAGTGCCCATAATGCGTTTAGGCTTACCGTCTTCATTGTATTCAATGATCCGGCCGCGATCCGATACCCAACTGACACTACCATCTTTATGGATCATACGATGAACAGCTCGGTAGATATCTTCTTTGCCCTCAACATGATCGTAAAAAGCTTTAATCACCCAATCTTTATCATCTGGGTGTAGGTGTGATTTCCAACTATCAATATGCGCAGGACGTTCTTCTAAGGTATAACCAAGCAATGCCCCCCATTCTTGGTTGTACATGATGAGGTTGCCTGAGGGGATATCTTGCTCCCACAGGCATAAGCCATTGCCATCTAAGGTGGCATTGAGTTTTTCTTCGGTGAGCTTCAGCGTTTGCTTGAGTCGCTGTTTGTCTTGAGTTAATTCAGCATTCTGCGCCATACAATCCGCTAACTGTGCTTCAAGTTTGCGGATTTTATCGTGCAGTTGTTGAAGCTCAGGCGTTAAGCTGTCCATGTGCTGTGTTGAAAATCCTTGCCTAATATTGATGTTGCTCAAGATAACATTTTTACACTTTTTTAACAGTGGATTGTCAGACAAAAAAATACCAGCCTGATGGCCTGTCTCTTGATCACAAGTTTGACTCAAGAGACTTAGCTAACTCGTAGCCCTCAAGGATGGTTTGTAACTTAAACCATCCTTGCCATAATACCTTTACAGACGCACGCCCCGTGCGTTTTGTATCTTTCCAACCTCCTAGTTTCGCTAACTCTGCATAAGCCCAGTGCATATTTGGTGGGGAGTCAGGAAGTGGCGTTTTTATTTGTTTAAGCCACAGTAATTTCCACGCTTTCGGTGTTAAAACCTGCTCGCAACTTACGTTTGTTGCATGGCTATGAGCGAATTTTAGTTGCAGAATTCGAGTGGCTATAAAAGCGTTTATAGTCACCAATCTTTCTACATTACTTAAACTTTGCAGTCTTGAGCTTTCGATGTCGGTGCCATCTGTTTTCCAGACTTTGTGGTACTCCTCAACGAGCCAGCGATGTTCATAGTGACTGACAATATTGAGGGCGTCTTCTTTTGTATGTATTGGCTCGTTGGTGATTAAATGCCAGTTTAGGTTACTGTCTGAGTTACCTCTTTCCTCGCAACCCACATAATAAACAGGCAATGATCCACCTTTCTTATTCGAGGGTACTTTAAGTGTCACCGCAGAGAAGGTAATGTCTAACGTTGCTGTGCGGGCTTTTCGTCCTGCTTTTTGAGCTATATGAATTCTCTTTTGACCCGCACTGGTTAATTCAGAAGCATAGTGAAATAGTTTGTGCTCACCTTCTTCTATATGTCTACTCATCATCGAACGGACAACAAAACGCTGCTGATTGTTCAGCTTATACTGCAAATAATCATAGATGTCGGCCTCACGATCACAAACGGATATCACCTTATCAAGGTTATCTCCCAGCCGTTTAGCCATGTTGCGAGAAGCTCGCTCCCACTTATAGCTCTCTTTTTCCGAATAAGGTACTGGTGTCTTAGTTCGTCGTTTGCCTCGTGTATTTATATCTCGTGTCCATCGCTGCTGCTCAATAAGGCCAACGACTTCAGATGATTCTGGTGCAAATAAGACGATACTGTGAGCAAGCAAACCACGATGACGGTTGCCTTGGTTAATATGGCCCAATTCCTCACGAATAGAGCGATGGCTATAAACGATATTCGTGGTATCTTCTAAAGCAAGTAACAGATTGTGTTGTTGCGCGCCCGTTGCGGTGGCCTTAAATCCCGCTTCTGCAATGGTGGATGCTTCTATATTTTCATTACGTATGAACCGATAGGCTCCTTCCATATCGGCAGGTGACTGACTAATATTCACAATTGGTTTTCCAGGGTTAGCAGCTAAGGTTGACGCTAACTTTACCAAACGAGAGGTTCTTCTGGGATCACCTAAATTTACTTGACCAAACTGTTGCTCTGCCCACTGTTGGTGTTTATCAATCATCGTATTTCTCCAAATCATTTGGAGATCTGATCTCGAATTAGGGATTTAGTTCAAAAAAATCCCTGCTAATTTCTTAGCAGGGATTTGTGTATAAGAGACAGGCCTGATGGCTGGTATTTCAGATAGCTATGTTAGCGAGCTAACTAAGTGCTAATTTACAGCGCTTTTAGAATCGCTTCTACGCTATCTTTTGCATCACCAAACAGCATTTGGGTGTTGTCTTTAAAGAATAGCGGATTTTGGACACCGGCATAGCCTGTGTTCATTGAACGCTTAAAGCCAATCACGTTTTGTGCTTTCCACACCTCAAGTACAGGCATGCCAGCAATAGGGCTATTTGGATCTTCCATCGCCGCCGGGTTAACTGTGTCATTGGCGCCAATAACTAGCACAGTATCAGTGTCGGAAAAATCTTCGTTGATTTCATCCATTTCTAATACGATGTCATAAGGCACTTTTGCTTCTGCTAACAGAACGTTCATATGTCCTGGCAAACGGCCAGCCACAGGGTGAATACCAAAGCGCACTTTCACGCCTAAATCTCGAAGTTTACGAGTAATTTCTGCCACAGGATACTGAGCTTGCGCAACAGCCATGCCATAGCCTGGGGTGATAACTACAGAGTCTGAGCTTTTTAGCATTTCAGCCACATCTTCAGCAGTGGTTTCACGGTATTCGCCTTGTTCTTCATCACCTGTTGCCGCAACGCCATCAGAGCCAAAGCCACCTGCAATGACCGAAATAAATGAACGGTTCATTGCTTTACACATGATGTAAGACAGGATCGCGCCAGACGAGCCCACTAATGCGCCTACAACGATTAACAAATCGTTTGATAGCATAAAGCCAGCCGCTGCTGCTGCCCAACCTGAGTATGAGTTCAGCATAGATACCACAACGGGCATATCCGCGCCGCCAATCGATGCCACTAAGTGCCAGCCGAAAGCGAAGGCAATTAAGGTCATAATGAGCATTGGCGTCATGGTGCCGCCAGATTGCACAAATACCACCATTAAGATTAATGAAACGATCACTGCCACTAGGTTTAACTTGTGGCGATGTGGCAGCATTAATGCTTTTGATGACACAAGCCCGCGAAGTTTCGCAAATGCCACTACAGAACCCGTAAAGGTGACTGCACCAATAAACACCCCTAAGAAAACTTCGACAAGGTGAATATTTAGCATTGCGCCAGTTAAGTGCTCGGCGTGTTGTGCTTGATTAGCTTCAATAAAAGCTGCTTCAGCTGTTGCTAGGGTGCTATTGAGATCGCTACCAATTGCGACAACGATTTCGTTGACCGCTTGTGGGTGCAAATCAATAAAGCTGTTGTAGCCGACTAATACCGCCGCCATACCCACAAAGCTATGCAAAATTGCTACTAGCTCAGGCATTTCGGTCATTTCAACTTTAAGTGCAAAACGTATGCCTATCGCACCGCCTATTACCATGGCTAAAATAATCCATACTACGCCAGTAGTGCTTGGGTTTAAAATGGTTGCGCCAAGCGCGATGGTCATCCCTATGATGCCAAATAAATTGCCGTTTTTAGCTGTTTCTTGCTTCGACAACCCGGCTAGGCTGAGAATAAAAAACACTGCAGCGACAATATACGATGCTGTTACCAATCCTTCAGACACGATATTACCCCTTAATCTTTACGGAACATCTTCAGCATACGCTGAGTGACGGTAAAGCCGCCAAAGATGTTAATACTTGCAATAAGCACAGCTACAAAGGCTAATGCGGTGACCAAAGCTGATCCTTGACCAATTTGCAACAAGGCACCGACAACGATGATCCCTGAAATCGCATTGGTCACTGACATCAATGGGGTATGCAGTGAATGAGAAACGTTCCATACCACGTAATAACCCACCACACATGACAGTACAAATACCGTAAAGTGCGATAAGAACTCAGCTGGTGCCACCGAGGCTATCATGCCAAAAGCAGCAATACCGGCTGCGCCTAAAATGTATTTCAGTTTCGATGGGGCTTTTTCTTCCACTTGAACCGGTGCCGGTGCAGCGGGTTTAGCAGGGGCTGCGGATACCGAAATTGCTGGTGGCGGGAAGGTAATTTCACCATTATGAGTGACGGTCATATTACGCATCACAACATCATCAAAATTCAGCACAGCATTGCCGTCTTTTTCTTTGCACATTAGCTTCATTAAGTTAACTAAGTTTGTGCCGTAAAGCTGTGATGACTGCGCAGGTAAGCGGCCCGGTAAGTCGGTATAGCCTAAAATCTTAACGCCATTGTCGGTAATGAACTTCTCACCGCTGACGGTATATTCACAGTTACCTCCTGTGGCAGCGGCTAAATCGACAATCACTGAACCGGGTTTCATGCTATCAACCATATCTTTGGTGATAAGCTTAGGTGCAGGGCGGCCTGGGATAAGCGCGGTGGTGATAATAATATCCACTTCCTTTGCTTGCTCGGCAAACAGTGCCATTTCAGCAGCAATAAACTCGTCTGACATCACTTTAGCGTAACCGTCAGATGAACCGCCTTCGGTGTTTTCAAATTCGAGTTTTAAGAACTCGCCACCCATAGACTCAATTTGCTCAGCCACCTCTAAACGGGTATCAAATGCTCGTACGATAGCGCCCAGTGAGCCCGCTGCGCCAATGGCGGCAAGTCCTGCAACACCTGCACCAATGACTAACACTTTGGCCGGAGGCACTTTTCCTGCTGCGGTAATTTGTCCAGTAAAGAAACGGCCAAACTCGTGGGCTGCTTCAACGACTGCACGGTAGCCGCCAATGTTGGCCATAGATGATAGGGCATCTAATGACTGTGCGCGTGAAATACGTGGCACCATGTCCATTGCCATCACTGTGATATTTTTTTGTGATAGCTTTTCAACCAACTCAGGGTTTTGTGCTGGCCAAATAAAGCTGACTAAGGTCGTGCCAGACTTCATTTGTTCTATTTCACTGTCGGTTGGTGCGTTAACTTTAAAAATAAAGTCAGCTTGCCACACGCTTTCAACAACCTCTGCTCCAGCTTGTTCAAATGCTGCGTCATCAAAACTTGATAACTTTCCAGCTCCTGCCTCGATGGCCACACTAAAGCCGAGCTTTATTAGTTGTACCACGGTAGCAGGCGTCGCTGCTGCGCGCGTCTCTCCAGCGATACTTTCTCTCGGTATTCCAATCTGCATGACTGATTCCTGATGGTTAAAGGGTAAATATGCTTTGCTCCCCTAGCAAAGCATTGAGTTTGTCACTCTGCTGTGTTCAATGACGGTCGTGATCATCGAACACAGTGAACCTGCTTATTTAAGATGTTGTTGGGTAAACCTCATCTTTACTCTGACAACCTCCCTAAGAAGGTGTGCTTGTTGTTCTAGTCAGAGAACAATCAGTTTGATAGGTAACTAATTGTTTAGCCAGCAGCCTAGCTTGCTGTAGACAGGTAATTCACACAAGTACTACAGGGTTAATTAATTCGATTTTCATCAAGGGAAATTAAAAAGTTTTAACTAACCCACACTTTTGTAGCCTAAAAAACACACTTTGCATATTCCTAAAAGGCATAAAAAATTATCTTTTATTCTTTTTTGCTTTTAGTTAGCAGGAGTAAGCTGATGTCATTAAACTGTTATAAGGCCGTCTCATGTTGCTAAAAGAACTTACTGCATTAGCGTCTCCTTTGTCACAAGGACAAGTGGAAAAGCTAAAACATCTCACATCAGAATTATCTGCCGTTCAGCTCGCTTGGGTGAGTGGATATCTTGCTGCTAGCGCTAATCAGGGGCAAACCTTAAGTGCAGACGTAGCCACTCAAGCCAGTGTTAGCCAAACCATTACCATTTTGTATGGTAGCCAAACGGGCAATGGCCGTGGCGTGGCGTCTGAATTGGCGGCTAAAGCACAGGCACAAGGTTACACGGTGAACCTAGCATCAATGGGCGATTACAATGTGCGCCAGTTGAAACAAGAAACCTTATTATTGGCTGTGGTGAGCACACATGGCGAAGGCGAAGCACCTGATGATGCGATGGAACTGCACAAGTTTTTAGCATCAAAGCGCGCACCCAAATTAGATAACTTACATTATTCGGTATTGGCATTAGGTGATTCCAGCTATGAGTTTTACTGCCAAACCGGTAAAGACTTCGATGCTCGTTTTGCCGCATTAGGGGCCAAACAATTATTGCCGTTAGTTGAATGTGATGTTGATTACGAACAAGCTGCTGCTGATTGGCAAGACAGTGTGATTGATGCAGTTAAACCACACATTCAAAGTGCAGGCGCCAGCGTTGTGTCAATTGCGTCATCGCAAACAGCAAGCAGTGAATATACTAAGCAAAACCCTTACACCGCTGAAGTATTAGTGAGCCAAAAATTAACTGGCCGGGACTCAGACCGTGATGTTCGCCATGTTGAAATTGATTTAGGTGAATCAGGTATTTCATATCAGGTAGGCGACGCCTTAGGTGTTTGGTTTAGTAACAACGCTAATCTGGTAGATGAAATTATTTCTAGTTTAGCATTGAATGCAGAAACCGAAGTAACCGTTGCTAAAGAGACATTAAGTTTATCTGCAGCATTAACTGACAAAAAAGAATTAACTCAGCTTTACCCTGGGTTGGTAAAAGCATGGGCCGAGTTGAGTGGCAGTGCCGAGTTATTGGCTATTGCTGAAGACAAAGAGCAAACACGTCAGTTTATTCTTAATCATCAATTAGCTGATTTAGTTAAAACCTATCCGGCTAAAATAACAGCTGAACAATTGGTTGAAGTGTTACGTCCACTCACACCGCGTTTATATTCAATTGCCTCTAGCCAAGCTGAAGTTGATACCGAAGTCCATCTTACAGTGGCCTTAGTTGAAGATGAGCGCCAAGGCCAAGCACGTTTTGGTGGTGCATCTCACTTCTTAGCGTCAGCTGAAGAAGGCCAAGCTGTCAAAGTCTATGTCGAACCGAATAAACATTTCCGCTTACCAGACGATCCACAAACACCCGTCATTATGGTTGGCCCAGGTACTGGGGTCGCGCCCTTTAGAGCCTTTATGCAGCAACGTGTTGCTGATGGTGTTAAAGGCAATAGCTGGTTGTTTTTTGGTAACCCACACTTTGAACAGGACTTCTTGTATCAAGTTGAATGGCAACAGTATTTGAAAAATGGCGACTTAAGCCGTTTAGATGTGGCGTTCTCGCGTGATCAAGCCGACAAAGTTTATGTGCAGCATCGTATTACAGAGCAAGCCGAGCAAGTTTGGCAATGGTTGCAAAATGGTGCGCATGTTTACATTTGTGGTGATGCTGAGCGTATGGCAAAAGATGTCCATCAAGCACTCGTTAATGTGGCAATCACTCAAGGTGGATTAAGCGCTGAAGCGGCTGAAAGCTACTTAGAAGAATTACGCAGCAACAAGCGTTACCAAAAAGATGTTTATTAATCTTTAAGGTTAATTGGCACCACATATTAGGCTTAGCTGCCGAGCGACAATTGCGACTGGATGAGTCATTACACAGCAATACTGCAGCTAAGTGATTATCGAATAAGAGGCGGTCACCATGAGTGAGCAAAAGTTAGCAATAAACGAATATTTAAAAACCGACAGTAATTATCTGCGCGGGACTATCCAAGAAGGTCTAGACACCCAAGTAACCGGATCATTTAGTGATGGCGATCAGCAATTAATTAAATTCCATGGCTTTTATCAGCAAGATGACCGTGACTTACGTAACGAACGTAAAGAGCAAAAACTAGAGCCTTTATATAGCTTTATGCTACGTGCTCGTGTGCCGGGTGGTATTTGTTCTCCTGCACAGTGGTTAGATGTGGATAAAATTTCATCCACCTTAACTACCTCAAATAGTATTCGTTTAACTACGCGTCAAACGTTTCAATATCATGGCATTCCAAAGCGTAACTTAAAAACCTTGATCCAAGGGTTAGACAGAGCTGCGCTGGATTCGATTGCCGCTTGTGGTGACGTTAACCGCAACGTGATGTGTAACCCAAATCCTGTTGAGTCTAAGCTGCATCAACAAGCTTACGCCGTGGCTAAAGAGTTATCTGATCATCTTCTTCCGCATACGCGCGCTTATGCAGAAATCTGGTTAGATGAAGAAAAGCTACTCGACACCGAAACCCATGAACCGGTTTATGGCAAAACCTACTTGCCACGTAAGTTCAAAATGGCTGTGTCAGTGCCGCCAGATAACGATGTTGACGTGTATACCAATGACTTAGGCTTTGTGGCCGTTGCAGAACAAGGCGAGCTAATTGGCTTTAACTTAGTCGCAGGTGGCGGCATGGGCTCAACCCATGGTGATGTTGATACTTTCCCGCGCTTAGCAGATGACTTTGGATTTATTAAAACCAATGATGTGATCAAATTTGCTGAAGCCGTAATGACAGTACAGCGTGACTGGGGTAACCGTGTGGTGCGAAAACGCGCCCGTTTAAAATACACCATAGTTGACCACGGTTATGATGCCTTTAAAGCTGAAGTTGAAAAACGTGCGGGAGTTAAATTTGAGCCCAAGCGTGACGTGGTGATTGGTGACCGTGGCGATCGTTATGGCTGGGTAGAAGGGATCGACAATAAGTGGCATTTAACCTTATTCATTGAAAGCGGCCGTATTAAAGATACTCCAGGTAAAACCTTACAAACCGGTTTACGTGAAATTGCCAAGATCCACAAAGGTGATTTCCGTATGACCTCTAATCAAAACATGATTATTGCCGGTGTGGCAGCAGAAGATAAAGCTGAAATTGAAGCTTTAGCCCGTAAGCATGGTTTGTTAGGTGAGGTGTTATCGACAACGCGTGGTCACTCTATCGCTTGTGTTGCACTACCTACCTGTTCGTTGGCTATGGCTGAAGCCGAGCGTTACTTCCCTGAGTTTATCGACCATATCGATGCACTACAGCAAAAGCATGGCATTGCCGAGCAAGCAATTGTGGTGCGTATGACAGGTTGTCCGAATGGTTGTGCCCGTCCTTTTGCGGCTGAAATTGGTTTAGTGGGTAAAGCGCCAGGGCGTTACAACTTGTATTTAGGGGCGAGTTTTGAAGGTACTCGATTAAACAAAATGTACAAAGAAAATATCCAAGAAGCTGAGATTTTATCAGAGTTGGATAGTTTATTTGGTCGTTATGCCGCAGAGCGCGACGCCGGTGAAACCTTTGGTAACTTCACTGTGCGTATAGGCGTTGTAAAAGCGGTTAACGATGCAGCTAAGGACTTTCATGGGTGATTTATTATGGTTCAGGTAGCCACAGCTACAGCCCAAACCTCAATTAGCCCTGAGCAATTAGTTCAATTGCTCAGGGCGCCAAAAGAGGTGCAACAAGTTGAACTGGACTCGATAAACCAGTTTTTATCTGGGCTGACAGCACAGCAACGTGTGGCATGGGGGCTGGCATTTTTGCCGGGCGAGCATGCTTTATCGTCAAGTTTTGGTATTCAAGGTGCAGTGATGCTGCATTTGGTGACTCAGGTACAGGCTGATATTCCAGTTATTTTGACCGATACCGGATATTTGTTTCCAGAAACGTATCAGTTTATTGATGAGTTAACCCAAAGACTGAAGTTAAATTTGCAGGTTTATCGGGCTGAGCAAACTGCTGCTTGGCAAGAGGCAAGATTTGGTAAATTGTGGGAACAAGGCATTGATGGTCTAGAGCAATATAATCGCATCAATAAAGTGGAACCGATGCAGCGTGCATTAGTTGAATTGAATGTCGGCACTTGGTTTGCTGGATTGCGACGCAGCCAAGCCAGTACACGCGAGGCGCTACCTATTTTGGCTATACATGGAAACCGTTTTAAGTTGTTGCCGATTATTGAATGGACCAATAAAGATGTGCATGTTTATTTAACTGAGCATGATCTGCCATACCACCCTTTATGGGAGCAAGGTTATGTTTCTGTGGGCGATACACACTCAAGTAAGCCGTTAGAATTAGGGATGACAGAAGAGGAAACCCGTTTTAATGGTTTAAAACGCGAGTGTGGTTTGCATTATGAAATATAGCCCAGACGTGAGTGAACGCTAACTGACTGAATTTAAAATAACTATCCAAAAAGGGTTAATTTTTGTTTAAAAACTTAGGCAAAAATATCAATACTAGTCTACATTTTAATTCTTCCGTAGATGGTTTTTGTCGACACTTTAGGATTGTTTTTGCAGTCCAAGTACCTCCAAAAGCTTCGCTCGCATCCTCGAGCAAATTGATTGACTTGTTAGCGTATAAGCAATCAAATTTTGGCCCCAACAAGCATTGCTTGTTGGGGCTTTATATTATTGCCTATCTGTTTTTGAGCATATATTGCTTATGGTTCACCTTTACAATATTTGGGTAACAGCAGGCATGACAACTTAATTGAGATCGCTAGCCATAGATTTGGACAATTGACTCTGATTTACTTCAAGTGCAAATGATCCAGCGAGACGCCGCAAGCACGTCCGTGTGGGCTTAACCAAAACAAATAACATCCATGTTAAACAGCCAGTTCGGCACCCATGCCTCTCGCTCAGAAATGTTTCACTTAGTGAAACTTCGCCTTATTTTGGATACTCGCAGGCTCATCTGCACCCGAATTTTTGTTTCTTCGATTTGGCTTTATTGATTGCGTTTCGCATCAGATTTACTTCAAGTGCAAATGATCCAGCGAGACGCCGCAAGCACTTCCATGTGGGCTTAACCAAAACAAATAACATCCATGTTAAACAGCCAGTTCGGCATCCATGCCTTTCGCTCAGAAATGTTTCACTTAGTGAAACTTCGCCTTGTTTGGGATACTCGCTGACTCAATCTGCACCCGCATTATTATCTCTTCGATTTAGCTTTATAGATGGCAGTCGTAACACAAGGTCTAGCTTGTAAAGGGGCATAAATCACGCTAGCTTCCAAAACAAACTCATACCAAATAAAGTCAAATCGAAGAGATGAATGTCCCGGTGTAGATACGGCTGAGGGTATCGAAAACAGGACGTTTTCGTTAAGCGGCCACGGATGGCGTAAAGCGTCCCGAAGCAGTATCTACAAAGGGATTATTACCTATTTGATTTGAATTGATAAAACCTGAATAAAATTGCCACCCATTGTAAATGTCACTCTTGCCAATTTTCTACTAGGCTTTGCTGAGTATTAAACAAGGCGAGGATTAATAATGGCTGGCTAAATCTTCAAATCTTCTTCTGAGCTAAGATCAACCATTCACAATCATTATTAAATAGCTGCCTATGCTAATGCGCTAGGGGCGAATTAATGTTAATTTATTGAATTGTTTACCTGTGTATTTGAAAGATGAAATTAGGTACTTTTGAGCAACAGAACATTCCCATGACTCTCATGGAAGAGTGAATAAGTGAATAAATCGGAGTTATCAATGAAAAAATTGGCCGTAGCTGCTGTGGTGTTAGCGATTGGAGCGGGTGCTTATTATGTGAGTCAGCAACCTAATTCAGTAGTAAGTAATCCCGTAATAGATAACATCCCCGCTGATACCTTAATGTTTTCTGGGCAGTTAACGCCTTTTCCTGCGAAAGATTATTTAACTAGTTTTGCCAGTAAATATCAGCAAACAGGTGTTGATGATTTAGCGATGTTTTCTGAGTATGACTTACCGCAAGAAAAGTTTTTAATGAGCTTGTATCAACAGAATTTAAAGCTGTTAACCGAGCCAGAAAAATTTTTGGCGTATTACGGTTTAGCGGATTCATTCCAAAGCTATTTTTATACCTTAGGCGCTTTGCCGGTAATGAAGATTGAGATCGCCAATGCCGATGCATTTTGGGCAGAGCTTGATCGTGCAGAACAAGATAGCGGGCTAACGCATCAAGTACAAAGTATGGTGGGCATTGATTATCGAGCCTATTCATTACTTGATGACTCAGAAGAAGAACGTATTGATATTATCTTTGCTATCGATAAAGGTTGGTTAACGATTACCTTTAATACATCTTTTAATGCGCCTGAGTTGTTAGAAACTGCCTTAGGCGCTAAGCAAGTTGATAATCCGATCACCGCAACCACTATGTTGCAAGATATCATCCATAAACATGGATTTGCCAAAGACAGTGTTAGTTTTATCAATCATGTTGAGCTGATAAAAGGGCTCACCTCATTAGATGGCAACCGTTTGGCAAAACAAATTTCGAAACTGGCATCAAGTCAACAAGACGACCCCTTTGCAAAGCTTCGTTCGCCAGAATGTCAAAGCGAACTGATGTCGATTGCAAATAATTGGCCGCGCACGGTAATGGGATTCGATACTTATCTTATCAAGCCAACTGAAACCACTCTTGATTTACGTGCCGTGGTTGAAAGTCATAATCAGGTCATATTAGGGGCATTAACCAAGCTTCGAGGTTTTATTCCCGATTTTGGAAAAGACGCGATTAATCATCTTCTGTCTGTTGGTGTTGGGATGGATGTGGGGCAATTAGCGCCAACCTTAAACACCATTTGGAAAGATTTACAAACCCCAGAATTTAGCTGTCAACTTTTAGCTGAAAGCCAATATGAATTGAAGCAGCTTAATCCTGCCATGATAGGCATGTTTACGGGAATGGCAAACGGTGTAAAAGGAGTTAATCTTACCGTGCTAGATTATCAATTAGCGGAAGATAACTATGGTTCACCTATCGTTAATGAACTTGATGCGTTGTTTTCTTTATCAGCAGACAATCCAACCATGTTGATTGAGATGGTTAAACCATTTTTTCCACCTTTAGCGCAGATTAACTTACCTAGTGATGGCACAGCAGTCGATGTAACCTCGTTATTGATGTTACCCACTGAATTTCGCGTGCAAGCTAAAATGGCGCTTAAAGGTCAGCATTTAGTTGTGTATTCCGGCGATAAAGCCGAGCAATTAGCAGATAAGTTAGCGGAGCAAACATTAACCGCTAACGGATTAGTTAATGTTGGTGTTGATTATCAAAAAATGCTGACACCACTCATTACCGCCATTGAGCAAAATGGTGAGCCGTTACCGGAAGAATTGTTAATGATGAAGGACTACAATATGCGGATCCAACTCTCTGTTGATGTGACAGATAAAGGCATTGAAATTGGTTCTATGATGCAATCAAAAGCCCTTTAAGTTGGCGTGACACTTCACCATAAAAAAACCTAGCAGATTGCTAGGTTTTTTATGGTGATTGATTAATAGCATTAATCGTAATCAATAAATGCTTATTCTAGTGGGTGAAAATACCTGCTTTTTTATCAAGCACTTTTTACGCTATTTCGTTCATTGATAGTCGGGAATAGCTACAAGGTTTAAAGAATATCATTGAGCGCAACACCAATACCAAAGCGTTGATTGTGATGATTATAATCAATCAAACTTTCACCATATCCATTAAAGTATTGTGCATAAACTCGTAAGTTCCCCATAATTGGATAGCTCCAAGTGAACTCGACAGCGCCCTTGTTATCAGAAGATAAGTTATTGCGAAGTAATACAATAAACCGATGGTCATTTAAGCCATACACTCCGGTTAATTCAAAATTGCCCATATAGTCATTAATATCTGGGTTGTCGTCACCACGGGAGTCTGTTGGAAACTCTTTTTCGTCTTCAGGAATGCGCCACCAGACTTTTAAGCCTAAAGCAAACGGACCTCGGTCAAATACCATATTTCCATAAATACGATTCCAACTACGCGATAAAGGATCGGATTGACCATTAGACTGATGTACCACACCAAAGCCCCAAAAAGAATTGGTTAAGCCAGCTATTTGCCAATCATTATTGAAAAGCATGAACATCTCAGGCTCATGATTTGTTTCTCTAAATGGTGATGACACTTCTTTATTGTAAACCTGCCAATATGACTGATTGGTATAAGCAAAAAACAGATGACCATTGTCGCCAAACACATTGTACCAAAGCGGGAATTTAAAGCTGATTTGGAATTTAGCTTCCATTTCATCAACATTGATATCTTGATCAGGGTACTTTTCTTGAAAAGGTTTGTCATTCGGGCGAGTTTGATAAGTGACTGGCAAAATGTAATTGGCTTTATGCGGTGTAATTACAAACGGTTGCTCAGAGGTGGCGAGTTCGTCCTTTACTCTTTCTGCTACCAAAGAATCTTCGGCATGAACATGAAAGCTACAAATTAGCGTCGATAACGTAAATAGACATAGTGATAGAACATGCTTCATATTGAATATCCTAAGAATGTTAGTTTTATATGTGGCAATTGTAGCTGTAAAGCTTTGTTTTGTTGATATTGTTTTTTGTTTTTGTTGTTTATTTTGATTTTTAAATATCGCATATATCTAAAAGGAATAAAAACTAACTATTTACTATTATATATGGAATAAGTAAACCGCTATATTTGATGCTAATTAAACACGTTGAGGTAAGTCAGATGGAATTAGTATCAATACCAGGCCAACAAGTAAAAGGTAAAGTGTGGCTAGTTGGTGCAGGCCCTGGTGATATTGAGCTATTAACATTAAAAGCTTATCGTATATTAAAACATGCTGAAGTGGTACTTTATGATGCCCTTGTTAGCCAAGATATTTTGGATTTAATCCCTCATAGCGCTGAAAAAATTGCTGTGGGAAAACGCGCAGGCAAGCATAGCGCCAGCCAAGATGAAATTAATCAATTATTAGTCACCAAAGCTTATACCCGTAAAAATGTTGTGCGTCTTAAAGGTGGCGACCCTTTTATATTTGGCCGTGGTGGCGAAGAGTTACAAACATTGGTTAGTGCCGGTGTGGCGTTTGAAGTGGTGCCAGGAATTACTGCTGCTAGTGGTACATCGGCCTATGCCGGAATTCCGTTAACCCATCGTGATCATGCTCAAGGGGTAACCTTTATTACCGGTCATTGCCAACTGGCCAGCCGCCCAATGGATTGGCAAGGCTATGCCAACCCGAACAATACTTTAGTTGTATACATGGGGATATTGAATGCCGATGTGATCAGTAATGGGCTAATTAATGCCGGGCGATCAGCGAGCACCCCAGTGGCTATCGTGTCTAAAGCAACGACTCAAGATCAGCAACAATTTATTGGCACCCTCGGTGAACTAGGTCAACTAGCCGCTGATCCCGCACTTCAAATGCCAGCATTAATGATTATCGGTGAGGTGGTGAGCTTAGCTGACAGTCTGAATTGGTTTGAGCCTAAGCAAATTGATGTAACTTCAGATCAAACGGCACAGCATAGCTATCAATATTAGAAGCTATTGCAGCCCGTTTGATATTCATTAATCATTACACCAATACTTGCTTCAATACTCGTTGCCAGTTACCGCCCATGATACGGTCGCGATCGGATGACTTAAAGCGGGCTTGTTTTAGTTCGTCGTCAATGCGGCTCATGCGATCGATATGATTGAGCTCTGGGATCACTACATGCTTGGGTTCGATATCGAATCCGAGTACATTTTTGGCTCGCAGGCTGTGCCACCATTCTAAATACTCTTTTACCCCTTCAGCGTTATCATTATTAAGTTTAAGCAGGTTTTCTTGGCCACGCAGTGGATAATCATTTGCAATAGCAACACTGTCGACACCGGCAATTCTAACCACATGATCTATCTGTTTAATATAATCTTTGATGGTTGGAGTTGGGTTGTTGGTTAGCCAAAAACTCATCATGAAAATACCAAATACCCCACCGGTATCGGCAATGGCGCGAATCACCTCGTCGGGCGAGCAACGGGCATGATTAACAATACTTCTTACCGCACCATGGCTTTGTACTATTGGACTTTTACTGGCTTTGGCTGTGTCTAAGGCGGTTTGTGGGCTAGAGTGGCTAACATCAATTAACATATGGCGATGGTTTAGCGCTTCGATTAACTCATGTCCAGCGGGCGTTAGGGGTAAATTTAATCCTGTTTTACCATCATTATCGAGTGCGCCGCCAGCAAAACGATTGCCATAATGATGAGTCAGTTGTAATACGCGTAAGCCGTTGTCTTTAAATTCATTCAATTGCTGCCAGTTGGTTTGACTGCTGTCGGCTTCAACACAATCAGCGCCTTGAATTTGAAAATACACAGCGGTGCGCTCTGAGTCGTATGCGCGCTCGATATCTAATCCTGTTTGCCCTTGAAGATACACATCCGGGTTAGCATCAACGATCGCTTTGGCTTTTTTGATGCTTTGGATGCAGGCATTGTAGCTACGTTTATAATTTGTGGTGCCATCGGCTTGTTTAATGGCTTCAATATCTGAAATGTCTGCAATAAAGGCTGATAACTTTGAGGCTTTTACATCGTGAATGTCATCAGGCAGAAAAGATAAACCATCAACATATAAGCTTTGCTGGCGTGCAGCCCAAGCTTGATTCACTAAAAATGGACTGCATAACGCTGCTGCGCCAAGGCCTTTTAATAGTTTACGGCGAGTGAGCATGTTATGGGGCATTAATCGATGATCCTTTTATTATTCAGCTAAGGCTTTATGCGGCGCTGTCTTTTATGACGTTAGCAAGTGCATGTAAGCCATTGGTACGTGAGGGGCTGAGTTGCCCACTTAAGCCTAATGTGTCGAAGTATTGATTGACATCAAAAGCAGCAATTTGTTGGCTTGTTTTGCCTTGGGTTGCCACTAGTAATACGGCGATTAAGCCTTTTACGATCCGTGCATCGCTGTCTGCGAGGTAAAAATGTTGCTCATTCACTTGTAAATGATAAAGCCAAGCTTGGCTTTCACAGCCTTTTACTTGGGCGCTCTCAAGTCGAAGTTCTTCTGCTAAGTTTGGTAGCTTTTTACCTAACAGCATTATTTGACGGTATTTTTCTTGCCAATTAGTTGCTTGTTCTATCAGGTTTACCCCTTGAGTTAGTTCACTGTCTAAAGGGGTAAATAAACTCGCGTCTGGTGTCAGTGGGTTTTGCATATCTAGCCTTACAACAAAATGGATTTTACTTGTGCCATAGCACTGATAAAGCGATCAATATCTTGTTTGTTGCTGTATAGCCCTATTGAGGCTCTGCAACAGCCTTTTATTTGTAAGCTTTGCATTAACGGCATTGCACAATGATGACCACTGCGAATCGCTATGCCTTGTTGATCTAATAAAATACTCACATCTTGATGATGTTCATTTGCTAAATTAAAGGCCACAGAGCCTATGTTTTCGTGACTCTCTTTGCCACCATCAACACCATAAAGGGTAATATCGCCCAGTTGGCTTAATTGTTGCTGAAGATAGCGCAGTAATTGTTGCTCATGCTGGCGTAATTGAGCTTGTGGCAATGAGTTTAAAAATGTGATGGCAGCGCCAAAGCCCATTACTTCGGCAATGGCGGGAGTACCGGCTTCTAAACGATTTGGTAGCTCGCCATAAGTGGTACCATCAAAGCTCACGGTTTTAATCATCTCGCCGCCTGTTAACATAGGTGTGAGCATGTTTAATGCCGCTAACTTGCCATATAAAATGCCAATTCCAGTTGGGCCGTACATTTTATGGCCTGAAAATACATAATAATCACAATCTAGTGTTTGAACATCGACAGCTAAATGCGCCACAGCTTGTGCGCCATCAACTAGGGTAAGTGCACCAATCGCTTTTGCTTTTGCCACCATAGCATTAATTGGATTCACTGTACCTAACGCATTACTCACATGCGCTAAAGCCACTAGTTTAGGTTGTGTTAGCAATAATTCATCATAGGCTGTTTGATCAATGCGGCCATTGGCATCAAGAGGTATTGCCACCACTTTTGCGCCAACACGTTTAGCTAAAGCTTGCCATGGAACTATGTTGGCATGATGTGCTGCGCCATCAACTAAAATAATATCGTCTTTAGATAGCGTATCCATAAGCCCGTGGGCGACCATATTGATTGATTCAGTGGTGCCATGGGTAAAAATAACCTGTTGTAAACTCGGGCTATTAATGAAATCTTGTACTTGTTGGCGCACTTTTTCATATTGAATGGTGGCTCTTGCTGCCAGTTGATGGGCCGCGCGATGCACATTGGCGTTATCAAACTGATAATAGGCGGTCATGGCATCTAATACCATTTGCGGTTTTTGGCTGGTTGCGGCGGTATCTAAATAGCATAGCGGGTTGTCACCAAGCATCTGCGATAAAACAGGAAACTGGCTTCGTATGGCATTGTGATCAAATAAGTTGCTGGTGGTCATGCAAATTCACTCATAAAAAAGGCATCAAGATCTTCAATGATATTGATGCCTATTGCAAGTATTGACTCTTGTTGAGCGAAGCGATTGCGACGCTCAATTTATGGGCACGGAAAACGATACAGGTTGGTTAGCTCGTTAATTCTACCAATTAGCTCATCTGACAATATAATTTTATGGCTATCAATGTTTTCTTTTAACTGATGTAAGTTGGTTGCGCCAATAATATTAGCAGCCACAAATTGGCGGCTGTTAACAAAGGCTAACGCCATTTGCGCTGGCGATAATCCAAACTCTCGGGCTAAGTCCACATAAGCCTGAGTTGCCTCTAAGGCCACAGGTGTGCTGTTGTAGCGAGCAAAGCGCTTAAATAGTGTTAATCGTGCGTTTTCTGGCCATTGGTTGTTTTCGTATTTACCAGTCAACATACCAAAGGCTAGTGGCGAATAGGGTAATAGTGGCACATTTTCTCGTAAGCTGATTTCAGACATGCCAATTTCAAAACTCCGGTTAAGTAAATTGTACGGATTTTGAATGCTAACAATACGCGGTAAATCGTGTTTTTCTGCCAACTTAAGGTACTTCATAAATCCCCAAGGGGTTTCATTGGAAATACCAATGTAGCGTACCTTGCCTTGTTTGATGACTTCTGCCAGAGCTTCTAAAGTGTCTAAAATCGGCGTGTAGTGTTCATCTTCATCATGGCTATAAAGCATGTCGCCAAAAAAGTTGCTGTTGCGGTCTGGCCAATGCACTTGATACAAATCGATCGTGTCAATTTGCAAACGTGATAATGAATCATCAACGGCTTGATGAACATTGCGCCAATCTAAGGCCATGTCTTTACGGATGTAATCGCCTTTAATACCGGGCGCGGCAATTTTACTGGCAATGATTAAATCATCACGATTACCTTGTGCTTTTAAATATCTGCCAATAATTCGCTCGGTTTCACCTTGCGTTTCGGCTGAGGGGGCACAGGATACATTTCAGCAGTATCAATAAAGTTAATGCCTTGCCCAATGGCATAGTCTAATTGCGCAAATGCTTCTGCTTCGTTGTTCTGTTCACCCCAAGTCATGGTACCTAAACAGATTTTGCTTACTTCTAGGCTTGATTGCCCAAGACGTTGATATTCCATATCATCCTCCTGATGGAAACCCTTACTTCGAGGCTACCAAGCTTTAGTCTGATTGCAAAGCGTTATACTTAAGGCTAGGTTAATGTGCTGGAAATATGTACAAAAGTGCCTTAACGTGACCTTGTTTCGTTATTAAAGGGTTTTTATCATGGCAATTTCACAGGCATCGTGACCTGTTTGACCAAGATGTTGGCTATGACTAAAGCCGAGCTTTTGATATAAAGCTAACGCTTCAACTAATACTGCTGTGGTTTCCAAATAAACGACTTGGTAGCCTTGCTGTGCGGCAAAATCAAAACAAATTTTCGACAGAGCTTTTGCCATGCCTTTGCCACGCAAGCTTTGGCTAAAATACATTTTTTGCAATTCACAAATTGCTTCATTACCCGCCAGTGGCGCAATGCCTGCCCCGCCAACTATTTTGCCATCTAGCTCTATCACCCAATACTGCGCTTTTGGAGTGTCATATACTTGATATAAGGTGTCTAAGGTTTTATCTGCTACGCCAAATCCCTTGTCGGGGGTTAAGCCATATTCGGCAGACACTTGACGAATAACCGCCGCAATAGCCGCATTGTCCGCTTGAGTGATTGGGCGAATGGTTGGGGTAACATTTAATGCTTTTGTCATGTTTATGCTTCAAAAAAGGATTGATTGATAAAAGGTGCCATGGCCAACAAGATTGCTTGAGTGTATATGCTTTCTCGCGTGGCTAAACCTTGGGTTAGTAACCCAATTGCACCGCCTTTTTGCTTGATGTTTTGGGTATTGAATAATCGGTCCATCACATGGCCAAGTTCTTCACCGGCAACCAACGCTTGGTAAACCTTGCTAGGCAATGGCAGTAATGCGCTGCGGCCAATGGATAATTTATCTTGATGAATTATCGCCATATATGCAAATGTGGCAGCACCATGGTCAAATTGATCCACTCCGCCCTCCATTGCGACCACAAAATCCACCTTTATTGCGTTGTCTTTGGCGTATTGCTGGCAGTATTGTGCGCGATTGATCGCCCCGAGTTTAGTCTCTGCTTCTGTCATCGGCTGCTCAGCCACCAATGACGGAGCATGCATGCCTTGGCAATCAATTTGCGCCTGAGGAAAATACTGGCTAATGGCATGTTTGGCGGCGGCAATTTTTACCGGATTTTTTGAACCGACGAGGATAGAGAGGTTGTCTTGGGTCATTAGTGGCTATTCATTTTAGTGTTAACTATGTGGATTATGATATCAGTGAATAAGCGGTTTGGCATAGTTAACCCAGTCGCTCAACGACGGTTAATCATGGTTAACAATATTAATGGCGATGTGTCTATTTTAGATGGTTCAGTCTCAATTAAGCTTTAAGCCAATTAACGTGTGACTAATATGGCTGATACATGGCATGATCGTCGCCAAGAATACACAATGATAATTTGAGTGGTTGGCGACGTTATGGCAAAGAAATTTTATGTTGTTTGGGCAGGACACAAACCGGGAATTTATACCACTTGGGATGAGACCAAACAGCAGGTTGATAAATTTTCCGGTGCTCGGTATAAATCTTTTGCTACTGAAGCAGAGGCCAAAGCTGCATTTGGGCAGTCGGCCAGTAAAAGTATCGGTAAACAAAGTGTCGGTGCAACTAAAACCGCTGCAAGTCAGTCAGCCAAAAATGCCACTAGCCCACAAGGGGTAATATTATCGCAGCAGCAAGCGCTGGCTAAATATGATGTGGTAATTTATACCGATGGTGGATGCGATCCAAACCCGGGTAAGGCGGGCTCTGGCATGGCGGTTTACCGTCAAGCTGAGTTACACAGCTTATGGTATGGTCTGTTTAACCCTAATGGCACCAATAATACGGCTGAGTTAAACGCCTTATTTGAAGCCTTAAAACTTGCACAATCTGAACTAGCCAATGATTCAAGTGTGTGTATTTTTAGTGACTCGCAATATGCCATCAATTGTATTTGTAATTGGGCTTATGGCTGGAAGGCCAAAGGTTGGACCCGCAAAGGCGGTGAGATTGCGAATCTTGACTTAATTCAACAAGCCCATGAGTTATACGATGCCATTAAAGATAAACTGGTGGTTGAACATGTTGCCGCCCACGTGGGCATTGAAGGTAATGAATTAGCCGATCGCATGTCTATTTATGCGGTTGACCAACAGCAAAAGAGCTTTGTTGAATATCCTTCGCCTATCGATCTTAAATCTGTGCTTGCCATGCGTGCGGGATAGTTGAGGTTTTTGGCTAGTAGGGCATCACCAACTTATGTAATTTACCAGCTTATGCTATTCACCAACTTATGCTATTTCCCTGCCAATCGATAAAACTCGCTTCACCATCGATAGGTAGGGTAGTTAATATGCCTGCTAAGCGTTCAGCGACAAACTCAGCACTAAATAGTTTGCCTGCGGGTACATTGGCTTGAAATGGCTTTGATAACGGGCTGTCGGTCGTGCCGGGATGAAAGGCCACTAATTTAACTTGTTTAGCACGGCGGGCATATTCTACCGCTGCGGTTTTAATCAACATATTCAGCGCCGCTTTTGAGGCGCGATAGCTGTACCATCCACCTAAGTGATTATCACTAATACTGCCCACTCTGGCACTTAACAACACTATGTCGCAGCGTTGTTTTTGGCGGCTTAACGGCTGTATCAATGCCTGTAACCAAAGCGTGGGAATAACGCTATTGGTGTGAAAAACCTGCATTAAATTGGCTGAGTTGATTTCTTCTAAGCGCTTTTCTGGTTTGATACTTGGGGTTTGATTTAGGCTTTGCTGTTGATTGCTGGCGACTTGTGCATCTAATTCTGGCGCTATGTCGTGCAAAATTCCATTGCAAATAAATACCTTCGCTATGTGAGTTGCACCATCTTTGGCTTGGGTGATTGTATTAACCACATGCGTAATACTGCTGGGTTGGTAATCGCAGGTAAAATGCTGATGGCTAACCAAGTCAGTTTGAGTTAATAAGTCTGTTAATTGGCTTGATGCACTATTTGCTCGGCTGACAGTGACAATATGTAATGGGCTTAGTGTTTCGTAAGCTTGCTGAATACATTCAAGGGCAAATGCGTTTGCAAGCGTCGATGAAGCACCAATAATCAATATTGTCGGAGTTGCTTGCTGTGTTGCTTGGAGCGTAAGTTGCGCCATAAGTCCTCTAGCAATTGATTTATCGTTAATGTCGATTAGCGAGTTGAATTATTTAAGGTTACAACTACCGGTTTCGCAGCGCTGCTTACCCGTTAACAAGTAAGATATTTGGTAGCGATTTTTGGCAAAAGCTAAGTAGGCTTTATCTGCCACAGGTTTTATTAGTGGTAAACGCAACAGTTTTATCCAGCAGTGTTTACCGGTTAACCCCCAAGCCATCGCGGTAACATCTAAGCCTAAAATCATCCTTCCATCCGCCGTTAATCCATGCAAAATGGTGTTGGCTTTTGCTAAATCGAGTTGTGGATAGCGCTCAGCTAAATCGGGGGCATTTAAATCTTCCAGATGAATTTTATGCAAAGGATCATGTTGCTTTAATTGTGCCATTTCATTGGAACACAGTGGGCAAGCGCTATCGTAAAAAATGGTCAGTTCCATGGCGGTATCCTATTTATCTAAATGGGGGAAAAGGATGTCTAACTCAGTAAAGCCCAACGAAGCCAAGGTTAAAAACAACCCAATCAACCGAGTTATTAATCATTGATACGCTAGAAGCGTACAAATTAGATCTAAAACTTGAACAATTGTTATAAAGCTAGTGGTTTGCTACACCTAACTTTATCAAAGTGTTACACTTAGTTAACTTTTTGGAATGGATGGAACCGTACATCATGCAAGTTAGGTTACTGTTAAATAGACTAATAAAGACGCTTGCGTTTTCTTTGCTCCCGCTTTGCTCATCCTATGTATTAGCCCAAACTGATACCTTGGCTGTTGAAGTCGCTCCTGTTGAAGTCAATGCTCTTGAACCCAACAATATTGAAGCGAATTATGCTCGACCGGTGAAAGTGATTCAGCTTGATATCGGTAAAGGTAATCGAGAGCGTATTTTGCCGGGTGAAGTAAGAGCGTCAGATCGGGCCTCATTATCGTTTCGTGTGGCAGGTCAAATTGCAAAAATTTATGTTCGCCCCGGTGCACATGTTAAAGCGGGTGACTTACTTGCTGAGCTCGATAGTGATTTATATCAGCAACATTATGAAGTTGCCAAAGCCCAATATGAACTCGCCAAAGTGCTATTTGAACGAAATACCTTACTGGTTGAGCAAGGCGTCGTGTCACGCAATGATTATGACCAATCAAAAAGTGACTTCACAATCGCCACCGCAGCACTTGATAAAGCTAAAACGGATTTAACTTACACCAAGCTTGTTGCCCCTTATGACGGCATTATTTCAAAGCGCGATCATCGTGCATTTGAATTTGTTATGGCCCAAGAGTCGGTTTTAGGTATTCGAACAGAATCTTTTGTTGATGTTAGTTTTCAATTGCCTGAGCAATTTATTGGTGCAATTCAGCGCACCGAGGCACTTGATAAACAAACTAATCGAGTTGAAGTGAAATTTGATAGCCGACAAAAATGGTATCCAGCAACCTTAAAAGAAATGAGCACCGTTGCTGACTCAACTACCGGCAGTTATACCTTAATATTGACCTTACCTATGCCTGAGCAGCTCAATGTTTTGCCGGGCATGGCCGCATCAGTCAAAGTGAAACTGCCCTCGCGCGGTTCACAAACCAACCCTGTCATTCCCAAAGGCGCATTAGTTAACCAACAAGGGCAAGATTTTGTGTTTCGCTGGCTGCCGCACGACAAGCAAGTCGAAAAGGTGGCGGTAGAACTGCAAGATAATAAATTGCTTTCAGGGCTAGAAGATGGCGACTGGATAGTGGTTGCCGGTGCGAAAGAATTAACCGATGGTGACAAAGCCGTTCGCTGGGTTAAGGAACGAGGGCTATAAGATGCAAACTACATTGAATATAAAAGCTTATCGTGCACTCTGTTGCATGTTAATAGTAAGTTCACTTACTGCCTGTCAGCCGGCTGTTGATATTCAAACACAGCCCACCTTAGTGCAAACCTATACTTTGCCTGTGTCAGATAACCAAGTCATGCGTGAGTTCAACGGGGTTGCCAGAGCGCAAGATTTAACACAGTTGTCGTTTCGGTTAGAAGGTCGTATTGCGCAAATCCCGGTATCAAAAGGGCAAACTGTTAAGCAAGGTGATGTACTTGCGGTGCTCGAAAAACGAGATTATCAAATTGCCTTAGACGATCGAAAAGCGCGTTTAGATGTTGCCCAAAAACAAGCCGATCGCATTAAGCAACTGGTTGATAAAAAGTTAATGGCGCAGTCGGAATACGATCAAATCAATGCGCAATATTTGGTTGCCAAAGCTCAAGCAAAACAAGCTGAGCTCAACCTGCTTTACACGGTATTACGTGCGCCCTTTGATGGCATGGTCAGTGATGTATTTCTCGAATCATTTGAAAACGTGCAACCCGGTAAACCAGTGCTGAGTATCCAAAAAGTGGGGCAAATTGAAGTAGATATTCAACTGCCAGACATGCTGATTGCAGTATCGCATCGTGGTAAAGAAGAGGGTTCGTTGAAGGTTAAATTTGATGCCTTTGATGACATAACGTTCAATGGCCGTTTGCTGGAAGTGAGCACAGAAAAAGATCCCAAAACCTCAACCTACATTGCCACCATCGCCGTTGACCTAGACCCAGCTTACAAGGTGTTAGAAGGGATGCCAGCGAAGGTTTCGATTAATTTAAGTAAAGTCACCTATACCTATAATCGTGAATTTTTACTGCCGATCAACGCCGTAGTGATGAAAGATGGCGACAACCTCGCAAAACAAGAAAGTGGCGTTTGGTTGTATGACAAAACAACAAAAACAGTGCACTACCAAACGGTTCGTTTAGGGGTGATTGTTGGCGATCAAATCGAAGTGGTGGATGGGCTACAAGATGGCCAAACGATAGTTACCGTCGGCGCGTCAAGGCTACTTGAAGGTCAGCAAGTCGAACTGGTTAAAGGATAATTATAACAATGAATATTGCAGGCTATTTCGTTAAAAATACGGTGATTAGTTGGATGTTCACTTTGATCTTACTGATCGGTGGGTTAATGGCCTTTACAGGTCTTGGTCAACTAGAAGATCCGCCTTTTACCATTAAAGATGCTGTGGTGGTAACGCTATACCCAGGTGCAACCCCAACCGAAGTTGAAGAAGAAGTGACTTATTTGGTTGAAAAAGCCATTCAAGAACTGCCTTATATCGACAAAATTAAATCCCTGAGCACATCGGGGATGTCACAAATTAACGTGACCATGAAAAACCATTATGGCCCAAACGAGTTGCCACAAATATGGGATGAACTACGCCGTAAAGTCAATGATATGGCATCAAGCTTACCGCCCGGCGCGAACCCACCTATGGTGAATGACGACTTTGGTGATGTATACGGCATTATGCTTATGGTGAGCGGTGAAGATTATAGCTACCGAGATATATCAGATTATGTCGATTACATTAAGCGTGAGTTAGAACTGATCCCCGGCGTTGGCAAAGTGTCATTGGCAGGTAAGCAGCAAGAGCAAGTGTTTGTTGAAATGTCGCTGAACAAGGCTTCAAGCTCTAACATCGACCCGCAATTAATCGCTAACTTACTTAACTCGCAAAATATGGTGTCTGACGCGGGCAATATTCAAGTTGCCGGTGATAATCTCAAAATTCGCACCAGTGGCGGTATTCGGTCGGTGCAAGAATTAGAAGAATTGATTATTCCAGGAACCGAAGGTGATAAATTAATTTACTTAAAAGATGTGGCCACGGTTTCTCGTGGCTTTCAAAATATCCCGACTAACCTATTAAGTTTTAATCAACACAGCGCAATTAATATTGGAATTGCATTTTCATCAGGGGTTAATGTGGTTGAGGTTGGCAAGTTAGTGGATGCCAAGTTAGCCTCACTTGAAAGTGCTCGCCCAGCGGGTATGCAAATTGAAACCATGTATAACCAACCTAATGAAGTTGATAGGTCCGTTAGCAGTTTTGTATGGAACCTAATTGCCGCTGTTGTGATTGTGATTGGCGTACTCTTGGTGTTTATGGGGCTGAAAAGCGGTATTTTGATTGGGTTAATTTTGTTTTTAACCTGTCTTGGTACCTTTATGTTGATGCTGCAGGCTGAAATTGAATTGCAACGTATCTCCTTGGGTGCGCTCATTATTGCTTTAGGGATGCTGGTGGACAACGCCATTGTGGTGGTTGAAGGGATATTAATCGGCCGTCAACGTGGGCAAACCACCCTAGAAGCCTCACAAGCCATTGTAAAACAAACTATGTGGCCATTATTAGGCGCGACAGTGATAGCCATTACCGCCTTTGCACCGATTGGATTATCACCTGATGCAACCGGTGAGTTTGCAGGTTCGCTATTTTGGGTATTGCTGTTTTCATTATTTTTGTCGTGGGTCACTGCTATTACTATTACCCCATTTTTTGCCCAAATATTTTTTGGCGCTCAAGGTGAACAGCAGCAAGTGGGTGAAGCAAAAGACCCTTATGCCGGTGCATTCTTTGTTTACTATAAAGCCCTGTTAAATATATGCATGAAATACCGCTGGGTAAGCACGATTGCTGTTATCGCCACCTTTGTGGCTTCGGTTGCGGGTTTTGCTTTGGTGAAACAATCGTTTTTTCCACCTTCGACCACGCCTATCTTTTTAGTGGATATTTGGATGCCTGAAGGCACAGATATACGTGAAACCAGCAAAGTTGTTGAACAAATGGAAGCTAAAGCTGCCAGTATCGACAATGTTGAATTTGTATCCTCTACGGTAGGTAAAGGTTTTCCGCGTTTCTTGTTAACTTATTCGCCAGAGAAAAACTTTGCTTCTTATGCGCAAATAGCCATTAGAACCACAAGCTTTGATACGCTGGATAAGGTGATGTTTACCTTCAGAGACTACGCTGAAAACACCTTTGCTCAAACCCAGCTGAAGTTTAAACGCCTTGAAGTTGGCCCATCGACAGACGCTAAAATTGAAGCGCGTATTAGCGGCCCCGATCCAGATGTGCTTCGGCAAATTGGCGCGCAGGTGATGGCGATATTTAATGCCACGCCAGCTACGGTAAATGTGCGTCATGATTGGCGTGACAGGGTTAAGTATATCTCACCGGTGTTTAATGAAACCCAAGCCCGTCGCTTAGGCATTGTAAAAAGCCAAGTAGATGAAACCCTTAAATTTGCCTTTACGGGGGTGAATATTGGTGTATATCGCGAAGGCACTACCTTATTGCCGATTATGGCAAGCCTACCTGCCGATGAGCGAGTCAATATTGAGTCGTTTGAAAGCTTGCGCATTTGGAGCCCAGCAATTGGTGCCTATGTACCATTGCAGCAAGTGGTTGATGGCTTTGAGGTGAAATTTGAAGATCCAATTATTCAACGCCGCGATCGCAAGCGAACTTTAACTGTATTTGCCGATGCAGATTTTGCCTATGACATTTTGCCAGCAGCCTTGTTCAACCAAGTTAAACCACAGGTCGAAGCGATTGAGTTACCTACCGGTTACGAACTGCAATGGGGCGGTGAATATGAGTCATCAAATGATGCCAAAGAATCATTATTTGCGACCTTACCGCTAGGCTTTTTGTTTATGTTTTTAATCACGGTTTTCTTGTTTAATTCTGTGCGCAAGCCGTTGGTTATTTGGTGTTGTGTACCATTGGCCATCATAGGTATCACGTCAGGATTGATCATCCTAGACAAGCCTTTTAGCTTTATGGCACTACTGGGTATGCTGAGTTTGTCGGGCATGTTACTTAAAAATGGCATTGTATTACTTGATCAAATTAATACTGAGATCAATGAAGGCAAAGAGGTGTTTCAAGCCGTATTTGAATCAACCGTTAGCCGAGTTCGCCCTGTGTGTATGGCCGCGGTCACCACTATTTTAGGCGTGTTACCCTTGATCACCGATGCGTTTTTTGAGTCATTAGCCGCAGTGGTGATGTTTGGCTTAGGCGTTGCAACTATACTGACATTGCTGATTGTACCTGTGTTTTATATCATCTTCTTCAAGGTGAAATACCGTGATTACAAAACATTCTAAATAAACCTGAAACAAAAAGGCCAACTACTGGCCTTTTTGTTTTAATAAACCTGATCGACACTTACCTATGGAAATTACTTGGTCATCATGCGGTAAGCAATCATAGGGTGAGCAAAAAATCGCCTTGCTCTATGCAAAAATCGCACTTTTGAATCAGCCCCAAAAACGTCAATATTCGCCTAGCTAGCACGTTAACTAATGTCTTATGCGCAGCTCAGCTCAAGTAAGATGATCTTTTTTAAAATAAGCAGCGTATTAACCAACATCACTTCATTTTAATGGGCTCAACTATGCCACTTAGCAATGCTGTTATTAACATCACTAACTTGCGCCTACGTACCTTTATTGGCTTTAATCCTGAAGAGCGTGAAAAGCAGCAGGATGTAGTGATTAACATTGAAATTCATTATCCCGCTGATAAATCGTTTTACACCGATAATGTAGCCGATGCCCTTAACTACAAAGTGATCACTAAAAAAGTGATTCAACATGTAGAAGAAGGTCGTTTTTTATTACTGGAAAAACTAGTTGCTGATGTGGTTGCCATTTGTAGTGAACATCCTTCGGTAACCCTTGCCAAAGTAACCATAGACAAACCTCACGCGCTGCGCTTTGCCGATTCGGTATCGCTATCTCTTGAGCACCGCCGCTAATTAACCTTAATTGAGGACACTATTATGACAATTGCTATGCCATTAGATAGTTCGCCACAAGCCCCAAATATTTCTGAAGCGGCGCGCAAAGTACAACAAGCGTTAATTGCCCAAGGGCTAGAAACCCCAACAGTTAAATCAGCACTCACAACGGATCAAAAAGTAGAACGTATCCAAGGGTTAATGCGTGAGGTTGTGTCCACTTTAGGCCTTGATTTAACTGACGATAGCATAACCGATACCCCGCTGCGTATTGCCAAAATGTACGTCAATGAGATTTTCTCCGGTCTTGATTACGCTAACTTTCCTAAAATTAGCCAAATCGACAACAAGATGGGCGTTGAAGAAATGGTGAAAGTGAGTGATATCAGCGTGGTAAGCACCTGTGAACACCATTTTATTACCATTGATGGCATGGCAAAGGTGGCTTATTTACCCAAAAATAAAATAATTGGGTTATCTAAAATAAACCGTATTGTGCGCTTTTTTGCTCAGCGTCCACAGGTACAAGAAAGACTCACACAACAAATTTTAGTGGCCTTACAAACTTTGCTTGAAACCCAAGATGTGGCCGTGACCATGACAGCAACCCATTACTGTGTTAAATCTCGCGGCATTATGGATACCACATCCAACACCCAAACCACAGCATTAGGTGGCAGCTTTAAAACCAACCCTTCTACACGGGCAGAGTTTTTAGCCAAATGAGCTGTTACGTGCAGCAAGATTAATAATGCAGATTACCGCTAACAGAGAGCACATTTGAATAATCCTTGATTGCTAACTGACATTAGTGCAGCGACTCGGTAGAATGTCGGCAATCTGTTTTCGGTAGAGCAAATTCATGCACGTACATATTCTAGGTATTTGTGGCACCTTCATGGGCGGTTTAGCCCTGTTAGCCCGCGCCATGGGGCATAAAGTGACTGGCAGTGACGCTAATGTTTACCCGCCAATGAGCACTCAACTTGAACAGCAAGGCATTGAGCTCATACAAGGCTTTGACCCTTCACAATTGGGTGAAGAGGGCATTAATCAACCCGATTTGGTGGTAATTGGTAATGCCATGAGCCGCGGTAATCCTTGTGTTGAAGCTGTACTTAACAAGGGGATGAACTACACCTCTGGGCCACAGTTTTTATCCGAGCATATTTTACCAAAGCGCTGGGTTCTGGCGGTATCGGGTACTCATGGCAAAACCTCTACCTCAAGTATGCTGGCATGGATTTTAGAATATTGCGGATACCAACCTGGCTTTTTAATAGGTGGCGTACCGCAAAACTTTGGTGTATCAGCAAAATTAGGCAACTCGCCCTTTTTTGTGGTTGAAGCCGACGAATACGATAGCGCCTTTTTTGATAAACGCTCTAAGTTTGTTCATTACCGTCCACGCACCTTAGTGATCAATAACCTTGAATTTGATCACGCTGATATTTTTGCTGATTTAGCCGCTATTCAACGCCAATTTAATCATGTTATCCGCACCGTTCCTGGCGATGGCAAAGTGATTTGGCCTAAAGATGTTCCCGCAGTGCAGCAAGTGATAGATATGGGGTGCTGGAGCGAGCAAGAAACCTTTAGTCAACAAGCTGATAGCCGAGGCTGGCAAGGTGTGTCTATTGCTGAAGATGGTCACGAGTTTGAAGTGATATTTAACGGTGAATCGCAAGGGGTTTTACGTTGGGATTTAATTGGCCAACACAATATTGAAAACGCTGTGATGGCCATTGCCGCCGCGCGTCATGTTGGGGTTAGCCCAAATCATGCTATTGAAGCATTGACCCAGTTTAGTCCACCAAAACGTCGTTTAGAATTACTGGCAACGCCTAATCATATTGCGGTATATGATGATTTTGCGCATCATCCCACGGCTATCGCAACTACCCTAAAAGGGCTGCGTGCTAAAGTGGGTAACAGCAAGATTATTGTGGTACTTGAGCCCCGTTCAAACACCATGAAAAGCGGTGTGCATAAAGACACCTTAGCCGAGTCAATGGCATTAGCGGATCAAGCTTGGCTGTTTCAAGCCAGTAATGTGGGCTGGAATATTGCTGACAATATGCAATCAGCCAGTATTCCTGTCACGGTAAGCGATAGTATTGATGACATAGTGGCGCAAGTAAGCAGCAATGCAAAAGCCGGAGACACTATAGTGGTGATGAGTAACGGCGGCTTTAACGGTATTCATCAAAAAATTATTGCAGCAATTACTCAGCAGTCTAAATAAGTAAGAGGAGCCTTAATGGCTTATGTAAAAAAACAGCGCGCAATAAGCCTAGCTTGGACAGGTGCCTCCGGTGCGCCTTATGGTATCAAGCTATTGCAATGCTTATTGGTGGCTGATTACCAAGTGTTTTTAATGATCTCTAGCGCAGCGCGGGTGGTGTTGGCGACTGAGCATGATCTTAAGCTAAGTGCTAACCCAGAAAAAGCCCGTGAACAATTACTAAGTTACTTTGCCGAGCAACAAGTTGAATTAGCCGGTGAATTGATCGTACTGGGTAAAGATGAATGGTTTTCGCCGCCGGCATCTGGCAGCGCCGCACCCAAGCAAATGGTGATTTGTCCGTGCTCAACCGGCACATTAGCCGCGGTAGCCACCGGAATGAGCAATAATTTATTAGAAAGATCAGCCGATGTTGTATTAAAAGAACGCGGTCAATTAATCTTAGTGCCAAGAGAAACTCCTTTTAGCGCCATACACTTAGAGCATATGTTAAGCCTGACTCGCAACGGCGCGACCATCATGCCAGCGGCACCAGGCTTTTATCATAATCCCAAATCGGTTCAAGATCTGGTAGACTTCATGGTTTCCCGAATTTTGGATCATTTGGGTATTGCACACGCACTGACAAATCGTTGGGGTTACGGCACTGAAGCCGCCCAAGATATCGACAATTGAGAAGTTTATGAAACACACGATTGAACAGATGATTTCGACTGAAGAGATCAATCAAACTTTAGATCAACTGGCTGAACGTATTAATGCGCATTATGCCAACAGCGAGCGTTTATTAATGGTCGGCCTGTTAAAAGGTTCAGTAGTTTTTATGGCTGACTTATGTCGCCGTATTAAAGGCCATGTTGAAATCGATTTTATGTCAGTATCAAGTTATGGCAACAGCATGACCACCTCACGCGATGTGAAAATCTTAAAAGATATTCAGTCTGATATTGGTGGGCGTGATGTGCTAATTGTTGAAGACTTAATTGACTCAGGCAACACCTTAAACAAGGTTCGCGAAATGATATTATTACGCAACCCCAAAAGTTTAGCCCTGTGTACTTTGCTTGATAAGCCTGAACGCCGTGAAGTTGACGTACCGGTGGATTTTATTGGTATGAGCATTCCTGATGAGTTTATCGTAGGCTATGGTATTGACTATGCAGAGCAATATCGTAACTTACCTTATATTGCTAAAGTGGTGCCATTAGATTAATGCAATTTGATGATTGACAAACTCCCGCTATAGGCGGGAGTTTTGTTATGCGCCGCTCAGGTTTATTAGAATGGATTGAAAATGAATGAGGTATAACAATGAGCAATAACACCAACGCATTGGTGATCGACAACCTACAAAAAACCTATAAAAGTGGCGTACACGCGGTTAAAGGCATTAGCTTAACTGTAGAGCAAGGCGATTTTTTTGCGCTATTAGGCCCCAATGGTGCAGGTAAGTCGACCACTATTGGCGTCATTAGCTCATTAGTGCAAAAGACATCTGGTAGCGTCAAGGTGTTCGAATATGATATCGACAAAACCCTTGAACAGGCCAAAATGTGCATAGGCCTAGTGCCGCAAGAGTTTAACTTCAATCAGTTTGAAACCGTGCTGCAAATTGTGGTTAACCAAGCTGGTTATTATGGCGTAACCCGCGCAGTGGCATTACAGCGAGCACAAAAGTATTTAAGCCAGCTAGATTTATGGGAAAAGCGTAATAGCCAAGCCCGTGCATTATCTGGCGGCATGAAACGCCGTTTAATGATTGCGCGCGCCTTAATGCACGAGCCTAAATTATTAATCCTAGATGAACCCACAGCCGGTGTAGACATTGAGCTACGCCGCTCGATGTGGGAGTTTTTAAAGCAAATTAACGCTCAAGGCGTGACCATTATTTTAACCACCCACTACCTTGAAGAAGCCGAAATGCTGTGCCGTAATATCGGCATTATCGATAAAGGCTTATTGGTTGAATGCACCAGCATGAAAAGCCTGCTTAGCAAACTGGATGTTGAAACCTTTATTTTGGATTTACGACACGACATTGAAACCGCGCCAACCTTAAATAATATGACTTGCCGCTTAGTTGATGCACACACGCTAGAAGTGGATGTGGCTAAAGCCAACAACCTTAATGATTTGTTTAGTCAATTAAGTCAGTTAAATATTGAAGTGCTATCAATGCGCAACAAAGCAAATCGCCTTGAAGAGCTATTTGTCGAGTTAGTTAAAAAAACGAAGGACTCAAAATAATGAACAAGCTTTATTGGATTGCCTTTAAAAGTATTTTAATTAAAGAAACCAATCGTTTTACCCGTATTTGGGTGCAAACTTTAGTGCCGCCAGCTATTACCATGACATTGTACTTTTTGATTTTTGGTAACTTAATTGGTAACCGCATTGGCGAAATGGGCGGTGTATCTTACATGGAGTTTATTGCACCAGGCTTAATCATGATGTCGGTGATTACCAATTCTTATTCTAACGTGGCCTCGTCTTTTTTTAGTGCAAAAATGCATGGCAGCATTGAAGAATTAATGGTGGCACCCGTCCCTCATTATGTGATGATTGCCGGTTATGTTGGCGGCGGCGTGGCGCGTGGTTTAAGTGTTGGCTTGATTGTTACTTTGGTGGCCATGTTTTTTGTAAACCTCAGCCTTCATCATGTTGGTTTAGTCATTATGACAGTGTTTTTAACCTCAGTATTATTTGCGTTAGGCGGGTTAATTAACGCGGTATTTGCTAAAAGTTTTGATGACATTAGCATTATCCCTACCTTCATCTTAACGCCACTGACATATCTTGGCGGGGTGTTTTACTCACTGTCATTATTACCGGATTTTTGGCAAGGCGTGTCAGCGTTAAACCCAGTGGTGTATATGATAAACGTGTTCCGCTACGGCTTTTTAGGCTTTGCAGATATCAGCATTGGCTTATCCATTGCCATCATGGTCGGCTTTTGTGCCTCACTATGGTTTGTGGCTTATTATCTTATCTCACGCGGGATTGGTTTGCGCAGTTAGGTTTAGTTAGCGGTTAAACTTCCTTGGTTAAATGTAGCTGAGCAAGATTGTTGACAAGGACTCGAATGAGTCCTTTTTTGTTAATATTAAATGCAATCCATAGGACTTTGTTGTGGTTGAATTAGCCGGACACTTCAATAAAGGAATATAATAATGCCATTATTGAGGTGAATATGACTAAACGAATAAATAAACAATATCCAGATGACTTTAAACAAGAAGCTGTCGCTTTGGTTCTTGAACAAAATTACACAATAGTTCAAGCAGCAGCTTCTTTAGGTATCACAGATAAAATCCTTTACAGCTGGGTTTCTAAACACAAAAAGCAGGCACAAGGTGATACCTTATCTGTCGATGAACGCACCGAACTTATGCTGTTACGCAAAGAGAATAAACGCTTATTAATGGAGCGTGAAATCCTAAAAAAGGCCAGTGCCTTCTTTGCGAAAGAAATGAAGTAAGGTACTCATTTATCAAGACTCTTGTGTCGAAATACCCTATTTCGTTGGCGTGTAAAGTGATGCAGGTCAGTTCGTCAGCGTATTACGTTTGGCTTAAAAGGCCTGGTGAGCTTATCACTGCTGACACACTAGAATTATTTCGTCGAGCTAAAGCACTATTCAAGGCCAGTAGAAACAGCCTGGGTAGCCGAGAATTAGCTAAAGCATTACGCAAAGAAGGGTTTAATATTACACGTTATCGCACTATTAAGTTAATGGCGCGATTGAAACTGGTGGTAACGCAACGTCTGGCTTATAAAGTCACCACAAAGCGTAAACACAGTGATAGCGTGGCTGATAATTTGCTTAATATGAATTTTAATCCAGTTGGGCCAAACCAAGTCTGGGCTGGTGATGTGAGCTATCTTAAAACAGGCGAAGGCTGGCTATATCTCGCAGTGGTAATGGATTTATATTCTCGCAGAATCGTCGGCTGGCATATCTCTAAGCGCATGACGAGAGGCTTAGTGGAGAAAGCATTTTTGAAGGCTTATAACTTGCGAAAACCACCTAAAGGCCTAGTTTTTCATAGCGATAGAGGTTCGCAATATACTAGTAAAGGCTATCGACGTTTATTAAAACAATTGGATTGCAGAGCAAGTATGGGCGATGTGGGAGCGTGTTGGGACAATGCTGTTGTAGAGCGATTTTTTGGTAGTTTGAAACACGATTGGTTATTAAAAGTACCACAGCCAACTCGTCATCATATGTGTGATGATGTGGCTAAATATATGAAATATTACAATGTAGAACGACTGCATTCGGCAAATGCTGATCAGTCACCTATAGACTTTGAAATCTCTTTTAGAAAAGTGTTCGGTTGGAGTTGACCAGAACATAGGCGGGCGTTATAAGCATTTGGTCTGAGGGTAAAATGGAATCAGAAAAGTTTTCTATCTACAAAAGTCCTCTTTCGGATGAATCTAAAAAATTGAGACTTAATAGTTGAAATGGTTTCATTTTCTTGCTCCGCATCTTAAGTGTTAATTTTTTAATTCTTCCGCTTAAACTTTTTATCTTATCTGCCGCAGAGCGGCTTCGTTCAACTAATGACTATGCATAATCCACCGCATCCGGGTGAGTTTATTTCCGATGTATATATGGAACCTTTTGGCTACAGCTGCAGATTTGTCGCCAAACAATTAGACGTTTCAGCTTCAACTCTTAACCGAGTACTTAAAGGTCAGAGTTCCATAACACCCGAAATGGCATTGAGACTATCGAAGGCTTTAGGTAGAAGCCCAGAAAGTTGGCTGTCCATGCAAGACAATTATAACCTTTGGCAAGCGAAACAGAGCGTTAATTTAGCTAAAGTACACCCTATAAAATTCGCTTTGGCGTAGAGGGAATATAATAAGCGCCTAAACTCCGACAATGTAACGTTGTCATGGTTTTGGCAAACAACGCAAAAAACCACGCCAACACATTGCGTGTTAGGCGGGCGTTATAAGCATTTGGTCTGAGGGTAAAATGGAATCAGAAAAGTTTTCTATCTACAAAAGTCCTCTTTCGGATGAATCTAAAAAATTGAGACTTAATAGTTGAAATGGTTTCATTTTCTTGCTCCGCATCTTAAGTGTTAATTTTTTAATTCTTCCGCTTAAACTTTTTATCTTATCTGCCGCAGAGCGGCTTCGTTCAACAAATCGTTTATGAGTGATCCCCAACGCTTGCCTGTTTCGGTTCGTTCAAGTATGGCAAACGCTGGTGAACTAATAACAAACATGGCTGTACAAAAATGGCTGTACAAAAAGCGAGAGGCATTTTTCTTGTCAAAATAAACCGTAATAAGCGCGATGTGGCATAATGATTTTGTTTAAGAGTTAATGAGTTTATTGTGGCAAAACCAAACCCTAAAGGCCCTGTTCGCACTGTTGATATTTATTGTGCTAAGTGTCAATCAAAGTTGTTTAAATATCGTAAAGGTGGCAAAGGCGCGTTAGTTAAATGCTTTAAAGAGCGGATTGTAGGTGATTTTACAACTCGCGCCGGTACTTGCCCTCAATGCGAGTTAACATTTGCTCGTGAAGTGTTAATACGTGGCACACCTGCTTATAAAATAATTGGCGGCAAAGTGACGATGAAGTGATTTTGTTTAGTTGAGAGACTTATATTGAGATACAAAAAATCCGCGGCGGTTGGCCTGCGGATTTTTACTGATATCTGGGGGAATATCAGCATGATCAGACTTGTGTGATATTTTGTAATGCGATGGGGGAGCATTAACAAGATATCTATGCCTGATATCAGTTGTAGGAGATTAGAGATAAAGCTAATAACCTAAACTGATTATGCTTTTTTAGCGTCAGATTGCTTTACTACTACTTCAACTTTTTCAGGAAGAGCGGCAAGAACAAGTGCGCTAGCAAATAAGTTTTTGAATGCTTTCATGTCAAAATCCTTCAAATAAAACGGTTAACTGGTCGGTGTGAAATAACTATATTCTTCAGCTATAAATAAGTAAAATGACAAAAAATTACTCAGTAGATTCCATTTTGGCATGAACATATCAATTAAAAATTTGCAGTGCTTCCTTACTGTCATTGAAGTTGGCCACTTTACCTTAGCGGCCGAGCAGTTATATATGACACAACCTACGCTGAGTAAAACCATTAAAAAAATGGAAGAGACGCTCGACCAACAATTGTTGATCCGTAATAACCAAAAAGTAGAAGTAACCGAGGCCGGTTTGCTATTAGCGAAAAGTGCTCAACAAATAGTGGGCCAATGGCATCGTATGTATGAAGATATGAATGCGCTTACGGGGTTGAAGATTGGTCGCTTGCGATTGGGGTTGAGCCCAATGACCGGTGGGATGTTCATTAATATGTTGGCTCGCTTTCAAACTACCTATCCTGGGATTAAGGTTAATATGCTTGAAGTGGGTGGTTTTGCGGTTGAAAAAGCGCTACTAAATGATAGCTTAGATATTGGTGTTACGGCTTTGCCAACTAACCATACCGATGAGTTTAATATCTTAAAATTAGAGCGTTACCCTTTAAATGTATGCTTGCATGTTGATCATGAGCTGGCAAGTCAAACGCATCTTAAATGGCAAGATTTAGATGGAAGGCCTTTTGTGCAATACAATGATCAATTCGCCATTGGGAAGGTTATTAGTCATAGCTGCCAAGGCGCTGGTTATAAGTTAAATGTTGTGTCACAGACGGGGCAGTGGGAATTTATGACCGCCATGGCAGAGGTGCAAATGGCATTTGCTATTTTACCGGCACCTATTTGCCAGAGGGTGTCGTCAAATAAACTTAAGTTTATTCCGTTAGATGAAAAAGTCGCTTGGGAGTTAGCATTTATTTGGCGTAAAAACTTGCCGTTAACCGCTGCGGCTCAAGCATTTATTGCTCAAGTTAAACCTACTTATAAAGATTCGGTGTAATTATTAAGGCTTTTTTTGTAGGCCATTAAGTTGAAGTAAATTGGTAAGCGAAAGTTGCAACAAGCAACGTTTCATAGGCCTTAATGACAACAATTTTTACATCAAGTAAAAATAAGTAAAGTTCAAATATAACATATAGATAAGTTTAAGTGATAGGTGTCAAATTAACGGTTTGATGATGTTTTGTGTGTGGGCGGGTAGGGTATGATGTTGTTATTCAACGCTACGAGAATGCTTAATGGCTCATTACAAATCTTGCCCATGTTGCGCGGCAAAAACCATTTTTTATAAAGTTCAGCGCACTTTTATCGAAAGGCATTTTAAATATAAAGATTGGAGTAAGTATAGTTGTGCTGTGTGTGGTTCAGTATTTATGAGTCATCAGATTAATTCACAACAAAACATTATAATTAATAACACTGTTTGCCAGAAATTATCTGATTGTTAATTTTCTGCATGATTAACCTTTTGTCATTTCTGTACACGAGTTATTGCGTATTTTGTACTGGTCTATTTTCAGCTCTAACCAAGTTTGTGCTTCTTCGATCGATTTGCAAATTTTGACATTTTCAGCGCACAGAGATGGTGTTTGACTTTGGGTTATTGTTGCCAAAATAGCCACATTAAACACTAATGCTTTGGCTATCATATTTTGTTGGTTCATCCATAGGTTATAGGATTCAAGTAGTTGAAAAGCTTCAGGGGTGGCACCTTCTAGCTTGGTATTATCCACGAGTACCGCAAAAGGTTTGCCCTCGCGCTGTTTTACTAGCGTCATGACAGTGTCGGTATAGTTTTTTATGCCAAATTCATTAAATGCGCCAATCACTTTTGTGTAAATAATATCCTCTTGCATACTTACGCTATGTTCTCCGTGTGCAACAGCCATAGGTTTCCTTAAAAAGTCTGCGATGGGTTAATTGATAACATAAGCATTTTGTGATGTGAATCACTTTTTAGATGTTTGCTGCACTATTATCTCTTAAGAGGTATCAATATTTTGTCTTGGTAATTAGCAATGCAAATGCAGTAATTCACGCCGTTAGTTGCTATAATAAGCACATTCTTTGGCCAAAGCCTTTTGCTTTGGCCTTGTTGTTTTCCGTTAGCTTATCAGCACAGGATATTCCTTTGAGTCAGTCATCTTCGCAAATTGCCAGTCAGGCATTCTCTACCTTGAACTTAAAACCAGAATTGTTAGAAAACCTAACAACCATGTGCTATGAGTCAATGACCCAAATTCAGGCCGAAAGTTTACCGCCAATATTGGCCGGTGATGATGTTATTGGCCAAGGTAAAACTGGCTCAGGAAAAACCGCTGCTTTTGGTTTAGGCTTGCTTAATAAGTTAGAGGTAAAGCGGTTTCGTATTCAAACCTTAGTGCTTTGTCCAACCCGTGAGTTGGCTGATCAAGTGGCGAAAGAAATTCGCACTCTTGCTCGTGGTATTCACAATATCAAGGTATTAACCTTGTGTGGCGGGGTGCCGATGGGGCCGCAAATTGGCTCATTAGAACACGGAGCGCATATTATTGTAGGTACACCTGGACGAATTATTGATCATTTAGATCGTAACCGTTTAGATTTAAGCCATGTGAACATGTTAGTGCTTGATGAAGCAGATCGTATGCTTGAGATGGGCTTTCAAGAGCACTTAGATGCGATTATTGAGCAAACGCCACACGAGCGCCAAACGCTATTATTTAGCGCCACGTTCCCAGAGCAAATTAAATCCATTGCTGAGCGCATCATGTATAAGCCTGTGATGGTCAAAGTGGAATCAACTCATGACCAACTCAGTATTGAACAGCATTTTTATCGCATTGATGATAATAGTCAGCGTTTAGAAGCGTTACGCTTATTGTTGTTAGATAAACAGCCTGAAAGTTCAGTTGTGTTTTGTAATACCAAGCGTGAAACTCAACAAGTTGCCGATGCGTTAGCCGAGTTCGGTTTTAGCGTGTTGGCGTTACATGGTGATTTAGAGCAGCGCGATCGTGATTTAATGTTACTGCGCTTTGCTAACAAAAGTGCTCGCATTTTAGTGGCTACCGATGTGGCAGCTCGCGGGTTAGATATTGATGCGTTAGATGCCGTATTTAACTACCATATTGCTTATGACACTGAAGTACATATTCACCGTATTGGCCGAACGGGTCGTGCAGGTAGCCAAGGTGCTGCGTATACGTTTTTCAGTGAAAATGACGGCTATAAAATGGCGATGATTGAAGAGGCCATCGGTAAAGATATTGTGCCTTCATCGCTGCCGTCTTTAAGTGCGTTAAATAAGCAGCCGCTTGAAGCCAGTATGCTAACCATTCAAATTGATGCAGGTAAAAAGCAAAAAATTCGTCCGGGTGATATTGTCGGCGCGCTAACGGGTGATAATGGCATCGATTTTAACGATATTGGTAAAATTAAAGTGACTGATATTCGTTCGTATGTTGCTGTGTCTCGTAAGATGTCAAAACAAGCTTTAAACAAAATCACCAAAGGTAGATTAAAAGGTAAAACTTACCGTGCTTGGTTATTGTAGTTTTAGTCTTTAATCGCCTTAAAAAAGGTTGATAACTTAGGGTTATCAACCTTTTTTGTTTATAACGATTTAGTTGTTAATTTTATTTTTAAATGCCGCCTTGGTTTCGTCATTCGCCTTACTGTACCAGTAATCTAGCATCTGGCTGATTTCTGCTTGATCTTGGGCAATGGTTTTGGGCTGTATAACAGCTTGAGTCGCCATTTCAGCTTTTGCGGATTCAGCTTTTGCGGGTGGGGTGCTAATTGTTGATGTTGTAGTGGGCGTAGCTTTAATGGCTGTACTTGGGGTTGGCGCCTCTTGCTGGATTGTTGATTGGCTATTGGTAGCCGTTGCAACGGGTATTGCAAACTCATTCACTGATGCAACTTGTTGGCTTTGATTATATAGCGCAAGCTCTTCAAGATATTTACGGTTCCACTGCAGACCGGGTTTAGTGATGACATCATAGGTAAATGCAAGATCACCTTGCTTGCTAGTAATAGACAATTGAGGCTGCTGATCAAAGTTATTGGCATCTCGTTTATTGCGAATAGTGGGTAAGGTGAGTGTGTAGTCTTGATCATCGGCACTAAAACTCACCACAATTAGTTCAGATTCAAAACGTGTTTGGGTGCCGCCCTGTCTGTATGTTCCTTGATACCGAAATGCAATTTGATTAACGCCAGTTGTTAAATCAAGCGGGTTTGTGGCTTTTATTTCTTGGCCATTTAGGGCGATGAGCTCAGCGTTAGTCGGTAAACTTAAGCTAGCCGCAAACAGGAGTGGGCTTAGTAAGCTTAATGATAATGTGGCGAGAGTTGGCAATATTTTCATTTGAGACCTGACAATGTCGTTAACTGGTTGTATAAACTAGCATGATAAAACTGAGTTATGCTTATGCTGTTATGTTTATAGCATATCTGACTTAACTTACCTGTGATTCAGCAGATAATTAGTAAAATGTGGTACATATGACCCCCGCAATTAATTTAGTCAAAAAACACCGTCTAGCATACAAGGTGCATGATTATCAGCATGATCCTTTAGCGTCGTCTTATGGTTTAGAAGCGGCTGAAAAATTAAATCTTAATCCCGCTATGGTGTTTAAAACCTTGGTGGTGCAAACCGACGCTAAGCAATTAGCGGTAGCCATGATACCGGTCGATCAACAGCTTAATTTCAAAAAAATGGCTAAAGCATTAGGCTGTAAAAAAGTGCAAATGGCAGACAGTGCGTTAGTTGAGCGGACAACCGGATATATATTGGGTGGGGTTAGCCCGCTAGGGCAAAAAAAGCGTTTAACCACAGTGATTAATATTACTGCTCAAAGTCAGTCGGCATTGTTTTTTAGTGCGGGTCGACGAGGTTTAGAGCTTGAAATGGCCGCAAATGATGTTCAGCAACTGCTGAGCGCCACCTTTGCCGATATCACTAACGATTAGATGGCTATCTATTCAATGCCAAACTGAGGCCGCAGTGTTTCAGGTAAAATGAAGTTGACCGCTTTATGGCTTAGCGGGCAGGTAAAGCTAAACTCACAGCAGCACAGTTTTAAATCGGGTGCTTGCTCATCAGCATTGCCATGCAATCTATCACCAACCACGGGATGACCTATGCTGGCCATATGTATACGAATTTGATGTTTTCGGCCTGACTCAATTTTAACCCTGAGCTTGGATTGATTGAGCGCTGGGTTGTATTCCATTAGCGTGGCATGGGATAGCGCAGGCTTATGATCTACATCAGTGTTAATGGTGACGGTTTTATCGGTAAACTTTCCTTCCACAATGACTTGGTAATATTTTTCTAATTGGCGCGTTTCAAATAGCTTAGCGATGGCGGCGGTGGCTTTTTTGCTGTGGCCAATAATGATAAGCCCTGAAGCGGCGCGATCTAATCGATGTATAATATAAGCGCTGCGAGGCGGGTTGGTATTAAGCTCAATAAAGCGATTGATGGTGGTGTGATCGCTCCACTTAGAGGGTTGGCAACGCAAACCATAAGGTTTGTACCATAAGCTGTATTCACCTTGGTCAAATAGCATTTGGGCTGTTGCAGGCTGTTCTGCCAATATGTAAGGGTTGTAATACAAATGGATCTTATCGCCAACCGATAAAGCTTTTTTTGCCCGCCTTAAACGATTCACTTGCTTACCATGGGTATACCAAACTGCCCCTTTTTGCATTGCTTGCTTAATGACTTGCTTTGACAATCCTGATGATGCTGCTAATAAACTCACCGCATCTTGCGCTGTGTCGTCGATGGTGAGGTGGCATTCAATTTTGTCTGTTAGCATGTCGATTCGTATCCAATTTGGGCAAGCAAGGGGAGTATGTTACCAGATGGCATTGCGGGCTTAAATATAACGAATATAATCACGCCGCCTGATAATACGGCATTGATGAAGGATATTTGTTTTTTCATCAAGTATCTTGAGTATACTGTGCAGCGTTTTCATTGGTTAAAGCTTGTTGGGAGTTGTTTTTGGAACATTTAGTGTGGAGTTGGGACCCTGTTATGGTGTCGTTTATGGGGTTAACTATTCATTGGTACGGTGTGTTATTTGCTTTGGCTATTGCCAGTGGCTTTCAAGTGATGAAAACCTTTTATAAAGCAGAAGGTTTAAATGTTGAGTCATTAGATAATCTATTGGTGTACTGCGTTGTTGGCATTATTGTCGGCGCAAGATTGGCCCATTGCTTGTTTTACGACCCAAGTTACTATCTTGCCAATCCAATGAAAATATTAGCGGTTTGGGAAGGAGGGTTAGCTAGCCATGGTGGCGGGCTGGGAGCCATTTTGGCGCTTTATTATTACAAGCGAAAAGTCGGTTTACCATTTTTGTATTTGCTTGACCGCTTAGCCATTGCGACCGCGATATTTGGTTTTTTTGTGCGGATGGCCAATTTTGCAAATTCAGAAATTTTGGGCAATCCAACTGACAAACCATGGGGTATTATTTTTGAACGTGTGGACATGTTACCGCGTCATCCTGCACAGTTGTATGAAGCCATCGCTTACTTAATTAGCTTTATTGTGTTATTCGCTATTTTCCAAAAAGGCACATTAAAGCAAAGACAGGGCGGCATTTTTGGGCTGTTTTTAATTTTAATCTTTAGTGCCCGCTTTGCTATTGAAAGTATTAAGTTAAGTCAAACCGCTTATACTGAAACCTTATTAACGGCAGGACAATGGCTAAGTTTGCCCTTTTTGTTGGTGGGGGTATTTTTGTTGGTTCGCGCATTGATCAAGCCTGCTAATATGCCTATTTCTAATAAATAGCTGATTCCTTATTGGTTTAATTATTTTCTTAGCCAAAAACTAACAATGCTGCTCATCTCTCAATAAGGTGAGCAGCATTAATAGAAACGAACGTTATTATTTCAATTTAAATACCACGTCAACGCGATCGCTAATCGTGACTTGGGCTTGTTGATAGCTTTCACTGACGCTACTGTCTGCTTGCGCAGCCATTTTGTATTGCATTGGCTGAATTGGGTGCTGATCAAAGTAGCGTATTTGCCACACTCCCTCGACCTTTTTATCAAATCCTTTGGCTAACGATTTTGCTTTTTGTTTGGCATCGTTAATTGCCGCTTGGCGAGCTTGTTCAATATAGTCAGCACGTTTACTTGAGGTTAGCTCAATCGAATTGACACGGTTAATGCCTTGTTCTAATGCACTGTCTAATAAGTCATTAAGCTGTTCAAGTTGCTTAACGGTAATGGTCATTCTGCGGCTAGCTTGATAGCCGTTTAATTTGGAGGGTTCATTTTTTTGGTAATGATACTGTGGGCGCAAGCTTAAATTAGCACTTTGAATATCATGTTTATCTACGCCTGCTTGTTTTAAGCGGCTTAAAAACTGGCTGATGGCTTTATCAGAGGCTGCTTTGGCCGCTTTTGATGTGGGGGCTTCGACGACTACTTCAATATTCACCACGGCCATATCGGCATCTATCACTATTTCACTGGCGCCTGTGGTTTCAATGTGGGGAAAATCGAAATCAGCTGCAAGGCTAGGTAATGCGGTAAAGGCGAGTGCTGAGGTTAATGCTGTAAGAGCAAAGGTTTTGGTTAGTAATGTCATAAATGTACTCCACAAAAAATAAAGGTATCGACCAGATTGGCTTAATCGTGGTCGATTAATAAGTGATTTGTGGCTATAAACGGGGTTAAAAACCAAAAGGGTTATTGTAGATAGATTATTTTTTCATTTTGTTCAGTTTAACTTGTTGGCAAATTAGTAAATCGATAAATCGGCATCACTCAACGCAAATATACAGTGGGGCGGTTTTAGGCGCACTGGCTAACGAATATACTAGCCAGTGCATCTTTCAAGGTATTACAGGCTTAAACTGATACGATTACGGCCTTCGGCTTTGGCGCGATAAAGGGCGGTGTCTGCAGCGCAAATGAGTGCCATCTCGGTACGAAACTGGCCCTGTTGCTCGCAGGCAATGCCTTGGCTGACACTGACTTTCACTTCTTGAGTTAAGCCTATATCAGTAAATTTAATTTGATTAATTTGGCGTTGAATTTTTTCTGCCACTCGTTGCGCCTGTGTTTTGCTGAAGTTAGGCAGAATAACGGTAAACTCTTCACCGCCAAAACGGGCGGCTAAACAGTCGCGGTTTGGCATGGCAGATTTAATCACCTGAGCGACTTTTTGTAAGCACTTATCGCCATTAATGTGGCCATAGTTATCGTTAAACAGTTTAAAAAAGTCGATATCAATCAGCAGTAAACTTAATGGATGTTGATGCTGTACACTCGCGTCCCACGCGTTTTGCAGCGCGTCATCAAAGGCGTGACGATTGGCTAAGCCGGTGAGTTTGTCGGTATTGGCTAAACGGGTTAACTCTGCAAACTTTTCTTTGTGGCTAGTCAGGTTATGCATTACCCCGACAATTAATGGTGTGGCATTTTCGGCAACAGGTAAGCATGACAGTGAAATATCGGCATCGACTAAGCTGGAGTCAGCACGTTGCAGCACAATTTCTTTGGGGCCGTGATTAAATGGGGTGAAGGTTTCACGCCACTGGGCAAATAATTCTAGGTATTCTTCTTTGTAGGCAGAATTAACAAAGTTAGTCCATTTTTGCCCAATCAATAACTCTTTTGGCGAGCCAAAAAGTTTTGCGGCATGCTGGTTAATCATTTCAATGATGCCTTCATCATTGACCACAAAAATGGCTTCTGAAATGGCGTTCATTAAAAAACCTAGGCTAGATATTTGCGTGGCTTGATCTAACGTGTGCTCAACAGTTTGACGTGCGGCAGATTTATTTTGAGGATCATTAAATGCTACTTCGTTTTGCACAATGGGTTTGTGTGGATGATCAGGTGTTGGGAAGTTTTTACCCGATAACGCCTTAGCAAGTTCGGTGGCACGAATTAATGTGTCATGGATTTCTTGGTATTTGTTAGCGGTTATCATAGTCAGTCCCTTTTCAAAAAAGTGTGTATCAAATGAACGTATTTCGATGACACACACTTTATTCAAAAAAGTAAAAAATAACCTTCCGCTAACCTTCTGCTTTTATGTTGTTGTTTTAATGCTACTTTTGTGGTGGCCTGTTGAGCACTTGAGGGTCAGGGCTTACAATACACTCGTGTGTATTGAGTGGCGTCAACACGATTCTGAATGAAATTTCATCTGCATGCTGACAATAAGTATCTTTAATTTTTAACTCTGTTGCTTGGTTTTTGATGCTAACTTTACCAATATCAGGATCATTTGGGTTGTCAAAAATAACCCCCGCAAATCGATAATTATCTGCTGTCGCGCTATCTAATTTGAATCTAATGGATGTGTTTTGTTGCACAACAAGTTGGCATTTTGGTGAGCCATTATATAAAAAGGTGGATTGTTCATAGGTGACTATGACATTAATTTTACTATCAGATGACATGATTATTTCCTTATAGAGGGGTGGACATTTTAGAGGTTAAAAGAGGGTGATGCGCCGAGACATTAATGTGCATTTTTTCGAGTGCACTTAACTGCTCGGTTATTGATGTTTGCGATTTCAAACATAAGTTGGCCACAACAAATGCTTGGGTTAATTGAATGTCAAAAAGATGAAAATCCTCAGGTATGTAAGTAAGGGCTAACTGACATTTTGATTCCATTTCTTTATTCTGCTGTTTATGCTTAGCTTGGGTTGCAGATAACAAGGCTATATCAACTAAATAAGCGTCAAGAGATGATGTTGTCGTTGATAGTTGATTTAATTCGCGCAGCAGTAACTCACTTTCTGACCATTGCTCTAATATTTGAAAGTATTTTATGGATGCTATCAGGAGGATGGTTTTAAGATTTAAATATTTATTATCCTGCTCAGATAAAAGGTATTGTTCTGCGAGTTGCGAGGATAATTCATGTGGGGTAATAAAACTTGAATCTGATGATTTTTGTTCGCTAATTAAGTGGGCTGCTAAAGTCAGCTGCTTGGCTTGTATATTTAATCTTTCAAAGCGCCAGTAGCTATTATCAGGGTCTTGTGTATGCATATCATCTAATAATTTAAATGCCTGTTGGTTCATTTCAAATGCCCGTTGCCATTTTGCTTGAGCAGTTAAAATCCTCATTTGATGACTAAAGGTGTAAGCGAGTACTTCCATGAGTGGTGCATCTTGCGGTTTTTGCTTTAATTGTGTTTCTAACAATTGCTGACTTTGGCTATAAAGTTTTAATGCGCCTTCTAAATCACCTTGCTTCATTGCGGTGCTCGCTAACCATGAATAGGTATCTGCAGTAGATGAAGCAAGTAAGCTGTCTTGTGGCGACTGCAGTAAAGCTTTTTTCTTTAATTCTAAAGAGAGTTCGAAATTGCGTTGAGCATTGCTGAAATTATTTTGGTTGAAAAAAAGACTCCCTAGTGAGTTGTAAGCATAGGATAGCTCGATCCATGAATCGATATTGTCTGGTGCAATTTGATTCATTTTAATGCTGTAATCGCGGTAAAGCTCAAATTGCTTGAGTGTTTCAGCATCTTTTCTGTCATTTAATGCTATTTGACCTATCCAAAAAGCGTTTGCACCCAATAGTTTAAGTAATTCAATATCTGGGGTAGCTTGGGTTTCATCATAGAGTGCTTTAAGAATTTTTTGAGAATCGGTAAATGCTGTTATTGCTTTGCTGTTATCGCCCCTTGAATAAGCAACTTCTGCTTTTGCTGCCAATGCTTGACCGTGTTGTAAGCGGCTTTGATAGCTTAATGTTTTGTAGGTGGTGGATTCACTTGTTTGTTCATTATTATCAGCAAAATATTCCATCGACTTTTGGGTGATACCATCTAATAAATCCATGCGACCAACGCTACGTAATTTATCGGCAAATTCGCCAACCATAAAGCCCAATAAGCTTTCTGCTTGTTGTTGTTTTTGTTTAGCAAATTGTTCTGCCTGAATACTTCTAACACTCATTAAAACAGCCAGTAGGGTCAGCATACACAGTGCGGCAATAGTGGACATTTTTGCTAGGCGTTTTAGCCCGGCACTTTTCTTTGAGGCTTGAATAAAGGCGTGTTGCTCGGTATCTAAATTAAACAGTGGGTTGTTGGCCAGTGCGAGTGCTTCTTGCAATGGCTTACCTTCGGCTAGTAAATAGGCTTTGTGGTGTTGTTCATCTTGCCAACGCTGGCTCAGTACGGTTAAACGTGCGTTAACCCGTAAGCTGTCGCGATGTGCTTCAATCCATTGTAAAACCCGTGGCCAGCGCCTCAATAATGCCTCGTGGGCAACACTGAAACAGCCCTGGCCATTTTGCAGGTGTGACACAAATAAGCGGTTATCCACTAGGGTTTGCACTAGGGCGGTTTCGTTGTCGTTGCTCAGTTGGCTTAAGCGCGCAGCGCGGCTGGTGATGTTGGTTTCATCGGCGGATAATGTCACTAATAACGATAATACTTTGCTTAGGCATTGCTGATGTTGCGTGGCTAATTCCGCGAAAATACCTTCAGCTTTTTGACCAATCGCGCCTTCTATTCCGCCCAGTTTTTGATATACCGACACTAATAAGGTGTCGTTGTCATCGCGCTGTAAATACAGCTCTTGTAAGGTGTATTGCAGCATTGGCAGTGCGTCAGGGTTGTTGACCGCTTCGGCGCACAGTAGTTCATCTAATGGCGTGTGGGTTTGCGGGTCTGTGTCCCATTTAAGGCCCGCCGCTTTTGCGGGCAAGCGGATCATTTGCAGTAACTCGCTGCGGTTTGGTGCCGTTAAGTCAAAGTGTGAGCCGTTACCTTTACCGGCCATTAAGCTGGGGCGGCTGACCACCTGCGGATAAAAGTCATTTCGACAGGCGCTGAACACCATAAAGCAGCCGCTGGTAGCCAACGACTCAATGATATCTAACGCCGTTTGAATTTCTGGCTCGGTGAATAGCGGTGATGATAACAAGACTTCTAAACGGTCAATAAATAGCGATAGTTTAGGGGTATAAGCTGCATCCGTTGAAGGTATGCGGGCTAACGACTGTTGAGCTCGTTTAATCGCCTCAGGCATATTTTGTTGTAACATCACGGCGAGATTTTCAGCGGTCATGCCATCAAATACCGGTATATCGTTTATGTCTAAATCCAGCAGCGCAAGGGCGATGTCGGTAAATAAACGGTCTTGGCTAATATCGGCTAAATCTAAACTGGTGTGAGACACTATGCCAATGCCATCAAACCCCTGTGGGCGCATAAATTGTGGAACGACTCCGGCATTTAATAATGACGATTTACCGCTGCCGCTGGGGCCGAGTAATAAACAAAAGGCGCGACCAAATTGCACCTGCTTGCTCATGCGCTTTAATAAGGTGCTGACTTGTTCGCTGCGGCCGTAAAAAACTTCGGCATCTTTGGCATCAAATGCCCGCAATCCGGGGAACGGCGAACCTACCTGCCAAGTGCTTGGTTGAATATGATCATCATGTTCAATTAACGGGAAATTAACCTCAGCTAAGGTGCGATAGCCGCGTTTACGAATGGTTTCAATAAATTCGGGATTAGATGCGCTGTCGTCAAGGGCTTTGCGTAGTTGGGTAATAATTTTGTGGAGCGGGTTATCGCCCACCACAACATGTCCCCAGCACTGCTCGACGATATCATCAGGACTTAATACTTCGCCTGAATGCTGGCAAAGCAGTTGCAACACTTGCATGGCTTTGGGCTCAATTTGTTTGATGTCACTTCCCCGTTGTAAGCTGTTGCTTGCTGGGTTGACTTGCCAAGGGCCAAAAAAGAAATGTTGTTTGCTCATGATATTGTCTTATTTGATGAGGTGTAATGTGCTGAGGTGAGTTGATGGACATCAACAGCCTTGCCTTGCTCGATTAATTTTATTGCGCTGTAAATACGCTGATTGATGGGCGTAGCCACATGATATTGCTGACCTAGTTTTACTACGGCACCGTTTAAATAATCGATTTCAGTTAAGCGTTTTGCTTGTATGTCTTCCCACATGGATGATCGTGCTTGTGGGTCAATAGCTAGCATGGGTTTGGCAATAATATTAAATAGACCATTAGGTAAGCGTAAAATTATTGGCAGCCATTTGGGGGCCAGTTTAGTAAATTGCTTAACGGGAAACTGAGCTTTTTGACATACATTAAGCCACTCTTGCATTGCCTCGGCCAGCAACTTGCGTAGGGGCGCTGCTGTAATTGGGTTTTTATTGGTAAGTTGCTAATGGCATTTAACGCATTGTTTAGATTGAGTAATAGCTTACCGCAGATCACGGCTTGCATATTATTTGTTAATTCACAATTAAGTTGGTGCTGATGCATGGCCTTGGCAATGATTTGGGTGAATTGTGTTTTAGGCCAAATGAAATGGCCTTCGGTGCCTTTGTGAAATCGTGCCTTGTCTTTTTGCAGCACATTAAATGGGGTAATGCCTTGGTATAGTTGTTGCTGTACGAGTTTGTATTTGGCCTCATCAAAACTGCCAATCCCATTTTGCATAAAAATGATCTCGGTATTGGCATGGCTGATGGCTTGTAAATCTGGGTATATCATCGCAATTTGGTGACTTTTTAAGGTAACAAAAATAACGTCATATTGGCTGTTGTTATCATTTGTGAGATCTATTTCGGTCAAAATATTGCTTGGCATGATGGTTTGTTGCATGCCTAAGTAATCACTAATATGAATACCTTGGTGCGTCATGATGCTGTTTTTAATGCGCTGGCGGCAAATGATGGTTACATCAAGCTTGGCTAGCAGTAACTCTGCAGCTAAGTAACAACCGGTTGACCCTGCACCAAATACGGCAATCGTTGGCGGTGTTGTATGGGTCATTTGACCTGCTCCCACTTGATGTAATACATCATAAATAATTGACGAATACCGCTGACTAGCGCTAGCGCAATGTAGAGCAATCGTGTCATTTGCATTAACCTCTTAACATCGTTCTGTTTACCGCTTTGCCAGCCTAATGATTCGCCAACAAAATTCTTCGCGTAAAACCATTCAATTTTGACAAGGTTATTGCTGCGTAACTTATAATTGCGCGCGGTTTTTTACACAAATTATCCTTGCCATTGTTTTCATTCGGTACACCAATTACTTATCTGTTGATTGGTTCGTGAAATTATTTTTGCCAACTTCAAAGATTGGGTTGCTAGCTTGTTGTTTGTTTGTGAATTTATCAGTATTTGCAATTGAATAAAACCGACGAGCTCCTCTAATCGTTTTGGTTTTGCTGTTGTGGATGATTTATGTGGGTTGCTTTATAGGAAACTTGTGAGTGTATTACTGCTTTTAGCTTGTTTTATTAACAGTCTCTTGCTGGGTTGGCGCGATTTGTGCCGCTTTTTAGGGCATTCATCATGATTAATGCCTTGTGGTCATGATCAATGAAAAAGCCACTTAAGTAATTAACATGCAAAATGTAACAAATGGTTTAATAGCTTGTAACTTGAACGGTTCTTTGCCATTTTAATTGATTGAACCTTTATCCACTTGAGTGACCACATAATGAAATCAGCTTTATTTACCCTGAGTACTTTAGGTAGTTCCATTGGCGCCGCATTATTGGCTGTTTCTGTTCAGGCCGCAGACATTACCCTGCTGCATGCTGGACAATTACTCGCGGTACCAGGAGAGAAACCAACTAGCGAACAAACCTTAGTGATCCGTGATGGGCTGATTGTTGATGTGCAATCAGGTTACTTGAATGATGTGGCCCATACTCCAGAAGATACCTTAACGATTATTGATTTAAAAAAGTCGTTTGTTATGCCGGGTTTAATGGATATGCACGTTCACTTACAAGGTGAATTAGGCCCTAAGAATGACAGTGATGCTTTGCGAATGTCTGATGCTGCTGTTGCAATGAGAAGTGTATATTTTGCCAATAAAACCTTACAAGCTGGTTTTACTACAGTGCGAGATTTAGGGGCCAAACCAGAACAAATTTATGCACTACGAGATGCCATTAATAAAGGTTGGGTAACGGGGCCGAGAATTATCGCATCTGGTGGTGTGTCTGTGACAGGTGGTCATGGTGATGTTGACGGCATGAGTCCTGATTTACTTGAAAAATATACTGAAAAAACGATTTGTGATGGCCCGTATGATTGTCGCCGCGCAACTCGCCGAGCGATAAAGTTTGGTGCAGATGTCATTAAAATTACATCAACTGGTGGGGTGTTGTCTGATACCAATACGGGTACTGGTCAGCAAATGGAAGATGATGAGTTAAAAGAAGTCATTGATGCTGCCCACGCGTTAGGGCGTAAGGTAGCTAGTCATGCTCATTCCGCCTCAGGTATTAACGCCGCATTGCGTGCAGGTGTTGATAGTATTGAACATGGGAGTTATGCAGACAAAGACAGCATTAAGTTATTTAAAAAGTCTGGCGCTTATCTTGTGCCAACATTATTGGCCGGTGATACCGTAGTGCAAATGGCTAAAAATACCGATGTGTTGTCTCCTGCGATTAAAGAAAAGGCGATTCGTGTTGGCGGCGATATGATGGCTAATTTTAAAGCATCCTACAAAGCAGGTGTAAAGATTGCTTATGGTACTGACAGTGGCGTGTCTCATCATGGTGATAATGCCAAGGAAGCGGTACTCATGAGCCGCGCTGGTATGACGAATATGGATATTTTGAAATCAGCGACTGTTAACGCAGCCGATTTGATTGATATGTCAGCACAGTTGGGGACATTAGAGGCAGGTAAATATGCCGATATCATTGCTATGCCAACTAGCCCACTTGATAATATTGAAGTGCTTCTGGACATTCCATTTGTGATGAAGGCAGGCAAAATCGTTAAGCAATGATAGCTAATCTTTTATGCATCACTCAGATTAGTTAATTTTTTTCTATTCGGATTAGGGCAGAACATGCATTGTTGTGCCCTTTTTTATATCCTGTCTAACCGTAATATTTTGTTCTATCTATGACCTTAGCTTCAGTCACTCTTCACATAAGAATATGATGAACCAGATGATAATGAGTGACGTATAGTACAAAAAACGCACTATGACAGTCGTGTCCTCTTGTTTGATTGAGTGTGAACACTCTTGGATTGATGTTGTTGGTGAGGGATAAGTAAACCATGATTTAATGTTTACTTGTTTAAGTCGTGATTAACCTCACATTGATAATAAAATGACACTAATTCATACCAAGATGATCTATAGTTAATGGTTATGGTCAAAGTTTACTCATTCGTTTACACTGTTGTTACATGTGAAGATTTATACTTTTGACTTATTTGGAATTTTGATTGATATGAGCTCGTTATCTGACGAAGAATTAGCTTGCTTTAGTGATTTATTTGCAACCAGCTTAACCGGTGACAAACGTCAATCGGGACATACTGACGCTGATATTTTGGCTGAGAACTCGTTAAGCGTATCAACCGAAATACCACAAGTGTTAGCCAATATTTTAGGTGAATCTAAGCTGACATTACTAGCTGAAATCAGCCATTATCGATTATGGTTTCCTTTGGTATTAAAACGAGATGAGTTAGGTCAATTTATTCCTGTACTTGGCGTGCCTGAGGTTGTGGATACCAGTGGCGCTGAACGCAGTTGGCGTATTACTGATCTAAAAAATGTTACTGTCATCGACAATAATTCTCAGCAGCCTGTTGAAGTCTTATCGTTATCAAGCTCTGGATTAACATTCAAAATGCATGATGAACGCCATGCTAATATTCCGACTTCTGGTAAATTAATGCTAAGTAATGGCCTAGAAGTAGATGTTGACTTTGAGCCTGTTCGAGCTGAAAACGGGGTGATGGCGGCAAAAATTAACGCCAAAGGCGACGCGCGTGAGGCGTTAAGGCAATTCTTATTTAGTGCTCATAAAGCTAAGTATTCTCATCTTTATAAAGTGTAGCCATGGCAACGTGATAAATTTTGCCCAGCTAACTGTTAACAGCTAACGCTACACACAGATGGCTGTTGAAGAGTCATCACTTATTTCCAATCGAGTTATTCAGTCTAAAGTCTTTATTTAACAGCGCTTTTAAGGCTTGATTAAAGTCACTGTCGGCTTTTGCTGCGATTAATTGACAAATTTCATCACCAATTGGCGTAAAGCGGTAGTAAGTAAACTGTAAGTGGCTATTTTGCGGTTGAATTTGCCATTCGTCAGTAAACAAGCGCATTGTTAAGATCGCTTTGGGATCAAGTAATCCTGTTTCAAACTCACTGTTATGCAAAATACCTGCATCCATCAGGGTTAAGATATTCGAATAGGGCAAACCAAACTGTGATAGCGGTATGTTGACAGTGGTACTTTTTCGGAAATATTGTTTGATGCCGCCATTTAAGCGGTAGCCTGTGAGTAGTTTTACACGATTATCACTGCCTATTTTTACTGACATTCCTAATGCTTTTTCAAGGACTTGTGCTTCTCTGAGTGTCAGTTGGCGCAATATGGCTAGTGTTCGCAGGCTAAAATTTCCGGGATTGACAATCTCGCTGGCTAAAATTCGTGCCCATAAGTCTTGCATCTTACGGTTATGGATTTGTTCAGCCATTTGAAAAAATTGGTAACTCCAATCAGCATCTAAATCACTCCCTGTCACATCTGATGGAGTGTAATTTAACGCAAGGGTAAAAATACTCTCTAAATTGGCTTGGTGTACGCTTAATTGTTTACGTTGCCTATGTTGAGCTCGTTCGGCAATTGAAGCGGTGGCTGGGCGATAATCGTCTTCACTTGTAAGCCCGATAATCCGACCAAGTTGTAATGCCTTCTTTCTAGCGGATACTTCTGAATCTGTTGATTTATTAGCTATTTCATCCATCAACTACACTCCTTTTTTCGGCCAGTTAGTTTCAGTTCCTGCACGTGGATTTTGTGGTACATTAAAGGCTAATATTAATGAGCATGCAGCAAAGAAGGCACCAATAAAGAATACGTATTTAGGTGAGTTTATCCATAACAGACCTAGTAAAGCGGGAATGATCACCGCTGCAATATGATTAATTGTAAAACTCACTGACATGGTAGAAGCAATGTCTTGTTTGTCGGCAATTTTCTGGAAATAGGTTTTCATCGCAATCGCCATGGCAAAAAGCAGATGATCTACAACATATAATCCTGCGGCTAGATGTGCGTTATCAACATAGGCGTAGCAGATAAAGATTATGATTAAGCCGATATACTCAAATATTAAGCTGTAGCGTTCACCAATACGGCCAATAAGTCGACCAATAGCGGGCGCAAAAAAGAGGTTTATGACATAGTTGATTAAAAATAGGGCGGTGATTTCCGTAACTGAGTAACCGAACTTTTCAACCATCATAAAACCGGCAAATACCACGAATATTTGCCGACGGGCGCCTGAGAAAAAGGTCAGTAAATAATAAAGCCAGTAACGTTTTCGCATTAATAAATGCTTATGTTGAGTGGCATTGAGAGTAAATTGAGGAAAAAACTGGCTCATAAATAACACCATACACAGCCCAGCAGCCCCAATGATGGCATACATCCACACATAGTCTAATTTAAGCCATGTCATCACTACCCAAATATTGGCATAACCAGTAAGAGCAGCCGCAGATCGCCACGCAATTACTTTGCCCATAAAGCTAGGGGCATCGGCTTTATCGACCCATTGCAAGGTAAGGGATTGGTTGATGGTTTCAAAATAGTGAAAACCAATCGACATGATTATGGTGGTTAAATATAAACCGAATGCATCGGGGAAAAATCCGGTTATGCCTACGCCAATACACAACAGGGCTAATGCGATTAGGGCAAAGGCTTGTTCGCGAATAAATAATAATACAAAGACGGCTGTAAAGGCTAAAAATCCAGGTACTTCGCGCAGGCTTTGAAGTATGCCTATTTCTGTGCCAGTAAAAGCGGCTCTTTCGATAACAAAGTTATTCAGCAGGGCTTGCCAAACGGCAAACACAATGCCCATTACAAAGGTCATCCACAGTAATAAGTGTTGTGGGTTAGTTTGGTATGAGTTGAGCGCCTGTGGGCCGGTTACCAATGGCGTTGTGGTTGACATGATTAATCCAAGAGCGTTAACAAAGTAGCTTATTCGCTCATGTTGTCAGAGTTTTATTTTTAATGAAAGAGTTATACCAATCGTATTAAATAACTGATCATTCTAGCTTGTGAAAATACCTGATAACTACATTAGATTTTTTGATTGTAGAATAACTACTTATCAAAAAAATCTGCCTTGTTATCACGCATTTTTCCTACGCTATTTCTGGCCACTTATTTATTGTGATTGGTATTAAATATCAGTGAATACTTATAAGCAGCTTCATTTAAGCAAGATATAGCTAATAGGTTGCATGCAGGGGAAACGATCAGTGCATAAGATAATTACCTTTTGAGCACGTGATCTGTTTCAAAGCCAATAAGTTCCATATAAAGTAAGATGTTATAAATAGGATCTTTTTTAGGTGGCGATATGGCTAACATTCTTCTGGTTTATTCAAGTGTTCACGGACAGACTCGCAAAATTTGTGAGTATATCCAACAGCAAGTGCACCAAACTGATCATCAAGTTACTTTAGCTGCATTAGATGATGTTAATGATTTATCAGGCTTTGATAAAATATTTATCGGTGCCAGTATTCGTCATGGTAAACATCGTCCTGCGCTGTACGAATTTATTCAGCGTCATCAGGTACAGCTTGAAACTAAGCCCAGCGGCTTTTTCTCGGTGAGTTTGGTGGCCCGTAAACCCCACAAAAATACTCCTGAAACCAATGCCTACATGCAAGCATTTTTACAGCAAACGGTTTGGAAACCTAAGTTACTTGAAACCTTTGCGGGTAATTTAGATTATCAAGGGTATGGACCGATGGATCGCAATATCATTCGTTTTATTATGTGGATAACCAAAGGCCCGACAGATCCCAATACTAAAGTTGAGTATACCGATTGGCAAAAGGTAGATAAATTTGCCCAAGCCATGATAGAGGCCTAGTTGATGGGCTTGAAGCAAGTTGGGCAGGCAATTTCATCGTTTCTGCATGCTTTAGTATTGTTATTTTGCGTAACATTAGTTTGTACCAGCCCCTGGATTGTGATCGGTCGTCAACTTAGAACCAATGCCAGTTTCTGGGATCAATTTCATGTATATGGTGGCTTGTTTACTGCATTGTTGGCCATGTTATTTACCTTGAAGGTGTGTGCCAAAGGGCAGTGGCGATTATTTTTTCCTTGGCTGATATTCGATTTTAGCCAGTTAATCTCTGACATCAAAGGGCTGGCTAAAGGTCGGCTTCCGGTATCTGGCGGCAAAGGGCTAATTAGTATTATTGAAGGCCTAGGCGTGATACTCCTGCTGTTAGTCTGTGTCACTGGCTTAGTCTGGTTTTTAGTGGCGCCGAGTGACGCGATAACTTGGCGTGATTACCATAAAGTGTTTGCACAAGGTTTTATCGGTTTTCTTGTGCTGCATGCTTTACTCGCCTTATTACATATTCGTGACTTTTTTGATTAACCTGCTATTTTAAGGGGCTGTGTGTAAACATGGCCTTTCATTTATTCTACTCCTCTTGCAATACCTTGCTGTTTTTCTTTTGCCTTCAAACTTTAAGTTTCCAATCCATGCTGGACAAATCTCCCTGACGAATAAGCTTGCACAAGTGGCATTTATTGCTAAAATTAACTGTGTTTTTATACAGTGGTTGTTATATGAAAATTATTCCTATTGCTGCTCGCGCTGGTGTAACAGGCTTTGAATCGCCAGCTGCTGAATATAGTCAATTAACGTTAAGTATGGATGAGCTATTAATCGAGCATCCAAGCGCGACTTTTATTGGTTTGGCACAGGGGGATTCAATGCAGGATGTTGGGATATTTGATGGCGATGTGATAATTGTTGACCGTCATGAAACTGCCCGTAATGGTGATGTGATTGTCGCCAATTTTAATGGTGAATTTGTTTGTAAAATTATTGATACCCAGCGGCGGCTATTATTATCATCTAATCAATTGTATCAAGCTGTGGTGATCCATGAATACGATGAGTTTAGCATTGAAGGTGTCGTGACCCGCTCGATCCGATGTCATCGCCAAAGCCCATTATTGGTTAATTTGTAATGTTTGCGCTTGTAGATGCTAATAGTTTTTATTGCAGTGCTGAGCAGGTATTTCGACCTGATTGGCGCGGCAAACCTATTGTGGTGTTAAGTAATAACGATGGTTGTGTTGTGGCTGCTAATCGGCAAGCTAAAGCGCTAGGTGTTGAAAGCTTTTTGCCCTATTTTAAACTTAAAACCTTATGTGAACAGCAGGGCATTATTGCCTGCTCATCCAATTATGAATTGTATGCTGATTTGTCGACAAAAATGATGGCGATTATTGGCCGTTTTGCCCCAGAGCAACATATTTATTCTATCGATGAGAGTTTTTTATCTTTCAAACATAGTTATCCTGCTATTTCTTGCTTGCGCACCCAAGGTCAACGCATTCGTCGAGCGGTTTGGAAAGAGGCGCGCTTGCCTGTTTGTGTAGGGATGGCAGCCACGCTGACATTGGCGAAAATTGCCAATCATGCCGCTAAAAAAATACCTGAATATCGTGGCGTATGTGTTATAGACGATAGTGTGCAACGACATAAAATATTGCAGCAGGTCGGGGTCGCTGATGTGTGGGGATTGGTCGGCGGCTCAGTAAAAAATTGGCCCTATTGAAAATTACCACCGCAGCCCAACTTGCCGCAATGCCGCCAGCGCTAGCGCGTAAACAGTTTAGCATTGAAGTCGAGCGTACGGTACGCGAGTTAAATGGCCAAGTTTGTAAGGTGTGGGATCAAGCGCGAGCCGACAAAAAACAGATATTTTCCACGCGTAGTTTAGGCGAGCGAATTACCGATTACAGCTTATTATTACAAGCATTAAGTAAGCATGTGGCAATAGCAGCCGCTAAAGCTCGTCAGCAAGGGTCAATGTGTAAGGCCATGCTGATTTTTGCCATTAACTCGCCTTATGACGAACGTCCGGTAAGTCGTAAAGTGGTGATTCATTTTGCATTGCCAACAAACTCAACTATTGAGTTAAATCAAGCAATGACTGCGGCCGCAGCACAATTGTATTTACAAGGGATTCGCTATTACAAAGTGGGTGTGGGGCTTATTGAGTTAACCCGTGCTGATTATCAACAACTGGACTTGTTTGCTCGCACTCGACATCAACCAGCATTAATGCAGGCATTGGATGGCATTAATCAGCGTTACGGTCGTGATACCTTATTTTTGGCATCACAAGGTGTTGAGCAAAAGTGGGCAATGCGCCGTGAAATGTTAACACCGCAGTACACAACCCAATGGCGCTGTGTACCGCATATTAGGTGTTAGTTTGTTACCTTTTTAACTTACTTGGCTTTTTCTTCAAACATCAAATAGTAGCTTTGCTCCATACCAAGTGCTTTGTAAGTGTGTTGTGCTGTTTGGTTTTCTTGTTCAACATATAATCTAAAGCTGGCTGCATCGCCTTTTTCTGCCGCGAGATCTTTAATGGCTTGATACAATTTGCCATAAATACCTTGGCGACGATTTTGCGGACGAATATATACACTTTGAATCCAATAATACTGGCATGCTCGCCAGTCACTCCATTCAAATGTCACCATTAATGAGCCAACAATTTCATTATTTATTTCAGCGACTAAGTAAAAACCTCGCTCAGGATGTGTCAATAACCCTCAACGCCTTTGGTTAGGGTAGCAGAATCTAAGGTGAGGTTTTCTGTTTCCATCGCCATTGCTTGGTTAAAGGCAACTAGGGCTGATAAGTCACTTAATTGGCCAGTTCTTATGTTCATTTTTATCTCGTTCTGATTAGGAATGTTGCTATCGATATTCGACTAAAGTCTACTATGCTTAGTTAGGTCTCTTTCGTTTTGTATTTGAAGGTGAGTTATGGCTAAACATTATCAATTCAGGGTTCATCGGCATCCTACTATAAAATTAACGTTATCACATACTGTCTTGCCAAAACCCATTAATCATCCGCTGCACTTTTGCCTGACATTATGTAGTTTTGGCCTGTGGGGCATTGTTTGGTGGCGATTAATTTTATTGTCGCGAGGGGAGTCAGGATTTATTAGTGCATTAGATGATGATTATTGGAGCTATTTAATTGAACGTGAGCAACCGCCAGCTGCACTTTATCGGATCAATATTGGAAAAGTGAATAATCATGCCCGTTTTGATGCGTGATTGAAGTTTGGAATAAATGGGTTCAATAAAGGCTATTTAAACTTGCACTTGCTTGCAATAACTCATAGCGCAAAGTTCTAAAACACTAATTTAAACAGCTGCGTTACATATGACTTGATTTTAGTAAACACTTATTTACCTTACTCCACCAATGGATAATTGAAATTAGTTCGACATTGCAGTAATGTGACGCCCAAGAAAGATAGATCTATGTCACAAACTGCATAAATTGATGGAGATAATTATGAAAGTTGCTGTATTGGGTGCTGCTGGTGGTATCGGCCAGGCTCTAGCTTTATTGTTAAAAACTCAACTGCCTGCGGGCTCAAAGTTGTCTCTATATGACATCGCGCCTGTTACTCCTGGTGTAGCGGTTGATTTAAGTCATATCCCAACTGACGTAGAAGTAAAGGGGTTTGCTGGTGAAGATCCGACTGCTGCGCTTGTTGATGCTGACGTAGTGCTAATGTCTGCAGGTGTTGCGCGTAAGCCTGGTATGGATCGTTCAGATCTATTCAACATCAATGCTGGCATCGTGCGTAACCTAATGGAAAAAGTGGCTGTAACTTGCCCTAAAGCATTAGTGGGTATTATTACTAACCCAGTTAATACAACAGTGGCAATTGCTGCTGAAGTATTAAAGAAAGCCGGTGTGTACGACAAAAACCGTTTATTCGGTGTTACCACACTTGACGTTATTCGTAGCGAAACGTTCATTGCTGAGCTTAAAGGCTTAAATGTTGCTGATGTAAAAGTAAACGTAATTGGCGGCCACAGTGGTGTGACGATTCTTCCATTACTTTCTCAAGTTGAAGGTGTGACTTTCACTGATGAAGAAGTGGCAGCAATGACGACTCGAATTCAAAATGCTGGTACTGAAGTGGTTGAAGCTAAAGCCGGTGGCGGTAGCGCAACATTGTCAATGGGCCAAGCGGCATGTCGCTTTGGTTTATCTTTAGTGCGTGGCTTGCAAGGTGAAGCAAACGTGGTTGAATGCGCTTATGTCGATGGCGGCAGTGAGCATGCTGAATTCTTCGCACAACCTGTTCTACTAGGTAAAAACGGCGTTGAAAAAGTGCTCCCATATGGCGAAGTTAGCGCATTTGAAGCCAATGCACGTGACTCAATGTTAGACACATTAAATGCTGATATTAAACTAGGTGTTGAATTCGTTAAGTAATTCAAAGTAGGTTAATGTCATTAAAAACGCGAGCTGTTAGCTCGCGTTTTTTTATGCCTAAACTGATCACTTACTGGCAAATTTAAGCTCACGTTTCAGGTGGGCATCGGCGGTCAATGAGTTTACGAATGTCTTTTGCTGTGCTTTTTTGAATGACAAAAATACTTCATTGAAGAGGAGAGCGTATTTGCTGCAAACATCGCTATTTCTTTCCATGATCGCTATAAACAAAAAACGCACTCAGATGAGTGCGTTTTAGTGTAGTCAGCTAACCACTATTTAGTGACGAAACATTGCAGAGATAGACTCTTCGTTGCTCACACGGCGGATCGCTTCAGCGAGTACTGCAGACATGGTTAATTGTGATACTTTACCCACTTTAAGCATTTCAGGGCTTAATGGAACAGTGTCAGTCACAATCACTTCATCGATAACTGAATTAGCGATGTTTTCAGCGGCATTACCCGAGAATACAGGGTGAGTTGCATAAGCAAATACACGATTTGCGCCATGCTCTTTTAATGCTTCAGCCGCTTTACATAAGGTGCCACCAGTGTCGATCATATCGTCAACGATAATACAATCGCGACCTTGAACATCACCAATGATATGCATCACTTGGGCAACGTTTGCTTGAGGGCGACGTTTGTCGATAATCGCTAAATCAGAATCATCTAATAATTTAGCAACCGCACGAGCACGTACAACACCACCAATATCTGGTGATACAACAACTGGGTTGTCTAGTTTCTTTGCTAACATATCTTCAAGTAACACTGGGCTACCAAATACGTTGTCTACTGGAACGTCAAAGAAACCTTGAATTTGCTCAGCATGTAAATCACAAGTAAGAACGCGATCAACACCTACACTTGATAAGAAGTCGGCAACTACTTTAGCGGTAATAGGTACACGAGCACTACGAACGCGACGGTCTTGGCGAGCATAACCAAAATAAGGGATAACAGCAGTGATACGACCAGCTGAAGCGCGACGTAGCGCATCAACCATAACGATCAATTCCATAAGGTTATCATTGGTAGGCGCACAAGTAGATTGAATGATAAATACATCCGCACCACGTACGTTTTCATTAATTTGAACACTGATTTCACCGTCGCTGAAACGGCCTACAACTGCGTCGCCAAGTTTGCAAAATAAACGATCGGCAATCTTTTCGGCTAGATTTGGGGTGGCGTTACCAGCAAAGAGCTTGATGTCGGGCACTTTATGAACCTCAGGTGTTTGCTTAAAATTAGTGGCTAAGTCAATACGTGTTTTCATAAACTGTTGACTTAGAAGATTGTTTCAGAGCTTTCAAGCCGTGCCAGTAATGGCGACGTATTGAGCCCTTTTGCGACAAAAGCTTTCATACCAGCAGGTAATTTTGCTAATACATCAAGCGCTTGTTGCGAATGCTTGAACTCCCCAAACACACAAGCGCCTGTTCCGGTCATTCTCGACGGCGCATATTCTACCAGCCAGTTTAAGGCATTGGCAACTTGAGGGTATTGTTTGATCACTAAGTTTTGACAATCATTTGACCAAGGTTTGGACAGTAAAGTGTCCAGTGAGAGTTTGGGGGTATTACGAGGTAAGTCGGCATGTTGGAAGATAGCTTGGGTTGATACATGCGCATCAGGTACGATAACCAAGTACCAAAGTTCGGCCGGTTTTACCGGTTGTAACTTTTCACCAACTCCTTCGGCGAAAGCCGCTAACCCATTGATAAACACTGGTACATCAGCACCTAGCGCGAGTCCAATCTCAACCAACTTAGATAATGGTAAATCGGTTTTCCAAAGTGAATTTAACGCGACTAATGTGGTAGCTGCGTCTGAAGAACCGCCTCCTAAACCACCGCCCATAGGCAGTAATTTGTCGAGCCAAATATCAGCACCGCCAGGAAATTGCGTATATCGTTTTAATGATTTTGCTGCTTTTAGAATTAAGTTATCGCTGTCAGGGACAGAATCAGCCATATTCGAGTGTAAACGAATTTCAGGTGTCTCGGTAACATGAAAATCTAAGTAGTCACAATGATCGATGAACTGAAATAAGGTTTGTAATTCATGATAACCATCATGACGACGTCCTGTGATATGTAAGAATAAATTTAATTTAGCAGGAGCAGGCCAGCTTTTTGATATGGGAAGTTTTGTTTTCAATTTACTTTCCTGTAGTTAACTGTGGCGTCAATGCCTGCCATTGGTTGGTTTGAATTTTAATTTGTACATCTGCACGCTCAATTTTGAGTTGCTTAGGCACCATTGCGCCACTTTGTTGCTGCCAGCTGATAAACTCGACTATCCAGTCTGCTTGCTCATCGGTGCTAATCAGCTGCTTCACTTTGCCTTGTGAATTATAGCTAACAACGTCATCGTTGCTGCTTATTTGACCGGTTATCCAGAGGGGAAGTTTGTTAAATGGGATAGTGATCCCACTTATTCCTTCTAATAAGTTTTGCGCATCGCGATCATGATAGGTTTTCCCATCCACTTCGAGTGATGCCATACCTTGAGTATTTTTGAGAGTAAGCACATTTGTACCCAGTACAGTGGTTAGGCGTAATTCATTACCTTGGGTATGATGGAACCAATATAAGTTAGTGCTAAACTTGTCACTGGATGATTTAATGGATATTTTTCCCTGTATTTCCCAGTTATTAGCAAGGCTAGCATCGCTAACCTCAACAGGTTGGTATGTCGGTGAAGGTAAGCTTGTACAGGCACTGAATAGCAAGATGATACAAATTGCCATTGAATATTTTATCTGAGAAAAACGCAACAAGTGATGCTCGTCAGTATGTAGATGATGCCACCATAATACTGGTCAAACTGATTGTTGTAAAAATGCTTTTTGCTATACAGTTTTAAGATGCTGTAACAATAAAGAAAAAATTAGATATATATTCGGTTTTGTTAACCCAATTGTGTTTTTAATTGGGCTGATTAAGTAGAATAGCCTAATTAACGATACCGAGAAGAACTTAGAACGAGTCAGATGAGCCTAGTAGCAATCGGGATAAACCATAAAACCGCCACGGTAGATTTACGTGAAAAAGTTGCTTTTTCACCAGATCGCATACACGAAGCAATGAAAAGCTTAGCCAGTCGCACTCGTACTGGTGAAGCCGTTATTGTGTCGACTTGTAACCGTACAGAATTATATTGCAATAATGCGGAACAAGCGGACATTATTGAGTGGTTGCAAGATTACCATGGCTTGACTCATGATGAATTAATGCCTTGTATCTATGCTTATGAAGACCAAGTAGCGGTCAAGCATCTAATGAGGGTGTCGTCAGGACTGGACTCGTTAGTGTTAGGTGAGCCACAAATTCTCGGCCAGGTTAAACAAGCTTTTGTTAAAGCCAAAGAGGCGGGAACTACCGCTGTTACTATTGATCGTCTTTTCCAAAATACTTTCTCAGTTGCTAAAAAAGTACGCACCGAGACAGAAATTGGAGCTGCGGCCGTATCTGTAGCATTTGCTGCCGTGAGTATGGCAAAACATATTTTCTCTAGTCTTCGTAGTACTAAGGTGTTACTGATTGGCGCGGGCGAAACCATTGAATTAGTTGCAAAACACTTAAAAGATAATGGTGTTGACTCTATGGTTGTGGCAAACCGTACAATTGAGCGTGCTCAAGCCATGTGTGAAGAGTTTAATGCAACGGCAATTACCCTGTCGCAAATTCCAGACTATCTTGCTAATGCAGATATTGTGATATCCTCTACCGCGAGTCCTTTGCCTATTTTGGGTAAAGGCATGGTTGAAAAGGCACTAAAACAACGTCGCCACCAACCTATGTTATTGGTTGATATTGCAGTACCAAGAGATATTGAAGCAGAAGTCGGTGAGTTAGACGACGCTTTCCTTTATACTGTTGACGATTTGCATAGTATCATTGAACAGAATATGGCTTCACGTAAGGAAGCCGCCGAGCAAGCAGAATTAATAACTGAAGAACACTCGCATGTTTTCATGGAATGGGTGCGTTCTTTAGAGTCTGTAGACAGTATTCGTGAGTATCGCAGCCAAAGTGTGGCAATTAAAGATGAGTTAGTAGAACGAGCCTTGAACAAACTCGCTCAAGGTAGCGACTGCGAACAAGTGTTATTGGAGTTAGCGAATAGGTTAACTAATCGTCTGATCCATGCCCCCACTCAAGCGTTAACGGCAGCAAGCCGTCAAGGTGATTTGAATACGTTAGGACAGTTAAGAGTTGCGCTCGGATTAGATAAAAACTAAGGTTAGCGAGCTAAATGAAAGAATCCGTTATCCGCAAGCTTGAAGGCTTGCTTGAACGTAATGAAGAAGTATTGGCATTATTATCAGATGCTAGCGTGATTGCGGATCAAGACCGCTTTCGCACCCTTTCTAAAGAGTATTCTCAACTTGAAGACGTCGTAAAAGGCTTTAAGGCTTTTCAACAAGCGCAGGAAGACTTGGCGTCAGCCAAAGACATGCTTGAAGAAGATGACGCAGAAATGCGTGAAATGGCTCAAGAAGAAATGAAAGCGGCTAAACTCGTATTAGCCCGTTTAGAAGACGAACTTCAAATTCTATTACTACCAAAAGATCCTAACGACGATACCAATGCGTTTATGGAGATTCGTGCTGGTGCCGGTGGCGATGAGGCCGCTATTTTTGCTGGCGATTTATATCGCATGTATAGCAAATATGCAGAAGCCAACCGCTGGCAGATGGAAATCATGAACGTCAATGAAGGTGAACATGGTGGTTATAAAGAAATCATTGTTAAAGTTAGCGGTGAAGGTGTTTACGGCAAATTAAAATATGAGTCAGGTGGACATCGTGTACAACGTGTGCCTGAAACTGAATCTCAAGGTCGTGTGCACACATCGGCGTGTACTGTGGTTGTGATGCATGAAGTACCAGAAGCTGAAGCTATTTCAATCAATCCTGCCGACTTAAAAGTAGATACTTTCCGTGCATCAGGTGCCGGTGGGCAGCACGTAAACAAAACCGATTCCGCTATTCGAATAACGCATATCCCAACCGGGATTATTGTGGAATGCCAAGATCAACGCTCACAGCACAAAAACCGTGCTCAAGCGATGAGTGTGCTTGCTGCTCGAATTCAAGCTGTTGAGGATGAAAAGCGCCGTAGCGAAGAAGAATCTACTCGCCGCAGTCTTGTGGCAAGTGGTGATCGTTCTGAGCGTATTCGTACATACAATTACCCTCAAGGTCGTGTCAGTGATCACCGCATCAATTTAACCTTATATCGGTTAAATGAAGTGATGGAAGGTGATTTAGACGCACTACTTGAGCCGATCATGCAAGAGCACCAAGCAGATTTATTAGCCGCGCTATCAGGCGACTAAGGATAAACTTTGCCTCAGTCTTCATATTCGACTATCGCAGAAGCCCTGCAATGGGCTTACTCGCAATTAGCTGCTACCTCTGAATCTGCACATGTAGATGCTGAGGCTTTGCTTGTGCATTGTTTAAACAAAACTCGGAGCTTTTTATATACTTGGCCTGAGCGTACCTTAAGTGTTGAGCAATTTAACCATTTTCAAGCTATGGTAAAAAAGCGTCAGAAAGGTATGCCAGTTGCGCATATTATTGGTGAGCGTGAGTTTTGGTCGTTACCATTTATTGTTAATGAATCAACCTTGATACCCAGACCTGATACTGAAATTTTGGTTGAGACGGCTTTAAATCTCAATTTACGTTTTAATGCCAGAGTGTTGGATTTGGGTACAGGTACAGGTGCTATTGCGTTATCGCTTGCCCATGAAAAACCAAAATGGCGCATTACCGCAATTGATAAAGTGCCAGAGGCGGTTGAGTTAGCGATTGCTAATCGTAAAAACTTACAATTAGAGCATGTTGAAATCATGCAATCAGATTGGTTTAGTGCGGTTAAACATCGTGATTTTGACTTAATCGTATCTAATCCCCCTATATTGATGAGCAAGATGAGCATCTTAATTTGGGTGATGTTCGCTTTGAACCTCAAAGTGCCTTAACCGCTGCTGAAGAAGGTTATGCCGACTTATATCATATTGCAGATAAAGCGCGTGAGCATCTGTTACCCGGTGGCTATTTGTTACTGGAACATGGTTACCAGCAAGCATTAAAAGTCCGTCAAAAATTGATTGAACTAGGCTATCAAAATGTCGCAACGGTAAGGGATTTTGGTAGTAACGATCGTTGTACTATTGGCACGTGGATTCAATAATCATATCTATTGGACGCCGCTAGTTTACTTGGTAAACTAGCGGCTATTTTGTTTTTGCCCAATTGAGAAAAATAATAATGGAAACGTTTTATAGTTTATACCCAGCAGTGAAGCATACGCATTTGATGTTTGTTGCATTAAGCGTGGCTTTTTTTGTACTGCGTTTTGGATTGCATTTACGTCAATCACCACTGATGGAAAGAAAGTTTCTTAAAGTGGCACCTCATGTAATTGATACTTTCTTATTAGTGTCAGGCTTTACACTTTGTTTTATGATCAAGCAGTATCCATTTGTGGATCCATGGATGACTGAAAAAATCATCTGTGTCATCGCATATATTGCATTAGGGATCATGGCACTCAAGTCAAACCGTAATAAACTGTTTAAGTTTTTTGCCTTTATGGGGGCAATCGGTTGGCTAGTGTTAGCGGCCAAGCTGGCTCATTTTAAACAAGTTGTATTAATGGGTTAGTAGATTTTTAATGACAAAACATCTTATGAAAGACGCTGTTTCTATTCCAGAAACAGCGTTTGAACTATCAGAACATTTAGGTTTTTCTCGTGCTCAACCAGCTTTATGGGCTTGGTACGAAATAGCCGGTTCAGTGTTAAGCCATTATGTGGTTGATCCACAATTACGGTTACAAAAACTGTTTTCATGGTTTTATCAAGATCTTGGCTTTCAGCCACGCGATGACTACTTCAGTGTTGAAGCTGCGGATTTATGTTATTGCGTGTTAAAGCGTCAGGGTAATAGTACAACCTTAGCGACACTGATCATCTTGTTGGCCAAACAATTAGATTTACCGGTTGATGCCGTATTATTACCTGGGCATACGATTTTACGTAGTTTTGTTAATGATGAGCTTAAATACTTTGACCCGTTAACCGGACAGGAAATGAATCGTCATCAATTGCATGTGTTAGTACGTGGTGAATTAGGTAATGCCGCAAAGCTAAAACCAAGCTATTTAAAGCCTGCTAGCATAAAGCGATTGATCAGTCGCATGCTGCACGAGTTAAAAGCGGGCTGCATAGTGAGCCAAAAATATGAACAAGCAATGGAATGTTGTAACTTGCTATTACAATGGCATCCTGATGATGTAAACCTAAATCGTGAAAGGGCATTTATTGCTCAGCAATTAGGTTGTATTAAGGTTGCCATGTCAGATTTGCAGCACTTTATTGATAATAGCCCGCATGATCCTGTGATTGAATTGGTTAAGATGCAATTAAAAGAATTGAGCCAGCTCGCACAAACCTATCATTAATGAATGGATGTCAGGCGCTAAAATGCCTGACAGTTCACACAGCGACACTTACATTGCATGATATGGTTAACCCTGTTTGAAAATCCAGCACACAACAATTAAAAACATAATAACAATAGTCATCATTAAAAATTCTTTAGCGCTTTGCGCTATTTACAATGCTTTTGCAAGGGAGATAACTGCATGACAACGTCTGCAATGGTCACGAATGACGCAACTGCGCTAGGTTTATTAGCAGCCATTCTAGGATTTGTGTTTTACACTAGCTCATCGCCACATCCGTTTTGGCAAAAATTCTATAAATTTATTCCCGCACTGCTTTTATGCTATTTCTTACCTTCACTATTAAATACCTTTGGGATTGTGGATGGTGAAAAGTCACAACTGTATTACGTTGCCTCTCGATACCTGCTACCTGCTTGCTTAGTATTATTGATATTGAGTGTTGATTTAAAAGCTATTTTAGGACTTGGTCCTAAAGCTGTGATTATGTTTTTGACTGGTACTGTCGGGATTGTTATTGGTGGGCCGATAGCGTTACTCGCGGTGTCTTTTATTGACCCAACATTGATAGGCAATAATGGCCCTGATGCGGTCTGGCGTGGCATGACAACGTTAGCAGGAAGTTGGATTGGTGGCGGTGCGAATCAAGCTGCGATGAAAGAGATTTATGAAGTAGGTGGCGAGATATTTTCTGTGATGGTGACGGTTGATGTCATCGTGGCTAATATTTGGATGGCGGTGTTGTTATTTTTGGCATCTAAAGCGAAAGAGATTGATACCAAAACAGGTGCTGACACAACAGCAATTGAACATCTTAAAGCGAAAGTGGAAAAATATCATGCTGAGCATGCGCGTATTCCTTCATTGCGCGATTTAATGATGATCGTAGCTGTTGGCTTTAGTATTACCGGTTTAGCACACTTAGTAGCTGATTTTCTTGGACCATTTTTTGAAGCAAACTACCCATGGACAGCAGATTATAGTTTAACCTCTAAGTTTTTCTGGTTAGTGGTGATTGTAACCACCATTGGTTTAGCAATGTCATTTAGCCCGGTGCGTCATTTAGAGGCTGCTGGCGCATCAAAAGTCGCTTCGGCATTTTTATACATCTTAGTGGCAACCATAGGTTTGCATATGGATGTGACTAAGATCATGGATACACCAATTTACTTTTTAGTGGGCATTGTGTGGATGTTGATCCATGCTGGTTTTATGTTATTAATTGCTAAACTGATTAAAGCGCCGTTGTTTTATATGGCAGTGGGTAGTCAGGCAAACGTAGGTGGCGCGGCTTCTGCGCCTGTTGTAGCAGCGGCGTTTCACCCAGCATTAGCACCCGTCGGTGTATTACTTGCGGTATTTGGTTATGCATTAGGTACCTACATGGCTTGGCTGTGTGGTCAGTTTTTACAATTTATCGGCGCGTAGAGCCAAGAGGAAGCAATGGAACAAAAAATTATTCAACTCGCTAATGGTATTCAAGTTGCCAATGACAAGCCATTCGTTTTATTTGGTGGCATGAACGTGCTTGAGTCAAGAGATTTGGCCATGACGATAGCTGAGCACTATGTTGAAGTTACTCAAAAACTTGGCATTCCTTATGTGTTTAAAGCCTCTTTTGATAAAGCCAATCGTTCATCTGTTCATTCATACCGTGGTCCTGGAATGGAAGAAGGTTTGCGCATTTTTGAAGAGATTAAATCGACTTTCAATGTGCCACTCATTACCGACGTCCATGAAGTTGCCCAGTGCAAACCCGTTGCTGAAGTGGTTGATGTAATTCAATTGCCTGCATTTTTAGCCCGTCAAACGGATCTTGTGGTGGCAATGGCTGAAACTGGTGCGATTATCAATGTTAAAAAGCCACAATTTTTGGCGCCACATGAAATGCGTCATATTGTGAAAAAGTTCAATGAAGCAGGTAATGACAATATTATCCTATGTGAACGTGGTAGCTGTTTTGGTTATAACAATCTTGTTGTTGATATGTTGGGTATGGACGAGATGAAGCAAAGTGGTTATCCGGTTATCTTCGATGCTACCCATGCATTGCAGCGCCCTGGTGGACGCAGTGATTCCGCTGGCGGTCGTCGTGCACAAGCTACTGAGCTTGCTCGCAGTGGTATGGCATTAGGCTTAGCAGGGCTATTTATTGAAGCGCACCCAGAACCTGATAACGCGAAATGTGATGGCCCCTGTGCGCTGCCGCTTCATCAGCTAGAAAACTATTTGACTCAAATGAAAGCAGTTGATGATTTAGTTAAATCATTTGAGTTTATTGATACCAGTAAATAGCCTTTTATCATAAATTGTTATCCAGTTTGATAACTAAGCATGATAGATTAAAAGCCCTGAATTTTCAGGGCTTTTTGTTACTGGCTGTTAGGGATTAGCTAATGTGGATCTTTTTTACTGTCATGGCGGCGTTTATGCAGGCATGGCGCAATGCATTTCAAAGCCAGTTAAGTCAAGATATTAAGGTTGCAGGGGTGACACTTGCTCGCTTTATTTGGGCGGGACCATTGGCGGCTTGTTACCTTTTAGGGCTAAATTATTGGCAACCCACGGCAATGCCTGATTTTAATCAATCTTTTTGGGGCTTTGTGGTTGGGGCTTCATTGATGCAAATTCTAGCGACAGGCCTAATGGTTAAGTTATTCAAAATGAAGAACTTTGCGGTTGGTGCAGGACTTGCCAAAAGTGAAGCCTTAGTTGCAGCTATTTTGGGAATGCTGTTTTTTGGCACGCAATTAAGTTTGTTGGGTTGGCTGGGGGTACTGCTTGGTGGTATCGCCATTATGTTGTTAAGTACTCAACAGGGGATTCAAACCTTGTCATTAAAAACCGTATTGCTTGGTATTGCCTGTGGCAGTGCCTTTGCGATGACCTCCTTATGGGTAAGGGAAGCGAGTTTACAACTTGATATGCCATTTCCTCATGGTGCCGCCTGGGTGTTATTAACCGTAATCAGTTTGCAAACTTTGTTGCTAGTGAGTTTTTTACTGCTATACGATAAATCGACGTTAGTAGCACTGTGGCAACGGCCTAAATTAACCTTATTGATTAGCATTAGTAGTTGTATCGGTTCGATAGGTTGGTTTACGGCAATGTCATTACAGGCTGTGCCTTATGTGAAAACCTTGGGCCAAATTGAAGTGTTTTTTATGATGCTTATTTCCAGTTTATGGTTAAAGCAAAAGTTGAAGAAAAATGACATGCTTGGGCTTGTGTTAATTGCGATTGCCGCAGTATTGGTGATGTGGAGTTAATCTTGGTTTGATCTGCTAATAAGCGATTAGCTAATGCCGTTATCAATCAACAAAACGCTATAAAGTCTTATGCATTGCCCATTTGGTATAAGGCGCTTATGCGATCAAGGTTGAGTTGATTTGCAGGGGTGACAATACCGTGGTGCTTAGCTCTGTTAACAATAAAACCACTGATAAACTCGATTTCGGTTTGCCGGTTCGATTGAATATCTTGCCACATCGACGAGATATTATTGGCGGTTAACTGGCAAACGGTTAACACACTTCGACAGCACTCTTTTTCATCTAAGTTAATCCCGTCTGCGCTGGCAACTAACACGCATTCACTAATCACCGCTTTTATTTCATCTTGATACGCATCATCGATTAGCTGTCCATTTGGGCATTGGTAATAAGCGGTTAACGGATTAATCGCGCAGTTAATGATTAACTTAAGCCAAAGCGCTGTTTGAATATCGCTTAGCCAACAACTATTTGGAATGGCATTGGTGATACACTTTTGAATTGCCTCATCTAGCGGTGCACCACAAAAGTGACCGAAACTGGTTTTGCCCTCACCGGTATGTTTGACATGCCAAGGGCTAATACGCAGTGCCCCTTGCGATGTGGTGGCAAGGGTTAAACCCATTTGTGGGAAGTCTTGCAGCAACTTCGCCACTGCTAAATGTGGTCCCATACCATTATGTAACAAGATAATATGGCAATCAGGCTTAACTTTATTGAGTATCGACAAGACTAGCGGATGAACTTGATAAGCTTTGACACAAACAATAACGACATCAATATTGGCCAGTTGCTCACTTTTAATATCTAAAAGCGACAATGTTTGAGAGTGTGGATTACCCATTAAGTCGGTAAAACTTATTGATTGTGGTTGTGCTTGGCGACTCACTAAATCAACCCTAAATGAGTGACTAAGGTGATGGGTTAAAATGTGTGCTGATAGCTGGGAAAAAATTAACTGTCCAATTGCGCCAGCACCCAATACGCCAATGTGTTTGCGACCCATAAACGACCCTTTTCCAAGCTGATTGAAAAATTAATGCTTCAAACGCAATTTTTTGTACTGTAAAAATGTAAAGTTAACTAAGTAAAATAAGGCGATACCGGCTAAGTCTGCAAGCATATCAGCAACCGAGGCGCTGCGATAAGGCAAACGAGATTGAATCAGCTCTATCAAGGCAGCATAACCTGCCAGCACCCCAACTAAATAATACCATTTAGGTTTAAAGGCATAATGAGCAAGAAAAGAAAGCGCAAAAAAACTACCTAAGTGACCTACTTTATCCATATGGGTAAATGTTTGCGGGTAGTTGGGTTTGGAGAAAACTAAGTAGCTAGTGACCACAACTGCGAGCAATAACGCCAGTTTAAAAGCATTTCGATAATTAATCACAAGCGTTACATCTGCCTTAAGGCTGTTTGAAAATAACCTTCATCATAAAAAAACTACCGCACAAAGTCATCTATATTCAGTCTAAGCATCGCCAAAAACCGACTTTTCACGTTAAAATAGCCCAATACATTACGTTTTAAGTGAGAATTCTTATGCCATCAATGGATATTGTTTCAGAAGTCGATAAAGTTGAGCTGCGTAATGCGGTGGATAATGCTAGACGCGAACTTGATAAGCGATTCGATTTTCGTGGGAAAAACCCTGATATTGAATTAAAAGATTTTGTGGTGACCTTGTCGGCAGACGATGATTTTACCTGCAATCAAATGGTCGATTTATTTAGAATGCAGTTGAGTAAGCGAAATGTTGATCCTTCATCAATGGAAGTTGATGATAAACCATTGCATACGGGCAAAACCTTCTCGTTAAAAGTTAAGTTTAAAGAAGGCATTGAATCACTTACCGCCAAAAAACTGGTTAAGCAAATCAAAGACAGTAAGTTAAAAGTGCAAGCGGCGATTCAGGGCGATAGTGTCCGAGTGACGGGTAAAAAGCGTGATGATTTACAAGCGGTAATGCGTCTCGCGAAAGAGTCTGATCTTGGTCAGCCATTCCAGTTTAATAATTTTAAAGATTAACTTTTTAGTTATTGGCTATGATTTCAACTCGTGAATCATAGTAAAAAAGACGGCTAGCAAAGTCCTGCTAGCCGTCATTTTTTATGGCGAGGATATTGTTATTGTGACAATTCCGGTGTTGTTTCTGCATCGGTTTTTGTTGCTGATTGAATGTTGGCGCGGTTAACCAATGCAATTAATATTAATACCGGAAAGCCGATCAAACTGGCGGCAATAAAGAAGTTAATATAGCCAAAGGCGTTAACATAAGTGCCCGAGAACCCTGCAATAAATTTAGGGAATAGCAGCATAATGGATGATAATAAAGCATATTGGGTTGCGCTGTATCCACTGCTGGTTAGGCTAGATAAATAAGCAATAAAGGCTGCGGTGGCAATGCCGGCACTGAAATTATCAACAGATATGGCAAAGGTTAAAAACGACACGTTGTAACCAATATAGGCTTGCCAAGCAAAAAGCAAATTAGTCAGCGCCACTAATAACGCACCTAAAAATAGTATTTTCATTGTGCCATAACGCATGATTAAAACACCACCAGCACCCGCTCCCAGTAAGGTCATAATCAGACCATATACTTTGCTTAAAAAGGCAATTTCCTCTTTGCTAAACCCCAGATCGACATAGAACACATTAGCCATAATGCCCATGACGATGTCGGATATGCGGTAACAAGAAATGAGCAATAAAATTAGAATGGCGCTTTTACCATAACGCTTAAAAAAATCGATAAACGGCAAGATACTGGCGTTATATATCCAGGCAAAACTTTTGGCAAACAGCGGCGGGTAACGCTTAGCAAAATCTTGTTGGAGCTTTAGCTCAATTTCATCAGCGGCTTTGGTATCCACTTCAGGTTCTTTGGCAAATAATGTGGTGATTAAGCCAACCCCCATTAAAATCGCCATAACAAAATAAGCGGTTTGCCAAGATTCAAGGCTATACGCTTGGCTATCGGGCGATACCCATGCGGCAATGGTTAAGGCTCCTGCAGTTGCAACAATCATGGCGCTGCGATACCCCACCTGATAAGCGGCGGCTAATGCGGCCTGCATTTTTTCTGGGGCAGACTCAATGCGAAACGCATCAATAACGATATCTTGTGTAGCAGAGGCAAAAGCCAATAATAGGGCGCATACCGCTAATCGCTCAAGGTTTTCAATCGGATCGCTAACAGACATGCCTATTATTGCGGCAATCAGGCATAACTGAGCGAAGATCATCCAGCCTCTGCGTCTACCAAACAGCGAGGTAAATATGGGGAGTGCCATTCTATCGACTAAGGGCGACCAAGCCCATTTAAAGGCGTAAGTGAGTGCTATCCAGCTAAAATATCCAATTGCAGCTCTGTCAACGCCAGCTTCTCTTAACCAAAAACTTAAGGTTGAAAAAACCAGCATTAATGGTAAGCCAGCTGAGAAACCTAGCAATAATAAAATCAGTACCCGTTTATGGTAATAAACGGCAAACAGGTCACGACAACGGCTGAAAATATCTGACATGAGCATCGGGGCAATTGAGTAATGACAAGTAGCTTAAGGGGTGGGCTTAAATGGTTCAAGCTTATTTGGCTTAGCTAGGTTATTTAACAAAAACCTTATGCTATTGAGTATAAGGTTTTGAAGAGTATTTAAAGCTTATAAAAAAGAAAGTGATAACATTGCTTTAAATTTATGGCCGAATGCCTATGCATAACTGAGGTAGGTTGCCACCGATATTGATGTAGTCACAGCATTCATCAACTTGCTGTCGTAAAAACTGGTTGCCGCGCAGCGCCCAGGCTGGCCACTTATCAAAACAATGCAGTAGATGCCAAAAAACCTTTTCAGTATCAGATTGAGGCACATTCATTGTTGGTGTCATTTCAGTTAAGTGTTGCCACTCTTCTAATACATCCCACATATAGAGTTGGATTTCTTTATAGTCTAATTGGTCTTCTAAAAAAGCTTTGCCATAATAAGCTAATTGCGGGGCCTTAGTCTCAATAAAATCATTCGCTGTCATCATAATAAAACGTCCTTGCACAATAAATGGTAACTGCTTAACTGGTAAATTAGAGTATAGATGCTAAATTCAAAAAAGACAGGAAATATGACAAAAATATTACATATCAGACAATACTTTTTTATTCAATAAAGTCATAGGTTTGGCACTTTTTTCTAGAAGGGTAATAAATAATAACTAAAGATTTTTATATTTTGTGTCGATAACGCGCTGAGTTGATCAAATGCTATGGAGATATTCAACTCAGCGGCAATCATGGGCAAATTGTCTAGCGAGCTAATAAGGTAGCTTTTTTCAATAGGATAGGTTCAACTGGGAAATCTGGCCAATTTAAGGTGGCATTATTTTCGGTAGCAACAAGTGACATGGCTTCTAGTACTTGCATACCCTCAACGACTTCACCAAATACAGCATAACCCCATCGACGCTTTGATGGGTCGAGTTTTTTATTATCTGCCACATTAAAATAGAATTGACGGGTTGCTGAATGTGGATCGTTATCGCGAGCCATAGCGATAGTGCCTAATCCATTTGATAAGCCATTACCGGACTCGTTGACAACAGGGTTCATTGATGGCAACTCTTCAAGTTTTGGGGTTAGTCCGCCTCCTTGTACAACAAACTCTTCAATTACGCGATGAAACAGAGTGTTGTCATAGTCACCTTTTACCACATAAGTTAAAAAGTTATCCACGGTGCGGGGGGCGCGGGTGCGATCTAACTCAACGACAATTTTTCCCATACTGGTGTCAAACTCAACCTTGGGATAGAGGGTTTCTTTTTGAATATCAATAGCAGCATGAGCGTTTAGGCTGCTGAGTATGATTATTGCCGCTAAGTTTATTTTTGCTAACAATCTATTGAACATGAAAAGTCCTTAATTTCTGTTTAGTTAGATGGCTTTATTGGTTTAAGAATTGATGTAGTTCGGTGTCATTTAAAATGTCGCTAGTTAGCTTGTTGATTAACTTATTAATATCGAGTTCTAAAGTAGCAAAGTCTGGGCTAAGTGGGCCTTTTAAAAAACCATTTCCGCTAAAACTTTTCGTTAATTCTTGACGTGCATTTTGTGCTTTTACATTAATGACTAAACGTGTTTTGGCTTCATAGTTAAAAGTGTTGTCGGTGACATCTGTGAGTAAGTATGCCAATTGAAATTGCACTTTTTTAGTGGCGGCAGGGTCAATCACATAACCTGCTTTACGCATGCCGGAACGAAACAGCGATTCAAGTTGGAGCCGCACAGGTTCGCTGGCACTGACTAATCTGGGTGGTTTTGGGGCTTGATCAAATTGCACAATAAAGTTTTTAGTACGGGTGTCAATGACCTCAACAAATACGGGAATATCGTTTTCGGTTTGTAAGCTTACCGAACCTAGACTTGGATTTAATGCAATGTGAGTTGGCTCATGACTAGCACAAGCACTTAAAAGTAAAACGCTAACTAAAGTGGGAACAGTAATTTTCATGGTTAAAACTTTGCAAACTAATGATGGACAAAATGATACCAGAATTCCACATTTTGAACAGTGTATGACATATTTTGTCAGTTAAGCCAATGGTCTAAGTCGATGGCATATTTACCAAAATAACCACTGATTTACCTGCCCAGCCTCTTGCTTTGCTGGTTGACAATTTATCACTATCAGGTCAAGTTATTAGCATAATAATAAGTGTTAATATTGGACGTATTATGCAGCTTGTTCAGCCGCAATTGGCTCCTGAAAGTTTAATGGATCAAGATGGTCAGCCCATTTTTGGCCTGTTTGATGGTGTGGTTGAATCGCTAAATGTGAGAGCATTTAAGTATTTCGATGAAATGGACAAACCCGCCTCATTTGTGGCCAAGCATTTTGATTTTAAACAGTTCCAATTTGTTAGCATTATCACTCAACGCTACATTATTGGTTTGGCGATTGCAGATATTCGCTACGCCAGTTCCAGTTTTTGTTACCTTTACGATATTCAAGCCAATCGAATTGTCCAATCACAATGGTTAAGGCCCTTTGGTATTGCCAGTCAGTTAAGCCGAACGCCAAAAAATGGTAAGGCGAAAATGGGCAGCAAGCAGCATCATTTCAGTTTTGATATTGTTGATGGTCAGTGGCATGTCAATATTAAGCTAACTAATGTGCAAGCTGCATTGGTTTTATCCCCCCTGTGCTAAGTTTACCATTAAGTCTTTGTACTCCAACAGGTTATAACGGATGGACTTATACCCAAAAGCATAATGCGCTAGCGGTAATTGGCGAATTGACCATTTTTAATGAGCCGCAACCTCTGCAAAATGCGCTAGCGTCGTATGATTTTTCAGCCGGTTATATGCGTGCTAAAACGGCGTGGCGCTGGGCATCGATTAATGCGCTTACCGCACAAGGAACCTTGGGACTGAACTTAGCTGCTGGGGTAAATGAAACTGGCAATACTGAAAATGTATTGTGGGTAAATGGTCAACGCCATTTACTCGGTGCGGCACAGTTTAATTTTAATCGTTATGTGAGTGACGACTTATGGCAAATATCGACTAATGATGGCCAGATTGATTTGACCTTTAGAGCGCTTAATTGCCGCCAAGAAAAACTCAATTTAGGCGTAATTAAAAACAATTTCAGACAGTATATTGGCTATTACAGTGGCGTGTTAACCGATAATGATGGCAAGCAGTATCGACTTCATAATCAGCTTGGTTTAGCTGAAGATCACTTTGCTAAGTGGTAGTCGCCATGGATTTTAATTGGCTTATCCAGCATCCTGAAACCTTATTATTGGTGCTGGCACCACTGTTTTTTATTTGTATCGCACTTGAATGGTTATTAAGAAAAAAATTGCCAGATAATGCCCAGTATCATGTTAAAGAGGTGCTTTGTAATTTCTCGTTAGCCGGGATGCATCAATTAGCTGATTTATTAACCGGACTGCTGATTGCCAATGTTTATCTTTGGTGTTTTGGTTGGCGATTATTTGATATTGAGATGACTTTTCTCAGTTTTGTCATCTTGTTGGTGGCGCAAGATTTTTGCTATTACTGGTTTCATCGCGCCAGTCACCGCATTCGTTGGATGTGGGCTGCACATGTGGTGCATCACAGTTCTGAGAACATGAATTTCAGTACTGCGTTTAGGCAAAGTTTGATGTACCCCATGGCAGGAATGTGGCTATTTTGGTTGCCGTTGGTGGTGATAGGCTTTGATCCTAATTGGGTGGTGTTTGTGGTACTGCTGAATTTGGGGTTACAGTTTTTTGTTCATACCCAAGCGGTAAAGACACTTGGCCCGCTTGAGTGGGTCTTTAATACTCCCTCCCATCATCGGGTCCACCATGGCCGGAATCCGCAATATATTGATAAAAACTATGCAGGGGTGTTGATTGTATGGGATAAGCTTTTTGGCACCTTTGAACCAGAAGTGGACACAGTGCAATACGGTATCACTAAGCCGCTAAACAGTGTTAATCCAATCAGGGTCACGTTTGCTGAATGGCAAGACATGCTAGATGATTGGCGTCAACCAAGACTCACGTGGCGGCAAAAGCTATCAGTGTTGTTTTCACCGCCCCAAACCCGCTCAATTAAGGCTAACAATGAGCCGCAAGAAAATGCGTCAACCGATTAATTAACGGCTTGTTTTTTTGCTTGCAAAATGACGAATTTGCCATTTGACGCAATAGTATGACAGTTTTTAAAAATACGTTTAATTTTAACGTGATAGGCTAAGTGGCGATTACCTACAACATGTAAAATACCCCCAGGTGATAATTTACGATAGGCGTCTAAAAACATCTGCCAAGCTATGTGATCGGTAATGGCTTCACCCTGATGAAATGGTGGATTACATAGCACTAAATCAGGGGTGACATTATCAAGGTGAGTTAAGCAATCATCCCAATGAAACGTGGCACGGTTTGCATCGGGATGGTTGGCTTGCCAATTTATGCGGCTTGACTCTATTGCCATTTCTGAGTCATCAACAAAATGAATTTGTGCCTGCGGGTACAATTGTGCCGCCCGTAACCCTAAAATACCGTTACCACAGCCCAAATCAATAACCGAGCTAAACTCGCCAGTTGGCATGTTGTCTAGCATGATACGGGCACCAATATCGAGTTTATTGGCGGCAAATACATTACTTAAATTGCTCATCGATAAGCCTAGCTCAGCCACTTTCCATGTAACGCTTTGAGGTAGCGAGCGCTTGTTGCCATCACTGATACAAGTGATCACCCGGGTTTTCTTCCAAGTTAAGCTAGCCGAAGCACTGCCCAAGTTTTGCTCGATGGTGGTTAAAATCGATTTGTTAATCGACTTGGCTTTAGCCGCAATGAATACTTGAGTACCTTGGGGCAAAATTTGTGATAAACGCTGTAACTGGTGGGCAAAATAGCTTAAGTTTTTTGGCAGTTTCATCAACACAAGTTGGATTGATTGCGGCAATAAATCACGGCTATTAAAATAACGGATGTTATCTGTGTTTAATTGATTATCAGCTAGGTTTTGCTTTGCGCCTAGTAAACTGGTTTTGGCGTCGGTTTCAACCATTAATGGCCAGGTTGGATTGATTGACGTTAATGCACATTGAAGGGCACCAAAGCTGTCATTAATGATTGCAGTATTGAGCGGTTGCTGTTGAGATTCAACCAACATCTTAATTAAATGCTCATCTGCCGCATCCCATGCTTGAAGGTTAGATTCTTGCTGCTTTGGGTAACGAAACAGTGCCAATTCTATTCCTGAACATGAAAACTGACTTATCGTCATGAAATTTACCTACAATCGATTAATTCAAAGCTGGTAATTATCGCAGTTAAGCTGTGGGAATGAAATCAACTCAGTGAAAGTTTATGGTTTTACTTCTGCTTGCACAAAGATATGCCATTGCTATTCAAAAGCTGGCTAAGTAACATCAACGGATAAAACATGATGAAACAAAGGAATGATATGAAAGGTGCAGGCGGAACGTCAGGTGGAATAGGGCAATTTTTTATCGGGCTTATTATGATGTGTGGCGGTTTTTATATGCTGCTGAAAGCAATTAAGGTGACAAGCTCATTCGGTTTTAGTTATAGCCTTTATAATGTTGGCGGTATGAACTTAACAAGCGGGATGATCATGATCCCATTTATGTTTGGCGTTGGGTTAATATTTTATAATGCGAAAAATATTCTTGGTTGGATACTGACTTTTGGATCTTTAGTCGGGCTTATTTTTGGGGTTATTAGCGCCATTAACTTCCGTTTTAGTCATATGACCGCGTTTGATCTGATTGTCATTTTAGTATTGAGTGTCGGTGGGTTAGGGATCTTTTTACGATCTTTAAAAACCATAGATCAATCGATAAAAGATTAAAACGACTTAGTTAGAGGTGAGCATTATCATTCGCTGAAAACCTCATCGTGCCTTGTTCACTCATCAAGCTTTTATCCTATGCAAGGATCTGTATTTTGCACCATAAACCACCTAATCAACTCGCCGCTAAACCCGATGCGCAGCACTATGCTGTATTACCTTGGTTATTGCACTTTTTAGTTCCTTATAAGTTTAAAGCCATTGCCGCAATTGTATTTTTGTTTATTGGCTCTTTAGCTTGGTTATCCTTGGGCCAAGGCGTCAGGTTAATGGTAGATGAGGGGTTTATTGCCGATAATGCCCAGCGATTAAACGAGATTATCTTGTTCATTATTATCATTACTTTGGTGAGCGCTACAGCCGTTTTTTGCCGTTTTTACATGATGACATGGTTGGGTGAGCGTGTAAGTGCAGATATTCGTTTGCGTGTCTATCAGCATTTACTTGGTTTATCGCCCAGTTTTTTTGCTTCGCAGCGCACTGGTGAAGTGATTTCGCGTTTTACCGCCGACAGCACCTTGCTGCAAAGCGTTGTTGGCTCAAGCTTGTCTATGGCGCTACGTTCATCGGTTACCGTGGTGGGGGGCGTCATTATGATGGCTTTTACTAGTTTTAAGCTAACTGGTTTAGTGTTATTGGCCGTGCCATTAGTACTTGGACCTGTTGCTTTTTTTGGTAATAAAGTAAGGCGTTTATCACGGGATAGCCAAGATAGGGTTGGAGATTTAGGCGCTTATATTGATGAGACTTTGCATGAAATCCACACAGTGCAAGCTTATACCCATGAAGGTGAAGATAAACATGCATTTGGCTTGCGAGTTGAGGCGGTGATGGAGACTGCAAAAGGTCGGATAAAATACCGCGCTTTATTGATTTCCTCAGTCATGTTTTTAAGTATCAGCGCCATTGCCTTTATTACTTGGGTGGGCGCACAAGATGTGATGCAAGGTAACATTAGCGCCGGAGAGTTATCTGCATTTATGTTTTATGCCGTGATGGTGGCTGGTGCGGTGGCAACCATTAGCGAGGTGTTTAGTGAAATTCAGCGCGCTTCTGGTGCGGCTGAGCGGTTAATCGAGTTAAGCCAAACACCTATCGATATTGAGCAGCTTGCTACGCCAGTGTTGTTACCCGCTAACATTGAGGGAGCGTTATCACTATCGAAGTTGGTGTTTGCTTACCCAGCAGAGCCCAGCAATGAAGTGATTAAACAACTTTGTGTTGATATCAAGCCTGGCGAGCGTATTGCATTAGTTGGCCCGAGTGGCGCGGGTAAAAGCACTTTGTTTGAGCTATTAATGCGCTTTTATCAGCCTAAGTCAGGCGCTATTTTGTTAGATGGTATCGATATATCACAGTTAGCATTAGCTGATTTGCGTCAACAATTTGCTTTAGTGCCTCAAGAGTCAGTGATTTTTGCCACTAGCGTGTTAGAGAATGTTCGCTATGGGCGCATTGATGCGAGTGAGCAAGAGGTGAAGCAAGCTTGCATTGCAGCCAAGGCCGATGAGTTTATTGCTGAGTTTCCACAAGGCTATCACACTTATTTAGGCGAACGAGGGGTGAGATTATCTGGTGGTCAAAAGCAACGCATTGCTATTGCTCGAGCTATTTTAGCAGATAGACCTATTTTATTATTGGATGAAGCAACAAGTGCTTTGGATGCGGTTAGCGAGGTTAAAGTCAAGCAAGCTTTAGACACCTTAATGGCTAATCGAACCACGTTAATTATTGCTCACCGCTTGGCCACTGTGATAAATGCCGACCGTATTTTAGTGTTAGATAAAGGTCAGCTAATTGCATCGGGCACCCATAATGAGTTAATGCAAAGCAGTAAGCTTTACCAAGAGTTTGCTCGTTTGCAATTACTTACTGAGCAAGATGATTGATGCTTAAAAAAGGTGCCTCGCTAACATGTAGTGGGCACCTTGTTGAGTTTTATTGGTGAAGTTTTAGGATTAATTTCTTAGTTCGCGGCGTAAAATTTTACCCACTGTGCTTTTTGGCAGTTGCGGTATAAATTCAATTATTTTGGGCACTTTATAAGCGGTAAGTTGGCTACGGCAATAATCGCTTATTTGAGCTTTTGCTGCAGGCAGATCGTGATCAGCATCTTTCAATACAATAACGGCTTTTACGGCTTCACCACTGCGTTCATCCTCTATACCAATGACGGCACATTCTAAGACCAACTCATTGTTGGATAAAACCTCTTCAATTTCATTTGGGTAAACGTTAAAGCCAGAAACGATAATCATGTCTTTTTTGCGGTCGACAATTTTATAAAACCCATCGTCTGTAGCCGTGGCAATATCCCCAGTTTTGAAAAAGCCATCAGCGGTCATGACTTTGGCGGTTTCTTGCGGTTTATTCCAATAACCCGACATCACTTGTGGACCTTTTACGGCCAGTTCACCGGCTTCACCAATGGGCACTTCATTGTCGTTAATGTCTAAAATTTTCACTTGGGTGTCTAAAACCGCTTTGCCAATAGTGCCTAATCTTTGATGTCCTGGTGCATTTAAGCAGACTACTGGAGAGGTTTCAGATAATCCATAACCTTCTGAAATCATGCAGCCTGTGGTTTGCTGCCAAATGTTTGCTGCGGCGCTGGTTAACGCAGTACCTCCTGAAATGGTAATGGTCATTTTGCTGAAATCTAACGCTTTAAATTCAGGCTGGTGGCATAAACCAACAAACAAAGTGTTGATGCCTGCAAACCCCGTGAATGGGTAGTTTTGCATGGTTTTGATTAAGCCTGCTATATCGCGTGGATTAGGGATTAATACAGAGCAACCACCCGACTCAAAGTACAATACTAGGTTCACCATAAAGGCGTAAATATGATAAATGGGCAATGGTGCGACAAAAACATCTTCGCCTTCAGTCATGGTACTGGCGATGCGGGATTTTACTTGGGCGCTATTGGCCAATAAATTACCGTGAGACAACATAGCCCCTTTAGATAAGCCTGTTGTTCCCCCTGTGTATTGCAGGGCAACTAAATCGGTTTTTTGAGGGGATATTGCGGTGTAAGTTTTTTTGGCACCTTGGTTAAGCACATCCATAAATGCAATGGTATCAAACGCTACTTTAGGTTGCTCTTGTGGTGAGATCAGGTCTAGTGCGTGGGTTGATATGACATATTCAATTTGAGTGTTTTTTACCACGTTTGTTAATGTCGGTAATAAATCTGACAATACAACTAATAGCTTAGCTCCAGAATCATTGTATTGATGAGTCAGCTCACGTTCGGTGTACAAGGGGTTGGTATTAACTAAAATCATACCAGCTCGCATAACGCCATAAGCTGCAATGACAAATTGGGTAATGTTAGGCAGTTGGATAGCAACTCTATCACCCGCAGATAAGTTTGTGTGTTGCTGAAGATAGGTTGCAAAGTTGCGAGAATAAACCTCAATTTCATTAAAACTGGTGTGCTTGCCTAAACAAGCATAGGCGGTTTTATCCGCATATTTAGCACAAGATTTTTCAATCAGATCGACAACGGAATGGTAGTGGCTTAAATCAAGAACTGTATCAGCATCGTAGGACATGTTTGCACCTATATTTTTTATAATGAAGTCTTGTTGGTATTGGTAAGCATTCAATTGGTGATGTGTAAAAATCAAACAAGTGTTTAGGTTAGTGTTTTTTAGGTCTTGGGGTCAAATTAATTTGTAGCTCATAAAATTGTCTCTTTATTGAATCAACCATCTCATTTTTTAGTGAATGCTCTATCGTTTCCTTTGTTTAATTCCCTTGTTTTTTAAAAGGTTAATTGTTGCTTAATTTAATTCTGATTGATGAGTGAAATGATGATGTGTTGAATTAAAACAGATGTAATCATTTCATTGCACTTTAGCGGCTAGCTTTTTTTGATTTTTTATTGATTATTTTTATTTTTTTAAATCTATATTAAACAATGGATTATTTTTGTTTTATCTAGGATTTAGCTTGTAAATTGATTTTTAGAGCAAATGTTCCGTAAATAAAAAATGGCAATTGTATTTTTTATGTTATAAAAATGTATCTGAAATGATATTTTATTCATTTTGGGAGAGATCTTTACTACAGGATGTAGTGAATAGTATCTGCAAGCACAACACCATAATAATTACAGAGAACAACTTATGATGAAAACAAAAAACAAATTTGGCTTAAGCTCATTAAGCCTAGCTGTTTCAATAGCGCTAACCGGTTCAGTAATAAGCTTGCAAGCTTTTGCTGAAGAGGAAGAAACCACAGCTGCCAATGAAAAGGTTGAGAAAATCGCCGTCGTCGGCTCACGTTCTGCCCCTCGCTCAGTTGGTGACTCACCAGTGCCGATTGATATTCTAAGTGCCGATGATTTAAAGAAAAACGGCTCAACTGACATGATTGATTTGTTAGTAACCTCTGTGCCATCGTTTAACTCTCGTGCGCAACCTATTAGTGATGCTGCCACTTTGGTTCGCCCTGTGAACCTTCGTGGCTTGCCGTCAGACAGTACCCTGATTTTAGTCAATGGTAAGCGTCGTCATCGTGCTTCTGTTATTGCTTTCCAAGGTGGTGGTATCAACGATGGTGCTCAAGGGCCAGATATTTCAGTCATTCCGAGTGCTGCACTTAAGCAAGTTGAAGTGCTTCGTGATGGTGCCGCAGCACAGTATGGTTCCGATGCTATTGCTGGTGTGATGAACTTTGTATTAAATGACAGTGCTGACGGTGGTTCAATTTCACTTACCCAAGGCGAGTATTATGAAGGTGATGGAACATCAACAACGATAGATGCCAACATTGGGTTACCTTTAACCGATGCCGGCTTTATTAACTTAACAGGTCAATACAAACAAGCTGATGCGACAAGTCGAAGTGTGCAGCGCCCAGATGCGGCTAACCTTGCTGCTCAAGGTAATGAGTTTATAAATGATCCAGCGCAAATTTGGGGTAACCCAGAATTAAAAGATGATTACACTATTTTTGCCAATCTAGGTTATGACATTAACGACAATCATCGTATCTATGCTTTTGGTAACGTGTCATCGCGTGAAGCTGTCGGTGGCTTTTATTACCGTAACCCTCACAATCGCGGCAATGTTTACTCGGTTGATGGCGGTGAAAATCTATTAGTTGGTGATGTCGGCCTTGCTACCAATGGTGTTGCGACTTGTAATATAAATGTGCCTATTCCTAAAATCACTCAACCTGATGGTTCTGTGATTGATGGTAATGTGTTAGATACCGATGCTTATAAAGCGATGGTTGCCGATCCAAATTGTTTCGCGATGAACCAGATTCGTCCTGGCGGGTATACTCCGCAGTTTGCCGGTACCATTGATGATATGTCAGTCTTTGCTGGTGTAAAAGGTCAGTTTGGCGAGTGGAACTATGATGCCAGTGCCGGTACTGGGTCTAACAAAGCAAGTTTTAGTCTTCGTAATTCATTAAACCCATCAATGGGCTTAGATACTCCGACAGATTTTGATACGGGCGCTTATAAGCAAGAAGAGACCACTGTAAACCTTGATTTCTCTCGCTACTTTAACGTGGGACCAGTAGAAGATATTAGTTTTGCTACTGGGTTTGAATGGCGTGAAGAGTCATTTGAAATTACTCAAGGAGAAGAGGCATCATGGATTGCGGGTCCTTATGCAGCCCAAGGCTTTAACATTGGTTCGCATGGTTTTAAAGGTTTTGGCCCTGAGTCTGCGGGCAAAAATAGCCGTAATAACATAGGCATTTATACTGATGTTGAAGCTTATCTTGGTGAGAAATGGTTAGTTGGTGCAGCGCTTCGCTATGAAGACTTCTCTACCTTTGGCGATACGTTAAATTACAAATTAACTGCGCAGTTTTCTGCCACTGACGAGTTAGCTTTACGAGCTTCACACAGTACTGGTTTCCGTGCTCCGACAGTAGGTCAAGAGAACGTAGTGAATACCCAAACCTCAATTGTTAATGGTGATTTGATCCAAACATTTATTGCTCCTCCAACGGATCCATTAGCTGCGTTTTATGGCGGTGAGGTGTTAAAGCCAGAAGAATCTGTTAGTTATGCATTAGGTGCTGTTTACGAGCGTGATAACTTCTTCTTAACTGTGGATTACTACAATATCGAAGTAACAGGCCGTATTGCCCAGTCGAGTCAAATTGAAGTCGAAGCTGATGATTACGATGCTTTACGTTTGGCAGGTGTTGAGTTTCCTGAGCTAATTTCAGCGGTAACTTACTATACCAATGATTTTGATACCACGACTCAAGGTGTTGATATTGTTGCATCTTATGACGCTGAATTATTAAGTGGTGACACTAAATTCAGCCTAGCCTATGGTTGGACTGATACGAGTGTAGATAAGTACGATGAAGATACCACTGATGAAGGTAAGGTTCGTCGCTTAGAGGACGGCATTCCTGCTCATCGCGCCACCTTTACATGGGGTCAAACTTGGGATCAATTAAGCATGTCATTGCGTGGTAATTTCTATGGGGAATACTATGCAACTCATGCTGATGATACTTCAGATTGGGGCTCTGAAATGGCTGATTCAGCCGTCACAATTGATTTAGAGGTAAGCTACACTGTTTTGGATAGCTTAACTTTCTCAGTTGGTGCGAATAACTTATTTGATCAAGAAGCTCAAAAGCTTAAAGATGGTACTTTAGGTGAGTTAGGTGCAGTTTATTACGAAAGTGGTCCATTTGATTACAATGGTGGTTACTACTACGGTAAGATTAACTATCGCTTCTAAGTTTGTGATATAAAATAAGAAAAGTGAGCTATCTGGCTCACTTTTTTTATTGCTGATACAGTCCAAAATCGTCTTAAAAATCAACCGTGTTAACTTTTTACAATGTTGGTTGTGCCACCAATTGTTTGATTGAGGTCATCTGAGGTCGATTTCTCAATGAATATTTCGCCGATCAATCCTTTGCTTAAAATCGCAATGCTCATTACTTGGTAGATAATGCCTGACCATGAAAGTAAGTAGATTGATAGCATGAGGTTAAATAGATTGCTTGTTAACATCGCTAGCCTAAGCTTACTGCCAGCAAAGAAAAACAGGCTAATACTCATGATAATTGCAGCAAATACGGCGCACCACTCGCTCCAATGTTCAGCCCACATTAGACCCTGAGCAACGGCTATTGTGCTAAAGGTCGCTGATAGAATTAAAGGTGAGAACAGCCAATATGTTGTTTGCGCTTTATCAGCCTGATTTAAGCTTTGACATAAACGAAAGCGAATGACGTTAACGAGCTGATTTGCCATGCCAAGAAAGCTGCCGAGCAATCCTAAATGAATCGCGGTTAACACTGCAGCAATAATATTACCTTGAATAAATTTGCAATCTTGTTTTTGACTGTTCGCCCACCATCCAATCGCCATTGAAATAAAGCCAATGACTTGAAACCAGAATATGGGGGCGGTGATAAATTGAAAGTAAATTGTGACGAAATCTAACACAGGCAAACGCAATCCAAGATATTAAGGGCTGCGCATTGTCGTTTTTTTCAGCAATAACACAATATCTAAATGGTAATTAATGAGTGATAAGAGTTTATGATTTGCAAATTGTGAGCTACTGCTTGTTTTACAGTGTTGTGGTGTTGTAGTGGTGTTTCTTAAATGTGTCTTTTTTGTGTTTGGGATGGGGTGTTGTGTGGTTTTGAACGATTCGGTATTGATGGGTTATCAATACCAAATCGATTTAACGTTCAGCCACAGCTTAGTTCATGACACTCAAGACTTTATATACATCAGATATATCAAGCTGTTTTGGTAACGCTATGCCTTGTGGGTTGGCTGGACCATAAATTTTGTTAAATGGCGTACCCTGGGCTTGTTGGCTCGCAAGGTAAGATTCCACTACAGGGTCAGGGTAGGTGAGATCGCCTCGCATTAATACGATGTTATCTGCTGCCAATGTATTTACCATAGGCTCTCGATGCCACACATTGGCTTTATTGGCTTGGCATGGTAAACACCAGTCAGCTTGAATATCGACAACAACAATATAACCTTGCGCGACAAGAGGCTGGATTTTATCAGGCGCAATAGGTTGCCAATGTTGGTATAAGTATGCGTCGTAGTTTTCCCCGTTTTTGATGAATGTCACAATACCCGCCATACACAGGGCAAAAAAACCTAAAGTAAAGATCACTGTAACAGGTATTTTGTGTCCTTTTGCTTTAGCGATGAGTAAGCCGACTATGGCGCAAAAAAATAAAATCAATAAAAGAATTGGTACAAATGTCATTGTGTTCGGGATTTGTGAGTTTGACTTAGGTTAACATGGCTTACCTGAAACAATTGTTAATATTGTTTAAGTAGTTGGTTTAATTATCGAGTGTAGTCATTAAAAATTAGGAGTGATATGAGTTTTTCTTCATGGTTGGGGTTGCTGGCTATTTGTTGCCTTGGTGCAATGTCTCCGGGCCCGAGCTTGACTATGGTGGTAAGGCATACGTTAGGTGGTAGCCGTTTACATGGTATTGTATGTGCTTGGGCGCACTCCATAGGGATAGGTGTTTACGCACTAGTGACTTTGCTGGGATTGGCGGCAGTGTTAAAAGCCTCACCTTTATTGTTTAATGGTATTGCTTTAGTTGGTGCCTTGTATTTGGCGTGGATGGGCATTCAAGCGTTAGGCTCAAAAGGCGGTATGCAACAAAAATTGCAGGCAGGGAATAAAACAAGTATGTGGATTGCAGCTCGAGATGGGATTGCTATTTCATTGTTTAATCCAAAGATTTTATTGTTTTTTCTTGCGTTATTTAGTCAGTTTGTTCTTGCGGCCGAAACCATAGAAGGTAAAGCGCTAATTGTGATGACGCCCCTGGTGATGGATGGTTTGTGGTATTCCCTTATTGCCATTATTTTGTCTCATTCAGCTATTTTGCCTAAACTGCGAGAAAAAGCCTTGTGGATTGATAGGCTTTCAGGCTTGGTATTAATTGCATTGGCAATTAGAGTGATTGTCACTTTGTTATAGCGCTTTTATTTTTTAAAGCTTGGTGTGGTTAAAAATATGCCATCTGTGGATTGTATCCAAGATGGCATTGTTATCTTGGTTAGCCTTTAAATACTTCTACTGCATCGTCTTTGGCTTCTTCAGTATTAGGTACTGGCGGGTGCTTGATATGATCTTCTAAATTTTCATTTAGCATCTCTTTGAACTCATTTGTAAACCAGGCCAATGCGTTGTCTTTTTCTGCCGCTAAATCAGATGATTTAACGGCAGCTTCAAATGCATTGTAGCGTGATGCTGCATATCGTAATGCCGTCCCCACTTTACCAATGTCATTTTCTTGTTGGCTTAGCTGATTTGCAAGGGCGATAAATTGATCGGCTAGTTGGTACATGGTTAATTCAGATTTTGGCTCAGACATAAAATTCACTTTAGATTAGTAATAAATTGATTTTAGTGTACCGATTTTGGCGGTAAATATCAGGTAAAAAGTTAGCTGTTTACATCGAAATCTGTGATGACTTGCCCATTCCTTGAATCATAATAGATGGAAAGCGTTGCTACAGGGTTGTATATGTAGCGGCATTGGTCTGGGCTTATGTATGTTGCTCTGTAAGTCGCAATGTCTGGATCAGTATTGGAGTTGATGCTGAGGGCATCTTGTAAGATTGCTTGCCAAACCGAAATACAATCGTTGCTATTGTTAAGTCTGGGAGATGCTTCAAAAGGAGGGTAACTTTGAGCTGGATATCGTCACTGATTCATGTCTAATTGACCATTAGAACCTGCGTTGGGGTAGATTTGTAAGTTATCAATCGGTCCTGAATACCCTAATGCTGCCCATTTTAAGTGAGTCAGACTAATCTCGGAAGCAAAGGCACCACCTGTACCTTTCACATTTGAAATGTGAGCATCTTGCTGAATATCAATAAATTTGGGTAAAGCTATAACAGCTAAAATAGCTAATACTATGATTACCACAACAAGCTCTATCAGTGTAAATCCTGCATTTTGTCTAACGTTTAGTGAGTTGGTGTCCATGTAAAATTTTTAAGTCATTCGTATTGGAATAAATCTAGTTTAAAATAGGAACTCAAAGTTTCTATGTGTGGCAGAGGTGAATATCAAAAATTGTCATTGGCAAAACTGGCAAGAGTTTATTGAGGCTCAAAAACAGCAAGATTATTTTCTTGAGTTAACACAATTTCTGCATCAGGAAATTGAGCAGGGTAAAATAATTTTCCCGCCGCAAAATGAAATATATCAAGCTTTTAGCTTAACTCCTTTAGCGCAGGTCAAGGTGGTGATTCTTGGTCAAGATCCTTATCATGGTGAAGATCAAGCTCATGGGTTGGCATTTTCTGTCAAGCCAGAGGTCAAAGTTCCGCCTTCTTTAGTCAACATTTATAAGGAGTTGCAAACCGATATTCAAGGTTTTGTAAAACCTAATCATGGTGATTTACGCCATTGGGCTGAACAAGGTGTCTTATTACTTAATACAGTATTGACGGTTGAAAAGGGCTTGGCGCATTCTCATGCTAAAGCAGGCTGGGAAATCTTTACTGATCATGTTTTAGATTGTTTAAACGTTCAGCCACATCCCATTATATTTGTATTATGGGGTAGTCATGCTATTAAGAAAGGCAGCAGAATTAATAATAATTTGCATACAGTGTTAACTGGGCCGCACCCATCTCCTTTATCTGCCTATCGAGGTTTTTTTGGTTGTAAGCATTTTTCGAAAGTGAATCAGCAATTGATTAAAAGTGGATTAACACCGATTGACTGGCAGGTTTAACATTAAAAACAGCATTTCTATACAGAAATGCTGTTTTTAATTGATTAGTGATTGGTGTAAGTTTAGTTTTTACGGTTAACCGATAAGTTGGCCAAAGCAATTAATGCTTGCTTATACTCTGATTCAGGTAATACATCTAATGCGTCAATGGCTTTTTGCGCTTCTTGTTCAGCTTTTTGCTGGGTGTATTCTAATGCACCTGATTCACTTAAGGCTGCTAAGATTTCATCTATAGCTTGGGTGCCATCACCTTTTTCGATCGCTTCTTTGATCAATGCTTTAGCTGTCTCGCTACCGTGTTCCATGGCATAAATTAATGGTAAGGTCGGTTTTCCTTCGGCTAGGTCATCACCTATGTTTTTGCCTAATTCTTCAGTTTCAGCAATATAGTCAAGTAAGTCATCGGTGAGCTGGAAAGCTGTGCCTAAATACTTACCGTAATCGCCAAGTGCTTGCTGCCATTTCTCATCCGCATCGGCTAATACACCAGCGAGTAATGTTGCGGCTTCGAATAATTTTGCTGTTTTACAGTAAATCACTCGCATGTAGGTTTCTTCAGTCGTACTGGGGTCATTGCAATTCATTAACTGTAACACTTCACCTTCAGCTAATATATTGGTGGTGTCAGCGAGAACTTTTAACACTTGCAAACTGTCAAGTTCGGTCATCATTTGAAATGAACGAGTATATAAGAAGTCACCAACTAACACGCTTGCACTATTACCAAATAATGCGTTGGCGGTTTCACGACCACGACGTAGCGTTGATTCGTCAACAACGTCATCGTGCAGTAAAGACGCGGTATGAATAAACTCAATAATTGCGGCCAATTTAACGTGATGTTGACCTTTATAATCAATGGCACGCGCAGCTAAAACCGATAACAATGGACGTAAACGCTTGCCACCGCCGTTAATAATGTAGAAACCTAATTGGTTAATAAGTGCTACATCTGATTCGAGTTGTTTGTAAATTAGCTGATTAACGGATTGCATATCCGTTTCTGCCAGCTGACGAATGGCGTTTAAATCCATAATACTCTCTGGTTTATTGGGTGACATTCAATAATGTATGCGTTGGCCATATCTTACAGGAGAAACCAGCCATTTTTCAAAGTTGTTATCACTTTAATCGCGATCAATTTTGATCGATGTAAATCTATTAATCAATAAAATTGCCATTAGCTAAAAAGATTCAGTGCTTTTATTGTCTGGTTTAGGTAAAATCAAGCCAAAGTTTGGGGTTGATAAAGCAACGAAGATTTAACCGAAGTTTCTAGGTCTGTATTTACCTATACAGCTTGTAATGCAGTAATTTTAACCTTTGATTAGGTTATTGGCAGCTTTATATCGTCATTATTGTGCGGTTGTTTAGGCTTTTTAATTTGATCGTGAATTAAGTCTTGCCAGTGATAAGATCTTCGCGTAGAATCCGCGCCCATTGTCATTAAAAGTTTTTTAGCACCTAGTCTCGTAAGAAGAGTTAGTGTGTTAGTCATTTGGAGTAAAATAGCTATGTACGCTGTTTTTCAAAGTGGCGGAAAGCAACACCGTGTTGCTGAAGGTCATACAGTTCGTTTAGAAAAAATTGAAGTTGCTACTGGTGAAACTATTGAGTTTGACCAAGTTCTATTGGTTGCTGATGGTGAAAATGTTCACGTTGGTGCTCCATTAGTTGCTGGTGGTAAAGTTGTTGCTGAAGTGGTTAGCCACGGTCGCGGCGAAAAAGTAACTATTCAAAAGTTCAATCGTCGTAAGCATCACGAAAAGAAAATGGGCCACCGTCAGTGGTTCACTGAAGTTAAAATCACTGCGATCAGCGCATAATTTAGGAGTCTAACTCATGGCACATAAAAAAGCTGGCGGTTCTACTCGTAACGGCCGCGATTCAGAAAGCAAACGTCTTGGTGTAAAACGCTTTGGCGGTGAATCAGTTCTAGCTGGTAACATTATTGTTCGTCAACGTGGTACTAAGTTCCACGCTGGTGTGAACGTAGGTGTTGGTCGTGACCACACTTTATTCGCACTAACAGACGGTAAGGTTAAGTTTGAAGTTAAAGGTCCTAATAACCGTAAGTTTATTAGTATCGAAGCTTAATTCTTAACTAAGCTAGAACGAAAGCCCTGCCTCTGGTAGGGCTTTTGTGTTTTTTATAAATGATTGAAGTGTTGAAGCATTTCCAGAATTATTTTATTAATTTTTCAGTGCATTGTTTTTCTTAACTTGGCTGAACGATGTAAATAGAATAGCTATTCTTTGCAGCAAGCGAAAAGGGTATTGATCATCCACACCGCTTTTCTGCACCCCTGATATAATTAGGGTTATAATTAGCGCCAATGTTCGACCGTAACCTTATTGTTACGTAGCTTGATGGTTGGAGTGTTAGGAGTCAGTATGAAGTTTGTTGATGAAGCCAATATTCGTGTAGAAGCCGGTGACGGTGGTAGCGGTTGTGTCAGTTTTCGCCGTGAAAAATATGTCCCAGATGGTGGGCCTGATGGCGGTGACGGTGGTGATGGTGGAAGTGTTTTCTTACAAGCTAATGAAAACCTGAATACTCTAATCGATTATCGATTTACGCGTTTTCATATGGCTGAGCGTGGAACTAATGGCCGTGGCCGTGACTGTACTGGTAGTGCTGGTAAAGATTTAATACTGCAGGTGCCGGTAGGGACTCGTGCTATTGATATTGAAACCGAAGAAGTGCTAGGTGATTTGACTACCCATGGTCAAAAGCTCTTGGTTGCTAAAGGTGGCTTTCATGGTTTAGGTAATACACGTTTTAAAAGTAGTACTAACCGTGCGCCACGCCAAAAAACATTAGGTACACCAGGTGAAGTTCGTGCAATCAAGCTTGAGTTATTACTATTAGCTGATGTAGGCCTTTTAGGTTTACCGAACGCAGGTAAGTCCACTTTTATTCGTGCTGTATCGCGTGCGACACCTAAAGTTGCTGATTATCCTTTTACTACCTTAGTTCCTAATTTAGGTGTGGTGAACCCACGTCCTGGCCAAAGCTTTGTGATTGCTGATATTCCAGGTTTGATCGAAGGTGCCGCTGATGGAGCTGGTTTAGGCATTCGCTTTTTAAAGCATTTAGAGCGTTGTCGAGCCTTGTTACACATTATTGATATCGATCCAATTGATGGTAGCGATCCGGTTGATTCTGCACGTGCAATTGTTGCCGAGCTTGAGAAATATTCCCCTAAATTAGCATCTAAACCTCGCTGGATAGTATTTAACAAAATTGACTTGCTGCTTGAAGAAGAAGTGCAAGAAAAAGTGGACCGTATTGTGAAAGAATTAGCCTGGGAAGGTGAAGTGTTCACTATGTCTGCTTATAGTCGTCAAGGCACTGAAGAGATAAGCATTAAACTGTTAGACTTCATTCAAGCTATGCCTCTGGAAGAAGAGCTAAGCCCAGATGACAAAGAAGTTGAGTTTAAATGGGACAATTATCATCAAGGTGCTGAAGACAGCATTAATGAAGATTATGAAGACGACTTAGATGACGATGATTATGATGATGACGACTATGATGTTGAAGTGATTTATCAACGTTAACGAGGAATATTGTGTACGAAGACAACCAAAATGATATTACCCGTTTAGTTGTTCGTAGTGCCCAGTTATTGCTTGCCTATGGCGCTGAATCAGACTTAGTTGAAGAGTTGAGTCAGCGTCTAGGAAAAGCATTGGGTTTGGCTAGTGTAGAGTTATCTATTTCTTCTAATGCGCTAGTATTGACTAGCCTTGTGCATGGACGCTGTATTACAACCACTCGGCGTATTCGCGCTCACGGTATCAATATGATGGTTGTCTGTGAATTACAACGCATTTGTATTTTGACCGAAAAGGGTATTTACGGTGCAAATGAAGTCCGGCGTCGACTCGCCAGAGTTGAGCCCAAAACCTACCCTGCTAAAGTTGTTATCCCTGTTGTTGCCTTGTCTTGTGCCAGTTTTTGCCATTTATTTGGTGGCGACTTTATGGCATGTGTTTTGACATTTATTGCTTCATCTGTAGGGATGGGGGTGAGATTGTTTTTGGCAAAGCGTCATTTTAATTTATTGATTAACTTTGCTATCACTGCATTTGTCACTAATGTGATAGCCCAATTAGGTTATGTATATCCCGTTAGTGAGACGCCGCAAATTACCTTAGCTGCCAGTGTATTAATGCTTGTTCCTGGTTTTCCACTTATCAATGCGATTTCCGATATGGTAAAAGGCCACATTAACGTTGGTATTTCACGGTGGGGAAATGCGAGTTTGCTGACACTTGCTTCAGTGATAGGGATAACTATCGCAATGCAGCTAGGAGGCATCTTTTAATCATGTCTTTACTCCTTGAGCTTCTCCATGATGCTTTTTTTTCTGCTATCCCGGCTTTTGGTTTTGCGATTCTATTTAATGTGCCTAAACGCTATTTAGGATACTGCGCCTTAGCTGGCGCTTTAGGTCATAGCGCTAGAACTTTTTTGATGCATTTCAACATGCCTATTGAGTGGGCGACGTTTGCTGCTGCAGCGCTGGTTGGTGTGATAACGATTCAATTTGCTAAGCGGCATCTTGCACCGCCTTTAATGTATGCGGTTGCCGCGATTATTCCTATGGTGCCTGGTACATATGCATTTAATACTGTTATTGCGTTGATTCAATTAACTGCCCAAAGCCAAGTTAGCCCTGAACTTAGCGCACAAGTGATTGTGAATGGTTTAAAAACAGTCTTTATTCTTGGGGCACTGGCTGTCGGCTTAGCCTTACCTAGTTTGTTGTATTATCGTAACCGTCCCATTATTTAAAAAAGTTAATAAAATCAAAAGGATTTACAGATGCGTATCGCAATGATAGCCGCTATGGCGAAAAATCGTGTTATTGGCAAAGATAATCAAATGCCTTGGCACTTGCCTGAAGACTTAAAGCATTTCAAAGTGATGACGATGGGGAAACCTGTCGTGATGGGGCGCAAAACGTTTGAGTCAATTGGGCGTCCACTACCAGGTCGGCATAATATTGTAATTACTCGTCAAGCTGATTATCAACCAGATGGCGTTACTTGTGTAAGCAACTTTGATCAAGCGATTGAAGTCGCTGGTGAATGTGAAGAGTTAGTGGTTATGGGAGGCGGGCAGCTTTACGCTGAGTTATTGCCCATGGCGGATGTTTTATATTTGACTGAAATTGATTTACAAGTCGAAGGTGATACCTACTTTCCCGATTGGGATGACGGTAGCTGGCACTTGCAGCAATCTGTTTCTGCAACAAATGAACAAGGTTTGCAATATATCTTTAACACTTTGATCAAAAAATGTAAACTTACACTCGAGTTACCCTGAATGAACATTTCCACAAAGATGGAAATGATTATATAAAATTATAAGAGATAAAGGAGTGTTAGATGCGTTTAATGCCTGTGGCGATCGCCGCCCTGATAGTAGCATCTTCTGTGTCAGCCCCTGCAGTTGCAAATGGCGATCAGCTTGTCGCAAATATTTGTGATTATGTAAAGTCAGACGATAAAAACCGTTTACGTAAAAAGCTTAAAGAAAGCCGTGTTAAGTTACGTAACATCTATGCAAGTATTTCTTGTGATGGCAGCAGTTTATTGCGTACTGCCTACAGTGCAAATGCTAATGATGTTGGTGAGTTTATTGCTAAGCGTTTACCATCGTCTGATTTAAGTACCCCTGAAGCTGACGGTAAAACAATTATCGATTGGGCAAGTGCTAATGGCCATGGTGGTAGTGCTATCACTGCAGCAATCAACGATCGTTTAGGCGGTGGTGCTGAAGACGGTGATGATTAATTTATGACTGTTTAAAAAATACCGACTTGATTGTCGGTATTTTTTGCCTACAGGATAGGTAAAAACAAGGCGGTATAATATCAACCACAGTAATAGGTGCGTAGGAAAATGGGTGATTACAAGACAGATTTTTCGATAAGCACTTATTCTACAATCAAAATATCTAATGTTGTAATCAGCTATTTTCACAAGATAGAATGATTAGTTATTTATTACTATTGGAATAAATCACAGCTAATAAAAAAGGCCATTATGGCCTTTTTTATTAGCTGTGATTGTCGAGCATAAAGTTTAGACTTTAAACTCTCCCACAGAGGCTTGCAGCTCTTCAGCAAGCATAGCAACTTGATGACTCGACTGAGCTGTTTGGTCGGCTCCTGTAGCAGTTTCTTCAGAAATTAGTGCTATATGTTCAAGTTTTTCAGAGACTTGTTGGCTTACAAGATTTTGCTCCTGTGCAGCATGGGCAATGTGAGTACCTGAATCAAATGCGTTATGCACAGACTTGATGATGGTTTCTAAGGCTAAGTTTGCTTGTTCATTCTTATCGACACAACTACTGGCTTGGGCGCTGCCTAATTCCATTACCGCAACCGCTTCTTGCGCGCCTTGCTGTAGCACTTCGATCATCTGCTGGATTTCACGCGTAGAGTCTTGTGTTCGAGATGCAAGGCTTCTTACTTCATCGGCTACAACAGCAAAGCCTCTGCCTTGTTCACCTGCACGTGCCGCTTCGATCGCAGCGTTTAAAGCTAACAAGTTGGTTTGCTCAGCAATACCACGGATAACATCTAGAATAGAGCCAATTGAGGCGCTATCAGTATGCAGTTTATTGATAACGGTACCCGCTTTGCTGACTTCTTCGGCAAGTGCCAAAATAGTTTGTTTGCTTTCTTCTGCAAGAGCACGCATGTGCTGAGTTTCTTGATCGGCTTGTTTAATTTGATCTAAGGCTTGATCTGCACTCATCGAAACTTGTTGTGCGCTTGAGTTTAACTCGGTTGTTGCGGTGGCAACTTGATCCACTTGACTCTTCTGCTCTTGAATGCCAATGGTCGTTTGCGATGTGATCGCTGATGTTTCTTCCGCTGCGGCTGCCAATTGATTTGAGCGATCAACAATACCAGTGATCAAGCTGCGTAAACTATCAACTAATCGGTTGCAGTTTTTAGATAGTTCAGCAAATTCATCATGTCCGCTATCATCCAATTTATGCGTTAAATCACCTGAAGCTAATACATTGAGCGCTTGGTTAACTTGCCCTAGTGAGCGAGTTAATGGGCGAACCACAGCGATACTGACAAATATAGCAACCAAGATAGCGCCTAATACCACAATCATGGTGGTGACTACAGCTGAGTCAATTACTTCGATGGCATTTGTGCTAATGGTATCAGTGAATCGTTGAATGGCATTTGCTAATTCAGTCATTTTATTATTAGCATTGGTAGCACTTTTCAATGTTTCAGATAAAGCTTCGGCTGCAGTTGCATCATGGGTTAATTGTTGACTTTTTATGGTAATGATTGAGCTTGAACCACTTAACAGACTAAACACTTTATCGGTTTCGGTGGTTAAATCTTGCAGTACATCATTATCAATGACACCGTTACCTTGCATATGAATATGGCTGAGTTTACTTTTGGCTTCACCAAGCATGTAATCTAATTCTTTAACAATAAGCTGGTACTTATTCAGTTCAGTTGCAGCAACTAAATCATACACAGTGGTAATAAGGTTGACGAATGTGCTATCAACAACCCCTGCTGAGGCAGCAATACTGCGTTCGATTTCATTGTCACTGGTTTCTAAATCAATAACGTCTAACAAGATGGATGATGCATCATCAGCTGCATTTTCAAGATCGCCACGCATAGTTAATAATTTTTCTTGCTTAGAAAGTGCGCTCTGGCGCTCTTTGAGCATACGTTGGTTATTCGATTCAAAAGTTGTATAGGCGGTTTTTAACTGGCGAAGAGGCTGAGAAAGCGCATTTTGATCAGCGATTAAACTGGATAAGGTGTTTAATTCTGATTGAAAATTCTTATTCTCTGTTGCTAAGTTTTTATCGATGGCAGGAATTTTGGATGAGTGATTGCTGTAGTAAGCAAGTAATGTTTCTAGCTGTTGAGCGTTTAGGTTTTCACTCAATAAGTTAGTAGACTCTAAAGCGGGTAAACTGACTTGCTGTAATGTTTCTGTACCCTCTTTAATTCTGCTGTTACCTTGCAGTGTTACTGCTCCAAGGACAATCAGCAATAAAGTTACAACGGAAAAACCGCCAATAACTCTAGTCGCTACATTAATTTTCATATGTTACTCCAGCCTATTATTATTTTATCCTAACTTTGAGGTTAAGTTGTACTCAGGTACTTTTTATCCAATAGCATACTATCGGCTTAGTGATTGTTTAGTTTAATGCTAATTTAGTTTTCTTTGGGTAATTTTTTCATTTGATTCGAGGTGCCATAGGGTTAAATGTTCGCCCCAGCAGCATCCTGTATCTAATGCATGAATATGAGTTATTTTTGTTTCTCCCATTAATGCAGCCCAATGTCCAAAAACTATCTGATAAGGCATTGATAATGTATGTTTAAAATTAAACCATGGCTGCAATTGACCTTCATTAACTTCGGAGGGCGGTAATTTACAGTCAAAATCTAAATGTAAATCAGGATGCAAAAAGCGCATTCTAGTCAATGCATTAATGCAGAAAATTGCTCTTTCGATACCTTGTCTTTGTTTATCCCAAGTATCAGGCGAATTAGTATACATTTTAGCGATAAGTTGACTGATGTAGTCGCTTGACTGAAGTTGCTCACTGACATAATTCGCTTCATTGTTTAGCGTGGTTAAATCCCACTGTGGCGGCACTCCAGCATGGGTCATGATCAACTGATGTTCGGGCAAATAGCGAACCAATGGTTGTAGTCTTAGCCAGTCGATTAGTTTATTGCATTGTGGTGATTCAAGCAGGGCTTGTAAATGATCAGCTGGATTTGCCGATTTTAGCTTGGCATGAACAGCCATTAAATGTAAATCATGATTACCCAAAACCACTTTGCCGCTGTCACCTAGTGATTCAAAAAATTGTAAGGTTTCGAGTGAACCTGTACCTCGAGCGACCAAATCACCGACGGCCCATAGGGTGTCTTTTGAGGGATTAAAATTGACCTTAGTTAGCAAAAACTGTAATTCGTTGAAGCAGCCTTGAATATCACCGACAAAATAATTCGCCATAGTTACTGCATGACTCCTGGTACAGCCAGTCTAAATGGCGCAATGGGAGCAGAAAACTCTTTGCCATTGGTATAGACCATGCCATAAGAGCCTTGCATAAAGCCTACAGGGGTTTCTAACACTGTGCCACTTGAGTATTGATATGCTGTATTCGGCGCAATAGTAGGTGTTTCTCCAACCACGCCAGGCCCCTTCACTTCACTTTGTTCGCCATTAGCATTAGTAATAATCCAATGGCGATCTTTTAATGTGACATCTTGATCCCCCAAATTGATAATCGTGATGGTATATGTAAACAAGTATTTTTGATCTGCTGCATCTGATTGATGCTCTAGATATTGAGTTTCTACTTTGATTTTTATAGGGGAGTGATCATCTATCATGGTTTTTTTGTCTCGTCCTAAAACAAAAGGGCAGATTCAACGAATATGCCCTTTAATGGTCATTAGCTAGCTGATTTTTTGTCGAACAATCGGTTTGCCATAGCCACATATTGTTCTACCGAAATTTGTTCCGGTCGTAATGTTGCATCGATATTCAATGAAGCAAAATCATCATCATTTAATAATGTTTTCAAGTTATTTCGTAATGTTTTACGGCGCATATTAAAGGCTGTTGTTACAAGATTACGCATGACATTGACGTCTTTGCACGGCCACGGCTTGTCTGCGTAAGGCAGTAACCTGACTACTGCTGAGTCTACTTTTGGCGGCGGTGTAAAACACCCTGGAGGCACTTCTAATACTGGTACTACTTGGCAATAATATTGTGCCATAACCGTTAGGCGGCCGTATGCTTTGGTGCCTGGACTTGCAGATAAACGTAATACCACTTCTTTTTGAAGCATAAAGTGCATGGTTTCAATTTGATCGGCAAACTCAAAGAGATGAAACATGAGTGGCGTAGAAATGTTGTAAGGTAAGTTACCAAACACTTTCATTTTTTTGCCATCTTGTTTTAGCTGGCCAAAGTCGAATTGCAATGCATCGCCTTGGTAAATGGTCAGTTTATCTTTGAGTACTGGATGTACTTGTAAACGTTCAACTAAATCACGATCTAGTTCGACAACCGTAAGATTATCGATAGATTCTGCAACCGGTTCGGTTAATGCGGCTAATCCGGGACCAATTTCAACCATCACATGGTCATTATCAGGTGAAATCGCGCCGACAATACGACTAATGATATTTTCATCAGTTAAAAAATTTTGTCCGAATCGCTTTCTGGCCGTATGACCTAAATGTACTTTATTACTCATTAATTAATTACTTACTTTTGTCGATCATTTCTATGGCTTTGTTTACGGCGCAAAATAGGCTGCCGCTGTCTGCTAGACCTGTTCCGGCAAGATCTAAGGCTGTTCCGTGGTCTACCGAAGTGCGAATATAAGGTAAGCCTAAGGTAATATTTACCGACTTGCCGAACCCGATAGATTTTAGCACAGGTAAGCCTTGATCATGGTACATTGCAAGTACCACATCAGCTTGTTCTAGATATTTAGGTTGGAATAGGGTGTCAGCTGGTAATGGGCCAACAATATCAATTCCTTGTTCACGTAGTTCGTTTAAAGCTGGGATCATGACGTCAATTTCTTCACGACCTAAATGACCATCTTCACCCGCATGTGGGTTTAAACCACAAACAAATATTTTTGGTGATCCTAAGCCAAATTTGCTCACCAATTCGCGATGTAAAATACCAATAATATGGTGCAATCTGTCACGGGTGATGGCTTTAGAAACATAGGCTAGTGGAATGTGAGTGGTCATAAGTGCCACTTGTAAACCGGGGGTGGCTAGCATCATAACGACATCTGGGCAGTTTGCCTGTAGGGCAAAATATTCAGTATGTCCGCTAAATGAAATTCCCGCTTGGTTAATAATGCCTTTATGAACTGGGCCGGTTACAACGGCATCAAATTCTTTAGACATGTTTTTTTCACCGGCAAATCGCAAGGTGTTAACGACATATTCGCTATTTGCTTCTTCTAGCACGCCACATTCCACGGGTGCGGCAAGCTCGAAGGGAGCGATGGTCAGTGTGCCAGCTTGTTGGATTTGAGGTGCTAAAGTCGGGTCATAGTTTCTTAGTGTTAATGGTAAATTGAGCATTTTTGCTCTATCCATCATTAATTGTGGATCGGCACAAACGACTAGCTCAGCAGGCCATTCCTGCTGAGCTAGTTTGATAACGATGTCTGGACCGATACTTGCCGGTTCACCCGGCGTTATCGCGATACGTTTTATCATTATTGTTGATTAGCCTCGTAAATTTTCAGCCTCGAACACTTCGATATATGCGTCACTGCGCATTTCGTCTAACCAATTTTGTAATTCCTCGTTGAATTTACGACGGAAAATAAGTTGGTGAGCTCGATTACTATTCATCTTGTCTGTCGCATCGGTTTTGCGACGTTCTTCTAGTTGTACGATATGCCAACCATGTGTGGTTCTAAAAGGCTCACTAATTTGGCCAGGTTGCAAGCTTGTTAAGGTTTGCGCGAACTCTGGTACATATAAACTTGGCTCTGCCCAGCCTAATTCACCACCTTTAGCTGCTGAACCTGGATCTTCAGAGTACTGACGGGCGAGTTTATCAAATTCAGCCTCACCGCTGCGAATATCTTTCAAGAAACTAGCTAGCATAGCTTCTGCGCGTTCTTCAGATAAAATCGGTGATGGTTTTAATAGAATATGACGTGATTTTACTTCATCGATTTCTTGAACTTGTAAACCGCGGGTATCCATTACTTTAATGATATGGAAACCAGAACCGGATTTGATTGGACCAATAATGTCGCCTTTTTTCGCATCAGATACCACTTCTGCAAATAGAGTTGGCATTTCGTTGATGTTCATGTAATCCCAAACACCACCTTCAAGTGCTTTGGGGCCCGATGAAGAAGCAATCGCGGTGCTCTTGAAGTCTGCACCATCATTTAAACGCTTTAATACTGCTTCAGCCCGACGGGTAGAGTTTTCAAGCTGTTCGCTTGTTGGCTCATTGGGTACTTCAATTAATATGTGGCCAATTTGAAATTCGACATCTTTTAGGCCTTGTTCAGCAATTAGCTTTACTAAACTATTGATTTCTTGAGGTGAAACTTGAATTCGGCGTTGTACTTGGATTCGTTGAATTTCACCTAAGGTGATTTCTTCGCGGAGTTGTTCACGGTATTGGCTGAAACTCATGCCTTCGGCTTCAAGTTGCTGTTGCATTTGTGACACAGTCAACTTTTGCTCTCTGGCGATATTTTCGATTGTTTGGTCAAGCTGTAAATCACCGATGGCTAAACCGATACGTTCTGCAGTTTGTAATTGCAGGCGAGTTAAAATCAGACGCTCGATAACTTGGGTGCGCAATGCATCTGCAGACGGCAAAGCTTGGTTTGCCGCTTTCGCATTGGCACTGACGTTGGCGATCATATTGCTAATTTCACTTTCTAAAATGATACCGTCATTGATTTGTACTGCAACGCGATCTAATTCTTGAGGCGCTGATATAGCTGTATGGCTCATTGCACATGCAAATAAGGCTAACAAAAGTTTTTTACTGTGTTTCATCCAATAAATCCTTGGCACATTTATTTTATATTTCGAGTGGTTAGCTCAAATCTATTGTTATGTAATGGGTAACTCAAAGTTTGTTAATCAGTCATTCGACAGTGAGTTTTGCTCTTGGTTCAGCAATCTACCACAAATGAACCTTAATTCCTCAAGTAAAGTGGTTTACGGTAGTTAAATAACCCTTCATCTAGCATATCTTCAACCCCAATCGGTCCTGAGCCGCCTAGTCCTTTGATAACAAAGTTGAGATAAATGCCTTTTTCAAACTCTTCGCGGCCATCAATGATTTCTGATAGGTCATCATCATAGTTGGTTTTAATGCGGTAGTGATAACTTAAGCGTACGCCCCAGCAGCATGATTCATATTGAAAACCCGTGTAGGTTTCAATGCTTCTGTGTTCATTAAGATCATAATACCAGTTGCCAACAAAATATAAGTCATCGGTGAGTGGCCAAGAGGTTCGCACACCTGCTTGCGAAATATTCACCCTATCATTGGTGTTGGTGTTTAATAAATCTGGCACGTAACGATAACTAAACTGAAGCAATTTATCATTGCTTGGTCGATAATCTAAGGTGACTTCATTTTTCTTGTTTTTACCATTTTCGGTATCGTGCTGTATAGCGCCACTAATAAACCAATTGTCGGTAACATGTGCATCTAACTCCGCCGCGAGTACCGATGTTGATTTACTTGCTTCCTGAAAAATATTGTCTTGCAGTACTTTAGACTCTTCAAAGTAAATAATTTGACCGACACTGAACTTAAATTTTTCAAGATTTGTTTCATCAAAAAAGCGTGTTGTAAAACCCAAGGTCATTTGATTGGCATCTGCAATACGATCTAATCCTGAAAATCGACGGTCGCGGAATAGACCGTAGTAGTCTTCCTGCAATTGGGCTGTATCATAAATCCCGATCCGAGACTGATCTTGATAGCCCACATATAAATATTGGATTTGTGGCTCTAAAGTTTGGCGATACTCTTGTTCGAAAAACATCGCGGGTCGTTCGAAGTTTATCTGACCATGAATACGTGCCTGTGGAATAGTTCTGCTAACCGTATCATCTAAATCAGGATTTAATATGGAAGCATTCTGCCAATACTGGGTTTGTAATAACTTAATTTCACTGGTTAAACTGCCGGCAGGTCCTTGTATTGGGTAAATTAAGCTTGGTGCCATGTGTAATCTTGTTGCGGTGGCAAATTGATTATCTTGATGACGAAAATTGGTGATTTCAGAATTAAATTTAAAATCAATCGTGTTCCAGATATCGGTTTGACGATAATTAAATCCTAATTGCGGCATGACTTGATAGGGCAGTTCATCTTCACCAAGTACTTTAATATCCTGTACTCGCATATTGATGTCCCAGTTTCTTTCAAAGTAGCTGGCTTCGCCTATGCGTGAAAGTTGGTTGTCGGTTGCACGATTCACATCAGAGTTTAAATCATTGAAATAGTTGTTATCTGAAACATCGGTATAGTTGGCTCTGACCCGCCAATTATCTCCAATTGCGCCTTGGTGGCTAAAATGAAGTAAATAACGGTCAGGGTTATTATTTAACTTATTATCTTTACCTAGGTATTCAACATTCACCTGACCGTTTTGTTGCTCACCCAGAAGGTATCTGAATTCGGTTTTGGTATATAAGCCACGATTTGTCATATAATCTGGCGTGAAAGTTAAGTCATATTCAGGAGCTATATTCCAATAATATGGCACACTGATTTCAACACCATTTGTGGTGCTGGTGCTAAAACTTGGAAAAAGGAATCCTGATTTTCGTTTGTCAGAAACCGGGATGGTCATATAGGGGATGTACATAATTGGTACATCTGCGACACGCAGTTTGGCATCCCAAATCTCACCCCATTCTTCGTTACTGTCGATTCTTATTTTTCTTGCTTCAAGTAACCAAGATTCATCACCAGGTGGACAGGTTGTGAAATTGGTACCTGATAATATGAGGTTATTATTTGAGGTAATTTCCAATTGTTTGGCTTCACCATGGATCTGTTGGCCGTTAATCCAATATTCAGCGCCCTTCAAATTAGCACTATTATTACTCATTTGTGCTTCTAAAGAGTCGGCGGTAACCGTAAATAGTTCATCTTGAAATATTAAATCGCCATTGGCGTTAAGTTGCTGATTTTGTTGATCTAAAATAGCTTCGTTAGCCGCTATATGACGCGAACCTTGGCTGAAACTGACATTACCACGAAAATGGGCTTTATCGTCCATTGTGGCTGCGGAGCTATCTGAAATAATCACAATATCGCTTTTATTGATTCCGGATAGACTTTCGCGCTCATTTAGCGAGCTGGAAACTGGGGGCTCGACAAAGCAAAGTTGTGGTTTTTCCTCAGGTACATTTGCATCTTGAGCAAAGACATACTGAGGTAATAGGCATAGCGCCAGAAAATATCGGATCTGCATTATTGTCAAATATTTATGAATTCTTGTTCAAGAGAAGTTTGGAGAGATAAAGATGCTCAGCTAGAAAAAACATTCCATTCTTTAGCTGTTTCCAAATGTTATGCTAGCTATAATAAAGCAATTTTTGTAGAAGAGCCATTGAGATGAGTCAATCAGATTTAAGATTTTCAAAGCTGTCCACTTGGTTGGCGCAATTTTTTAATCAACCAGTCACACTTGATTTACTCTGTGGCGATGCCAGTTTTAGACGTTACTTTCGACTGACTCATAATGGCAAGCGCTATATTGTGGCTGATTCACCAATAGAGCTTGTGCCCATTGCCCCATTTATTGCGGTGGCTGACGCGTACCAGAAGGCTGGGGTGTTAGTCCCTGAAGTCATTCATTTTTGTGCAGAAAATGGTTTTATTTTACAAACTGATGTTGGTGACAAGCAATTGTTATCTCAATTGACGCCATCAAACGTGACAGCGTATTACCAGCAGGCTTTGATGCAACTAATACCTCTCAGTCAGGTTGTTGAAACAACCGATAGGCAGGTCACGCCTCCCCTCACTAAATCATTACCGATTTTTGATGCAGAGTTTGTTATGCGAGAGCTAACCATTTTTACTGAATGGCTTATTGGTGCGTTGCTTCATTATCAAATATCTTCAGCAGAACAAGCTATGTTAAATCGCAGTTTTAAGCTGTTAATTGACAATGTTGAACAGCAGCCCAAAGTGGGTATGCATCGCGATTTCCATAGTCGTAACTTGATGATTAATCACGATCAAGATTGTGAGCGTTTAGCTATTATTGATTTTCAAGACGCTGTGGTAGGCCCGATTAGTTACGATGCTGTTTCTCTATTACGTGATTGTTATGTTCGTTGGCCTGATGAGCTGGTACAGCCATTAATTCGCTATCACTTTGAGTTGCTCAAGCAGCATCAATTATTGAATAACAATATTGCCTTTAGTACATATCAACAATGGTTTGATTTAATGGGACTGCAGCGTCACATAAAAGCTGCGGGGATTTTTGCCCGCCTCAAGCTTCGTGATGGTAAAACTGGTTACATGAAAGATATACCGCTCACCCTAGAATATATTATTGATATTGCAGCCATGTATCCGCAATTGACAGAGTTAAGTCAATGGGTAAAAAATATTGTCTTCCCTAAAGTACAGCAAGCAATAGCCCAAGTTAACTCATCGTTTGAATAGGACGACTCAATATTTAGGAGGCTTTATGAAGGCGATGATTTTAGCGGCTGGCCGTGGTGAAAGATTAAGACCATTAACCGATACCGTTCCTAAACCATTAGTTGAAGTTAATGGTAAACCATTGATAGCGTACCATTTGGAAAAGCTGGCACAGCAGGGTGTTAACGAGGTTGTGATTAATCATGCTTGGTTAGGTTATCTATTGCCTGAGGTACTAGGTAATGGCGAACGCTGGGGGCTTAATATTCAATACAGTGTAGAAGTTCAGGCGTTAGAAACAGCTGGTGGGATAAAAAATGCTTTACCGCTTTTGGGGGAACAGCCATTTTTATTGTTAAATGGCGATGTTTTTATTGATGAATTACCCGATTTGCAAACCGCATTAGCCACATTAGTTCAGCAACAAGCGGATGCGTTTATTTGGTTAGTCAATAATCCGCAACATCATCCTCAAGGTGATTTTGCGTTCAACGGCAAGGATACCAATCATAATCAAGTCCAGCTTGAGGGGACGCAGCGATTTACCTATAGCGGTATGGGGATTTTTCATCCCAAAATGTTTGCCGAGCTCGCTCAGGGCTCTCAACCTTTGGGGCCTTTGTTGAGACAATCTATTGCGCAAGCGCAAGTTTATGGCCAATGTTTACAGCAATATTGGTGTGATGTTGGCACAATATCACGCCTAGAGGCGTTAACGGCTCGCTTAAAGGCAAACAGTAATTAAACTGTTTTTTCTTATCGATTTATTATTTAGCGGAACACTGCATGCGAATTTGGGGAAAAGTTTTCGGGTTTATCATCGGCTTTATGTTTGGGCGGATATTCGGTGGAATAATGGGCCTTTGGTTAGGTCACCTTTATGATAAACGCCAACGTTTAGCGAGCTTTATGCAACAAGCGGGTGAAAGGCAGGCTATCTTCTTTAGTTCAACTTTTTCGGTGATGGGTCATGTTGCAAAATCATCTGGCCATGTTACTGAGGCTGATATCCGCATTGCGACCTTATTAATGGACAAAATGCAGTTAAGCGGGCAAGCGCGCAAAGATGCTCAAGCGGCTTTTCGCTCAGGTAGACAAGCTGATTTTGATTTGAATCAGCAATTACATGACTTTATGAGAGTGACTCAAAAGCGTCATGAGTTACTGCAAATGTTTTTAGAAATTCAGATCCAAACTGCACTATCAGATGGTGAGTTGCACGCCAAAGAGATGCAAGTGCTATCAACGATTGCACAGCAATTAGGATTATCTAATTTATTAAACGACTTATTAGCTCGTTGGCAGGCTGAGTTTCAGCATCATCAAGCGCCTCAAAATCAACAAATGCCGATGACTGATGCCTATTTATTATTGGGCATTGATGAGGCTTGCACTGATCAGCAAGTCAAAAAAGCCTATCGTAAATTGATGAATGAGCATCACCCGGATAAGTTGATTGCTAAAGGTTTACCTGAAGAGATGATGGCGATAGCTAAAGCTAAAGCGCAGGATATTCAAGCTGCTTATGAGCGAATTAAAGTTTCAAGAGGTATGCGTTAGTTTGTGTAAATAACAAGGATCTGTTTATGGGCCGTAATTTTTTAGTGAGTAGCTTAGCTCTCACACTATGTTGTTTTTCTACGCAAGCAGAGGTCTATGTCGCCCCGTTTGCAGGCTATAGCTTTGGTGGGAATGGGCTAGGACTGACGATAAATGAAGGCGTGAGCTCAGATCTCAATATTAGTGAATCAGAGCATTATGGCCTTGTGCTTGGGATGAAAACTAACGATCCCGGCAGCGTTTATATACTATATAGTACCCAAAGTACGGATCTTCGTGATGGTGGATTATCATCAGACGTAGTTACTGAGTTAAATGTCGATTACTGGCATTTGGGGGGCTCGTTATATTTTCAACATGGCGCATTTAACCCTTATGTGACAGCAAGTGCAGGTGTCACAAGATTAATTCCGAGTCAGTCTTATTCAAGTGAAACCAATTTTTCAATGGCAATAGGTGGTGGACTCGCATATGGCATTACTTCAAATGTCCGTGTGTTTGCTGATGTACGTGGTTATGCGACTTTTTTTAATACTAATTCGAGTTTGTTTTGTGATGAATCAGAATGTTTATGGAAAGTTGAAGGCGATTTAATCTGGCAAGCACAAGCCAATATTGGCTTTGAAGTGGCTTTTTAATAAAACTTAAAGATGATTAGTCATCAGATGATAGTTAGCAGGTAAAAAATGAAAATTGTTGTTTTAGATGGCTTTACTTTAAACCCTGGAGACTTAAGCTGGCAGGGGCTAGTCGATTTAGCCGAGTGTCAGATTTATGATCACACCTTAGCCAAAGAGGTGCTCGCCCGTTGTAATGGTGCTGCTATGGTATTAACCAATAAAACCCAGCTTCCTGCAACACTCTTATCTCAACTGCCGGATTTAAAATATATTGGCGTACTAGCAACAGGTACCAATGTAGTTGATGTTAACTTTGCCAAGCAGCAAGGGATAGTGGTTAGTAACGTACCAGCTTATGGACCGGATGCTGTTGCACAAATGGTGTTCGCACATATTTTGCATTTTTATCAACATGTGGCGTTACATGATGGGGCTGTCAAACAGGGGCAGTGGGGGGCTTCACGGGATTTCTGTTTTACGTTAGCACCGCTGACATCCTTGAAAGGTAAAACGCTTGGTTTAGTGGGGTTTGGTGATATTGCAAAACAGACTTGCCAGATTGGCTTAGCGTTTGGGATGAAGGTGTTAATTCATACCCCCACACCCAAAACGAATTTACCTGAAAGGGTAACATGGTGTTCATTAGAGCACCTGTTACCTCAAGTGGATATATTATCGTTGCATTGCCCGCTTACTCCACAAACCCATCATTTAATCAACAAGCAAACATTAGCGTTATTGGCGTCCAATACCTTATTAGTGAACAGTGCCCGTGGCGATTTAGTTAATGAGCAAGATTTGGCCGATTGGTTAAATCAAGGCCGAGGATATGCTGGGTTAGATGTATTATCCAGTGAGCCACCTAAAAATGATAACCCTTTATTACAAGCTAATAATGTGGTGATTACTCCGCATATTGCTTGGGCAACTAAGGAGGCTAGGCAAAACTTAATGGATATAGCAGTGAATAATTGCCGTCAGTTTATTCAGGGAACACCTATTAATTGCGTTTAATGGCACTAACCAGCTAACCAGCTAACCAGCTAACCACGCAACAGTTTGATTTTTTACGTTCATCAACAAAAATCATCAATAAAAAAAGCCATGCTAAAGTGCGTGGCATTTTTATTGGTGTTTTATATTGAGCTTAATTGATTGCCGTTATAAAACCACTTGGATTTCAGCCGCGCACCGCTTGGCTTTATCAATTGCTTTTTCAATACTGCTGTCTTTCGCAAGAGCGACACCTAAACGTCGGCGGCCATTAATGTCAGGTTTACCAAACAGACGTAATTGAGTGTCTGGTATTGTTAATGCTTGTGCCATGCCTTTGTAACGGATGTTTTCCGATTGGCCCTCAGCTAAAATGACTGCTGAAGATGACGGACCAAACTGCTGAATTTTACCTATCGGTAAGCCTAATATCGCGCGAACGTGTAGAGCAAATTCTGACAAGTCTTGGCTGATAAGTGTGACTAAGCCTGTATCGTGTGGTCTCGGCGAGACCTCAGAAAAGTAAACCTCTTCACCCTTAATAAATAACTCAACACCAAATAGACCATAACCACCTAAGGCCTTAACGGCTTTCATGGCGACAATTTCTGCTTGCTCTAATACATGATCTGGCATGGCTTGTGGTTGCCAAGATTCTCGATAGTCACCGTCTTCTTGGCGATGGCCAATGGGCGCGCAAAAATGAATGCCGTCAACCGCATTGATAGTCAGCAGGGTGATTTCATAATCAAAATCCACAAAGCCTTCAACAATGACTCTACCTTGACCTGCTCGTCCGCCTTCTTGAGCATATTGCCATGCAGCAACAATATCTTGCTCTGTTTTTATGACACTTTGACCTTTGCCTGATGAACTCATAACAGGCTTCACAACACAAGGCATACCGATTTGTTTAACGGCTTGAGTAAAATCTGTTTGAGTATCACAAAAAAAGTAAGGAGAGGTGGGCAAGCCGAGTACTTCTGCTGCTAGACGGCGAATGCCTTCTCTATCCATGGTTAATTTGGCAGCTTGTGCGCTAGGGACAACATTTAAGCCTTTTGCTTCTAAGGTGAGAAGTGTGTCTGTTGCAATCGCTTCAATTTCAGGGATGACAATATCGGGTTTTTCTTGCGTGATAATTGCCGCAAGCGCCTCGCCGTCGAGCATATTAATGACATGATAACGATGAGCAATTTGCATTGCTGGGGCATTGGGATAGCGATCTACGCCAATCACTTCAATACCAAAGCGTTGTAATTCAATCGCGACTTCTTTTCCTAACTCTCCACAGCCAAGCAGCATTGCTTTGACTGCATCAGTGCAATTGGGGGTGCCTAATGTTTCTAATGCAGAGGTACTCATATCAACCCTTGTTTAATGTTTTATTTTTAAAACAGTTTACCTATTAGCAGATAAAAATGGCTATTGATGGCTAAATAAATGTGAGCTATCGCTATAGTTTTTACTAGAAAACCATGTTCTGTCGATAAGACAAAGGATAAAAATTGTAAGTTTATATGATATCAGATTGCTTCTCGCCGAAATACTGAGCAGCAGGCAAGCATGTTTAGGATCATTTGCTTTATTTGGGTGGAAACTGTGACAAAATTTTATAAACAGTTTGCGTCGTTTTTTGTGCTTTCTCAGTAGTACTAAGATCAAAATCTAAACTGTCGGTTCCACGCCAAATCAAACGGTTGTCAATAGAATCTATAATATCTATTTGAATTGTTAGTACCTTAGCCGTATTACTGCCAATGGGCACACCTATGTTAGTCCCGATACTGGCGCCGCCGTTATTGCCCCATGTGCCCGTGCCTAATCCTATCGATAGCCCCGCACTTTTGGGGTTATCTTCGGTTTTAATGGCATAGTTGACGAAAAATCTATGACTCGTTTCAGTGTTATTGCTCGCTGAGAAGCCTTGTTTGGTGAGAGCTTGATGAATATCTTTAGCGACTCTCTCAGCGATAAATGGGTCGTCAATTGAATGAACTTCTAAAATGGAGAAATATTTCAACTGGCTAAAATCGTACAGAATATCATAATCTTGTTTTAAGGTGCTGCTACAGCCTAAAAGTGCCATGCTGGTCAATAATACTAACAGTGATGATTTTAACGAATGACGACAATTGGCAGAAACCTTAAAAAAGTGCATGCGTGCACACTCCAAATCTTGTACAAAATTGCATCAAATAGTATAAGCTTCACTATATCCTAGTTTAGAAAGTGCCATTTGATACTATTTTGGAACAGTTAAGTTTTTTCTCAATCCCTAGTCCCTGTGTTGGTGTCTGTCAGTCAGATGCTAAAGGTTACTGCATGGGGTGTTTACGCAGTCGAGATGAGCGTTTTAATTGGATGCGATTTTCTGAGTTACAAAAACAAGATGTCATCCGGTTATGTGTGCAGCGCAAACGTAGAAGACTTTATGCGTTACATAAAGCTAAACAGTTACAAATTCAGCAACAGCAGGCATCAATCAATGGCCAATTTGATTTTGATGACAATGAGGCAGAAGAACAAATCAATCTTGATAATCTTGAGCAATTTTAATTAGCTTGATGGCTTATGTTGGTGTTTTATTGATGTTTGTTGTAAAAAGATTTTTAGGGGATCACTGGCCAACTTAAGGTAAATTCGGTTTTGTTGTTGTCGCTAAACACGCTGACATCGCCTTTATGGCGTAACATTATTCGTTTAATGATTGCTAATCCTAGTCCGTGCCCTTTGTTTCCTAAATGCTGAAGCTTGCTGCGGTAGAAAGCTTCAAAGATATGTGGTTGATCTTCAACAGGGATGCTTGGGCCATCGTTACTTACTGCTAAGTACACCTTATTTTTATCCCGAGTTAACGTCACATCAATTTGTTGCTTAGCATACCTTTGCGAGTTAGTTATAAGATTTTGTAGTGCGCGTTCAACGAGTGACCCTTCGCCCTTGATAAATATCTCATCAAGTTCGTCATGTTGAAAATTAATTTTAATCCTTGATAAGTCGCTCAGCCGTGAAATCATTTCTTTGCTAATGCTAACTAATTCACAATTTTCTAAAATGGGTTCAATATGCATGGTTTCAAGGCTGGCATAGGTCAGCAGTTCCTGCAGTAAATCTTCCATTTCTTTAATGTCGCTGTGCATGTCATTTAAAAAATTAACACGTTTTTGCTCGCTAGTTTCTGGTAAGCAATATTGGGGTAATAGTGCTAAAGCGAACTTTAATCTAGCTAGTGGAGTGCGTATTTCATGCGATACCGCATTGGTTAAGTGCTTTTGGTTATCAATTAGGCTACTGATATGTTGTGCCATATCATTGAAGGTTAGCGCTAAAGGCGCAACTTGGGAGCTAGGGCTTAACTCTATTCGTGTTCCCCAGTTAGCTTCACCAAATTTGCGGGTAGCAACCCGTAATGTGTTGAGATCGCGTGATAAAGGCCACACCCAGATTAGCGCAACTAAGGCTAACGAAATATAAAAAATGATAGTGAATATATTGCGTAACTTGCCCCTAGGATCAATATCGATAGGTCCAGCCATCAAGACCTGCTCATCGACAGCAATAAACTGCAGTTGATGCTCATCATCGGCCTGGGTGGTGATAATTTTGTTAGGGCTTAGCTGCATATTGCCATGCAAAGCAATTTGATTGCGTTCGAGCAGTTGCAATGGAAAATCGACTTGTTGGCTTATTAGGTTTAATAGGGCCAACCTTTGCTTTTCTGGTGATTTAGAAAGCAGAATGGCAAAAGCGATAAGCGGGGCATCAACATCTCCACTATCATCGACATGGTTTTGCCATAAGCTGTCCAATGTCCAGCCTATACCAATAAAGCTTAAGCTTAGTAATAAATATAGGCTGATAAAAAGACGTTTCAATTTGACTGAATATCTTGTTAGTTATTCCACGCTTCAGGCGCGAATAAATACCCTTGACCCCATACCGTTTTTATACGGAAAGGTGTTTCTATGCTGTCACCTAGTTTTTTACGCAAACGAGAAACGCGAACGTCTATTTTGCGATCCTTGCCATCAAAGTCGATGTTGAGTAAGTATTGATATATATATTGACGACTTAACACTTGGCCCGCTTGCGATGCTAATAGCCAAAGTAGTTCAAATTCATGACTGGTAAGGTCTACTTCGGTATTACCTAGGCGAATGGCTTGGGTATGAGGGTCGATATTTAATTTACCAAAGCTTAAACAGTGGGATTCTGTTTTACGTGGTTCTGCTTGACGGCGTAAGAGGTTGTTAATTCGGGCGACTAGTAAGGCAGGATCGACAGGTTTTACAACATAATCATCAGCACCGATTTCTAAGCCTTTGATTTGATCCTCGTTTGTGCCTAAGGCGCTCATTAATAAGATGGGGCCAGAGAAGTAGTCTGGTAGCTTTTCACATAAGCTTAGACCATCTAAACCTGGTAGCATGATATCTAAGAGGATGATATCTGGCTTATAGCTGATTAAACGAGTGAGTACCGTGTCGCCTCGACGTTCAACTTCAACATGCATATTTTGCGATTTCAAATAATCTACAATGAGATTGGCTAAACGAATATCATCTTCTACGAGTAACACTCGGTGCGTGGATTGTGGCACTGTCATTAGAATAAGCTCCAAGGATTCCGATAACGCCTTCTTACCTGTTGGGAAGCGGCTTTGGTGATTTTAAGTTTTACGCCCGCCAGCGTATGGTTATTATTTTTGCTCACCAAGACAAATTGTATGTCTTTATCAGTTTTAATTGTTAATTTTACGGATTTAACGCTTGGATCATCCGAGCACCAACGCGGTATAGTTTGATAATCTGAAATAATACACACTAGCTCTTCGTTAACTAGATTCCATGTTAACAAAAGGTCAATTTCGCAATAATTAAATTGATCATCTGTTAAGCAAAAGTTAGGCGTAGCACTAAGCTGCGCCTGCTGTTCAAGCGTATCAGCTTTTACAGTAAAAGCACCTATAAAAAGTATAAAAATACCAATAAAGTAGTATGAGAGGCTTGATGAGGAGTTAAACAATATTAAAACCTATAAGCCGCGCCAACAAAGTATGTATGACTATTATCTTCATTAATTAATGGACTGTGTTTGATTTCTTCAGCCAGCGCAGTGTACCGTAATGCCATCAATAGATTCCAGTCTTCATTAATAATGTAGCGAGTCGTTAATTCTGCTCCAGTATTCCAACCAGAACTTGCTTGATATTGTTTGCTCCAATAAGGGTTTTCACTTTCTCGAACACCATAATAATATTGGATCACTTGTGCGCTTTTCCAATCAGCTCGAATAACAAAGTCAAACACCCATTGTTCGATAGCCGTTGAATAATTCCAACTTAAATGGCCTGTTTCACCATTGTGAACGTTAAACATATCATGGGCATAAGCGAGTTTAATAAAACCGTAACCAGTATAAAAGAAGGCTTCAAGTCCTCCATATAAGGTAAAGCGGCGACTTTCTAGTGAGTTAAACACTTTTGGTTGTTCAGTAACACCTCGAGACAACGCGGTGGGAGAGATATTGATATCTTGTCCATCGCTATTTTTGGCCAGAAAAATATTTGATGGATCCCAATCATAAAAGAAAGCACGATCGTCACTGAATGAAGTGACAATATTAATTGAAAATGACTCCGACTCTTTAACTGTGTAGCCTAAATTACCATTATCAAAAAACCAGTTTTCACCGTAATAAGCAATAGAAGGTACTAAGTACAAAGGGATATCATCATTGTCTTGTAAAGGGTTCATTTTTTTTCCATATCCAAAAGCAATGGAAAATTCCCACTCACCAACAGTAATACAGTCATTACTTGATAGACAATTTAGCTCATCCTGAGCATAGGTAAAGCTTGACAAGCTGATTAATATTACACCTAGACATGCATTTATATATTTAAGCATTTTCCGTGTCACCATTATATATGGGTTAAGTCTAATTGAGTTGCTATTAACATTTTTAATACAATTAGTTAATTGCTTAACGCTGATATTGTTTATATTAACACCAGCTTAGTTGAGCTTTAACATTTAATTGAGCAAAGATACAAAGTGATACTTATGTGGGGGTTGTTGGTGGTTATTGGTGTTTAAGTTATCAGTAAAAATAAACTGGCTACTTTTTCATTGCACGCCAAAATAATTGAAAACTTGCTTGTCGATAAGTTGAATCTTGACCTAATTGCGGGTTGTCGGTAAAAAAGCGAATCGCCGCTAAATACTGTCCGTGACAGTTTTCTAGTAATAATGGGACTGGGAAATCGGCAATGACATTCTGTTTAAGCCCTTGTTCAATAAGCTCTACAATAAAACCTAGAATCTCATTCATGGCTTGTTGTCGAATTGATGGATTAATTTCGACTGAAAATGAAAATTGCAGAAAAAAAGTTTGCTTTAAAGGATTTGCAATTGCCCAGTCTATAGCGCTTTGCCATAAGGTATTAGCATCTTGTTCAATATTGCCCGTTAATTGACTGGTTTGTATGATTGAGTCAGCAAAGCTTTGTTTTATATTAATAAATAACTCATTTAATATGGCATCTTTTGATGGGAAGTGATGAAATAATGTCCCTGTAGCAACCCCCGCAGCCTTAGCTATAGAAGCGGTGGAGGTTGCATGAAATCCTTGTTTTACAAACAAAGATAAGGCTGAGTCGAGCAATGCGGCCTTTTTTTCAGTTGGTGCCACTTTGAGGTTTTTCATCTTGGGTAAAACTTACCTTAAAAAGAACTTTATTAATAATTTTTGAATAACACTGCCATAAGGTGGGTGAACAAAAATACCCGTGTTGATTTTACCACTATTTAAAACCGTTTTTGCATGGCTAAAAGTCAGGAAGCCTTCTTTACCATGATAATGTCCCATACCTGATGGCCCTATACCGCCAAATGGGGCGTCATCAGCTGCCACATGGAAGACGGTATCATTAATACAAACCCCACCAGAGTGAGTTTGCTGCAAGATACTGTTTTGAGTTTGATCATCGAAACTCATGATATATAAGGCTAAAGGGCGATTATGTTGGTTCACATAACTAATGGCTTCATCAATGGTGCGATAGCTAACAATGGGTAACAGTGGACCAAAAATTTCATCCTGCATAATTAGCATATCTGGAGTGACGTTCGTGACTAATTGGGTCGCTAGCTTTCTATTACTTGCAGGAATGTCTGACTTAGCGGCCGATACCACATTTGCACCTTTAGACTTTGCATCTTCAAGCACAGCAAGTATTCGATTAAATTGGCGATCGTTGATCACGTTGCCATAATCTTGATTGTGATTAAAGTCGGGATACATTTTGTTGAAGTGTAGCTTATAGGCATCAATAAAGTCAGCGACGTTATTTTCAGGGCATAAAACATAATCAGGAGCGACACAAATTTGCCCAGCATTGAGGCATTTGCCATAAATCAATCGTTCAACTGCCTTGTCTATTGGCATATCAGGCGCAATAATCGCAGGTGATTTGCCACCTAACTCAAGTGTTACAGGTGTCAAGTTATCGGCCGCGGCTCGCATAACATGTTTACCCACTAAGGTAGAGCCGGTAAATAAAATATGATCAAAAGCTAGGGCAGAAAATTGTGCGGCAATATCAGCTTCACCTTCAACAACTGCAACTTCAGACTCATCAAAAATATTGCCTAATAACTCGGCTAAAACTTTATTGGTATGTGGCGTAAATTCAGACATTTTGAGCATGGCATGATTGCCGGCTGCAATGGCTGTGATAAGCGGTCCAATGGATAGCATCACTGGAAAATTCCAGGGCACGATAATGCCTACAACTCCAAGCGGCTGATAATGAACCGATACCTTTGATGGTGATAATAATAACCCAGCATGGCGTTTACTGGGTTTCATCCATGCCTTGAGGTGTTTGATGGTGTAATTGATATTATTGATGCAAGGCATTATGTCAGAGATCACTGTGTCATTCTTAGCGCGATGCCCATAATCTGTATTGAGAGCATCAATAAGTTGTTGTTGATATGCCAGCAGTTGGCGTTTGATATTGTCTAGCTTTGATACTCTGTAGGCATAGCTAGATGCTGGTTGCGCCAAATAAGCCTTTTTTTGTTTTAATAATAATTGTTGTAAAGGTGATATTTGAGTTTGTTCAACGACCATATTCATGGTGTATCTCCAGCAAATAAAGTGTTAGATGTGTCGATTAAAAAAATACCGACTGATTAGTCGGTTTGATGTTAGCTGTGTTTGTTAATCAAATCAACTTTTTGTATTACATTTGTATTACATTGATATAGATCAGTGAGATATTTGACTCAAGGTCTACACTAAATGAAATAGTATTCAATAATTATCATGAGCTAAGGAGGACATCATGCGAAGCAAAACGATTTTATGGCCAACGGACTTTTCAGAAACCGCATCTCATGCACTCAAATATGCTATCGAGATGGCTAATTTATATGACGTTGGTATCCGTATTGTTCATGTTGTTGATCAGCCTTTTGGCGACGAGAATTACATGATTTTAGCGGTTACCCCAGAAGAATTAGCCAAAAGTATGGAGGAAGCCGCTAGCCAAAAAATGCATGCGTTACTAGCCGAATTAAATACCGACAAGCCGGTTGAAACCGTGATCAGGCGTGGTGATGCGATTGAAGAAATTGTTGCCGAAGCCAACTCGGGTGATATTGGAATGGTCGTTATTGCCAGTCATGGTCGTACAGGTTTGGCACATTTTTTACATGAAAATGTTGCCGAGGCAGTCGCTAATCAGGCGCTTTGCCCAGTGTTAGTGGTTAAGTAAGCTTTTTTATTAATACACTTGGTTCAGATTCGTGAGCCCTATTTGGCTGAACCAAGTGTGCTTCTTATTGGTCATGATTTGTATGTATGGGCTAAGCACTCAATCGTAAGAGATAACAGTTCTCAAGCGGGCTAAATCCATTGATGATACTTTTTGGCAACCTCATTTAATGAGTTAGCGACGAGCTTGTCGACTATTTCGATAGGAATATAAGGTAGGATTATTGCGCCACTGGCCAGTCCTAATTCTAAATATGCCAGCCGTTGCTTTTTTTGTGTTGCAGTTTGAGTCACTTTAACATGCTGTATTTTATCAAAAGGAATGCGTTTCCAATTGCGAGCAAGTAAGCCTGTATGTTGCCAAACTACTTGATCCTCGATGACAAATCCCCAGCGTTTATAACGAATATAAAGCAAAATTGTCGCAATGATTGCGCCGATAAACGCCAATTCAACAAGCTTAATATCTAAACCCATTATAAAATAAGCCGCACTGATAAACACTGCGGGAATAAATGCCAGCCATGCTCGCTTATAAAACCAAGCAATATGTATCCCTTGATAGTGATTTGGCAATAATAGTTTTTCACGACTTAAATCGGCAAGTTGTTCAAAAACAGCCTCGACTTCGGTGCTTTTAATGCTAGGTATTAGCATATGTTGCTTGGTGCGTTCTTCGACTTCATTACCTTTGACTTGCTTTAAAAATATGGTCCAACGATCAAATAAGCTTGCTAATAGTGGTTGCTGAAAATGAATAACTTGGACTCGTTTGATTGCCAATGCATCTTGTTGGTGAGCGATGACTCCACCACTGCGATGTAATGTTTGCTGATGTTTATCTAAAGAATATGGGTAGTATTTTAGTACCGAAGACACCACCGAAATAAGTGAAAATAATAAATAGCCACAGATCAATAAACCGAAAAATAGGCCTATCTGTAACATGAAATTGTTGTGAGTTAATTGGCTTATCCAGTTAAGGCTTTGCTGGAATAAAGGTGATTTTACGATTTGTTCCCAATCTATTTGGCCAGCTATAGGACCTGCAATTATCGCAAACCAAATAAAGTTATTTTGATAAAAACCAAATAGGACCAAATCGGCAAAGCTTCGTTTAACAATCGGATGCGACTCTTGTACTAGCTGGGTTTGGTCTTCAGAACAAAAGCTGTCATCTTTTGCGTGTGCAATCGGGGTTAACTGTAATAAATGTTGTTTGAGCTTAAGTGCTTTATCAACATCAAGTGCAGTTAATTTAGCTTCATCTTTACTTGAGCCTGCTGTCTCAATCACCAAAATCGCGAGTTTTAGGGGTTTAAAATAGAAAGGCTGTTCAAAGCGAATGTTTTGAATTCTACTGAGTGGGATTTCATCTTTTTTAGTAAAAAATAACCCTCGTTGAACATCAAGTTGCTGATCCGTTATTCGATAGCGAAATTTACGCCATTGGACAAATGCAAAACTACTCAGCAAGACGATTAGCACTAATACACCATCAATAACCCAAAAAAGGGACACATCATTTTGCCAGCCAGCATAAACAATCGGAATGAGAGCATAGCCGTTAGTTGCAATCGTCTTTATCGACCCAATAACAAAGCTAACAATTGACCAAGGTGACAGTGCTTGCCAATTTACAGCGTTTAGATCATCAATGCTGGTGGTTTTTTGCGTTTGCTCATTCATGTTGATTATTATCCGCTAGCTTGTCATTCGAACGAGGGGGATGTCTCACATCAACATTGTTTGTTTGAACTGAGTTCTGTTCAATTATTGGTGACTTGTCAATGGGCGGTTTGATTGCTGTCGATGATGTATAAGCGTTAGCTTGCTGTGCAGTTTCTGTTTGCTGTATTTCTGCAGCTTGCTGTAATAAGTGTTGTCTTAGATGCTCTGCATATTTTGCATTTAATCCTGGCAAATCAATTTCGGCCTCACCCGAACCGGCGCTATAACACTTTAAGGTAATGAGGTTGAATTTACGTTCCAGTGGTCCTTGGGATAAATTCACATGTTGTAAGCGGGTATAAGGTAAGGCGGTTGTCGATATCCAAAATAAACCACTACGCATAACAAACTCGTTAGCAAACACCCCAAATTCGACTTGGCAGGCTTTTACGTAAATAAGCCGAATCACTCCTAAGGTTAATAAGATAGTGATGAGGCTGATTGAGCTTTTAATTAGCCATCCAATAGGTGGGATGATAAAGATCAATAAGGTTATAAGTAGCGTAATGAGTCCTAATATGACGGAGGCAATACCTAACTGTAACTTAGGGTAATTCACATCCACTTTTTGTAATGTTAATTGGTGCAATGGGGTTAACTGTGCAGTCACTAATATTTGCCCATGATCATAATTATCGCTGACTATGGCGCTAGTATTAGGTTGCTTTGCAAACAGGTGTTGTTCGTCAAGTTGTTTATTATTATCTGTCATAATTACCTTGAAATCGGTCTTTGCTACAACACACTATAGCGACATTTTATGTCACATGGTAGTGGATACATATTTGTATACATTTTATTCGTTAGCGTTAGCCTTTATTTAGAGACTGTTAATTCGCTTATGCCACAAAGAGGGGATGAAAGTGCATTTATTTACCGATGAAAGTAGTGTAAATATCAGCCCACCAATAAGTTATCATCGAGGTTTTTTATCTGATAAACAGCAGCAATTGCTGTTGGATGAAGTTGCTTGTTATCCTCTTGAAAAGATTGAAATTGAAGTTTTTGGAAAGCAACATTTTATCCCTCGGACACAAGCTTGGTTTGGCGATATCGGTTGCCAATACCGCTACTCTAAAACCTTAATCTCGCCTTTACCATGGCCAAGAGTGTTAAGTAAATTACGGCAAAAATTAGCCAATGACTACGCTCTAGATTTTAATGCGGTATTGGTTAACCATTATGCAGATGGGAGCGAGTCAATGGGATGGCATAGTGATGATGAGCCTGAAATTGAACCCAATAGTGTTATCGCATCGGTGACGTTAGGTGCATGCCGAGATTTTGTATTACGGCATAAATCCACTCAACAAAAAACGAGTTTTGCTTTGCAAAGTGGCGATCTACTTATAATGCATGCGGGTATGCAGCAAGATTGGCAGCATTGCGTGCCAAAAAGGTTGAGGGTGCGACAAGCTCGAATTAATTTTACCTTTAGAAAAATTATTCCCCATTTTTATGGTTAATATTTATTTGATAAGAGTCTCAATCATTTGACCACTGCGATCTGCACCAAAACAATATTAATAAGTTGAAATAGACTGTATTTTTGCCTTGATGGAGTTTGACCTAACGCATCGAACTCAGTAATCTGCAGTTTTTATGATCCCAAGAGTAAACCGCTATGTCAGTTACAGATATGTCAGTTGCACAGATAATTACTGATAAACTGAATCAGTTTTTTACCCCTTCACATCTTGAAGTGATTAATGAAAGTAATCGCCATCATGTTCCACCTAATTCTGAAACACACTTTAAAGTGATTGTCGTGAGTGACAAATTTGATGGTCAACGTCCTTTGGCTCGCCATCGTGAAGTCAATACAGTTTTAGCAGGTGAACTTGCTAATGGAGTGCATGCATTATCAATTAATACCTATACCCCAGCAGAATGGCAACAAGTTGAAGAGGTGCCCAGAACACCTAACTGCAAAGGATAATTGCCCTGCGTGATTACAGTCATCGATAAAGAACCTCACAAATTAGTGAGGTTTTTTTATATTGCACAATAGTCGACTAGTATTTGTACAATTTTAGGATTAATGTATTTTTACTCTCATTAATAAGGATATCTCATTGATGTATCGGCTATTAATATTCACTTTTTTTGCGTCAGCCCTGCTATTGCAAGCTTGTCAGCCTGCACCGGTGCAGCCACAAATAGAAGCATCTACTGTTGATAACCCTATGATTGAAACCTCTACAGCCATTGAATGGCGATTGGTTACCTCATGGCCAAAAAATTTGCCAGGTTTAGGAATGGCGCCAGAAAATTTTGCAAGGCTAGTTAATAACATGTCTGGCGGGCGTTTAAACATTACTGTGTATGGCGCGGGTGAATTAATGCCAGCATTTTCGGTTTTTGATGGAGTCAGTAATGGCAAAGTAGAGATGGGGCATAGCGCCGCTTATTATTGGAAAGGAAAAATTCCCGCAGCGCAGTTTTTTTCTTCCATTCCTTTTGGTCTTAATGCTCAGCAAATGAATGCTTGGCTTTATCATGGTGGCGGAATGGCATTATGGCAAGAAGCCTACCAGCCTTTTGGTGTCATTCCTATGGCGGGTGGTAATACAGGAATGCAAATGGGAGGCTGGTTTAATCGACAAATTAATCAAGTCGACGACTTTAAGGGCCTAAAAATGCGTTTGCCAGGAAGTGGTGGTGAAGTGTTAAAGCGCTTAGGGGGTATTCCTGTTAGAGAAATGGCAGGTCGTGAGTTATACGGTGCATTGCAAACTGGATCAATAGATGCTGCGGAATGGGTTGGGCCCTACAATGATTTGCCGTTGGGGTTGAGTAAAGTGGCTAAGTACTATTATTACCCTGGATGGCATGAGCCAGGTTCAACCATGGAATTTATTATTAATCAGCAAGCGTTTAATCTTTTGCCTCAAGATTTACAAGCAATAGTGACTGTGGCGGCAAGAGCTGTTAATCAAGATATGTTGGATGATTATACCCAAGGTCATATTATCTCAATGGAGACGTTAATTAATCAACATCAGGTTGAGCTAAGACCGTTTCCTCAAGAGGTACTGAAAGCCTTACTCGATGCGCGAGATGAGGTCTTGCAGCAAGAGGCTAAAAAAGATCCTATGTTTGCTAAAGTGATGAAAGCTTATTTAGCTAATGAGCGACAGGTTAAACGATTTTTTTATTACACAGAAGATGCGATGGTGTTTGAACAACCTCATTGATTATGGAGGAACAATGGCTTAACGGTTTTGCTGCATTTTGTTGCTGTTTGCATTAGTACGTTAATGTTATCATGACGCTAATATTGTTTTAACGTCTTATCTGTACGCTGTTTAATACAAGGTAAGTGGGACATTTTTGGGAGAAAGACATGCCATTATTAGATAGCTTTACCGTAGACCACACTCGAATGAGTGCCCCTGCAGTTCGTGTTGCTAAACACATGAGCACACCAAGTGGCGATTCAATTACGGTATTCGATTTACGTTTTTGTGCGCCAAACAAAGATATTCTAAGTGAGCGCGGTATTCATACGCTAGAACATCTTTTTGCCGGTTTTATGCGTGATCACCTAAATAGCGATAGTGTTGAAATTATTGATATTTCACCAATGGGTTGTCGTACTGGTTTTTATATGAGTTTAATTGGCCAGCCTTCTGAGCAAGTTGTCGCTGACGCTTGGTTGGCAGCGATGCAAGATGTATTAAGTGTCACCGATCAAAAAGATATTCCTGAATTAAATGAATATCAGTGTGGCACCTATGAAATGCATTCTTTAGATCAGGCTAAAGATATTGCTAGTTCTATTATTGCAGCGGGTGTTCGGGTTAATAAAAATGATGATTTAGCATTAAGTGATGAGATTTTAGGTAAACTTTAATTGATGATTTAGCTCATCAGGTGTTTAAAGCGGCTTAGGCCGCTTTTTTACTGTTTGGTTGATTAATTTTTACCTGTTTGTTGTAGATGCTGTTTTTATGTTTCGCAAACCGCTATTGTATAGAGTAGTCATTAAAGCCAGCAGTGGTTAAAAATAAAGATTTTAGACAGGATATGGAGATTAATATGTCTGCTCGCTCTTTTAGTGTTTCAATTGTCGCTTCAGCTGTAATGTTAATGCTGGGAAGTTTTCCTAGTGTGGCCAATACGGTAACGGAATCAATAGAAAAGCAAAATTCTTATATTGATTTACAGCAAGCGGATATCGCCCTGTTCCATTATCGTGAGTCTGGAAATGTATTAGCCAAAGCTGGGGTTACTGTTCATCCTAGCGCTGATCATATAACTAATCCCATTTCTGTTCGCGGTGCAACCAATGGTGTTGCAATAATGCAAGACAATATATTTTATTCTGCCGCGCCTTATTCAGGGCAAAATATTGTTTTACAGCCTAACTTATTTTTTCAGTCAACGCTGTCTAGTCATCAACAAACTAATGTTGGCCAAGGTGGTCAAGGTGGTTTTGGATTATTAAACTATACCAGCATTGCCATTAGCCCTCGTGAAATCGATACCGTTATTAACGTAGAAATCAATGACGATGGCTCGCCTGCAGGTGGCATTTTGGTTGGCGGTAAAACCAAACAATATGGCATGTTATTGGGTGTTGATTATCAAAAGGCGGATACTGACTCTGGATTTATAACTGATTTTGACAATAAACATGAGCAGACAGATATCATGTTTAAAATTAATTCAGATAGCCTACCGGGTGCCAGAAATCATCAGAAAACAGAGTTTAGTTACTATTATTCAGATAAAACCTCAGATACCAGCAAAATCGGTTTAACCGACGATTATTTTACGGCAAAGCCTAATGGGCGATATGCGGCGACTCAACTTGATTATGAGCATGGTAAACGGCAACGTTATGCATTAGCGCATCAAGTATCATTACCTGGTCAATCCAAGGTGTTTACTGACTTTTATTATCAGACATTCTCCCAACGAGGTCATGACACACTGCTTCTCGAAGATGAGCTGATTAATAACTTAAGCTTAATGCAATTATCTGAGTTTGAAAAAGCGCCTACGGCAGAGGGCTTACTGACTTCAGCGTCAAAAAATGACAATGACTTTGCTGGCTTTGGTGTTCAAAGCAAAGGTATTACTATGTATGGCCCGCATGAGGTCATATATCAAGCCCGCTATCATACTGATAAAGCCGAAATGCGAGTCGGTGGACATGATTATCTCATTAATCAAGATTTATCATTAACTAAGCAAGATACTGATTATGCTGTTGGAAAATACACCGATGATGCAGATGCTATTACGACAGCCGTTAATGCAAAATTAAACTACGAAAAATTATCAGTTAATTTTGGTTTAGGCTATGAGCATGTCAGTGTCAGTCGAGAGTTAGGTGATAACACTGAATTATTAACAGCGGCTGATTTTTCTGATGATGGTTGGATACCATCGATTGAAGTGGCTTATCAACAAAATGCCTGGTTATTTGCTTTAAGCGCCAAGCAAGCCTGGACCGCCGCCGGTGCGGGTAATACTGAGCAACTTGCTCAAGAGGCTTTACAGTACCAGTTGGCAATAAATTATCAGCAAGATGGTTTAAATGTTGGCTTAACGGCTTATATGCATGACTTTGATAATATGCATTCTACCTGTAAGTGGGGTGTGAATTGCGACCCAATCCAAAATACGCAACAAGTTAACTTAAAAGATGTGTCTGTCAGTGGGATTGATGTTTCAGTTGATTACAGTCTCAATCTAGACTGGTACTCGATTCCATTAGCGTTAGATTATCGTTATACCCAAGCTGAGTTTGGCCAAACCAATTGCGACATCATTGTTGGGTGTTACAGCGATGGTAGTCAATTACCTTGGGTGCCAGAACAGCAAGTGAGTGCAAGTATTGGTTTTGTCATGGATAAATTTAGCATAGTTGCCAATGCGTTATATCAAACTGAAACAGGCAGTCCATTTTTTCCTGGTAATTATGGTATAGACTCACAATGGAATATTGATCTTGCTGCTCAATATCAAATGTCAAAAGAGCATAAGGTTTATGTTCGGGTTGAAAACCTGTTAGATGATGATTTAGTGGCTAAGAATTATCAAATGGGGATAATTTCACAAGGTGAACTCAAAACATATATAGGTTATCAAGGTCATTTTTAGTTAATCAAATACTCTGTGTTTTACCTACTAAATAATGACGGTTTGTTTGAAAAATGTTAAAGCCCAAGGCCAATTAGCTTGGGCTTTATTTTATTTATTGAATAGTATAAAAAAAATCTGCTCAAAGATATTTCTATAAAAATTAATGTTATATTCATTTTCACACGATGCGTAAAATGTATTTTTACCTTGTTTCGCCCTGAAATTAACCACTGCCCTTATTTGGGGATTTAAATCAGTGCATTGGTTTGAAAACACCTATTATTTTCGTGGCGATAGTCTCACTTTTACGGTAAAATGTGCGCGACCAGCGTGATTTCGATCGCATTTCCGTGTTAAATCTGCGCTAGCTCAAAAGCACTTTGTTTGTTAACACATTGTTTTTGTAGCGGAACGTGGCGCATTGTCTTTCCTTCAAACGTAGTGCTTGTGGATATGATTACAATTAAGAAAGGATTGGAACTACCTATAGCAGGTGGACCAGAGCAAGTTATCCATAATGGCCCAGCCATTAGACACGTTGCTACCTTGGGTGAAGAGTATATTGGCTTACGTCCTACAATGAAGATTAAAGTGGGCGATAAAGTACAAAAAGGTCAGGTTCTTTTTGAAGATAAAAAGAATTTAGGCGTTAAATATACAGCTTTAGCCAGTGGTACCATTTTAGAAGTTAACCGAGGTGCAAAGCGTGTACTTCAATCAGTAGTTATTGCCGTTGAGGGTGACGATAGCGTTACATTCAAGCAATATGATGCTGGTACTTTAAGCACGTTAGACGCTCAAGTTGTTCGTGATAATCTGATTGAGTCGGGTTTGTGGACAGCTTTGCGTACGCGCCCATTTAGTAAAGTGCCTGCCGTTGATGCTACAACGCAAGGTATTTTCGTCACCGCCATTGATACTCAACCCCTTGCTGCCGATCCTGTGGTCGTCATCGCTGAACATAAAGAAGATTTTGCTAATGGTTTAAAAGTGCTTGCACGTTTAACTGAAGGTAAAGTGTATCTATGTAAAGCTCCGGGCGCTGATATACCAAGTGAAAATGCCCAGGTGGCAGAGTTTGCTGGTAAGCATCCTGCAGGGCTTGTTGGTACTCACATTCATCACATTCTTAGCGCATCAGCAAACCGTAGTGTTTGGCATATTGGTTATCAAGATGTCATTGCTGTCGGTCAATTATTTACTCAAGGTGTATTAAACACTGAGCGCGTAATTGCTATTGCCGGCCCTAAAGCTAAGCAACCTCGTTTAGTTCGCACTCAATTAGGTGCAAGTATTGGCGAATTAACGGCTAATGAAGTGGCTGAAGGCAATGTCAGAGTGATTTCAGGTTCAGTCTTACATGGACGTGAAGCTAAAGGCCCACATGCTTATTTAGGCCGCTATCATACGCAAGTTAGCATGGTTGAAGAAGGTTATGAAAAAGAGTTTTTTGGTTGGGCAATGCCTGGTGCCAATAAATTCTCAATCACTCGTGCTTTCTTAGGCCACTTATCTCCTTCGAAGTTATTCTCAATGACAACCAGTACCGGTGGTTCAGACCGTGCTATGGTGCCAATTGGTAACTATGAACGTGTAATGCCATTAGATATTCTTCCTACTATGTTATTACGTGATCTTGTATCAGGTGATTATGATGGTGCAGTGACCTTAGGTGCACTTGAGTTAGATGAAGAAGATTTGGCGTTATGTACTTTCGTATGCCCTGGTAAGTATGACTATGGTTCATACCTACGTGACTGCTTAGATACGATCGAGAGGGAAGGCTAATGAGCTTGAAAGATTTTATCGAACGTATTGAACCGCAATTTGAAAAAGGCGGCAAATACGAGAAGTGGTACGCACTTTATGAAGCTGCGGCTACTGTTTTTTATACACCGGGTAAGGTAAATAAAGGCACTACACACGTACGTGACAATATTGACCTTAAACGTATGATGATCACCGTATGGGCATGTACATTCCCAGCGATGTTCTTTGGTATGTATAACGTAGGTTTACAAGCTCAAGTTGCGTTAGCTGCAGGTTTTGGTACGCCTGATGTATGGCAAGTTGGCTTATTTGAGTTATTTGGTGCTCAGCTCACTGCTGACTCTGGTATTGCCTCTTTGATGTGGTATGGGGCTTGCTGGTTCTTACCTATTTATGCCGTAACGTTTGTTGTGGGTGGTTTTTGGGAAGTACTATTTGCATCGGTACGTGGTCATGAAGTTAACGAAGGCTTCTTTGTTACCTCAGTACTGTTTGCGTTAACACTACCTGCCACCATCCCATTATGGATGGTGGCGCTAGGGATTACCTTTGGTGTTGTGGTTGCCAAAGAGATTTTTGGTGGTACAGGCCGAAACTTCCTAAACCCTGCTTTAGCTGGTCGAGCGTTCCTGTTTTTCGCGTATCCTTTAAGCATGTCAGGCGACACTACATGGGTTGTTGCAGATGGTTATTCAGGTGCAACGGCATTAAGCCAAGCTGCTCAAGGTACTTTTGATTACGCAAATAACGCTAATTGGATTGATGCTTTCATGGGCTTCATTCCTGGATCTGTCGGCGAAGTTTCTACTTTTGCTATTTTACTAGGTGGTTTAGTCATCATTTATACTCGCATCGCCTCTTGGCGCATTGTCGGTGGTGTGATGATAGGTATGGCCGCTATTGCTACTCTATTAAACATCATTGGAAGCGACACTAATCCTATGTTTGCAATGCCTTGGCATTGGCACTTAGTATTAGGTGGATTTGCTTTCGGTATGATGTTTATGGCAACCGATCCGGTATCAGCGTCATTTACTAACTCAGCGAAATGGGCTTACGGTTTCTTGATTGGTGCTATGGTGGTGTTTATCCGTGTGATTAACCCAGCATTCCCAGAAGGCATGATGTTAGCTATTTTATTCGCTAACTTGTTTGCGCCTCTATTTGACCACTTCGTCGTTCAAGCAAATATCAAACGGAGGATTGCACGTGGCTAGTAATAAAGATTCGTTTGGAAAAACACTGTTTGTTGTAATTGGTCTTTGCTTTGTCTGCTCAATGTTTGTATCGACAGCTGCGGTTTTACTTAAGCCTACCCAGCAAGAGAACAAGCTGTTAGATAAGCAAAAGTATATTCTTGAAGCGGCAGGTTTAGTGGATACTAAATCAGGCAAGGTTGACAAGAAAACCATTATCGACACCTATAATAAATACGTTGAAGCTCGCTTGGTTGATTTAAAAACGGGTGACTTTGTTGAAGGTAATGCCGATACTTTTGATGTTGAAAAAGCAGCCAGAACTCCTGCTACTTCTTTCAAGCCTAAAAACGATATCGCTTCAGTTAAACGTGTTGCAAACAAGGGTGTTATTTATCTAATTAAAGATGATAACCAACAACTGCAAACTGTGATTATTCCTGTTAAAGGCTACGGTTTGTGGTCAACTATGTTTGCATTCCTTGCTGTTGAAGCGGATATGAATACTATTCGAAGCCTAGTGTATTATGACTTTACTGGCTCTGGTGAAACTCCAGGTCTAGGTGGTGAAGTTCAAAATCCACAATGGATTGCTAAATGGCAAGGTAAGAAACTTTATGACGAAAGTGGTAGTTTAGCGATTCAAGTCACAAAAGTTCCTGCTGTAGCGGCTTCTATTCATGGTATCGATGCATTATCTGGTGCAACGTTAACCAGTAATGGTGTTCAGCACTCACTTACGTTCTGGTTAGGTGAAGAAGGTTTTGCACGCTTTATTGAAAAAGCACGCAATGGAGGACTTAGCTAATGGCTAATACTAAAGAACTGAAACAGGTTCTAACCGGACCAATCATCAATAATAACCCAATTGCTTTACAAATTTTGGGTGTATGTAGTGCGCTAGCGGTAACTGCAAAAATGGAAACCGCTATTGTAATGACATTAGCGTTGACTGTGGTAACTGCGTTTTCTAACTTGTTTATTTCGCTACTACGTAATCACATTCCTAGCAGTGTGCGTATTATTGTGCAAATGACTGTTATTGCATCCTTAGTAATTGTAGTTGACCAGGTATTACAAGCTTATGCTTATGATATCGCGAAGCAGTTATCTGTATTCGTTGGTTTGATTATTACTAACTGTATCGTAATGGGTCGTGCCGAAGCTTATGCAATGAAAACACCGCCAATGATGAGTTTTATGGATGGTATCGGTAACGGTTTAGGTTACGGTGCGATCTTATTATCTGTAGGCTTCATTCGCGAGTTATTCGGTAACGGTTCATTATTCGGTATTGAAATCCTCAGCAAAATCTCTGATGGTGGCTGGTATCAACCAAATGGTTTATTACTACTTCCACCAAGTGCGTTCTTCCTGATTGGTGGTTTAATCTGGATGATCCGTACTTATAAGCCAGAGCAAGTAGAAGCAAAAGGGTAGCCGTAATGGAACATTATATTAGTTTATTAATACGTTCGATATTCATTGAGAACATGGCTCTGGCCTTCTTCTTGGGTATGTGTACCTTTTTAGCTGTGTCTAAAAAGGTAACTACGTCGATGGGTTTAGGTGTTGCGGTAATTGTGGTTCTGGCTATTTCAGTACCGGCTAACCAAATTATTTACCAAGGTATCCTTGCTCCTGGCGCATTGGCTTGGGCTGGTGTTCCTGAAGCTGACTTAAGCTTCTTGAAGTTTATTACCTTTATCGGTGTGATTGCTGCATTAGTACAAATTTTGGAAATGACCTTAGATAAGTATTTTCCACCTTTATACAATGCATTAGGTATTTTCTTACCATTGATTACTGTGAACTGTGCAATTTTCGGTGCGGTATCATTTATGGTCGAGCGTGATTACACTCTAGGCGAAAGCGTAGTGTTTGGTATCGGCTCTGGTATCGGTTGGGCGTTAGCAATTGTATTGTTAGCGGGTATCCGTGAGAAAATGAAGTATTCTGATGTGCCAAATGGTTTACGTGGCTTAGGTATTACCTTTGTTACTGCTGGTCTTATGGCTCTAGGTTTCATGTCGTTCTCTGGTGTTTCTTTATAAGAATCACTAAGACGAAGTATTAATTTGAACCTTTAAGGAATAAGTGAATGGGTATTCTTGAATCTACTCCAATAGATGTTTATCTAGGTGTGAGTATGTTTACCGCCATCGTACTGGTTTTAGTGTTAGTGATTTTATTCGCTAAATCAAAACTGGTTGCGAGCGGTGATATCACTATTGGTATTAATGGTGATGCGGACAAAGCAATTAAAACTGGCGCAGGTGGTAAATTACTCGGCGCTTTAGCTGATAGCGGTATCTTCGTGTCAAGCGCATGTGGCGGCGGCGGCTCTTGTGGCCAGTGTCGAGTTCACATTAAATCAGGTGGTGGCGATATTTTACCAACCGAACTTGATCATATTAGTAAAGGCGAAGCTCGCCAAGGTTGTCGTTTAGCTTGCCAAGTTAACGTCAAAACCGATATGGAAATTGAGCTAGAAGAAGAAATCTTTGGTATCAAAAAGTGGGAATGTGAAGTTATTTCTAATGATAACAAAGCAACCTTTATTAAAGAGCTTAAGCTGCAAATTCCGGATGGTGAATCTGTACCGTTCAGAGCGGGTGGTTATATTCAGATTGAAGCGCCTGCTCACCATGTGAAATATGCTGATTTTGATGTACCAGCACAATATCGTGGTGATTGGGAGCACTTTGGTTTCTTTAATTTAGAATCTAAAGTAGACGAAGAAACGATCCGTGCATACTCAATGGCTAACTATCCAGAAGAGTTTGGCATTATCATGCTCAACGTGCGTATTGCAACACCGCCACCACGCAATTTAAGCCTTCCTTGCGGTAAAATGTCATCGTATATTTGGAGCTTAAAAGCCGGTGATAAGGTCACTATCTCAGGCCCCTTTGGTGAGTTCTTCGCTAAAGATACTGATGCAGAAATGGTCTTTATTGGTGGTGGAGCGGGTATGGCGCCAATGCGTTCGCATATCTTTGATCAACTTAAGCGTCTTAAATCTAAGCGTAAGATGAGTTTCTGGTATGGTGCACGTTCTAAGCGTGAAATGTTCTATGTGGAAGACTTTGACGGCCTAGCGGCTGAAAATGAGAACTTCCAATGGCATGTTGCCTTATCTGATCCGCAAGCTGAAGATAACTGGACTGGTTATACTGGGTTTATTCATAACGTGTTATATGAAAACTACCTTCGTGACCATGAAGCGCCTGAAGATTGTGAGTTCTACATGTGTGGGCCTCCAATGATGAACGCAGCAGTAATTGGCATGCTAAAAGATTTAGGTGTTGAAGATGAAAACATCTTATTAGATGACTTCGGTGGCTAAATTTTAAATAATTAAGGTGCTTAACGGCACCTTAATTTTTATTAATTGCAGTTATACTTAAGCCCCTAATGCTTAAGTAGCTGCAATTTTTGTATGAGTAATAACTAACATCTTTATGACTAAATTTATTCAATTTTTCATTTCATTTTTTCTTGTCGTTTTTTTGGTGGCTTGCACTAAGCCTGAGCCGACTCTGGTTCTATCTGGCAATACTATGGGCACTACTTACCACATTACTGTGGTTAATAATGAGAGATTGCCTCAAACTCAATTGCTACAAGCTGAAATTGATATGGCGCTTGAGCAAGTGAATGATCAAATGTCTACCTATAGAGCTAACTCTGAGCTGTCTCGATTTAATCAGTTACAAATTAAGCAAAGTGTAGAAGTTTCTGCAGATACGCTCCAAGTTGTTCATGAAGGGATAAGACTCTATGAGGTTACGGGTGGGGCGCTTGATATCACCTTAGGGCCCTTGGTTAATTTATGGGGGTTTGGTCCAGACAAACGTCCTATCGATGTGCCAACCCAAGCACAGATTAATGAAGCGAAAACCAAAATGGGTATGGCTGAGTTGTCTATAGATGGTAATAAGCTAGTAAAACATAATGCCGATTTGTATATCGACTTATCATCAATAGCAAAAGGATTTGGTGTAGATAAAATTGCTGCGTTATTAGATAAATATCATGTCAGTGGTTATCTTGTCGAAATCGGTGGTGAAATAAGCGTAAAGGGCCAAAAAGCTGATGGTTCTGCTTGGCGAATTGCTGTTGAAAAACCCACATCTGAAGGTCAACAGGTTCAACAAGTCATTGAGTTAGAAAGTATCGCAATGGCTACTTCGGGTGATTATCGTAATTATTACGAAGAAAACGGCGAACGTTTTTCACACATCGTTGATCCTCGCACGGGTTATCCAATTAAACATAAATTAGCTTCAGCAACGGTATTGCATAAAAGTACAATGACAGCAGATGGTTATGCTACTGCTATGATGGTATTAGGTACCGAAGCGTCATTAGCGCTTGCTAAAGAGCAAAATTTAGCAATAATGCTGATTGAAAAGCAGGAGCAGGGTTATCAGGTCTATTATAGTGATGCGTTTACACGCTATATTAATTAATCGGCCAGAGTCGTTAAACTGGAGACTGAGATGAGCACATTTATTGCTGCGTTTGTAGTGTTATTATTATTTTTCTTACTGATGTCGGTTGGTTATATCATCAAGAAAAAGGCGGTTGAAGGAAGCTGTGGCGGCTTAGGTGTTTTGGGGATTGAAAAAGCCTGTGATTGTGACGATCCTTGCGATAAACGTAAGCGTCGTATGGCTGAAGAAGAGCGTCGTCAAAAGCTCGAGCAAAACAGAATTATTTAGCCTTGCTATAAAAGTTTCAAAGACCCTATTTGTGCTTAGGTTTATTAAACTAAGTGCAAATAGGGTTTATTTTTTAGTGGTTCAATATTGATTTTGTTTAAAGCTACTGGCAACTCAGCTTAAGCTTAGGTAAGCTGTTGCCATTATCTATGTATCATCCCCATCGTATTCTTGTTATTGAACATAAATCATTTAGAGCGATACAGATTAAGTTGATATTTAATCGACAAGGGATGCGTTTGTTTTATGGAGAACATTTCACATGAATAAAGTTCCAATGACCGTTGTTGGTGCTGATCAACTACGTAAAGAGTTAGAGATTTTAAAGTTTGATCGTCGCCCTAAAATTACAGAAGCGATTGCATCTGCACGTGAACTTGGTGATTTGAAAGAAAATGCTGAGTACCATGCTGCACGTGAAGAACAAGGTATCTGTGAAGCTCGTATTCGTGACATTGAAGGTAAGCTATCTAATGCACAAATTATTGACGTTACTACTATTGAAAATACCGGTCGTGTCATATTTGGAGCCACCGTAACCATTTTGAACATAGATACTGATGCTGAGGTGACATACCGAATTGTGGGTGATGATGAAGCAGATATTAAACAAAATTTAATTTCAGTAAACTCACCAATTGCCCGTGGTTTAATTGGCAAGAATGAAGGCGATGAAGTCGGTATTTCTACTCCAGGTGGCATTACAGATTATGAAATCGTGTCAGTTGAATATTTATAAATACATGCTTAATTAATCATTTGGGCATAAAAAACCACTGCAAAGGCAGTGGTTTTTTATAATCTAGATATTATTCCAATCGTAATGAATAACTGTATCATCCTAGCTTGTTAAAATACCTGATTACAGCGTTAGATTTTTTGACTGTAGAAAAACTACGTATAAAAAATCTGCCTTGTTATCATGAGTTTTTCAACATTATTTCTGTCCACTTATTCACTGTGATTGCTATTACTTGGCTTTTGGAAGCGCGATTTTCATTTCTTCAGAATGACGGAATAGCACTACAATGTGGCCAATGGTTTGCACTTTCGCAGACTGAGTTTCACGTACAATGGCGTCAACGATGGCATTTTTAAGTTCTCTATCAGAAGAGGCTACTTTCACTTTGATCAATTCGTGATGATTAAGAGCGCTATCAATTTCAGCCAGAACACCTTCAGTCAATCCATTGGCACCAAGCAGCACAACTGGCTTTAGACTGTGTGCCAGACCTTTTAGATACTGTTTCTGTTTGGTTGTTAAGTTCATTTATACCAACTTTTGCTGAGTTACTGTTGAAAAACCGCTATTCTACCCTTATATACTCTATATGTAACTCCAAATCGTTACGGAATTTGAATGGTAACTAAAAAACGTACCGCGAGCTCAGCTCGCTGGATGCAAGAACATTTTGATGACCACTATGTTAAATTAGCTCAAAAGCGAGGCTTTCGCTCAAGAGCTGCATTTAAGTTAGAGGAAATTCAGCAGAAAGATCAATTGATCAAGCAAGGAATGACCGTCGTAGATTTAGGTGCAGCCCCTGGCGGTTGGTCTCAAGTTGCTGTAAAACTTGCTGGAGAAAAAGGTAAAGTTATTGCCTGTGATATTTTACCAATGGATCCAATTGTTGGTGTTGATTTTCTTCAAGGTGACTTCAGGGAAGAAAAAGTACTCGATGCATTATTGTCCAGAGTAGGTGAAGCGAAAGTTGATGTGGTATTATCGGATATGGCACCCAATATGAGTGGTTCCGGTGCGGTAGATCAACCACGGGCAATGTATTTAGTTGAGCTGGCATTGGATATGTGTCATCAAGTATTAGCTGCTAACGGTTGTTTTGCTGTTAAAGTCTTTCAGGGGGAGGGCTTTGATGAGTATATGGCAGCGGTTAAGCAAGCTTTTAAAGTGGTAAAAACCCGTAAACCAGACTCTTCTAGAGCACGCTCTCGAGAAGTCTATATAGTGGCGACTGGTTACAAGTTGTAGTAGTCTAATATTTATTATCGCAAGACTGTAATAGAGGTCTAATAATTTGAGTGACATGGCAAAAAATCTAATACTCTGGGTCGTCATCGCCGTTGTGTTGATGTCGGTATTTCAGGGTTATTCCCCTACTTCTTCGAATTCGCAGAAGATGGATTATTCCGCTTTTCTTGATAATGTTCGTGATGGCCAAATTAATGCCGTCGAAATCAAGAGCGACCAACGTACGATAGAAGGAACAAAACGTACTGGCGAAAAATTTACCACTATCATGCCCATGTATGACCAAGATCTAATTAATGACCTTGATCGCAAAGGTATTAGCATGAAGGGGCAAGAAGCTGAAGAATCGAGCTTTTTAACTCAAATATTTATATCGTGGTTCCCAATGCTACTGCTAATTGGTGTATGGATATTCTTCATGCGACAAATGCAAGGCGGGGGCGGAAAAGGCGCGATGTCGTTTGGTAAAAGTAAAGCCAAACTGATGAGTGAAGATCAGATTAAAACCACTTTTGTTGATGTTGCCGGTTGTGATGAAGCAAAAGAGGAAGTGAAAGAGTTAGTGGATTACTTACGTGATCCAACTAAGTTCCAAAAACTCGGTGGTCGAATCCCTACGGGCGTATTAATGGTTGGCCCGCCAGGTACAGGTAAAACGTTACTTGCTAAAGCAATTGCTGGTGAGTCTAAGGTACCTTTTTTCACCATTTCGGGTTCTGATTTTGTTGAAATGTTCGTTGGTGTGGGTGCATCTCGTGTGCGTGACATGTTTGAACAAGCAAAAAAATCAGCGCCATGTATTATCTTTATCGATGAAATCGATGCTGTTGGTCGTCAACGTGGCGCAGGTTTAGGTGGTGGGCACGATGAACGTGAACAAACGCTAAACCAAATGCTAGTTGAGATGGACGGTTTTGAAGGTAACGAAGGTATTATCGTTATTGCAGCAACTAACCGCCCTGATGTACTGGATGCCGCTTTATTGCGTCCAGGTCGTTTTGACCGTCAAGTAGTCGTTGGCTTGCCTGATGTGCGTGGTCGAGAGCAAATTCTTAAAGTCCATATGCGCAAAGTGCCTTTAGCTGATGATGTTAAAGCAAGTGTTATTGCACGTGGTACGCCAGGCTTTTCTGGTGCTGATTTAGCTAACTTGGTCAATGAAGCCGCTTTGTTTGCGGCTCGTGGCAATCGTCGCATGGTTAGCATGGAAGAATTTGAACGAGCTAAAGATAAAATTATGATGGGGGCGGAACGTCGCTCTATGGTGATGTCTGAGGCTGAAAAAGAAATGACTGCTTACCACGAAGCCGGTCATGCTATTGTTGGTTGCCTTGTACCTGAGCATGATCCTGTACATAAGGTCACAATTATCCCTCGAGGCCGTGCTTTGGGAGTCACTTTCTTCTTGCCAGAAGCTGATGCCATCAGTCAAAGTCGTCGTAAGCTAGAGTCTCAAATTTCCGTAGCTTATGGCGGGCGCTTAGCTGAAGAGCTCATTTTCGGTAGTGAAAAAGTTTCTACTGGTGCGTCTCAAGATATCAAATATGCCACATCAATTGCACGTAACATGGTTACACAGTGGGGCTTCTCAGATAAATTAGGGCCGTTACTTTACGCTGAAGAAGAAGGGGAAGTGTTCCTTGGTCGCAGCATGGGTAAAACTAAAGCAATGTCAGGTGATACCGCATCTCTAATTGATTCTGAAATTAAAGCAATTATTGATAAGAATTATAACCGTGCACATCAATTGTTGACAGATAACATGGATATTCTTCATGCAATGAAAGATGCATTGATGAAGTACGAAACTATTGATTCATTGCAAATTGATGATTTAATGAATCGTCGTGAAGTGCGTCAACCAGCTGATTGGCAAAATGATGATTCTGCTGGTGATAAAGGTAACGGTAATAACAATACTAATGCTGAACCAAAGTCTGAGGTTGAATCTCAAGCTAAACCCGATGATGGACCAGCTGAACCAAGCAAAAAAGATGATTTAGAAACGGACGAGTCCGCGGCTAAATGAGTCTAAACTTAACCTTGTGAAAACCCCGAAAGGGGTTTTCTTGTTTTAGATTTCGGTGTTAGGAAATACTGATGTTTAAATTAAAGCATAATAACAAGCAGTTAGAATTATCTCATCCGGTTGTAATGGGAATTGTTAATGTCACACCAGATTCATTTTCTGATGGTGGTGATTTTGCCGCATTTGAAGCAGCTTGCCAGCATGTAGATCGCATGGTAGAGCAAGGGGCGTTAATTATTGACGTTGGTGGAGAATCAACGCGACCGGGAGCAGCAGAAGTCTCAATTGAAGAAGAATTGGCCCGAGTAATCCCTATTATTGAGTACATAGCTCAAAAGCATCAAGTATGGATATCGATCGATACAAGTAAGCCTGAGGTTATGCAACAAGCTGTTGCTGCAGGTGCCAATATGATTAATGATGTAAGAGCATTACAAGTACCCGGAGCACTTGAAATGGCAGCATCCCTTAAAGTGCCAGTATGTTTGATGCACATGCAAGGTCAGCCGCAAACCATGCAAGATGAACCAGAATATTATGATGTAATGGCTGAGGTTATTGCGTTTTTTGAACAAAGAGTGTTGGCTTGTGAGGCCGCAGGAATTACAAAGGATTTAATGATTTTGGACCCTGGCTTTGGATTTGGAAAAACTTTGGCGCATAATTATCGATTGCTAGCTACTTTACCTGCATTTCATCAATTTCATCTGCCAATTTTAATTGGCTTATCACGTAAAAGCATGATTGGTGATTTACTGAAGCGACCAACTAATCAGCGGTTGGCAGGCAGTTTAGCGGGGGCTTTAATAGCCGCTCAACAAGGTGCACAGATTATCAGAGTGCACGACGTACCCGAAACTGTTGATGTCCTTAAGGTGATGGCAGAAACGATGGCCTATGTTGATTAAGTAGCTAGCTATGTTTGGTATTTCACTTAATACCTTTTGAATATGCCATTTGAAACCTGTGTAAGATGATTAAGCGATTTCGCTTAAGTGGGGATATGTGAAACAAAGACAATTTTTTGGAACTGACGGTATTCGAGGTAAAGTTGGTTCAGGTAAAATGACTCCAGAGTTAGCCTTAAAACTTGGATGGGCTGCTGGACGAGTATTATCACGTAATGGCACTAAAAAAGTCATTATTGGTAAAGATACACGTATTTCTGGTTATTTATTTGAGTCGGCACTTGAGGCTGGATTATCTGCTGCGGGTTTGAATGTACTGTTATTGGGGCCGATGCCAACACCGGCAGTAGCGTACCTTACGCGAACATTTCGTGCAGAAGCAGGTGTGGTAATCAGTGCATCTCACAATCCATATTATGATAATGGCATTAAGTTTTTCTCTACTGATGGTAGTAAACTAGACGATGCCATTGAGCTAGAAATTGAAGCTGAGTTAGATAAACCACTCGTTTGTGTTGAGTCGCATTTATTAGGTAAGGCGCGTCGAATAGATGATGCTGCTGGCCGATATATTGAATATTGTAAAGGTAACTTTCCTGCGGAACACACCTTAACAGGTCTTAAAATTGTGGTCGATTGTGCTCATGGTGCAACTTATCATATTGCACCAAGTGTGTTTAGAGAATTAGGTGCAGAGGTCATATCTATTGGTGATAAACCTGATGGTATCAATATTAACGATAAAGTTGGCGCAACATCTATGGCCAAAATTTGCGAAACAGTTTTAGCTGAGCAAGCTGATCTTGGTATCGCACTTGATGGTGATGGAGACCGGATTATGATGGTTAATCGCCTCGGTGAAGTGATTGATGGGGATCAAATATTATATATTTTAGCCGTTGATGCACAAAAGCGCGGTCTATTAAAAGGTGGTGTTGTTGGAACTTTAATGTCTAATTTAGGCTTAGAACTTGCCTTGCAAGATTTAAAGATTCCTTTTGTTAGGTCTAAAGTCGGTGATCGATATGTGATGGAGCTTTTAAAGCAACATCAATGGCGTATCGGCGGTGAAAACTCAGGGCATATTTTGAACCTAGACCATGGTACAACCGGGGATGGTATTGTTGCTGGTATTCTAGTGCTTGCAGCGATGCGACGACAAAATAGTACGCTAGAAGCCTTAACGCAAACATTAAAAATGTTACCTCAAGTGTTAGTTAATGTTAGATTTGAAGGTAATTCTAACCCTCTTGATTCTGATGTTGTAAAATCTGCTCAAGCTTTTGTAGAACAACAGCTTGGCTCTAGAGGGCGGGTATTACTCAGAAAGTCTGGCACCGAACCTCTGATTCGAGTGATGGTTGAGGGGGATGAACATGATCAAGTTCTCGCTTATGCTAATAAAATTGCTGAAGCGGTTAAACAAGCCTGTTAATCTAACGGATATCGTTTTATAAAATTAAATAATATCTTTAGGCTGTTTCTTGGATTGAAAAATAACCACTTCGACAGCTTATTGTAAATATTCATCTATTACCTATTGTAACTTGATAAGTGGTTCGCTATTATTCACGCCGCTTTCAGAGGAGACAGTGATGGCACTCAGACGTCCTATGGTGGCTGGCAACTGGAAAATGAATGGCAGTGCAGCGTTAGCACAAGAGCTATTTAAAAAGTTTGCTGCAAAGCTCCAAAATGATTCAGCTGAAGTGGTTTTATGCCCGCCTTCAATTTATCTTGAAAGTGTTAGGCAACTGCTTGAGTCCAATAAGCAAACCTTAGATGGTGCGCTTGTTAGAATGGGCGCTCAAAATCTAAGTCAACATGATTTTGGCGCGTATACCGGTGAAATATCTGGGCAGATGCTAAAAGATTCCGGATGTCGATATGTAATTATCGGGCATTCCGAACGTCGCCGAATGTATGGCGAGACAAGTAATATCGTTGCAGAGAAATTTGCAGCAGCACAAAAGCATGGTTTGACACCTATTTTATGTGTAGGTGAGTCAGGTCCAGCTCGTGAAGCAAGACGAACTTTTGAAGTTATTGCTGAAGAGTTAGATATAGTCATTGAAAAAAATGGCACTATGGCTTTTGACAACGCAATTATCGCCTACGAGCCTCTATGGGCTGTCGGAACCGGTAAAAGCGCAACTCCAGAGCAGGCGCAAGAAGTTCATGCGTTTATTCGCAATCGACTCTCTGAAGTGTCTCCTTTTATTGGAGAAAATATCAGGATTCTATACGGTGGCAGTGTGACACCGAGTAATGCGGCAGACATTTTTGCCCAGCCTGATGTTGATGGTGGACTGATTGGCGGAGCTAGCTTAAATTCGTCAGAATTCCTAAGTTTATGTTCCATAGCAATGAGCGCGTAATAATATGTACGAAGTTCTTATAGTTGTTTACTTGGTGGTTGCAATTGGCCTTATTGGTTTGATTCTTATCCAGCAAGGAAAAGGTGCCGATATGGGTGCATCATTTGGAGCTGGAGCGTCTGGTACGCTTTTCGGTTCAAGCGGTTCAGGAAACTTTCTGACTCGTAGTACAGCAATTTTAGCCATCACTTTTTTTGTTTTAAGTTTAGTCATTGGAAATTTAAGTGCTAACCATAAACAAACTGATGCTAATTGGAGTGATTTAAGTTCTGCTGCAGAGCAAGTAATTGATAGTGCACCTGTAGTTGAGCAACAGTCAGAGACTAAAATTCCTGACTAAAACTGATTTGCCGAGGTGGTGGAATTGGTAGACGCGCAGCCTTGAGGTGGCTGTGTCCTAACGGACGTGCGGGTTCAAGTCCCGCTCTCGGCACCAGATAAAAATTGTTCAGTTAATGGTAAATTTCTGAATAATTATTGCAAGCAAAGGCGTAAGCCAATATACTTGCACACAGTTGACGCGGGATGGAGCAGTTTGGTAGCTCGTCGGGCTCATAACCCGAAGGTCGTCGGTTCAAATCCGGCTCCCGCAACCAGCTCCCTGTGAGTAATATCGTAAAAATATTTACTCACAGTTACAGGTTCTATAATAAAAATAACCTCGTGATTACGGGGTTTTTTGTTATATGGACTTTTGATTTTCCGTGTGTTAACCGGATTAGATAGGGGCTTTTAGCCCTTTTTTCGTTTTTTGGGGGTCATTTTTGGCAACATTAGAATCTAAATTGGTAGAGATGTTAACTGTACCAGTTGAGGCACTTGGGTTTCAGCTTTGGGGCATCGAATATGTCCATGCTGGTCGTCACTCTGTGGTAAGAGTTTTTATTGATCATGAAAATGGCATTCTTATTGAAGATTGTGCAGAAGTGAGTCGACAAATCAGTGCGGTAATGGATGTTGAAGACCCAATTTCTACTGAATATACACTTGAAGTATCTTCTCCCGGTGTGGATAGACCGTTATTTAACGCACAGCAATACGCTGCATATATCGGCGAAGATGCAAAAGTTCAACTGACTATGCCTGTTGCCGGTAGTCGTAATTTAAAAGGCGTCATCAGCAAAGTGGAAGGGCAAATGCTTACACTTAATGTTGATGGTAAAGACTTGGTTGTTGCTTTGGATAATATCCGCAAAGGCAACATTATCGCTAAGTTATAATAGTTTCTGGTGAAGAACGAGGCTAGACCAAATGAATAAAGAGATCCTGCTAGTAGCAGAAGCGGTTTCAAATGAGAAAGCGGTTCCGCGTGAGAAAATTTTTGAAGCATTAGAAATTGCACTTGCTACAGCAACCAAGAAAAAGTACGAAGGTGATATTGAAGTTCGTGTTTCTATTGACCGCAAAACCGGTCACTATGACACTTTTCGTCGCTGGAAGGTTATTGATGACAATGGCGAAGCTCTTGAAAACCCTTACAGTGAAATTACGTTAGAAGCAGCTCGCTACGAAAACCCAGATATTCAAGTAGGTGAGTACATTGAAGACGAGATTGAGTCTGTCGTTTTTGATCGCATTACAACTCAAACTGCTAAGCAAGTTATTGTTCAAAAAGTCCGTGAGGCTGAGCGAGCACAAGTTGTAGAGCAATTTATTGATCGTCAAGGTGAAATCGTAACTGGTGTTGTCAAAAAGAGCACCCGTGAAAATGTTGTTGTTGATTTAGGTAATAACGCTGATGGCGTATTATTTAAAGAAGACTTAATCAGTCGTGAATCATTCCGTCCAGGTGATCGCGTTCGTGCATTACTTTATGCCGTTCGCCCTGAAGCACGTGGTGCACAAATATTTTTAACACGTAGTAAACCGGAAATGTTAATTGAACTTTTCCGAGTTGAAGTACCAGAAATTTACGACGAAATGATTGAAATCATGGGCGCAGCTCGTGATCCTGGTGCTCGTGCTAAAATCGCAGTTAAATCTAATGATAAGCGCATTGATCCTATCGGTGCTTGTGTTGGTATGCGTGGTGCACGTGTGCAAGCCGTATCTAACGAACTTGGTGGTGAGCGTGTTGATATTGTTATGTGGGATGATAATCCTGCTCAGTACGTTATTAACGCAATGGCGCCAGCAGATGTTGCTTCAATCATCGTTGATGAAGATAACCACTCAATGGATATCGCAGTAGAAGCTGATAGCTTAGCACAAGCAATTGGCCGTAATGGTCAAAACGTACGTTTAGCAACACAACTTACCGGTTGGGAACTAAACGTTATGACAGTTGAAGATATGAATAAGAAACACCAGGCTGAAAGCGCCAAGGTGATCGATTTATTTGTTTCTTCGTTAGATGTAGATGAAGATTTTGCGTCAGTTTTAGCCGAGGAAGGATTTACTTCATTAGAAGAAATTGCCTATGTGCCTGAATCTGAATTATTAGCAATAGATGGATTTGATGAAGATATTGTTGCAGCATTGCGTGAGCGTGCAAAAGCAGCAATTTCAACTCGTGCACTCGCTTCTGAAGAAGCATTAGATGATGCACATCCAAGTGAAGACTTATTAGCGCTTGAAGGTTTAGAGACTCACCTTGCATTTGTTTTAGCAAGTAAAGGTGTAGTGACATTGGAAGACCTTGCTGAGCAAGGTATCGATGATTTAATCGAAATTGAAGAATTGACAGAAGAAAAAGCAGGTGAGCTCATCATGGCTGCCCGCAACATCTGTTGGTTTGGCGAAGAAGCATAAGTCGATCAACAGAGGGGTATTAATTGATGGCAGATACAAGTTTAGAAAAATTGGCTCAAGAAGTAGGCAAAACGGTTGAACGTTTAGTTGAACAATTTAATGAAGCCGGCATTAAGAAAGCTAAAACAGATAGTGTTTCTGAAAAAGAGAAACAACAACTATTAGATTTTTTGAAAAAGCAACACGGTGGTGATGCAGCTCCTACTAAAATGACTTTACAGCGTAAAACTGTATCGACTTTAAGTGTTGCAGGACAAGGCGGGCAGTCTAAAGACGTTAAAGTAGAAGTGCGTAAAAAGCGTACTTTTGTTAAGCGTGACGATGTTGAATTAGCCAAACAGGCTGAAGAAGAAAAAGCCAAAGCAAAAGCTGAGGCGGAAGCTAAAGCTAAGGCGGAGTTAGAGGCAAAAGCTAAAGCAGAAGCAGAAGCAGAAGCAAAGGCGAAAGCCGAAGCAGAAGCTAAAGCGAAAGCAGAAGCTGCAAACAAAGCCAAAGCAGCTAAAGCTGAATCTAAAGCAGATAAAAAGCAAGATCCTGATGCCAAAGCGGCTAAAGAAGAAGCTGAGCGCCTTAAGGCTGCTCAAGTAGCAGCGTTAGCCCAAAAGCAAAAAGAAGAAGCAGAAAAGGCGGCTGAAAAGGCACGCAAACTTGCTGAAGAAAATTCTAAGCGTTGGGCGGAAGAAGAGCGTTTACGTTTAGAAGCTGAGAAAAACAGTGATCACCATGTTACAACTTCTAAAGTTGCTCGAGCAGCAGAAGATACATCAGACTTAAATGATGAAAAACGTGGTCGTCGAGCTCGTAATAAAAACACCAATAAAAAACGTGGTGGTAAAGATGCTCGTGATGGGCGCGAAAAGCATATGCGCAATCGCAGCAATGCACCGCAATCAATGGCTCATGGCTTCAATAAACCTGCTGCAGCCGTCACGCGTGATGTGCGTTTAGGTGAGACAGTAACAGTATCTGAACTTGCTCATTTAATGGCAGTTAAAGCGACAGAAATCATCAAACAAATGATGAAAATGGGGTCAATGGTTACCATTAACCAAGTACTAGACCAAGAAACTGCACAATTAGTCGCAGAAGAAATGGGTCATAAAGTTGTACTACTTCGTGAAAACGAACTAGAGCATCAAGTACTGCAAGATCGTGATGAGAATGTGAAGCTAGAAACTCGAGCTCCTGTTGTGACGATTATGGGTCACGTTGACCATGGTAAAACCTCATTACTGGATTATATTCGTGCGTCAAAAGTTGCCTCTGGTGAAGCCGGTGGTATTACTCAGCATATCGGTGCTTACCATGTAGAAACCGAGAACGGTATGATTACCTTCTTGGATACTCCTGGTCACGCGGCATTTACTTCAATGCGTGCTCGTGGTGCTAAAGCAACGGATATCGTGGTACTTGTTGTTGCTGCTGATGACGGTGTAATGCCGCAAACTATCGAAGCAATACAGCATGCCAAGGCGGGTAATGTTCCGTTAATTGTTGCTGTTAACAAAATGGATAAACCTGAAGCCGATCCAGATCGTGTTAAAAACGAACTATCTCAACATGGTGTAATGTCTGATGATTGGGGTGGTGATAACATGTTTGTATACGTATCGGCAAAAGCTGGTACTGGTATCGATGAGTTATTAGAAGCTATTTTATTACAAGCAGAAATATTAGAGCTTAAAGCTGTTCGTGACGGCATGGCAGCTGGTGTAGTGATTGAATCACAACTTGATAAAGGTCGTGGGCCAGTGGCTACAGTACTTGTTCAGGAAGGGACTTTACGTCAAGGTGATATCGTTCTTTGTGGTTTAGAGTACGGTAAAATCCGTGCGATGAAAGATGAGAATGGTCGTCCTATCACTGAAGCTGGTCCATCTATTCCTGTTGAGATTTTAGGTCTTTCAGGTGTGCCATCTGCGGGTGATGAAGCCACGGTTGTTCGCGATGAGCGTAAAGCGCGTGAAGTTGCTTTATACCGTCAAGGCAAGTTCCGTGATGTTAAGTTAGCGCGTCAGCAGAAGTCTAAGTTAGAGAACATGTTTGCTAATATGACTGACGGTGAAGTTCAAGAGCTTAATATCGTTCTTAAAGCGGATGTTCAAGGGTCATTAGAAGCGATTTGTGATTCATTGCAGAATCTATCAACAGACGAAGTTAAAGTGAACATCATTGCAAGAGGCGTAGGTGCATTAACTGAGACTGATGCAACATTAGCGGCAGCTTCTAATGCAATTATGGTTGGTTTTAACGTTCGTGCTGATGCACAGGCTCGTAAGACAATTGAAGCTGAAAGTGTTGATTTGCGCTACTACAGCATCATCTATAACTTGATTGATGAAGTTAAAGCAGCAATGACAGGTATGCTTGCACCTGAATTCAGACAAGAAATTATTGGTCTGGCCGAAGTACGTGATGTATTTAAGTCTCCTAAACTAGGTGCTATTGCTGGTTGTATGGTTACTGAAGGTATCGTTAAGCGTAGTGCGCCAATCCGTGTACTTCGTGATAATGTTGTTATCTATGAAGGCGAATTAGAGTCGTTACGTCGTTTTAAAGATGATGCAGTTGAAGTTCGTAATGGTATGGAATGTGGTATCGGTGTGAAGAACTACAACGATGTTCGCGTTGGTGACCAGATTGAAGTATTTGAAACCGTCGAAGTAGCGAGAACGCTATAATATATGAAAGGGCGGCATTAGCCGCCCTTTTTGATTAAATGATTCAGGTAGGTTAATTATGGCAAAAGAATTTAGCCGTACTCGTCGTATTGGTCAGCAACTGCAGCAAGAATTGGCGATGGTACTGCAACGCGATATGAAAGATCCTCGTATCGGTTTTGTTACTGTAAACGATGTTGAAGTGTCGCGTGACTTAAGTTACGCCAAAGTGTTTGTGACTTTTTTTGAAGAAGATAAATCTCTTGTTGATGAAAAAATTGCTGCACTAATGACTGCTGCACCATATATTCGTACTTTAGTTGCAGGTCGTATGAAATTACGCGTGATGCCAGAACTTAGGTTTGTCTATGACAGCTCATTAGTAGAAGGCATGAGGATGTCTAACTTAGTGAGTCAGGTCATTTCTAAAGATAAGCAAAAGCAGCAAGAGAGCGGTCGTGCTGATGAAATAGACCAAGACGATACCCAGGAGAAAGATTAATGGCTCGTCGGCAAAAAGGTCGTTTTATTGATGGTATTGTTTTGCTCGACAAAGACACCGGCATGAGCTCTAATCACGCCTTACAGCGGGTTAAGCGATTTTTTAATGCTAATAAGGCAGGACACACTGGAGCCTTAGATCCATTAGCTACGGGTATGCTACCTATATGTTTAGGTGAGGCTACTAAGTTTTCTCAACACTTGTTAGATGCGGATAAACGTTACTTAGTGACAGCCAAATTAGGTGAGCGCACAGATACTAGCGATTCTGACGGTGAAGTGGTAGAAGTTCGCGATATTGCTTTTTCTCATGAAAAACTGCTGACAGCACTCGAGCATTTCCGTGGTAATACCATGCAAGTCCCGTCGATGTACTCTGCGTTAAAGTATCAAGGTCAGCCTTTATATAAGTATGCCCGTGAAGGCATTGAAGTGCCGCGTGAAGCTCGCCCAATCACAGTCTTTGAGCTTAACTTTATTAAACTTGAAGGTAATGAGTTAACTTTAGATATTCATTGCTCAAAAGGAACTTATATTCGCACAATTATTGATGATTTAGGCGAAATGCTTGGTTGTGGTGCACATGTGATAATGCTCCGCAGAACTCAAGTTGCACAGTATCCGTATGAGAAAATGGTTAGCCTGTCACAACTTGAAGCCTTAGTCGCCTCTGCACAAGAACAGGGCGTAGAGCCCAAAGAGTTGCTAGACCCACTATTGTTACCCATGGATACAGCTGTCGCTAACTTCCCCGAAATCAACTTACCTCAGAGTATGCTGTATTATGTGATGCAAGGGCAAGCGATTCAGGCTTCAGGCTTAAAACCGGATGAGTTAGTTAGGATTACCATTGGTGAGCAGCGACAATTTGTCGGGATAGGCAGTATGAACGATGACGGGTTACTAGCACCTAAGCGATTAATTGTTCTGCGCGAAGATACACTGGCGAGCTAAAATTTATATCGATATTTAGATTTGTATTTGCCCTGCAACTGAATTATAGGTAGAATGCACCGCCTCCTTTAGCTGAGTTAGTGATCGGCTAAAGATAATTTTTTATATTTGGAGATACACATGTCACTAAGTGCTGAAACTAAAGCAAAAATCGTAGCTGAATTTGGTCGTGGCGATAACGACACTGGTTCAACTGAAGTACAAGTTGCTTTATTAACTGCTCAAATCAATCACCTTCAAGGTCATTTTAAAGAGCACATCCACGATCACCATTCTCGTCGTGGTTTGTTACGTATGGTTAGTGCACGTCGTAAGTTAACTGCTTACTTAAAGCGTACTGACGCAGAGCGTTACACTGCTTTGATCCAGAAGTTAGGTTTACGTCGTTAATTCGACTTCAACTTGCATTTGCGAGTTGAAACCGTAAAAAAGGAGGCTTATGCCTCCTTTTTTATTGCAATAAATATCATTATTTGAGTTATCCCAATCTAATAAACAACTGCTTATCAAAAAATTTACTTTAGTACTACGCATTTCCCTATGCTATTACTGTTCACTTATTTACTGTAATTGTTATTAAATGTGACTAATTAGCGCATTTTTACTGGCAAGATATTTCATTTCAAACTCTTCTAATGGTAAAGGCTGACTATAGAAGAAACCTTGTCCAATAGGGCAATTATGATCACGTAGCCAATCTAGTTGATCTTGATTTTCAATGCCTTCAGCGACAATCGATAAGTTTAATTGTTGTCCTAGCATCAAAATGGTGGATGCAATCGCACTGTCATTGGGAAGATCGCTAACAAAAGCACGATCAATTTTCATCGTGGTAATCGGTAAATGGCGTAAATAAGATAAAGAAGAATAGCCAGTACCAAAATCATCAACAGCAATACCAAACCCTGCCGATTTAAGTTGCTCAAGCTTACTGATGGCAAGTTCAATATCATTCATCAAAGAAGTTTCTGTTATTTCAATTTCAAGTAGTTCTGGTCTAACTTGATAACGTAGCGCCATCTGTTTGATATCGGGTACTAAGCTTGGATCTGCAAATTGTTGTGAGGCAACATTGACTGCAATAGGCAGGGCGAAATTATATTTTTTCTGCCAGTCTCGTAATATTTTACAGCTTTGCTCAATTACCCAGCGACCAATTGGAATGATAATACCTGTCTCTTCCGCCACTGGAATAAATGACATTGGACTTATCAATCGGCCATCTTTTTTCCAACGAATGAGTGCTTCACAGCCAATAACTTTATTGGTGCTAATATCTAATTTGGGTTGCAAATAAAGTAAAAACTCATTGTTTTTTAATGCATCATGTAATGAGGCTTCAGTACGTAATCTCACCGCTGCTCGCTCTGTCATCTGCTCTTTAAAGAATGACCATTGGTTTGAACCAGCCGCTTTGGCACTGTACATGGCAATATCTGCATGTCGAATTAAATCTTCAGCGCTGACGCCATCATCAGGATAAATTGAAATACCAATTGAGGCAGCTGGGTGAATGGTGTGTTCATTTAATTGCAGTGGTGTATTCAACTGAATTAGCAGTTTGTCGACAAAGTCGGCAGCTTGATCTGGACTCTCTATATCATCAGCTAATACCACAAACTCATCTCCGCCCAGTCTTGCAACGCTGCCTTTATCACCGACAACGCGTTCAAGAATACGCGCTATACGAGCAAGAAATTGATCGCCTAGTGCATGGCCGAGAGAGTCATTTACGTTTTTGAAGCGATCTAAATCAATAAATAGCAGTGCAAAATTACGTTTATGAACTCGCGCTCTTTGAATGGTCACGTTTAGCGTTTCAAGTAACAAGGTGCGATTAGGCAACCCAGTTAATGGATCGCGGGTGGCCATTTTTCTAAGTTTGTTTTGTGTTTGACTAAATTGCAGCAAGATTTGGTTAAATTTGCTTGTTACTAAACCTAGCTCGTCATCCTTGTGTGCAGCAGACATAGGCAATAGGTTTTCATCTGGCGTGTCTGGATCAATTTTATCGATAGCCTCGCTGATCCTCGCTATCGGTTGGGTCAAAAATCGATGGAAAACGACGGTTAATACCAAGGTGAGTAGTAATGCTCTTGCTAGTGTTGCTATAAAACTTAATTGCAATTGATTAAACAATTGGGTTGTTAGTTTTTGGGTATCATAAAATATGGTTAACGTTCCGATTAACTGCTGATTTTTGCTACCTTCAAAATAAAAGGGACGGTACAAAGGTCGAGATATTTCTTTAAGCTCACCAAAAAGCTTATTGCTGAGGGTGATGTAATTATCAGAAAAGTCTTCTCCTTCGCTCGAAACAAAGACAAATAACGATCCATCGTCTAACTCAAGTACTGCAGAGCCGACATTATCGACTTTAATAATGCCTTCAAGTGTTTGTTGTGCAAGTTTGTCATCTAATGCCCAAACTGCATTTGTTGTTGTTTGTTCGACGGAATCGAGAAGCTCTTGTTGTGAGCCATGAAGTTGTTGTTTGGTGGTGACGACGACAAGGGCAATTTCAACAATAAATATGGCGATAGCAAAAAATAGTGCAGTAAATACTACAAGATTTGTTTGTTTCCAAGTCAATGACTTAAATCTTGGGGTCATGTTTTGGTCCGTGTCTTTTAGACATATTTTTATAGTGTCTTGTTGGTTTAAAATTATTCGATATGCATTTGATTTAATTAACTTACGAATCAATAACTTAGATAACTAATCACTTAGGTAAATCTGGATAAAACATCATATCGAATAAGTAACCGAGTTTAGGATATTCAATGCATTAACCTAATTTATATTAGTATAGCTAACCAATCCATATTACAAGTAAATTCCCCAATTTCAATCTTGTGATCGCTATGTTGTGTACTTACATCACGTTAATATGTAACTTGGTGATAATTTTTGTTTTAAGTTGTTTAAATTTAATGAAAATTTATTTGAGAATTAAATTTTACATCTTGATGTCAGTCACTATTTAACTATTGATCTGATTTGAAGTATACTTACGCGCGTATTTTAAAGGTAATTAAATTAAGGAATGGGTCACGTGAATCCTATCGTAAAGAGTTTTGAGTATGGTCAACATACAGTCACCTTAGAAACAGGTGTTATTGCACGTCAAGCTGATGCAGCGGTATTAGCAAGCATGGGTGATACAACTGTCCTTGTCACTGTTGTTGGTAAAAAGGTTGCGGATTTAAGCCGTGATTTCTTCCCATTGACAGTTAACTATCAAGAGAAAACATACGCAGCGGGTAAGATCCCTGGCGGTTTCTTTAAGCGTGAAGGTCGTCCATCAGAAGATGAAACTTTGATTGCACGTCTTATTGACCGTCCTATTCGTCCTTTATTTCCTAACGGTTTTAAAAATGAAGTACAGGTTATCATTACTGTAGTATCCGTTGAACCACAAATTGAGCCTGACATTATCTCAATGATTGGTACTTCTGCTGCACTTGCGATATCTGGTATTCCATTTAATGGCCCACTAGGTGCTGCACGTGTTGGTTATATCAATGGTGAATACTTACTTAACCCTTCAGTCGATCAGGTTGCTCAAAGCGACTTGGATCTGGTTGTAGCGGGTACGCAAAGTGCGGTATTGATGGTTGAATCTGAAGCGAAATCACTTGCCGAAGAAATCATGTTAGGTGCTGTAACTTATGGTCATGAGCAACAGCAAGTTGTTATTGATGCTATTGCTGAATTTAAAGCGGAAGCTGGTAAACCAATTTGGGATTGGACTGCACCAGTTCAAGACCAAGACTTAGTAGCTAAAATTAAAGATTTAGCTGAAGTTGGTATGACAGAAGCTTATCAAATTGAAGTTAAGCAAGATCGTTATGCGCAAGTTGGTGTTGTTAAAGCCGCTGCTAAAGCTGCACTTGTAGCCGAGAATCCTGATGTTGATCAACGTGAAGTTGATAACTTACTTGGTAGCTTAGAGAAAAATATTGTTCGCAGTCGTATCCTTAGTGGCAAGCCACGTATCGACGGTCGTGAACCTGATATGATCCGCGCATTAAGCGTGCTAGCTGGTGTACTTCCACGTACTCACGGTAGCTCATTGTTTACACGTGGTGAAACGCAAGCATTGGTAACATGTACTCTAGGTACAGAGCGTGATGCACAAAAAATTGATAGCATCATGGGCGAGCGTACTAATCGCTTTATGCTTCACTATAACTTCCCTCCTTACTCGGTGGGTGAAACGGGTATGGTGGGTTCTCCTAAGCGTCGTGAAATTGGTCACGGTAAGTTAGCGTGGCGTGGTATCAATGCTGTGATGCCTTCTGCTGAAGAATTCCCATATAGCATCCGTGTGGTTTCAGAAATTACTGAATCTAACGGTTCAAGCTCTATGGCTTCTGTTTGTGGGACTTCATTAGCATTGATGGATGCCGGTGTACCTATTAAGTCTTCTGTTGCTGGTATCGCTATGGGTCTAGTGAAAGAAGGCGATGACTTTGTTGTTCTTTCTGACATTCTAGGTGATGAAGATCACTTAGGTGACATGGACTTTAAAGTCGCTGGTACTCGTGATGGTATTACAGCTTTACAGATGGATATCAAGATTGAAGGTATTACTAAAGAAATCATGGACATTGCTTTACAGCAAGCTTACGGTGCTCGTGTTCATATTCTTAATGTAATGGATCAAGCTATTGGTTCACATCGTGATGATATCTCTGATCATGCGCCGCGTATCACAACGATCAAGATTAATCCTGAGAAAATCCGTGATGTTATTGGTAAAGGTGGTGCAACGATTCGTGCACTTACTGAAGAAACCGGTACAACGATTGAGTTAGATGATGATGGTACAGTGAAAATTGCATCTTCAAATGGCGAAGCAACCAAAGAAGCTATTCGTCGTATTGAAGAAATCACTGCTGAAGTTGAAGTAGGTCGTGTTTATAAAGGTAAGGTTATTCGTATCGTTGACTTTGGTGCCTTCGTTAATATCCTTCCTGGTAAAGATGGTTTAGTCCACATTTCACAAATTAGTGAAGAGCGTGTCGCTAACGTTTCTGATCATCTTGAAATGAACCAAGAAGTAGAAGTTAAAGTGATGGAAGTTGACCGTCAGGGGCGCGTTAGACTTTCTATCAAAGAAGCACAAACTAAAGAAGCAGCTGAATAATCTCTTTGTTTAGTTAACACTATTAAAGGAGACCGTAAGGTCTCCTTTTTTTAGTTTTTATGACACAAAACAGTCGATTCATCGATAGCGCTTAGTTAGCTGGGTTGCTATGATAAGTCTTATTAGTGAACCGGATTAAGGTAAAGTGGATGGAATTCAAATTACGCACCACGTTTGTTGCGATAGTTGCAGGTGCTAGCTTGTTATTAACCGGTTGTGCAACAACCTCTGGTTCAGCTAGTGATCCTGCTTCTGGGCAAATAGTGGTTGCTCCAGTTATGCCTGATTATAAATTAGAAGTTACTCTGGCTAAATTAAATGAAATTTTAGCCACCATGGAGCTCACTGACGAACAACGAGCACGCTTTCATTATGACCGTGGTGTGATTTATGACAGCGTTGGGTTACGCTTACTGGGCCGAATTGATTTTCATCAAGCATTAAAACTTCAACCTAACTTGGCTGATGCTTATAATTTTTTAGGCATTTATTATACACAAGAAGGTGAATTTGAAAGTGCTTACGAGGCTTTCGATGGTGTGCTTGAGCTTTCCCCTGAATATGATTATGCCTTTCTTAACCGTGGTATCGCTTTATATTATGGTGAGCGATATGAGCTTGCAGTGAAAGATATGCAAGAATTCTATCGACGTGATCCAAGTGATGGCTACCGTGTTTTGTGGTTATATTTAATGTCATCCCACATTGATAATCAAAATGCGTTGAAGACGCTTAGCATGCAGCGCACTCAACTAGAAGACAGTGCATGGTCGAGCATGTTAATTGATTTTTACCTTGGTAAAATATCGAAAGAGCAACTATTTTCAGCGGCCAAAGTGGGGTTAAGTCAACCTAAAGAGTATGCTGAAAGATTGTGTGAAGCTTATTTTTATATGGCTAAACGTGCCGATGAGTTAGGACAATATCAAGATGCTGCTAATTATTATCGTCTAACCTTAGCAACTAACATTTATGATTTTGTTGAACATCGCTATGCAAGGATTGAGCTTGCAAAAATAAAACATATCCTAGAGCAGCCACCACAAAGCTAAATGTTGTTTGCCTAGCCAACTCGACCCAGAGGCGCTATAATTTGCGCCTTTTTTAGCGTCAAGTGCAAAGGTTAACATGTCAGGCATTAATGTAGAGGTCGATAAGCGTCGTACCTTCGCAATCATTTCGCACCCCGATGCGGGTAAGACAACAATTACAGAAAAAGTATTGTTATTCGGTCAAGCTATTCAAACAGCAGGTACTGTAAAGGGTCGTGGCTCTAAGCAACATGCCAAATCTGACTGGATGGAAATGGAAAAAGATCGTGGTATTTCCATTACCACTTCGGTTATGCAATTCCCCTATCGCGATTGCCTCGTTAACTTACTTGATACACCCGGTCACGAAGACTTTTCAGAAGATACTTATCGTACCTTAACTGCCGTGGACTCATGCCTTATGGTGATTGACGCCGCTAAAGGTGTTGAGGATCGTACGCGTAAGTTAATGGAAGTTACCCGGTTGCGTGATACACCTATTATTACTTTCATGAATAAATGTGACCGTGATATTCGTGATCCGATGGAAGTGATGGATGAAGTTGAAACCGAGCTTAAAATTGCTTGTGCACCTATCACTTGGCCAATCGGTTGTGGTAAGTCATTTAAAGGTGTTTATCATATTCATCGTGACGAAACGATTTTGTATCAATCAGGTCAAGGTCACACTATTCAAGAAGTGCGAATTGTTAAAGGGTTAAACAACCCAGAACTTGATGCAGAGATCGGTGGTGAGCTAGCTGAATTATTGCGTGAAGAGCTTGAGCTCGTCGTTGGTGCGTCACACGAGTTTGATTTGGATGCTTTTTTAAAAGGCCAACTATCACCTGTTTATTTTGGTACTGCATTAGGTAACTTTGGTGTCGACCATATGTTAGATGGGTTGACTGAATGGGCACCTAAGCCACAACCTCGTGCAACTGAAGTGCGTGAAATCACTGCTCTTGACAGTAACTTTTCAGGGTTTATATTCAAAATTCAAGCGAATATGGATCCAAAACATCGAGACCGTGTCGCCTTTATGCGAGTGGTTTCAGGAAAATACGAAAAGGGCATGAAAATGCACCATGTTCGTATCGGTAAAGATGTGCGTATTTCTGATGCTTTGACTTTTGTCGCCGGCGATCGTGAGCAAGTTGAAGAAGCTTACCCGGGTGATATCATTGGTCTACATAACCATGGCACAATTCAAATTGGTGATACTTTTTCTCAAGGTGAAAAGTTTAAGTTTACCGGCATTCCAAACTTTGCCCCTGAAATGTTCCGTCGTATCCGTTTAAAAGATCCGCTGAAACAAAAGCAGCTACTCAAAGGTCTTGTACAGTTATCTGAAGAGGGAGCTGTACAGGTATTTAGACCTATAGATTCCAATGATTTGATTGTTGGGGCGGTTGGTGTGCTCCAGTTTGAGGTTGTTGTTGGTCGTCTTAAAAGTGAATACAATGTTGAAGCAATATATGAAGGCATTAGTGTTTCAACCGCGCGTTGGGTTTATTGTAAAGATGAGCGTAAATTAGAAGAGTTTCGTCGTAAGTGCAGCTCCAATTTGGCTTTAGATGGTGGTGATAATTTAACCTACATTGCACCGACCATGGTTAATTTGAACTTAGCGATGGAACGTTATCCAGATGTCGAATTTGCCAAAACCCGTGAGAATTAATCATTTGGCAATGAACTACAATTAAAGTTGATGTAACTTAAAAGGCGCATATAGCGCCTTTTCTATTTTTTGGCTAATGGAATGAACAATGCAAATAGGCATTTTTGAAAGTCATGCTCATCTTGATTTTCCTGAATTTGATGGAGTTCGTGAGCAGTTATTTGCAGATATGGCTCAGGCTGGCATTACGCATGCTTTAATCCCGGGTGTTAGCCCGGTTTATTGGCAACGGCAGTTGGCAGTAGCAAAACAATATGACTGTTATTTTGCTCTTGGTATTCACCCCTGGTATATCCCTGAAGATATTGAAAATTCGATAAAGTTACTCGAGCAGCAAATTATTGAAAATATCCAAAATAGTCATTTTGTGGCAATTGGTGAGTGTGGATTAGATAAATTACATACTTCATTTGATAGCCAATTGTTTTTACTAGAAAAACAATTGAGGTTAGCACAAAAGTACAATTTGCCGGTGATTTTACATGCCGTTAAATGTCATTCAGAATTAATAAACTTATTAAAGAAGTACCCTAATAAGCGAGGTGGGATCATTCATGGATTCTATGCCAGTACCGAGATTGCCCTGCAATATATCAACCTAGGTTATAAGTTAGGCATAGGAGGTCTGATACTCAACTCTCAAGCTAAAAAGTTACATCAGGTTGTTGCTCACATTGGTACAGAACATTTGCTGATAGAAACGGATTCACCGAGTATGGCGCCCTTTAAATCAGCGCAAAAAATAAATTCCCCACTAATTTTACCTCTAATCATAAAAAAATTAGCAATTTTGAACAAAAAAACAACTGTTTCTATATTAGAACAGCTTAATAAAAACATTTTGCAACTGTTTGAGCTTTAATTGTTTTTTTGCAAACGCATGTGTTATTTGCTGCTTTTGTTTTGTAAATAACTGAAATTAAACTCTAAAAGTTTGATCAAATCGACGATTTTCAACTAATGCTCAGTTATAATCTGCAGCGGAAATAGGTTGGTTAACAACATTTAATAAAAATGTTAACAATAAAAGGGTGATGAGTAATGGATATAGTTATGAGTCTAGTTGGGGTGGTCACCATACTAGCGATAGGTTTTTTACTGTCGACAAACAAAAAAGCTATTAATGTTCGTACTGTAGGTGGCGCTTTAGCTATTCAAGCGTTTTTTGCGGGTTTTGTATTATATGTACCAATTGGTCAGCAAGTTCTTGGTGGTGTTTCACAAGCTGTTGCTGATGTTATTGGTTATTCACAAGCGGGTATCAACTTTCTATTTGGTGGTTTAGGTACTGACGCTATGTTTGCTAACGGTGTTGGATTCGTATTCGCTGTACGTGTTCTTCCTGTTATCATTTTCTTCTCTTCTTTAATCGCTGTACTTTACTACCTTGGCATCATGCAAATGGTAATCAAGTTCATCGGTGGTGGATTACAAAAAGCTTTAGGCACTAGCCGTACTGAGTCAATGTCTGCAACAGCAAACATTTTCGTTGGTCAAACTGAAGCGCCGCTGGTTGTACGTCCTTTCATTCCTACAATGACTAACTCTGAACTATTCGCCATCATGGTGGGTGGTCTAGCTTCTATCGCTGGTGCGGTATTGGCTGGTTATGCAGGTATGGGCGTTAAGATTGAATACCTAGTTGCAGCATCATTTATGGCGGCACCAGGTGGCTTAATGATGGCGAAGTTAATGCACCCAGAAACTGAAGAAACCAATAACGATATGACTGACTTACCAGAAGATACTGATAAGCCTGCCAACGTTATCGATGCAGCAGCCGCTGGTGCTTCTTCTGGTATGCATTTAGCGTTAAACGTTGGCGCAATGCTTTTAGCGTTCGTTGGTTTAATTGCAATGATTAACGGCATGCTAGGTGGTATTGGTGGTTGGTTTGGTTTTGAAGGTCTATCTTTAGAACTTATTCTTGGCTACGTGTTCATGCCTTTAGCTTTCCTTATTGGTGTACCTTGGAATGAAGCTATGGTTGCTGGTTCTTTCATTGGTCAAAAAATCGTTGTAAACGAATTTGTGGCTTACTTGAACTTTGCTCCTTACTTAAAAGATATTGCCGATGGCGGTATGTTGGTTGAAGCAACGGGTCAAGCAATGACTGACCGTACAAAAGCGATTATCTCTTTCGCATTGTGTGGTTTTGCTAACTTATCTTCAATTGCAATTTTATTAGGCGGCTTAGGTGCTATGGCGCCAAATCGTCGTCACGACCTTGCTAAGCTTGGTGTTCGTGCGGTTATTGCTGCTTCATTAGCTAACTTAATGAGTGCAACTTTAGCGGGTTTATTCTTAGCTATCTAAGTTAATACGATACAAGGACTGGGTTTTTCTCGACAAAGACCCAGTCAATAGACATCTAACAAAAATTAATCGTGTTTAACCACCACTTTCCAAATGCGAAGTTGTTTTCAGTTTAGAGTGAGTGCTGATTTAAATTGTTACTGCAGCCTTATTTTGAACTTAAATGTTTTATTTGCTGTTGTGTTGTGACGTGAAAGTTATGACATTGTTCACAAGATAGAATTTAGTATTTGTTTTTTACCTATTAAATATTGTGATTTATAACAATAGAGGTAAAATACCTGCGCTTAAAAACAAGAGCTGTCCTTGATGACAGCAAAATTATAAAATGGGGTTGATGATGAAAAATGTTAAAACTTTAGCTTTAGCTGTAACTGCAGTTTCTGCAATGACAGTTGGTACTGTTCAAGCAGAACAATATTATGGTTTTGCAAATGTTTCTGTAAATTATTTAGACTGGAGCGATGGTACTGAAGACCGTTCTCGTGATATTCAAAATGGTTTTGGTGCTAAATCTGATTTTGTTTATTTAGAAATCGAAGGCGGTGCAGGTTACGATTGGGGTGATGTATACGGTTTCATTGATTTCGAAAATCCAACTAAAATGGATTGGAGCGGAGATCAAGATGACGGTAGTAAAGCTTTCCGTATTGCAGCTAAAGGTAGTGTGGCAATCAATATTGGTGAAACCAATTGGAATGCCTACGGTCACATTTATAGCTTGACTGACTCTTCTGGTTTCTATGAGCAAAACGTAGTTTTAGGTGTTAGCTATGACATTAACACTGACTTTGGTTTATGGGTTAAGCCTTTTGTTGGTGCTCATTTTGCTCATAACAGTGCCATTGGTGCAGGTTTCAACGGTGGTATGGCTGGTTGGGTACTTGGCTATAACTTTAAGTTGGGTGGACAAGATCTTATGATCACTAACTGGAATGAAATTGAGTTTGCTCGTGCAGATGAATACCGTGGTTTTTGTACTAGCGAAACATGTACAGGCCCAGGAGATGACGACTTCCAAAACACTAATGGTAAGAGCTGGGGCCTAAACGGTGCAGTAGCTTTATGGTGGAATGCCACTAGTGATGTAACCTTCGGTATCCAATACCGCTATGCAGAACAAAAACTAGGTACTGCAGCTTATCAAAATGCTATGATTTTCTCTGCGAAGTATAACTTCTAATAGAGACTTTATAGATAATCAGGAGCCACAAAATATTGTGGCTCTACTATACTGTCTAGCAAGACAGTAAAACTAAGTTTTACCTAAGCATATTTTACAGTTTAGTGTATTTAGGCAAAATTTAGTAAAACGCGCTAAAAAGGACTTTTCGCGGAATTGATAAAGTAAACTTCCTTGCTTTTCTTTTCCGGTCTTCAAGGATTCAAGTCGTGGTACTCGTTATCATATTGAATACTTTAGGTTAGTAAATACTGATGTTTACTGGCAATACTCGAAGGCCCGGCCATAAAAATAATCACATATGCCAGCTCATTGTGTTGTGTTGCCCACAATAGATTTTTTGATTTTCTTAATGGAGAGCATTTATGACTGATTTAACTAAAGCTGCACAACTTGGTATCCAATTAATGGATTTAACCACTTTAAATGACGATGATACTGATCAAAAAGTCATTGATTTGTGTCATAAAGCGAAAACGCCAGCAGGCAACACCGCCGCCATTTGTATCTATCCTCGTTTTATTCCAATTGCCCGTAAAACGCTAAATGAACTTGATTGTGAAGACATCAAAATTGCCACGGTGACTAACTTCCCACATGGCAATGATGATATTGCGATTGCGGTTTTAGAAACGCGTGCAGCGGTTGCATATGGCGCTGATGAAGTTGACGTTGTATTTCCATACCGTGCATTAATGGCCGGTAACGAAACCGTGGGTTTTGAATTGGTTAAAGCTTGTAAAGAAGCGTGTGGTGATGACGCCATTTTAAAGGTGATTATTGAATCAGGTGAATTAAAAGACCCTGCTTTAATTCGTAAAGCGTCTGAATTATCAATTGATGCAGGTGCGGACTTTATCAAAACATCAACAGGTAAAGTACCGGTAAATGCAACGATAGAAGCGGCTGAAATTATGCTAACGGTGATCAGCGAAAAGAACACCAAAGTTGGCTTTAAACCTGCTGGCGGAGTAAAAGATGCAGAAGCGACCGCTGAGTTTTTAGGTGTTGCGGCACGTATTTTAGGTGAAGATTGGATTTCGTCAAGTACCTTCCGTTTTGGTGCATCAAGTTTGCTAAATAGCCTATTGCACACGCTTGATTTAGCCGAAGCACCCAAGCCTAATCAAGGCTACTAAGATTATCCGCAAAATCGTGGCGTTTAATGTAGAAATACCCAATGTGGTGTCTCTGCATTAGATGCATTCCTGACTTTATGGCGGTCCTATTGGTGATGGATTGCCAAAGGGAGGCAGTTTTATGTTTTTAGCTCAAGAGATTATCCGTAAAAAACGTAATGGCGAAGCGTTAAGCACAGCTGAAATTCAATTTTTTGTTAATGGCATTACTCATAACACTGTGTCAGAAGGCCAAATTGCCGCATTAGGCATGGCGGTTTATTTTAATGATATGAATATGGATGAGCGTATTGCATTAACGTCAGCAATGCGTGATTCAGGTACTGTGTTAGATTGGAGCAGCTTAGATTTAAATGGCCCAATAATCGACAAACACAGTACCGGTGGTGTTGGTGATGTTATTAGTCTTATGCTTGGCCCTATGGCTGCTGCTTGTGGTGGTTATGTTCCGATGATTTCGGGTCGTGGCCTTGGTCATACTGGTGGCACCCTTGATAAGTTTGATGCTATTCCTGGCTATCAAACTGAACCGTCAAGTGAGCTATTCCGCAAAGTGGTAAAAGAAGCTGGTGTGGCGATTATTGGCCAAACAGGTGATTTAGTTCCAGCGGATAAACGCTTTTATTCGATTCGTGACAATACCGCAACGGTTGAGTCTATTTCACTCATTACCGCTTCAATCCTATCTAAAAAATTAGCAGCAGGCCTTGACGCTCTCGCGATGGATGTCAAAGTTGGTAGTGGTGCATTTATGCCGACTTACCAAGCATCAGAAGAGCTTGCTCGCAGTATTACGGCTGTCGCAAATGGTGCGGGAACAAAAACCACTGCATTATTAACCGATATGAACCAAGTTTTAGCATCTTGTGCGGGTAACGCGGTAGAAGTTCGCGAAGCTATTAATTTCCTTACTGGCCAATATCGTAATCCTCGCTTGTATGAAGTCACCATGGGGTTGTGTGCCGAAATGCTAATTTTGGGCGGAATTACACAAAATGAAGCTGATGCGCGTATTAAATTACAAGCTGTATTAGATAACGGTAAAGCTGCTGAGACTTTTGGTAAAATGGTTTCAGGGTTGGGTGGTCCAGTTGATTTTGTTGAAGCTTACGACAAATACTTGCCTCATGCCAAAATCATTCGTCCAGTTTATGCCGATGCTAGCGGTTTTGCGCATAGCATGGACACCAGAGCGCTAGGCTTAGCTGTTGTCACTCTAGGTGGTGGTCGCCGTAAACCCGGTGACGCGCTTGATTACAGTGTTGGCTTAACTCAGATGTGTGCATTAGGGCAGGTTATCGATAAAGATACCCCAATTGCTATGATCCACGCACAAACTGAAGATGCATTTGCAGAAGCCGCACAAGCCGTTAAAAGTGCGATACATATTAAAGATTCTGCACCTGAAAAAACACCAGAGATATACCAATACATTCGTGTATCGGATCTATAAGGAGTTAGATAGTGAAACGTACATTTATTTTAATGCTAGATTCATTTGGCGTTGGTGCTGCGGGTGACGCAGATAAATTCGGTGATGTTGGATCAGATACCTTTGGCCATATTGCTAAAGCTTGTGCTGAAGGTCAGGCCGATGTTGGACGTCAAGGTCCACTAAAACTCCCAAACCTTGCTCGTTTAGGGCTTGGGCATGCAGGTTTTGAATCAACGGGTAAATTTGCTGATGGCTTTAACGATGATGTTGACGTTATTGGGGCTTATGGCTATGCCGAAGAGCTAAGCTCGGGTAAAGATACCCCAAGTGGTCATTGGGAAATGGCGGGTGTGCCTGTGCTTTATGAGTGGGGGTACTTTAGTGATTTAACCAACTCATTTCCAAAAGAGTTAACAGATAAAATTCTTGCTCGTGCTGGTTTAGATGGCTTTTTAGGTAATTGTCATGCTTCTGGTACAACTATTCTAGAAGAGTTAGGCGAAGAGCACATGAAGACTGGAAAACCTATTTTCTATACGTCTGCTGACTCGGTTTTCCAAATTGCCTGTCATGAAGAGTCATTTGGTTTAGAAAACTTATATAACTTGTGCAAAATTGCCCGTGAAGAGCTAGAGCCATATAACATCGGTCGTGTGATTGCGCGTCCATTTATTGGTTCGAGTGCGAAAGATTTTGCCAGAACTGGAAACCGTCATGATTATGCGGTTCAACCTCCAGCCCCAACTGTACTCGATAAATTGAAAGCTGCCGGCGGTGAAGTCGTTAGTATTGGTAAAATTGCTGATATATATGCTAATTGCGGCATTACACAACAGTACAAAGCCACGGGCTTAGAAGCGCTATTTGACGAAACGTTAACTCAAATTAAGCGTGCTGGCGATAACACCATAGTATTCACCAACTTTGTTGACTTTGATTCACATTATGGCCACCGCCGAGATATTGCTGGCTATGCTAAAGCCTTAGAATATTTTGATTCACGTTTACCTGAATTACTTGCTTTGCTAGACGAAGACGACTTCTTATTGCTAACGGCAGATCATGGCTGCGACCCTACTTGGAAAGGCACTGAGCATACACGCGAACATGTTCCTGTATTAGCTTATGGTGCAGGTTTACCAGCGGGCTCATTGGGTCGAAGAAAGTCTTTTGCTGATATGGGGCAGTCTATTGCAAGTTATTTTAAACTTGAGCCTATGGAGTATGGCGAATCGTTCTTAGATTAGGCTTTTATTTAGAACGATGGTTCATTTTATGGTTCAATAAGTTTTGAAAACTGTTAAAATTTAATAGATTTAAAAATAATAGAAAATAGGGGTTATATACATGGCTACACCACATATTAATGCCGTAGAGGGTGCATTTGCTGAAACGGTTCTATTCCCAGGCGATCCATTACGTGCTAAGTACATTGCAGAAACCTTCCTAGAGGGCGCTGAATTAGTAACTGACGTGCGTAACATGTTTGGCTATACAGGTACTTATAAAGGTAAGCGTATTTCAGTAATGGGTTCTGGAATGGGCATTCCATCTTGTTCTATCTATGCACATGAACTTATTAAAGAATACGGCGTTAAAAATTTAATCCGTGTTGGTAGTTGTGGCGCAATCAGCACCGATGTAAAAGTACGTGACGTAATTATTGGCATGGGTGCATGTACTGACTCACAAGCTAACCGTTTACGTTTTAAAAACCAAGATTTCGCAGCTATTGCTGACTTCGGTTTATTAAGTGCAGTGGTTGATTCTGCCAAAGAACACGGCACTAAAATCCGTGTTGGTAATGTTTTCTCAGCAGATCTTTTCTATACACCTGATCCAGAAATGTTTGATGTGATGGAAAAAATGGGTGTATTAGGTGTTGAGATGGAAGCTGCTGGTCTTTATGGCGTTGCGCACGAGTTAGGTGCTAAAGCTTTATGTGTTGTGACCGTGTCTGATCACATTCGTACCGGTGAGCAAACTACATCTGAAGAACGTCAAACAACATTCAATGACATGATTATCATGACATTAGATGCTGCAGTAACGCTATAATTCATTGTATTAAAAAAAATTATCAAAAAAGGCGCTTACATAGCGCCTTTTTTATACCTAAATGGCTATCGCAATCGAAATAAATCACTGCTGATTCTAGCTTGTGAAATACCTAATATCAGCGTTAGATTTTTGGCTGTAGTATAACTGCCTATTATAAAAATCTACCTTGATATAACGCATTTTTCCTTAGTTATTTCTGATCACTTATTTACTGTGATTAATGGTATTATTCGTTATTTGTTATCTGAATCTTGTGGCTGATTGGCTAACTTTTGCTTTTTTATATGCTTTAATCTTGTTTTACGCCTATCGAAATCAGCGCGCTTAAAGGATAAAGAGCGTGATAGCAATAACCCAATAAAGCCTGCTACTAATAACATCCATTTTAAGAGTTCCATATTCTGATTATGTAAATATCTGATTTCATCAAAAAACATATTGAGATCAAGCCTTACTTCTACATAACCTAAATTATTTTCCTGTTGTATTACGTTTTCAATCAAAGGCGGATAGGGGACAAGTAGTTGACGTAATTCTTCAGAATCTGGACCTAGTTCATTAGGTGTAACGGATTGAGCAAACGCTAATCTTACACCTTGCGAATTATATATATTTACCGAAACCACTTTGGGATCTTTAGTTAATGTTGTAGCTAACCATTGAAGTTGCTCATCATTTTGTAAAAACATCGCCGGAGCCGCACCGTTAGCTGCTTGTTGAGCTAAGGTTCTAGCCATTAACTTGGTTTGTGTACTTAATAACTTTTGGCCATTTTTTAAATTACTTTGCCACAGATTAACTAAACCAAAACCCAAGCTTATCGCGAGAATTAGTTGAATGAGCCGAGTAATTTTTTGCCTTTTCTTTAGACCTTTAACAAAAATCACTTTAATCCTTAGTCATTTTTCTATTTAATTGGACGCTAACTTAAGTGCCGATAGCTTATTATTTTAAGGTTGCAGGTGTTTAATCATACTAATCGAAAATGATATCAGTAGATAGTCGCATGCTAAGAGGTTGAATTCATGGTAAGTCATAGCGCTAACATAATAAACAATAGCGATCATATTCTGCAGTGGTTGTTGATGTCTACAACCAATGAATATAGGCATAATGGCTTATTATGCCAACGATATGAAGAAGCGGATTACATAACCGAAGCATCTTTATTCAACTTGCAGCGCGCTCGAGTGGTATTTGAACAATCCACACAAGCAGATATTGCAACTTGGTTGCAGCAATTAAGCTGTAATGCTCATTTTGCAGTGTTGCATCGCGCGAATGATCTTATTGGATTTGAAATCGCTTTTGAAGGTGATTTCGATGAACTTATGCAATCTTTTTACACACAATTTACAGCGCATAAAGCTAAGGCTGAGTTGCTGGTTATTACCAGTCCATTACCTAATTTAAAACAGCCAGGATTATTGGTGATGGATATGGATTCGACCGCCATTCAAATTGAGTGCATTGATGAGTTAGCAGCCATGGCTGGCGTAGGGGATGAAGTGGCTGCGGTTACGGCTAGTGCGATGCGTGGTGAGCTTGATTTTGAACAAAGTTTGCGTATGCGAGTGAGTAAACTCGCTAATGCTGATGCGAGTATTATTGACACCTTGTGCCATAACTTACCTTTAATGCCTGGGTTAACGGCATCGTTAGATGAGTTACAAGATAATCACTGGAAGCTTGTTGTCGCGTCGGGTGGTTTTACCCCCTTTGTAAACCATTTAATGCATTTACTAAGACTTGATGCTGCATTTGCTAACGAGCTAGTGATAGAAGATGGCAAGTTAGTGGGGGAGGTTTGTGGTGATGTGGTTGATGCTCAATATAAGGCGAGTGTCATCAAACGTTGTGCTCAAAAATGGCAAATTGCAGCTGGACAAACATTAGCCATAGGTGATGGTGCGAATGATATTCCCATGATACAAGCAGCAGATTTAGGCGTGGCCTTTCATGCTAAGCCTAAATTAATTAGCGCAGCAAACTTGGCTGTTAATCATTTAGATTTACGGGCATTGGTTTTTTGCTTACAAGCTTAACCTTTGATGTTTGGCTGATAAGCATTTACGAGGCGGGCAGCTATTTTTCAATAACCACTTGATTTTGCAGTGTTGGATAACGTAAACAGATTTCTTGGGTAATATCCAATAATTCACCTAAGCCGATAATGCGCCATAACTGCTCTTCAAGTTGTTTTGCTCTGTGATTTGCATGGATATGTATATATTCTAATTCTCGACGAATATAGCTCATATCTGGCTTATCTGTTGCCCCTCTAAATACTCTCAGGGCCATAAAGCGGCCCAATCGCTGACTTTGTTCTATAAATTGTTGCTGCTCTTCTGTGGTGAGTGCTTTGGTGAGTTTACATGTAAGGTTTATGGTGCCACGTGAATGGCGTGTAATACGCATAAATATTTCAATATAGCTCATTTCATAGTGAGGCTTCATTGATCGAATAGGTTCAACAATTTGATTTTTAAACACCCCATCAGCCATAAGTGGTGTAAGGTTATATTGCATTATTTTGTCTGTATCTTGTGAAAATAAATGACTAATTTCATCTACTTTTGTCCCGATGCCAATGCCGGCTAATTGAATTGTTTTATTTGTTTTTTCAATAAAATAAGGCACACCTACTAATTCTCGCATCATCAAATTTTTCATGCCATCAGCAAGTTCAAGTTGTTCACCATCTTTATCAGATAATTGCGCTAACTTTTGTTTATTATGAGTGATTAACTTATTTAAAAACTCAACACCTGCATGGGGTTCATGTCCTATAAGCGCACTTAAATGTAAAATTGCACCGTTTGAGCGCGCACGGACGAGTTGGTAAGGTAAATTTGATAAATTGGTTTTTCCTGCAATGGTTTGCAGACGAGGAAAGCTGAGTGTCACTGCCGCAGGAAATTGCAAATCAGCTGATTCATCTAAGTTGATCTGTAAACCTCTACTTGATATATCATGTGTGATACCACTAAGCGTTTTATCGCCTTGCTTGATTTCTACTAAGGTTTTAAATGAAAAGCGTGCCTCGTGGCGACGTTCACTAAATGGCATCGATATTTTCTTGATGCTATTAGTGGTCACTTTTTGCTGGGCGAAGATTTTTAACTGATTAACATCTTGGCCGGTAAACCATGACTGGTATTGTGGTTTAGCTTCTTCATTAGTGAGATCGCATAAATGTAGTACATGACTGAAGGTCGCCAATTGCTGCTCTGTTAATCCACTGTAATGATTATCGTCCCCTGGTAGTGTCGAGGTTTTATAATTCTGGCTGTGATCAATCTTATGACTATGGATTTTAAACACCCGCCAGCTTGACTTTTTGGCCCCAAAACCAAGAAATAGCCCAAGATGACCGGTTTTATTTAACTCAGCTAAGGTTGCTGAGTAGAAATGCAATTTACCATTGGCAATATGGATAAAACTGAATAACAGTCGATGTTCAATTACATCAGGAAACTTGAGTAAGTTGACTAAACGGTTATTGGTTAGCATGCCAGAGAGTTGGTTTACGTCATGTTCATTTTGGAAAAAATGAAAAATCGGCTGGTTGCCTCTTGCCAATAACGTATGGCTTATAGTGGGCTTATTTTCATTAATGCTAATAAATAATGGCAAATGAGGCTGTAATGGTAGGTAGTGACGTTCAAAACCTAAGCCTGTCGCATTCACGATGACATCATTAACATCCACTTTATAACGAAATTTGAACGCTCGAATAAGCTGCGTAATGACCTTGTCTAGTTCTGCGCCACCGCCTAATCGTTTTAGGCGAAATATTGCATTGTCATCTTTGTTCTGAATATCAACGATTTGATAATCAACACCTTGCTGTAAGTCTTCAAAATAAAACTCTTCACTTAGTTCGAGGAGTTTTATTCTTATGGGCTTTTCGGTATCGAAGTTATGCTTCTGCGGTAGGCGAATACGTGCACCACCAACTGATAAATCGAGTGTTGCGCCAAAAACATCAGCCATACCAGGTTGCACTGCTGAAATACGAATGCTGTAATTCATTCGCTCTTCACTACGGTTAAAGTAGCTACCTAGTACAATGCCGGGGACCTCAAAAGGGGACTGTTCTTGTTGAGGCTCAGTAATATTGCCTTGTTTTTTTTGTTGGATGATTTGTTTACGTTCTTTGTGCGATTTAATGACATGCTCATAGACACCCAAGGTATATTTGTTGTGATAGATGGGTAAGATAGACTCTATGGCGTTTTTTGACGGTTCATCAAGAAAGTGTCGCTGTTTTCCTATAGTAAACTCTTCACAAGGTAATTCAGTTTTGTCACGCAGATCAATAATACGAGTGCAAGGCGCAGAAATACGATTCAGCTCCATTTTTAACAAAAATCGAGTCGAATTGGATTCGTCAGCAGTTAATCTCTCGAATATATCCTGAAAATCAGGCTCCATCATAAGAGGTTTTAATTGTTCAATTAGTCCACTGTGATTATCTAAAGTCATTATCTATTATCGTTTTTAATGCTTAATTGTAGCGTGACTGGTAATCTTATCGGCATGAAAAGGCAATGCTTTATTAGATTCGGCTGTAGAGTTAACTTTATACCGAAATAATTATAAATGAAAAACAATACTGATAAATAGTTGCTCTAACACAGCATAGTATTGCTGTTAGTAGGTAACCACGGTTTTTTTCGTTTTAAAAATTCATAGATTGAGTGTTATGGCTAAAAATAAAACGGCATATGTATGTAATGAATGTGGTCAAGACTTTCCGCGTTGGCAAGGACAGTGCAGTGCTTGCCAAGAGTGGAACACGATTACTGAAGTGCGTTTGGGGGCCAGCAGTGCGACTCGAACTCATCAGTTTAGTGGTTATGCAGGCAGTATTGATAGAAAAGTACAAACACTAGATCAAATTGATCTAAATGAACTGCCTCGAATTGCCAGTTCATTTGGCGAGTTTGACCGTGTGTTAGGCGGAGGCATTGTACCCGGTAGCGCCATTTTGATTGGTGGCCATCCGGGGGCCGGTAAAAGCACTTTGTTATTACAAACCTTGTGTCAACTTGCTGAAACAATGCCGGCACTTTATGTGACGGGGGAAGAGTCATTACAACAAGTGGCGATGCGAGCACATCGATTAGGCTTGCCAACCAAAAAGCTGCGTATGTTGTCTGAAACTAGTGTTGAAGCCATTTGCGATATTGCCTTGCAAGAAAAACCGAAAGTGATTGTTGTCGACTCTATTCAAGTTATGCACATGAGTGATATTCAATCATCCCCCGGAAGTGTGTCGCAAGTGAGAGAGTCGGCATCGTATTTAACGCGATTTGCAAAGCAACATGGTATTGCGGTGATAATGGTAGGCCATGTGACTAAAGATGGTAGTTTAGCTGGCCCTAAGGTGCTGGAGCATTGTATTGACTGTTCCGTGATGTTTGAGGGTGACAGTGATAGCCGCTATCGAACTCTTCGCTCTCATAAAAACCGTTTTGGGGCGATTAATGAACTTGGTGTGTTTGCAATGACCGAACGCGGTTTGAAAGAAGTGGCCAATCCTTCAGCTATCTTTTTATCCCGCGGAGATGAAGCTTCATCGGGCTCGTTAGTGATGGTTGTGTGGGAAGGTACACGGCCGTTATTGGTTGAGTTGCAAGTGTTGGTTGATGATTCCGCTATGGCTAACCCTCGACGTGTGGCGGTGGGCATGGATGGCAATCGATTAGCCATGTTGTTAGCTGTGATGCATCGTCATGGTGGTTTGCTGATGTCAGATCAAGATGTGTTTGTGAACGTTGTTGGCGGCGTAAAAGTAACTGAAACCAGTGCAGATTTAACCTTACTGTTGGCCATGGTATCTAGTTTTAGAGGGGATGTATTACCCAGTGATTTAGTGGTATTCGGTGAGGTCGGCTTGTCAGGTGAAATTCGCCCTGTACCTAATGGTCAAGAGCGATTAATTGAGGCGGCAAAACATGGCTTTAAACGTGCTATTGTCCCTAAAGCCAATATGCCTAAAAAGCCACCACAAGGCATGGAGGTTGTCGGGGTTACTAAGCTAACAGAGGCATTAAACGCGCTGTAAGGTTTTTATTTGCTAATGCTTATTCTTCTGTTTCTGGTTGAATAAGCATTGCGAGCTCACGGTTGAGTAACTCTGCATCGCCAAGGTTAAGCTCAATTATTCGTCTGAGATGGCTGATACTTTCAACATCGATGTGTAAACAGCGTAGTCCAAGATGTTCAGTGGTTATATGGACGATTTCTGTAGCCATGATTAATTCAATATCTGAATCAGACAATATAAATTCTAAGGTGATTTCATTGTGAAGCTGAGGTTCAAAATTTTCAGGTAACTGGACTAATGCCCCGTTAATGCTTAAATCCAAAATTGTCGTGCGCCAAGTTGACTGATCTTTTACCAAATAAGCATTAGCATCAAATAAAATTCGGGAAAACTTTCGTCTCTCATCCATCTTTAAGTCCTTATTCTCAACATTCTCACCATTTAGCATACGATATAACACTCATTAATACCGAATTTATTCTATTAGTGTGATAAACAATTATTTAAAGCTACCACAGCCACTTTGTTTCAATGACATACGAGTTTTTATTTTAATTTGTTATTTTGCTGCCAATGATTATTGTTATATTAACAACATGAATTTTATTGATAAAAAAAGGAACCCGCAGGTTCCATTTTGGCATTGAATAGATTTGGCGGACTAAATGATAAGATGTCCCATTAACGCAATGATAGGCAGAGTAACCAATGTGCGTAGAATGAAAATCATAAATAGTTCGAAAAAGTTCACTGGAATTTTACTGCCAATTAATAGTGCGCCGACTTCACTCATGTAAATGAGCTGAGTCACTGATAGAGCTGCAATGACAAATCGAGTTAAATCTGATTCTATTGAACTGGCCAAAATAGACGGAATAAACATATCAGCAAAGCCAACCACGATGGTTTTAGAGGCTTGTGTCGCTTCAGGAATTTGCAGCAACTCTAATAGTGGAATAAATGGCATGCCTAAGTAATCAAAGATTGGCGTATGTTCTGCAAGGATCAGGGCTATTGTGCCAATTGCCATGACCACTGGAATAATACCAAAAATCATATCAACAACGTTTTTAACACCATCTAATAAAACATGTTTTGCACTGGTAACTTTTGATGCACGAGTTAGAGCTTGATGATATCCCCATGACAGTACACCATGTTCTTTGGGGATTGTTTCATCATCAGCATGACGTGGTGTGTCATCAATATAAGTATCTTTTTTCCAACACAGTGGCGGTAACTTAGGAACGATAATTGCCGCCATAAATCCGGCGAAACAAACAGTTAGATAAAATGGTACAAACAAGTGTTCAAGTTTAACCTGTGAAATAACTACTAAACTAAATGTAATTGATACTGCAGAGAAAGTAGTACCGATAACGGCAGCTTCTCTTTGGGTATAAAAGCGGGTTTCATATTGTTTGTTGGTCATTAAAATACCAACGCTACCGTCACCTAACCAAGAGGCCATACAATCAATGGCGCTTCGTCCAGGGAGGTTAAAGATAGGGCGCATAATTTTAGTTAACATGGTGCCGAAAAACTCAAGTAAACCAAAATTAAGTAATAAAGGTAACAACATGCCTGCAAAGATAAATACCGAAAATAAAACCGGTAATAAATCGTTATAAACTAACCCTCCCGTATCACCAGAGTGGATTGCTTCTGGTCCAATTTGAAAGCAGGTTAACACGATAAAAATAGCACCGACAATTCGCATCGCTAACCAAAATGGTGTTACAAGCAGTAGGTTGCGTAAAAAGTGATTTTTACGAACAAATTCAGGTCGAAGTACGGTTGCCAATATTGATATTATGGCCATAAAGACCACAATGGCGGTCACTATCAATTGTATACTGCCACCTAAATAGGCTTGCAATGCTTTAGAGACAATTGCAATTGGAATGGTTAGGCCATCAGATGTTGCTACTGGTGTGATAAAAAGTAGCAAACCTAATAAAGATGGGATTAAAAAGGTCAATATTGTTTTGAGATTATGTATTGGTTTTGGTTGGTTCACTTTGTTTACCTTAATATATACCCATTACAGCTATGAATAAATTATCAAGCCTTGCTTTGCTAGAGCATTATCGAAAGTCTGTTCATTCGGTTTGCGCTGCAAGGTTACCGTCTATCCACGTTTAAGTAAAACGATTCACTAAAACGAATAGTTATCGCATATTTTTGATTATATATATTGTATAGCAAAAATTGAAAAACGCACTCAAAAATTCTATATAATCAAAAGGTTGTAAATATGTTTTGTGTATGTTTTGTGTTTGATTTTGTGATGTTGCAATTTGTGTGTTGTTAAACAAGAGGTTTGATGCACTTTTTTAGTCAGGCTTTAAGTCAAATGGTTAACAATAAAGCTATTTTTTTATTGTTTTTTATTTTTTATGGATGAAAATGAATCGCTAGATTTGGAGTCTATCACGCAGTTTTGTATAGACAGTTACCGTAAACTCATAATGATGTTATGTGATTTAAAACGTCGTGAGGGTTAATTTAAAGCAAACCTGATGGTATAAAAATCATGGTAAGGCATGTGAGTTAAGCTCATTTTGCTAATATTTAGTTATTCAATAGTGTGAGCTGAGCACTAAAGATAAGATAGTTATGTCGATAAAAATTCACTTTAGTAGGTCTTATGACAAAAAGAGATAGGATCAAGCAATTGGCTGTTCGCTTCGGCTTTTTAGGCTGTTTTGGCATTTTTATCGGTATTGCTTTAGCAAGTGGGCTGGATATTTCTGAGCATGCTTCAATGGGTTTTCTCCCTTTACACAAAAGCATAAGTGAGCTCGGTTACTATGGTCATGCCAATTTTGCTTTGGTCGTCAATGGTGGATTATTTTTTGGCAGTCTTTGTATTGCGCTATCGAGTTTGTTTGCTTTGCAGATCACATCAGGTTGGCTTAAATATCCTTTTTGGTTATTTTTAACGGCAAGTTTTATCGCACAAGCTGCAACAGGTCTATTTCCACTTAATGTTTATCACTTACATGTTGGCGCATTAAGCTTTGCTATTTTATTTAGTTCAATAGCGAGCGTATTTTTTATTGTTTACGTGATGCAAATGAAGGGGCAGAGGTTGATGTTACCTTTGGTGTTAGCCATATGCTGCTTGTTGGTTAATTTGAGTATGTTTGCGCTACCCTATGCGGGAATAATTGCCAGTCCAACCCCCACGATGACCTATATTGATTTAATTGCTGATTCAGCCACCATAGCGCCTAAACCTGCGCTATGGTGGCAATCATTACTTCAGTGGCTCAGTTGTTTTAGTTTAATCATCTGGGTAGTGTCTTTGCTTGGCTGGTTAAATAAAACGACTGAAGCACATCAATAAGTTTTTGAATATATCGCTACTGTATTTCCATTCCTGGTTTTGAAAACCAGTATCCATTGCACTCGTTGGCGGTGTCATTTTCTGGCGGTATGCTTGCTAACTGAGTGAGATCTGATGCAGTGATTTGATTAATTAGTTCAATGTCGCTGATGCTAGAAGGCGATAAACGCCAATAATCCACGCCTATTTGTGCCATGACTGGAATTTGATCAATCAGATTCAACCTTGCGGCTGATTGAGTTTGAATGCCATTAAGTCTTAGTAAGGGCTGCGACTCTTGGGTTTGAGTCAATAACCCTTTGGGATATTGCTGGCAAACAATTTTACAGTCTAGTTTTGGCTGCTGGTGATGTTTAGCGGTAAAGCAGCGAGCTGAGTGTGCTAGCGGCATATATCCGTAACCAAACACTTCAGTTTCGAATGTTGGTTTATTGTCACGTAGCACATTTTCTAGCCATTTTTGTGATAATTCATAAGGCATTACAAAACGTGTCATGCCAAGGTTGTGCATGAGGTCGATGCTAGAACGATTATATAAATTAATCGCGGGGCCGCAAACAAATGGAACCTTTGCTTGTGAGGCAAGGTGCACCGCTGCCATATCATTGGCCTCAATGGCAAATTCACCATTATTGACCAATCGAGTGAGCTCGGTAATTTCAGATTGTGACTCAATCAAGGTCATACTGGATAAAAATACCTGCTTGCCTTTAGCTTTAAGCATGTGGGCTAGCTCAAGGTAATCATTAAATTTCAGCTCACGACGGCGACTACAAATTACTTCACCCAAATAGACACAATCAATCTTGGTTTCACTCATTGCTTGGTAATAGTCGAATACGCTGGCTTTGTCCCAGCAATAGGTTAGTGGAGCGAGAGAATACTTCATGTGATATGCCTTATTGCCATTGACGCTCGTAAGCGCCTAAGGTGGTAATTTGTCCTTCTGATACTTTATCTAATGCAGCATGCCATTGATGATTTTGAGCTAATTGCTGCACAAAGCTTTCTGGCGAACGTAAATAGGCATCAATGGCTTGGCGCCATACTTGTGTAACTTGAGTGACATAAGCTGGACTGCGCTGTCGACCTTCTATTTTTAATGAACGAATACCTGCGTTAGCGAGTTGTGGAATTAAACTCATGGTATTTAAGCTGGTGGGGGACTCCAGCATGTAATCGGCTGTCATATTCTCATTGGTTTGATAGCGTCCTTTACATACCACTGGGTAGCCAAGCTGTTCATTTTGGCTTGTGGTATCAATCAACACCTCATTTAATCGAGTCAATTTCTTGCTCCCCTGATCTTGCCAGCGCACATGATTAGCTGGTGAGCAAGAACCTCCGGTATTGGGAGATTGGCCTGTGACATAAGAGGATAAATGACAACGACCTTCAGCCATAATACACAAGCTACCAAATGCGAACACTTCAAGATCGACCGGGCTGACTTTTGCTAAATCTCGCACTTGTTTAATTGATAACACCCGTGGCAATACTGCCCGTTCAATATTAAATTGCTGCTTATAAAATGATAGGGCAGCAACATTCGTTGCACTGGCTTGCACTGATAAATGCAATGGCAGGCTAGGGTAGTGACGACTGGCGTAATCAAGCAATGAAATATCGGCACAAATTACAGCATCTAGGTGTAGATCAGCTGCAAGATCGATGGCTTCATACCAACGGCTTTCTTCACCGGGTTTGGGAAAAGTGTTTAGGGTAAGAAACAGCTTACGATTCTGTTGCTTTGCTAGTTTGTTTGCTTGAGCCATTTGGCTGGGTGAAAAGTTAAGTCCAGCAAATGATCTGGCATTGGTATCATTTTTTAAGCCTAGGTAAACGGCATCTGCGCCAGCATTAAATGCCGCTTTTAGTGATGCAAGGTTGCCTGCAGGGCATAACAGTTCCATTGATGGGGTCTCATTTTTTAAAAATGTAGGCGAGTGTAAAAGTGATTCAATGAATTTGATTTGATTTAAAACAGGTTTATGCCAATAAAAACTAGTTAAACTGGCTTGAATGATAGAGTCATTATTCGGTAGGAAACAAAAGTGAGTGGATTTACTCAGCAATTTGCTGCACAAGTATTAAATTTTGCCCCTAAAGTAAGTAAGCAATCACTTGCTATGGTGCCTGACAAACTCAAGTTAGATTTACTGGCTAAATTACTCAACCTCATGTTGAAGCCGCAACTTGATGAATCAGAGTTGGATTTTTTGCAGGGCAAATGGGTTGAAATCAATGTGGCTGATATTGGTTTACGTTTTCAAATCAGTTTTGAGCAACAGCTTATTCTAAGTAACAAAGCCCAAGCCGATGTGACATTTACCGCCAATGTGCCTGAGTTGCTTTTAGTTGCAGCGGTAAAAGAAGATCCTGATACGTTATTTTTTCAGCGTAAATTATTAATTGATGGCGATACTGAGTTAGGTTTAGAGGTAAAAAATTTATTGCTGAGTATTGAGCTTGACTCTTTACCTGCCGCAGCCAAGATAGCTATTGAAAAGTTAGCAGTTACTTTACAAACCTTGCAACAGTACTCTCAATCTGCATAAGTTAGTCATTGATTAAACATAAAAAAGGCGCTTAATATAGCGCCTTTTTGTGGATTATTGAAACAAGCTTAATGATATCTTTTAGCTAGTTATGTGAGTTACCTGTTAACCGGCTGTATTTCACCAGTAGCTCATCTTGTGATTCAACATGTTCAGGATCGGGATCAATGCAGTCAATAGGGCAGACTGAAACACAAGTGGGTTTGTCATAATGTCCAACGCATTCGGTACATAAGGCGGGATCTATTTCATAGATTTCCTCGCCCATCGTAATTGCTGAGTTAGGGCACTCAGGCTCACACATGTCACAATTAATGCAGCTGTCGTCGATAATTAACGCCATGAGTTATTGCCTCATTATCCTGCTTTGTGAGGATTGCGGGTATCCTGACCTTGTGGAAAATTACGCATTAAAATAGCTTTGTCGGTGTCCACTTGTGCAGGTAAAGCAAGGAAGACAAAATGCCCTGAACCTAAGCCTGCCTCAACACTTTCACCTTTGCGATTAACTAAGTTCTCGACGGTTAAAGTAAAATTGCCTTGAGGGGTCATAACTTCAACACTGTCACCCACGGAAAACTTATTTTTTACGTCAATTTCAGCGAGACCTTGTTCATTACGTTTGCCGGTAAACTCGCCCACAAATTGTTGGGTATCGCTGATTGAGTAACCGTAGTCATAGTTTTGATATTCATCATGAACATGGCGGCGTAAAAAGCCTTCGGTGTAACCACGATGAGCAAGCCCTTCTAGGTTATACATTAAAGTGCGATCAAAATCTTTACCAGCTGCGGCGTCTTCAATAGCTTGACGATAAAGTTGTGCAGTACGGGCAACATAATAGAATGATTTGGTACGGCCTTCGATTTTTAATGAATCAATGCCCATTTTTGTTAAACGGTCAACATGCTGGATTGCACGTAAATCTTTTGAATTCATGATGTAAGTGCCATGCTCATCTTCATATGCTGGCATGTATTCACCTGGGCGCCCCGGTTCCTGTAGTAACACAACTTGGTCTGAAGGCTGACCTAAGCCCAAGGTTGGCGGAGTTTCTAACTGCACACCATGTTGGTCTACAATACCTTGTGGATTTACTGCGATGATGTCACCGGTTTCAGTTTGCTTGGCTTCATGAACATCATATTTCCAACGACACGCATTGGTGCAAGTGCCTTGATTAGGGTCGCGTTTATTGATGTAACCAGAGAGTAAGCAACGGCCAGAGTATGCCATGCATAATGCGCCATGGACAAACACTTCTAGTTCGATATCAGGGCAGCGTTGGCGAATTTCTTCAATTTCATCAAGTGATAACTCACGTGATAAAATAACTCGCTTAATTCCTTGTTGCTGCCAAAATTTTACCGATGCCCAGTTAATGGCATTAGCTTGGACTGACAAATGTACAACTTGATCTGGAAACGCTTCTCTCACCATCATAATAAGGCCAGGATCTGACATAATTAATGCATCGGGATTCATGGCTACTACAGGTTCCATATCCTTAATGTATGTCTTTAACTTAGCGTTGTGAGGCGCGATATTACTGACCACATATAGCTTTTTACCTAGGCTATGAGCCTCTTGAATACCACTGGCTAAGTTTTCCATTTTGAAGTCATTATTTCTTACCCGTAAACTGTAACGTGGTTGGCCTGCATAAACGGCGTCAGCGCCATAGGCGAAGGCATAACGCATATTTTTCAGAGTTCCAGCAGGTGACAATAGCTCAGGTTTAAACATAATTACTCTCAATATAGCTTGAAAAGCGCACAAATTGCGGGGTCGCGATTTTACTTGAGTTTATGATGCGCTGCAAACTTAACCCAAGTTTTTGTGAGCAGCGAAGCGTAAATAAATTTAACTATAAGTATGGTTATTTTTGCATGATTGTCATAAAAATATGACTGATTTGATTCACTTGACTCGCTTTAAACCGGCAATTAGGTATACAATCTTTGGCTATAAATTTTCATTTTTCTGGAGACAAGATGTCTACTGAACATCAGCTATTGGTCAGCTTATTAAAAAAACTAAAAGACGATGCGTTAGTCTTACCTACATTGCCTGAAGTGGCTATGCGAGTTCAAGAAGTGGTTGCGCGTCCTGACTCTAGCTTGAAACAAGTGGGCGATATCATTGGACAAGATGCTGCAATTTCTGCCCGTATTATTAAGGTTGCTAACAGTGTTTTGTATTCCCGCGGTAACAAAGCTGAAAACATTAGTGCGGCAGTGAATCGTATTGGCTTAATTCAAATTAAATCAATTACCACTTCGGTTGCAATGGAGCAATTATTTATCTCTACCAATGAAATGGTGTGGGAAGTGATGGATGAAGTATGGAAAACCTCGATTGAAGTCACCGCATCGGCTTGCGCCATGCTGGATATTTATAACAAGCGTAACCCATCTAAAAAACTGGATCGTGAAACATTAACCTTAGCTGGTTTGGTACATAATATTGGTGCTCTACCAGTATTATCTGAAGCTGAGATCCACCCAGAGCTGTTTACCAGTATCGAACAATTACGTGGTCTTGTGCGTAAAATGCAAGGCCCAATTGGTCGAGCTGTGTTGAAAAGCTGGGATTTTGCCCCTGAAGTTATGGAAGTGGTTGAGCGTTGGGCTGATTTACATTACCTACCTGAAAGAGTGACTTATCTTGATTTTATTCGCTCTGCTGCGTTTTATACCGGTGAGTTACGTGCTGGTGAGGAATTAGAGCAGCGCTTAGATGTATTTGCAAAACGCGGCTTACCTGTCACACCGGAAGACTTAGGCAGTGATGAGTTCTCGGAGATTTATCATTCAATTATGCAAAGCTACGAGTAACCTGTTATCAATAGAATAATGAGCACTTTTGATTGTTGCCATTGACCACAAAAGTGCTTATTTTCATGCAATGAAGGTAGAGTTATCAACACTATATGAATGATGCTTATTGGCTGTCTTTCTTTGTAAGCTTACTTAGCTTAGTGGTTATTGTCGGTGGCTTATATTGCTGGCGTCAACATCGTTATTTGCAATTCCTCACACACATCATTGAAAAACAGCTTATCAATATTACCCCCATCGATGTTGGTGCTACCCCTAACGCTTTTTTACCGCTAATCAGAGCATTGCTCAAATTACAACAGTCTATCCCCTTTAATGTTGAAAAAGATAAGCTAACAGGCTTATTTAATAGAGTGGGCTTTAAACGCAAAATTGTCAGTCAAATGCCTAACGCTGAGGGGATGATTATACTTGTCGATATTAAGCAATTTCGGTTTGTGAATGATTTATTTGGCTTTGTATTTGGTGATCATTTACTTAAAGCATTTGCTGAGCGAATTGCTTCCATGCCATTGCAGGCGCAATTTGTGGCGCGAATGAATGGTAATGAATTTTTGTTATTTTTTAATCATAATGTCAGCGCCGCTCAACTGTCAGACCTTAAACAACGCCTGCAATTACCCTTTTATATTGAACAGCAGCCGATTAGCGTTAAGGTACAAATGGGTGTATTGGCAATGGCGGAACATCATGCCGATGTAAGTATTATGCTGCGAAGGTTGGACCTAGCATTAAAAAAAGCTAAACAATATCATCAAGATATTGCTTACTATGATCAAGGGGACGATAAAAAGCAGTATCGAGAATTATTGATTATTAACAGCTTGCCAAAAAGTCTAAAGCAAAATCAATTGTTTATGGTCTACCAACCCAAAGTTGAAACGAAAACCGGTCAATGCGTACAAGTTGAAGCTCTGATCCGCTGGCATCATGATGGCTTAGGTAATATCTCTCCGGATGAGTTTATTCCATTAGCTGAAAAAACCGGCATGATTAGTTTAATTAGTCATTGGGTACTTGATAAGGTGATTTCTCAACTTGCAACATGGCGTGAGCAAGGTGTGTTTGTCAAAGTTGCGATTAATCTTTCTGGTGCTGACATGCATAGTGACAATTTAGTGGAAGATATAAACAAGAGATTACATCACTATCGGGTGCCGGCTGACAGTTTAATGGTTGAAATAACTGAAAGTGCATTGATGGAGTCATATACCCAAGCGATTGATACCATTGAGCGCTTGCAAGCTATTGGGGTGAAAGTTGCTATTGATGACTTTGGAACCGGTCATTCATCGCTTGCCTATTTACGCTATCTGCCGGTCAATGAAGTAAAAATTGATAAAGCTTTTTTGAGTGGATTTGAGCAGGATGAACAAGCAAAAAATATCGTCAAAATGACCATAGCGTTAGCCAAAGAGCTTGGATTTGAAGTGACTGTCGAAGGTGTAGAAACGTTAACCGTTTATCATTCGATTACAGCCTTTGGTGCAGATAGGATCCAAGGTGATATTTTTGCCAAACCTATGGCGGCAGATGGACTGGAGCAAGCATTGATACGATTTCATGCTGAGCACCAACAGTGGAAGATTGATGAGAATAAACAGCCTATTAGTCACTAAAACTCATAGCACTACGGGTAAAATGAATAGCGATATCTGGGGCTAGTCAGGCATAGCTTGACTTAATAAGCTCATTAGATTGTTAGGCATGGGGCTTAATTGACGATGCTTGTTCATGCATACCATCTCTATGGTGGCGGTCACTGCAGGTTTACTTGCTTGGGGGCGCCATATTTCTTGCTTCCAAATTGTGCGATATTTACTTTCAAAACAAAACTGAGTTCTTACATCTATAACATCGGCAAATTCGACTCCTTCATGGCAAATCATATCCGTTTTATAAACCGCAAAACCTAACCCTTGCTCTGCCCAGAGTTGTTGTAAGATATTGGCGCCAATTACATGCTCACGCGCACGCTCAAAATATTTCAAGAAGTTTGGATGGTAGACCACGCCTGAAAAATCGGTATCTTCATAGTAAATTTGCACACTAAAATGAGCCGTTTTACTCCAAAGTAGGGTAGTTGTAGGTGTGTGCTTATTCATTACTTTCCTGTTGTTCCAAATATTGTTTAACTATTTCCAACGGCGCCCCTGCGCAATCAACCAAACAATCACTTCTACAGTAACTCCAGTAATATCTGTAGCTTTAGCTGCGAGTAGTTGATATATAATGGGTTTACTTAAGTAGCTCTGGGGTGATTGGCGTAAATTCTTGGCTTTGATCTGTTAAAGATTTTGCGGTTAACGCCTCAACACTAATCACATGGGTAAAACATTCATATTTACGGTTAATGGTTTTTATTAGGAGATCAAAATCACCATCACCGGATAGTAAAATCACTTCATTGACTTCTGGTGCTAATTCCAACATATCTATGGTTATGCCCACATCCCAATCGCCTTTTGCTGAACCGTCACTGCGCTGAATATAAGGTTTTGTTTTTACTTCAAAGCCGATGTAGCGTAATGCGTCTTGGAACTTAACTTGGCCATCGTCGTTAGGAGCAATAGCATAAGCATAAGCGTGTGTAATTTCTCCTCTGACAGCTAGTTGCTTGTAGAGTTCTCGGTAGTTAAAGCTGCGGTTGAAGGCCTGCTTGCAGGTATAATAAATATTCTGTACGTCGACAAATATGGCGATTTTGTTCATTATTATGCGACAAGGATACCCGCTGTTTTAGTTTCGGGATTAATTGCCGCCTCCATGGGTTGAAGTTAGTGTTACGGTTCGGGTTGATAGTCGAACCGTATTTTTGCATTGGCTGAGGCAGGAACCTTTCGCCAGTTATTGCCTCAGGTGCTATATATCCTGTTCTAATTAACCCCCTAAAAAAACAACTCCTTTTGCGACGTTGGGATAAAGTCTTGAATTTTTGCACTCAAATAGCTTACCAACAGGGATGCGATTCTCTGAACGGTCATCTTAAGCTTGTTGATAATCGCCTTTAGAAAAATGCCTTTTATATAGACTGTTTGGTTTTGGGCAGTTAAGTATTTGTTCTTGCGTAAACTTTGTTTTGTAACAAAACTTCTCTGTATATGATCACTTTGTCTTTAATCGTTACTAGTAGGTTGGCTATTTCAATCGTGTGTTTCTGACTTTTCAATTTGAGTTAATTTTCTTTGTTCTTATGAATTAATGACTCTAGTGCAGCAAAAGAGTTGCTTGCACATAGGCACACATTCCCCCGTCTCTACGAAATAAGAACTGATGAAAGAGTCAGTCGTGCACAAAAAAATTCCATTAAGAAACGATGATACTGAAGTTAGTAGGTCTTTACAAACAGATTATGATTAGGAATGAATTTAAATGACAAAATTTTGACATAGACAAGATAAAAACATAACAAACAGAGACATATGTGACTGTTTGTTATGTTAACTGGCTAAAAGTATTAGTATTTAGCTTACTTGCTCATACGTTTGTATTTTAGGCGGTGTGGTTCTACAACATCGGCACCATAAGTATTTTTCAGCCATGTTGAATATTCTGTGTAGTTACCTTCATAGAAGTTAACTTTACCTTCATCACGATAATCTAAAATGTGAGTGGCGATCCGGTCTAAGAACCAGCGGTCGTGCGAGATAACCATGGCGCAGCCAGGAAACTCAAGCAACGCTTCTTCTAGTGCGCGTAATGTTTCTACGTCTAAATCGTTGGTTGGTTCATCGAGTAACAGTACGTTACCGCCAGCTTGTAAAAGCTTGGCTAAATGTACACGGTTTCTCTCACCACCTGACAGTGTGCCAATAATCTTTTGTTGGTCACCGCCGCGGAAGTTGAAACGTCCAACATAAGCACGACTTGGGATCTCTGTATTGCCGACTTTCATGATATCTAGCCCACCAGAAATTTCCTGCCATACAGTATTTTTATCATTCATTGAGTCGCGGAACTGCTCTACTGATGCAATTTTGACGGATTCACCAATTGAAATATTGCCACTATCGGGTTGTTCTGTGCCAGATATCATTCTAAACAAGGTTGATTTACCTGCACCGTTAGCACCAATAATGCCGACGATAGCGCCTTTAGGAACCGTAAATGATAAATCATCAATTAATACTCGGTCGCCATAAGACTTAGTTAAATGAGTGACTTCAATGACCTTATCACCTAAACGAGGTCCTGGTGGAATAAATAGCTCATTGGTTTCATTGCGTTTTTGATAGTCATTGGTGTTCAATTCTTCAAAGCGGGCCATACGAGCCTTGCCTTTCGATTGACGGCCCTTAGCACCTTGGCGAACCCATTCTAATTCTTTGGCAATGGTCTTTTGGCGTGCACTTTCTGCAGCAGATTCTTGCTGTAAACGAGCATCTTTTTGTTCTAGCCATGAAGAGTAGTTGCCTTCCCAAGGAATACCTTCACCACGGTCAAGTTCTAAAATCCAACCGGCCGCATTGTCTAAGAAGTAACGGTCATGGGTAATAGCAACCACTGTACCTGTGTATTCTTGTAAGAAGTGTTCTAGCCACGCTACGGATTCAGCATCTAAATGGTTAGTTGGTTCATCAAGTAATAGCATTTCAGGCTTTTCAAGCAGTAAACGACAAATTGCAACTCGACGGCGTTCACCACCAGAAAGGACTTCAATTTTTTCATCCCAATCTGGTAAACGAAGAGCATTGGCGGCTCTTTCAAGAATGTGCTCTAAGTTATGGGCATCTTGAGCTTGAATGATTGCTTCAAGTTCACCTTGCTCTTTGGCGAGCGCATCAAAATCAGCATCAGGCTCAGCATAGGCAGCGTAAACCTCATCTAAACGAGTCAGAGCATTTTTGGCATCACTGACTGCTTCTTCAATGGCTTCTCGCACAGTTTGTTCTGGGTTTAATTTAGGTTCTTGTGGCAAGTAACCAATTTTAAGCCCTGGCATTGGACGTGCTTCGCCTTCAATTTCAGTATCAAGGCCAGCCATAATGCGTAGTAGGGTCGATTTACCTGAGCCATTAAGACCTAGTACACCAATTTTGGCACCTGGGAAAAAGCTAAGAGAAATATCTTTAAGGATTTGCTTTTTAGGTGGAACAATTTTGCCCACACGAAGCATGCTATATACAAATTGAGCCATGAGGATCTCTATTGGGTTAACTAAAGTGGCTTAATTCTACTTTATTGTGATGCGAACTCAACTGCTTGGCTGACAGGTTAAGGTAAAAAAATAAGACTTAACTAGGTCAATCCATCAAGCAAGCTAACGGGAATCGTTTTGAATTCAGAACACAGTGAATTTCATGTTGTTAACACTGTGATTAATTTTCTTGGCAGAGTAGAATACCGCGCAACCCTACTTAATATTATTAGAACCTGTCGTTGGAGTCACCATGCTGAAGAAATCGATGAATATCGCGGATTATGATCCACAATTATTTAAAGCTATTGAAGATGAAACAAATCGTCAAGAAGAGCACATCGAGTTAATCGCGTCTGAAAACTATACCAGTCCTCGCGTGATGGAAGCGCAAGGTTCACAGTTAACCAATAAATATGCTGAAGGCTACCCAGGTAAGCGTTATTACGGTGGTTGTGAGTATGTTGATGTTGTTGAAACCTTGGCGATTGAGCGTGCAAAAGAATTATTTGGCGCAACATACGCGAACGTACAACCTCATTCAGGTTCACAAGCTAACAGTGCTGTATATATGACATTATTACAGCCTGGTGATACCGTTTTAGGTATGAACTTAGCCCATGGTGGTCACCTGACCCATGGTTCACCAGTTAACTTTTCTGGTAAGTTATACAACATCATTCCATACGGTATTGATGAGTCTGGTAAAATTGACTACGACGAAATGGAGCGTTTAGCGCTTGAGCATAAACCCAAAATGATGATTGGTGGCTTCTCTGCTTATTCAGGTATCGTTGATTGGGCAAGAATGCGCGAAATTGCCGACAAAATTAATGCTTACTTATTTGTTGATATGGCACACGTTGCAGGTCTTGTGGCCGCGGGCGTATACCCAACACCCGTTCCACATGCTCACGTTGTGACTTCAACAACTCACAAAACCTTAGCAGGACCTCGTGGTGGCATTATTATTTCAGCCGCTAATGATGAAGACTTATACAAAAAGTTAAATTCAGCTGTATTCCCAGGTGGTCAAGGTGGTCCTTTAATGCATGTGATCGCCGGTAAAGCGGTGGCATTTAAAGAAGCATTAGAGCCTGAGTTTAAAGTATACCAGCAACAAGTGGTTGTTAATGCAAAAGCGATGGCTAATACCTTTATTGAACGTGGTTTTAATGTGGTGTCTGGTGGTACTGAAAACCACTTGTTCTTGCTTGATTTAATTAGCAAAGACATTACAGGTAAAGATGCGGATGCTGCGTTAGGTCTTGCCAATATCACAGTGAACAAAAACTCTGTGCCTAACGATCCACGTTCACCTTTTGTGACTTCTGGTTTACGTATCGGCTCGCCTGCAATTACCCGTCGTGGCTTTAAAGAAGCACAAGCCATCGAGCTTGCCGGTTGGATGTGTGACATTTTAGATGACATCACTAACCAAGCCACAATTGAGCGTGTTAAAAAGCAAGTGCTTGAGTTATGTGCTAAGTTTCCCGTTTACGCTTAATTTGCACCTTAACTTAGCTGTTTCTTACATGCTAGTTAACCTCAAGCAATAAATAAGATAAACTTAAATGGCCGCTAATTTTAGCGGCCATTTTATTTTTGCGGGAGGTTGAATGCATTGTCCTTTTTGTAGCGCGACAGACACCAAAGTTATCGATTCAAGATTGGTTGCCGATGGTCACCAAGTTCGTCGTCGCCGAGAATGCACCGAATGCCATGAGCGCTTTACTACCTTTGAAGGTGCAGAGTTAGTTATGCCACGAATTATCAAACGTGATGGTTCTCGCCAGCCTTTTGATGAGGATAAATTACGCGGTGGTATGTTGCGCGCAGTAGAAAAACGTCCTGTATCCATCGATGAAATTGAACAAGCTTTATCGAAAATAAAATCAACATTGCGCGCTACCGGTGAACGTGAGGTGGATTCAGAAATGATAGGTAATTTGATGATGGAGCAATTGATGAATTTGGACAAAGTGGCCTATATTCGTTTTGCATCCGTTTACCGTGCTTTTGAAGATGTGTCTCAATTTGGCGAAGCTATCGCGAAATTACAAAAATAGACTTTTATTTAGAGAATCAACCATGGCCGTTTTTAGTGTTTTTGATCATCAGATGATGAGCCGAGCCATCCAACTTGCCCGTAAAGGTCTGTATACCACACGTCCTAATCCTTGTGTTGGCTGCGTGATAGTGAAAGATGATCAAATACTCGGTGAAGGTTACCATCAGGTTGCAGGTCAAGGGCATGCCGAAGTTAATGCCTTGCAACAGTTAAAAGATAATGGGTTTAGTTCTGAAGGGGCAACAGCTTATGTCACGCTTGAACCTTGTAGTCATTATGGTCGCACTCCGCCATGTGCATTAGGTTTAATTAATGCCAACATCGCCCGAGTGGTGGTAGCGGTAAAAGATGCCAACCCACAAGTGGCCGGAAAAGGCATTGCCATGCTTGAACAAGCAGGTATTCAAGTTGACGTAGGATTGCTTGAAGACGAAGCCTTTGATGTTAACCTTGGCTTTATGAAACGTATGAAAACCGGTATGCCTTGGGTTACCGTCAAAGTGGCTGCCAGTATTGATGGTAAAACGGCTTTATCAAATGGGGTATCTAAATGGATTACTGGCTCAGCGGCCCGCAGTGATGTGCAAAGGTTGCGCGCTCGTCATTGCGCTTTAATCACAGGTATCGAAACGATTATTGCCGACGACCCGCAGTTAAATGTTCGTTATGAACAGCTTGGAAGCTTGAAAAATACACTTTCACCCTCATCTATACATCAACCAATAAGAGTTATATTAGATTCTAAAGCGCGAATGACGGCGAATTATCAGTTATTTGCAATTACTAGTCCAATACTGCTGGTGACAACGGTTGACTACCCTGAAGCCGTTAAAGCGCAATTTCCTGCTCATGTTAACGTATTTATTGCTAGCAAGGACTTGCAAAATAGAGTCTGTTTACACAGTGTGTTGACTCATTTGGGGCAAACTTGTAACACAGTGCTTATTGAAGCGGGTGCAACATTAGCGGGTAGTGTCATAGAACACAATTTGGCCGATGAGTTAGTGTTATATCAAGCGGCAAAACTGTTAGGCAGCGCAGGACGAAATATGCTGCAACTACCTGATTACCACAAAATCGAGCAGGCACCAAAAATGTTATTAAAAGATAAGCGAAATGTCGGTCAAGACACACGTTTTGTATTTCGTTTCAATTAAAATAAGCGTTAGGTTTATAGATAACCTGCTAACACATGAATAAGTGAGTCACTATGTTTACTGGTATTATTGAAGCCTTAGGTACTTTACGCAAAATCGAACGTAAAGGTGATGATATTCGGCTGACGGTGGCAAGTGGTAGTTTAGATTTAGCCGATGTCAAACTAGGTGACAGTATTGCCACTAATGGTGTTTGCTTAACTGTGGTACAAACCTTGGCAGATGGCTATGTGGCAGATGTGTCTGCTGAAACTGTCGCTTTAACAGGCTTTGCTCATTACCAAGTTGGTCAGCAAGTGAATTTAGAAAAAGCCGTCACCGCCACCACGCGTTTAGGTGGCCATATGGTGAGTGGTCATGTTGATGGTATTGCTAAAGTAGAGCAGCGCTTATATCGCGGTCAAGCGATAGAATTTTGGTTAACAGCGCCAACTGAATTAACTAAATATATTGCTCATAAAGGCTCAATTACTATTGATGGCGTGAGCTTAACGGTTAATGAAGTTAAAGGGTGCCTATTTAGGTTAACGATTGTGCCTCATACGGCCACTGAAACTACCTTGTTAAATTTACAAGCTGGCGACACGGTTAATATTGAAGTGGATTTAATTGCAAGATATTTAGAACGGCTAATGCAAGGCCCTGCTGTACATACAGAAAGTGGCGGTGTGACGATGGAGTTATTGGCAAAGTCAGGTTTTATGCGTTAGTAACAAGCTTTATCGGTTTAAAGATTTACCCTATTAAAACATCACAAGCAACGACGATTACAACAAAAAGGTTCCCCACATGGCGTTACACAGTATTGAAGAAATCATCGAAGACATTCGTCAAGGTAAAATGGTTATCTTAATGGATGATGAAGACCGTGAAAATGAAGGTGACCTTATTATGGCATCTGAATTAGTCACACCGGCAGCAATTAACTTTATGGCGACTTATGGACGAGGATTAATTTGCCAGACCATGACCAAAGCGCGTTGTCAGCAATTAAGCTTGCCGCTGATGGTGACAAATAATAATGCCCAGTTTTCAACGAATTTTACCGTCTCTATTGAAGCCGCTGAAGGTGTGACAACCGGTATTTCTGCTCATGATCGTGCGGTGACGATACAAGCTGCAGTGGCTAAAGATGCAAAGCCTGCAGACTTAGTGCAACCCGGTCATATTTTTCCATTGATGGCGCAAGATGGTGGGGTATTGACCCGTGCTGGCCACACTGAAGCAGGTTGCGATTTGGCGCGTTTAGCTGGGCTTGAACCATCTGGCGTTATTGTTGAAATTTTGAATGAAGATGGCACGATGGCGCGTCGTCCAGATCTTGAGATCTTCAGTGAAAAACATGGTATTAAAATCGGTACAATTGCTGATTTAATTGAGTATCGTAACACCAAAGAAACCACAGTGGTGCGTGAAGCAAGCTGTAAATTGCCCACTCGTTTTGGCGAGTTCCAAATGGTAACTTTCCGCGACACTATTGATAATCAATTGCATTATGCATTAGTTAAAGGTGAGGTCAAAGAGAATTGCTTAGTACGCGTTCATCTACAAAATACCTTTAATGATTTGTTGCACTCAGAGCGTGATCAAAAACGTAGTTGGCCATTAGAAAACGCAATGGAACGTATTGCCGCTGAAGATGGCGTATTAGTGCTGTTAGCTAATACAGAGCATGCCAGTGAGATACTCGCAAAAGTGAAAGCGTTTGAAGCCGAAGATAATGGTCAGGCAACTGCACCTGCTCAGTGGCAAGGTACATCACGCCGCGTGGGTATTGGCTCGCAAATATTGGCTAACTTAGGTGTGAGCAAAATGCGCTTATTAAGTTCGCCTAAGCGTTACCATTCATTGTCGGGTTTTGGATTAGAAGTCACTGATTATATCTCGGAATAATAGTCTGGTTTTTAATTTTTAATTTTTTCATTAATTGCATAGAGCTCAGGGCGTTTGGCTGTGGTATCATATTGCCTCTTTCGCCCCAGATGGGTGCTTTAGCTAATTTAGGTAAGATAGAATGAACGTAGTTCAAGGTAATATCGAAGCGAAAAATGCCAAAGTGGCGATCGTTGTATCGCGTTTCAACAGTTTTCTTGTTGAAAGTCTGCTTGAAGGCGCAATAGATACATTAAAACGTTTTGGCCAAGTCTCTGATGACAACATTACCGTTGTCCGAGTTCCTGGCGCGTTTGAGCTACCTTTGGCGGCTCGCCGTGTTGCTGCGAGTGGTCAGTTTGACGGTATTATTGCACTAGGTGCTGTGATCCGTGGTGGTACTCCTCATTTTGATTTTGTTGCCGGTGAATGCAATAAAGGACTTGCTCAAGTGATGCTTGAATTTGATGTCCCAGTTTCATTCGGTGTGTTAACTACAGATACCATTGAGCAAGCTATTGAGCGCTCTGGTACAAAAGCAGGTAACAAAGGTGGCGAAGCCGCGCTTGGTTTACTTGAAATGGTTAATGTGCTGCAACAACTAGAACAACAGTTGTAATAGTAGGAAAAGTAATGAAGCCTTCTGAGCGCCGTAAGGCCCGCCGTTTAGCCGTTCAAGCTATATACTCATGGCAATTAACTGGCAATAATGTTGCTGATGTTGAACATGAGTTTTTAACTGAACAAAGTTTAGATGGTGTTGATGTTGCTTATTTTCGTGAGCTTTTAGCGGGTGTAACCGCTAAAACAGCGCAAATTGACGAATTGCTAAAGCCGCATTTAGATCGCGACTTTGATGATGTCTCACCAGTAGAGAAAGCCATTGTTCGTTTAGCGACATTCGAGCTAACCTTTAAAAAAGATGTGCCGTTTAAAGTGGCCATCAATGAAGGTATCGAATTAGCCAAAGCCTTTGGTGCTGATGATAGCCATAAGTTTGTAAACGGTTTATTAGACAAAATCGTTAAAAACAGATAAAACAAAAACGGTATCTTCGGATACCGTTTTTATTTGTGTCAACATGATTTCAAAAGGTGGGCGGAATACCCGCACCAGAGCGAGCGTGAAAGAATTCCAACTGATCGAAAAATATTTCCTCAATCGCGGCCAAAAGCGTCGTGATGTCTTATTAGATATCGGCGATGATTGCGCGCTTGTTGAGCCAGCAAGTGGCAAATCAATTGCCATATCATGCGATACCCTTGTCGAGGGGGTGCATTTTTTTGCTGATATGCCTGCACATGCATTGGGTTATAAATCATTAGCGGTAAACTTGTCTGATTTAGCTGCCATGGGTGCAGAGCCTGCATGGATGACGCTCGCTTTAAGTTTACCTAATGTTGATGAGCAATGGTTGAGTGAATTTAGTAATGGATTATTCGAAGCTGCAGAATATTATCAAGTTGCTTTAATTGGTGGCGACACGACACGTGGCCCTCGTTGCATTAACATCACTATTAATGGTCAAGTCCCCAAAGGAAAGGCATTAAAGCGAAGTGCTGCTAAAGTGGGGGACTGGATATACGTTACAGGTACCTTGGGGGATTCTGCATTAGGTCTTGATTTATTACGCGGTGTATATCAAGTTGCGCCTCAATTTAAAGATTACCTGCTAAATCGTCATTATTATCCTACTCCCCGAGTACTAGCAGGACAATCTCTACGGGGGTTGGCTTCAAGTGCTATCGATTTATCTGATGGATTAGTGTCAGACATAGGCCACATATTAAAGGCGTCTAATGTCGGAGCTGTCATTGATGCTAATCAAATCCCAATCTCCACTGCGCTGGCAAGTTGTGTCAGTGAAGAGCAGGCTTTAGCTTATGCATTAACCGGTGGTGAGGATTATGAATTACTGTTTACTGTCCCAGAGTCTGAACGTGGTGCAATTGATACTGCATTACTGCATGCAGGGGTAAAGTTTGTCAAAATTGGTCAAATTTGTGCGGGAGATAAATTGAAATTTACCCTAGATGGAAAACCATTTACCCCAGACTTTAAAGGTTTTGAGCATTTCTAATGAGTTTACTTTCACAAGATCCAGCTTTAAAAAAATTATCATTATCTAATCCAGTACATTTTTTAGCACTAGGTTTTGGTAGCGGTTTAGCGGCAAAAGCGCCGGGTACTTTTGGTACGCTTGCCGCAATTCCGTTGTACTTATTGTTAAGCCAATTTAGCTTAAGCATTTATTTAGCTGTCACCTTAGTTGCTACTATTGTTGGTATTTATATCTGTGATAAGGCTGCTAAAGATATGGGGATGCATGATCATGGTGCAATTGTATGGGATGAAGTTGCTGGGTTATTGATCACTCTGATTGCAGCGCCTGCTGGATGGGTATGGTTGGCATTAGGTTTTGGCTTTTTTCGCTTTTTTGACATTATCAAACCATGGCCCATTAAATGGCTTGATGCCAAAGTGGAAGGGGGTTTTGGGATTATGATTGATGATGTGCTAGCCGGTATTTTTGCTTTTGTTTGTTTGCAAGTGTGTGTTTATTTTTGGGGATAAAAGCTAGCGAGTGAATTTGCAATAATTGCTTATAATCGCAATCTTGATGACTGGTATAAGCATTATGTTATTAATCTGGCAAGTTTAAATGGCATCGGTATTAATACCGATGCCATTTTTTATCAAGTCTACAATAGTAACTCTCTGGCATTTGCTAAGGTGTTTTCGGTGATAATGTCACCACCTAATAGCCTAGCAAGCTCATTGATGCGTTGTTCTTTATCTAAGCTTTGCATGGTGGTTTCTGTTTGACCACCTTTGTTGAATTTATTGACAAACATGTGCTGGTGGCCGTTGCCTGCAACCTGAGGAAGGTGAGTTACACATAAAACTTGAGTTGATTCACCTAAACTTCTTAGCATTCTGCCTACAACCGATGCCGTTGGGCCGGAAATCCCTACGTCGACTTCGTCAAAAATCAGTGTTGGGGTCGAGACTTTTTTCGCGGTAATAACCTGAATGCCAAGACCAATACGTGATAGCTCACCGCCTGAAGCGACTTTGGCAATAGGTTGTAGTGGCTGGCCCGGATTGGTAGTTACTAAAAATTCCACTTGGTCACAGCCTAGGCTATTGCTCATTTCAGGATTAAAGTTAACTGAAATAGTAAATTTTCCTTTTGGCATATTTAGCTCATGGATGGATCGAGTGACTAATTTATCGAGTTCTTTGGCATATCTTGCCCGGCTCTGGCTGAGTTTTTGTGCGTGATTTAAATAGGCTTCACGACTTGTCTCGAGCTGCTGCTTTATTTCTTCTAGCTTTGTCTCATCACTTGATAATGATTCAAGTTCTGCTTTTAATTGGGCGTGATGTTCAGCTAATTTTTCAGGGCTAACATGATGCTTCCTTGCTAATTGCATGGTAGTTGTTAAGCGTTTTTCAAGATATGAAAAGTGTTCTGGGTCGAGCTCTAGTCTGCTGAGATAGTCTTCAATCTCGCTGCTACTTTCTTGAACTTGAATAAGTGCATCATTAAGCATAGTGGCTATTGGGGTTAGCTTTTCATCGACATTCTGTAGGCTTTCAGCCAATGCAATAACTTTATTGAGCAGTGAATCGATATTGTAATCGTCATTTTCACTCAGCAGGTGCAAACTAGCTTGGCAGTTTTCTATCAGTTCTGTACCGTTTGCCAGTCTTTTGTGTTCTTGTTCTATTTCTGTAAATTCACCTTCTGCTAAGCCAAATTCGTCGAGCTCTTCTACTTGGTATTGCAGTAATTGTTTGCGAGAAATTCGTTCATGCTGAGCTTGCATGAGTACTTTTAATTCATTCTCAATTTGTTTGGTGCGCTGATAGCTTGTGCTGACGGTATCTAATAGTAATTTATGGTTTGCATAGCTATCTAATAGGGTTAGTTGATGCTCATTCTTAAGCATTGCATGGTGGGCATGTTGACCATGGATACCAATAAGTAGTTGCCCAAGGGCTTTAAGCTGCCCAATAGGAACGGGATTGCCATTGATGTATGCACGTGAGCGGCCATCACTATTGATGGTGCGGCGTAAAATGCACTCATCGTCATTATCAAGATCGTTGTCTTCTAACCAACGCTTAGCTTGTGGCACATCGTTAAGAGTAAATCGTGCACTTACTTCAGTTTTACTGGCTCCAGGTCTTACAGTGTTCGCATCACTTCGATTACCTAAACATAACCCCAGTGCATCGATGGCGATTGACTTACCGGCACCGGTTTCACCGGTAATCGTTGTCATACCTGCTTTGAAGTCAAGTTCTAAAAAACGTACGATTGCAAAATTATTAATGCTGAGTTGGCAAAGCATATTGATGTCCTGTCGCTAAAACTAAACCACTGTATTGATAAACAGTATATACTGATTTTTTATACAGTAAAGTAGCCTAGGTGAGGTTTTTTTGATTCAAATGTGTACGGTTTTCAGCAAAATGGGATCAATATTACTTAACTGATTATTTTATAAGAGAATTGTTAATTTGATAATTATGCTTCGCTGGGGCATGCCTAGGCATGAAGGAGCTGCGCACCCCTCTAGCAGATAATTATGCTAGAGGGCATGGTATACAGGATTAGTTAGCCGAAATACCAATATTTGATACGCCTGACTCGACGATATCTTTACGCAGGCCTTTGACTAGATCAGCAGTAATAATAGGGTTTGCTTCAATGATATCTAATAGCATGCCTTGTAATTCTTTTTCTTCTTGCATCACTGGATGGGCAAACACAAACTCGTCTAGTTCTTCATCCATTAAGCTTTCATCGCTAATGGCTTCAATATAGTTTGCTACAGTGGAAGAAGACAGTTTGCTAATGTTAATGATATCTTCTTCAATTTTTGCGTGGATGGCACTCATTAATGTCGAGATGGCCACTGCGGCATCCATTGCTGGGTATGCTCCATAAGCTTCGAAATCACTGGGGTCTGGTGTGTTTTCGTCTAAGCGTTGTATATGAACATCGACATTATATTTTGCTTTGCTATCGTACTGACTTTGCCAGAGTAAATCTAAAGCCGTAGAGAGTATTTGGGGTTGGCCAAATTCACAAACTTCTGAAAACAACTGGTAGTTTGGTAGCATTCGCTGACATAAGGCTACTGCAAATAGTTGTTTTTGTGGGAGAGACAATGCTTTTAAACGTTTAAAAAATCCTGGCTTGCTAGTCATGGCTGATGTCCATTGATAACTGTTCTAAAACTTGAGTTGCCGCTGATTCTACCTTAGATAGCTCGTCAAGTAACTCAAGGATTTCGGGCTCTAAGTCAATTATTTGTGTTTTGTGCTTTAACGCTGATTCTATTGCTTGGCAAAGTTTTTGAGTTGTTGGTACGCCACAATAACAACTTGCACCATGTAATTTATGTACTGTATGTAACATGGCTTGTTGATCGTTTTCTTGCAGTGCTTGTTCAATATCAACAATCGTTTGTGGTAATGATTCAACTAGCATCTTCAACATTTCTAACGCTAAATCAGGTTTTTGGTTTGCTTGAGTTAAACATAGATCCCAATTGAGTGTATGCAAGTCAAAATGAGTAAATTTTGGCTTGGCAATCCAACGATTAATTACCGCTTTTAATGAGTTTTCATGGATTGGTTTTGGTAAAAATCCATCCATGCCAGAGGCGTGAATGGTATCGCGTTCTTCAGCAATCGCATGGGCAGTGACGGCAATAATGGGGGTGTGACGATTCATTGATTCGTGACGAATACGCTGAGTTGCGGTTATACCGTCGATCCCCGGCATTTGAATATCCATAAAGATCAAATCAAAGGTTCGACTTCGTGCAAGCGAAATAGCTTCTTTACCATTTTTAGCAGTGACAACATTAACGACTAACTCTTGTAGAAGGGTATCAATTAATTTGAGGTTGGCCATGTTGTCATCCACCGCCAGTACAGTCACATTCAAGCGTTTTGTATCATGGGTTGTGACCTCGGGTAACACTTGTTGCTGCAGCGCTTTAGGCGCTGGTGGATAAATTAAGTGACGAGCCAATTGGTAATCGCTGATCGGTGTAGTGAGTAGTAAATCTGTATTTGGCTTCAAGTGATTAACAATTAGCTCTTGATCAATACAGTCATGCAGTAAAATTAAACAGCTTGTGTGTTTTTTAGCAAGCTTTAAGTGTTCAACTAATTCTTCTGGGCTTTGGAAACCGTGGCAACTTAACAATATGTAGTTAAAGTGAATATTGTTGTTTGCTAAGGTTGTTTCTAAATGCTCTCGTTTACCTACTGTGGTTAAATTGACTTGCCATGACTCTAGTCGTCGATTTAAGGTATCACGGGTTAATTCACGTGGTTCATAAAGTAAAATCGTTTTGTTTTGCAATGAGGCTAAAGGTAATACTTCGCCAATTTCAAATTGGCTTATTCCTAATGGTAAAATAAACCAGAAGTTAGAACCTTTGTTAGGACTGGATGTAAATCCAATTTGGCCGCCCATTTGATTAATTAAGCGCTTGGTGATCACTAAACCCAATCCAGTGCCACCAAACCGACGAGAAATTGATGAGTCGGCTTGACCAAAAGCCTGAAACAAATATTCTTGCTGACTCTCATCAATACCTATGCCGGTATCAATAATTTCACAACGTAAGGTGTATGCTTCCTCTGTGGTATTTACCAAGGTGATTTTTACCGTGATACTCCCTTCATCAGTAAACTTAATCGCATTACCCACTAAGTTGGTGATAATTTGACTTACTCGCATGGCATCGCCACTTACGCTTTCAGGCACATTACCGTCAATATCGATAACCAGCTCCAGTCCTTTGTCTCTCGCGCTACCAACAATAATACTTAAGGTGTCAGTGATGGTTTCTCGTAATGCAAATGGCATTTTTTCAAGTACCATTTTGCCCGCTTCTAATTTAGAAAAATCGAGAATGTCATTGATAATGGCTAATAAGTTGCTTGCACTGCGCTCAATCGTTTTAATGTAATCGAGTTGACTAGAATGTAGCGGTGTTTTAATCAGTTGCCTTGCAAAACCAATCACGCCATTCAATGGAGTTCTGAGTTCGTGGGACATATTAGCTAAAAATTCAGATTTAATTCGGCTGGCTTCTAATGCGCGTTTTTTGGCTAAATCAAGTTCAACGTTTTGAATTTCAATTTGTTCGAGTGTTTCACGTAAGTCTGATGTGGCTTGATCAATGTTTTGTTGCATTTCATCATGGTATTCAGATAATGCTCCAGCCATTGCGTTGATGCCACGTTTGAGTAAATCTAGCTCGCCAATTAAGTTGCCTTCTAAACGAGTATCTAGTTTACCCTCACGAATTTTTGCTACCACTCTAACCATTTCTGTAATCGGGTGGTTTACGTGCTTGACTAAGCGGAAGGTAAAAAACAAATTAAATTGCACACCGATGAGCACAATAATAAAAGCGGCAATTGCGGCGCGGTGTTGCTCTAGTAATGCGTTTTCTTTATTGACTAAAATAGCTATGTAACCAATAACTTGTTCATTTTTGTTGTTGTAGATAGGTTTGACAACATCCTCAATGTTTAGTGAAGATTCAGGGCTAATATCGGCTATGTTTTGAGCCAAATTAGCTTTGTTAACAAAACTAGCTGCTTTTAGGTTGGTGTTTGAAATAATAGGGCTGCGAATAACCAGTATGTCGTCTACAGTGGTAAACTCTGTTTCATTAAGCTCAGTTAGAGGTCGTGAAGCACGCATTATTTCAAAATCTTTGTGGTAATGCGAAGTCACAAAAAGCTGGTTTTGATCATCAAAAATTGCCACAGAGTAAATGAGTGCAGCATTTCGCATTTGTGCTGCAGAGAGGATTTTTTTGGTGGATTCTCTGTCTTGGGTAATGAGCCCGAATTCGCTGGCGAGCGCTAAAGGCTCAATAATACTCGTCCCTTTTGCGATTAAGGTGTCTTCGAGCTCATAAAAGCGGTTTATGGTGAAGTAACTTCCAAGTAGAATACCCACTACAATTGTAGGAGCTAACGCCAGTACCAAAACCCATGATCGCAGGCTGTATTTTGTCATATTCTCGCTACTTTTCATGTTTTGGGTTTTATTCCTACATTGTTGTGTTGATATCAGCCTAGACTGCCAGAAATAGCGCGTCTTTGACTAGTGTTTTATTCATTTTTAGAGGCCAAAATGGCACAATTCTTCAAAGCTAAACCAAACAAATCTAAGCAGTTATCCTCAAAGCTTAGTATTGAAATCACCCAACTTGATCATTTAGGGGCAGGAATTGGTCAATATCAAGGCAAAGTGGTATTTGTGGCTGGCGCCTTGCCTAATGAACATGTGACAGTGCAGCTGATTGAGCAGAAGAAAAGTTATGCCAAAGCTAATTTGATTAAAGTCGATAAACCTTGTGAAACACGCGTTAATCCTATTTGTTCGCACTACGCGCAATGTGGTGGTTGTGATTTACAGCATATGAATATTGTTGCTCAGCGAGATTACAAACAACAGGCGTTGTTAAGTCTCATGTCAAAATTAACGGGTGATGAATTATCAGCTGAATTAGTGACACCGCCAATTGTTGGTGATGCATGGCATTATCGCCGTCGAGCACGTTTAGCCACGGTTTTTGATAAAAAAACACAGCATTTACACTTGGGTTTTAGGCAATCAGCTTCAAGCAAGATTGTGTCGATTAGCCAGTGTCATGTATTAGCTAAACCGTTATCAGATTTAATTACCCCATTTGCAGCAAATTTAAATCAATTAAAAGCGAAAGCCAGTCTTGGGCATTTAGAACTCAGCCAAGCCGAAAATGGTTTATTTGCTGTAATTAGAATTACCAAATCGTTGCCTGCATCAGACATTCGTTGGTTAACTGATTTTGCCAAAAATCATCAATTAACTTTATTATTGCAAGATAATGAAGCCAAATTAGTGCAGTTGTATCCGCAAGTTGAACATGAGCAAGTCACATTACCGTTTTACTCATTATCATTAGCTAACAGTGATAAAGAAGTGTGTTGTGAGTTTACCCCAGGTAATTTTGTTCAAGTAAATGAGGCAATTAATCATGCGATGGTGCAGCAAGCGATTAACTGGCTAGCCCCCAAGCGAATGAGCGTGTGTTAGATTTATTTTGTGGAGTGGGTAATTTTAGCTTGCCATTGGCATGCACGGCAGCTGATGTAATAGGTGTTGAAGGTGTGCCCGATATGGTTTTGCAAGCCAAAAGTAATGCGGACAAGAATCAGCTTAGTAATCTGGATTTTCATCATGCAGATTTAAGTGCTGATTTAACCGATGAGAAATGGTTGGGTAAAATTGATAAACTGCTACTTGATCCTGCAAGAGCCGGTGCATATGAAAGCTTACAATGGCTAGAAAAGATGCGACCTAAAAAAGTAGTATATGTGTCATGCAATCCAGCCAGTCTAGCCAGAGACAGTAAAGTGCTGATTGAGCAAGGTTATCAATTAACTCGTATTGGTATGATAGATATGTTTCCACAAACTCATCACATTGAAGCTATGGCATTATTTGAGCTTGTGAAATAACCACTTGTATGTGGTTTCAAACAAAGTGTTACATATTATTCAATTGAAAACTCATGGCGATACGCTCAAGATAGTTTAACTGAGTTTATAGATATGAACAGACAATGATGTTTAATGATTTAATCATCATTCAGCTATGAAAAGAAACATAACGTTGGTGCTGTATTTTGCGTCAATGTGTAAGGAATAGGTATGGTTTCAGTTCGCGAAGCACATTTTAATACTGAAGAATTTCATCTTGAAGAATGGGTTGTACGTTACATAGAAGACAGTAACGAAGCCCAAGTGATATTAGAGATGATCAAAAGCATGGAAGCCTTGCCTATCAAAGATAAGCAAGCGCACACTCAGCTATTAGGGCGTATTCGTGAGATGATCGAAATATTAGCGCCGCTTAATATGGATCTTGAAACTCTGCAAGCCGCAGTCCTGTTTGTGGTATTTGATGCTGGGATCTTCAGTGAAGAATATATTGTTGAACATTTTGGTGATCCTCTCGCCAAATTAGTCGCCAGTGTGGAAACCATGAACGCCATTGGTGCGTTAAAGGTGTCTGATAGCCGAAGCGCGGAGCCGCAAATTGATAATATCCGCAAAATGCTTTTGGCCATGGTTGAAGATGTGCGTGCTGTGGTTATCAAACTTGCCGAGCGAGTCTGCCTGTTACGAGCCGTCAAAAATGCCGATGAAGAAACTCGAGTATTGCTTGCCCGTGAAATTGCCGATATCTATGCTCCTTTGGCCAATCGCTTAGGGATTGGGCAGTTAAAGTGGGAGCTAGAAGATATTTCCTTTAGATATCTACATCCTGTTGTTTATAAAGATATTGCCAAACAATTAGACGGAAAACGGGTCGATCGCGAGATTTACATTGATAAATTTGTCAGTCAATTACAACAGCGGTTAGATAACGACCAGATCCGTGCCAAGGTTTACGGTAGACCAAAACACATCTACAGTATTTGGCGCAAAATGAAGGGTAAAGATCTAAAGTTTGATGAGTTATTTGATGTGCGTGCAGTCAGAATTGTCACCGAACGACTGCAAGATTGTTATGGCGCACTCGGTGTTGTTCATGATCTTTGGCACCATATTCCTCGCGAGTTTGATGATTATGTGGCTAATCCAAAGCCAAATGGTTATCAATCAATTCACACGGTTGTTGTAGGGCCGGAAGGTAAAACCGTTGAAATTCAAATTAGAACTGAGGCCATGCATCAAGATGCTGAACTAGGTGTTGCAGCACATTGGAAATACAAAGAAGGTGCTAATACCGCGAAACAAAGTGGCTATGAAGAGAAAATCAACTGGCTACGTAAAATTCTACAGTGGCAAGAAGATGTGGCTGAAAGTGGTAATTTAGTCGATGAAGTGCGCAGCCAAGTATTTGAAGACCGCGTTTATGTGTTTACCCCTAACGGTGAAGTGGTTGATTTACCTCATGGCTCAACTGTGCTTGATTTTGCCTATTACATTCACTCGCAAGTGGGGCATAGATGTATTGGCGCCAAAGTTGATGGGCGTATTGTGCCATTTACCTACACAGTTGAAACCGGTGAGCGGATTGAAATTATCACCTCCAAAATACCCAATCCTAAACGAGATTGGCTAAACCCTAATTTAGGTTACATAAAGTCATCTCGTTCACGCGCCAAAATTCAACATTGGTTCAAACAACAAGATCGCGATAAAAACATTGTTGCGGGCAAAGAAATGTTAGAAGTTGAACTGAACCGTGTTGGTCTAAAGCTAAAAGATGCTCAGGTTGCCGTTGAAAGATTCAATCTTAATGGAATGGATGACATGCTTGCTGCAATAGGTGGCGGCGATTTACGTCTTAATCAAGTGGTTAATTACACAGAGAGCAAGCATCGTAATCAACCTGAAAATGAAGAAGATATTGTTGAAGATATCTTAAAGAAAGCGGTTCATCGTCCTAAAAAACCGGGGAAAGGGCAGGTTGAAGTTGATGGTGTTGGTAATTTGATGAGCCATATTGCTCGTTGTTGCCAGCCAGTACCCGGCGATGAGATTTTTGGCTACATCACCATGGGGCGTGGTATTTCTGTGCATCGCCGTGACTGTGACCAAGTGAAAGAGTTAATGCGCACCAATCCTGAACGTGCTGTTGACGTAGTTTGGGGGAGAGTTACTCCGGTGGTTATCGAATAAAATTAAGAGTGGTCGCCCACGACCGTAGTGGTTTACTTCGTGATTTAACCACTGTCCTTGCTGCGGATAAATCCAATGTTATGGCTATGAGTTCAAAGTCAGATGTCAAAACTCAAACTGCCACCGTTGAAATTGAACTTGAGCTATATAACCTTGATAGTTTGTCGCGGGTGTTGGCTAAATTATCTCAAGTGGATGGCGTCATTGAGTCTCGTCGACTTTAGATGGAGTGGATCCTATGAGTCGAAAACCGAATCAAACTAAGGTGGATATCGCTCCTTTGCTAAATATTATGCAAAAGCTGCGCGAACCCGACTCAGGTTGCCCTTGGGATTTGGCACAAGATTTTCAATCTATTGTGCCATTTACCCTTGAAGAAGCTTATGAAGTAGCGGATGTTATTGAGCGTCAAGCATGGGCTGAGCTCCCTGATGAACTCGGGGACTTGTTATTTCAAGTGGTGTTTTATAGTCAATTGGCTGCTGAACAAAACCAGTTTGATTTCACCACTGTGATAGAGCGTATTTGTGCTAAATTAGTGCGCCGTCATCCTCATGTTTTTGATGAGTCTTATTCATCGTCTTTATCCGCGAGTGCCAGTGATTCAGATAATGCTTTTGTCACCGCAACACAAATAAAGCAATCTTGGGAAACCATTAAGGCTCAAGAGCGAGCTGCAAAACAGCAACTTTCATTACTCGATGATATTCCTCATGCGCTTCCTGCATTAACGCGATCCGTAAAAATTCAAAAACGGGTCGCTAAGGTCGGTTTTGATTGGCCTGAACTTAAGCCTGTGGTTGACAAAATTTATGAAGAAGTCGATGAAGTGTTGGCTGAGGTGAATCTGCTTGCAACTGATCCTAAAAAATATCAGCCCAAAATAGCCGATGAAATGGGGGATCTTTTATTTGCCGTGGTGAACCTGGCAAGGTATGTTAATGTTGACCCCGAACAAGCGCTTAGACAAGCGAATATTAAGTTTGAGCGGAGGTTTCGTGGTGTAGAAAACTGTGTTCAACAAAGTGGTAAATCATTTGAAGAGCACAGCCTTGAACAGCTTGATCAATATTGGGATAGCGTAAAGCGACAAGAATAGTCATCTGAATGTTGTTTTGGTTTGTCGAAACCTCGATGCTTTGGTATACTACTACCCCGTCCTAGTGCTTTCTTACAAGCACGTAATTTTTCCAATACATTTCTCAGGTTCAGCATGACTACAAGGTATATCTTCGTTACTGGTGGCGTAGTTTCATCACTAGGTAAAGGCATTGCAGCCGCTTCATTAGCAGCAATTTTAGAGGCGCGTGGCCTCAATGTAACCATTATGAAACTGGACCCATACATCAACGTTGATCCGGGTACCATGAGCCCAACTCAGCACGGGGAAGTATTCGTGACTGAAGATGGTGCAGAAACAGATTTAGACTTAGGTCATTATGAGCGTTTCATCCGCACCAAAATGAATCGTCGCAATAACTTTACAACCGGTCGTATATACGAAGAAGTACTTCGTAAAGAACGTCGTGGTGATTATTTAGGTGCAACTATTCAGGTTATCCCTCACATCACCAATGCAATTAAAGAAAAAGTATTAGCTGGTGGTGAAGGTCATGATGTTGCTATTGTCGAAATTGGTGGCACAGTAGGTGATATTGAATCATTGCCTTTCCTTGAGTCTATTCGTCAATTAGGTGTTGAGCTAGGACGCGATCGCACCTTATTTATGCACTTAACCTTGGTGCCGTTTTTAGGCGCGGCTGGCGAAGTTAAAACCAAGCCAACTCAGCATTCAGTTAAAGAACTGCGTTCAATCGGTATTGCTCCTGATGTATTAGTGTGTCGTGGCGACCGTGCTATTCCAGCAAATGAAAAAGCGAAAATTTCTTTATTCTGTAATGTTGAAGAGCGTGCGGTAATTTCGTTAAAAGACGTAGACAGTATTTATAAAATCCCAGCATTACTTCGCTCTCAAGGTTTAGATGATTTAGTTATCAAGCGCTTCCATCTAGAATGTGGTGAAGCTGATTTATCTGAATGGGAAAATGTTATTTACCAAGAAGCTAATCCAAATGGAGAAGTGACCATTGGAATGGTGGGTAAATATATTGAATTGCCAGATGCCTATAAGTCCGTCAATGAAGCCTTAAAACATGCAGGTCTTAAAACACGCGTCAATGTGAACATTAAATATATTGATTCACAAACCGTTGAAGCTAAAGGCGAAGAAGTGCTTCAAGGTCTTGATGGTATTTTGGTCCCTGGTGGTTTTGGTGAGCGCGGGGTGGAAGGTAAAATTCTTGCTGCTAAATTTGCCCGTGAAAACAACTTACCCTATTTCGGTATTTGTTTAGGTATGCAAGTGGCTTTAATTGAGTTTGCGCGTCATGTTGCCGGTCTTGAAAATGCGCATTCAACAGAATTTAACCCACAAACTCCGCACCCTGTTGTTGGTTTAATTACTGAATGGATCAACGAAGAAGGCGATATTGAGCAGCGTCATGAAGAGTCTGATTTAGGTGGCACTATGCGTTTAGGGGCACAACTTTGTCATCTGAAAGAAGGCTCAAAAGCGGCCACGGCATATGGTGGGTTAACGTGTGTTGAGCGTCATCGTCACCGTTATGAAGTCAACAACAACTATATTAATCGTTTAGAAGAGGCTGGCTTGATATTCAGTGGATTGTCTTCTGATCGTAAGCTGGTAGAAATGATTGAAATGCCAAATCACCCTTGGTTTGTTGCTGGACAGTTCCATCCAGAGTTCACCTCAACGCCTCGCGATGGCCACCCATTATTTGAAGGATTCGTTGCTGCATCTTTAGCGTATCAGAAAAAAGATTTGAACTAATCTTGTAAGGCCGTTGACCAAAGTGTTAACGGCCTTTTTTATTTTTGGCGACAATTTGCGCGAGCTCTTCCTTGAGGTAAAATTGGTAGTTGCCGCTAGACTTAATTCGATTTATCCTAGCATTGTGAATTTAACTTACCAAATTGAAAGTTAATACCAATAAAAAGACCGTTTCAATGATTTAATGTGTTTTTATCGGTGTTGATTTTTAATTTATTTTTTAAACTTTCAGTAATACTGACAAAATTTAGAGGTAGCTATGGCTAACATTATTAAGATTATTGGTCGCGAAATCATGGATTCTCGTGGCAATCCAACTGTTGAAGCAGAAGTACACCTAGAAGGTGGCTTTATTGGTATGGCTGCTGCGCCATCTGGAGCATCAACGGGTAGCCGCGAAGCATTAGAGCTTCGTGATGGTGATAAATCACGTTATTTAGGTAAAGGTGTATTAAACGCTGTTGCCGCTGTTAATGGCCCGATTGCAGAAGCATTAAAAGGCAAAAATGCATTGGCTCAAGCAGAACTTGACCAAATCATGATTGACTTAGATGGTACTGAAAACAAAGCTAAGTTTGGTGCTAACGCTATTCTTGCTGTGTCATTAGCAGTAGCGAAAGCCGCCGCAGCAGCAAAAGGTGTACCTTTATATGCGCATATCGCTGATTTAAATGGTACTCCAGGTGTTTACTCTATGCCGCTTCCAATGATGAACATCATCAACGGTGGTGAACATGCTGATAACAGCGTAGACATTCAAGAGTTTATGATCCAACCTGTTGGCGCTGCTAACTTCCGCGAAGGTTTACGTATGGGTGCTGAAGTATTCCATAGCCTTGCTAAAGTATTAAAAGCAGACGGTCATTCTACCGCTGTGGGTGATGAAGGTGGTTTCGCACCAAACCTTGCGTCAAATGAAGCTGCTCTAGCTGCCATTAAAACTGCGGTAGCTAATGCAGGTTATGAGTTAGGCAAAGACATTACTTTAGCGATGGACTGTGCAGCATCTGAGTTCTACGACAAAGAAGCTAACATCTACGATCTTAAAGGTGAAGGTAAAAAGTTTACTTCTGAAGAGTTTAACTACTTCCTTAAAGACTTAACTGAACAGTACCCAATCGTGTCTATTGAAGATGGTCTTGATGAGTCTGACTGGGAAGGTTTTGCACACCAAACTAAACTGCTTGGCGATAAAATCCAATTAGTTGGTGACGATTTATTTGTAACCAATACTAAGATCCTTAAGCGCGGCATCGACAATGGTATTGCTAACTCAATCTTAATTAAGTTTAACCAAATCGGTTCTTTAACTGAAACATTAGCCGCAATCAAAATGGCTAAAGATGCTGGTTTTACTGCCGTTATCTCTCACCGTTCAGGCGAAACTGAAGATGCAACAATCGCTGATTTAGCTGTTGGTACAGCAGCTGGTCAAATCAAAACGGGTTCATTAAGCCGCAGCGACCGTGTTGCTAAGTACAATCAACTTCTTCGAATTGAAGAAGCATTAGGTTCTAAAGCACCGTATAACGGTCTTAAAGAAGTGAAAGGCCAAGCATAATTTTAGCTTGAGCGAAAAAAGGCCACCACTCGGTGGCCTTTTTTGTTGTATTATAAGTACATTCAATCATACGGATAACTTGCTAAGCCAATTATGAAGAAACTCTTATTCGCTCTAACAGCCTTGTTAGCGCTGCTCCAGTATCGTATATGGATGGGGGAGAATAATTTATCCGAGTACTTTTTATTGCAAACGCAAATAGCAGCCCAGCAAGAAAGTAACGCCAAGCTTATTGCCCGTAATCAAATCCTTAAAGAAGAAATCCTTGATCTCAAAAGTGGCACTGAAGCCATAGAAGAGCGTGCACGTAATGAGTTAGGTTTAGTTAAAGAAGGCGAAACCTTTTATCGTGTTGTCGGTTCAGAACTCCGTGAACGTAACAGTTTTGGTCACTAAAACTATGACTTTTCCAATTCAAAATCTTGTAGCCATAGTTCCCGCAGCAGGCATAGGAAGCCGTATGGGGGCGGATGTCCCTAAACAATACTTGCTATTAGGTAAGCAAACCATTTTGGCACATACGCTAGATTGCTTATTATCTCACTCCGCCATTAAACAGGTGATTGTTGCGCTAAACCCACAAGACACGTTTTTTCAACAATTGACTCAAGCAAGTCACCCTAAACTGATGACTGTTATCGGTGGTGATGAGCGCGCAGATTCGGTTTTAGCAGCCTTACAACAAGCTGATGCCAAGGCATGGGCGCTGGTCCATGATGCGGCAAGACCCTGCTTAACCCATGGTGATATTGATAAGCTAATTGCAGGTGTTAGTCTGTATGAACAAGGTGCGATACTAGCTGCGCCAGTTCGCGATACCATGAAGCGCGCCAATGCTGACGGCACAATAAGTACTACGGTTGATCGAGCTCATTTATGGCATGCATTAACGCCCCAGCTTTTTCCTGTGGTTACATTAAAGCAAAACCTTATTGAGGCATTGGCAGCTGGAGCAACCGTAACCGATGAAGCTAGCGCAATGGAGTGGGCAGGCTGTCAACCGGGTTTAATCAGTGGCCGCGCTGATAACATTAAAGTGACACATCCTGATGATTTACATTTGGCAGCATTATTTTTAAGCCAACATGTATCAACAACATAATTAAATAGTTAAGCTCTAAATAGTGAGAAAAGAAGGCAGACTTATGAAAATGCGAATTGGTCATGGTTTTGATGTACATAAGTTTGGTGGCGATAAACCACTTATTTTGGGTGGTGTAACTGTGCCATATGAATGTGGCCTTATTGCCCATTCTGATGGTGATGTTGTATTACATGCCATTAGCGATGCCATTTTAGGCGCTATGGCATTAGGTGATATTGGTAAACATTTTCCTGATACAGATGCTCAATTTGCTGGTGCAGATAGCCGTGTTCTTTTACGTCATTGTTATGATTTAGCCAAACAAAAAGGCTTTATTATTGGTAATTTAGATGTGACTGTGATTGCACAAGCACCCAAAATGTTGCCCTATATTGACGCGATTCGTTCCTGCCTAGCTCAAGATTTAAATACTGATATTAATGATATTAATGTTAAAGCGACAACGACCGAAAAACTGGGTTTTACCGGTCGTAAAGAAGGCATAGCGGTTGAAGCGGTTGTGTTAATGGTTCGCCAATAAATAGAAAAGTTATTTAGAGATAAAATTATGAGTTCATTACATTACCTTTTTGGCAAACCTCAAAGCAGCGCAGATCTTCGTACCCACAATAGTGATTTTATTGTTGAAGAAATTCTACCTTTTTCGCCAACAGGAGAAGGTGAGCATCATATGCTGCACATTCGCAAAGAGGGTTTGAACACCGCCCATGTTGCAGAAATGCTGGCAAAATTTGCTAAAGTGCATCCCAAAGAGGTGACGTACGCGGGTCAAAAAGATAAAAATGCCCAAACTGAACAATGGTTTGGTGTTCGTATTCCTGGTAAAGAAATGCCTGATTGGCAAGCCTTGAATAGTGAACAATTAACGATACTTTCAAGTTCAAGACACAGTAAAAAATTACGTATTGGTGCCTTATTGGGTAACAAGTTCACATTAACATTGCGAAATGTCACTGATATTCCTGCAATGCAGCAACGTTTTGAACAAATTGCATTAACCGGTGTCCCTAATTATTTCGGTGAGCAGCGCTTTGGCCACAAAGGTAAAAACTTACTGATGGGCCGTCAAATGCTGGCTGGCAGTAAGAATGTTAAAGATCGTACTAAGAAAAGTATGTACTTATCGGCGGTTCGCTCACATATATTTAATCAAGTGGTTTCTTACCGACTGGCGCATCATCAGTTAAATCCCATCGATGGCGATTGCGTTATGTTGGCGGGTAGTAAGAGTTATTTTGTTGCACAGAAATGGGATCCAGTACTGCTAAACCGACTAGCAGAAAATGATATAGGGTTGTCTGCACCGCTTTGGGGAAGAGGTCAGTCGTTAGCCATTGATTTAGCTGCAAAAATGGAATCTACAGCTTTAGCTGATACTCAAACCGATTTAACAGGGCTAGAAAATGCTGGTTTAAGCCAAGAAAGGCGCTTGTTACTGTTAAAGCCGCAGGCGATGAAGTGGCAATGTGATAATGACATCTGCGTTGTAGAATTTATTTTACCAGCAGGTAGTTATGCAACCTCAGTTCTTCGAGAGCTCGTTAACTATACTGATGTCAAAGATGCGCAGTGGCAAAGCATGGTTGCAGAGCAACAAGCGCAATCATAGTCATTCAAGGTGAATGGAATAACAAATGGTAGCTAAAGATGATTAATATACTAGTCAGTAATGATGATGGTGTAAGTGCACCGGGAATTATTGCCCTTACCGAAGCCTTAGCTGAATTTGCTAGTGTATTGACCGTGGCACCTGATCGAAATTGTTCAGGGGCGAGCAACTCTTTGACCTTGACTAATCCATTAAGAATTAATAACTTAGAAAATGGTTATATTTCAGTAAATGGCACACCAACCGATTGCGTGCATTTAGCCATCAGGCAGCTATGCAAAATAGAACCAGATATTGTGGTGTCGGGTATTAATGCCGGTGCGAATATGGGGGATGATACCCTTTATTCAGGCACGATAGCGGCGGCAATGGAAGGACGTTTTTTAGGTTTGCCAGCGATGGCGATTTCTTTAGTCGGCAAACAATTACAGCATTATCAAACCGCAGCAGTGTATGCGGTAAAAATACTGAAAAGCTTAATTGAAAACCCGATAGCGTCTAACCAAATATTAAATGTCAATGTACCAGATTTACCGCTAGAGCAGATTAAAGGGATTAAAGTCACTCGTTTAGGAGCAAGACATAAAGCCGAAGGAATGATCAAAACCCAAGATCCTGCAGGTAAAGATATTTACTGGCTTGGTCCTGTAGGCGCTGAACAAGATGCTGGAGAAGGAACAGACTTTGGGGCTGTCGCTCAAGGCTATGTTTCTATCACACCTTTGACAGTGGATTTAACTGCTTATAATCAATTGCAACAATTAGCCGATTGGGTAGAAAAAATATGATAGGGGAGCGTCCGTGCGAGCGACCAATTTGACTAAAAAATTGGCAGAAGCAGGTATAAGAGATCATGCAGTATTGCAGGCTTTGGCCAGTACTCCACGAGAATTATTTCTTGATGGTGCACTAGCCCATAAAGCCTATGAAAATACCGCACTTCCTATTGGTCAAGGCCAGACGTTATCTCAACCGTATATAGTCGCCAGAATGACCGAGTTGTTACTACAAACTCAACCTAAAAAAGTGCTGGAAATTGGCACTGGATCAGGATACCAAGCAGCCGTTTTGGCCCAGTTAGTTCCTGAGTTATGTACCATTGAACGAATTAAATCTTTACAAATTCAGGCTAGACAAAGGCTAAAAAGATTAGATTTGCATAATGTGTCTTTTAAATATGGCGATGGATGGAAAGGCTGGAGTAACCGCGGCCCTTTTGATGGGATTATGGTTACGGCTGCTGCAGTCACGATTCCTCAAGCATTATTGGAGCAATTAGCTGATAACGGTGTGCTAATTATTCCTGTTGGTGATGATACTCAGCAATTATTAAAAGTCACTCGCCGCGGGAATGATTTTGAGTCACACGTTATCGAAGCGGTAAAGTTTGTCCCTTTAATCAATGGCGAGTTGGCATAATAATCATCTCAATAAGACTATTTCTTTTGAAAGCGTAAAGGATTTACTTTGATGCATTTGTGTTGGCCTCTGGTTGTGATATTTGGTCTATTTATGTCAGGATGTAGTTTCCAGGCCCATACTCCTGCTCCAGTTGAAAATATTTCATCTACAACCTTATCTCCCAAATATGAACGTGGTTCACTGAAAAGCACATCATATCAAGTTAAAAAAGGCGACACTCTGTACTCAATCTCTTGGGGGGCTGGCCGTAACTTTAGTGATGTAGCAAAACAAAATAATCTAAAAGAGCCTTATACGATTTTTCCTGGGCAAACCTTAATAATTGGTAATTATGCTGGCGGAAGTACGAAAAATAGTAACAAAAATACCGATGCAGTTGTTAACAAAATAGCTTCCGATAAACCGAGAAATGTCACAAATTCGAGTAAAAATTCTAAATCAAAACAAGCGCAAACCCAGAGCCAGCCAGCAAAAAGTAGTAATTTAAATAGTGCAAAAAAAACGCTTGATCACAAAGCTAAGCCTGCGTATTCTGTAACAACTGACCAACAAAAAATTAACCAAAATGAAAGTCCACAAATTGCAGATTTACCTGATAAAGTGCAAAAGTGGTACTGGCCCGTTAAAGGAAAGATAATCGGTTATTTTTCTTCTAGCGAGCAAGGCAATCAAGGAGTCAAGATTGCTGGTAACCGTGGCGATATTATTCGCGCTGCGGCAGATGGGAGAGTTGTATACGCAGGTGATGCGTTACGTGGGTATGGTAACTTAGTCATTATCAAACATAACGACGATTTTCTAAGTGCTTATGCTCATGCTGATACAATCTTGGTTAAAGAAAAGCAATATGTTAGCGCAGGCCAAACAGTTGCCAAAATGGGCAGTACAGGGACAAACCAAGTGATGCTTCACTTCGAAATTCGCTATCACGGTAAGTCAGTTAACCCATTACGATATCTACCTAAACAATAATTGTTTAGCAACATTAATAACGGAGGATAATCAAGTGTAGATTTGAAACATCACAATTAAGGTTTGGGAGAGCAATTATGAGCCAAAAGAATAGCGCTGCGTTCGCAGAACAGGATCAAGCTAAACAACCATACGACGTTGCAGCAAACGCTGACAATACTTTAGTTCAACAACTTGAAATTGAAGAAAAAGTACAAGACGACCTTCAAAAAAATCTTGATGCCACTCAATTATATTTAGGTGAAATTGGATTTTCTCCACTGCTAACCGCAGAAGAAGAAGTTTTCTTTTCACGTAAAGCCCTCAAAGGTTGCGAAAAATCTCGCAATCGTATGATAGAAAGTAACCTTCGTCTCGTTGTTAAAATTGCCAGAAGATATAATAACCGCGGTTTAGCATTACTGGACCTTATTGAAGAAGGTAACTTAGGATTAATTCGTGCGGTTGAGAAATTTGACCCAGAACGAGGATTTCGTTTCTCTACTTATGCGACTTGGTGGATCCGTCAGACCATTGAGCGCGCCATAATGAATCAAACACGCACGATTCGTTTGCCTATTCATGTTGTTAAAGAGCTTAATGTGTATTTACGCACTGCAAGACAACTTGCTCAAAAACTCGATCACGAACCTACGGCTGAAGAAATTGCCGAAAAACTAGATGTCTCAACTGGTGATGTTAGTCGCATGCTAAAGCTAAATGAGCGCATTACCTCGGTTGATATGCCATTAGGCGGTGATAATGACAAAGCCTTATTGGATGTCATTGCCGATGATGACTCGCTCGGTCCTGATCACCGTGTTCAAGACGAAGATTTATCTAATTCGATTGTTGGTTGGTTAAACGAGTTAAATACCAAACAACGTGAAGTTCTGGCTCGCCGATTTGGTTTATTGGGTTATGAACCTTCGACTCTTGAAAATGTAGGCGCTGAAATTGGTTTAACACGTGAACGTGTCCGTCAAATTCAAGTTGAAGCATTAAAGCGTCTTAAAGATCTTCTTGGACAACAAGGATTATCAGTAGAAGCTTTGTTTAGAGATTAACTCATTTGTAAGTTTTATGCTTTTCAAACCTTAAGCTATGAATTTACTTTTCGAGCGACATAAGCAAGCTAAATAGACGAAATAAAAGACACGTTAATAAGTCAATTAACGTGTCTTTTCTTTAAGCGTTTTTATCTCTTCAAATTAATCTGTCAGACAACTAATTTAGTTTTTTCGCTAATAACTTAAGTTGATATATATACTCTAACGCTTGTTTAGGCGCTAACTCATCAGGATCAATTAGCGCTAAATGATCATTTAGTGGTGAGTAATCCGTGCTTGGCATCGCCAGTGATAATTGAGACTGACTGGTTATATTTGCTGCATCATCATATTTAGGTTGATGGTCGCGGCTTTCTAATTGGTGAAGTTTATGTTTAGCGGCGCGTATCACGTTTTGTGGCACACCGGCTAATGCCGCGACTTGTAAACCATAGCTTTTACTTGCAGCGCCTTCTTGAACAGCATGCATAAAGGCGATGGTATCTTGATGCTCAATAGCATCTAAATGAACATTGACGACACCATTTATTAGATCTGGCAGTTGAGTCAGTTCAAAATAATGGGTAGCAAATAAGGTTAATGCGTTAACCTTTTGAGCAAGATACTCCGCGGCCGCCCAAGCCAACGATAAGCCATCATATGTTGACGTGCCACGGCCAATTTCATCCATTAATACTAAGCTCTGCTGGGTAGCATTATGTAAAATATTAGCTGTCTCGGTCATTTCAACCATAAAGGTTGAGCGACCAGAGGCTAGATCATCAGATGCACCGATACGGGTAAAAATACGATCCACATGACCAATTTGAGCTTTTTCTGCTGGTACAAATGAACCGATATGGGCCATTAACGTGATAAGTGCGACTTGGCGCATGTAGGTGGATTTACCCCCCATATTGGGGCCGGTCACAATCAGCATCTTTCTTAGTGGTGATAAGCACACTGGATTTGCGATAAAAGGCGATTGGCTTACTTTTTCAACAACGGGATGACGACCGCCTTCTATATTTATCCCAATGTCATTGGTCATTTGTGGGCAATGATAGCCTAAGGTCTGTGCACGTTCTGCAAAGTTACTGAGTACATCTAGCTCAGCTGCAGCATTGGCAAACTGTTGTAGCTCATGCAGCTTAGGCATGAGTAAGTCAAATAACTCTTCCCACAATTGTTTTTCTAATGCTAACGCCTTGCCTTGACTTGATAATACCTTTTCTTCGTATTCTTTTAACTCCGGAGTAATATAACGCTCAGTTCCCTTAAGGGTTTGTCGACGTTGATAATGTAGTGGTACCCTGTCAGACTGCAGTCGACTGACTTCAATGTAATATCCATGAACACGGTTATACCCTACCTTGAGGGTATTTATGCCTGTTTGCAGTTTTTCTCGAGCTTCTAATTCCACTAAATAATCGGTTGCGCCGTCACTTAATTTTCGCCATTCATCGAGTTCTGCATTGTAACCTTCACGGATCACTCCGCCATCACGAATAAGTACAGGTGGGTTATCAATAATAGCGCTTTCTAAAAGTGCATGTTCAACAGGAAACTCTCCCAGTAAAACCGCTAAATTTGTTAATAATGGCTGCTGGCAAGGTTTTAAAATTTGCTGAATTTCAGGCAACAAGCCTAAAGCTTGTTTCAAACGCGCAAAATCACGAGGTCTTGCACTTCTTAATGCTAAACGTGCCATAATTCGCTCAATATCACCTAGTGCTTTAAGTTGATCATGCAATAATGGATATAAGTCTTGATCAATTAATTCACTGATGGCGTTATGACGCTGGCTCACTGCGACTCTATCTCTAAGTGGCTGGTGGATCCAGCGTTGCAACATACGGCTACCCATCGGAGTGGCAGTATTATCTAATACCCATGCTAGGGTGTTATCACGTCCGCCAGATAAGTTTTGAGTTAGCTCTAAATTGCGTCTTGTTGCAGCATCTAAAATAATCGAGTCAGCCTGATTAAAGCGAACAATAGAATTAATATGAGGAAGGGCTGTTTTTTGGGTATCTTTCACATATTGCATCAAACAGCCTGCAGCTTGCAGTGCTAATCTTGCATCACTAATGCCGAACCCTCGTAAATCTTTAGTGCCAAATTGATTTAATAATAAATTGACGCAAGTGTCATAATCAAATTCCCACTCAGGGCGTCTTCGTATCCCTTTGAGGTTATTGATTAGCAACATATCTGAGAAATCTTCGCTATATAATAATTCTGCAGGACGAGTACGTTGTAGCTCTGCTTCTAGTGCTTCTCGAGTATCAAGCTCTGAAATAACAAACCGACCAGACGAGATATCTAAGGTTGCAAAACCATAGCCAACTTTACCTTCATAAAGGGCTGCTAATAGATTATCTTGTCGCTCTTGCAGTAAGGCTTCATCAGTTAAAGTGCCCGGTGTAACAATACGGACTACCTGCCGTTCAACTGGGCCTTTAGATGTTGCCGGGTCGCCAATTTGTTCACAAATAGCCACTGACTGACCTACTTGTACCAGCTTTGCTAAATAGCCCTCAACAGCATGGTATGGAATGCCTGCCATCGGGATTGGGTCACCACCACTTTTACCTCTGGCGGTTAGTGAAATCCCCAGCATTTCAGAGGCTTTCTTAGCATCATCATAAAATAGCTCATAGAAGTCACCCATACGATAGAAGAGAAGCATTTCTCTGTGAGCAGCTTTCATTGTCAAATACTGACGCATCATCGGAGTGTGCTTTTCTAAATCTAGATTATCAAGGTCGGTCATATTTTACTGTTAGCTCTGTATTGCTTGTCGCCAAAGAAAGGCGAAAAATTATTGGTGCTAATATTAACAATAATTGTGGGAGAAGGTTAGCTTCAGATAAGTTTTGCGCAATAATTTTGCAGGATGCTTCTCATTAAGTACTGTTTAACTGTACAGGTTTTATTTACTAATAGATCTTAATTTACTGTTTTTAAATGTAAATAAAAAAAGTTAGCTGTAGGACTTGATACTGTATGACTATACAGTATACTGATCAGCATATTAGACAAACACATTGATGATAGAATGTGTATTAAGCAGATTTTTGCGATATAAACGGATAAAAATCTTGTATCGCCGTTATCACCTGAAAGGGGTTTTAAAATGAAAGTTGATCCAAATAAAGAGAAAGCACTTGCCGCAGTATTAGGTCAAATTGAAAAGCAATTCGGTAAAGGCTCAATCATGAAATTGGGCGAAGACCGCACAATGGATGTGGAAACCATTTCAACAGGTTCACTTTCATTAGACGTTGCATTGGGTGCGGGTGGTTTACCAATGGGGCGTATTGTAGAAATTTACGGTCCTGAGTCATCAGGTAAGACAACTCTGACTTTAGAAGTCATTGCCGCAGCTCAACGCGAAGGTAAAACTTGTGCGTTTATCGATGCAGAGCACGCTTTAGACCCTATTTATGCAAAAAAATTAGGTGTTGATATTGATAACCTATTATGTTCTCAGCCTGATACCGGTGAGCAAGCGCTTGAAATTTGTGATGCTTTAACCCGCAGCGGTGCCGTTGATGTGATTATTGTTGACTCAGTCGCAGCATTAACACCTAAAGCTGAAATTGAAGGTGAAATCGGTGATTCTCATATGGGCTTGGCGGCACGTATGATGAGCCAAGCAATGCGTAAGCTGGCTGGTAACTTAAAGCAGTCAAATACGTTACTTATCTTCATTAACCAAATCCGTATGAAGATTGGGGTTATGTTTGGTAACCCAGAAACAACTACCGGTGGTAACGCATTAAAATTCTATGCTTCGGTTCGTCTTGATATTCGTCGTACAGGCGCGATTAAAGATGGTGATGAAGTTGTGGGTAACGAAACTCGCGTAAAAGTAGTGAAAAATAAAATTGCGGCTCCATTTAAGCAAGCTGAATTCCAAATTCTTTATGGTCAAGGAATTAACCGTACTGGTGAATTAGTCGATTTAGGTGTTGCACATAAATTGGTTGATAAAGCGGGTGCTTGGTACAGCTATAAAGGTGACAAAATTGGCCAAGGCCGTGCTAATGCTGGTAAATACTTGCTTGAGCACCCAGAAGTGGCAAAAGAAATTGATACTACATTACGTGCTATGTTGTTAAGTTCAGGCACGGGTGCCAGCTCAGCTTCTGATATTGATGAAAATATTGATTTAGAAACCGGTGAAGTATTCTAAGAATTTAGTTCTGAGCTTGTCAGTCAAATCTATCGCGGTAGAGCATCTTGCTCACCGCGATTTTTCTTATAAAGGCGTTCAAAATCGGTCATACCAAAGGGTGCCGAGTAGTTGAGAGTTCCACATTCCCTTGATTATAATGAAACATAAGCCTTTAGCTTTAACCTAACAGCATTAGTATCAGACTATGCGCTTTACACGGATGATTAAGCTGAATTATCTATCATAAACATGGGTTTAACGTTTGTTTTTACTAAATCATCAGTCTAGCCAAAGCTTAATTTGCTTATTATTTAATCCAGAATTGCCCCACTATCTATGCAATCATGATTGCAGGCGATATCTTTAATAATACTGATGTATCAACCTGCTCATCTCGCATATTTGGGTAAATTCAGTATATAATGCCCACATTTATAGGCTTGATTATTCAATTATAAACTCCATGTGAGTTTGATATATTCCAAGCTTGAAACTTTCGTTTATTTCTATTTCAGGATCATTTCATGTTTCAGACCACAGCAGAGTTAAGAAGTGCTTTTTTAAAGTACTTTGAAGATAACGGACATCAGGTTGTTGATAGTAGTTCATTAGTTCCCGGAAACGATCCAACGCTACTATTTACCAATGCGGGTATGAATCAATTTAAAGATGTATTCCTTGGTATGGATAAACGCAGCTATAACCGCGCAACCACATCACAACGTTGTGTTCGAGCCGGTGGTAAACATAACGATTTAGATAATGTGGGTTACACCGCGCGCCATCATACTTTCTTCGAAATGCTAGGTAATTTTAGCTTTGGTGATTATTTCAAAGAAGAGGCTATTCGCTTTGCGTGGACCTTTTTAACGGGCACATTAAAACTGCCAAAAGAACGCTTATGCGTCACCATCTATGAGACAGATGATGAGGCGTATGATATCTGGACGCAAAAAATTGGCGTACCAGCGGAAAACTTAATCCGTATTGGCGATAATAAAGGTGCAGCATTCGCATCTGATAACTTTTGGCAAATGGGTGATACAGGTCCCTGCGGTCCTTGTACTGAAATTTTCTATGATCATGGCGAACATATTTGGGGCGGCCGTCCTGGCACACCTGAAGAGGATGGTGATCGCTTTATTGAAATCTGGAATATCGTATTTATGCAATACAACCGTCAGGCTGACGGTGAGATGCTCCCTTTACCAAAACCTTCAGTTGATACAGGTATGGGAATTGAGCGTATTGCAGCGATTATGCAAGGCGTTCATTCAAACTATGAGATTGATATTTTTAAAGCTTTGATTGCTAAGTCGGCTGAAATTATTGGGGTAACTGATTTAGAAAATAAATCATTACGCGTTATTGCTGACCATATCCGTTCATGTGCTTTCCTTATTGCTGATGGAGTAATGCCATCAAATGAAGGTCGCGGTTATGTATTACGTCGTATCATCCGTCGTGCTGTTCGTCATGGTAATAAGTTAGGTGCGACAGAGTCTTTCTTCTATAAGCTAGTGCCAACTTTAATTAATGTTATGGGCGATGCAGCTAAAGAACTTGTACAAATGCAAGCCATTGTTGAAAAAGCGCTTAAAGCAGAAGAAGAACAGTTTGCCCGTACTCTTGAGCGCGGCTTGCAGATTTTAGATAGCGCACTCACTGATTTAAAAACCGATGTTTTAGATGGTGAGACTGTATTTAAACTTTATGACACCTACGGTTTCCCTGTGGATCTAACTGCAGACGTTTGTCGTGAACGTGATATTCAAGTAGACGAAGCGGGCTTTGAAGCTGCTATGGCTGAACAGCGCAGTCGTGCTCAAGCTGCAGGTCATTTTGGCGCTGATTACAATAGTAATCTGATTATTGATACTGACACTGAATTTTGTGGCTACACCGAATTATTAGGTCAGGGTACTATCAAAGCTCTATATTTAGACGGCAAAGCTGTGGACAGCTTAACTCAAGGCCAAACTGGTGTTGTTGTGTTAGATAACACACCGTTTTACGCTGAGTCTGGTGGTCAAGTGGGTGACAAAGGTTTATTAACCAGTGATGGTGTGGTTTTTAATGTTGTGGATACCCAGAAGTTTGGTCCCGCAACGGGGCACCAAGGCGAATTAACTGAAGGCAACTTAGTTGTTGGCCAAGTTTTGTCTGCACAAGTTGATAAAAAGCTCCGTCATCGTACCCAATTAAATCACTCGGTCACTCATTTATTGCACGCAGCACTGCGTCAAGTACTTGGTAGCCATGTTACACAAAAAGGCTCACTGGTTAACCCTGAACGTTTACGTTTTGACTTTTCTCATTTTGAAGCGGTTAAACCTACAGAATTAAAAATGGTTGAAGACTTAGTTAATACTCAAATTCGTCGCAATCATGAGCTTAAAACCGCAGAGATGGCCATTGATGAAGCCAAAGAAAAAGGGGCAATGGCCTTGTTTGGTGAAAAGTATGACGCAGAAGTGCGCGTTGTGACCATGGGTGACTTTTCAATCGAACTTTGCGGTGGTACGCACGTAGGGCGCACAGGTGATATCGGTCTGTTTAAGATTACTTCTGAAGGTGGCATTGCAGCTGGGGTTCGTCGTATTGAGGCGGTTACCGGCGCTGCAGCTATGGCATATGTAGCTGAGCAGCAAGCTCAATTAGATGAAGCTGCTGCTTTATTAAAATCTGACAGTGCTTCAGTTGTGGCTAAACTTAAAGCACAACTCGATAAAGTAAAGCAACTTGAAAAAGATTTATCTCAACTTAAAGATAAATTAGCCGCAGCTGCGAGCGCAGATCTTGCGACTGATGCAATTGACATTAATGGTGTTAAGGTTTTGGTGAAAAAACTTGAAGGTGTTGATGCTGGCTCATTACGCGGCCTTCAAGATGAGCTTAAGCAAAAGCTAAAATCGGCTATTATTGTCTTAGGTGTTGCCAAAGAAGGTAAGGTTAACTTAATTGCTGGTGTGAGTAACGACTTAACTAAGCAAGTGAAAGCGGGCGAGTTAGTGGCAATGGTAGCTCAGCAGGTCGGTGGTAAAGGTGGTGGACGCCCTGATATGGCTCAAGCCGGTGGCACGCAGCCAGAAGCACTTGATGCCGCATTAGCATCAGTTCATCCTTGGATTACAGAACGTTTAAGTTAAAAACTTGCGTTAGACCTCAAAGATACGAGACTTTTCGCGATATAGAACGGTGTTAAGTCTTGAGTGTTATGAGGTCTTTTGGCATAGTGGACTTTAGGTTAACTTTGATTGTTTTTAAAATTATCAGAATACGATGGATATCAGTTCTGAAATTATTTAAATGTTGATTTCTAACTTATTCACATGACTTTGTTAACAACCTAACATTTTTGTTTGAAAGTGTAGGTTATTGTAGATGGCGCATTAAGCTGCATGTTGTGCGTTGTTATTTTTCTGATTTATAAATGCTCGTTAGTCAAACTTTGTAATTGAAGTTACTATGACTTTTATTGAGCAGACCCTATAATAAACGCATATTACGGACAAAGCGTGTTATGCAGTGTGAACTAAAGGAGCAACCGAATGCTAATTTTGACTCGTCGTGTAGGCGAAACATTGATGATTGGTGATGAAGTCACTGTGACTGTTTTAGGTGTTAAAGGTAACCAAGTACGTATTGGTGTTAACGCACCAAAAGAGGTCTCTGTTCATCGCGAAGAGATTTATCAGCGTATTCAATCTGAGAAATCAGGTTCGTCAGAAGGCGGAAATTTCTAATTTATTTAGAATTTACGCCACCATAAAAGTCAGCATTTGCTGACTTTTTTGTTTTTGAAGCCAGTTCACCACATTAGATGTGCGTAAGTGTTTTATTGACACGCAATTAGCCAATTATTATTTAGAGTGATAGTGGGTGCTAGCAGCAATTAATCGTTAATCAGAACAGACTTTTTAGCATTTTTTGCTGTTTAACTCCGCAATGTGATTAAAAACACTCCAAATGAGTTAGGGATTCCTAAAAAGGGTTTGACTTATTTTCGGCAAACAGTAATATGTGCGCCAAGAAAACGGAGAGGTGGCCGAGTGGCCGAAGGCGCTCCCCTGCTAAGGGAGTATGGGCTTTATCTCCCATCGAGGGTTCGAATCCCTCCTTCTCCGCCATTTCTTACAAATAACAAAGCGCGTGTAGCTCAGCTGGATAGAGTACCTGGCTACGAACCAGGCGGTCAGAGGTTCGAATCCTCTCACGCGTACCATTTTGTTTTTTGTTATGTTATTGAAGTAATACGATGCGCGTGTAGCTCAGCTGGATAGAGTACCTGGCTACGAACCAGGCGGTCAGAGGTTCGAATCCTCTCACGCGTACCATTTCAATTTCATTTAATCCTAATTTATTGCGCGTGTAGCTCAGCTGGATAGAGTACCTGGCTACGAACCAGGCGGTCAGAGGTTCGAATCCTCTCACGCGTACCATATTTGACGGAGAGGTGGCCGAGTGGCCGAAGGCGCTCCCCTGCTAAGGGAGTATGGGCTTTATCTCCCATCGAGGGTTCGAATCCCTCCTTCTCCGCCATTCATTCATATGTTGCAAATGCATCTATATAAACTATGATTGAATGACCAAAGCGAAATTTGCGCGTGTAGCTCAGCTGGATAGAGTACCTGGCTACGAACCAGGCGGTCAGAGGTTCGAATCCTCTCACGCGTACCATCTTAAAAAAGCCCTGCTATTTTAGCAGGGCTTTTTTACATCCAATTTCTTCCCCGTTGTTTACTTATACTAAGCACAGCAACTAAATTCTCAATCTGGCTTGTAAAAATACTCGATAATGGCGTTACATTTTTTGATTGTAGAATAACTCGTTATCATAGAAATCTACCTTTTATCATGCATTTTTTCTTCTTTATATTTATTCACTTATTTACAGTGATTGGAATTAGCTGTGTTGGTTACTGCTTATTAAATCTCAACAGGTGTTAAGCACTTAGTTGAGCCAGTGAGTGTTATATACATCTTATTTTATTCTGCCAACTATACCCATTAACATGCGGATAAATTATTTCGTACCGTGTTGTTTGATATCAATTGAGCATAGAAGATTTACTCGCGCGCCAATAGTCGGTCTTGCCGTTGGTTTAGACGACGTTCTACCTTTCCTTATTCTTAGTGGTGTATCGCCCATTTATCGTCGTTATCAGTAAAAATAGTCTTTAGAACCTAAGTTTCTAACCGCTGCGATGGCTATTTGATGGGCAGTTTCATTTTTATGCAGATAGGATGTGACTATTAACAAAAGATATGCAAACAATGATCGAGTAACATGTAGTGGATTTTACAAAAAGACAACAAGCGGTGTGTTTAAGTGTTTTGCATATTTAATTAGTGATTTGGTAGCTTATTGCTATAAAAATTGAATATTTAGCATTTGTTTTCGTTTGAGATAACTATTTTTGGTAAGACCATTTTACAAACAGATGGTAATCTTGATATACATTGTTTATATTTTGTAACTTAAATTAGCCTTCAAAGGTGCAATCTATCAATAATTGCTTTTTTTTGAATTTATAAAATTCGATTATTTGTGAATATTTATGCTTTTAACGGGTTGCGCTACAACTAAAGTGGTAATTTATTACCAATAATAGCGATAACACTTCATAAGCGTCATTTGATGAGGGCGCTATAGCGATATCACGTTTATTTTCAGCGAGGAAGTATGACATCGATCAGTGAACAATTAGTTGATGCACTTGGCATTATGGTAATGGGAATGAGCCTAGTGTTCATTTTTTTAAGTGTACTCATTGTAGGAATCGCCATTGTTGCAAAACTTTGCCCAGTTCCAATGGTCGTTGCTAAACCAGATATCGCCTCTGATCCGGTTACCACTAACCGATTAGATCCAAAATTAGTTGCAGCTATTACTTCTGCTATTCACCAATACCGCGCGTAAGATTTATTTTTGGGAGTTTTTATGAGCAAGCCGTTAGCCTTAACCGATGTCGCCCTGCGCGACGCCCACCAATCTTTACTTGCTACTCGTTTACGTATTGACGACATGTTACCTATAGCACCTTTACTGGATAAAGTTGGCTATTGGTCTTTAGAGTCATGGGGTGGTGCCACATTTGATGCTTGTATTCGATATTTAGGTGAAGATCCATGGGATCGCATTCGCGAACTTAAAAAAGTGATGCCAAACACGCCTCAGCAAATGTTACTTCGTGGTCAAAATTTATTAGGTTACCGTCATTACGCTGATGATGTTGTGACTCGGTTTGTTGAACGTGCGCACACAAATGGCGTAGATGTATTCCGTATTTTTGATGCGATGAACGATGTACGAAATCTCGAAACTGCGGTAAAGGCAGTTAAAAACGTTGGCGGTCACGCACAAGGCACAATTTCATACACCACAAGCCCTGTACATACTCTTGATACTTGGGTTGATATGGCAAAGCGTCTAGAGGATATGGGCGCTGATTCATTATGTATTAAGGATATGGCTGGTTTACTCAAACCTATGGAAGCCTTCGATTTGATCAGCCGATTAAAGTCGCAAACTGACTTAATGATTTCAATGCATTGCCATGCCACAACTGGTTTAAGTACAGCAACATACCAAAAAGCCATTGAGGCAGGAGTTGATGTATTAGATACCGCTATTTCTTCAATGAGCCAAACTTATGGCCACAGCGCAACAGAGACGCTTGTTGCTATGGTAGAAGGCACAGATCGTGAGACTAACTACGATATGGTGTTGCTAGAAGAGATTGCAGCCTACTTCCGCGAAGTACGTAAAAAATATGTTCGCTTTGAAGGGGCATTAAAAGGGATTGACTCTCGTATTCTTCGTGCTCAAGTTCCTGGTGGTATGTTAACCAACATGGAAAACCAGCTTAAAGAGCAGGGCGCCGCAGATAAAATGGATGCCGTACTAGAGGAAATTCCAAGAGTTCGAGAAGACTTAGGTTTCTTGCCTTTGGTAACCCCAACATCGCAAATTGTTGGTTCACAATCGGTTATTAACGTTCTAATGGGTGAGCGTTATAAATCAATGACCAAAGAAACAGAAGGCGTTTTAAAGGGGGAATATGGTGCAACACCGGCCCCGTTAACGCAGAACTTCAGGCACGAGTACTTAAAGGCGCTGAAGCCATTACTTGTCGTCCTGCAGATCTCATTGAGCCAGAACTCGACAAATTACGTCTTGAATTAGCGCAAAAAGCCAAAGAGTTAGATTTTTCATTAGCGGCAGAAACTGATGACGATGTAATGACTTATGCATTGTTTAGTCAAATTGGACTGCAATTTTTACAAAATCGCGGTAACCCTGACGCATTTGAGCCGGTTCCTACAGCGGATGATTTAGTGGTTAAAGATACTAAAGCTAAAGACTCAAAAGGCCCTGAAACCTATACCGTGAATGTAGAAGGTCAAAGCTTTGTGGTCGAAGTGAGTCAAGGTGGTGAAATCAGTCAAATTGTTCCAGCTGGGGTTGCGAGTCAAACAGCAAATCCTATTCCAGTTCCACCTGCATCATCAGGCGCGGTTAAGTGCACTATGTCTGCACCGTTATCTGGCAATATTTTTAAAGTCTTGGTTACAGATGGTCAAACGGTTAAGGCGGGTGATGTAGTTATCATTCTTGAAGCAATGAAGATGGAAACTGAAGTTCGTGCCCAGGAAGATGGTGTTGTTACCAAACTTGCTGTTAAGCAAGGCGATAGCGTTACCGTTGGTTCAGCATTACTGGCATTAGCATAAGAGGGCGATATGGAAGGATTACTAGCCTTTTGGGCTGAGACAGGTATCGCGCATTTTGAAGGCGGTCAGTTATTGATGATGGGTGTAGGCTGTTTACTGCTGTATTTAGCCATTGCCCGTGGTTTTGAGCCCTTACTACTATTACCTATTGGTTTTGGTGCAATTTTAGCAAACATTCCCAATGCAGGTTTTACCGAAGAAGGTGGGTTATTGTATTACGCCTATTACGTGGGTATTAAAACTGGCATTTTCCCCTTATTGATTTTTATGGGGGTCGGGGCTTTGACTGATTTTGGTGCACTGATTGCTAACCCAAAAACATTATTGCTTGGTGCAGCGGCACAATTTGGTATTTTTGCCACATTATTGGGCGCAATTGCACTTAACTTAGTGCCTGGTTTTGAATTTAGCATGAAAGATGCTGCGGCCATTGCCATTATTGGTGGTGCAGATGGGCCTACGGCTATCTTTTTAGCTTCTAAGTTAGCGCCTGATCTTTTGGGTGCCATTGCGGTTGCTGCTTATTCATACATGGCATTAGTGCCATTAATTCAGCCGCCTATTATGAAGCTACTTACGACACCCGCTGAGCGTAGCATCAAAATGGAACAGCTACGTGAAGTGAGTAAGCGCGAGAAGATCATTTTCCCATTAATGGTCGTTGGATTAACCATTTTGTTTTTACCCGCAGCAACACCGTTAGTTGGTATGTTCTGTTTAGGTAACTTGATGCGTGAGTCTGGTGTTGTTGATCGATTATCAAAAACAGCACAAAACGAACTGATCAATATTGTGACTATCTTTTTAGGACTTGCTGTTGGTTCAAAGCTTTCGGCTGAAGAGTTTTTACGCATCGAAACCTTAGGAATTTTATTACTTGGCGCAGTTGCTTTCTCCATTGGTACTGCTGGTGGGGTATTAATGGCTAAGTTAATGTGTAAATTATCTGGTGGAAAAGTTAACCCATTAATTGGTGCAGCGGGTGTATCAGCGGTACCAATGGCTGCTCGTGTGGTGAATAAAGTTGGCTTAGAAGCTAATCATCAAAACTTCTTATTGATGCATGCTATGGGGCCAAATGTTGCAGGCGTATTAGGCAGCGCTGTCGCAGCAGGGGTATTGTTGGCGGTATTAGGTTAACCAACACTATCGTTATTATCTGGGCTAATATTATGTCTTTAACAGCATCTAAATTCATGAGTTAGTCTAACTTTATGTTCAGTCCAATTAAAAAAGCCAATGCAAATGTCATTGGCTTTTTTTTTGCAGCGTGGTCAGGCTGAGTGCGACGTATGAGAACTGTGTGATTCATCTTAGTGCGCCAGTTGTCACTATGCACTGTTTTGGCGCTGTTTTGATATTCACAAGCGAGATAAAACCTTATTATGAAGAGTGTAAGTCAATAAAATTAACAACTTAAATAGTTGGCATAAATGATGAATATATATTTGTATATACGAAATTAAAAGCTGTTTAAGCAATTGAGGACTTAAACGCTATTAATGATTTGATTGTAAAAATTATTCAGATTTATTTAGCAAAGGCGCTATTAGGGGATTCCTTATCGGATACCGTAAAGCGCCTTTTTTATTGAGAATTTAAAATTGAAATAATGAGGGGATTAAATATGAATTGGAAAACAAAGTTTGCTCAACAGCTTGTTAAGCCGCTGTTATTCACTTTGGGGGTGAGTGCAAGTTTAACGGTAACTGCCGTAAATGCAGAGGTTGGCTTTCCGGAAAAAGAGGAGTTGAAATTTGGTTTTATTAAACTAACCGATATGGCGCCAATAGCCGTTGCCTATGAGAAAGGCTATTTTGAAGAAGAAGGTCTATACGTCACTATTGAAGCGCAAGCTAACTGGAAAGTGTTGTTAGATGGCGTGATTGATGGCCGTTTAGACGGGGCACATATGTTAGCTGGCCAACCTATTGCCGCAACCATAGGTTATGGCACGCAAGCCAATATCATTACGCCATTTTCAATGGATTTAAATGGTAACGCGATTACCGTATCCAATGAAGTTTGGGCCAAGATGAAACCCAATATTGCTAAGCAAGACGATGGTAAGCCTGTGCATCCGATTAAAGCTGATGCGTTAAAACCGGTTGTAGAAGAATACATTGCCGCAGGTAAGCCATTTAATATGGGCATGGTATTTCCAGTATCAACCCATAACTATGAATTGCGCTATTGGTTAGCTGCTGGCGGTATTCACCCCGGATTTTACGCGCCACATAAAGGCGATACTTCAGGTCAAATCAATGCTCAGGCGTTACTGTCGGTGACGCCTCCACCGCAAATGCCTTCAACCTTAGAAGCTGGCACCATTTACGGTTATTGCGTGGGCGAGCCTTGGAATCAGCAAGCTGTATTTAAAGGTATTGGGGTTCCTGTGGTGACTGATTATGAAATTTGGAAAGATAATCCTGAAAAAGTTTTCGGTATTACAGAGGAATTTGCCCAAAAGTATCCTAATACCACCATTCGCTTGACTCGTGCGTTGATTCGCGCAGCCAAATGGTTAGATGACAACAATAATGCAAACCGCCCTGAAGCGGTGAAAATTTTGTCGCAATCTAACTATGTGGGTGCAGATTATGAAGTGATTGCCAATAGCATGACAGGAACGTTTGAGTATGAAAAAGGCGATAAGCGTGCAGTGCCTGATTTTAACGTGTTTTTCCGCTATAACGCCACTTATCCATATTATTCAGATGCTATCTGGTATTTAACTCAAATGCGTCGTTGGGGACAGATCGCTGAAGATATGCCTGATGAATGGTACAAAGAAACCGCAGCTAAAGTTTATCGCCCTGATATCTATGCTAAAGCGGCTCAATCTCTTATTGATGACAAGCTGATCTCTGCTAGCGAATTTCCTAATTTTGCCACAGAAACAGGTTTTAAAGCCCCACAACAGCACTTTATCGATGACATTGTTTATGACGGCACTCAACCTAATGCCTATATCGAGAAATTCACTATCGGTTTAAAGCAAGGTGACAAGCTGTAAATCTTGCAGCTAAGGAGTCGAAGATGACCAGTATTACATCTATTTCAAAGGCGAGTTTTTTACAAAGTAGTCGGCTAACAGGAGTGATTATGTACGTTAGTCAGCTAAGTAAAGCATTGTTACTTCCTTTTATCGGCATTGCTGTGTTTTTGGTGCTGTGGTCAATTACTGCCAACAGTATTAACACGTCGTTAGGGCAGTTTCCTGGACCTGTTGCCGTTGTGGGTCAGTTTGGCAACTTGTACCAAGAGCATGTTGCTGAGCGCGAGAAAGCTGCCGCTTTTTATGAACGACAAGAAACTCGTAATGCAGCAAGGGTGGCAAAAGAGCCAACATACGAGCCCAAGATAAGAAACTATACCGGTAAAGAAACGTTTTTAGATCAGATTATTACTAGTCTAATTACGGTAATGAGTGGATTCGTACTTGCGGCGGTTATTGCAATACCTTTAGGTATTTGGATGGGGCTAAGTCGCAGTTTACAAGCGGCAATCAATCCAATCATTCAAATTTTTAAACCCGTATCACCGCTGGCTTGGTTGCCGTTGGTCACCATGGTGGTTAGCGCCTTATATGTGTCAGATGACCCCGTGGTATCAAAGTCTTTTATCAATTCGATGCTCACCGTCACCTTATGTAGCGTATGGCCGATGATTATAAACACCGCCATTGGTGTGTCGAGTATTGATCAAGACTTACTAAACGTGAGTAAGGTATTGCGATTATCACCTTTAACCCATGTGAACAAAATCGTATTGCCCGCATCCATTCCAATGATATTTACCGGTATGCGCTTATCGTTGGGCGTCGCATGGATGGTGTTGATTGCGGCAGAGATGCTAGCGCAAAACCCGGGGCTAGGTAAGTTTGTTTGGGATGAGTTTCAAAACGGTAGTTCTGAATCATTAGCTCGCATTATGGCTGCTGTGGTGGTAATTGGTTTTATTGGTTTTTTATTGGACCGTGGCATTTTAGCGCTACAAAACTGGGCATCTTGGGACAAAGCATAATCATTCGTAAATGATAAGGGTAAAGTATGAAAACATTCTTAGATATCAGTGGCGTTGATATGGAGTTCCCTACCCCTAAGGGAAGCTTTACTGCGCTTAAAGATGTGAATTTAAAAATCAATAAAGGCGAGTTTGTCTCATTGATTGGTCACTCAGGATGCGGTAAATCAACGGTACTTAATATTGTTGCAGGTTTATATCAAGCAACAAAAGGCGGAGTGATTTTAAAAAGTACTGAGGTCAAAGAGCCAGGGCCTGAGCGCGCAGTGGTGTTTCAAAATCATTCATTATTGCCATGGTTAACTTCGTATCAAAATGTTGAATTGGCAGTTAAACAAGTGTTTGCTGGCAAAATGAATAAGCTAGAAATGAAGCAATGGATTGAGCATAACCTGCATTTAGTGCATATGGATCATGCCATGCACAAACGTCCCGGTGAAATTTCAGGTGGTATGAAGCAGCGGGTTGGCATTGCTCGCGCGCTTGCCATGCAGCCTGAAGTGTTATTGATGGATGAGCCTTTTGGTGCGCTTGATGCGTTAACGCGTGCCCATATGCAAGATTCATTAATGGAGATACAAACGCAGCTCAATAACACCGTCATTATGATCACCCATGATGTGGATGAAGCGGTATTGTTATCAGACAAAATTGTGATGATGACGAATGGCCCAGAAGCAACGGTAGGTGAAATATTGGATGTTAATCTTCAAAGGCCTCGAAATCGCCTCGCACTCGCTGAAGATCTTGAATACAACCGGTTGCGATCTGAGGTATTGAAGTTCCTATACGAAAAACAGCGCAAAGTCGAGCCGCTAACAAATTCTAAACAAGTATCTAAAATGCAGGATATATCACAGAAAGACAGTGCAGATGTCGTTAAGGTTACCGCAGGTTAACCGCTGCTACAAAAGTTTTACATTGGGTGTATATCCGTAACCAAGTTCTACATATTTAAAATTATATTAATAGGGTTTTATGATGAAAAAATTACTTCTTGATAATCAAGTTGCAGCTAAGTCTTGCCAAAAATCGGCAGCTAACAACAAACTCGTCGTCTCAACACTGGCTTGTTCAGTTTTGTTAGCTATAGGGAGCGTGCATGCTGCTGAAGCCAAAGTAGAATCAGTTGCTGATGCATTTACCCAAGGTAGTGCCAAAGTTGATCTGAACTTACGCTATGAAAACGTAAGCCAAGACAATGCATTAAAAGATGCAGATGCATTAACTTTGCGCACTCGTCTGACGTTTTCTACTGCTGAATATTACGGTTTAACTGCATTGGTAGAGTTTGAAGACTCGCGTGATGTTGCAGGGGTGAATGATTACAATGATGGCATTGGACATAACCCTGAATACTCTGTGATTGCTGATCCCAATACCACAGAATTAGATCAAGCATTTATTCAATATAAAAACAGTGGCTTTGCAGCAAAATTAGGTCGTCAGGTTATCGCGATTGATAATCAACGTTTTGTCGGCCATGTCGGTTGGCGTCAAGATCGTCAAACCTTTGATGCGTTTGCGATGCAATACGCGCAAGATGCATTCAAGATTGATTATGCTTACCTTTACAAACGCAACCGCATTTTTGCTGAGGTAAAAGATATTGACTCAAAAGATCACATCGTTAATGCATCTTATAAAACCAGTGTCGGTCAAGTTACCGCGTATGCGTATTTACTTGAAGAAGACAAAGCCGTTAGTAATGGCTTAGACACTTATGGTGCCAGTTTTGTCGGCGCGGTCGACTTTGATAAAACTAAACTGATGTATTCTGTTGAATATGCCACCCAAGAAGCTAGCACCGCAGATGTTAAGTTTGATGCCGATTACTTAGGCTTAGAGCTTGGTGTTGGGTTTTCTGGCTTTGTTGCCAAAGTGGGTTACGAAAACCTAGGTTCAGATGACAGCATGTATGGTTTTTCAACGCCACTGGCCACACTTCATAAGTTTAATGGTTGGACAGATCAATTTTTAGCGACCCCTAAAGAAGGTTTACAAGATATTTATGCTTCTATTGGCGGTAAAGTGGTTGGCGGTAACTGGTTAGTGGCTTATCACAAGTTTGACGCTGATCAAGCCAGTGCCACAGTTGATGATTTGGGTTCTGAAGTGGATGTACAATTTACTTTCCCAATCAAAACCAACTACACCTTAGGTGTTAAATATGCCGCTTATTCACAAGGCAATAATACTTCAGGTAAAGTCGATACTGATAAAGTGTGGCTATGGGGAAGTGCAAGTTTCTAATTTGCAAATTATCAAATTGCTATAGATACAAAAAAGCGAATAAGGTTATCCCTATTCGCTTTTTTGTTATTTTGATTAGCTTGGTTGTTGTTCTGCGTTAACATCTTCAGCATTAAACTGGTCGACATCTAATTGACCTTCACTTTTACCAATCACCACCGCTGTCATCATGTCGCCAGTGACATTAGTTGCGGTGCGGATCATATCGATAATGCGATCAATTGCAGCAATAAAGGCAATACCTTCTAAGGGTAAGCCGACGGCACCTAAGGTAACAGTGAGCATTACCATGGCGCTACCCGGGACGCCTGCTGTACCAACCGAAGCAACCGTTGCGGTAACTGCGATTAGCATGTAGTCAGTCATATCTAATGGAATACCATAGATTTGGGCAATAAAAATCGCTGCAATAGCGGGATAAATACCGCCACATCCATCCATATTCATGGTTGCGCCGAGTGGCAACACAAAGGCGCTATAACGCTTGGACACACCCATAGACTCAGTGCAACGGGTACTTGCGGGTAATGTACCAAAGCTAGATGCGGTGCTAAATGCGACAAGTTGAGCTGGCATGGCTTTACGGAAAAACTTAACCGGGCTTAATCCCGCAGCAAATTTAACTAAGCCACCGTAAACAAAAATAATGTGTATTAATGCGGCCACATAGATAACGACAATAAACTTACCCAAAGGTAATAAAGTGCTTAAGCCATATTCACCGACAACCCAAGCCATTAAGCCAAACACACCAATTGGAGTCAGTTTTAATACCATACGAGTCAGCTGAAACATCACTTCAGCACCGGCTTCCATTACCTTTTTAAGTGGCTCAGCTTTTTCGCCCACCGCGTTAATGGCTATGCCCACTAAAGCTGCAAATACAATAATTTGCAATACCTTGCCTTCGGCTAATGATGCAAAAGGATTAACAGGGATCATGTTCAATAACACTTGAGCAAAGCCGGGTATATCACGCTCACGCACTTCGCTGGTGGCCAGCTCAAGTGAGCCGCCCATATCAAATGCGCTACCAACGGTTAAGCCAATAATTGACGCTAGCGTGCCAGTCAACATGAACATGGCAAGGGTTTTAAAGCTTAAACGTTTTAAATTAGCCTGTGAGCCCATTGAGGTAATACTGACCACAATGGCACAAAAAACTAATGGCGCTACCAACATTTTTATCGCGCTGATAAATAAATCACCCAATGGTTTAAGCATCACAGCGCTTTCACCTAAGGCGACACCAGCAAGAGCGCCAAACATAAAGCCTGCAAGGACTTTTTGCCAAAATGGGATGCGTTTTAAGGTTTGTAAAATCATCTGGTATCCAAATTTTATTGAAGATTGTTATTCTTGTTGTGGTTGTTTATGCAATGCACCAATTTAATAGCGTGACAAAATTAACCCGTTAGCCCACTGCATGAAATAAATTTAATGGCATTCTAGTTAGCACTATAGAGACAAACAACGTCAATTTGATATAACTTATAATTATAAATATCAGTGTTAATATGTCTTTAAGTTTTTATAAATTGATTACAACATCAAAAATGCTGAGTGATAACAGTAATGCTTTAATAATCAAAAAGGTAGTGTATGAGTGAATTGTGGCTAATGTTTTCTGGGGCTTTTTTAGCTGCAACTTTGTTACCAGGAGGATCAGAAGTTTTACTTTTAGGCTTGCTTACTCAAAACAGTGAACCTTGGCTTGCTTTATTGGTCACAGCAAGTGTGGGCAATACTCTAGGGGCAATGACTAGCTATTATCTAGGGCGCGCAGGCCGTTTTGCTAAATCCCCACAAGATTTTGACAACAAGTATTATCAACGTAGTTTACAGTGGTTTGAGCGCTACGGGGTTTGGGCATTGTTATTGTCTTGGTTACCATTAATTGGTGATATCCTGTGCTTAATTGCTGGATGGTTAAAATTACCCGTAGTGAGTTCCACCATCATGATTTTAATTGGTAAAACCATACGTTACAGTTTAATTGTATTTGCCTTTATGCTGGCCATTTAATGGGCTAGCACTGAGCTTAAATGAATGGAAGGAGTGTGATTTGAAAAAGTGGATTTTAGCTGTCGCAATTAGTGCGGCTTTAATGGGCTGTGCTAATGACACACCACGAGAGACGGTTCTGCCTGAAGGGGTGACTTTAATTGAAAACGTTAAAGTGGCTGACAGTGAAATAGGTATTGCCTATAAAAAGTATCAACTAGCGAATGGCTTGACGGTGATTTTACATCAAGATACTTCCGACCCTTTAGTGCATGTTGATGTGACTTATCATGTCGGTTCAGCCAGAGAGTTGGCTGGTCGCAGTGGCTTTGCCCATTTATTTGAACATATGATGTTTCAAGGCTCACAAAACGTAGCTGACGAGCAGCATTTTAAAGTGGTTACTGAAGCTGGTGGTACATTAAATGGCACGACTAATTCTGATCGGACTAATTATTTTGAAACCGTGCCAAGCAACCAACTTGAAAAAATGCTTTGGTTAGAGTCTGATCGAATGGGCTTCTTTTTACCCGCTTTAACCAGTGAAAAATTTGAAGTGCAGCGTGAAACCGTTAAAAACGAACGTGCTCAGCGGATTGATAATCGTCCTTATGGCCGCATGAGTGAACGTTTTGCACAAGCTTTATATCCAGCAGGACATCCTTATTCATGGCCTGTTATTGGTTGGCCTGAAGATTTAGACCGCGCTACCCTTGACGATGTAAAGCACTTTTTTCAACGTTGGTATGGCCCAAACAATGCCACATTAACCATAGGCGGTGACTTTGATGAGTTACAAACCTTGGCTTGGGTGAACCAATATTTTGCTGATATACCAGCCGGGCCGGCAGTACAGGCACCCAGTAAAATCCCCGTCACATTGAACGAAAGCCGTTATATATCAATGGAAGATAAAGTTCATTTGCCATTATTGTATATCGGTATGCCAACTGTGCATGCAGGGCATCCTGATGAAGCACCATTAGATTTGCTAGCCAATATTATTGGTGGTGGTAAAACCTCGTTATTGTATAAAAATTTAGTTAAAGATGGTTATGCAGTGCAATCTTCGGTGAGTCATCCATGTCAAGAGTTAGCCTGTCAATTTACATTATATGCCCTAGCTAACCCAGCTATGGGGGGAAAACTTGCTGATTTAGAAACCAAAATTGATGAGTCCATTGCCGAATTTGAACAACGCGGTGTGACCGACGATGACTTACAAAAAGTCAAAGTGCAGTTTGAAGCTGATACTATTTTTGGTATGCAAAGTGTGCGCGGTAAAGTATCGACTTTAGCCGCTAACCAGACTTTTTATGATAATCCCAACATGGTGGCCAGCGATCTAGCGCGATATAGTAAAGTCACCAAAGCCGATGTGATGCGGGTGTTTAATACTTACATTAAAGGTAAACCAAGAGTGGTAATGAGCGTGGTGCCAGAAGGGCAAACGCAATTAGTGGCTAAAGAGGACAACTTCACTCCAGTCCCATTAGCTGTGGCCAAAGATGCGGTAACTGGCCTTACTGAAGTAAAGCAAGATAATGAGCTAAAACAAGTAAGTTCAAGTTTTGATCGTTCTAAAATGCCCCAAGCAGGTAAAGCCCCGCAGTTGAATGTGCCAGAGTTATGGACAGCAACACTCAGTAACGGCATTGAAGTGATGGCAACCCAAAGCCATGAAACACCAACGGTTGAGCTCGTTATTTACCTTGAAGGTGGACATCGTTCTGCTCCTATTGATAAAGCAGGACTTGCGCAGTTAACGGCGCAGATGATGAACGAATCGAGCAGCAAACGCAGTGCGGAAGAGCTGGCTAATGCCCTTGAAATGTTAGGCTCAACCATAAATTTTGATTCAGGTAAATCACAAGCTTATGTGCAAGTTTCTAGCTTAACCAAAAACTTAGCTGCCACACTTGAGATAGTGAATGAAAGGTTGTTTTCCCCTGCCTTTAATGCAGCTGATTTTGAGCGGGTAAAACAGCAACAGCTGCAAAACTTACAACACTTGATGTCGGATCCTAATTACCTTGCAAGTAATGGTTTTTCCGCTTTGCTATATGGCAAAAGCACCGCCATGGGCAGCAGTAATTTGGGCACCATAGAGAGCCTAAATGCGATAACCCTTGAGGATGTAAAAGCCTTTTATCAGCAGCAATATACCGCAGGTAATGCCAAAATGGTGTTGGTGTCTGATTTAGCCAAGCAACAAGTTTTGCCAATGTTGGAAACCTTTAGTCAATGGCAAGGCAAAGCCAGCCCGATTGCGCCTATCAATAAACGACTATATGCAGCGCCAGCAACCATTTATTTAATTGATAAGCCCGGTGCCGCTCAGTCAGTGATCAACATTGGCCGACGCAGTTTATCTTACGATGCGACAGGCGAGTACTTTAAAGCAACCTTGATGAACTACCCGCTAGGTGGGGCGTTCAACAGCCGTATTAATTTGAATTTACGTGAAGATAAAGGCTACACCTATGGCGCAAGAAGCAGCTTTCAAGGCCAAAAAGACAGTGGCGAGTTTTTAGCGTCGGCGAGCGTGAGAAGCGATGTGACTGGCGCAGCACTAACTGAGTTTATTAATGAAATTCGTCATTATCAGCAAGCCGGTATGAGTGCTGATGAATTAGCGTTTTTGCGAAACTCTATCACCCAAGGTCAAGCCCTCGATTACGAAACGCCTAGACAAAAAGCTAGCTTTATACGACGGATACAGCGTTATCAGTTAGATAATCAGTTCACCCAGCAGCAAACTGAAATCATAAATTCAATCACGTTGGATGAATTAAACTCACTTGCAGCAAGCCAGTTAGATATTGATAGTATGTTGTTTTTAGTGGTAGGTGACAAACAAACCATTGAGCCACAATTAAAAACACTGGGTTATCCTATTGAAATCATTGAACAGCCTTGAATATAAGTAGCTAAGCCCCTATATTCAGTGATATGTGTAAAAACGGTAGCAGATTATCTGTTGCCGTTTTTCGTTTTGATTTTTTTTTGCCATCTTGGCAATAATCTCAGGTATTATCGGGTCTAGCTTACTCGCAACGCGAATCCATCAAAGAGAATTTAATATTGAAATCTTTCAATGAAATCGTCGATAAACTTAGCGACAGTAAAGGGCGTGAAGCCTTACTTGGTATGTCTCGTGGTATTGAACGTGAAGCATTACGTATTGATGCCAATGGCCAGTTGGCACAAGATTTACACCCTCAAGCCCTAGGTTCGGCGTTGACTCATTCGCGGATCACCACAGATTATAGCGAGTCGTTACTGGAGTTTATTACCCCAGTAAACAGCGATATTGACACCTTACTTGAAGGGTTAACCCAAACTCATGCATACACAGTGCGTCATTTAAATGGTCAAACACTGTGGCCTGTTAGCATGCCGTGTTATGTCGGTGATGTGAAAAAAATCCCTATTGCTCAATATGGCAATTCAAATACGGGAAAAATGAAAACCCTTTATCGTCAAGGATTAACTCATCGTTATGGTGCATTAATGCAAATTATCGCAGGGGTGCATTTTAATTTTTCAGTTTCGCGTGATTTATGGCAAATGCTGTTTGATAGCAAATTGTCTAACAACCCGACAATGCGCACAGACCAAATTGGTCGCTGCGAGTTTATTTCAGAATCTTATTTTGGATTGATCCGTAATTACCGCCGTATGGTTTGGGTATTACCGTATCTTTTTGGCTCTTCACCCGCATTGTGCTCGTCTTTTGTTAAAAATCGTCAAGTGGATTTTGAGTTTGAAAAAACCGGTAAAGGAACCTTGTATTTACCGTATGCAACTTCGCTTCGTATGAGTGATTTAGGCTATACCAATAAAGAACAAGAAACGCTTAATATCAGCTACAACTCTTTACCTGAATACCTTGAAGGGGTACAGGCTGCGATTAGAAAACCATCAAAACAATTTGAAAAAATTGGCGTTAAAGTTGAGGGTGAATACCGCCAACTAAACAACAATATTTTGCAAATCGAAAATGAGTTTTACTCGCCCATTCGAGCTAAACGAGTGACTCTAGCCGGTGAGAAACCGTCCCAAGCACTACAACGGGCTGGGGTTGAATACATTGAGGTGCGCGCTTTAGATGTTAACCCATTTAGCCCTGTGGGTATTGATGCAACTCAAGTACGCTTTTTAGATTTGTTTTTATTGCATTGTTTACTTTCACCATCAGCATTAACTGACGAACAAGGTGAGCATGAAATTGCCCAAAACTTGAAAAAAGTAGTGCTAGAAGGCCGTAAACCGGGTTTGATGCTGAGCCAAAATGGCCAAGCGATCAGCTTAAAAGCTTGGATGGAAAGTTTATTCACAGATTTATCTCGCTTAGCCAAATTACTCGATGGTGAGCAAGGCGAGCAGTATCAAAATGCATTAGCGACCTGGCAAGCTGCCATTGACGATCCAAGTCTAACTTTATCTGGTCGAGTGCTAAATGACTTGATTGGTAAAGGGATTGATCATGGTGATTGGGTTAAGCAGTTGACTAATCGTTACCATGAGTATTTAACAAAGTACCCATTTAGTGAAAGTAAAGAGAAAGAATATCAACAAGAAGCTAAAGACTCCTTGGTTAAGCAGCAGCAAATTGAAGCTGAATCAACCCAAGATTTTGATTTATTCTTGCAAGAGTATTTTAAAGAGGTTGCACCCGCTGAACTCTTCAGTGGTTGTAAAGCGTAACTCAGGAGCCCTGATGGCCGTACGTTCATCTTTAACACTTATCAGTATGACAGCAGCCAGTATGTTGCTGTCTAGCTGTGCTTCATCTCCTGATGTTATTGAGTGTGGAACGGTTTCGGCTTATATCAAGCCTAACCCTGAGCAATATCTATATCGCTTAGTGGTAACGCATTTAGACGGTAAACCTGTGATATCCAGACCTAACTATCGCTTATCGCCAGGGCAGCATGAGTTTACCGTAGTAGAGCTAATAAACTCTCCAGAGCTGAAAGTCTCATTAGCGGCGCGAACCACTAAAGTATTAACGGTGAATGTTGAGGCGAATCAGCGATACCATATCGCCGCGCAAATGAATACCGACAAAATTTACACTGGGCGTAATCAAAAATTTTGGCAACCTGTAGTGTTTCAACAAGAATCTTATCAATGTGATATGAGCCCCAAGTCTTAAATTGCTTTAGTACCCAATAGATGTGACACTTTATGCTGTTTGCTTTGAAAATTGTTATATCGATAATGTGCCTGACGTTGCTTAATGGCTATTCACATGGCCTTTTATACTGCTGAATCAACTAAATTTAACCGGCAACGTGCATTATCCCGAGTCTGTTTCCTGCTTAATTGAGGTGTTATGAAGTCGTCTACGTACATAGTTACTGCTTGTTGTTTATTGTTATTAACTGCTTGTGCTACTCCTCAACCTGCTGAACCCGAAAACCTCTGTGCTATTTTTAAAGAAAACCGCTCATGGTACAAAGCTGCGGTGAATACTCGTGAAAAGTGGGGCGTACCTGTTCACGTACCTTTAGCCATGATGTACCAAGAAAGCTCTTTTAAGCATAATGCCGCGCCGCCAATGCAATACTTTTTAGGTTTTATTCCGATTGGTCGGGCTAGTGATGCTTACGGCTATGCGCAAGCAAAAACCATGACGTGGGATGATTATGTTAAAGAAACCGGTAACTCATGGTCAAGCCGCAGTAATTTTGCTGACGCGATGGATTTTATGGGCTGGTTTATTTACAAAACTAACAAAGTGAATGGCGTATCTAAGTGGGATGCTAAAAACCAATATTTGAATTATCACGAAGGTTGGGGCGGTTATAAACGCGGCACTTATAAAGCCAAAAAGTGGTTAGGACCCGTGGCGCAAAAAGTGGACGACCGCTCAAAACGCTATGCACAGCAATATCGCACCTGTAAAGACGATCTGGACTCATCTTGGTTGTGGCGAGTTTTCTTCGGCTAACGTCATTGCTTGTATAGCGTTAACTTAGGTTAAGCCAACAAAAAAGGAGCGCAAGCTCTTTTTTTGTTGGCGTGGCACTATGAATTAATGTGAGCAAAACTCAGCTAAAATCCAATCTAATGGCGCTTGATATTGCGCAGGCATCCACTGTTTTAACTGGTTAATGGTTTGCTTAAGCGCATCGGTATTGTGAACCGATAAATTTAAATGGCCGACTTTTCTACCGGGACGAACCTCTTTGTTGTACCAAAAAAGTTCTGCATTAGGCAGGCTTAACCAGCGGTCATCTTTGTCAATGCCAATCAAATTAACCATAACGCATTGGAAGTTAACTTGTGGTTGATGGACGGGTAAATTGCATAACGCACGCAGGTGCAGCTCAAATTGGCTAATGTGGCAACCCGCCTGAGTCCAGTGACCTGAGTTATGCACCCGTGGCGCTAACTCATTCACTAATAGATGCTCACCCACACGGAAGCATTCCATTGCCATCACACCAACATATTCAAGCCCATTCATGATGGTCGAAAGCATCTGCTCAGCTTCCGCTTGCAAATGATCTAAACGAGTTAACGGCGCAATAGACGCCATTAAAATACCATCTTGATGCAGGTTTAATGTCAATGGATAAAATAAACAACGACCATCTTGAGTGCGTACACCCACAAGCGAGACTTCTTCATCAAAGTTGATGGCTTGCTCGGCAATGGCTTCATTACGCCAATCGGCTGGAATAAGGCTTGATTCAACTTGTTTTAACCAATGCTGGCCTTTGCCATCATAGCCGCCTGTGCGACGCTTTAATAAAACTCGGTCACCATATTGGTGATAAAGTTGCTCTGGGGTGACGGTATCATCAACTAATTGCCATGGTGCAGTCGCGACAGCTAATTCGTCAAGTAAGCTTTTTTGGGTAAATCTGTCAGCAAGACGGCCAAAAACAGGACCATTAATAAAGTGTTGATGGGTACTTAATTGTAAGCTAGTGCTGGATTCTGGCCATTGCTCACGTTCAGCAGTGATCACATGCGAGGCCTCAATCGGCAGCACATCATCACTTGGGGTCATAATGTCTACAGGGCGAACATCAATGGCCAAAGGCTGCCCTGCATGGCTTAACATGGCACCTAATTGGCCATTGCCTAATACCCAAACAGTATGTTGCTGGCTCATTAGTCTTCTCTCGGATCGGGATTATCTAAAATTGAACGAGTTTGTTCATCACGAAAAGCATCAATTCTTGCTGCGAGCTCAGAATCCGAAGTCGCTAAAATTTGGCTTGCAAGTAAACCGGCATTAAACGCCCCCGCAGTACCGATGGCCAAGGTGCCAACCGCAATGCCTTTAGGCATTTGTACAATGGATAATAAGCTGTCCATGCCAGACAAGGCTTTACTTTGTACCGGAACACCTAAAACGGGTAAGCGAGTTTTTGACGCTATCATTCCTGGTAAGTGAGCAGCACCACCGGCGCCGCCGATAATCACTTTATAACCTTTGTCGGCAGCAGTGCTGGCAAAGTCCATTAATTTGTCTGGTGTTCTGTGGGCTGATACAACTTCAACATGATAAGGAACTTGGAGTTTATCCATTATTTCAGCGGCGGCTTCCATGGTAGGCCAATCACTTTTAGAACCCATAACAACAGCAACAAGGGCTTGCATGCTTACTCCTTAACGTACTCATTATATTGATATATTTAGCTAGTCATTCATGCCAAATTCGCATCATGGATTAGCATTAATATTAAGGCGATAAAAAAGGTGACAGATAATAGCATGTTGCCTGTATTTTGGCTGCGCTTCAGTGTTTTGTTCGGCTAACACTTAGTTTGTGATACCGAATACTCGCCCTGATGTCACGCCGCATTGTATTAAATTGTTACAGTGTTAAAAAATTGCATGCAATTAGCTTAAGTTCGCGCTAGGTTGTAACTTAATACTTTAGTCGTCTCTGATACAAGTTTCGTCGTCATTGTTTTGCTAAGTATTGGGTTGGTGAATAGTGAAAGACGCAGCATAGGGCGTTTATTTTTAGGGTATTTAATCAAGGTGGATATGTCGGTGTTTTCGTTCCTAAGGCGATTTAGTTTGATAGGGCTTGTCATTGCTCCAGCGGTGTTGAGTCATACGGCTGAAAATCATGCGGTTTTATTAGGTGAATTTGCTGATAATTCCATTGACGTGACCGACATGCAGCCGATGGCGGTATTAAAAATGCTGCAGCAAAATAGCCCACAACCACTTATATTCACTTATCAACAAATGAGCATGAGTCGAAGTTGGTTTGAACTCGCTAAAATAGACAATAGCTGCATGTACAACAAGGTGAAAACACCTGAGCGCCAACGCCTTGCGTATTTTAGCCACTATCCCATTACGCTTTATCCCCCTTTAAGGTTAATTATTCGCGCTGAAGATGCCGATAAATTCTCGGATACGTTTGATATATCCTCAATCACAGCATTGCAAAACAAGCGCTTTGCCGTGGCCAGCAACCGTGCTTATGGTGAGGTAATTGATAAGCAGTTAGCCCAAAAACAAGACTTGATATTTTTTCGTGATGGTAGCGATTCGGTTGATAAATTAATCAATATGCTTGAAATGAATCGTATCGATGGGTTTATTGAGTATGCCGATGCCGTTAGCGCTAGATTAAAGAGCACTCGTAAGCAATTTGAATTTAAAGGCATTGCCATTCAAGGTGTGCAAAAGCCCTCTCCGGGCTATATGGTTTGCACCAAAACGCCAACGGGAAAACACTTAATTAGCACCATTGATAAAGCGATGAGCAGCAAAGATTTTCAGCGTGGCTTGCTTGATGTTCATCGCGAGTTTGCCTCGGTTGATGATAAGTCTTTGCTAGAGTCTGAATTGAAAGCTATTTTTAATCTATAACCCTATAACCCTATAACCTTTAGTACAGCGTATAAATCAAAATGGAATGCGATTTTTAAATTAATGGATAGATGTTAACGACTGTGTTGCAGGAGTACTATTTTGATTCATTTTTCCATTGTTCATTGGTTTAAAAAATCGCACTCGACTTGTACCCTGTTCAGCTTGCTGATGGTTTCATGCCTGTGTTGTCGTTTGTTATTACCCTCAGTCGTACATGCTACTCCGCTGCAGGCTATAGTGCTTGCCGAAACTGACACAACAGAAAATGATCTCACTGTAGAGCAGCCTCTAGGCATGTTTGCGTTGTTATTGCAGCACAGTGATGCCCAGTTTGAGTTCACGCAACAGCAGGTCAGTTATACCCGAGCATGGAGCGATTTAAATAAACTCGGTAATGCTTGCATGTATAACAAGTTTAAATCTGCCGAGCGCGAAAAAATCGCTTATTTCAGCCAAAAGCCAATCAGTATTTACCCGCCATTAAGATTAATTGTCACGAAGGAAAATGCCGATAAATTTCCGCAACAAATCGATTTAAGTACCTATTCTGCATTGAATGCTCATATTGGTATTGTTAAAGGGCGCTCATACGGCGACATCATTAATCGTTATATTAATAGCAATCCTGATGTGTTTTATTACCGTAGTGGTATGAACTCGACTCAAAAGTTAATAGAAATGCTGTTAAAAAACCGCGTTGCAGGAGTGATAGAGTATTCTGCCGAAGCATATCGAATACTCAGTGATAAAGAGGTTCAACTGGCGATTCAGGCTATTCCCATTGCTGGGGTCACTCAGCCTGATTATGGCTATATTGCCTGCTCGAAAACTCCGCAAGGAAAACAGCTTATTGAGCGCATAGACTTTGTTATGAACCAAAATGCATTTAAACAAGACTTTATTGCTGCCCATAATGAATTTTTTGACCATGATGAGAAGGTTTTACTCAAACCGGAATTAGAAAAGGTATTTGTTGATTAAGTTGATATTTTTACCAACAACTTAACCCTTTATGTATTTTCAAGCGTTATTAGTAATAATATTGATTATGATATATTTTTTTATCAATCAGTGTTCGATGATAACCTTGGTTTTCCGTTATCGTTTATCGACCTAGTTTATCGACTTAGTTTATCGGAATGGTTTATCGGCATGGTTTTTAAATTGAGTGGTTGCAAATCATCCGCACGCTAACATTGTTAGCTCGACAGGAGTTAAACAATGTCGTGCTTTTTATGATCCGATTGAATACCTAACCCGCTAATTCATTGATATTTGAAGGCCTATGAAACCACAAGGTGAAGCGCAAATAATGCTAAGTAATGACTCGCTCGCAGCAGGGCAATCAACCGCAGCGCAATCAACAGATGAGCAATTAATGTTGGCATATCAAGCCGGAGACATAAAAGCCTTTGAAAGCCTTTATAGTAAACATAAAGGCCCGTTATATCGCTATTTTGTGCGCCAGTTACATGATAACCAGTTAGCTGAAGACTTATATCAAGAGGTCTGGGGTAAAGTAATTAAAGCGGCAGCCCATTATCAAGTAACCGCTAAATTCACCACCTGGCTGTATAAGATTGCACATAACTTGATTATTGATCATGTCCGAGCCGTTAAACCATTAGATCACACACAAGGGTTAGCCGACGAGCAAACCATGGAAAACTTTATCGCAAGCGCCGATATAGAGCCAGATAGCCAATTACAGCAACAGCAGCAAGCTAAGTTGTTACAAGGTTGCATTGCGTTATTACCGTCAGTACAAAAAGAAGCCTTTTTATTGAATGTCGAATTAGGCTTAACGGCATCGGCGATCAGTGAAATCGGCCAAGTCACATTAGAGGCAACCAAAAGTCGTATTCGTTATGCTTATCAAAGCATTAAAACCTGTGTCGCCAATAAGTTACTGGAGGGTTGAAAATGAGCCAGCAAGATGATGAGTTTTTAGCCCTACAAGATGAAATTAGCCTGCTATATCATCGCAGCCCCAAGCCTGAACCTTCAGCACAATTAGATGAGCTTGTTTTGGCCAAAGCGCATGCTTACCTAAGAGAGAATCTATCTTCTGGTCAAGCTAAGCTACCAGATGAAACGGATGATAATTTAGTGCCCAATAGCGCTTGGCAAAAGTACCGTTGGCAGTTGTCTACAGCAGCATCGGTATTCATCATCGCTGGATTATTTATGATGGTGCCAATGGAGCAATCTATTGCGCCAACCCAAATGGATATGACGCCGCAGCCAATGTCGGTAACGAGTGAAGCAATACAGGTGATGAGTGCGGATACTATGCCTGTAGACGCTAGCCACGAGGCGCAACAACCAGCCAATGTTGATGTCATTCATCAATCTAATGGCATCAATTCGAATAACATTAACGCTCAGGTTGTTGAATCGCGCGCCTTGACATCAGCCGCCAAGTTAACGCCCAATGAATTAGACGAGCAACCACCGGTGATTGCGGCTGCAGACAGTGCCTTATTGCAGCTAAAAGCGCTGATCAATCGAGGTAAGTGGCAAGAGTCGATGGCCTTATTAGCGGATATTGAACAGCGTTTTCCTGAGGTGACGCAACCAAACAATAAGCTTTATTCACAATATACTGAGCTCAAGCAGCGCCTTAATACTCAGTAGCACTTTGTCTTTGATAAGGGCTGTACTCAACAAATACAGCGCTTTGACACAAACGTAACGGCCAAGCAATTGCTTGGCCTTTTTGTTGGGTGTTCACCTTAACCTTTACTGTTGCGAATGGTTACATTTTGCCACTGTTAATATCTGTGGACTCTGGTAACGTGAGGCAACAAAAAATAACAAAGCAAAAAATGCCGTCTGCCAACAAATACATTCAAAATGACAGCAAACTCATAAAGCAACAAATTCATAAAAACGACTAACTCATAAAAACGACTAACTCATAAAAACAACTATAGGGAAATCACACGCCAATGAAACTTCGACCAACTAGTCTGGGTTGTTTACTTGCCATGGGCTGCCTCAGTTCATTTTTAGCTACCGCCTCACAGAGTAGCAATCAAGGCTATTACCGTGCTCCAGCCTTGCATGACAACACCATAGTCTTTACCGCAGAAGGCGATTTATGGAAAAGCCAAATTGGCGATAAAGTCGCGAGTCGGTTAACCACTCAAGCGGCTGAAGAAATAGATGCCAGTATTTCCCATGATGGTCAATGGTTGGCTTACAGCGCCAATTATGAGGGCGCGACTGAAGTTTATGTTATGCCCATGGCGGGTGGTGTTGCAAAACGACTGAGCTTTGAAAACTCAAGGGTACGTTTGCAAGGTTGGACCGCTGGCGGAGAGGTGCTTTATTCCACCGACAATGCCTTTGGGCCTGCCAATTACTGGGTTCTAAAAACCGTTAATCCTAACACCTTGCAAGTGACCAATTTACCTTTAGCAGATGCCATTGAAGGGGTGATTGATAACCAAGGGCAGTACGTCTATTTCACTCAGTTTGGCTTACAAGCCAGCGGTGACAATGCCAAGGTTTATCGCGGCGGGGCTAAAGGTAAAATTTGGCGTTATCAGCTAGGCAGCAACAAAGAAGCAGAGCAACTGACTAGCCAGCATCAAGGTTCTGTCCGCCAACCTATGGTTTGGCAAGACCGCGTGTATTTTATCAGCGATGCCTCTGGGAACGATAATATTTGGTCAATGCAGCAAGATGGCAGCGATATCAAGCAGCATAGTCAGTATAGCGATTGGCAAGTGCGTGATGCCAAGCTGGATAACGGACGTATTATCTTTCAGCAAGGCGCTGATATTAAGTTATTTGATATCGCAACCAATCGAGATCAAACTCTTAATGTCGCATTAAGTAGTGACTTTCCCCATCGACGTGAACATTGGGTGAACGACCCGATGGAGTTTGCAACCTCAACTAAATTGGGCAGCAATGGTGAACAAGTGGTGATTACCGCTCGCGGCCATGTGGCAATAGCGCAAACTGATGAGCGCCGCTTAGTTCAAATTGCCTCGCCTGCTGACAGCCGCATTCGTCATGCTTTATTGAGCAAAGATGGTAAATGGGTGTATGGCATTAGTGATGCATCGGGTGAGCAAGAAATTTGGCAATATCCCGCCGATGGCAGTGAAGGCGCAAAACAGCTAACCAAAGATGGTACCACCTTGCGTACCAGTTTAACCTTATCACCCAATGGCCGCTATTTAGCTCATGATGACTATATGGGCAATGTATGGTTACTGGATTTGAAAGCTAACACCAATCAAAAAATCATGGTGAATGGCGAAGGCTTAGGGCCTTATCAAGATATTGTTTGGTCGCCAGATAGTCAATTTGTCGCGATGACCAAAGCTGAAATCGGTCAGCAGCGCCCGCAAATTGTGTTGTATTCAGTCAACCAACAAAAGGCGCAAACGCTCACCAGCGATAAATACGAGTCATATTCACCAAGCTTTAGCAAAGATGGTAATTGGCTGTACTTCTTATCTAATCGTGACTTTAACGCCACACCAAGTTCACCTTGGGGTGACCGAAATATGGGGCCGGTATTTGATAAGCGCAGCCAAATATTTGCCATTGCATTAAATGAAAAGGCGCAATTTGCCTTTGCTAAGCAAACCGAGCTAAGCGTTAAGCAAGGCGACAGTAACAGCACTAGCGACAGCATAGTAAAAGTGAAAGTTGACTGGCAAGGACTGCCTCAGCGTTTATGGCAAGTGCCGGTGGCATCGGGCAACTATAATCGCTTGCAACAAACCGATAAGGGACTATATGTGCTTGATACAAATAACCAAGTATCAAGTCTTAAGTGGATAGCTTTTAATCAAAACGCGCCTAAAGTCGAGGTATTTGCCGACGACATTGCCGATTTCAATGTATCAAACGACGGTAAGCAAATTCTGTTAAATAAGCAATCCAATCCTAAAGAGTTATTGATTGTGGCTGCGGGTGACAAACTGCCTGCCGATGTTAGCCAAGCAAAGGTAAATACTCAGCAATGGCAATTAAATATCTCTCCCATGCAAGAGTGGCAACAGATTTTTGAAGATGCCTGGTTAATGCACAAAGGGCAATTTTTTGATACCCAAATGCGCGGGCTTGATTGGCAGGCCACTAAAGCCAAATATCAACCTTTGTTGCAGCGCTTAACTGATCGATATGAGCTAAATGATATTTTTGAGCAAATGATGGGGGAGTTAGACTCTCTGCACTCGCAAGTGCGTGGTGGCGATGTTGCTAAAGACAGTGATGCCGCTAAATCAGCCGCGTTAGGTGCGAGATTAACACTCACGGCAAAAGGCGTTGAAATTAGCCATATTTATCAGAACGATCCTGAGTTACCTAGCCAAGCGTCGCCATTAGCCCGCATTGAGGTTGACGCAAAAGAAGGCGATATTATTAAGGCAATCAATGGCAAGCCGGTGAGTAATATTGCCCAAGTGACCCAATTATTGCGAAACCAAGTCAACAAGCAGGTATTACTAACCCTAATTAGAGGCCGAGAGCAGCATCAAACCATTGTCTCGCCAACCGATATAGCAACCGCTGCCAAGCTGCGATATTTAGATTGGGTTCATCATAATGCAGATAAAGTCAGCCAAGCGTCAAAAGGTGAATTTGGCTATTTACACTTATACGCCATGGGCGCGGGTGATATTGCAAGCTTTGCCCGCGAGTTTTACACCAACTACGACAAAGCTGGATTAATTATTGATGTGCGCCGCAATCGTGGCGGTAACATTGATAGTTGGATTATTGAAAAGCTATTGCGTAAAGCATGGGCATTTTGGCAGCCAACCCACGGCACAGCTAATACCAATATGCAGCAAACCTTTAGAGGCCAGCTGGTGGTATTAGCAGATCAAATGACTTATTCCGATGGCGAAACCTTCTCAGCGGGTATTAAGGCCCTTGGCCTTGCACCGCTTATTGGTAAGCAAACCGCCGGAGCAGGAGTGTGGTTGTCGGGACGTAATAGTTTGGCCGATAAGGGTATGGCTAGGGTGGCAGAATATCCACAATATGCAATGGATGGACGTTGGATTGTGGAAGGCCACGGTGTTGAGCCTGATATTGAGGTTAGCAATTTACCGTTTGCGACATATCAAGGTGAAGATGCTCAATTAGAAAAAGCCATTAGCTATTTAAAAGAGCAGTTAGCCCAAAGCCCTTATCAGCCTCTTAAGGCTCTGCCATTACCTAAAACAGGTAAAGCTGATGATATTCACGCTAATTAATCTGTCTATTTTATATCGTCAGTTAATGTAGATTTTATCGATTACAGCCCTATCAGTGATGGGGCTTTTGCCGTGCACGCAAGCGAACTCACCTGACTGAGCGGTTGTTGGATTGTGGGAGTACATTGAGTTAGTAAGAACTGATGGTATTTCGGTGTATTCAGCTCATATTTGCCGTTATTAAGCAATTACAAATTAGCCCATGCTTGAATGCTGGAGGAATTATTAGATTATTCGATTTGCTTTGTTGATATCGCTGTTGATACCCTTTTTATCTGATCTGGTGAAGTGCCACGACATTAATTTTTCATAAATAGAAAACAATCTGTGCGGCAGAAATGTATTAGTCCTTAATACGCATTTATGCTCACGAAATGCGTCTATTGACGATGATCATCAACAAAGTGGTTGATAAACAAAGTAATCGCGTCTCGATTAGCAAGCACACGCTGATCAAATGGCTGTTGCCCCGGTGTTTCAGTGCAAATGGCGATTTGACTACCACTTTGAAATAATCCACTTTCAAACGAGCTATCAAAATGATTGAAAATAATCCCATCTTTCACAGGGCAATCGTCAATCTCACCATTTAGCGCAATAGGAAAATACTTACCTAAAGCATCACGTAATTGGTAGCTCAACTCACTGGGGCTGGTTGCCGATTCTAATGAATACAAATAACAATTGCTGAGTAATACATCTTCATGGCAAGTTAATAAACCATGCTGGCTAGCTTGCAATAATGTGGTTTGCGCTAGCTGTAAAATATGCCCTTCCGCAGAGGTATGTTGATTAGGTTGAATGTGACCTGATTGGTATACAAAACCACGATTGGGATTTTGTAAAAACATATTCAAGCGATTACCAATACTAAAACCACTAGGATTAACTAGCGGCAAAATGCTCAGATTCACCTTGTCAGTAATGTTGCTGTCCAGCTGGGTTAATGCGTTCAATAATCCCCATGGGCCAGCGGCTTCTTCACCATGAAAACCCGCACAAAGTAAAATAGATGCTTTGCTGGTGGAGATAGAAGGTGACTGATAAAACGCCAATGGATACTGGCGATTGATTTCATCAACATATCCAAGCACATGCTGGTGTAACTTAAGGCGCTTAACCTGATGAGCTAACAACAACTCAAATTGTTCAATATTATTGGAGTGACAATCAAAAATGGTTGAGTGCCATTGGTAATTGGGGAATAACTGCGACATAAATTCATTCTTAGTAAACAAACCTTGCTCATCTTAATTAGTCGTTACCCAAAAGCCAATTCAAATTGTGTTGCTTTACACAATTGGGTTACTTAAAAATGACAAAAACAGCAATATAAAGTTAATAATGTTGTATTCTTGTTTTTTTGAAGTTGAATGCTTATGGCGATGACTGTTTTATTGGCTATATTTACTTTGAAATTCAACATTATTTGCTTATATTTGCCGCACATTATTTAGGAGTATCTATGACAAAGCCTTTATCAGTTATTGTTTTACTATCAGCCATTTTAGGTCTATCTGCATGTGCAACGGGTAATAGCCCTGAAGCTAAAAAAGCCAATGCACAAAAAGAAACTCAAGCAGCACTACAAGAGATTTATGCTCAGCACCCTGAAGCAAAAACTGCTGTAAATCAATCTGTTGGTTATGTTGTTTGTACTGGTAATAATACCTATTTATTTGCCTTATCAACCGGTGGCGGCGTTTGTGTATTAACTGAAGGCGGTAAAAAATCTTACTACCGTTTTGCAACAGGTGGCGTGGGTGCGGGTATTGGTTGGAAACAAATGGCTTTCGTGCAAGCGTTTGTTAAGGCTGATGCGTTAAAGCGCTTTAAAGAGTCTGGTTATGAAGGTCAAGCTCAAGCTGAAGCCAGCGCTAAATATGAAGACAAGGGCGATCAAGCTTCTGCTAACCAATCAATTGATATTGACGGTGTTAAAACTTACCAAGTCAACTTAATGGGCGCTGCGGCACAAGCAACCGTTCAAGGTTACAAATATTGGAAAACTGATTTCACTGAAGACTTTATGCAAAAAAGTGAATAGTTGATATTGATTTAACTGCAAAAAAGCCGCTGATGCGGCTTTTTTTGTGGGTATTCAACCACGTGCTTTGAGGCACTGGTTTCAGTCATTGATTAATGTTTAATTTCAATCTCGCAAGCTAATGAATTAGCGATAAAGCAGTTAGCATGTGCTTTTTCGTGAATTTTGCTAATAATTTCATCAGAAACCGTTACACCCTCTTCAAATACCACTTGTGGCGATAATGTCATTTTTACTACCGAAATTTTACCGGCTTCATTTTTACCTAAATCAGCGGTGGCATTGTCGGTATAAGAGGCCACTGGTAAGCGTTTCAAATGTGCAATTGCTAAAAAAGTGAGCATATGACATGAAGACAGTGCAGCTAATAGGTTCTCTTCCGGGTTTATTTTTTCGGCATTGCCCTTGTACTCAGGTGCAGAAGATGCAGTAACAGTTTGCCCGCTACCATAGATAATTTGATGGTCTCGGTTAAACTCGCCTTCTTCAGCTGGTGAACCTTGCCAATCTACAGTTATTTTAAAACCCATGTTAATTCCTTATTACACCATTCGATTTTGTATTCGCGCTTGATATGAAATTGCTACTACAAGAATGTTTTATAGCTGCAGATTCAACACCAACTCCAGGGTAATGTCTATGGTTATCGCTTTGTTTTTGTTATTTGGTTAAAACTTTTTGTTTATGAGTACTAACTCAAAAACATATAGAAATAACCAGTGATATGACAACACATTAATTTTTATCAGTAAAAATCGCCTTTCAGTTATTTTAGCTCACTTTTAGCCAAGTTAAATGTTGCAAGTTTGTAATGAATACGTATGCACTGAGTTGTTATCAAAAGGTTGCGATGACTAGTATATCGGGATAAATAATGTCCGATATTCTGCATAATGTGGGTGGTATATCTGAGTATTGGACAACAATAATGTAAGGGGAAACCAATGCTCAAATGTAAACCGAGTATCTTAGCTTTAGCCTTGGCAAGCGCAGGAGTGAGTGTAATGTTCATGCCTGTAAAAGCCTATGCCGCTGATGAGGTTGAACAGACTTCGCAAGCTGATAATGCCAATGCGCAAGCAACCAATACCAGTCAGAATGCAGATGATAGTATCGTTACTGACGATATAGAGCGTATTCAAATTAAAGGTTACAGCCGCAGTTTGATCGACTCCATTAATTCTAAACGATACGGCGATACGGTATCGGAGCAACTTTCTGCCGATGATTTAGGGGCATTGCCTGATGTCTCTATGGCGGATGCACTGACCCGATTACCGGGTATTTCTGCGGTGCGAACCGGTGGGCAAGCGGCCCAAATCAATATTCGTGGTATGTCTGGTGGCTTTGTGTCTTCAACCTTAAATGGTCGTGAACAGGTATCAACCAGTGGTTCGCGTAGCATTGAGTTTGACCAATATCCATCAGAGCTAATTAGCTCTGCCGCAGTATACAAGTCTTCAAAAGCATCACTGCTTGAAGGTGGTGTTGCCGGTACGGTTGAGCTAGCAACCGTAAGTCCTTTAAGTAAAACCGAAAAACATAATTTTGTGGTTAATGCCCGCGCCATGTATAACGACCGCGCCAGTGAGGTTTATGGTGCTGAAGAATATGGCGATCGCGTTAGTTTTTCTTATCAAGGTAAATTTCTTGAAGACACATTAGGCATTGCCGTGGGCTATGCAAGATTGAACCAGCCCAGTGTCGCAACCCAATTTATTGGTTTTGCATACAATGGTACGGCTGATGTCGACTTTTTGGAAAACGACACCAACGGCCCCATTGGTGACGACGGTGACATGACTAATGCCCATAAGGAATATTTGGGTGAAGGTTTTGAAATTCAGCACTTAGGCGGTGTTGAAACCCGTAATGGCTATATGGGGGCAATTGAATGGGCGCCGGTGGATAATTTTGTCCTAAAAGCGGATGCGTTTATTTCTCGGTTTGATACTGAAGCATTTGCTCGTGGTTTTAGGGTTAAGTTAGAACCAGAAAGCGCCTCGATTGCGAATCCAATTTTGGATGGTAACTCGGTGATTGGTGGTACTTATAATCGCAAATCTACCGGTAACACGCGAGTTGAATTAGTTAATGATGACAATCAAGATTTTGATGAAGTAAACAGCTACGGCATCAATGCCGATTGGCAAGTTACCGACAACCTTAATGTGAATCTTGATGTGTCATTTTCATCGGCAAAAAGTAATTTCCGTAATGGCTTGTTATGGGCAAACGTGGCGGTTGATGCTAATGCCGATACGCCAATTTTTGATGAAAATGTATCCATTAGTTATTTACTAAATGGTTTAGATTTACCGGATGTAGGCTTTAATCAAGCCGAAGCTTTTTCTGATATTGACCGTATGATGGTCAGTAAATATGGCATTTACCCTTATGTTAATGAAGATAAGCTCAGCGCTTATCGGATTGATTTTGAATACACCTTAGATAATGATTATATCTCAAGTATTGAGTTTGGTAGTCGCTATTCAGATCGTACTTACTCAAATGATCGATCAGTATTTGAATACGGTGTCGATAATGGCTTTTCAAGTTCACAGCCACCATTAAGGCTAACCGAAGATATGACCACTGTGGTTGATTGGCAGGGCGATTTTAGCTACTTCCCGTCATATTTAGCCATTGATGTAGATGCTGCGCTGAATGCTTGGTTCCCTAATGGTACTCCGCAGCCGGTGCAAACTTGGGGTAATGCTGATGGGGTTGCGCCGGGGCAAGCCCAAGGCTATACCAATAATTATTCATGGTCTGTACTGCAAAGTGGTGAAGTGTATGAAAAAGTTTGGTCTGGATACGCATTAGCAAATATTGATACTGAGCTGGCTGGTTTACCGATAACCGGTAACTTTGGTGTCAGAGTGGTTAATACCGACCAATCAGCAACCGTACTTAAAAATGTTGGTGGCGATCCGGCTTTTGGCGCACAAAACATTGTTGACGAAATTGGCATTAATAACTCACTGTATGCGCCCATTATTGAAGGGGTGAGCTATACCGATTATTTGCCCTCAATAAACCTTAATTTTCATGTAACCGAAAGTGCTCAAGTGCGTTTTGCTGCCGCCAAGGTGATGTCGCGTCCTCCGATTAACCGCTTAGCGGGTGATGCCAGTGCATCGGTTAGCGACACAGGTGAAATTAATGGTTCGAGCACCAATAACCCATTTTTAAAACCTTTCTATGCCGATCAATATGATGTGTCTTATGAGTATTACTTTGATGAAGGTGCATTTGTAGCGGCACTATTCTACAAAGACATTAAGTCATTTATTGATACCGATAGCATCGACAATTACGACTTTAAAGGCAATGGCTACAACGTACCTGATTCGATTGAATTAGACAGCGGCCAAGTGGTGCCAACGGTCAATGGCACGTTTACCACCGCAATGAACAATGAAAAGGGCGGCTATATTCGTGGTTTAGAGTTAGCTTACACACAAGTGTTTGCCTCACTGCCAGATGCTTGGTCGGGGTTAGGCTTTAATGCCAGCTACTCATATACCGAATCTGAAATTGAAACCATTTCTACCTTTGCTGGTGAATCGTCAAAGCAAGGTCTACCCGGCTTATCAAATAATGTTGCCAGTGCAACGCTTTTTTACAGCTATGAAGGCTTTGAAACCCGTGTTAGCGCCCGCTACCGTGACGATTTTATCTCTGAGCAAGTGGCAATCAATGAGCAGGTGGTCAATTTTGACGGTGAAACCGTGATTGATTATCAAGCCTCTTATCAAGTGACCGATGGGCTAGGGCTGTTATTCCAAGTGAATAACTTAACTGATGAGCCGACCAAGAGCTATTTTGGCAACGAAAACAAAACCGGCACCATCCAATACTTCGGTCGTGAATTTTATCTGGGGTTAAATTATGTCATGTAAATCTTACGTTTATGACGCAGTTAATCAGCTCAGTTCAACCAAATGCCCAGTACCGAATTTAACAGGGAGAAGTGACTCATGATGAGCCTTTATAGAATAATAAAATTATCGGCAGTAACCTTATCATTAACTGCACTTTATGGTTGTGGTGGCGACTCAGCAGAACCAGGGGAAGTGCTACTAACTTGTAATATCCCTAACGTACCTAATGCTGCGGGGACAGAATGTGTGCCACCGCCGCCATTAAGTTGTCCTGCGCCGACTTTTCCAGATGCAAACAATGAAAAGTGTGAAGTAGGCTTTAACCCTAATTTGCCACTGCCAAGTGTGTTAGCTGGTCCTAATCAAGCGGTGCTTTATTACCATCGCAAGCAGGATAAAAATAACACCGAGTCAAATCCTAAGTATTCAGCCTATAAATTACATACTTGGAATAACGACAAATGTGATGCCTATGCACCGCCATTTGATAGCACTGACTGGGCCAATGGCCATCGTTTTACTGGGGTGGATGAAGTCTATGGTGCTTATTGGGTTTTAGATCTAAAAGAAGGCTATGGAGAATGTGCTAATTTCATCATTCATGATGGTGATGATAAGGCAATTTCATCGGGTGACTTAAGCATGAGCTTAGTAGCCTTTGCTGATGCAAATGCACCAGAAGCCATGTTTGATCGCGCAAACTTTACCATTGATGGCGTAGGCGATATTTATGCTTACCCTATATTAGATACCGGTTTTTCAATTGATGGTGCCAGCGCGCACTGGCTAGATCAAAATACCTTTGTGTGGGACAAACCTGCAGAGGGTGTCAGTAAGTTTGTTATTCATCATTCAGAGATGGGTGAAATCGCCAGTGATGATGCGGGCAATATCAATGGTACTCAACTTGAAGTTGTGCCAAGCACCTTAACCGACGCACAAAAAGCATTAGTGCCACATTTAGCTAATTGGCCTGCTTATGAAGCCGAGTTAACCGCTGATGAAGCGAAAGCCATAGCCAAAGGTCAGCTAGTGTTAGTGGCTTATGATGAAGACAACAAGCCATTAGTGGCAAGTAATGTACAGGTTGCCAAGGTGCTTGATGCACTTTATACCCAAGGGGACAATGATGCCGACGAGGTTTCATTGGGTATTATTTATGACGGCAATAGTATCACTAGCAAGGTTTGGGCGCCTACAGCCCAAATGGTTAATCTAAAAGTGTTTGATGCCAGCAAAAAACAAACCGCATCACACCCCATGACACTGGATAATCAAACCGGTATTTGGTCATATTCAGGTGGTATGGAATTAGACCGCATGTACTACCGCTTTGAACTTAAGGTCTATCACCCCTTAACAGGAAAAGTAGAGTTACTTGAAGCAACTGACCCATACTCATTAAATGTGTCAACTAATGGCCGTTATAGTCAGTTTGTTAATTTAAGTGATGATGATTTAAAACCTGAAGGTTGGGATGCTCATAGCATACCGACCATTGCTAACGCAGAAGATGCGGTGATTTACGAAGGTCATGTACGTGACTTTAGTGCCCGTGATGAAAGTACCACAGCCGCCAACCGAGGTAAGTATTTAGCCTTTACTGAACAGGGCAGTGCCCCCGTTGAACATTTACGTACTTTAGCTGAAAACGGAGTAACTCACTTTCACTTACTACCGGTAAATGATATTGCCACAGTGAATGAAGATCCATCTGAGCGTATTGATATCACTGATACCTTAGGCGCGTTGTGCGACAAGATTGATGATAATGCTGCGGCATGTAAAACCGGCGATAAGTCAGCCACGATTGAATCGATTTTGGCTGATAACGCAGTAGGCTCGTTTGATACACAAGAGTTAGTGAATGCCATGCGAGGCTATGACAGCTTTAACTGGGGTTACGATCCACAGCACTTTATTGCTCCTGAAGGCAGTTATGCCAGTGACGCAGATGGCGTGGCTCGAATTGTTGAATTACGAGCCATGAACCAAGCCTTACATGAGCTTGGTCTTAGGGTTGTGCTTGATGTGGTCTATAACCACACCAGTGCTTCAGGTTTATGGGATAACTCAGTGCTTGATAAAGTGGTGCCAGGGTATTACCACCGTTATAACGAAGTAAGCGGTAAAATTGAAACATCAACTTGTTGTGATAACACAGCTACTGAACATCGAATGATGGACAAGTTTGTTACCGATTCAATGGTTATTTGGGCTAAAGAATATGGTGTTGACAGCTTCCGCTTTGATGTTATGGGGCATATGCCCAAGTCGAGCATTTTAGCTGCGCGTGAAGCTGTACAAGCGGTTGATCCGGATAACTACTTTTATGGCGAAGGTTGGAACTTTGGTGAAGTAGCCGACAACCGTTTATTCGAGCAAGCCGTACAAGCGAACATGGCGGGTAGCGAAGTTGGTACCTTTAACGACCGTATTCGTGAAGCCGTTCGTGGGGCGCTTTATTTGCTTCAGAGCAAAAAGATGACTACCTGCGTGACCAAGATACATTGCGCTTGTCTATGGCTGGCAACTTACAAAACTATGTGCTTAAAGACTTTAACGGTAATTCAGCCAAAGGCAGTAGCTTTAGTTGGAACAGCCAGCCAACAGCATATGCGTTAGATCCTGCTGATAGCATTAACTATGTGTCAAAGCATGATAATGAAACCTTGTGGGATATTTTGCAGTATTCAAATGATGAAACCTTATCATTAGCATCGCGAGTTCGGGTGCAGAATATTGCTGCAACCATTCCTTTACTCAGTCAAGGCATTCCATTTTTACAAATGGGAGGCGACATGCTGCGCTCAAAATCAATGGACCGCAATTCTTATGATTCTGGCGATTGGTTTAACTGGGTCGACTTTACTAAAGGAAGCAGTAATTGGAACGTTGGTTTGCCTCTAAAGCAAGATAATAACGCCAAAATGGCACAAATTATCAAAGCATCTGGCAACCCTAATTCCGCGACGTCTATGTCTGAAATTGAGTTTGCCTCTAGCGTGTTTAATGAGTTTTTATCTATCCGTAAATCCAGCCCATTACTGCGCTTAACAACTGAGCAAGATATTATTGATCGCGTTGGGTTTCATAATATCGGCAAGCGTCAAACTCAGGGCATAATCGTGATGAGTGTTGATGATGGCAGTGGATTAACTGACATCGATCCTATGGTTGATGCCATGGTGGTGATGATTAATGGCAGTAGTGTTGCTCAATCACATACAGTGGCAACGGCCTCGGGTTTTAGCTTGCATCCAACATTAATCAACTCCATTGACACCCAAGTGCAGTCAGCAAGCTTTAGTCAAGGCGACGGTGAAGGCACCTTTAACGTGCCAGCCTATACCACGGCGGTGTTTGTTAAAGCGCAAGGCGATACCCAAGGTGAAGGATTAAGTGCCACTGCTACTGCTGGTGCACCTGATGTTGTGCCCTTTGGTAGCACGCAGGTGTTTGTGCGTGGCGGTATGAACGGTTGGGGTGAGGTTGACGCATTTAGCTATATTGGTGCCGGTGAATATCGCGTTGCGATTACCCTAGCCGCAGGCGACTATGAGTTTAAAATAGCATCAGCAGACTGGAGTACAGTCGATTTTGGGGCGCTATCAGGTGATGTAGCAGGCGTTGATGAAGACCTTGCTGAGCCACTGGCCGCTAAAGGGGCTAATATGATCTTTAGCGCAACCACTGATGCAACCTATGTGTTCTCGCTTGATGCATCAGATAAAACTAACCCTGTTCTAACCGTTTATAACCAAGAGCCCTTTGTTGGAACACCGATTTATATTCGTGGTGGCATGAATGGTTGGGGTGAAGTCAATGAGCTAACTTATATGGGCGGCAGTATCTATCAAAGTCAAATTAGGGTTAATGCCGGAACTCATGAATTTAAAGTGGCCTCAGCGGACTGGTCAACTGTGGATTATGGCAGTGGTGAAGCCGACACTTCTGTTATTCTGGCTGAACCCAAATTACTGGCAGTAAAGGGTAGTAATTTGAATGTCACTTTTGATAGCGATGCTGAATATACATTCACTTTTGACATGAGCAATCGTAACGAACCCACATTAACCGTGAATAAAACCGAGATGTTTGCAGGCAATACGGTTTATATCCGCGGTGGCATGAATGGCTGGGGAGAAGTGGATGTATTAACCTATCAAGGCGCATCGGTTTACAGTGTCGATATCGCTTTAGTTGCGGGTAATAATGAGTTTAAAGTGGCTACAGCTGATTGGTCTACTGTCGACTTTGGCGCTATTGCCGGTGATGAAGTGGTTGTTGAAGGAGCCACCAAAACCTTAGCTAAAAAAGGCGCTAACTTGCATTTCGATGCACCCAACGATGGCGTTTATCGCTTTACTATTTCCGGCCCCAGTAGTGATTCACTAAGTTTGGTGGTGAGCTCGGTAAATTAATTGAAAGAAAACTTGAACAAACTCAGCTGCGGCTGAGTTTGTGGTTTTTGGCACCGTAAAAATGGTATTTTATTGAATTTATAATATTAATTTATTTTCATGTATTTTTACTGTTGAGTGAAAAATAGCTTGTTATTCACTGATTCTGACTTATTTTTAAACGAAATAAGAAAGCCCACTAAAGTTGCAACCAAAGATGCTTGTATGTGTCTATACTTAGTGTGTATGGTGGTTATACACCTATTGGCTTACAAGTTTGTTATTAGAACCAAATTAGTACCAAGCGAAATACAGAATTAAATTACAGTTGTGACGATATCTTCATTTTTGACACTTTGGTGATTTAATCCTTGTGATCTACTGCAAATGCCCCAAGTTCTTATTATGTCACTATTTAATTACAGCATAATAAGACAGTTATATAAGTTAAGGATTCTTTATGAAAATAAATCTTTCTGGTCACCACGTAGATGTTACTGATGTTGTAAAACAACATGTCGAAGAAAAATTCACTAAACTTGCAAGTCACTTTCCAACCCTTATTTCATTAGACATCATCATTGCTAAAGAACATGGTGAATTTGATGTAGAGATCAGCACTAATTATGAAGGTAGTCGCATCGCTGCTAAGGGCGTTGATGCGGTTATGTATCCAGCAATTGCGAGTGCAGCCAAAAAGCTAGATGCTGCACTTAAACACCGTAAAGGCCAGTTAAAAGCTGATTTGCATGCCAAGCCTGAGGTTACCGCGCCTGAAATTGCTTATGAAAAAATTCAAGAAATGGATTTAACTAAATAAATTAATAGCTTAATAAATAAAAAACGCAGCCTAAGCTGCGTTTTTTATTGGATTAACGAGGACTTGAGCCCTCATGATTAATCGTTAATTTCAGCGTTATGATAAATGTTTTGTACATCATCACAATCTTCAAGTGCTGCAATAAATTTGTCGAAACTTTCAATGTCTTCACCCGTGATTTCAGTCATGGTTTGTGGCACAAAAGATAAGTTTTCAACTTTAAAGTCAATGTCTGGCATGGCTTCAGTGAGTGCGATTTTGACATTGTTAAACTCAGATACCGGTGCAAATACACTGATTAAGCCATCTTCGGCTTCCACATCGGTAACATCCACATCGGCCATCATTAGCAAATCAAGAATGGCTTCATCATCGTCACCATCAAAGACGAATACAGCTTGATGCTCGAACATGTGGCCAACAGTACCTGGACTGCCTAATTTTGCATCGTTTTTAACGAATGCTTGGCGCACTTGCGTAAAGGTACGATTACCATTGTCGGTTAAACAGTCAACAATCACCATACACCCACCAGGGCCAAAACCTTCGTAACGTGCAGTATCATAATCTTCACCGCCGCCGCCGCGTGCTTTTTCAATAGCGCGGTCGATAACGTGCGCAGGAACTTGGTCCTTTTTAGCACGTGAAATTAAGCTGCGAAGTGATAAGTTGCCATCTGGGTCAACGCCACCTTGTTTCGCGCATACGTAAATTTCTTTTCCGTAGCGTGAATAAAGGCGAGTTTTTTGACCGGCAGTTTTGGCCATAGATTCTTTACGGTTTTGGTATGCTCTGCCCATCTTGATCTCGTTTAAGTATATTTAACGTCAAATTGCCGTCGATTCTAACAGGAATCTATCAGGCTGTTTAGTGTCGTTCTAAAATTAAAAAGTATCAAACTTGAATTAAATATCAGAAAACGGATCTTTTACGCAAAATAAAGCACTATCTATTGAATAACTTCCCAGTGTGCGTATTATCAACAACAGTGTTTGCTCGTCACATTTGTTAAACAAGCTCTTGACAACTGTTGGGTTCATTAGGGTTGGTCGTACCTGCACTTGTAAATTGCTTATTGAAACCTAAACTTAACCAGTAACTACTGGTATTGAGAACATAATATGAAACCTGAATCTGAGCGTGAGCAAAATACTACTCAGTCACCGTCACTTGCTACTGTGACAGTATTATATTACGAGGCACCTGTTGGCCTTGAAATGCATAATGCGGTTTTAACTGATTTACCATTTAGCCAATCTGGCCGAGTGATGATCCCTAATTCGTTTAGAGAAGGAAAATCTATTATTGCTGTGCTTGAAGGTGAGTGCACCATCTTAAATGCGTTAGGGGAAAGGGTCTATTCTCAGCGCGTTCTTAGCTAAATGAAATGATGATTTGTACGCAAACCAAATGACGCGAATATGCGTCATTTTCAGTTTTACTCGCTTTATCGAAACGGCGTGATGCTTGCAAATAACTTATCAGCTAAAGGCTGTAACACGTCTGCCGTAGGATGAGTGTGTGCAAAGGTGCGTAAGCCGTAAATCCCCATCATTAGATACTGAGCCTGTAATTGGCTGTCTGATTGATTATCAATTAACCCTTGTGATTTTGCCTGCTCTAGTATGCTTTCAATCCCCTGTTGCCAAATGAGTAAATTTCCTTGTATTAATTGACTAATTTCTTCATCTTGTTCGCCAATTTCATTTAATGCTTTAGTGAGTAAACACGCTTGAGTTGCATCGCAACTGAGGCACTCTTGTACAATCTGGTCTAAGTAACATTTTAAGTTATGTAATGGACTGTCTTGGTTATCAAAAAACTGCGCAAACTGAGCGATTCTATCTTGGTTGTATTGTTCAATGGCCGCCAGTAGTAAGCCCTTTTTGTTGTCAAATGCGCAATAAATTGACCCCGGGTGTAAACCCGTTGCTTTGGTGAGATCTTGCATACTGGTTTTAGCATAGCCTTTGACCATAAAGGCACGCATGGCAGCACGCAGTACGTTTTGGCGATCAAATTCAGCGTTTCTCATGGTTATTAGCCTTTCACTTTTGTGGCATGTTCGCAGTATACAAACGAAGCATTTTAAACGGATGTTGAATTCTATCTAATTTTGAATGTTTATTCAAAATCAACTTGAATGAGCGTTCAAATAAGATTATCTTGAACGCATATTCAAGAAAGGAGGCTGACATGACAGCGAATTTATTCCAACCCTATACCCTTAATCACACCCTAACTTTAACTAATAAAATTTTAATGGCGCCATTGACTCGCTGCATGGCAGACGAAAATCTTGTGCCAACTCAAGCCATGGCTGATTACTATGCTCGTCGTGCCGAAGCGGGTTTAATTATCAGTGAAGCGACCATTATTCGCCCAGACGGTCAAGGTTATCCAAATACCCCAGGTTTGTTCAGTACTGAGCAAATTCAAGGATGGCAAAATGTCACTCAAGCGGTACATGCCAATGGCGGCAAAATTTTTGCGCAGCTATGGCATACCGGTCGGGTAGCTCATCCTCATTTTTTTGGTGGCGGTGACGTGTTGTCGGCATCAGCACAAGCGGTTGAAGGCAGTGTGCCGCGTATGCGTGAGTTAACTTACCAAACACCAAAGGCTGCGACGTTAGAAGATATTGAAGGTCTTGTTAGTGATTATGCACAAGCTGCCGCTAATGCGATGGAAGCAGGATTTGACGGCGTTGAAATTCACGGTGCTAATGGGTATTTAATTGACCAATTTTTACATTACGACAGTAACCGTCGTGATGATGAGTACGGACAAACCCCTGAAAACATGTCTCGTTTTGCTCTTGAAGTGGTTGATGCCATCATCGCGCGTATTGGCGCAGACCGCACCGCGTTACGTGTATCACCTGGTGCGTATTTCAATATGGGTACCGATGCGCGAGATCGAGCGGTATTTGATTATTTATTACCAGAATTGGCTAAGCGTAATTTAGCTTATGTTCATGCCGGTATCTTTGATGATGCAATGGAATTTGATTATTTAGATGGCCGCGTATCCAGCTATTTACGTAAAGTCTATCCAAAAACGTTAGTTGGCGTAGGTAGCTATAGTGCCGAAACAGGCGCTGCAGCCATTGCTGAAAGTAAGTTTGACTTATTGGCTATTGGTCGTCCCTTTATTGCGAATCCGGATTACGTTGCTAAAGTACGTAATGGCGAGGCCGTGGTTGAATACAATGATGCGATGTTAGCTGAGTTGGTTTAGGGACTTTTAGTTGAGTAAATAAAATGCACACCACGCCGTTTGCTTGGTGAGTATTCTATCTTAGCCACTCCATTTGAGTGGCTTCATTTTATTGGTTGATTAGCCGGTCATCTGACAGCCCATCATTTGCCATAGGCTAGCCGCTTCTTTACAATCGCGCCTTCATATTGTTTCAGCGGTTAGTTTTAAATGAGGTTATTGATGAATTCAGCATCGTTGCACACACTCGCACAGCTTGAGTCGGGTGAACTTAAAGGCGTAAACCATCTACAAATAGCTGAAAACTTAACAGTGTTTCCTCGGAGTATATTTACCTTAGCTGACACGCTGGAAGTGCTCGATTTATCAAATAACCAGCTTTCAAGTTTGCCAGATGATTTTGATCAGCTAACGCAACTGAAAATTCTGTTCTTATCGCAAAACCAATTTCGCTCATTACCTACCGTGCTAGGTCGTTGCCCTAAGTTGGAAATGATTGGTTTTAAGGCCAATCAACTCTCTGAGTTAGCGCCAAATGCATTGCCTAAACAAACCCGCTGGTTAATTTTAACTGACAATCAACTCACCCAGTTACCTGACTCAATGGGAGATTTAACCCAGCTTAAAAAACTGGCATTAGCGGGAAACAAACTGACTTGCTTACCCAGTAGCATGGCGAATTGCCGCGAGTTAGAACTACTACGCTTGTCAGCTAATCAGTTAACCGCACTGCCAGACTGGTTAGTGACCTTGCCCAAGCTAGCTTGGTTAGCCTTTGCGGGGAATCATTTTAGTCATGTGGATGTATGCCAAAATAACACTGTACCTATGCTTGACCTTGAGCATATAGACTTGATTGAGCCGATAGGTCAGGGGGCTTCAGGAGTGATTTACCGTGCCGCCTGGCATAAACAGCCAAGCGGTTTTCCTGCTATGACAGCCGTTAAAATCTTTAAGGGCGCGATTACCAGTGATGGTTACCCAGCGGATGAACTAGATTGCTGCTTAACCACAGGGTTACATAGCAACTTGATTAAAGTGATTGGACAAATTAACCAAGCAGGGCAGTTAGGCTTAGTGATGGAACTTATCCCAGCAGGCTTTAGTAACCTTGGTTTACCGCCATCTCTTGCCACTTGTACCCGAGACATCTTTGCTGATGGAACTCGTTTTGGTATTAATGCAATTTTAACCATTGCATTGCAAATGAGCGAAACCTTACATCATATGCACCAGCAACATATTAGCCATGGTGATATTTATGCCCATAACATTATGGTTAATCAACAAAATGATGTGTTATTTGGTGACTTTGGTGCAGCATCTAACTTAGCAAGATTAAATGCTTTTCAGCAGCAGATGATCGCCCAAATCGAAGTGCGCGCGTTTGGTTGTTTGCTTGATGATTTATTGCAGCAGCTTGAGCCGGTTGAAAATGCGCAAGATAAAGCGTTAATGGCAAACTTAACTCAGCTATCAAGCCAGTGCATGTCGTTAGACATCACTCATCGACCTAGTTTTGCTGAAATTACTCAAGCGCTTACAAAACGTTTAAGTTAAGGCATTATTGGCGCTGAGATTAACTGGGCAGTGATTACAATCGTATTGACTTCGGTACTGCGTTGGAGCAATTGGGCTATTTAGTACAAAGCGCTAGCGCAATTGATGGTGCAGGTTTACCTAATAAGTAACCTTGCGCATAATCAATATTATATTGGTTTAATAGTCCTAATACGGTTTCATTTTCAACAAATTCAGCAACAGTTTTGATATGCATTTGTTGGGCAAACTTTGCCACCGTGGCCACCAATAGTTGTGCTTTAGGGTCGCTGTCTAGGTGGCGAATCAGTGAACCGTCAATCTTGATAGCATCAATGTCTAAACTCAGTAAGTGTACAAAATTGGAATACCCCGAGCCAAAGTCGTCAATTGCAATTTTACACCCCAATGGTTTAACAGTTTTAATAAACTGCTCAACAGCGCGATAATCAGTTATTTCTTCGCTTTCTAATAACTCAAATGTCAACCTTGGGCAAACATCAATGTTGGCTGTTAATAAACTTATAATGGCCTGCAAATTCTGGGGAATAGCTATATCATCTAAGGTGATATTTAACGAAAACTCATAGGGCTGATCTTTAAACATCGCAATTGATTTTTGCATCATGCAGTACATCAATTGTGGATAAAGCCTTGACTGCCTAGCTGCTTGCATAAATTGCCCTGGGGCCAAGACTTGTCCGTTAGGAAGTGAAATCCGCATTAAGCATTCAAATTTTATTGGGGTATCTTTCAATGGTTGAATGAGTTGGAGGTATGGTGTTACCCATTGATTTTGAGCCGCTTTAGCTAACATTTGGCTTTGACGCATATTTTCTTCAAATGCATCGGGATTGGCCATTTCTGCAGAGAAACAGCTAAAAATTAACCGTTGTTTTTTAGCAAGTCGACGGGCTAAGTCTGCATGGCGATGTAAGCTGATTGCCGATTGGCTTATAGCTTGTTGCTGTAAAGGTAGATCGGAGGCGGTATTAATGGTTAGATCCGCACTGATGTCAGGGGTAGTTTCTGTATCTGAGTCAATAATGGCACCGCCAATACTGACAGAGATATAAAATTTATTGTTATCGAGCACAAGGGCTTTATGACAAATATTATTTGAGAGTTGAGTAGCAAAATCAGCTAAAGCATCACAGGTCAGGCTTTTGGCCGATGCAGGTTTATAGGCGATACTAAATTCGTCAGGGCCGGTTTTATAAACGCTCCAATCAGTCAATGTTTGGCAATATTGGGTGATTCGTTCAGCAACCTCAATAATTATCGCATCACCCGAATTAATACCATAAAAATCATTAAACTCGCTAAAATCATTAATGTTGACTACCAATAATGCTGTCATACCTTGATCAGATAAATCACTGTATAACTTTTTACGGTTAGGCAATTTGGTTAGGGTATTAAAGTAGGCTTCTTTAAAAAGTTTGCAATTTTGCTCCTCAATTTGTTCAAAGCTGTCTCGTAATGAGTGACGCATTTGATCAAAATTTTCAGCAAGTTGCTGAATTTCATCTTGACTATTAATCGACAGTTCTTGTGAAAGGTTACCTTTTACAATATTTTGGGTCCAAAAAGTTAATTGTAAAATATCCTTGGTGACAATTTTACCTACCCGGGCAAATAACCAACTCGTTAATACCACAACGCCAGATAATAATAGTAATTGAAACATCAGCATGCGAAGCAATTCTGCGCCATAAAGCTTGACCTGAATCGACCCCGCGTAATAGCCCAAAACCTGACCCCGTGACAATATTGGTTGCGTAAATTGGCTGAAGCCTAATAACCATTCAGCAGTTAATGTTCGAGGGTTTTCAACACTTTGTACCTTAGATGGTCTGACCGCAACGAGTAACTGACCGTTTTGTGCGTTTGCTATGGTTTGCGGTAATAATGCTGACCACATTCCTTGCATAAAATACTCACTAGATGACTGAAAACCCAATTGTTCGGCACGTTGTTGTTGGAGCTGTTGATTTTGGAGGCGATGGCTAAGAGTGATCAATTTACCTTGCTTATCTAACACAGCAAAGTCAGATAAGGTGATTTGAAATAAGCTACTTTGGGTTTTATCGACTCGGGTAGTTGCTGGACCAAAGAAGCGGCTCAAAATGTCATTTAGTTCATCTTGCTGATTTTCAAGTGCTGTAAAATCAATGTTTTCACCATTAAAAATTAGATGCATACCATGTATTGAGTCAATTAAACCTTGTTTAATGAGCTGCCGATTCAAATGCAACTGATAACTAAAAAATAATAACTGAGCACAGATTAAAATTAAAATATTGCTCAGCACTAACTTGCGGTAGAACGGCATTTTTTGATGTAACAACCAAAAAAGCAGTGGTTCTAAAATGCAATAAAGTAGGAACGTTCCTAACAAGGCAAAAGTCAGAATTTGACTTATTAAGGCTATTTTTGGCCAGTCAGACACATGTAACACAGAGTTTTGATCACCCCAAGGGCTAACAACTGTATCTGGATTGTTGGGGTCTAGCATCCAAGTGGGTTCAGGTTGGTTTTTAATAAACACGACTAGTTTATATTCAATTTCTCCTGGAAATGTCGGTAATGAATATTGCCATTCAATCCCGTGTTCCTTAGCTATAGGCTTCAGTGCATAGTATGGGTCATCGCTATGCCAGTCACTAAAGCTGCCGCTCACATAAACCTTTTCAATTTCAGCATCTGCGGGTAAACCATGTCTTTGAAGTATATCAGCAGGCAAAGGGGTCTTAAGTTCAATTTGATAAGGTATTACAGCATCGTTCTGTAAATGTTCTACTAATTTATTTTGCAGTGGCCACAACAGAATTAACCCACACAAAATTGCTAGTCGAATTTTCCACTTATGTAAGTAATGAGTAATTAGACTCATTGCGTAGACTCAAATTCAAAAGAAGACGGCATAATTACCTTTAGACACGATTTGTTTTTATTAATCAGCTTGTAATCAAAAAGTTGCATAGTTAAAAGATAATATGAGGGGCAAAATGGGTTAGGTCAATAGTATGTTTGACAGTTCTTTAGCTCAATGGACAGTGAAGTACTTTAAGTTAAGGCTAGATAGTGAGTGTGAGCTAACTTACTTGAACATGAGTAAAATTTGATTGGTTAATTTTTATTCACAACAATCGCTAAAGCAATTGCTGCTGTTTAAGGTCATTTGTTTTATTATAACCAAATGATAATGACTAACAGCAAGGTTTGAAAATGGAAAGCAAAACAGCACGTTTTACCGTGTTACTTGACCCGCAAAAAAAGCAAGCATTTGAGCAGTTATGTGCTTCGCAAGATTTAACCCCGTCACAAGTGGTTAGGCAATTAATTCGTGGGTATTTAGAGCAACATAATGTGAGCGATGGCCAACAAAAGCCGACACATAACCCAAAAGTTAAAAGTTAACCGGGTTGTACTTTAAACTCACCTAGCTCAAATATGAACATTCTATTATAATGCGATTATCATTGTTGCCTTATTAACCCTAGAAATAGCTTAATAAAGCCGTTTTACAGTTACTTACAGAGAAATACTTATGAGCGATACCATTCCACCATGCCCTAAGTGCGAATCACCTTATGCATATTCAGATGGCAGTTTATTCATTTGCCCTGAGTGTGCCCACGAATGGAATCCAAATGAAGTTGTGGTTGATCCTGATGCCATCATTTTAAAAGATGCCGTTGGCAACTTATTGGCTGAAGAAGATAAAGTCACTTTGATCAAAGATCTTAAAGTAAAAGGGTCTTCACTTGTGCTTAAAGTGGGTACCAAAGCGGTAATTAAGCGCTTTGTGGACGCTGACCACGATATTGATTGCAAAGTTGATGGCCATGGCCAAATGATGCTCAAATCAAAGTTTGTTAGAAAACAAAACTAATCCTTTTGTTATCAATAACTGCGCATTGTAACTTGTGAAAACACCTGATAATGGCGTTATCTTTTTTGATGGTAGAATCACTACTAATTGAAAACAACGGCTCTGTTATTAGATATTTTTCGAGGTTATTTTGTTTAGTTATTTAATTGAGTTTGATAAAACCTGCCAAGTGCAGGTTTTTTTGTGGGATCATTTTATGGACATGGGTTCAGTTCCCGCCGCCGCACTTGAATAAAAATTAAGCTTGTATCAAATTAAAAACAAAGAAAAAGGGTTAGCCTTTCGGCTAACCCTTTGTTTTAATTGGTGGAGGCGGCGGGACTTGAACCCGCGTCCAGAAAGCCTACATCCAAGGCGCTACATGTTTAGTCTCTCTTTTGGTTAACCAAGTACACTCCGAAAGACAGGATTGCAATTGGCGAGTCCGGTACTGTTTCGCGGTTCACCCCCGGACGGAGTTCCCTCGCTATCAAATGTAATATGACCATCTTAAATCCCTGCCCATTTGAGAAACGTGGGTAAGATGGCTAGCTAGCCTAAGCTGCTAGAGCGTAGTTATCGTCGTTTGCAACTATAACTGTGCGGCTTTTTACGAGGCCAACCGCCCCTCGACATGCTCCCAGGGTTTCGTGAATCCTGTCGAATCCAAAATCGCCCCCAAGTTGGTTGATTGTATCGGCTTATGACTAAAATACCTAGTCTATTCCACCAAAATACAATCGTTTGTACATTATCCGTTCATTTTGTCTTTTTTCATTACCCGAGCTTGCTCAACTTTCCACTCTCGTTCTTTCGTGTCTTGGCGCTTATCGTGGTCTTTTTTACCTTTACCTAAGCCAATTTCTACTTTTACCCAAGCCCCTTTACGCCAGTACATTGATAACGGCACGAGTGTGTAACCTTGCCGCTCAATTAAACCTGCTAGCTTGTCTATTTCGGTGCGTTTTAATAACAGCTTTTTGGTTCGTATCGGGTCACATACAACATGTGTTGATGCGGTGTTTAATGGCTGCACGGTACAACCATGCATAAATGCTTCGCCATTTTTAATATATACGTAACAGTCTTGTAAGGTCACTTTTCCCATACGGATGGATTTGACTTCCCATCCCATGAGTTCTAAGCCTGCTTCAATTTTATCTTCAATGCGAAATTCAAAGGTGGCACGTTTATTACGTGCGATTGTTGCTGGGGCGTTTTTTCCCTTTTTAGTATTCTTTTTTACCATTCTAATTTACCGTTTGGCGTTTATTGCCCGCATTGCCCATTTGAAAAAAGCGCTGTTTATAAAACAGATATGGGGGAGAAATTTTATAATTCAATGATTATACCTAAATTATTGGTTAGTGTACGCCTATGTTGTGATGAAGCAGATGCCTTTTTCATTTAACGTGATAAAATCGCCTTAATATTTAGTCAAAGTGAGTACGAATGCCTAAGATTTCCAAGAGTGTGTTGGTGCGTTTTAGTGCCTTACAAATGTATGAGTTAGTCAATGATGTTGAGTCTTATCATGCGTTTTTACCCGGCTGCGTTGGCGGCAAAGTGTTAGAGTTTGATGGCCAGACTATGTTGGCATCAGTTGATGTGAGTAAAGCCGGCATTCGTAAAACCTTTACTACCCGGAATCAAGTGGTAAAAGGTAAACGAATTGAATTAGCTTTAGAAAACGGACCGTTCAAACACTTGCAAGGTTTATGGGTGTTTACTGAATTAACCGATGATGCATGTAAAGTTGAATTTGATTTAGATTTCGAATTTTCAAATCCATTGGCCGATATGGCATTTGGGCGTGTGTTTAAGGAGTTAATGTCATCTATGGTGACGGCATTTACTGATAGGGCAAAGGTGATTTATCGTGATAAATGAACAAGAATCGTTTGCTGTTGATGTTGTTTATGCACTCCCTAAACAACAAAAAATTATTACTGTGATGGTGAAGCCAGGCTGCACTTTTATTGAGGCGGTTAAGCAAAGCAATATTTGCGACTTTTTCCCTGAAATTGATTTAAACTCGGTTAAGCTAGGTGTTTTTAGCCGAATAGTTAAAGCTGATGAGGTATTGGTGCCGGGGCAAAGAGTTGAAATTTATCGTCCATTAATTGCCGACCCTAAAGATGTGCGCCGTAAACGTGCGGAAAAAGCCAAAGATGAAGGTCGAATTAACAAAGTGACTGGAGCGAAAGTCAGTTAACAAATCTGTTTGTGACTTATAGATTGCAAATATCTTAAGGCTTAAAATTAAAAAAGCAGAATCGGTTGATTCTGCTTTTTAGTATGATTGGTTTGCAACAATCACTTACCTAAACGTTACTCTTGGTCGTTTATCTTAGATTCATTTAACCCGCGTTGCTCTTCAACCAATGGTTTACTATCTGGACGTTGTTCTGGCAGTAAGGGATCATCTTCAGGCTCGTTTAATGAAGGCAATGAGCTTTGATCGAGTGGCACGTTAAAATCAGCACTTAATTCGTAATCACCTTCAACTCGACTAATCTTGTCTTCGTTGAAATGGATAATAAGTTCTTTATGAATGATGCTAGCATCACGACCACTTTTAAAGTGATACACATAATACCAAGTGTCATCGGAAAAACTGTCGCGTAATACGGGGCGACCAAGAATGTATTCTGCTTGTTCTTTGGTCATATCGATACGTAATTTATCGACCTGCTGCTTCTCCATGTAGTTACCTTGCGGCACATCAGGTTTATAAACTAAGTAATCAAATACTCCACAGCCACTTAATGAAAGTGATAACGCAACCGCGCTAATAAGGGTAAGGCTCTGTTTTTTGTTAATCATTGTCTGCGCTACTTCCTAAATTCTGTCGGCCATCATACCCAAGCAAACCCTATGCTGACAAGGGGAGGATGCTACTTGCTGTTAATTTGATACATTGATGATGATTTAGTTCACATGTAAACATTTATATTTTTAGTAAAATTGTTGGCATGTTATTAGTTAATTGTTTAATTTATGGTGTGCGTATTAAGTCTTTACACTCTGTTTTTATTATCGCTTTTTTTACAATGGTATAACGATAAAAATAACCATGACTCATTTATTAGCAAGCCAAGCCCATGTTGATACTAAAATGTCTGATTGTCAGGCTGACAAGCTTGGTCGATTAGTTTGTGTTGGCACAGGAATGCAACTGGCTGGGCAGGTTGGTGCGTTAAGTCAAAGTTATATTGAATTGGCCGATATTGTATTTACATTGTTGCCTGACGGTTTTGCAGAGCGCTGGGTTGAATCATTAAATTCAAATGTATGTTCATTGCAGGGTTATTATGCACAAAAAGGGGAAATTAAAAATCGTCGTGAAACCTATGCGCAAATGGTTGAGGCGATATTAACCCAAGTACGTCAGGGTAAATTAGTTGTCTGTGCACTTTATGGACATCCTGGTGTATTTGCTTGCGTATCGCACATGGCGATTAGACAAGCTAAAACAGAAGGGTATGAGGCCAGTATGCTACCCGGGATTTCAGCAGAGTCTTGTTTGTGGGCGGATTTAGGGATAGATCCCGGCACGAGTGGTCATCAAAGTTATGAGGCAACCCAGTTTTTACTTTACGATCATACGCCAGATCCCTGTTCACATTTACTGTTGTGGCAAATTGCGTTAGCTGGTGAACATACTTTAACTCAGTTTTCGACAACGTCCGCTAAGTTACAAGTATTGGTTGACCATTTAAGTCAATGGTACCCTTTGTCTCACGAAGTGATCATTTATGAAGCGGCAAATTTACCCTTTCAAATGCCTCGTATGGATAAAATTAAGCTGTCAGAATTAGTAACTGCAGAGCTAAAAGCGATTAGTACCTTACTGATCCCGCCAGCTAAAAAATTAATATTTAATCAAAATGTACTTAAGCGCTTAGGGATCAGCGAAGTTGAGATTGGTTAACGCAAGATTACATCTTAGTACAACAAGGAAAATACATGTCAAATTTAAACCAGTTTGCTCAAAAATTATCAGCAGATGCAGCCTTATTGGAAGCTTATAAGAAAGATCCTCAAGGTGTCATGCAAGCTAATGGCTTAACAGCCGAAGAAATTAAATTAGTCATGGCTGGCGATATGGCAGCACTAAAAGCCCATTTCGGTGATGACGCTTATCAAAGCTTTGTTGTTGTGCATCATCATTCGGATTAACTTTGTTGAAAAGTATCTTGTTAGGTTGGTTTTTTTCAGCGCTACTGGTTATGACCTGTGGCGTTGTAGCATCTGAACAATATTCAAACCAACTGGTTGAAGTTGATCAGTTAATCGGTTCTGATTTCCAACTAGCAAAGCAAAAGTTGTTAGCATTAGATGACAAACTTGAACAGTTTACTGAGCAAGAAAAAGCTCACTACTATATGTTGATGAGTTTGCTTCATATCTACTTGTCTGAATATCAACAAGCTAAAATTGCCTTGGATAATGCGCTTAAGGCATCCCCATCAGAAGAATTGCTCACTCGAATTTATCTTTATAAAGTGACGGTAAGCAATGGTTTGAAAGACTATGAGAGTGCTTTTTTAGAATTAGCCACTAACTTGTCTCGTATTGACACTTACCAAGATACAAAAATCAAAATAGCTTCATATATTCGTTTACTTAACGTGTTGATGGATTTATACGCGTACGAAGAGATGCTTAAAACCGCTAAATTAGTGTTGAATTTAAATCAAGGCCAAGACGTTAAAAGCGAATGCTACGCCATGCTTTACTATGCTGTCGCTATGCTTAAACTTGAAAACCCGCAAGAGTCGATAAGCTTATTTGATGAAACTGGGAGTTATTGTGCAGCAAATGGCTTGCCATTGATTGATATCATGTCACAAAAAGGTAAAGCGATAGCGTATTTTGAGTTAAGTGATTTTAATACTGCCTCACGTTTGTTTGAGCAGGCGTACAAGCGATATTTACCTTTTGAATTTCAAGTTGAATTGAACGATATAAAATCTTATTTGGCTAATATTTATTTTAATCAGCAGGAGTACGAAAAATCATATAGTTACGCTTCTGAATTAGCCAACTTAAACGAAGATAAAGTGAATAATGAGGTTAAGACTCGCGCACATGAGGTGTTGGCAATGCTCGCCAGTCATCAAGGTGATTTTGCCAAAGCTTACCAACATCAAGTTATCGCTCATGCGCTTAGTCTACAAGAACTGAATGAAAAAAAACTGAAGCAAAATGCTTATCAAATGGCGCGATTCGATAGCGCTGAAAAAAGCCGTGAAAATAACAACTTGATCCAAGAACATGAATTAATGATGAAGCAAAAAGATCTGTTTTTAAAAGAAAAAAGCTCATCAATCATGTTTTCAACTTTACTTTTTGGTGTGTGTATTGGTTTGGGCTTACTGTTGATTACCGCTTGGATGCAGCGCAACCAATACATGCGTCAAGCACAGCGTGATGGCTTAACCGGTATTTACAATCGTCAGACGGGTCAAGATTTAGCTGAAAATGAGCTGGTACAAGTTTTGGCAAATAATGGCCATTATTCGATTATGATTTTAGATTTAGATTTTTTTAAAACTATTAATGACCGATTTGGCCACGCTACGGGTGATTGGGCTTTAAAAAAAATCACTCATGTGGTTGAAGATATTATTAGGCCTTCTGATATTTTCTGTCGCCTTGGCGGTGAAGAGTTTGTTATTTATATGCCGTATACTGATGAGTTAACCGCCTTTAATCTGGCTGAAACGGTCCGTCAAGAAGTTGAACGGATCAATACTAAGTATTCAGGTCATGATTTTTCAATTACCGTCAGTATTGGCGTGAGTGCCTTGAATAAAGAGGATCTCAGTTTAGATCCCTTATTGAACAAGGCTGATATTGCCTTATATGAGTGTAAATCACAGGGACGTAATAAAGTGTTAGTGTATAAACCCAGCTTTGATGCTTAATGGCTTTTAAGCGTCAACAAGACGCTTTCGCTATGATTGCAAGCAATGAGCTAAGTTCAAGCATCTGACAAGTGTGACATGGTTTATGTATGTTGACGCTTCTTGTTGCGAAGATGTAAATGGTATTTTTGTACCCTATAAATTCAGATTTATCTCACCTATCTCACCTTTAAATTTGTTTAAACTGAACTGTGCGTAAGAGATAGCCCATTTCAATCTCAGTTTTCACATGCACAATTCAAGTCTAGGTCTGTTTCAGGTTACCTATTAACAAGAACAATCATGTAAATGATCAACATCAATATACTCTAAGTCGTGACTAGTGAGTGTGAATGGGCACACTGAATAAGTTCGTATCAAGGGTGATATTTTAGTCAAATCTACCATTTACGAAAAAAATTTAAAAAAATTTGATTTTTTTTTCGTTAAAACCTTAGGCTGAGTGATTGATGATCGGATAACACATCCTTGTATGTCTCCATTAAAAACACTCTTTAAGTTCCATCTTACGTAAAGGTAATTTTAAAATGCTTGTTTGAATTGTGTTGTTAGTATTTTTATTTCAACATAATGATTTAATTGTTTTTTTTAAGTTTACCCTAAAGTGAGTTCAAAACATCGCTTTGATCCTTTAAGACATCTTATCGACTAAAGTTTAGTACCGAATTGTTTACGGTCTGTAATTAAATTACGTTGTTAAAATCTTGTTGTTAAAATTGGTAATTTGGTAAGTCCATTTAATTTGACACAGTAAATTTTACAAAGTGTAAAAAGAATAATTCATTATTAATTAGTATTTTAATGTTTATTTTTGAGCTTGGTATTACCAATGTGTATTGACGTAATTTAGTGGTTTTCACTCAAATTGGTAAGGTGTGAACTGTTGCAATTACAACTGTTTTTACGTAGTTTTTACTGCGAAACGAACATTTGACGGTTTGAGAGATATGAAGCTGAGTTAACAACAACAGTTTTATGTGTTGATTTAATCGTTAGGAAAACAGCGTAATTTTAGGAGCCCGGTTATGACGGCAGAGCAATTAGTAGCACAGTACAGTAAAAATGAAACTGAGCAGCCACAATCAGCCAAACAATCAGATTTAGTCATTAATGGCCCTGACATTGCTGGGCAGGAGCAGATTTTAAATTCAGGGGCTTTAGCACTTCTTGAATCATTATGCAGTCAGTTTGCTGGAGATGTGCCGCAATTACTTGCTAAACGTAAAGAAAAGCAGGCACGTATTGATGCAGGCGAGTTACCTGACTTTTTACCTGAAACCCGTGCTATTCGTGATGGCGACTGGGCAATTCGCGGCATTCCTGAAGATTTAACTGACCGTCGTGTAGAAATTACTGGGCCTGTTGATCGTAAAATGATTATTAACGCCTTGAATGCCAATGTAAAAGTATTTATGGCTGACTTTGAGGATTCTCTTGCACCGAGTTGGCAAAAAGTTATTGAGGGTCAGATTAATTTACGTGATGCTGTTAGAGGTGATATTGAATTTACTGCGCCTGCAACAGGTAAACAGTATAAGTTGAACCCCGATCCTGCCGTCTTAATTGCTCGTGTTCGAGGTCTACATTTAATTGAAAAACATATCGAATTTAAAGGCACGGCAATTCCGGGCGGGTTATTCGACTTCGCAATGTATTTTTACCATAACTATCATCAGTTATTAGCAAAAAATTCAGGACCTTATTTCTATATTCCTAAACTTGAAAGTCATATTGAAGCACGCTGGTGGGCAAAGGTATTCGCATTTGTAGAAGAACGCTTTTGCTTAAAGCCTGGCACCATTAAGTGCACCTGTTTAATTGAAACCTTACCAGCCGTATTTGAAATGGATGAAATTCTGTATGAATTACGTTCAAACATTGTGGCACTCAACTGCGGGCGCTGGGATTACATTTTTAGTTATATCAAGACCCTAAAGCGTCATGCGGATCGTGTCTTACCAGATCGTCAAGCAGTCACTATGGACACTAATTTTTTAAGTGCTTATTCACGATTGTTAATCAAAACCTGTCACAAACGCGGTGCCTTAGCAATGGGCGGAATGGCAGCATTTATTCCAGCAAAAGATGAAGCAACCAACCAGCAAGTATTGCAAAAGGTTCGTGGTGATAAAGAGTTAGAAGCGCGCAATGGCCATGATGGTACTTGGGTGGCTCATCCTGGTCTTGCTGATACTGCCATGGCTATTTTTAACGACTACATTGGTGGCGATAAAACGAACCAATTACATATTACACGTGATGTTGACGCGCCAATTCGCGCTGCTGATTTACTGGAACCCTGTGATGGGGAACGCACCGAGGCTGGTATGCGTTTAAATATTCGTATTGCAGTTCAATACATTGAAGCTTGGATCCAAGGAAATGGTTGCGTGCCCATATATGGCTTGATGGAAGATGCCGCTACAGCAGAAATCTCGCGCACTTCGATTTGGCAATGGATCCAACATGGAAAATCATTATCTAACGGCAAACTTGTTACTAAAGAATTATTTAGGAACATGTTGGAAGAAGAGTTAGTCAATGTACAAAACGAACTTGGGGAAGAGCGTTATCAGTCGGGACAATTTGCTAAAGCAGCAGAGCTATTTGAACAAATTACCACGTCAGATGAGTTGGTGGATTTCTTAACCTTACCGGGTTATGAGCTACTTACCGCTTAATTAATTTTTAAAAATAACAATATCGTGTGCTGTATTTTGCAGCAACGACAACTGACTAGCAGTCACACAGGAAGGAGTCACATTATGACTAAGGCAACACAACTAACACGTCAACAACAAATCGATGCAATCAAAAAAGATTGGGCTGAAAATCCACGCTGGAAAGGGGTTAAGCGTCCATTTACTGCAGAAGAAGTGGTCGCCTTACGTGGTTCAATTGTGCCTGAAAATACCATTGCCAAGCGCGGCGCTGCTAAGCTTTGGGAATTAGTAAATGGTGGTGCTAAAAAAGGCTATGTTAATTCTTTAGGTGCGTTAACAGGCGGTCAAGCCGTTCAACAGGCTAAAGCGGGTATTGAAGCTATTTATCTTTCAGGTTGGCAGGTTGCTGCTGATGCTAACTTAGCGGGTACCATGTATCCAGACCAATCTTTATACCCAGCTAACTCTGTACCTGCAGTCGTAAGCCGTATTAACAACTCGTTCCGCCGCGCTGATCAAATTCAGTGGAGCAAAGAAATTAATCCAGGTGATGAAAACTACACCGATTACTTTTTACCAATTGTTGCAGATGCTGAAGCTGGCTTTGGTGGCGTACTAAACGCATTTGAATTAATGAAGTCAATGATTGATGCTGGTGCAGCAGGTGTTCACTTTGAAGACCAATTAGCTTCTGTTAAGAAGTGTGGTCACATGGGTGGTAAAGTATTGGTGCCAACTCAAGAAGCGGTTCAAAAGTTAGTTGCGGCTCGTTTAGCGGCTGATGTGAGTGGTGTTGATACTTTAGTCATTGCACGTACCGATGCTAACGCAGCTGATTTAATGACCTCAGATTGTGACCCATATGACCGTGACTTTGTAACTGGTGATCGTACCGATGAAGGCTTCTATCGTGTGAAAGCGGGGATCGATCAAGCCATTTCACGCGGCCTTGCTTATGCGCCTTATGCTGATTTAATTTGGTGTGAAACCGCTAAGCCTTGTTTAGAGGAAGCGAAGAAGTTTGCTGATGCGATTCATGCCCAATACCCAGATCAACTGCTTGCATATAACTGTTCACCTTCGTTTAACTGGAAGAAGAACTTAGACGATGCAACGATTGCTCGCTTCCAACAAGCCTTATCAGACATGGGTTACAAGTATCAGTTCATCACCTTAGCAGGCATTCATAACATGTGGTACAACATGTTTGACTTGGCTTATGACTATGCTCGTGGTGAAGGGATGAAGCACTATGTTGAAAAAGTGCAAGAAGTTGAATTTGCTGCAGCACAGAAAGGTTATACCTTCGTGTCACATCAGCAAGAAGTGGGTACGGGTTACTTTGACCAAGTGACAACTTGTATTCAAGGCGGCAAGTCTTCAGTCACAGCATTAACTGGCTCGACTGAAGAAGAGCAGTTCTAATCTTGCTATACCGTTTTACAGTTTAGTCGCTTTGCGACTGTTGTAACCCCGTGCGGTTCACCTACAGGCCGCGCGGGACTTTTATCCAACCTTTGGATCATTAAGCATAAGCTTAGCTGTCGATTCTTATTGTTGGTCTTACTTCCCACCCGTAAGATTTAATCACATAGCTTGTGTAGTGACTCAATTGAGTCACTTTTTTTTACCTCGTAACAATTATTATATTATTGTTATACTGCATATCAGCGACAAAGCATGGTAGATAAGGCAGAAAATGACATTGAATCAGACCCATAAAGGCGTTGAGTATTGGACTAAGCGCATTAGCGAGCAAGAAATGCCCGCGTTGTGTTCTACCGTTCGTGATTTAGAAAAACTCGCTAAAGATGATGTTTCCTCGTTAACTCAATTAGGCCGCAGCGTGATGCATGATAATGCGCTGACATCAAAGATTTTACGGGTTGCCAATAGTGCCATTTATAATAAAGGCATCAATCATGTGTCAACCGTTAGCCGAGCCGCTGTGGTGCTCGGGTTTGATACCATTCGCAATATTTGTATCACTGCGCGACTATTGTCGAGCATGTTAGAGAACCATAACCTTTCCAATAGTGTGTTTCAGCGGTTACTTAAATTAATGGCGCAATCTTTTCATTCGGCAATGATTGCAAGAATGATGATGGGCGATCGTGATGATGTACTGCGTGAAGAAGTGTTTATTGCCTCTTTATTATACCGAATTGGTGAGAGTGCTTTTTGGAGCTCAGGTGGTGTTTTTATCGATGAAGTGGATGCCAAATTATCAGCCACTGACGATCCCAATGAGTTACAAAGTATTATTCGTAATGAATTAGGCGCCTCTTTTAATCAATTATCACAGGGTATAGCCAGAAGCTGGGGCTTAGGCGATATGTTATTAAAATCGCTCACTAATCCTGATGTCAGTATGCCAGAAATTCGCTGTATATATTTAGCTGACAAACTTGCAGAGTTGGTTGCCCAGCCGAAAGTCAATCAGGCCTTATTGGATAAGCATTTAAAACAAGCGGCTGAAATGGTTGATGTCAGTGTGGAAGAGTTTACATTGCGGTTTACGCGTTGTGGCCAGGCAACTCAGAAGTTAGCACTTGATTATGGCGCAAACCCCTTAGTTGCTTTTATACCCAATGTCGAAGATGTTTTGCAAAAGTTGGCCGAGCCGCCTGAAATTGAATCGATACGAGAAACTGATTTAAATTATCAGTTAGCTAAACTACGTCAATTAACTCAATTTGCTATTCAAAAAACCGATTTTAATCAGATTATGCAAACCGCGCTAGAAGGGATTTTACTGGGTGTTGGAGTTGACCGATGCGGGGTGTTGTTATTGTCTCCAAACCGAAAACTGCTGCAACCTCGGGTGATGATGGGGGATGATTCTGATGCAATGAAAGCCACCTTTTTAATTGAGTTAGATGATACCCAATCGGTATTTTCTTTATGCGTTACCCAAAAAAAACCGCAGTGGATTGTTTCACCTTCGACAGAATCTAATAATAAGCTTGCTGGGGGAAACGTGTGTAATGATAAGCTATTGCAGAGATTATCAAGGGAAGGTTTTATCATCGCGCCGCTGATGGTGGGCAACAAAGTGTTGGGTGTGTTTTATGCAGATAGAAATTTTTCATTTAGACGATTTGAGCAGACAGATTTTGATGCCTTTACCCATTTTAGCCAATTAGCCAATGTCTGTTTTACTCAATCATTGAGCTAACTGGCGAAGGTAAGCTTAATCATAAAAGCCCTTTAGCTATGATTTAAAGGGCTTTTTTATTGAGAGTTTCTGCTTAAGCCTATTGCATGATGATACTGGTAATACGCTTAGCTTTAGCATTCGGGATTGGAAAACTTAAATGATACTGAGCGATCTTCCAGCCATTTTCTGTACTGATTAATGCGCCAGTGCCACGACTGATGCCATAGGCTGGGCTAAATAATTGCTCGTCAAATACAATCACATCGCCAATTTGCACCAAATGACGCGCTTGTAAGTCATATCGCCAGCCTTTAGTTGGTGTCGCGTATTGTTTAAATTGCACCATGTTCCAGCGCTCGCTGGCGTCGGTACCTATAAAGATCGCATTTGGGTGGTACAGACTAAAGTAGGTATCCCAATCGGCAGACATTGCCGTTTCATGTAATTGGTTCAATAAACTATTTACTTGTTGGTCATCTTCATCTGTTAAACCTTGGCTATCAATGCTTTGAACAGGTTGATTCAAATTGCTGATAATGGCTATGGTTTCTTCACTGACTTGTTCGCTAGTGACCTTGACTGGGTGCTCATTAATTTGAGTTAGCGCATTGTTGTCATTATCTTGAGGCGTAACAGGTGTCGGATTACTGATAGTATTGTCTAGTTGCTTCACCGCGTTTGCATTGACTTCAAATGCTAATACTGTCGTCACTAGTACTGCGATAAATCCCAATTTATGAATAATGGATTGCATAATTGTTCCTTATTAATTTTTACGTATTTTATCGTTATTTTATTGGCAAATAATTTAATGCCAGTGGATGGGATTTAATTGATAATACTGACTTAATTCATTATACAGACTTGGATGAAGCTTGCTGAACTCATGTGGTTTTTCAAAAAATGTTTCGCTGATCACGGCAAAAAACTCTGCTGGGTTAGTCGCACCATAATAGCTAAATAATGACGGTATTTGTTGGGCAGCGCAATACTGTAATTGTTTAAATTCGTTGCCCAAAGTTTCAGACCAACTGGCGTAATCTTTAATTTGCCTTAGTGTCGGTGCGCCATTGGCTGGGCCATTTTCTTGGTCAAGCTGATGGGCAAATTCATGGATCACCACATTTTGACCATTATAAGGTTCAGCAGCGTTTTTTAGTGTGTTTTGCCATGACAAAATCACTTTACCATCTCCCCAAGACTCGCCCAGTAACACGCTTCGATGTTGAGACGTCACCCCGGCAAAGTCTACTTTTTGCTGCTCAACAATAAAGGCATGCGGGTACACTAATATTTGTTTTAGCTGAGGATAATAATTGGTTTTACGATTCAGTAATAATAAGCAAGCTTGTGCCGCAATGGTGACTTTGATTTCATCAGTAATGACTAAATTATCACAACCAATAAAGGTTTTTTCATCAATAAAAACTTGAATGTGTTTTTTCAGTTGTAATTGCAGATCTGTAGGCATGGCTTGAAAGTAAGGAAAGCGTTGGCGCAAAATATTACGCCATGCTTTTGGAAAGGGCGTAGCGCAAATCTGCTGACGATGTCTATCTTGCCGGTATTGGCTTGTGGCAATCCAACTCATCCAGCCTACTGCAATTAAAATCAATATAATGAGTGTTAGCATATACCTACTAAACCTGAGCTGCGCCCAAAAGATGAGCTAGTGTGCTAATTGAGTCTATACTGTCGTTTATTTCATATTTTAGAAAGCAAGTTATGATACGCAGTCCAGCCTACCTATTGTTTACGTTTGTTAATAAAGAGATTGGGATAGGTTGTTGGTTTTTCAATCGCTATCGGCGTTGTTAAGTAACCAAGCATAAAAAAACTGGCAACAAATTGTTGCCAGCAAGGGAACTAGGGAGGGGGTTTGTTACTTATTATTATTGGAACTTTAAAGCCTGCTGACGCAATTTATGGTCGGCAATTTGTTGTGTTTCTTGTTCGAACTTTTTATAAAGTTGCTGCTTTTGCTCTATTGAAAGCAAGTTATGTTCAGCGATTAAATGCCTAATTAACTTGGATTTTGCTAATTGGCTTGCTTGGCTATTTTCTGCTAATTGGTTAATAGCCTGCTCGCTTAAAGTAAAAGTAGCGCGTTTAAATGGCTTTGTATTGACGTCTTTTTTACCTTTTGTTGGTTTACTTGTTCTTGTTTGCTGCTCATCTCGTCGGCTTAAAAAATCGACCACGTTAGTTGAATTAGCAAATTCGTGTGTTTGCCCTAGTGCATATAAACTGGCGGCATCAATAAAGTCTTCAACCGACATTTGACCAGAAAAACTGGCTTTACATGACGAGGCGTTTTTCTTCAGATCGGCCAGACCCATAATTCCCCCTCAGTGTGGTAACATTTGTTGGTGAAAGACGTTGCTCCATGATTTGCTTCGCATTTTTTGCTTGTAACATTTCACAGGCAATGGCGCGCATTTCATCAGCTGCTTTGCCGTTAGGTTCAATTTCAATCACGGATAAACCTGATTCTTCGCTATCGTCATAAATATTACGGCTGTAATTGACCGCATCTAATACATTGATGTCATAGGTGCGACACACATCTTTTGCTTCTAAAATACGACTTGCTTGATTGGGTAGATTAGGGCATTGAGTGATGACAAATGAGGCATGTAATTTAGGATTGATCATTTTACAGGTCGCAACGATGTCATCCATGTGGCTAACGGTTTTTAAGTCACGACGTTTAGGTCTTAATGGCATTAATACATGAGACGCAACCGACATACTGGCGCGTAAGGCTAAATTATCTTGGCCGCCGCAGTCTACAATGACATAGTCATAATGTTGTTCAAGGCTGAGTAGGTCATTACGAATTTTACCGTATAGCTGGACACAATTGATTGCTGGCAATTCTGGGTTATTATTGCGCGCTTGTATCCAGTCTGATGTCGTTCTTTGTGGATCGCAGTCAACCATAATTACACTGGCTTTGGTTTCTTTAGTAAGAAAGACAGCGATGTTTTGTGCAAGGCAGCTTTTGCCACTTCCACCCTTTTCGCCACCGACTAAAATTATCATGTAAAAGTCCTCATACTTGAGTAATAAGTTAACTTTAATTGCTGGTATATGTATCGTCAATGACCTGATTTTTGACGTTTTTTTGATAAATCAGCAAGTGTTGAAATGTTGGCGTTTTATGTTTTAGTGGCAAAAAATTGACTCACTGTATCGAACAGTGTCAATGTTGCATAAAGGTTATTTTAAATAAGGGTTAGGTTGAGATTTTGTGTTTTTTAACGTCTGTTAAGCAAATAACAAACAGCATAGTTTTTTTACATATACCTTTTAGATTATTTTTTTATTTTTATATAATAAATAAATATATTATTTTGTAGCGATAGAGAAGTAAAAATGGACGAACAACAACTGATTGATGCTGTAAATCAAGTTATGCCTTTTGGTAAATATGCTGGACGTAAGTTGATTCAGTTACCCGAACCCTATTTAGTTTGGTTTCATGGTAAAGGATTTCCTGAAGGTAAGTTGGGTCAACAGTTGGCATTAATGTATGAAGTGAAACTCAACGGTTTAGAAGATATGCTGCAACCGCTAATCAAGGGTTAAATCGGTTTTGTTAACAAAAAACCATTTAATGTTTGCCCCAATTTTCGCTGATAACTTGGATGACATAAGGTAAAGCCTGCTTTTTCAAAAATAGGTCTTGAAAGGTAAGAGGCATCAACACTCAACTGGGTAAATGATTGCTGCTGACACCAAGTTTGCAATGTGCGTAGTAAAGCACTGGCAATGCCTTGTTGTTGATATTGTGGCGAGACGTAAAGATATTCAATATAACCTTGATGTGTAAAGTCGGTTGCTACCGAAATAAACCCAATCAGCTGTTGATGCTCATTAATCATCACCCAAGTTTTATTGCGCCTAAGGCGGATTTGCCAGTATTTTTTTGAACGTGGTGCTTTTGACCAAGCAGTTTTTTTACTCTGGTTATATCTGGGATGGCTAATTTGCTGAATAGCTTGATGGTATAGCTGGCTGATTTGATCTGCCATTGCTGGGGTAAATTCAGTAATAAACATTGCTATCCATAAAAGAGACGTAACTGTCTGACGTTAGCGATAATGATAAATAAAAGGCTAATTCATTGCTGAATTAGCCTACCATGCTTTTGGTGATTATCAGGTTAGTAAATATTTATTTTTTAACGATTTGACCAACAAACATGATTTCATCAAAGGTTCTGTTCAAGCTTGAGCTTTTGAAGTCGTTCATCCACATTTGCTCAGACATTTCTACCTTATCACCTTTGGCCACAACCACTTGTGGACCCGCAGCCCAATATGTTTTATCTGCTTCTTTTACTTGTACATATGTGTAACCACCACCATTCATGGTGTCGATCACTTCACCTTGATGGATAACACCTTGAGCCCAAGCTGAAGATACGCCAAGGGCTAAAGTGGTTACCGCAAGTAGTTTAATCAGTTTTGTTTTCATTAATGTTTCCTCAATTTCAATCTGTTAGTTCATTCGGTTGTTGATGGCATTTAAGCATGTCGTCGTACTTTCGTCTGTGATCTACGCTTGATTATTTTTTAATTTACCTATGACTAATGTAATTAATGTTAATAATTTGCTGTTGGCCAATTTTATAACCGTAAGTATTTACGAAATCGATAAAGGCCTCGGGTAAAGTTTTATGTTCAATGGGTTGCTGCCATATAGCATTCAATAGTGCATCGTAACCTTCACGCCCAGTCGCTGTATATGAACTTGATACGCCAATATATAATTCATTGCTGTTTAAAGGTTGCCAAAGATCATTTCGATATATTTCAATATCAGTAATTCGTTTTCCTAAAGCTAACTTGCCATCGTAACGGTAACGCAACCCATAAGGGTAGGGGAATGAGCCAGCGCCTGTGCCAATCGTGCCATTATTGGTTGCCGCGTTAATGGCAGACTCTAAGACTTCAATTATGTATTTGCCTTGTATTTGGTACATTACTAAAGGTAATTCAAACGGTAAAATGCGACCAAATACATCGGCTACAGATAATTGTCCTTTGGTTAATGATTGCCTTACTCCGCCAGCATTATGTAATGCAAAATCCAGTTTAGGTTCAATACTCTGACAGGTTTTATACATGCTGCGGCTAACCCAAGGGGCAATTTCACTGCCATGAGGGAAGTTTTTGCTGGGCAAGCGTGTATGGATAAAATCTTTAGGTATATGCGCCAGAATTTGATTTTCCAATGCCAATAATGCGGGCCGATACTGTGTGTGGATCACTTGATGTATTTCATCATTTTGATCTGCCCCAAGATACAAGGGTGATCGAAAAGTTGTTGTCTTAACGCGGTTTTTACATCATCGTCAATCGGTGTGTCATCAGCTTGGCTTATTTCAATGTTATCCCCAAGCATAAAAAAGTTATTGCCATTGAATTGAATGACTTTGCCTTCTTTATTCATTTCTAGTTCAACTAAACCAATAGTTTCAGCATATTTACCCGCATGAAAAATAGGTGTGTGGTTGACGCATTCCCCATAGGGCATGTTGGATAACCCCAGAGCTGACATATCACCTTGCAGAGTGTGTGAGTGGCCCCAATAATGGCACTAATACCAGTCACTTTTTCGGCCAGCTCACGGTCTTGATCTAGCCCTAAATGACTTAATACAACAATGTGCTTGATTCCTTGCTGGTGAAGATGTTGCACAGTGCGTCTAGTGGTTTCAATGGCATTGACAAATAGGGTATCGGGATCGGGTCTGGCGATTAATGGCATTTGATCTAAAGTAATGCCAATAATCGCTAATTGGGTGTCGTAAAATGGTTTGAGTAACACCTTTGCAATTTGCTGATTCGAATCGTAATCAAGCAATTGTGCATGCCCAGCTAGGCAACCTGGTTTATCTTGCTGTTCTTGACTTAAATCCATATTCCCAGCCATTAAAGGGAATTCAATTCGATTTAAAAAGGCCTTTACAGGCTCGTTGCCAGCGTCGATTTCATGATTACCTAACACCATGGCATCAGGTTGTAATAGATTGAGTAAATGGGCATTTGCTGAACCTTGGAACTCACGAAAATATAATGTGCCCTGAAAACTGTCGCCACCATGTAAAAACACAAAAGGCTGATGACTTTTATTTGCTTGCTGTTTACGTTGTTCAACTTGAAAGCCTATTCGTGCATAGCCACCAGTATCAACCTTCATTTGATAAAATTTTGATTGATGTTGCAGGGTAAACTTCACTTGGCTTGGTTCAAAGTTTGAGTGGGTATCATTAATATGAGCAAGTGATAAATAATAAGCGTGTGGCATGAATTCCTCTTAAACCTGAAGCACTAAAAAAGATCAACGGGTTTATGTTGTACGGGGATAAGGTTGTTGTGCTAACAATATCTGAACAAAAATTAATATTAGAAAGGACTTTAATTTAGTTTTAGCTAAATAAAAAGGGAAGCTGCGATTGTTCTGTTCAGATTATTCGATCTGTTATACACGCAATTTCCCCTTGGTGGATTAGTTGACTTCAAGCTTATTTAATCAGGTTCATTGTCATCTTTAAGCACTAACCCTTTACTTTTGACCCTACGTTGCCAAAGTTTGCGCGCGAGCGCTTGCATGTCTGGTGCTAAATCTTTCGAGTCGACAATTTCGAGCCCAATCAGCGTTTCGATAATATCTTCAATGGTGACAATACCTTCGCCTGAGCCGTATTCATCAACTACTAACGCCATCTTGGCATTGCGCTTTATCATCATTTGAAATAGGGGCAATACTTTTACCGATGCCGGAACCACAAGCAAGTTTTTAAGTTGTTCGCCAATGGGGGCGTCTGGAGCGTCTTTGACCGCTAAGATAAGATCATGGCGATTAACATAACCAATTACATCATCTCGGTCGTTTTGATAAACAGGAATACGAGTAAACGGGCTTGATAAATGTTGCTCAATAAATTCGCGATGTGTTAGTGCATTGGGCAGTTTAAAAATCACGGTTCTAGGGGTCATGATATCGGTGACGAACATGTCTTTTACCGATAAGATTTGAGTTAAAATTTGTGACTCTTGGGCATCAAGTTCACCACTATCTTTGCCTAATTTTGCCATTGCGCTTAACTCTTGGCGGATATATTGCCCGCTTTCACCTTTACCTAATTTTTGAGTCACTTTTTGTGACATCCAAATAAGCGGTTTGGTGGCTTTTTCCATCCAATATAAACAGACTGATACTGCTGGGGCTAATTTACGCCAATAATTAGCGCCTAATGTTTTAGGGATAATTTCTGAGAAAAATAAAATTAAAAAGGTCAATACAGCAGAAAATACCCCAAGCATTTCACTACCAAATACCACAGCTGCTTGCGCACCAGCCACCGCAGCTCCCACAGTATGAGAGATGGTATTCAGTGTTAGAATGGAAACCAGCGGCGATTCGACATTTTGCTTTTGCTTTTCAAGCAATTTTGCAATACGTGGGTTGGTATCCATTAGCGAGGCTATATAGCTGGGAGTAACGGATAGTAGAACGGCTTCAAAAACACTGCATAAAAATGAAATCGCAATCGCGAAAAACACAATAACAAACAAAGTTATCATAAAGGTGGGTGGAAACTTCCTCGTAACAGGCGACATTGCCAGTCGGCATTCTAGCATGTTTATTTTTACTCGAAAGCCTTAAAAACCGTATTTTAGGATGACTAGGTTATATACTAGCTAAAAGATGTCTCGGACTGTATAATTCGCCGCCCTGTTACAGGTTTTAGGTGTTTGAGGTTAGGCAAATGAGTGAAAAGAAGATCAATTTATTAAATCTTGATCGTAAAGGACTGCGTGCGTTGTTCAGCGAAATGGGCGAAAAACCGTTTCGTGCCGATCAATTAATGAAGTGGATCTATCACTTTGGTGTCAGTGACTTCGAAGAAATGACTAACATAAACAAAGCATTGCGGGCAAAGCTTGCTGCTAAATGTGAAATCGTTGCACCTGAAATTGCCAGTTATCAAAAGTCTAATGATGGCACCATTAAGTTTGCCATTAATGTAGGACAGGGCCAAGAAGTTGAAACCGTATACATTCCAGAAGAAGACCGTGCCACCTTGTGTGTGTCATCTCAAGTGGGATGTGCGCTTGAATGTACCTTCTGTTCTACTGGCCAGCAAGGGTTTAACCGCAATTTGACAGTGTCAGAAATTGTTGGTCAAGTTTGGCGCGTTTCGCAATTTTTAGGGTTCCATAAAGATACCGGTGATCGTCCTATTTCTAACGTGGTGATGATGGGGATGGGCGAGCCATTACTCAACTTAACCAATGTGGTACCGGCTATGGATATTATGCTAGATGATTTTGGCTTTAGTTTGTCGAAACGTCGCGTGACACTATCTACATCAGGTATTGTTCCTGCATTAGATAAATTAGGCGATGTGATTGATGTAGCCCTAGCCGTCAGTATTCATGCGCCAAATGATGAGCTGCGTGATGTGCTAGTACCAGTCAACAAAAAATATCCATTAGCAGAGTTTTTAGCAGGTATTCGTCGTTATTTAGCTAAATCGAACGCTAATCGTGGTCGAGTCACGGTTGAGTACGTTATGCTGGATCACATCAATGACAGTACCGATCAAGCGCATGAATTAGCAAAAGTGATGAAAGATACCCCGTGTAAGATTAATTTAATTCCATTTAATCCTTATCCAGGCTCGCCATATGGGCGTTCATCTAATTCTCGTATTGATCGTTTCTCTAAAGTATTAATGGAATACGGTTTGACCGTTATTGTTCGTAAAACTCGTGGTGACGATATTGACGCTGCTTGTGGTCAACTTGCAGGAGATATCCGTGACCGTACTAAACGTTTAGCAAAAAAACAAATGCAACAAAGTCAGATTTCAGTCACAATGGATTAACTCTTTGTTTGCACAATAAATAGGCTAATAAATGAAGCAAGGAAAACCTTATCTAATCATGATAGGTTTGTTGGGTATCTCGTTAAGTGGTTGTGTTACTGAACGAACCTACAGTGGAACTGATATACCGGTTGCTCAACGTCAAGTTGATAAAGTGTCTGCCGCTCGTGAGCGTATGCAGCTTGGGTTAACCTATATGCGTCGTGGTAACAGTGAGCAGGCCAAATACAATTTAGATAAAGCGGTCGAATATGCACCTCAACTCAGCGAAGTGCATGTCGCAATGGCGTATTACTATCAAGCAGTGGGCGACTTGGCGCGCACTGAAGCATCATACTACAATGCCATCAATTCAAAGGATGCATCTGGTGATGCAAAAAACAATTTTGGGGTTTTTTTATGTCAGCAGAAAAAATTCGCTCAAGCTGAGAAAATGTTTTTAGAAGCGATAGAGACTGATAAATACACCCGAACAGCGTCAAGTTATGAAAACTTAGGCGTTTGTAGCCGTACCAGTGGTGATATCAAAAAGGCACGTAAGTACTTTGAAATGGCGTTAAAATACGACCCACGCAGAAGTAATACCTTGATGGAGCTAGTCGAACTTGCAGTTGAAGATAGTGATTATGTTGCTGCTCGTTCAGTGTTAGCTCGCTACCATCAAGTGACCAATGAAACGGCAGAAAGTTTAGCGTTAGGGATAGAAATTGAGCAGGCACTTGGCGATGTAAATGCCATGAAGCGATTTGGCATAAGTTTAATTGCAAAATTCCCTGCATCTCCTCAAGCAAAAGAATACAGAGCTAACTTGCACTAAATGACAAATGAACCAGTAGAGTCACCAACACAAGATGTTGAAGCGTTAGAGAAGGTCGCCACTTTAGGGGCGATACTTAAAACTACGCGTGAAAGTAAAGGGCTATCGTTAGAATCGGTAGCCTTGCAGTTGCATTTACGTCCTAAAATTTTAGCGGATATTGAAGCTGATAATTTTGATAATATTGCCTCGAATACCTATGCACGTGGTTATATCAAAAATTATGCACGTTTTATTGATGCCGATATGGAGGCCATCAAGCAATGCCTAGATCAACAGATCACCGAATATGTGCCACCCACAATGCAAAGCTTTTCGCGCAAAACAACGCGAGAAGCCAGAGATAGCCGTTTAAACTTGATGACTTATGTCATCGTCATCATTTTATTGGGCATGTTGGTGTTATGGTGGGTGCAGCAATCCGATTCACTGACAGAATCCGGTATTGCATTGCCAACGGTTGAAGAGATCCAAGCGAATACCGTTACCAATCTTGATAACGCAAATGAGTTTACTGAATCGAATGCTGTAGATAATCAAGCGTTTACTGATAATGAACCAGTACAAACTGACTCTGAATTGGTAAGCCCGTTAACCCCCACACAAAATCAAGCGGCTAATCCGGCTCAAAGCGTTGAGCCAAATGACCAAGTTGATCAAACCCGTGAAGCGAATGAAGTGGAGTCTTTAGCACCTTCAGTTGAGGCTGTAGCCGCAGAGACATCATCAAGCTCTGCCTCTGAAACAACGAGCACTACCAGCGCGAACAGCACGGTGAAGATAGATGTAACTTCAGATTGCTGGATTAATTTGGTGGATGTGACCGGCAAAGTATTGGTTGATGGGGTGAAAACCGCAGGCCATAAAGTGAATGTGTCTGGTCAGGCACCGTTTAAATTAATACTAGGAGCTCCGCAAGGTGTCACCTTAAGTATTGACGGTGAAAATGTCAGTTTAAGTCAGTATGAAAACGGCAAAGTCGCACGGTTAACATTAACCAAGCCCGAGTAGTGTTAGATTATTGCGTGCAGTCAGTTTAGACTTGCGCGCATTTGCCCGTTAAAATGTCATCAATCGTAATTTAGTAGAGCAACATTGCATGTATAACGAATCTCCAATAATCCGTCGACCTTCTACACGTATATACGTAGGTAATGTCCCGATTGGTGACGGTGCGCCAATTGCAGTGCAATCAATGACCAATACTAAAACCACAGATGTCGCAGCAACCGTTGCTCAAATTCATGCGCTTGAAAAAGTGGGAGCCGACATTGTCAGGGTATCTGTACCCACAATGGACGCTGCCGAAGCGTTTAGATTAATCAAACAGCAAGTAACAGTGCCATTAGTTGCAGATATTCACTTTGATTATCGCATTGCCCTTAAAGTGGCTGAATACGGTGCAGATTGCCTGCGTATTAATCCGGGTAATATTGGTAATGAAGAGCGTATTCGCAGTGTGGTTGAATGTGCTCGTGATAAAAACATTCCTATTCGTATTGGTGTGAATGGTGGATCCCTTGAAAAAGATTTAATGGACAAGTACCGCGAGCCGACACCTGAAGCATTACTTGAGTCTGCCATGCGCCATGTGGACATTTTAGACCGACTTAACTTTGATCAATTTAAAGTCAGTGTTAAAGCTTCTGATGTGTTTCTTGCGGTTGAGTCTTATCGCTTATTGGCTAAACAAATTAAACAACCTTTACACCTTGGTATTACTGAAGCTGGCGGTATGCGATCAGGTTCAGTCAAATCTGCCGTTGGTTTAGGTATGTTGCTTGCTGAAGGTATTGGTGACACATTACGAATTTCTTTAGCTGCGGATCCTGTTGAAGAAATCAAAGTCGGTTTTGATATTTTAAAATCGTTACGCATTCGTAGTCGTGGTATTAACTTTATTGCTTGCCCATCATGCTCTCGTCAGGAGTTTGATGTGATTTCGACGGTAAATGAGTTAGAGCGTCGTTTAGAAGATGTCACTACCGCAATGGATGTATCCATCATTGGTTGTGTGGTTAACGGCCCTGGTGAAGCGTTAGTTTCGCATATTGGGTTAACGGGTAGTCATGGTAAAAGTGGTTACTACGACGATGGTATTCGTCAAAAAGAGCGCTTTGACAACAATAATATTGTTGACTCATTGGAAGCTAAAATTCGTGCTAAAGCTAGCATGATGGCGAACCGCATCGATATCAGCGATACAACTGAATAATTTTTGTGTCTGCACTAGGCTTTAAGTCTTAATGTGTGGGCGATATTTTTTATTGGCTAAATATCCTTAATCACTGGGTATTAGCCTAGCAATATAACGGACGAGTTATCTGTGGCAAAACAAATCCAAGCAATTCGCGGCATGAACGATCTGCTGCCAAACCAAAGCCCAATTTGGCAAAAAGTAGAAGCGGTTATCCGTACTTCTGTTAGTGCCTTTGGTTACAGCGAAATACGGACTCCAGTGGTAGAGAGTACAGATCTTTTTAAGCGCTCTATTGGTGAAGTGACCGATATTGTTGAAAAAGAAATGTACACCTTTGAAGACCGTAACGGTGACAGTTTAACCTTACGTCCTGAAGGAACCGCTTCAACAGTGCGCGCGGGTAATGAACATGGGTTACTGTATAACCAAGAACAGCGCTTATGGTATATGGGGCCTATGTTCCGCCATGAACGCCCACAAAAAGGTCGTTATCGCCAATTTCACCAATTTGGTGTAGAAGTTTACGGTATCGGTAGTGCTGATATTGATGCTGAAGTATTAATGTTATCAGCACGATTGTGGCAAAAGCTCGGTATTGAAGACCATGTAACTCTTGAGCTAAATACCTTAGGTGATCCTGCTGAACGTGCAACATACCGTGATGCATTAATTGCGTTTCTTGAGCAGCATAAAGAGCAGTTAGATGAAGACAGTAAGCGTCGTATGTATACCAATCCGCTTCGAGTTTTAGATTCTAAAGATCAGCATGTTCAAGCCTTGCTAGCCAATGCGCCAGCGCTAAGTGACTATTTGGGTGAAGAATCGAAAACACATTTTTCAACCTTATGTGAACTCTTAGACGCTGTGGGTATCCAATACACCATTAATCCTCGTCTTGTGCGTGGATTAGATTACTATAATCGCACTGTGTTTGAATGGGTGACTAGTAGTTTAGGCTCACAAGGTACAGTGTTAGCTGGTGGTCGCTATGATGGTCTTGTAGGTCAACTTGGTGGCAAAGACACCCCTGCAGTGGGTTTTGCTATGGGGCTTGAGCGGATTGTTTTACTGCTTGAAACCTTAGAATTAAATGCTGATATAGCACCTGAAGTAGATGTCTATGTGACTGCAATGGGTGATAACTGTGTGGTTGAAGCAATTAAAGTTGCTCAAGAGTTGCGTCAACATCTACCAACGCTTAAAGTCATGAGTCATTGTGGCGGTGGAAATTTTAAGAAGCAGATGAAGCGCGCTGATAAAAGTGGTGCTGAGTTTGCGATAATTATTGGTGAGAATGAAATTGCCAATAACCAAGTGGCCATAAAGCCATTAAGAAATAACAAAGAACAACAATTAGTTACCCGCAGTGAACTGGTAGCAAAAATTGCAGAATTGATTTAGAAAGGGGAAGTGCGCGTGGAAATTTATAGCACAGAAGAACAACAAGTAGATGCTATCAAGCAGTTTGCAAAAGAATATGGTCCATCCATTTTGATTGGTGCTGTTGTTGGTTTAGGTGGTTTATATGGTTGGAATACTTATTCTGACATGAAGATAAGTGCTGCCGAAAGTGCATCAGATGCTTTTGACCAATTAAGTGTAAGCGCAACGAATCCGAATGCGTTTATTGAAGGCGCAGAAAACTTCGCTAAAGATCATGACCAACAAGGTTATCAAGCACTGCTTGAGTTAATGACAGCTAAAGCGGCTGTTGAAGCGGGTGATTTGACTAAAGCCGAAGATGCGTTCAAACGCATTATTGCTGCTAAAACTGGTTCAAGCATTGATATGATTGCAATGATCCGTTTAGCTCGTTTACAAGCTGAACAAGGCAATGTTGGTACTGCATTACAAACTCTAGAATCAGTGACTGATAGCGCTTTTGTAGCGCAACGTGAAGAATTAAAAGGTGACTTTTTAGTTCGTCAAGATGATCTTGAAGGTGCAAGACAAGCTTATCAAGCCGCAATTGATAATGGTGGTGCATTAACTAATCCAGCATTAACAATGAAGTTAGATAACCTAAATAAGGCATAAGGAATTAGCCAATGAAGTTGTGGTGTAAAAATCTACTTGCCGCAGGGCTTGGTATCGCACTTATGTCGGGTTGTTCTTCAAGTGATGTTGAAGATGAGCCTGTCAGTGAGTTAGTTGATATTCAAGCAAGCGTATTTCCAGAAGTAAACTGGAGCAAAAATATTGGAAAAGGCGTAGGTGATTTTTATTCACAACTTCGTCCAGCAGTGAATTACGGCAAAATTTTTGTGGCTGATCGTCATGGTGAAGTCAGCGCGTTTGATCAACAAACGTTAAATAAAATCTGGAGCGTTAATTTTAGCCATGAGTTTAAAGATGAACTTGCTATTAACACTTCAGGTATCCGCTTAGCGTCAGGGGTCACTGCGGCACGCAAAAAAGTGTTTGTGGGTGGCGAAACCGGTTTGTTAGTGGCACTTGATGAAGCTACAGGCGAGATCTTGTGGTCGGCTAAAGCGGGAGGAGAGTTATTATCTGCGCCTACTGTAGCTGAAGATGCGGTAGCTGTCAGTTCAAGTAAAGGCACGTTTGATGCCTTTAATATTGATAGCGGTGAAAAGCTATGGACTCATGAAATGCAACTGCCAAACTTAACCTTGCGCGGCACAGGTTCTGCAGCTTATGAAGCGGGTGGATTTTTTCTCGGTACAGCGGATGGTAAAGTCAGCGTAATTGTTAAAAACAATGGTCAAGTGGCTTGGGAACAAGCTGTCTTCAATCCAACGGGGGGGAATGAATTTACCCGTATGGCTGATGTAGACATGAAACCTTTGATTTTAGGTGACAATCTTTATGCAATTAGCTACAACGGCAATTTAGTGTCGATGGAGCTTCGCAGTGGGCGCGTTATTTGGTCTCGTAAGTATTCTAGCTTTAATGAGTTAGCTCATGCAGGTTTAAGTTTATATGTGGTTGATGATCATAGCCGAATTTATGCCGTAGACCGTCGTAATGGTTTAGAGCTTTGGAGTAACGCCACTCTTAAAAACCGTGAGTTAACATCTCCAGCGATTATTGATAAATATTTGGTTGTAGGTGATTTTGAAGGTTATTTACATGTTATTAATCGTGAAGATGGTCAAGTTGTTGGCCGTGTTGAGGTTGATAGCTCAGGCTTATATAGCCAACCACTTGTGGTCGATGGTAAAATTTACCTACAAACACGCGGTGGCCGTTTAGCGATTGTCACGTTGAATGATGATGGCAGTGTAGCAAATAACGAGGAAGCAGTTGCCAGCGAATAACGCTGCAGCTATTTTCACCAAATAAGGTATAATAACCTTATTAGAGCCCCTGGAAGCTTTCCGGGGGCTTTTTATTGAGAAGTATTTTAGAGGCAAAATCATGATCCCTGTAGTGGCCCTTGTCGGGCGACCTAACGTCGGTAAATCGACTTTATTTAATCGTCTTACCCGAACCCGTGATGCATTAGTAGCAGACTTTCCGGGCTTAACCCGCGACCGTAAATATGGCCGTGCGTTTTTAGCTGGCTATGAGTTCATTGTGGTTGATACTGGTGGTATCGATGGCACTGAAGAAGGGATCGAAACCAAAATGGCTGAGCAGTCATTAGCGGCGATTGAAGAAGCGGATGTGGTGTTATTTTTAACGGATGCTCGTGCTGGCTTGACCGCTGCTGATTTGGCTATCGCTCAGCATTTACGTAGTCGCGATAAAGTCACTTTTGTTGTTGCTAACAAAGTTGACGGTATTGATGCTGATTCTGCTTGTGCTGAGTTTTGGTCATTAGGTTTAGGTGAAGTTTATCAAATGGCTGCGGCACAAGGTCGTGGTGTTACCAATATGATTGATTACGCCTTAACACCTTATGCTGAAGCGATGGGGATAACCCGTGACGAAGGCGAAGAAGGTGAAGAGGTTGAGCGAGAGTACAGCGAAGAAGAAGCTGAAGCTGAGCAAGCTCGTTTACAGGCTTTACCGATCAAACTAGCCATTATTGGTAAGCCTAACGTGGGTAAATCAACACTGACTAACCGTATTTTGGGTGAAGAGCGTGTGGTGGTTTATGACGAACCGGGTACCACTCGTGACAGTATTTATATTCCGATGGAACGTGAAGGTCGTGAGTATATTATTATTGATACCGCTGGGGTTCGTCGTCGCAGCAAAGTGCATCAAGTGATTGAGAAATTCTCGGTTATTAAAACCTTAAAAGCGGTTGAAGACTCAAATGTTGTATTACTGATTATTGATGCTCGTGAAGGTATTGCGGAGCAAGACCTAGGCTTATTAGGTTTTGCGTTAAATGCGGGTCGTGCATTAGTGATTGCCGTTAACAAATGGGATGGTATTGATCAAACCGTCAAAGATAGAGTAAAGGCTGAACTTGATCGCCGTTTAGGTTTTATCGATTTTGCTCGTATTCACTTTATTTCTGCTTTGCATGGCACGGGCGTGGGCCATTTATATGAGTCCATTGAAGAGGCTTACGACAGTGCGACTCGTCGTGTTAGTACTTCAATGTTGACCCGCATTATGCAAATGTCACAAGATGATCACCAGCCACCATTGGTTAATGGTCGTCGAGTGAAATTGAAATATGCCCATGCTGGTGGTTATAACCCACCCATCGTTGTTGTGCATGGTAATCAGGTCAGTAAGCTGCCTGATTCATACAAGCGTTATATGATGAACTACTTCCGTCGTTCGCTAAACGTTGTCGGGACGCCAATTCAATTACGTTTCCATGAAAGTGTTAACCCATTTGAAGGTAAAACAGAAAAGCTAACCTTAGGCCAAGCCCGTAGAAGAAAACGTGCCATGAGCCATATTAAAGATCGTAAAAAGTAATTGATACTTATCAAAAAAGCCTGACTCGTTCAGGCTTTTTTGTGTCTAATTTTTGCTGACAAACTAAATCATCCTGACTTGACGATTGGTATTAAAGCTAAAAATGAGATTAAATTTTTACCATAAGTGATTGTTAAGTTTCATCACAGATAATCAGCCTTGCAGTTTTATTAATACTGGGGCTTATATGAAAATCAATTCTCACTTTGGGGTTATTCATCGATTATTACATTGGGGATTAGCACTCACTATGATGATAATGCTAGTGACCATTTTGTTGCGTTTAGGCTGGATGGAAAAAAATCACATGGCGGCCATCATACTTCAAGGTTTGGCTAAACTCGATATTGTTATTACTGATACCCAAGCTATTAGCATTGCCAAAAGTATCCGTAATGTGATGTTTCAATGGCATATTTATTTTGGTTATGCCGTGGGTGGTATCTTATCTGCTCGATTTGTGTACATGGCCAAACAAGGGCTGCATTACCCTTCAGCTTTTAGTGCTCAAGCTAGCATAAAACAAAAGTTTCAAGCGTGGGTTTATTGGTTATTTTACGCTGGCGTTACATTATCTGTGTTGTCGGGGTTGGTACTAAAATTTGGACCTGAGTCAATTGAGCATCAAGTTGAAACAATACATGTACTCGCACTTTGGTATTTTATTCCATTCATTAGCTTACATTTAGCCGGCATTGTATTGGCAGAACATGGCCATGAAAAAGGCATAGTGTCGAAAATGATCGGTGGCTAATCATATTCATGCAAGCACTTGCTATAAGTGCTTGTAACCTTTTTGGTTTGGTTTGTTTTCAAAATTCTTTCATTGCTTAACTATCCTTAATAATACCTTAAGATTGGTAACCTAATTTGTAAGTTACCTAGTTATTATGGATGTATTGCATATATGTCGTTATCTCTTAATCTCCGCAACTCGATTTTAACTCTAAGTCTCGTGCTTAGTGCTGGCGTTTGCAGCTCTATTTGGGCTGCCCCTTCTTTAGAACATCAAGTGCAAAACGCACAAAATGAAAAGGTAAGTTTGCAAGAATTTGCTGGCAAGGTCGTTTATGTCGATTTCTGGGCCTCTTGGTGTGGTCCGTGTAGAAAGTCATTCCCTTGGATGAATGAGATGCAGGCTAAGTATCAACAACAAGGATTTGAAGTTGTTGCAATTAACCTAGATGTAGACACCGAACTGGCCCATGAGTTTTTAGCCAAATTACCTGCCAACTTTAATGTGCGTTTTAATCCCGAGGGGGATGTTGCGCGATCATTCGATTTACCTGGTATGCCAAGTAGTTATTTGTTTAACCGTAAAGGCGAGTTAGTTCAACGCCATGTAGGCTTCTATGAACAAAATAAACCAGCCTATGAACAAGAAATCCAAATGCTGTTGAAGGAATAATCAGATGAAAATCAGTATAAATAAACGCTTAGTGACCTGTGTGCTACTTTTTTCTGCAGCAAGTACGTTAACCGGTTGTTCAAGCCTTGGGGTTGAGCCGTGGGAGAAAGACCAGTTTGCTCGCGCAGATATGGCGCTTGATCATGAGAAGCTAGACTTGTCTTTAGACGATCATATTTACTTTAGTAAAGAAGGTACTAGTGGTGGTCGTTCTCTTGCTGGCGGAGGTTGCGGATGCAATTAACTAACAAACATTCAATCGCCTCCGCATTGGCGATGGCCAGTTGTAGCTTGCTAAGCCAGACCGTGAGTGCCACAGAGCCAGTACCAGCTAATGATGATTGGAATGTCGATGCCGCTATTATGTATTATGGTGAGCAAGAACGTGTGCAAGCTGTTGAAGCGATTGGTAATGTGCAAAAGGCTTTTGGTGATAGCTCGTTATTGGATATGAAGCTGGTGGTGGATACGTTAACCGGTGCATCAGCATCGGGGGCGGTCGCACAATCACAAGAACAAACCTTTACTCGTCCATCGGGTAAGGGCCAATATAATGTTGCTGCGGGTGAGACTCCGTTAGATGACACTTTTCACGATACGCGAGTGCAATTAAGTGCCAACTGGCAAGAAATACTAAATCCAGATTGGACTGTCAATGCGGGTGTTTATGGTTCTAAAGAGTATGATTATTTCTCTTTAGGCTTAAATGCTGGCGTTGAGCGCAGTTTCAATAAAAATAACACCACGTTAGCGTTATCCGGAGCTTATGCAAATGACACTGTAGACCCTGTCGGTGGCCGCCCGGTTGCGTTATCTAACATGGTTTTCCGCCAAGACTATGATAATGATGAAGCGTATCAAGCTGCATTTGATGCGACGCGTTTAGAGGGTGATGACACCAAGCAAACAGCTGATGTGATGCTGAGTTTAACCCAAATTCTGAACCGTAATTGGTTAATGCAAGCTAACTACGGGTTTTCCAGTGTGTCGGGTTATATGACCGACCCCTACAAAATATTAACTGAGGTTGATACTAATGGCATCGCCCAAGGCTATCGTTATGAAAATCGCCCTGATTCACGCCTAAAACACAGTGTATTTTTAATGGCGAAGGGGGCATTGGATTCAGGTGTGGTTGATTTCTCCTATCGATACAATACCGATGACTGGGATATTCAGTCGCATACACTTGAAACTCATTATCGATACTATTTTGCACCCAATTTTTATGGTCAAATTCATTTGCGCTACTACCAGCAGCAAGCGGCAGAGTTCTATCAACCTTTCTTAAAGGCTGATCAAGCTTTACCTGAGTTTGCCAGCGCCGATTATCGCATTGGTGATATGGATGCTTACACAGTTGGGCTTAAATTTGGTCATCGACTATCTGGTGGTCATGAAATGAGTTATCGTATTGAGTACTATCAACAAAATCCGAAAAATAACGGCTTTGACATTCCGGGTGAGCTGAATAACTATGATTTGTTTCCTGCAGTAAAAGCCATTGTTGCGCAGGTTAGCTACTCATTTTAGTTGTTCATTTTGCTTATAGAGTGTTTGTCTGTTATCGAGTAAAAGGCATTGAACCCAAATACATTAACAGCCAGTCACACAAGCTTGAAAATCGCCCCAACCATGATGCAATTAACGCAGCGTAGTTGGGGCTTTTTAGGTTGTTTCGATGCCATGGCAAGTCCGTGTGAGTTATTGATTCAAGGTCATGATGAGCAAATTGCACGGCAAATGCTCACAATGGCTTTTGATGAAGCGAAAAGAATTGAGCAAAAATACAGTCGGTTTATCGCCAGCAATTTGGTAGGCAAAATTAATCATGCTCAAGGTGAACCCGTAAGCATTGATAGTGAAACGCTACAACTGCTGGAGTTTGCCAAACAATGTTATCAATTAAGTGATGGCGCTTTTGATATTACAGCGGGGCCATTAATGCAGCTGTGGCGATTTGATGGAAAGCATGCGATACCCAATAGCGCAGATATTCACCTTGCCTTAGGCTTGGTGGGATTTAATAAAATTGAGTTTTCAGCAAGCCAGATCAAGATGCCCGTTGGCATGAGCTTAGATTTTGGCGGGGTGTGTAAAGAATATGCCGTCGACAGAACCGCACAATTACTGGCGCAGCGTTGGCCAACTTACTCAGTGTTGGTTAATTTTGGTGGCGATATTGCTTGTCCTATCAGCAATAATGATGGCTGGCAGGTTGGCATTGAAAACCCACAACAGCTTGATAATGCCGCAGGATTACTGACTATTAAGCAAGGTGCATTGGCAACGAGTGGAACTACGCGCCGATATATTGAAGTGAAGGGGAAGCGTTATGGGCATATCATTAATCCACAAAGTGGTTATCCTGTTGAACACGCACCATTGTCGGTAACGGTTTTGGGCCCCAATTGTATTGCCGCAGGCATGTTATCGACAATGGCAATGTTAAAAGGCGCAGAGGCTGAAGCGTTTTTACAGCAGCAAGGTGTCGAGCACAAGGTGTTTCGCTAGTCGTGCATTTAGCGTTAGATAAAGCAACAAGTTAACCGTTGAGTAAATAAAGGATCATTATGCGTGTGCTATTAGTCGAAGATAACCTGCTGTTAGTTGAGGGGTTGCAGCTGAGCTTAACAAAAGAAGGCATTCAAGTGGATCATTTGTCTTCCTATAAGCAAGCCATGGTCGCGTTGGATAATGAAGATTTCAGCGCGATTATTCTCGATTTAGGTTTGCCAGATGGGCAAGGGGCTGACTTGATTAAATATTGGCGTAAAAATGGCGTATCTTTGCCTATCATCGTCCTCACCGCCAATACTGATTTTGATACCCGCTTAACATGTTTAGATATTGGTGCAGATGATTATTTGAGTAAACCTTTTGATGTTAGAGAGCTAATCGCCCGTTTACGCGCCATTATTCGACGCCAGCATGGTCTTGATAATAATCAATTTAGTTATGGTGCGCTTCGTATCGATTTTGCTCGCTGTGAGGTTCATTTTAAAGATCAACTGATAAATTTATCTCGTCGCGAATACCAATTACTGCTGGAGTTTGCCCAATCTGCAGGACGAGTATTAACCCGTAATCAGTTAGAACAACTAACTTACGGCTGGGATGAAGTGGGCAGTAATTCAATAGAAGTGCATATTCATCATTTACGTAAAAAAATGGCCACTGAATTAATTAAAACGGTGCGCGGCATTGGCTACATATTAGCTGAAGTAAATTAATTCACTCTATTTTCTGTTTAAAGCCAAGGTGCTTATGCTGTCGTTACGATTATCTCTTAGCTTATTGATGCTAGCCGGCGTGATTTTAACCGTCTCGTTTGCCAGCATCTTAAGTGGCCGTGATGCCGAACATGAAATTAACGAATTGTTTGATGCTGATATGGTGCAAACCGCCAAACTGCTCGAGTTGTTTTACGTTAATGAACTCACCTTGGATAAAATTAAACTGCTAAGTGAAACACCTATCCGATTCCATATTCCAGAGTCCAATATTGATACTTTATCTGAGCAAATGACTGCGCAGACGTTATCTTATGAACGTAAACTCTCGTTTCAATTGTTTTCAGCGACCGGAAAATTATTGGCTTATTCTGATAATACTGATGCCAATGAGTTAGCACAGTTTACCGAAGGATATGTCAAACAGTTTATTAATGGACACCAATGGCATGTGTTTCGTTTGTATTCAGAAGCAAAAAAAGTATGGATAGTAACGGCCCAACGTAATGATGTTCGCCAAGAATTAGTCGACGAAATTAATGCTAATAGCTGGCGTTCAGCGTTAATTATTACGCCAATCATGCTGTTGTTATTATTGATGGTGACTTATTATTTGTTTCAACCTCTATCCCAATTAGAGCGCCACTTAACATCACGTACCGCACAAGATTTATCACCTATTGATATAAAACTGCCTAAAGAGTTGATATCAATTCAACAGGCGTTGAATAGCTATTTAGGGCGAATTGCCAGCATGATGCAACGTGAGAGGCGTTTTAGTGCTGATGCGGCCCATGAACTTAAAACCCCGCTTGCCATAATTAAATTACACAGTGACGGCTTAACAGATTTGCTGACTGGCGCTGATGAATCAATTCAGCAACAAGCTTTGTCTTATACTCAAGCTGTGCAAAAAGGAATTCATCGCATGGGGCATACGGTTGAGCAACTGTTGTTATTATCTCGGGTCGATGCCATTGATGCATTGAATAAAACAGAGTGCTCATTACAGCAGTTGGTTGACAATGTGATCAATCAACTGGTGCATATCGTGGCCGATTATGAATGGCAGATAGACATTCCCAAGGGATTAACCATTCATGCTGACCGTTTTTATATTGAAGTTGTGTTAAAGAATATTATTGAAAATGCCTGTAAATATAGTCCACGGGATTCGTTAATTACCATCCGTGCTGAAGCGGATGAGCTGCAATGTGTAATTTGTGTCATTGATCAGGGCAATGGTATGACAAGCGAGCAAATCAAACTGGCTAAAAACCGTTTTTATCGTGTTGATGAAAACGTTTCTCAGGGGGCGGGGCTTGGTTTATCAATATGTCAAAATATTATGACATTGCATCAAGGTGATATTAGCTTTAGCCAAATCAAACCAACAGGGTTAAGCGTTTGTTTGGTTTTACCCTACAGTGCATAGGTGAATATGCATAAGGTGAACTGATATTCGGACAAACTAGATTTTGGACAGAAACGTTTTAAGGCCACGAATTTTAAACTTCATTTATATTGGTTTTTCTGTAGTTCATAGCTGCAACCTAACCAATTGCCTGCCGCAGGCTATCGTGCAGATAATCCAGCGAGACGCCGCAAGCACGTCCGTGTGGGCTTAACCAAAACCAATAACATCCTTGTTAAAAAGCCAGTTCGGCATCCATGCCTCTCGCTCAGAAATGTTTCACGCAGTGAAACTTCGCCTTGTTTTGGATACTCGCTGGCTGATCTGCATCTGAATTTTCGCCTCTTCGATTTAACCTTGTTTGGATCTAATTAGACGTAAAACTTTCATACCTAATTTGAATTGAGGTCATCGAGACTCTTTATTTCGAGACCCCTTGAGCTTGGCATGGATGCCAAGCTAGCTTTCGTTAGGCCATGGTCACTCTTTGGCATCCCTGAAATCGTGACATTTGTAAATCCATTTACTTCAGACGCCTATCGGAAGCGTTAGGGAGATTTTGTATTAGTCGACAATGACCGAATCAGGTTACATATGAAGTTTAAAGCTGGATCGAACCCCATCGAAAATATGCGCTTTTCAGCATTTTTTGTCTGGGGCGCTGAAGGTTTCCAAAGGGCTTCTTTTGTAAAAAAAGCATGCGTTTGCCCTTTTGGTCTGGTGTGGGCGAAGCGCCACGACGTTTGTGGCCGCAGGCCATATTACAAAGATACTTTTGGGCAAAAACGAGTTTGTCAGACAGTCAGTTCCTCGCTCATAACTATCTTTCCGATGAAGCCCAATCCTATTCATCGAAACTGTAAGATCAGATATGTGTAACCACACATAAGGCTGTTAACACCAAGCGATTTTGTCGCTTTGAATCGCATTCAGCCGAGTTAGCGCTATTTTATGAGCTTAATTTACCCTTTGCGATGGTTTGCTGCAGGGCATCGCTTTTATAAACAGCGATGCCCGCTGCATCTTATTGATGGCCTCTGCTTGAAGCTGAACGACTGGTGTGGCTAGTGTTCGAGCTTTGTCTTACTTGATGTGAAGCTGTGCTCATTCTACTAGGTTTAGCACTTCTATTAATTTGAACATTTTTATTAACTGGCTCAGCTCTATTAACATGCGTATTTGTTGGTCGCTGTACTTGGCTACGATTTGTGTAGCTTTGATTTAGGTTATTTTTTACTTGATTAACATTACTCGGGCGCTGTGGTGCTGAGCGATCATTAACCGTTGGCGTTTTTGCTGCCCGATCATAGTTTTTAATTTGTTTATTTCGCTTTACTGTTTCACGGGTTAATTGCTTGTCCCTTTGCACAACCGGCTTTGTTGTGCTGGTTGGGCGATCACGGCTAGTTTGCTGCAATGCTTTGTTTACTCGTTGTTGCTCTGTTTTATGAACATTCATACGATTGTTATTGATCGCCTTGTCTTTAGCGATCACATGATTTTTATCTAGATCTCGACGGTTTAAATCGCGAGTGTTGTGCTGTAATTTATCTTTAATGCCTTTGTCTTTGCTGTAATTCGGTTTTTGGTTTGGCGCTTTATTAACGATATCACGGGTTTTTTGGTGATGTTGATAACGTTGTGGCGTGTCGTAGCGTTTGCTCACTTTTGAATAGCGATAAGCAACCCCATGACGATGAGTTGGTTTATGCTTCCAACGCTGTGCGCCATTACTATAAGCAATTTTACGTGCTGGTTTGTAGTAATGACTGTGCCTGTGATTAATCACCACAATGCGATGACTAGACCAATTGACCGCACCAAAAAAGAAGTTAAAGCCAATGTGTACCCGCGGCCCCCAATAAATTGGACGGTGATAACCGTAAAGCACAGGGCGTGTGTACCAGTACACCGGCGGGTATGCATGCCAGCGCCACGTTCCATAAACCACTCTTGGATCATAATAAGGAACGTAAATCACTTCTGGCTGTGCGGGTTCAATGATAATCTTTTTCTCAACACGGGTGACTGTCATGTTATCCATGCCGTCAAAGCTTTTGGCTTTGTCGGCCTCTTGACGTAAGGTTTGAACCGCGTTTAATACAACTTCTTCATCTTGTAAAAATGCATCACCTAAGTTTTGAGTCCACTCCAAGTCATCATTTAACTTTTCTAGTACGCTAGGAAACGCCACCAGTGCGATCACACTAGGGTCCCAAGTTTGCTCTTCAGCTAACTTCATTTTGTTTTCGGTATCTAACTCACCATATTGTTTCGACCAGCGTTGTGCTTGTACTAATTCAAGTGGGTAAGTTGAAGCAATTAAGATGTGGGTCAATAAGCTGTCTGGGTATAAGGCAATGGGTGCCAGCATCTGTGCTAGTTCCGCTTCAGATGGCATAGCCTCAACGGACTGACTAACTTGATTATTTTGATAAGTCGTGTCTGTTGATGCAGCCAAAACAGTACTAGACGAGCATAAGCACAAGGCCAATAAAAGCGTCTTTATTGAGAGTTGGTTAATGTGAGGTCGTTTCATACTGTCTCCAGGCACCTAAAATAGGTACTTTGCGAATGTTAACGACAGCATAACCAAGTGAAAATGAACGTAAGCTGAAAGCTATTAATGAGTGGTGATTTAATTTTTATGATGAGTGAAATGTAAGGCTGAATTTCGCGCCGCCAAATTGTTCAGATTGACTAACGTTAAGAGTACCTTGATAGCTATTAACCAGATCGCTAACAATGGCTAAACCGATACCATGGCCTTGTTGATAAGTGTCTGCTCGCACGCCCCGCTCAAATATGCGCTGTTGTTGTTCAGGCGTTAACCCCACGCCATCATCTTCAATAATAATGTGTAATTGCTCTGCCTGAATCACCGTTAATAACACTTGATGTTTGGCAGCCTTGCAAGCGTTATCAAGAATATTCCCAATCATTTCACTTAAATCTGCACTATCGCCTCTAAAAATGGCGGGCTGCTTGTCTTCAATCAGTTGGTAATCAATATCAATATGACTATCGCGATAAATTTGGCTTAGGGTTCTAACTAATTTACTGGCGGTTTCATCAACACTAATCCCAAGGTGCCATGCATTGGCTGCAACGCTTTGGGCTTTTTTCAATTGATAACCAATAATATGGTTAATATTATCCAGTTGTTCATGGCTATCTTGATTAAGTTGCGGTTGCGATTTAAGCACCGCTAGTGGGGTTTTTAGGCTGTGTGCGAGATCAGCAAGAGCATTACGGTATCGTTGTCGTTGCTGTTGCTCTGTATGTAATAAGGTATTGATTTGTTTTGCTAATTGGTTTAGCTCGCTTGGGTAGGCCTGTTGCAGCGCGGCGATTTTACCTTGTTCGATAAGTTGGATTTCTTGGCCAAATTGATTGATGGGTTTTAATGTCCAAATTAACCAAACCGTTTGAATAACGGTAAGGACTAACATGAGTATCCCAATCCAACTCCACAGGGTTTGATTAAACTCATCTATCTGAAGTTGATAATCGGTTTCATTTTTAATGATATGAATGGTTACGGGGACAGACTTTGTTTCAGTGGCAAAGCTGACGGTAAAGCTGAAAATAATATGCTTTAAGTTATCGATTTTAATGCGTTCTAATCTATGCTGACCTATGGCTGGCTCAATCAGCTTTGGTGGGTGTAAGCCAAAAAAAGATCCTGATGACCACAGCACTTTATCTTGAGTGCTAATTAACGCATAAAGGCCAGAACCAATCACATTAAATTGATTTTCGACAAGGTTTGCTGGCATCACAAGTTGTGCATTTTCCACTTCAGCCACCGCTAATACACTATACATATAAGCATTTAGCTGATTTTTAATCGATTGACCAATTTGCCTTTCAAAGGCTTTATTTAACGTAAAACCGATACTTGGCAGTAATACCACAATAAGCATTAAGCCACTCAATATAAAGCGAGTTTTTAATGACAGGCGCCAATGCGGTGTTAGTGACAAAAGGATTAATCCTCGGCCTGAATTTGACGAAGGCGGTAACCTTGGCCTCGTAAGGTTTCAATGAGCTGATATTGATTATCGGCATCTAGCTTTTTGCGTAGGCGACGAATAAACACCTCAATCACATTTGAGTCTAGATCAAAATCTTGATCATAAATATGTTCGATTAATTGCGACTTTGAAATCACTTCATCTTGGTGAAGCATTAAATACTCGAATAATTTAAATTCAGAACTGCTTAAGGTGACGGGTTGTTTGTCGAGCGTGACCACCATGGTGCGGGTGTTAAGTTGAATGTGGCCGTTAGTAATAAGTGGGCTGGCTTGCCCTGCTGAGCGGCGAATTAAGGCATTTAACCGAGCAACTAACTCCTCAACTTGAAATGGTTTAGTCAGGTAATCATCTGCGCCTGCATCTAAGCCTTTCACTTTTTCTTGCCAGCCATCTCGGGCGGTTAAGATTAAAATAGGGTAACTAATTTGTTCGGCTCTAAGGGTTTCAATCAAACTGATGCCATCCATTTTAGGCAAACCGACATCAATAATTGCCGCATCATAGGGGGTTTCTTGTGCTTGAAATAAACCATCTTCGCCATCGGATGCGACATCAACACTGTAGTTTGCCTGTTGTAAATGCGCAGCTAGATTAGTTTGCAAGTTCAAATCGTCTTCAACTAACAGTATTCGCATGATTAATTCCTTGATACCGAACCGCTTTGGGCATTTACATTGGCATAAAATACTACGCCATCTGAACTGAGTAATTTCACTCTATAACCCGATGAAGTTGATTGTACCCGCAATACTTTGCCGCCAAATCGGCTTTGGGCAAGGCTTGCGGCTTGTTGTGAGCTGGTTATAACAAGGTTTTGTTGTTTTTTAGACTGTGGGCCGGGGCGAAGTGCTGAACCCTGAGCGCTTAACTGTAGTGCACTTTGAGCAAAGCTGACTGAGCTGATAGATAACAAACTTATCATCAGAAGGCATAGTAGAGTGCTGTTTTTTGAAACCGTTCGGGTCATGGGGGTATCCATTCAACAAGTACCTTGTCAGTGTAAAAGATCCGCCAGATTTTAGAAACTACTGCGATATCTTATTGTTGATTATCTAGTGAGTTAGATGAACACAAACTGAATGCGAAGGCATTATGTGTGTTCAGCTTGGATTCATTTTCATTGGTTTTAAATGTGTTAAGCGTTAAATGAAAAGGAATGATTATGAAGACTTCTAATAGCACACTAGCAACAAGCAACAATATCGCTAAAGGTTTATTACTATTAGTCAGTTTGTTGGCTGGGTCGACATTACAAGCGGCGCAAGTTGATCAGCACTTTGCTGGGCGAGTTGTGGTTAGTGCGGGTAAGTCGCTATCGCTTGGTGATAGCAATAATGAAGACGTTAGCTTAGACGTCAGAGCGGCACAAATCGCTGAGCTTAAAGCTCAGGCACAACAGCAGTTGAATGGCACAGATAAAAAAGTTAACCAACATCTTGTTTCTAAAGAGCAGAACACGGCATACCAAACCAGAGAACAACGGCTTGAAGCTTATAAGAATGGTTCGTTAACTCAAGTGCGTCATGGCATTAGTGGCAGTGCTAAAAATACTGTTAATCATGTCAATTCAGCACAAGCAAACGTGGTCACACAGTCTTATAACGGTTATCGTGACTTTACCATTTATGAAGCCTATAGCCGGTTGTTTGATGATTTTGATCGTGATGGTTTTTATCAAACGTTCAGCGTAACGTTTGACGCTGATGTCTATGGCTACAGTGTGAATGAGCCCGCCGATGTTTATGCTGAAATGTATTTAAGCCGAAATGGCGGTCCTTGGGAACATTATTACACCACAAAGGTATTTACCATTTACGGTGATTCACCCGATGACGATTTTGAAGTACTCACGACTTTAGCAAGAGGCTACAAAACCGATTATTACGATGTACTTATCGATTTATATGAATATGGCTATAGCGATGTGGTGGCAACGATCAGTGGTGATGATTCCGATGGTTTGTATGCATTACCACTTGAAAGCAGTGACCGTGATGAAGGATATGAAGTGATTCACGCCGGAACATTAGGTGGATTAAGTTTGGGGTTGATTGGCTTTATCGCGTTGATTCGGCGCATTTATTATTCAAAATAAATAATTGCTAGAGTTTATGGTTGTAAATAATGAAGATTTGAACTGTAATTAATAAGTCTGAGTACGCTTACATTTTTGAGAGACATTAATCACAACAGGAAAAGAATATGGCGCTAAAATTAAATTCAGCTGCATTAGGTGGGGCTTTAATGGGAACGGTATTGTTATTATCAGGGTGCCAAACCACCGACCCATATACCGGTGAAGCAGAAAACAGCAAAGCGACTAACGGTGCGCTTATAGGCGCAATTAGTGGTGCGGTGATCGGTGTGGCATCCTCAAGCAAGAAAGATCGTAAAAAAGGCGCTTTGATCGGCGCGGCATCTGGCGCGGCAGTGGGTGGTGGTATCGGTTATTATATGGATGCCCAAGAAGAAAAATTGCGTAAGCAACTGCAATCAACAGGAGTAACCGTAACGCGTAATGGTAATGACATCATGTTGAACATGCCTAATGAAGTGACATTTGAGGTTGATAAAACCGAGTTAAGTCAGCGAGCAAAAGATGTGTTGAATAGTGTGGTGTTGGTGGCACAAGAGTTTGATAAAACAAAACTTAATGTGTTTGGTTTTACAGACTCTAGTGGTTCAGAATCATATAATCAGCGTTTATCACAAGTTCGAGCAAGTGAAGTGGCGCAATACTTAACCAGCCGAAATGTGGCAGGTTCTCGGGTTGTGGCAACTGGTATGGGCGAGTCAAAACCTATTGCCAGCAATGACACACCACAAGGTCGTGCGCAAAATCGTCGCGTTGAAATTGTATTAACGCCAATTGAGGGGTAATTAATGCTCAACTGAGTGTTAACTCTTTGATAAAAGCCATCTTTGGATGGCTTTTTTGATCAAGTTTAGTCACGGCCAGCCAATAATCATTGAGCATGCGAGCTTGTGGAAATACTCGACAACAGCCTTAGATTTTTTGATTGCAGAATAACTGCTTATCGAAAAATTTGCCTTACTATCATGCAATTTCCTAGGTTATCTCTGTTCACTTATTTACCGTGATGGGTATTATTCTCGACTTTAATCACTTTGGATTCAATCTTTCCGCTTTTTAAACGAGTGTGAATCACATCGCCAATATTCGCTAAGCTAGCATCATCAAGTACAGTATTGTTTAGTGTGGTAATCGAATAACCGCGGCTTAATGTTGACAGAGGACTAACAGTTTCTAATTGATGTGCAGCGTGTTTGAGACGATTTTGTGCCTGAGTTAAATAGCTTTGCTTTGCATCATAAAAACGTGCTGATAAGTACTGTAACCTTTGCTGCTCAGCTTTGAGTAGATGAATCGGCGAGCGTTGCTGTAAACGACTTTCAAGCTGCTGCTGAACTAATGTTAAACGACCAAGTTTATGGCTAATGGCATTTTCTAATCTTAACTGCATTTCATCAAAACGCTGCTCGAATTGTTGTAAGCGGCGAATTGGCTCGTGACGTTGTAATCTATGATGTAATTCAGTCAGCTGGCTATGCTGATGGAGTTGATAATGACGCATCCCTTGTTGTAAACGCAGTAGCATACTGGCCAGTTTTTCGGTTTTATTGCCTTTATCTTTTGATAATAATTCAGCACCCGCTGATGGCGTTGGTGCTCTCACATCAGCAACATAATCACTAATGGTGGTATCTATTTCATGCCCTACAGCGCTAACAACCGGAATTGCGCTGTTATAAATCGCATGCGCTAGGTCTTCATTGTTAAAGCACCACAGGTCTTCTAGCGAGCCACCACCGCGAGTCAGCAGTAATACGTCAACTTCTAAGCGCTGATTCGCTTGAGCAATGGCATGGCAAATTAATTGACTGGCGAGCGCCCCTTGCACTTGAGTTGGATAAACAACCACCTCAATTGATGGGTCACGTCTTGCAAGTACATGCAGTACATCGCGAAGAGCTGCACCGGTTGCCGAGGTAATCACCCCAATGCGCTGAATGTTATTGGGTAATGGGCGCTTAGTGTCGCTGGCAAATAATCCTTCTGCGGCCAGTTTCATTTTGAGTGCTTCAAATTCTTGTGCTAACAGCCCATCACCAGCAGGCAACATAGATTCAATGAGTAATTGATAATCGCCTCTCGGTTCATACACGCTAATAGCGCCTTTAACTAATACTTGTTGACCATTAATGGGTTTAAAACGGACCGCTTGGTTTCGGCCTTTAAACATGGCGCAACGGATTTGGGAAAAGTTATCTTTAAGCGTGAGATACCAATGCCCGGAAGAGGGTGAAGAGAAATTAGATATTTCACCATTTAGCCAAATTTTGCCTAATTGACCTTCAAGAATTTGCCTGACTTCGCCATTGAGCTTAGAAACGGTATAAACATTGTTTTTTGTGGCACTCATGACTGTTCTCATTCTAAAGCTAATAAAAACCTATTTTCCATTTACCAACCCCAATATGCAAGGTATAATCCCGCCGCAATATTTCACCTCTAAATCCTACTCAACTAGGGAGATGTTGCCATGTTACGTTTACTAAAAGATGCTCTAACCTTTGACGATGTGTTGTTGGTTCCTGCACACTCCACCGTACTCCCTAACACCGCTGTTCTTAAAACTCGTTTAACAACCAAAATTGAATTAAACATTCCGTTAGTGTCTGCTGCAATGGACACGGTAACTGAATCTCGTCTGGCTATTGCGATGGCGCAAGAAGGCGGTTTAGGTTTTATTCATAAGAATATGAGTATTGAGCAACAAGCCGAAGAAGTGCGTAAAGTTAAAATTTACGAAGCGGGTGTTGTTCAACAACCTGTTACTGTTACCCCATCAACTAGCCTGACTGATTTACGCTTGTTAACCGAAAAAAATGGTTTTGCGGGTTATCCAGTGGTCAATGATGAACACGAATTAGTCGGTATTATTACTGGTCGTGACGTACGTTTTGTTACCGATTGGAATAAAAACGTATCAGATATGATGACGCCAAAAGATCGTCTAGTGACTGTTGCAGAAGGCACTAAATTAGACGAAGTGCAAAAGTTAATGCACTCACACCGTATTGAAAAAGTTTTAGTGGTAGATGATAACTTCAAGCTTAAAGGCTTAATTACGGTAAAAGATTTTGAAAAAGCTGAACGTAAACCAAACGCATGTAAGGACGAATTAGGTCGTTTACGTGTTGGTGCTGCGGTTGGTGCAGGTGCTGGCAATGAAGAACGTATTGATGCCTTAGTTAAAGCCGGTGTTGACGTTTTATTGATTGACTCATCACATGGTCATTCTGAAGGCGTGTTACAACGTATTCGTGATGCGCGTGCCAAATACCCTGATTTACAAATTGTTGGTGGTAACGTTGCAACTGCTAGTGGCGCTTTAGCCTTAGTTGAAGCGGGTGTTAACGCTGTTAAAGTGGGGATTGGCCCAGGGTCAATTTGTACCACTCGAATTGTTACCGGTGTTGGTGTACCACAAATTACTGCGGTATCTGATGCCGCCGAAGCAGTTAAAGCACTAGGTATACCTGTGATTGCCGATGGTGGTGTCCGTTTCTCTGGTGACTTAGCTAAAGCGTTAGCTGCTGGTGCATCATGTATTATGGCAGGCTCTATGTTTGCCGGTACTGATGAAGCTCCGGGTGAAACAGAGCTTTACCAAGGCCGAGCTTACAAATCATACCGCGGTATGGGCTCGTTAGGTGCAATGAGCCAAACACAAGGCTCATCTGATCGTTACTTCCAAACAGATAATGCTGCTGACAAATTAGTACCAGAAGGTATTGAAGGTCGCGTGCCATACAAAGGCAAGCTAAAAGAGATTATTCACCAGCATATGGGGGCTTGCGTTCTTGTATGGGCTTAACGGGTTGTTCAACAATCAAAGAGCTAAACGAAAATGCACAGTTTGTTAAAGTGACTTCAGCTGGTATGGGTGAATCACATGTACATGATGTGACCATAACCAAAGAAGCGCCTAACTACCGTTCAGGTTCTTAATTTGAATAAGGGCAGCAAACGCTGCCCTGTTACTGTTATCAATTTACTTAAACACGATTGTTTAGGTTAATGCATTAATCATTATTTGAAGGTACTCCATGAGTAATATCCATGAGCACAAGATACTGATCCTTGATTTTGGCTCTCAGTACACCCAACTTATTGCCCGCCGTATTCGCGAAATTGGCGTTTATTGTGAGTTATGGGCGTGGGACGTTAGCGAAGAGCAAATCCGCGGTTTTGCCCCAAATGGTATTATTTTAGCTGGTGGTCCAGAAAGCGTGACCGCAGAAAATTCACCACGTGCACCAGAATATGTGTTTAACGCAGGCGTACCGGTTTTAGGTATTTGTTATGGCATGCAAACCATGTCCGAGCAACTAGGTGGCAAGGTTATTCAAGGTGTGGGTGAGGGCGAGTTTGGTTATGCCCAAATTGAATTATTAACCCAATCTTCTTTATTCAAAAGTATTGAAGATGCTATTAGCGCAGACGGTAAACCATTGTTAGATGTATGGATGAGCCATGGCGATAAAGTATCTGAAATTCCTGAAGGTTTTGTTGCTGTTGCCAAAACTGACACTTGTCCTTATGCGGCAATGGCTAATGAAGATAAAAAATTCTATGGTGTGCAATTTCACCCGGAAGTGACTCACACCCGCCAGGGTAAGCGCATGCTAGAGCATTTTGCTTTAGAGATTTGTGGTTGTCCTGCTAACTGGAAGCCATCGTCCATTATTGAAGATGCTATTGAGCGTTTGAAAAAACAAATTGGTGATGACGAAGTTATCCTAGGTTTGTCTGGCGGAGTTGATTCATCCGTGGTTGCCATGCTGTTACATCGTGCGATTGGTGACAAACTGACTTGTGTATTTGTTGATAACGGTTTATTACGTTTAAACGAAGCCGCTCAAGTAATGGAAATGTTTGGCGATCACTTCGGGCTTAATATTATCCATGTCGATGCTGAAAATCGCTTCTTAGATGCGATGGCGGGCGTAGCTGATCCTGAAGCTAAACGTAAAATTATTGGTCGCGTATTTGTTGAGATTTTTGATGAAGAATCGAAAAAGTGCGTCAATGCTAAATGGTTAGCACAGGGCACTATTTATCCTGATGTGATTGAATCTGCGGGCAGTGCAACAGGTAAAGCTCATGTAATTAAGTCGCACCATAATGTGGGTGGCTTACCGGATGATATGGAGCTTGGATTAGTTGAACCATTGCGTGAGTTGTTCAAAGATGAAGTGCGTAAGATTGGTTTAGAGCTCGGCTTACCTTACAACATGCTTTATCGCCATCCATTCCCAGGACCTGGTTTGGGTGTTCGCGTGCTGGGTGAAGTGAAAAAAGAATACTGTGATTTACTGCGCAGCGCTGATGCTATCTTTATTGAAGAGCTACACAAAGCTGATTTGTATAATAAAGTCAGTCAAGCATTCACGGTATTTTTACCGGTACGTTCAGTGGGTGTGATGGGCGATGGTCGTAAATATGATTGGGTGGTCTCACTGCGTGCAGTAGAAACTATCGACTTTATGACCGCACATTGGGCACATTTACCGTACGACTTTTTAGGTCGGGTATCTAACCGCATTATTAATGAAGTCGATGGTATTTCGCGTGTGGTTTACGATATTTCTGGTAAACCGCCTGCTACCATTGAGTGGGAATAACCTCAGTCAGTTTAAGTTGATATGAGTAATAAAAAGACGCTTCGGCGTCTTTTTTATTTGTTAGAATATGGTCACTATTGATTTGTTAGGCTAGAGCCGTGACTGTAAGCGAAAGCGCCGTGAATACCAAAGATACCGAAATGCAAGATATTGATACAATACAGCAAGCTATAGACCAAAAATGGATGCGCTTAGCCATGCAATTAGCTGAGCAAGCCGAGTTAAAGGGCGAAGTGCCAGTGGGCGCGGTATTGGTCAAAGATGATGTCTTGATTGCCAGTGGTTTTAACTTGAGCATTTTAAATAATGATCCGACCGCCCATGCGGAAATGGAATGCATTCGTCAAGCAGGGCAGGTGTTAACAAATTATCGTATGCTAGACACAACACTTTATGTCACGCTTGAACCCTGTGCTATGTGTGCTGGTGCTATGGTGCATGGGCGTATTAAACGGCTCGTTTATGGCGCTGGTGACTTAAAAACTGGCGCGGCAGGCAGTGTTGTTGATTTAGTCAAGCACCCCGCGTTTAATCATCAACTTGAGGTCACATCGGGTGTACTCGCTGATGAATGTGGTGCCCAGTTAAGTGCGTTTTTTAAGCGCCGCCGAGCTGAAAAAAAAGCCCTAAAACAAGCGGCTAAATTGAATCAATAAAAGCAGTTTTTAAGTTTTAAATCCAACGCACTCCCTGAGTAGTCTACTCAATATTTGGACAGTTTCATTGGCTTGTTTACTCATATCATATAAACCACGAACGAAAAAAAAGGATGCCTAAGCATCCATTTTTTGAAAATTAAAGTGTGAACGCTGTCTTTCGTGTAAACGTCTTTTTCTGAGTTTTAACATTACTCGACGGCGTGACATCACATTACTTGATAATTGTCTTCGCATTACAACTCCTGCAATATTATTCCTGTGGTGCTTGTTGGGTTATCGCTGAGTTTTCTTCAGCGATGACTTCTGTAGGTGCTTCAATTATTTCCATTTTTTTGGTTTGATTATCTACCCAAACCAAGGTGTCATAGTAACGTCTAATGCTATCAACATAATGCACCGCCTCACTACCACGGGCATAACCATATCGGGTTTGTTTATAGTATTTTGACTGTTGCAGCAAAGGTAATACTTTTTTTACGTCTCGCCAAGCGCTGGGATCCATCCCCATTGATTGGGTTAAACGACGAGCATCTTCAACATGGCCAAGGCCGATATTATAAGACGCTAAAGCAAACCAAATACGCTGACTTTCTGGAATAGAATCAGGTAATCTATTCATCATGTCTTTTAGGTATGCCGCACCTCCACGAATGCTTTGTTCGGCATCTAATCTGTCATCAACTCCAACATAAGCCGCTGTTGGGCGAGTGAGCATCATCATGCCACGAACACCTGTTGGGGAGCGTGCCGATGGGTTCCAATGTGATTCTTGATAGCTGGTGGCAGCCAGTTTACGCCAATCAATATCACCGGCATATTGTTCAAACATGCTGCGATACTCAGGAAGTACGTTGTCGATGGCGCGGATAAAGGCACGTGTATCAACATAATCAAAACGTTTCACATGGCCAAAGTATTTCTCGTTCAAGTGTTCAATGGTGCCGGCACGTTTTTCATTGTGCCAAAATGCCAGTAATTTACTCATTAGGCGATCACTTCCATCTGGTGGAAGTAACCACACCACTTCAAGTTTTTCTTCTAAAATCATGCCAGCACGAAGTTCGGGTAAAAAACGTTGATTAATTAGCAGACTATTAGAGTCTGCAATGGTGTAGTTAATTTCACCGCTTGCTACTAACGCAAAGATGTCTTCGTTGTCTTCCTGAATTTGATTCCACATTAAGTCAGGATGATCTTTTTGTAACTGATTTAAGGTATTCACTGATGATGAGTTAGAAACCACTGTAATTTCACCAGACAAGGCACCAATGTCTTTGGGTTGAGGTGTGCCTTCGCGATAAACCAAAACCTGGTTTACCTTATACATGGTTGGCCCAAGCTTAAAGTGCTGGCTGCGAGTTGGGGTTTTGGCTATGCCTGCAGCAATAATATCAACTTGGCCTGTTTTTAGACCATCAAACAATTGTTTACGATTGGTAAACGGCACCATTTTTAACGGTACGTTGAGATAGTTGGCAAACTTGTGGGCCATTTCATAGTCAAAGCCTGACTCGCCTAACTCTTCAGAGTTAAGATAAATTTGCGGGCCATAAAGTGTACCGACTTTAAGTTCAGTACGTTTAAGCTGCGGTGAAATGATGTCTTGTGGTTGCAAAGTCTTAGTGGGCTCACAGGCCGTTAAAAACAAGGCAAACAAGATAATGACTATGTTTTTGATCATATTTATTAAAAAATTACTGTATATCTCTAATTTAAATAAATAAAAAGTATATTGTGATTCAGTTTATGGCTTGTATTAAGTAGGGTATTTCGCGTCATAATTGGGCTTACTTTAACAGGAGTTATGCCAAACACCTAGAGTCGCTCAAAAAGCGCTCAAATAGATACCTAGTCAATCCATATTGCATGCTACAAAACCGATCATTTTTATAACATTGTAGTTCACGTTTTATTTTGTTGATGGCAAGTTGATAGCGATTCAGAGCTTGATATTTTGTCTATCGGGAAACACTGTTTTCACCCTGAATGGCAGGTGATTTGTACTGTGCAATTCCCTATAATAGCGCCAATTCTGACCCTCCTATATAATTTATAAGGTGAATAGACGTGATGGAAATCATTCGCGGAGCCCCTGCACTTTCTGCATTTAGAGTTCAAAAACTCATGGAGGCCTGCGAAAACGCTGCGCTTCCTGTTAACAATATCTATGCAGAGTTTATACATTTAGCTGATCTATCAGAGCAACTTGATGACAACCAACGCGTGCAGCTTGAACGAATTCTTACTTATGGCCCAGCCATTGAATCTCACGCCCCACAAGGACAGTTAATTTTTATTACTCCGCGTCCTGGCACTATTTCTCCTTGGTCTTCTAAAGCCACTGATATCGCTCATAACTGTGGTCTTGGCAAAGTTAAACGTCTTGAACGTGGTATTGCTTACTATATTGAGTCAGCTGAATTATCTGCTGAACAACACCAAGCGTTAGTGGCTTTATTACATGACCGCATGGTTGAAGTTGTGTTAACTGATTTTGCTGCGGCAGATATTTTATTTAAGCGCACAGAGCCCGCTAAGTTTAATAGTGTAAATATTCTGGCAGAAGGTCGCCGAGCACTAGAAGTGGCTAACGTGAAGCTAGGCTTGGCTTTGGCAGAAGACGAAATTGATTACTTAGTTGAGAACTTTGTTCGTCTTAACCGTAATCCTAACGACATTGAGTTAATGATGTTTGCCCAAGCAAACTCTGAGCATTGTCGTCATAAAATCTTTAATGCTGATTGGACAATTGATGGTGAAGTGCAGCCTAAATCTTTGTTCAAAATGATCAAAAACACCTTCGAAGTCACCCCTGACAACGTATTATCTGCTTATAAAGATAACGCTGCGGTAATGACTGGGTCTGTTGCAGGGCGTTTCTTCCCTGATCCTGACGGCGTTTACAACTATCACACTGAACCAATGCACGTGTTGATGAAAGTAGAGACCCACAATCATCCCACGGCAATTAGCCCATATCCTGGTGCGGCCACCGGTTCAGGTGGTGAAATTCGTGATGAAGGTGCAACGGGGCGTGGTTCAAAACCCAAAGCCGGTTTAACGGGCTTCACTGTCTCTAACCTTAAAATTCCGGGTTTTGTGCAGCCTTGGGAAGGCGATTACGGCAAGCCTGAGCGGATTGTTACCCCATTAGATATTATGCTTGAAGGCCCATTAGGCGGCGCGGCATTTAATAATGAGTTTGGTCGCCCAGCGTTAACCGGTTATTTCCGTACATACGAGCAACAGGTATCTAGTCACAATGGTGTGGAAGTGCGTGGTTATCATAAGCCAATTATGATTGCCGGTGGCTTAGGTAATATCCGTGAAGAACATGTGCAAAAAGGCGAAATTACTGTTGGTGCTAAGCTGATCGTTTTAGGTGGCCCAGCCATGAACATTGGTCTTGGAGGCGGCGCAGCGTCTTCTATGACTTCGGGTCAATCAAGTGAAGATTTAGATTTTGCTTCTGTTCAACGCGAAAACCCTGAAATGGAACGTCGCTGTCAAGAAGTGATCGATCGTTGCTGGCAGCTAGGTGAAGCTAATCCGATTCAATTTATTCACGACGTGGGTGCCGGTGGTTTATCCAATGCGTTTCCTGAATTAGTGAACGATGGTAATCGTGGTGGTGTGTTTAATTTACGTAATGTGCCATCAGATGAACCCGGCATGAGCCCGCTTGAAATTTGGTGTAATGAATCGCAAGAGCGCTATGTATTATCGGTTGCGCCTGAAAACCTACAACAATTTGCCGATATTTGTGCCCGCGAACGTGCACCATTTGCGGTTGTGGGCGAAGCAACCGAAGAAATGCATCTTACACTTGCTGATAGCCACTTTAACAACAAGCCAATCGATTTACCGCTTGAAGTGCTATTAGGTAAAGCGCCTAAAATGAGCCGTGATGTTGTCTCGGCGAAAGCAGTATCACCAGCATTAGATCAAACTAAAATTGACTTAGCGGATGCCGTTAAACGGGTTTTAACTTTACCTACCGTTGCTGATAAAACCTTCTTGATCACCATTGGTGACCGTTCGGTTACGGGGTTAGTTAACCGCGATCAATTGGTTGGTCCTTGGCAGGTTCCTGTGGCTGATTGTGCGGTAACGGCTTCAAGTTTTGACAGCTACAGCGGTGAAGCCATGTCTATGGGTGAGCGCACGCCACTTGCGCTATTAGACTTTGATGCCTCGGCCCGTATGGCTGTTGCTGAATCAATCATGAATATTGCAGGTACTGACATTGGTTCATTCAAGCGTATCAAGTTATCTGCTAACTGGATGTCACCAGCGGGTCACCCAGGTGAAGATGCCGGTTTGTATGAAGCGGTTAAAGCCATTGGTGAAGATTTATGCCCTGCGCTAGGACTGACTATTCCTGTTGGTAAAGACTCAATGTCGATGAAAACCGCATGGGAAGATAACGGTGAGCAAAAATCGGTTACTTCACCTATGTCATTGGTGATAACAGCCTTTGGAGTGGTGCAAGATATTCGTAAAACGGTGACGCCTGAATTGCGTTCAGACAAAGGTGACAGCACATTATTAATGCTGGATTTAAGCAATGGTCAAAATCGTTTAGGGGGTTCTTGTTTAGCTCAGGTTTATAGCGAGTTAGGCGATATTGCCCCAACTTTAGATAATACCGCGAATCTTGCAGGGTTCTTTGAAGTGATGCAGCAATTAGTTGCTGACAAAGCGGTGATGGCTTATCACGATCGCAGTGATGGTGGTTTATTTACCACGCTAGTTGAGATGGCGTTTGCGGGCAACACAGGTTTAACGATTAACCTAGCTGGGCTAAATGGCACTGATCTTGAGCGTTTATTTAACGAAGAGTTAGGGGCTGTATTACAAGTTAGCGCTGCGCAAGCGGATGCTATTGCTGCTCAGTTTGAAGCGCGTGGGGTCAGTTGTCATCAAATCGGTGGTTTAGTTAATGCTGATCAAATCACCATCAGTGATGGTGAGCGCGTTATTTATCAAAATAGTCGCTCAGCACTGCGTACTTTATGGTCAGAAACCACTTACCGTATGCAGGCATTACGTGATAATCCTGAGTGTGCTAAAGAAGAGTTTGCTCTGAAGCAAGTCGCTGATGCCCCAGGCTTAACGGTTAAACTCGGGTTTGACCCAAGTGAAGATGTTGCTGCACCTTATATTCTAAAAGGTGTTGCGCCTAAGATGGCCATTCTACGTGAGCAAGGGGTTAACTCGCATATTGAAATGGCGGCAGCATTTGACCGCGCTGGTTTTGAAAGCCGTGATGTGCATATGTCTGATATTTTATCTGGCCGTATTAGCCTAGAAGAGTTTCAAGGTTTAGTGGCTTGTGGTGGTTTCTCATACGGTGACGTTTTAGGTGCGGGTGAAGGTTGGGCGAAATCAATCTTATTCAATAGTCGTGCCCGTGATGAGTTCAGCCGTTTCTTCGAGCGTGATGCCAGCATTGCTTTAGGCGTGTGTAATGGCTGTCAGATGCTATCTAACCTCAAAGAAATTATTCCGGGTAGTGAGCATTGGCCACACTTTGTACGTAATCGCTCTGAGCGTTTTGAAGCACGTTTTAGTTTGGTTGAAGTGCAACAAAGTCCATCTGTGTTCTTTGAAGGTATGGTGGGTTCGCGTATGCCTATCGCTGTGTCTCATGGTGAAGGTTTAGCTGAGTTTGCCAGTGCGGATGCCTTAGCAAAAGCAGAAGCTTCAGGCACAATTGCACTGCGTTACGTTGATGGTCACGGTAACATTGCGACGCAATATCCATTGAATCCTAACGGTTCACCAAATGGTTTAACGGGTATTTGTACTAATGATGGGCGTGTGACTATTATGATGCCGCATCCTGAGCGTGTATTTAGAACCGTTGCTAATTCATGGCACCCTGAAAATTGGGGAGAAGATAGCCCTTGGATGCGTATGTTCCGTAACGCACGCGTTAAAATTGGCTAATCAGGTTTAGCTAATCAGGTTTAATCAGTCAATCTTTAATCTAGAAGTAAAAGCGACTCAGTTGAGTCGCTTTTTTATTTGCATTTTTCTCAGCGCTTTGAAGCGAGTGTGTTAATAACCCGCTAATGAGTCATACTTATTACAGTAAATAAATGGACAGAGATGACGCAGGAAGAATGGGTGATATCCAGGCCGATTTTTCGGTAATTAACCTGAATTCGGGATAAAAATAGAAGGGAACTAAAAGCTGGTTCCATGATCAGATCTTTCGACCAAGAAGGATTGACCACAAAGGAACCAGCTATGAGTAAACTAGTAGATTTATTTTGTCATGTCGATGATTTTTGTAAGGCTTTTCTACCTCAGTGGCAGCAACTTCAACTTGAAAGTGGCGAGCGAAAGCGTAATCGTAAAGGACGAATGTCTGAAAGCGAAATTATGACAATCATTGTCGCTTTTCATATGTCTCATCAGCGTGATTTTAAAAACTTTTATCTGGGAATTATCTGTCGTTATTACAAAAATGATTTCCCTAAACTTCTCAGTTACACCCGATTTATTGAAGTGATGCCATCGATGCTTATACCACTAAGTGCTTTCTTTACCCATGTTAAAGGAGTGCCTACAGGTATTGAGTTTATTGACTCTACAAGCATTAAAGTCTGCCATAACTTACGCATCCCGAGACACAAGGTATTCAAAGGAACGGCTGCAAGAGGCAAAGGAACAATGGGCTGGTTTTATGGATTTAAGCTGCACATTATTACCAATCATCTTGGCGATATTGTGGCAGCTAAGCTTACTCCTGCTAATACGGATGACAGAAAGCCCGTTCGGGAACTGTCAAAAGGGCTACTCGATAAGCTTTACGCCGATAAAGGTTATATCAGTAAGGCGCTGACTGAAGATTTGAAAGAAAACGGGATCACTCTTATAACAACTCAACGAAAGAACATGAAGGCGAAGATATTAGCGGCTTGGGACAGAGCAATGCTGTCTAAACGGTTCATCATTGAAACCATCAACGACCAACTGAAGAATATTTCTCAGATAGAGCATTCAAGACACAGGAGTTTACATGGATTCATGTTGAACTTGCTAGGTGGATTAATCGCATATTGCCTAAAACCAGAAAAGCCATCATTGAACATCACACCTACAGAAAAGTCAGGGTTGATGGCGATGGCTTAAACCGATCTCAGGTTAATTAGTTACTCTACAATCAAAAAATATAACACTGTTATCAGTACTTTTTTACGAGAGAGCATGATTAGCTATTATGATTGTCAAGTTTGAGGCATTAAAAACCCCATCGAGTGGATGGGGTTGTTTTTGCTACTTAACGCCGGCTTAGCATTAGGCAGTGAGTTCTGCGCTAACAAAACATCAAAATTTGGTCTTAGTTCATTTCTTTTGCTGTATACATTTCCACAAAAGCACGCTTGTATAAGTTTATAACGCTTTCAAATACTTTAGTCATAGCAACATCTCTTTATATCAATTGGGGGTTAAAATCGACTATCTCGAGTGTTAAGACAACGATTCCTTGGCATGTTTGCTACTCGTTTTCTTAATGAGGGCATGATAGACCTAGATAAGCAACTTTTCAAACTAGTAAAAATGATATCTGTGATTAGTTTTTCTAATGCGCTATTGGTGCCTCCTACCTATTTTTTTTATTAAGCTATTGTTTTTATAGTGTTTATATGAATCCTTATATAAAGTAAAATTGTTGATTAATATTGTTGTGTTATCTTTTTGGGTCCTTAGGTGTCTAATAGTTATCAATTTAATTTTTTCTGTTGTTGTTAAAAATACGTCAAATTTGCCTATCAATTAATTGAGGTACTGTCAATACCACTTGTTTGGTAGTATGCGCACAAGCTCAAAACCGATTGAAAACTATAATCCAGATTGATTTGAATCAAATTAAAATGGTATAAAATTCGAGTATTCAATATTTTTATAAAAATTAACTTAATGAATTTTAAGAGAAAATTTATTTTTATGAAAATAGTTATGTAGCCAGATCACATTTGAATCAAAAATGAGATCTTAAGCGTGTTTTTGGCTGTTAATTGGCAATTTGAGCCAGTAAAACAATTTCTGCATTTTTATTGGGTATTAACACTCATGTAACCTGACTGATTGTGAGGCTTGATGAAAATGGAAATATGTCAATTTTAATCTTGGCAACAGGTAAGTTGTCTTAATTTGCATTTGGTAGTACTGAAGTAAGGAGTCGCCAATGATTATCGAAGAGGTTGTTGAGCTATCGCGTTTGCAGTTTGCGCTGACAGCCATGTATCACTTTTTGTTTGTTCCGCTGACATTAGGCTTAGCGTTTATCCTAGCGATTATGGAATCTGTTTATGTCATGACAAATAAACAGATCTATAAGGATATGACTAAGTTTTGGGGTAAGTTGTTTGGGATTAACTTCGCCTTAGGTGTCACAACCGGTTTGGCGATGGAGTTCCAGTTTGGTACTAACTGGTCTTATTTCTCTCATTATGTGGGTGATATTTTCGGCGCCCCACTTGCTATTGAAGGTTTAATGGCCTTCTTCTTAGAGTCTACCCTAGTAGGTATGTTCTTCTTTGGTTGGGACCGCTTTAGTAAGCGTCAGCATTTAGCTGTGACTTGGCTTGTAGCGATTGGTTCTAACATGTCGGCATTGTGGATTTTAGTCGCTAACGGTTGGATGCAAAACCCTGTCGGTTCAGTATTTAACTATGAAACCATGCGTATGGAAATGACGAGTTTTGCAGAGGTAATTTTTAACCCTGTAGCTCAAGTTAAGTTTGTTCATACTGTGGCTTCGGGTTATGTCGCTGGTGCCATGTTTGTGCTTGCGATTAGCTCATACTACATCTTAAAAGGTCGTGACCTAGCTTTTGCCCGTCGCTCGTTTGCTATTGCAGCAAGCTTTGGTATGGCATCCATTTTATCGGTTATCGTACTGGGTGATGAATCTGGCTATAAAGTGGGTGAGGTTCAGCGTGTTAAGTTAGCAGCCATTGAAGCTGAGTGGCATACTGAGCCAGCTCCAGCTGCCTTTACTGCCGTTGGTTTTCCAAATCAAGAAACCATGGAAACTGACTATGCGATTAAAATCCCGTATGCCATGGGTATTATCGCAACGCGTTCTTTAGATGAGCAAGTGACCGGTATTATTGATCTGATTGATGAGCATGAAATTCGTATTCGTAACGGTATGATAGCTTATTCATTCTTAACCCAGCTTCGTGCGGGTGATGAAAGCCAAGAACTTCGCGATAACTTTGAAGCGACTAAGCATGACTTAGGCTACGGCTTACTTCTGAAGCGTTACACCGAAAACGTAGTTGATGCAACAGAAGAGCAAATCAAAGCAGCAGCGAAAGACTCGATTCCAAATGTTGCTCCTATGTTCTGGTCATTCCGTATCATGGTTGGCGCAGGCGTAATAATGTTGTTTGTGTTTGCAGCCGCCTTCTGGCAAAGCACACGTCACAAAATTGCTGAGAAAAAATGGGTGCTTAAAGCTGCGCTATACAGCTTACCGCTCCCGTGGATTGCCATTGAGTGTGGTTGGTTTGTCGCTGAGTATGGCCGTCAACCTTGGACCATCTCAGAGGTCTTACCGACCTTTATGTCAGCATCAAGCTTAACTGTGTCTGACTTATGGTTCAGTATCATTTCAATTACCTTGTTCTACTCGGTATTACTGGTTATTGAGATGTTCTTGATGTTCAAATATGCCCGTCTTGGCCCTAGCAGCATGAAGACTGGTCGTTATCACTTTGAAAACCAAGATGCTTAATCAGAGGACCTGACTATGTTTGATTATGAAGTTTTAAGATTTATCTGGTGGGCATTAATTGGTGTGCTGTTTGTTGGCTTTGCCGTTACAGATGGCTTTGATATGGGAGTCGGTGCGTTATTACCTATTATTGGTAAAGATGATACTGAACGCCGTATTATGATCAATTCTATTGCCCCGCACTGGGATGGTAACCAAGTTTGGTTAATTACTGCAGGTGGTGCATTATTTGCTGCATGGCCTATGGTTTATGCGGTGTCTTTCTCAGGCTTTTATGTCGCCATGATGTTGGTGCTGTTTGCCTTGTTTTTACGTCCTGTTGGCTTTGATTACCGTTCAAAAATCGAAGATCCAAAATGGCGTAAATCATGGGATTGGGCATTATTTGCCGGTGGCTTTGTTCCGCCGCTAATCATTGGTGTGGCATTTGGTAACTTGCTGCAAGGTGTCCCGTTTAACTTTGACGAGTATTTGCGTGCAACATACCACGGTGGTCTATTTGGTTTGTTAAACCCATTTGGATTACTAGCGGGTTTAGTGTCTGTTAGCATGATCATGATGCAAGGTGCTGCTTGGCTACAAATGAAAACGGAAGGTGAGCTACGTGTTCGCGCTGCCAACATGACGCAAATTTTTGGTGGATTGTTAGTGGTTTTATTTGGCGCAGCAGGCCTTTGGTTAGCAAATGGTATTGATGGCTATGTCGTCACGTCTACTTTAGATATTGCAGGTCCATCTAACCCAACCACTAAAACAGTTGCCATTGAAGCTGGCGCGTGGTTTGCAAACTACGACAAATATCCAGTTACTATGTTATTCCCTGTGTTAGGTTTATTAATGCCAGTGTTAGCCATTTTTGCTAGCCGCTTAAACCGCAGTGGTTTTGCATTCTTCTTTAGCTCATTAGCGATTGCTGGCGTGATTTTAACTTGTGGTGCAGCGATGTTCCCATTTGTTATGCCATCTTCACTTGAGCCAAATGTGAGCCTAACTATGTGGGATGCAACAGCAAGCCAAATGACCTTACAAGTAATGACACTTGCTGCCATTGTGTTTGTTCCAACGGTACTAAGCTACACTATTTGGACTTATTACAAGATGTATGGCCGTTTAAATCGTAGTTTTATTGAAGACAATAAAACCTCACTTTACTAAATTAGGAGCTAACATCTATGTGGTATTTTTCGTGGATTTTAGGTGTGTTACTAGCATGTTCATTCGGCATTATTAATGCGTTATGGCTAGAAGCGACTGAAAACATGGACAGAGAAGAAGATATTTAATCTTATTCATTAATCCAGTAAAAAGCCCTGCAACAATCGCAGGGCTTTTTTATTGGTGATGGTTTACCGCTTCTATCATCAAGCGGTTACAAAAACTGGTTGCCGCTGATTTTTAGGTTTCATCCATAGGGTGTACATCACAGGTACCCAAACTAATGACAACATTGTTGCCAGTAGTGTGCCACCGGCAATGGCAATGGCAAACGGTGGCCAAAACCCGCCGCCAGCAATGATGAGCGGTAAAAAGCCACCAATGGTGGTAATGGTGGTTGAGCCAATATGGCGGCCACAACTGCTGACAGTTTCTATAATTAACGGTAGGTTACCATTTCTGGCTTCAGGTAAATCTTCTAGCTCGGCTAAAATAACAATGGCAGCGTTGATGGCCAGTCCCATTAAGCCCAGTAAACCAATAATGACCGTAAATCCAAATGGATAGCCAAATACATACACTGCCAATAAGCCTAAACCTGCGGATTGGATTGCGCTTAGTAAGATAATGCCGGTTAACCTAAATGAGTTAAATGATAAGACCACTGTCGTTAACAGCAGCATCAAGACGACCAAAAGATTAGACATTAAATTGCCCACGGCTTCATCACGTTTAGCGCTTTCACCGCCGATTTCAATTCGATAGCCTGCGGGTAACGGTATTTTACTTAACTGTGCTTTGGCATCATCTAGCACTTGTGCTGGTAAAACGCCACTGGTGATATAGGCCTCAATGGTATTGACTCGTTCACCGTTTCGACGTGGGATCGCTCCGCGGCTAACATTAATTTGATTGTATGACAGCGCTGAAAGTGGAATACCGCTTCCTGTAGGAGAAACTAAGTTTAGCTCGGCTAAGCGAGTGGCTTGCTCACGGCTGTTATCCCCCAATCTAACTCGAACGGGTAGTGATTCGGTTTGTTCCAAAATACTGCCACCAATTATACCCGTGGTCGCCATTTGTATTTGGTTGGCGATATCGCTCAAACTTAACCCGCTCATTAAACTGGCATCTTCATTTACTTGCAACCACAACTTAGGGGCGCCGGCAGAGAGAGTGGCACGGGTATGGATAACATCTGGCGTTGCACTTAGCATCGCTCTAACTTGCTCGCCAATGTCTTTTAGGGTGTCTAAGGATGGGCCATAAATAAGCAATTCAACTGGCGCGTTAAACGGCGGGCCTTGCTCAAGTTTCCTTACGAGAATTTGAGCTTGTGGGAAGGCGAGATCTAGCATTTGTTGGAGTTGTGGGATCAGTTTGTTGGCCGTTTTAAAATCAGTTACTTTGACCATGGCTTGGGCGTAATTTGTTGCCCCTTGTTGGCGTTGGGTTAAATTATAATAAAACGACGGTGTATTGCCGCCCACAACCCAAGTGATCTCGCTAATGCCCTCAATGCTTTTTAGCGTTTCATTCACCAGCAGGGTTTGTTCATGAGTATTATCAATACTGACTTGTGGAGATAAATACATTTCAATTTGGAACATGTCTCGATCAGAAGGCGGGAAAAATTGCTCAGTCATTTGCCCCGCTGCCATATAACCAGAAATGGGTAAAATACCGACCACAATAGCGGTTAATAAAGGCCTTTTTAAGGCAAACGCTAAACTCGTTTTAAATGCTTTGCTTAATCTTGGAAACGCCATACCTTGTTGATACCAAGCATTTGGCTTGTCGCTGCGGCTAAATCGACCAGCTAAGCCAGCGATCAACGTATGAGAAATAAGATAAGAGCCCAGTAAGGCAAACATGACCGATATGGCAATGCCGCCAACAAATTCTCCAGCTGCGCCAGGCATTAACATAATAGGAGCAAAAGCCAGCATGGTGGTAATGGTGGAGCCAGCCAGCGGCCGCCATAAATGATGCAAGGTTTGCGATACAGCCTCTAACTTTGACAGTCCTTGCTGACGGCGCTGGGCAATGGCGTCAACAATCACAATTGCGTTGTCGACCATAATGCCTAATGCCACCACTAAGCCGGTTACCGACATTTGATGTATGGGTAAACCTGTGTACTTCATACAGGCTAATGTGAACAAGGCCGTAAGTGGAAGCGATAAGGCAACTATGAGCGCATTACGTAACCCTAAAGTGAGCATTAACACTGCCACAATAATTACAAAACCTTGTAGTAGGTTTATTACCAAATCACTAAGGCGTACCGATGTATAGCCTTGTTGGTCAAATAGCCATTGCACCTTGATGTTTGATGGTAAGTTGCTTGAAAAATGATTTATGGTATTGCTAACTTGTTGTTGCCATTGATCTACCCGATGGCTTTCTAGCATAGTTGCCGAGACCATAATACCGGGCTGTGAATCAATAAGCGCAATATTGTTTGTAGGCGTTTTGGCTTGGCGGCTAATGTTTGCCACATCACCGAGACGAATGATTTTGCCATCGATGTCGACTTTTAGCGGTACTTGGCGAATCCGGCTTTGAGAGTCTAATTCACCTGAAACTTCAACCAGTGCTCGAAACTGGCTGTTATTAATTTCACCCGCTGAAATTTTACTATCGGCATTAGATAAAATTTGGGCTATGGCTGCGGGTGTTAGTTTAAGTTGGCTGATTTTATTGCCGTCTAGCTCAACTAAAATCTCTTCTTCTGGCGCGCCATAGAGTTTGGCGAAATCTGTACCAGATAACAGTCTTAATTGGCTTTGTAGTTCTTTAGCATAACGATTTAATATGTCGGTTCTAACTGGGCTATCATCATTCCACACCACACCTAAAATCGCAGTGCTGGCAAAACCGACTTGATCATCAAGAGTGCTATTTTGCGCTTGAATGGGTAATAAGTACTTTCCATCGGCAATTAAATCGCGGGCGCGTGACCAAACAGGATCGCTCAAGGTGACTGAATCTTTTAACTCAAGTTGAATCACTGAAATGCCAGGGCGAGAGGTAGATTGCACGAGTTTTAATTCTTCAAGACGGCGCAGTTGATTTTCGAGCACCTCAGTAACCAATGCTTCAACACGTTCAGCCGGCGCCCCTGGGTAATGGGTAATTACAGAAGCAAAACGATTTGTAATGTGTGGATCTTCAGTGCGAGGTAAGCTTGAAATTGCGCTAAAGCCAGCCACTATTAATAATGAAATAAATAAGCTAGCTAAACGGCCATTTTCTAAAAAGGCTTTAATCATAATGCCTCTGTTTTGATTGTGTTAGCGCTAGTTGTGCTAAAAGTGGCAGATAGTGGTGATGATTTGTTTGCAATAACCACCTGACCAACAACTAATTTATGCAGTCCTTCAGTCACGATAATATCGTTAGCATTGATGGCACCCTTGACATAGGCTTGTTGCTGATTTGTGTAGATAATCTCAACATCACGTCGTTCAATAACATAATGATTATTACCGCTTTCATGAGGTTGAGCACTTAGTGTATATAAGTTCCATAGCCCACGAATGCCATCTGTTAATGCTGATATGGGCACCCAGAAACCCGCTTCGGCAATATTTTGTTGATGTTCAAAATAGGCAATTTCACCATTAAGCACCTTGGCATGCTCGGGTAAACTAATCCGCAGTTGCACGGTTCGTGTGATAGGGTCAATCTCAGCGCTGATCCCTTCAATAATTCCGTTAAGTAATTGATTACCTACTCGAATGTTAACTTGCTGGAGGCGCTGCAATCTATGGGCAACATCAATAGGGACACCGATATACGCTAAGCGCTGGTCATTACCGATTAAGGTAAAAACTGGGCTACCTAAAGTGATCACTTCACCAAGATTATGATGACGCTTACTGATTTTACCGCTGAATGGCGCGGTCAGAATGGATTTTTCTAACTTTAAATTTGTGGCATATAAACTGGCCGATAACCTTTGCTGATTGGCTTGTAAATTATTAACCTGTTGCTTGCTCTCATCGAGTTGTTGAGCAGACACGTAATTTTTATCTTTTAAGGATAAGTTACGTTTTAAGGTGATGTTGGCCAGATCTAAATCAGATTTTGTTTGCTGCAAACTGGCTTGCAATTGTTGTTTTTCTGCTTGTAATAATTGGGTATTTAACGATGCAAGCACTTGGCCTTTTTCAACACTGTCACCGCTATCAACGCTAATACTATTAAGTTTACCTGCAAGCTCAAAACCTATGCCCGTGGTATTGGCTGAGCGAATAATGCCTGTATAGGTTTGACTATGTTGGTAATAAGACGATGCTGTCAGTTGGCTGGTTGCTACGGTTTGATAATGAGGTATCTGCGCATGAGGCTGAACCTCTGAACCACAACCAAGTAGTAGTAACCCACTAATAAGGCCTATCATATATCGATGCACTGTTGTGGTCGATTTATGTTCCATGATACCTATCTCCAATTGACTTAAGTTACTTTTTATTCGTGTTGATACGTTTACTATTGAATGTTTGATTTAATGAGTGAATGTGTTTTTTTAGTTAAACTAGACTAGCAAGTCTAATTTCAAAAAACTAGACTGTCTAGTCTAATTTGTGATTAAATAGTTGCAAATGTAAAGTGATTAAACTTTTCGCCAGATAAACAGCAGAAGAATAAAAAATGAATAATCATCCACAAGTCCCTTTATCTAAAAGTGAACAGAAACGTGTTCAAATTTTAAGTTCTGCGATTGATTTGTTTTGTAATCAGGGATTTCCTAACACCAGCATGGATGAAGTTGCTAAACATGCTGGAGTGTCGAAGCAGACGGTATATTCTCATTTTGGTTCGAAAGATGATTTGTTTGTCGCCGCCATTGAGTCTAAATGTGTGATACATCAATTAACTGAAGATTTACTAATCGATCCTTCTAAACCTGAAATTGCTATTACCACATTCGCGCAACAATTTGGCGCAATGATAGTGTCAGAAGAAGCTATTACCGTGTTTAAAACTTGTGTTGCTCAAGCAGATACCCACCCCGAAGCCTCAGATTTATTTTATCAAGCTGGTCCTAAACATGTGTTGGGGCTAATGCGAGATTATCTAGCCAAGGTAAACCAGCATAAGCAATATTATTTTGATAATCCGCATGATAGCGCTGTGCGTTTATGTTTAATGTTGTTTGGTGAACTTAAAATGCGCTTAGAATTGGGCTTATCATCAGGGGATTTACTGACTAAACGTAATAACTATCTTGTTGAAACCGCAAACATGTTTTTAAGAGCCCATAAAGTTTAATAAAAGTGAACTATTATTAGCAGCTTACGTATACTCTTGAGTTGTGAAACAATCACCCAAACAGAATATTTATAACTGTATTGAAAGGATGCAAAAAATGGTACCCACAGCCAGTAAAAAAATACCCTTTGCGCACTCAAAAAATGTCTCGTATACATCCATAGCCATTGTTGCATCGATTATTAGTTTAGCTGCACTGAGTTCCACCGCTAATGCTGCAAGCCGCTCCCCATTTGAGTTAAATGTTGCCCGAACCTCAACTGAGTCTGTGACGGTTGGTGACAATGGCAACGAACTACAACGTGATGTGTGGTCAGCGAAGTTGTCAGCAGCTATGCCCCTTAATAAACAGTGGATGATTGGTGCCAATATCGGTTATGACAATTTAGATTATGGATGGCGAATAAAACAAGACAGTGCCATCCGTAACGCAAATGTTCCTTGGTCGTCTATCAATCAATACAGTGCAGGTCTATCACTAATCTATCGTCCAGGTAATCAGTGGACGTTTATGTTTGCCCCCAAAATTCAGTATGCCTATGCTGATATCGCTTCTTCATCAAACGCGCAAAGCTATGGCGCGGTTGCATCAGGCATGTACCGATTTGAATCAGGTAATATGTTAGGCGTGGGTGTTGCTTACTTAAATGATATTTCAGAAGTTCGTACTGTGCCTTACTTGGCGGTTCGCTGGCAAATAAGTGACAAGTGGGTACTTGCTAACCCATTCCAAGCCGGGTTTAGTGGCCCAGCAGGGTTAGAGGTGAGTTACAAGTTATCTGACGAATGGGATTTTGGGGTAGGGTCATCACGTCGTACACAGCGCTTTTTAATTGAAAATGATGACACCACCATTGAGATTGAAGAGTGGGTTGGCTTTTTTCGTGCCGGTTGGCAGATCAGTCAAAGCGTAAGTTTGAATGCATACGCAGGCTATTTCTTTGGCAGTGAAATTGAGCTTAGTGAACCTAAGTCAACTGAAGATATAAGCAATCAAGCAGCTGGTGGATTAACCTTTAAAATCAATTTTTAACTGCTTAAGTCTTAAATTACAAAATAAAAAATCATATAAAGAAACGCCGATAGTCATCGGCGTTTTTAATAGTGAAAAGCAAATTAGCTGAATGAATTTTAACTCGGTTTAGCAACGCATAAACGGTTAGCTAAAAATAAGTTACTTCTTTAATGCGTTTAGGGCGATTTTGTTGTTGGTATAAATGCCATACTTGCTCAAAATCGAGCTCAAGCTCAGTGACATAAAACTCACCTGAAGGGTAGGTTTTAACCACTTTTGCGCCCTTAATTAATCCACTCACAGATGACTTAACAGTATCGTTAGTAAGTAGCCACTCACTAACACTGCTATGTGCATCAATCTTTTGGCCATAAACTTGTTCAGCTAGCTCACGATATGCGGCAACCTTTGATGCTTGCATTGCCATTAAAATTTTATGTGATTGCTCATTACTTGGCTGGGTTGCTAATGGGGCATAACCTACAGCGGTAATTTTAGGAAACTGGCTGGGCGCTTCGGTTTCCCATTGCACATGCTTTTGATTATTGGCACAGCCAATCATAAAAACACCAAGTATTAGACTAAGAACCAAGTGCTTCATTGCTTATCTCCTAATACGGTATAACGGTTATTAGCTGTATCTTCAGTACGATAGAGTAAACCATCACGGGTTTGCACTTTATTAGCTGGTATCACATAGCCAGATAAACTTTTGCCAGCGACAAAAGATTGCACGGCCGAAACTACTCTATTATTGGTGACATCAACAATTCGACCATTAAAGTTAATTCCTTCATTGGTTAAATTAAGCGTTGAAACTAACACATGAGATACCGGTAAATCACTGGGCAGCAGTTGCCAATCTCGACTAAGCATAAACTCACCTTGACTGGTGGCTCTGAGCGCATTAGCGACATTTAGGTCAACAAGATTAAACTCATGAGCATGAAAAGCCGTCATAAGACTTTGCTGTAATTGCAATGCTAACTCATTAGTTTGCTGGAAATTGTTTGACATAACCGGTGTGGCAACCACTAAAGGTTGATCGGGACGCAACGCATCATTTTGCAATACTAGCTCATTGACTAATTTTTCAGCCCAAATATTGACCTGGCCTTTGGGGGCTAAACCTGATGCATTTGCATCATATACCAATTTATCTTGGTACATGTCATTGCTGTCTTGGTAACTCACCCATTTTCCTTCATTACTAAAGGCTAAGTTATCACTCTGATTTAGGGTGTTAGTGCATCCAGACAGACCGAATGTTGTCAGCATTAAAGCTAAAACGGTTAATCGTTGCTGCATGGTTTTATCCTTGGCATCTGCTTAAAAGCCATTAGTTTTGTTCTGATATGCTTTTATCGGCCTCAAAGCAAAAATCTTTATTAAAATATCAACATGGCAATGGTCGCTATTGCCTTTTTTAGGCACAAAAATTGCTTTGAATTGATAACATCATATTGTAAACGTCTACTTAGCAATGATTTAAAGCCAAAGTGACGGATATCTGACGCAGGAAGAGCTATGTTGCAAGCTGGATTAACCTATTTAGGCACACAGACTCAAGGTTATACACTTAGGGCAAGGCTGACCAAATTTTTACTACTAATGGTCATTATGAGTCCAAGCGTATACGCAGAACTCGTAGAAGTGACCGGTAAAGCGACCATTGTAAATGGGAATATTGATAAAGCGAGAGAAGACGCCATAAATCAAGCGCTCAACTATGCCAGCTTAAAAGCTGGGGTGAACTTTAGTAGCCAACAACAAATTACCCAAGGCACACTTACTCAAGACACCTTTATGATGCAGCGAATGGGAGCGGCTAATAATATTGAATTGGTCAGTGAAATCATTAGCGATAATCGAATTGAGGTGGTGTTATCGTTAAATATTGATGACACTTCAGCGGCAGCGCAGTGTGCTGAACAGTCGCTAAAAGCGGCTATTATGGTGCCCCAGGTTGAGATTGCTGATAGAGCACAGCTAAGAACTGGGCAACTTAATGGCTTTAGCCAAGCATTGACTCAGCAGTTAGGTGTCCAAATCAATAAACAGTCGCAATATAGTTTTGCACGTATTCATGCCGATGAACGTATCGACAAAACTAACGAATTAGTGAATTTTAATGGCTATCGTATTCCTAGTTGGTTAGGCGAAATTACCGACAGCCAGTATATATTGCAGTCTGAAGTGACTGACATGTCGACCGAACCTTTTACCAGCAGTTTATTTGGTTTGATCGATCACACCCCGCTAAGGCAATTTAGTTATAAATTGACTTTATATCATGGTATTAGTGGCGAAGTAGTGTGGGCAGATGAATTTGCCACCAACGCGCCGTGGGAGTTTGAGCGTCAAGATGCCGTAATGCCAAATAGCCAAAGGTTTTGGGGGTCTTCATACGGACAAGCGATTACATTGCAACTTCAGCAAGGGATCATGCAATTAGATAATCAGCTGAATTGCCGCCCTTTGCTAGGGCAAATTATTGCTAGACAGGGCGATCGCATTATCATTAATTTAGGTCGTAAAAATGGCGTCAAAATGGGTGATAAGTTTCAAATTGTATTGCAAAAAAATATTCCAGATAGGCTAAATAGCATGCGCGCCATTGCCACACAAAGTCGAGCCAAGGTGATGATAGAGCAAGTGAGTGAGGATATTGCGACTGCCGTGCTTGAAAACATAGATAGCAGTGAAAATATTCAGGTTTACGATATTGCCATTAAGCTTTAGTGCTTATTTTGAGGTTGAATAGAAATCTTGATAACGCAGGGCGTTTAATTATTAAGCGATTAAATCTAAACAAATTTAAACCCTAATTAAAGCCTTTTCATCGGATTGAAAACCAGTATAATCATTTGCGTCTCCCTATAGCTCAACAGGATAGAGCAGCCGCCTCCTAAGCGGCCGATCGGGGTTCGAGTCCCTGTGGGGAGACCATTTGAATATAAAAAGCTATACAGAACAATAACTTGGGTTGTCATTTTTTCAGCGTTCTCCCGCTATTCTCCCGCGTGATTCATTAGAAAATATATTGCAAAAAGTTAAAGCCTTGTGTTCAAGCTAGGCTCTTTTGTGTTGATGGATTTCTATCTAATTTCCTACTTGTTAGGAAAAATGCTGCGCTGTGTTCAATCTAAATTCAGGCTTGATGCCAAGATTAACAACGGGCTTCACCTTTGAGCGCATATCAAGCAGGATTTCTTTGTAATCGCTTTTCAAATGCCGGTGCTCTGCTGGGATCCATCCTGAATAAGTAAACCCACCAAAGCGGGCTAACCACTGATAAGGCTTCATGCGATAACTAGCGACAATTGCTTGGCAATAAAAGTTTACTTCAAACTCTGAATTTTCTGCGTTTTCATCAGATCGCATTGCTTGCCCCTTAGTAAAAATCTTCGAGCGGTCGGTATTTTTCACGCCAATCAACACCAGGATTGTGAGCATTCATAAATTCGACGTATTCAGATTCATTTTTGAATTGGTGCCACTGCGGATAAACAAGTTTTTTATCGCTTTTCAGGTTTTCTAGGCGCTTAACTAGACTCGATTTCATAATCATCACCAGCCGTTTGTTAGCATATCCGCTCGATACGCCTCATATGTTTCAAATTCAGGGTTAAGCCCGTGCAACTTGCCAAGATAAAAATAGCTTTCCCACGAAATAGCGCCCGTATGGATCAAGTGATAATACTCAGCGTTAAAAATATCCTCTGGCGTTTGCTCGCCACCTCCCCAATCATCGAAATGATCAATGATCACACAAGAACGGTTTTCAATTTGCTCCAATCGCTGAAGTAGGTTTTTGTTACTGCGCATTTTCTAGTGCTCGCAAGCGTTCATCAAATTCAGTGATTTCTTTTAGCCGCGCCTCAATCAGCTTGCCGTCTAATGAATCGCTTTGAGTGACAGGTTTTAAGCTTGGGTAAACCCTATCAAGAACAAACTTAATGGCTACCATGTCGCCCTCTAATACCTTCCCTTCAAGCTGTTTGATTGCTTCTTTACTTAGGGATTTAGGCAACAAAGAGCGCTTATTTTTTGCCCCAACTGGGCGACCTCTCGCCCGTTTATTTCCAGCTTCAAATTCAGGCATAATAAAAATCCCGTTAAATTATTATTCGGTTTCTTGCTCGCTTTCTTCGGCTGCTTCTTCGACTGCTTCATCGTTCAAGATGCCTGCAATCTTCTGTTCGTTTCCGTTGGCTGAAAACTTTATTTCATTGTAACCGTGGGCAGCGTCTAGCGTTGATTTCAGGCGAATTAGGGTATCAATAGCCTTTTCCGTTTCTTCAACTTCTGCAAACTGGGCTGGTGCTGCATGCTTGCGCAAAGTGTTGACCTGCTCTCGGCTTAGACCACCAAAAACACCTGCATCAGTTGATGTCAAAATTCTTGCCGCACTTGCTGACTGGCAACCAATCTCAAATAATTGATTTGCTGTTTTGCCAGCTAACATTCCCGCAATGGCTAAATCTGTATGTGTTGCTTTTGAAGCCTGCTCGAGTTTGTCTTGCTGAGAGGCAAGCTTGCTCAATAACTGATTCGATGCCGCTTGCATTTCTCGTGTAACACTTTCATTTGCCGTTTGGATTTTTTTCTGAACAGCTTTTTTATCCATCGATGAGGTTTTTTGCCAATCGAGCATTGATAGCTTGCTCATCAGGCTCTCATAGTTACTTGCGGATAGCTCAATGTTCTTAAATGCTAGCGAGTTGTTTAATCGCTGAGAAATCTTCACCTGACCAACTAAATCAGAAATGCTTTTCATAAAATTAACCCCGTTATTGAATGGCTTGATGCCTTTCTTGTTTATAAATTATACCACCCAGTATTTATTTATTCGATTAAAACTTAATTTATTAATCGTTTTTATCAATTAGCGGGTTAGAACGGCCAATTGTGGGCGATCCACTTTGCGTTATCGGTTAAATAGGCGTTTCTATGTGAGTTCTGAGAAATGCTGCGGGTGTTTGTGCTGATTCGTGAAATGTCGTCACGTCATATTATCCCGCCATGAGATTTTGTATGGTGAATGATTTACTGAACTTGGCTTTAATATTAAACAATCTGGAGAATTAAAAACCTTAGTGGTTTCTTAGTGTTTTTAAAGGTAGGAATTTCTATTTTTCAAATAGCCCAGAATCGGGCATTTCAAAGGCACTTATTGGTGCAATTAAAATAGCCTATTCCCCTATATGGGGGGAGAATGGTGGGAGAAAAATATGATTGTTTAAATTTAAATCTCATTAAATCAGTCTATTGAGTTATCAGTTTTCTTCTGAACTCGACTAAAACAACTTAGGTGCAACTAAATTCTACTCAAACTAATGTTTCTGCTAAAAGCTTTACAGCGTTGTTACTCCATTGCTCTGCAAAGCCTTCACTACTAAGAATCCCATCTCTTGCTAAGTCCTCCATCTCTGCACACATTAGCCAGCTAAGGTTTACTGGTTTGTCTCTTTTGAATACGTTTCTTTCTTGGTAGCGCCCATCAAGGAACTCTATAACCTGATTGCTGTTAGCAAAGCCTGCCAATGTATCATTGCTTAACAATAGCTGAATTATTGAGGTGTTAGGCTGTTCTGGTATGTCCACATTCGTAACAAGCTCTGCCCACTGCCTTGCAACTTCATAAAACTCGAAAACCATATCATCAGTTTCAATGCCTAAGTCTTGTGCTATTAACTTCCTTAGATGATTCTTGTAAAAAACATCGGCATCATTTTCAAATGATGTTGTAGTTAAAACTGTATTATTAATAACTTTGTTATGGTCTTTATTATTGGGTGACACTGGCGTCACCCCTCCCATGACATCTATGTCACCCCTAGGCATGACATCTATGTCACCCCTCAAGATTGCAAGCGTGTTTTGGGTGGGTAGTAACTTTCTACTTGAACCTTTAACCGACTTTGATTGGTTCACATAAAGCCAGCCAAAGCGCTCAAGGTCTTTAATGTATCTTTGTATTTGTCTGGTGCTTTTCCCTAGTTTCTTAGCTAGGTAAGCATTGGAAGCGTGATAATCGCGATTTGCTTTGTAGTAAGAAATTGCTTTGCTAACAATCCACGCATGATATAAATCTAACCCACTTTGGATTACTGCCTGCTCGATTGATTCTGGAAGCCATGAACCTTTTTCAGTTTTACTTTCAGCCATTGAAGTATTACTCTATCAAATATGGTTAGCGGCTTATGTCGCCAAACTTACACCGCTAACCATGTTTTTATCCGAGGGCTTTGAGACTACTTGTTCTCAAAGCCTTCTTGCTTTTCAGCGTTATAGATTGAATCATTTGCCGCCTGCTCATTGATTCGGTTGATAAGCCAATTCACGCCGCGCCACCTGATAGCATCCCTCAATATTCGATCAAGCTTCATGGTTTTTTTTGCGTAATAATGTGATTTTTCGGCTTCTATCTGCTCATCTCTGCAATTGAAATAACGATGAATTTCAGAAGGCGGGATAAACCATACTGTATCTTTTGCTGATTCGTCACAGTCCCAAGGTATGAACGATTTTCTTAATTCATCCATTACCCGGCTTTGTTGCTCCCCATTAGTTAAAAAAGTTATTTGCTCTGCTGTTAGGCGCTCTCCATTTAGAAGGCGACCTAATACTATTGAAACTCCATAAGATCGTTTACTCATTTATGACCTCTCTAGTTAAGTCTGGGAATGTGTTTAACTCGCTGAGTTTATAGCGGATTAATCGACTAACAATGCTGGTGGTAAAGCAGTTAAGCAGCATCATTAATCCAACATTCATTTTCATCAATTCCATATAGGCTAGTGGATAATCAGCTTTCATTTATTCGATAGTAATTTTCATAAAACTCCTTAAAATCGGTAGTAAATTGGTAGAATTTATTAAGAAAATATTTTTAATTGAATAAAATTAATTACTTAAAAGTTAGGTTTTCTCCTTACAAGGGATAAGCCTAGGCGGTTTTGGTTTGCGTTCTGCTATCTAGGAATGCGTTTAAATCGGTTAGCCTGTAGCGGACTAAGCGACCAACTTTTACAAAGGGGAGGTTGTATCTGCCGCAGCTCCTCCAGACTGTTAGAGTTCCCTCTGTTACGCCTAAATAAGCTGCTGCTTCTGAATTGTTTAGTAGATTTTGATTTTGCATAATATTCACCCGTTGCTCTTGCTTAATGACTAGGATGAATCATATATTTTCATTAATGTGACAAATTAAGTTTTTAGAAATTAAATTCCTTAACTTATTATTTTGTTGATTCCTTCATTTCTGATAATGCATTAAGCATGTCTGAGAGATTCTTGTTTTTATACAGTGCAAGATATGAATTTTTGAGCATGTTTCTTCTGATCAAATCTAAGCCTCTCTGGTCATCCTCAGGTGGCGCTAACATTTGACTAATTCGAGAATTGGTTACGCCCCAGTGGGCGGCAATGTCTAATTGGCTTCCGCCACGCTCAATAATTGCTAACATCAAACCAATAGCATTTGAGTTTTTAAACTCGCTATCAACTTTACTACTCCATGGTTTCCCACCTTTTAAATACTTCTCAACTCCACCAGCGATAAATTCAAGAAGGTGCTGAGGGACTTCATCACCGTCACGAACCATCTCGACAAATGTTTTTAGCGCCCAGTTTATTTCTGTGGCGCAAGTCGCTTCGTTTATCCCGTAGTGCTGTGGTTTTTGGCTCACTTTAAAGCCCTCCTAACAATTCTTTTCGTTGTTCCGGTGTAAGTGCCCTTAACTGTTCTTTTAATAGCTCAACGGCTGTTTGTGGCTCATTACTGATATGCTCAAGACCTGCGCGAACCTGACTTAAATCATGGTGTGCATAGGTGCGCTGTGTGATCGCTATTGAGCTATGACCTAACGCCTTTTGAATGATGGCTAACTCTATGCCTGCTCTCGCCATTCTGGTGGCTGTAGAACGCCTTAAATCGTGAAAGGTTAGTCTTTGTGCTTTGTCGTCTGAATAAAGCCCTGCACGCTTTGTGACGCGCCTCCAGAATGAGCCCTGTCCTGTTTTTTCAACAACATGACCTAGTTTGCTGCGCTTATTAGGGAATACAAAAACCTCGCCTTGTTCAGCCTCTTGGCTTCTTCGGTTTAAGATTTCCATTGCTGCGGGGATAAGTGGCACAACTAAGCCTTTTTTAGATTTAGCCTTACTTGCTGGTATCGTCCAAATTCTTTGCTGCGGGTCTATTTCTTCCCATCTCAAAGACAAAACGCAGCTTTTACGCTGTCCTGTCAGCAAAGCGATTAATACAATGTCTTTAAAAACTTGTGGTTCTTCGTCCAGTGCTGCCAAAAGTCTGATTTCTTCCTCTTGAGTCAATACACGCTCTCTTGGCTGCTCTGCAAACTTTTTAGCTACGGCAAAATGATTGTCAGAAATAAGACCTTCTTTCTTTGCGTAGTTAAAGATTGATTTGATTTGAGTGAGGCACTTGTTACTAATTGCAGGGCTCTTTGCCGTTTTTAGATCTGAAATAATTTTTCGAGCATCATCATTAGTGAGGTCTCGAACGTCTTTGTTTTTAAAAAAGGGCTTGGTGTGAAGTTTGAAAAGGGATTGAGCATCCTCAAGCGATTTAGGTCTACGCTCACCAGCTTTTATTCTGACTTGAAAATCAGCCTTATAGGCTGCAAACAAATCAGCATAAGTAAAGCTGTTAAGTCTGCGCTCTCTTATCGCGGCTTTTTCCTCATTAGGGTTTATCCCTTGGCGCATCAATTCTATATCATCAAGCGCTGCTTTTCGGGCTTGTTCCACAGTCATTTCGTCAGAACTACCGTAGCTAACAAAAACCTTTTTACCTTGAACGCGCTTTATTAAGTAAAAATAACCATTGCCGTTAGTATTGGTTTTTAAATGTAGAGGTGGGACTTCAGTATCACCATAATAAGTGTTTTCGCGTCTCTCTCTGAGTTGCTTTATTAGCGTTTTAGTAAACTTGAACCTTTCTTTTTTAGTCATATTGATCTCCCACTTATCTCCCACCAATCTCCCGCTAAAGGTAAATATACATTAATTTTAATATATATCCATTAATGTGATTTTAATATAAGTGGTTGATTTTATATATCAATATTTGTGGTTGTTAAGGTTGGTTAAAGTGGGTATATTAGGCGGGCTTATCCCCTGTGGGGAGACCATATAAAAAATTAAGCTTTAAGCTATCAATTACTTACAGCTTTGCTAAAAATTTTGTCCCACCTATAGACCACCTAAGCTTTCAATCTCAAGCATTTGATTTTAATTTTGGTTAGTTTTTTGAGTCTAACTTTGCCTTTGTATCAGTAAGTTAGATTAGAGGGCTAAAAAGTCTACTGCAGGTAAGCTTTCAAAGCTGGGTTTCGCAAACAAATAACCTTGCATTAATTCAATACCCGCTTCTTTAAGCCAAATATATTCTTCTATTGTCTCAATTCCCTCAGCAAGCGCTGTAACCCCTAGGTCTGCGAACATATTTAAACAATGATGAACAATAGTTTGGCGGGCTTTGTTTTGATTAATATTACGGATTAATTCCATATCCAATTTAATTATGTCCGTTTGAAAATCAGCTAATAAATTTAATCCAGAATGTCCTGAACCAAAATCATCGGTCGCAGTTTTGAAGCCTAATTCCTTGTAATAATCAACAACTTGTTTTACGTGGTCGTTGTCTTTAAATTGTTCAACTTCAGTAAACTCGAACATGATTTGTTTGGTTGGAAAATTGTGTTTTTTAGCGGCTTCAAGTGTGGTACGAATGCATCGCTGAGGCTGGTATATTGCGTTAGGCAAAAAGTTAATACTTAACATGCAATCTATGTTTAATTTGGCTGCTAGTGCGATGGCTTTTACACGACAAAGTTGATCGAATAAATATCGGTTGTCATCATTTACCTGAGAAATAATCGAGTAAGCGGATTCATTATTTAAACCACGCACCAGCGCTTCATAACCAAATATCTGCTTGGTTTTACAATTAATGATTGGCTGGAAAGCCATTGTGAAATCAAAATCTAAAGCATTCATGTCTGCACAATTGGGGCAGGTTGTTCTGTCGTTATTGTTACATTCTAAGTTCATTGCTTAGCCCTATCGCATTTTTTATTAATATTAGTTGGCGTTAGTGATTTTTGCTATTTTTTAACTTGCTGATTTATGACTTTATAATTTATTTAATAAATGGGCGAATCCTACACAGTTTGCATCTTTAAAGCGTGATATTAAGGAACATGAGATTAACATGTTCCTGTTTGCTTTGAAGGTTATTTAGGGCAGTTGCCTAAATAAGTTTGGCTGATGTTGGCCAATTTTTTTATCTAAGTATAAATCAACGATCTTATCTTGATAGGTTTGGTAAATAAGGCGTAAATGTTCAGGTTGCCATTTTGACGCTAGCCACAGCGTGCCATTATTACGTTGGGCTTGCTTTTCCATGCGACCATCTTGAATAAATTTAGCGATAACTTGAGGGAGTTCTTCACCGAGCTTTCGGACAGCACGAGCGGCTACCTGATGTAAGGTGTCGCCTCTTACCATATCTGCAACACATTGGTGGACAATATCGCCCGCATCCAATTTTTGAGTTAAATCATGCACTGTCATTCCCGTCATTTGTGGCTCTAACATATAGCTGGGCCAAAAGTGGGTGATGGCACCACGATATTGTGGCGATAATCCACCATGACAATTCCAGCGCTCTCCCGATACACAGTTTAATGTGGCTTCTGTGAGCATGTGGCAGCCATAAGTAATTAATATATCAGGATCACTTTGAGTGAGTAGGGTGTGGACTCGCTCTGAATTTAGTTCGCTCAATTGTATATGATGAATTGGCACATCGGGCCAATTGACTGCACCAAAGGTGTCATGTTCAATGTAGTCTCTTTGAGCAAAATGATGAGTAAACAATGCTTTGAGATCATCACTAATGGATGCGGGCGGTTGAGGTGTGAAGTGTTCACGTTGCTCGACAATGACACTTTTTAAGATGCCTGTTGTTGCCAGTTGTCTTGCCATAAAAGCATGGCGCGGGTGATTACCACAAATAAAAACGATACTCATGCCAATGGCTCCTGATTAAATTTAATGAGCCCTTTGTCTTCTAGTATTGTTATAACATCGGCTAATTCATGAATAGTGCAGTTACTTTGTTTTGCAATTTCAATGCTTGAATTAAGGCCATCTGCCATGCTTAATGTAGTTAGCACAATGTTTAGGAATTTTCGGTTATCCATTGTCGTATCGCTGGATAATTGCCAATTTCCTGGCTTGTTAATCGTTGGATATAAACCTCTTTTTCCTAATTGAGGTTCGCCGTATGGCGATTGATTGACTGGCTTTCCGCATACTTCGGCCATTTTCAGCATAGATTCAATTTGATCAACTGATCTAATCAGTTGATTAACGTCCATGGTTTCTTTGTCATCTAAGGAATTATGGTAACCGTTATATTGTCCATAAACGGTTCGGGCAATTTGTCCCATTGGTAGGTTAAAACCCGGTGAGCAATATTGTCTTTCATCTGAACCATGCAGTGGAGTATATGCATGATGAGTCCAACTTTCGTCCGTCTGGCTTAGCGTTGGGATAAGTTCATCAAATACGCTGTTATTTATCCGACTTGATTTATAGCGCAAAGTACTATTGCTTCCGCCTAGGCACGTTAAGATTAATCCTGCAGCGAGATTTTGCTTAAGGTGTTGGTGGTAGCGCGATAAAAAGCAGAGTGATCCTATGGTTTCTGGGTTTAGCAAAAAGCGATAGCTAAAACGCCTTTTAGGCCATTTTTCAATGCGTTGGTAGAGTAATAATAATACCAAAGGGCCGCTTAATTCGTTATTGGCCATTGATGGGTGGCATAAATAACTGCTTAATAATATTTCTTTGTGACTCTCGCCGGGCAAAACACAGTGCGCAAAAGGAACTCCACCATCGCTTTTAAATTCAGTATCAATATTGACAGTATAAGTGCCTGATTTTAATGTTTGCCGCACTTCATCTGCCATGCAAAAACCCCAAGTGGGATTGTAGTAGCTGGTGACATAGGGAATAGCGGTTGGAAAATGATGTGTACTGTGCAAGTGGGCCTGTAGTTCGGATAATTGGTATTGCCCTTGAACGGGAATGGAATAGTTGACGACATGCAAGTTGTTGATATCGGTATCGCAGATTAGCTCGCCTGTTGGCCCTGTCAGAGTGGCTCGCTTTAAATGCCATTCTGGTGGCACTGTCCAATCAAACACTTGGCTTCCAGAGGGAACTTTTTCAATCGACAAGGGCATGAATTGCTGTAAATAATGTATTGATGCCTCAATACCTGGCCCAGTGATGGAGCGCGGTAAAGGAAATAAGTGATCAAAACATTGACTTAAAAATGTGTATTCGCAACTCATAAAATTCCATTGTTATTATATTTTGACACTTATGCATTCTATGCAAATTTTATTCCTACTGCACTCATTTACTATACAACTTATATTGGTGCTGCGTTTAATCTGAGACATTGCATTTTGCTTGGTCGCTTTTTAGGTTACCCTTATGATGATACGTGTTTTTTATTAGTGAAACCTTAGGAGTCTGCATGTCAGCGCTTTTTGAACAAAATATCGCCATCATCAGTAAACGTTGGCCTCAAATTGCTCAACATCTTATGCAAACATCCTTTGAACACTTTGATGCGCAATTAGTCACAGGGCAGACGCAAACAATTCGTGTTGATGGCGTGCAATTAAGTAGTCGTCACGACCGTATGGCTGAGGCGTCCTTATTTATCGACACCTTGCCAAAAGCCGCAACTAACATCAGTTTATACGGTATTGGTATGGGTGATGTGGCTAGTTTGTTGATTGATAATCTAGCTATCCAGCAGATTAATGTTTACCCGCTAAATATGGCCTTATTGGCATTGCTACTGACCTATACCGATCAACGTGAGTGGCTTGAAGATGCAAGGGTAAATTTAATGCCAAGCACTGACCCTTTTGCAATTCGCTCTCCTTATATTGCTAGCACCCCAGATTTACAATTAGCTGACGACAAGAATGCAGCAACACGAGATCTTTTAATGCTAGAGAATCATCGTGAGTTTTCTAATCGTCATCATTTAGATAAAGACCCTGAAATTGAACAGCGTTTAGCTGATAACCTTGCTTTTGTTAGACAGGATCAAGATGCTGCAATACTGACCGATTTATATCCAAATCGAGATGTATTTGTTATTGGTGCAGGGCCGACGCTAGAGCAATTTTATGATTATATTTTGAATCAACATTGTTCAGCGAAACCACCATTGATTATCGCAGTTGATACCGCATTTAAGGCCTTAGCCCATCATGGGATTACGCCTGATATTGTGGTCAGTATCGATGCAAAGATCACTCCTGCCCATCTACCGGTAACTGTCTTAGATTCCGTTAAATTGGTTTATTTCCCGCGGGTGATGACGAGTGTACTAAATGCCTGGCCAGGAAAGCGTTTTGCTGCATATTCACAAACCAGCATGTATAAGACATTAAATAAACAACACCCGAAGTTACGCTTATTTTGCAATGGCAGCGTGATCCACCCTGCGGTAGATTTGGCGATAAAAATGCAACCCAGCAGCATTACCTTATTTGGCTGTGATTTTTGTTATGCCAACAATAAAACCCATGCGTTTTGGAATGATGGTGATTTAGGGCCAAAGGTCAGTGTGAGTAAAAAGCATTTGATTGAAAATGGACAAGGCGAAAAAGTAACCACGGATTTAAATTTTAGAGGGTATTTACGCAGTCTTGAACAGCTAATTCATCAGCATCCAGAGATTGATTTTTATCAATCTAGCCCTCAAAGCGCCAAATTACAGGGCGTTTCTTTGTTATCTTTATAAACATGTTTTAAGTAGATTTGAAACCAATCACAGTAAATAAGTGGCCAGAAATAGCGTCGGAAAAATGCGTGATAACAAGGCTGATTTTTTTGATAAGTAGTTATTCTACAATCAAAAAATCTAACGCAGTTATCAGGTGTTTTCACAAGCTAGAATGATCAGTTATTTAATACGGTTGGTATGATTATTGCGGGCAGGTATTTGACAGGTTTTTTATTATGAATGAATTGAGTTTCCAACAACAAGCGGCGTTAACGGCAAAATTATTTCGGTTGGGCAACGAGCCTGAAGCCTCGCAGCAGTTGATCCAGTGTTTAAATATTTTAGAACAAAATCATAAAAATATATTAAGCTCAGTTCAAATGCAGCAAACCATCGGCTTGGCTTTGCAAGCCCAAGAGAATCAAGATTGGCTGGGCCTAGCGGATTATTTAGAATACGAGATGGTGGCGTTAATTCACTCCTAGCAACTAAAATTGATTTTTGCTTCTTATTTGCTGTCGTTGTGACGCCAATCATGATGCCAATTGGCATGTTGGATCTTTGCTTCGTATAACGCAATATCTGAAGGGTTATCGACTTCAACCCACCCGCCTTTAATAGGTAGCTGCACTGTAACCTACCCGAAAACCAATAACGTGCTCGATAGCAGCTGATTCATCTGGGGCGTACTGCATTTTTTCATCTAAGGTTACCCGAGTTTTTTTGCTACTAAGATTCATTTTATTATCCTTTCAGGCAATTAATGTCACTCTATTAATTTTGTATAAGATTAATTGTTGAGCTATAAGCCTATTGGGGAAAAGTCAGTATCAGGGAAAAATGATGTTAGCGATTGAATTTTTAGTTTTTGTTCAGCAGAGAATTGATCTCCTCTTCCTGTTTTTCCAATATTTTTACGAGTAAAAACTGAACCATTTAATTCACTCAACTTTGCAGTGAACTGTGCATCTTTGTTGTATCCAACTGACTGGTATATGTTCCAAACAATTGATTCAAAGTCGGTTAATAGATCTGAATAATTTACCAGAGAGACATCAATTTTTCGGGATGTTATTGCATGACTCCACCCCGCCCAAAAATTAACATACCAAGGGGCCGCAAATGCAATAAGAAACTCAAGCTTTTGATCTTCATTTAAACTATTCCAACAGAAATCATTCATATAAAACAAAGGCTTTATTGTCGTCTCGTTATCAAGGTGATCTTTAAGGCTAATTAAGCAATCTTTTAAATCTCTAACTTGTAAAATGACTTTAATATTAAATTTTTCAATAATGTCTAATGTATAATCTGAGTATAAGCAATGTTGATGTTGTGCAAAAATGTGTTTGTCGAGCAGTTTTTGTCTTAATATTTCAGATGGACTAATCTCTTGAGCTCGATTACCACCGCCATTTAAAAAATAAAAATTTTGCCAGCCTTTGGTGTTTAAAAGTGCCGCTAAGGTATTTGTTAACCAGGTAGAGCCACTTTTAGGTAAGGCAACATGCCAAACAAATTGTTTATTTTTGTCTCTTAATGAAGCGATAGTGTTGTCGTAGGCTAGTAAGCTACCAATTTCTCGCAAATCATCTTCTTTGATTTGAGCAATACTCGGTAGCTCTCTTGTTTGGAACATGTTGTGTTCAGTTTTCAGCGTTTGTAAAAAAAGATCAAAGTTAAACATTTTTCCACCTAGTCTATCCGTTTTAAAAAACCGTCATGAGCAACAGTAATGAGTAATTTGTTCGGAATATCAGTGTCAATTTCAAACTCAGGATGAGTTTTAAGGTACTGCCATACCGCTGTTTTAGGATTGTTTCCAGGACACCATGGCCGATTAGGGTACATATCATCAGGCATATCTTCGATTAACGTATCAAACACCACACAATAACTTCCAGTTGAAGTTAGTGGTGCATAGGCTTCTAGCTCTGCAAGTACATGCTCATGTGTATGATTTGAATCTAGGCAAACTAACACTGTTTCATAATGTTTAGCGATTTCTTTAACCTGATCTATTATTGCTGGATCAATGCTTGAACCTTGGATCATTTGGATACGCGAAGCCATTGGGTGTGCCTCTATAGCCTCACGGTTATGAGCGCGAATATCAATATCAATGCCTAACACTTTACGTTTAGATACTTTGGGATCAAACATTTCACCAGACTCAATCGCATCACACATATCGAGTTGAGCTAGCATTGATGCACTAAATATAAGCGAGCCACCATGGGCTATGCCGGTTTCGATGATGAGATCGGGTTTTATATTCCAAATCAACTCCTGCATGGCGATCATATCCTGGGGATATTGAATGATTGGTCGTCCTTGCCAAGCAAAATTGTATGAATACTGTGGTTTGGTTGATAATTCCAGAAACGCGTTTGCTGCATTTTGTAATGGTTGGTTATTGGCATTTGATTTAATTCTATCAAACACTTCTTTTTCAAAATCGTTCATTTAAACTCCAGAATACTTATGGGGTATTAAAGCTTTTTATACCAACAACACGGGGAGGATCTATTAGGTTATCTGCACGAACGCCAAACTTTAATAAATCTCTTCTGCCATATTCATCAGCAATACTTTCGGCTAATTGTCTGATAGTTATCGGCAATCCAGAACATATGTTTATAGGTCCTTGGTGATCTTCTATCGCTGTTAGCGCAATTAATTTGCCTGCTTCATCAATGTTCATAAAGTCACGTACTTGTTTTCCGCTAGTTAATTCTGCAGGCTCACCGGCTACCAGTTTTGAGCGTAAGTAAGGCACAAACCTTCTGTTATCTTCACCTTCACCATATAGATAAAAAAGTCTGCACCATGCAAATTCGACAGCGTGAGTAGCTAACCATTGTGATAGTGAAATATAGGTAGCTGCCTTCGCTGCTGCATATATGGTCAATGGCTTCAATGGGCTAGATGTTGAGAGGAAATCTTGGTCTAAATCATATTCAAAGCAAGTGCCTATCCCGACAAACTTTTTAACACCCGTTGCAATAGCTGCTTTTGCTAATGTCAGAGTGCCTTGCATGCATTCAATGTTTTTATCTGAATTAAGATATTTCCCCGGCTCAACATACCAAGCAATATGAATGATAGTGTCAATTCCATGTAAGTGATCTTGCCACCACTGTTCATTTTCAATAAAAAGATCTTTTGAATGAATGATTTTTTTTATTTGGGGATATTATTAAAGTATTCGCTTTGCTCATTTCGCGTGACAACGATGATGTCTATATCGAATTTGGCTAAATGTTTCAGTACTTGTCGGCCGACAAAGCCGGATGCGCCAGTGACGAGAATCGATTTCATGATTCAATACTCAATTGGGGGACAAAGGTGACAAATTGAGTGCCTTTAGCTACAAGGTTTTTATGGTGATTTTTGACTTCAGCGGCAATATTCCAAGGCAAAATAACTAAAAAGTCGGGAGCTTGATCTGCCAAATATTGAGGCGCTAATATTGGAATGTGGCTACCAGGCATAAATTTACCTTGTTTTGAGGAGGCGGCATCGTAAACACATGGCAATAAGTCTGGTTTTACTCCGGCAAAATTTAGCATAGTGTTGCCTTTAGCTGCCGCACCATAAGCTGCAACTGTTTTACCTAGCTGTTTTTGTTGCAACAAAAAGCCTAATAATTCATTTTTAAGCTTATTGGCGCGTTCTTGAAACTGAAGGTATACATCAAGATCTTGTAAGCCGTAGTCTTTTTCACTCTCAAGCATGGCATTAACTGCAGGCTTATTTGGGCGGGTATCGTCTGCATGACAGCCATAAATTCGCAAACTTCCACCGTGGGTTGGTAGTGTTTCTACATCCCAAATACGTAAACCTGCCGCAGTAAAAATTTTGGTTACGGTATTGAGCGATAAATAAGAAAAGTGTTCATGATAAATGGTATCGAACTGAACTTGCTCAATTAATTGTAATAAATGCGGAAACTCTAGGGTAATGGTCCCATTGGGTTTTAAAGCTGTTTTTAAACCTTTAGTAAAGTCATTGATATCAGGAACATGAGCATACACATTATTACCAACAATTAAATCAGCTTGTTGTTTAGTTGCTAATTCTGCAGCTAACTTTTCACTAAAAAACGCCTTCAGTACGGGGATCCCTATTTGTTCCGCAGCTGCTGCGGTACTGGCGGTTGGCTCTACACCCAAGCAAGGAATTCCAGCGGCAACAAAGTTTTTGAGTAAATAGCCATCATTTGAAGCGATTTCAATAACAAAGCTATTAGAATCGAGAGTTAAGTGCTCGATTATGGATTCGCTATAAGCCTTAGCATGAGCAAGCCAGCCACTGGAGGTGCTTGAGAAGTATGCATAATTCGCATCAAATAACTCCTCAGCTTGGCTGTAATCTTCTGTTTGAACAAGCCAACACTGATGGCAGACTTTGACTTTTAGAGGGAAGTAAAGTTCTGGTTGATTAAGTTGCTCATGAGTCAAATAGGCATTAGAAGGCGGTGCAAAGCCTAGATCGATAAAAGTATGTGTTAACGATGTTCCGCAATGTCTGCAATCCATTAAATGATTACTCCTGAAAATTGACTATCGAGCAAGGGAAAGCCTTGATCACGAACGGAACGTTCAGTGATGGGCACTGGCCAGGGAATAGCTAACTTGGGATCTAAAATATTGATACCCGCTTCTGCATCTGGGGCATAGATTTCGGAGTGGGTATACAGTAGCTGCACATTATCAGTGATTGTTTGAAAACCATGAGCAAAGCCTTCAGGTATTAATAATGCCTTGCCATTTTCTGCGGATAAATATTGCGCGTGCCATTGTAAAAAAGTGGGGAATTTGATCTTACATCAACGGCAATGTCCCAAATTTCACCCTGAATACAACTCACTAATTTCATTTCGCTAAAAGGCTGATGTTGATAATGTAAGCCACGGACAGTGCCTTTTTTAGCGGTTTGTGAGTGATTAATTTGGGCAATAGGCTTATGCCAACCACATTGTGCTAGCTCGCTTGCACAGAATAATCGTGAAAAAAAGCCACGCTGATCACCAATGCGTTGCCGTTGTAGGCATTTTAGACCCTCTAAGGGCGTGTTAGTTATCTTAAATCGGCTCATAATAACGCCTCGTAGGCGGCGATATCAGCTTCGCATAATGCCTGTGCAGTTGTTCCATTTTCATGTTCACTGTACCAATTTATTGTGCGCTTTAATGTCTCATTTAGATCCCATAACGATCTAATATTGAGCATCCCATGGCTTTTAGTGGTATCTAATGTGAGTAACCCAGCTTCATGAACACCTTCAGGAACATCGTGCCAGATGACATCTCCAGAGCTGTAAATCTGCTGAGCAGTACTGATGACGTGTCTTACTGTCGCCGCTTCACTTGTCTCAGGACCAAAATTAAATGCCCCAGATAATTCAGGTTGATGGTATAAGTCATGGGCTAGTTTCATATAGCCAAATAGTGGCTCTAAAACATGTTGCCAGGGCCTAATGGATTCTGGACGTCGAATATTTAATGGTTGTTTGTTTTGCCATGCACGGATAGCATCAGGAATTAGGCGATCATCAGACCAATCACCACCGCCAATTACATTGCCTGCTCGGGCTGATGCCAAGGCAATACCTTGCTCTGCCAAAAAAGAGTTTCTATAACAATCAATGATTAATTCACTTGCGGCTTTACTGGCGCTATAAGGGTCATGCCCTCCTAGGCGATCATCTTCTTGGTAGGGCCTTTCTACTTCTTGATTTTGGTAAACTTTATCAGTAGTGACCATGACGACCGATTTTACGGTAGCGCTACTTCGTAAGGCTTCAAGCAGATTCGCTGTGCCCATAACATTGGTTGAAAAGGTCTCTATAGGTTCACGGTAACTGGCTCTAACCAATGGTTGAGCGGCAAGGTGAAATACAATCTCAGGTTTGACTTTGTTGATTAGGGTTGCCAATGCCGGCTGATCACGAATATCACATACATGATGCTGGCATAAGGATTCAATATTTAACAGGCTGAATAGATTGGGTTGTGTTTGTGGAAGTAAGCTTATCCCAGTAATATCTGCCCCAAGGCGATGTAACCATAAGGTCAACCAACTGCCTTTAAAACCAGTATGCCCTGTTATTAGCACTTTACGGCCACGGAAAAAATCGTTAAATAGCGCCATTACCATACTTTCCAAGGTGGCGTTTTGGATTGCCATAAATCTTCTAGCTGGTTTTTATCACGTAAGGTGTCCATTGCTTGCCAGAAACCATAATGTTTATAAGCACTCATATTGCCTTTTTTGGCTAAATTAATCAGTGGTTCATCTTCAAAAATCGTTTTATCATTTTCAAGTAGATCAAAAATAGCTGGTTCTAAAACAAAAAAACCACCATTGATCCATGAACCGTCACCTGCAGGTTTTTCTTGGAAGGTTTGCACAATGCCATTGTTGATATTTAAAGCGCCATATCGTCCGGGTGGCTGAATAGCTGTTACAGTGGCAACTTTACCGGCATTTTTATGGTGCTGTAATAACTTATCTAAATTGATGTCAGCGACACCATCACCATAAGTAAAGCAAAACGTTTCTCCGTCTACATAATCTTTCACACGTTTTAGGCGTCCGCCTGTCATGCTGTGTTCACCAGTATCGACTAAGGTGACTCGCCAAGGCTCGGCATGTTCGTGATGCACTTCCATTTTATTGGTTCGCATATCAAAAGTGACATCAGACATATGCAGGAAGTAATTGGCAAAATACTCTTTGATTATATAGCCTTTGTAGCCAAGGCAAATGACAAAGTCATTAATGCCATAATATGAATATATTTTCATAATATGCCAAAGTATTGGTTTTCCACCAATTTCAATCATTGGTTTGGGTTTTAAATGAGACTCTTCGCTAATGCGAGTACCTAGTCCTCCGGCTAAAATAACGGCTTTCATCACTCTCTCCCTAAAATAACTAACGTCACGACGTTAAATAATGAATATTTACTACTTGCTGACGGTGTGCCGTTAACTGCATTAATTCTTGTGAAATTTCTACTGCGAATTGGTTGGAAGCAATAATATAGTCCTTAAAATCAAGTTTACTTGCTTGCTCCAAGGTCAGCACAGGTATTTTATTGCCTAATATTTTAACTTGTTGATCATTAGCCATTTTATCTGTGAAGCCTAATACCTTTATATCATGTTCTAGTAAAACAGCAGCTAATCGCATGCCAATTTCACCTGCTCCACAAATGATTATTTCGTTGATGTTTTCTCTGCTTAAACGTTGAGCGATAATTGTGCTATTGGCATCGTATTGTTCAATTTTGATTCGATGTTGTCTTCCTAAATTGTTATAACGATATAAATTATTTAATAGCTGGAAGGCTTCCTGTATTGTCCAATCGTTACTCTTAAGCATTACTTTTAATGCTTGTACAGAGTTATCGCGAAATGGGATAAAGTCATCAATCAAGTTACGTCGATACTGTGAATATAAATTACTAATACGGCATGAACCAGCAGCCCCTAATTGTATATATTCTGTCATATCACAATGCATTTTTCCTTGGTTTAAAAGATGCACGACTAAATCCCAGTCGCCTCCTAAGAAATGGTGGAAGTTAGAATTTAACCCTCTCCAACTTGCAATTGAATGGCGGCGATGAAGGCCATAAAAGAGTGAGTTTGCATGCCAGCTAGAATAAAACGTGATTAAACGTGGGACAACACGATCTTGATTTAACTCCCAACAACCCATAGTTGATTGATTATTGTTTTTTAAGTCGGCTAATCTTGCTTGTGATGTGGATGATACAAAATCGAGGTTGTTATTTAGAAATTGATAGTTTACTTCTAAAAATTTCGGCGAACGTATATCATCAACCGCTGCCCACATAAAATATTTAGCTACAGATTGTTTAAATACAAAGTTAAAATTAGCTTCAGCACCAATATTAGAAGATTGTTTTATATAACGAATACGTGAGTCATTTTGGGCATAGTGCTGACAGATTTTTCCTGTTGTATCGTTAGAGCAGTTATCAGAAATAATAATTTCATAATCGGTGAATGTTTGATTTAATATTGATTCGATAGCATCTGCTATATATTCTCCGCCATTAAAAACCGGCATACCAATACTCACTTTTGGCAACGAAGTATTCATAATTTCTCCATTTAAATAGTAAGTATACGAGCTGCGAAATTATGCTTCGCCGATATCGTTTTTAATTCGGTGATTATGTCTTGTTTATATGCTACAGATGCCACTATAAAATCTATACAAGGTGGTTGTGTTAAACTCGACAATTTTATGGTTCTGATGCCATTTTTTAACTGTTGGTCATGTTGATCGGTTATAGCATGAACTTTTATGTTCAGCTGCTGGGTTAATCGATATATATCCTCTCCAATTTCTCCAGCCCCACAAATTATAACGTCTTTAATTTTCTGTTGTATAAGTTGTTTTTTTAAACGAGTAGTACCAAATTCCATAACAGGATTTTCGGCAAGTTTCTCTATTACTAATTCAATTTCATAACAACCAGTTGCATGCTGATATTCACTAACGTTGTAGTCAAAATTAGCATCATTGTCTAACATACTTCTAATACGATAGGTATTCATTATTAATGCAGATTCTACATCTAATAACAAAGAAGAGGGCGTATAAAACCGAAGGTGCTCTTTATTCCAGCGTGAGGGTAAATTGAGTTTTCGTTCATATAAATATTGGTGTGGTACCACTAATACTAAAAAACCACCGGGTTTAATGACACGAAACCACTCCTTGATTGTGAAAGTTGGGTTATCCACATGTTCTAAACAGTGACTTGAAAATACAGCGTCTTGGCTACAGGTTTCAAATGGCAGGGTAGTGCCATTATAGCCTGGGTAATCTAAATCTACGATGATACTATTTGGGATAAGGCTTTCTCCGTCTCCTCCACCTATATCCAAGATCGCCTTACCACTTAAATAGCGCTGGTAAAAACCAGATTTTTGCCGCCGAAGGTGTGACTTCTGCGGTTCGCATGCATGAGCTATTTTGCACTGATTCATACGATTTCCTTATCTATTTCAGTATTTGAGTTATTGCCCATACTGATTATTTGATTTACGTTTTCTATTACTTCTTTAACAATTAATTTATTGGTAACAGGTATCTGTTTGCATATCCAATCAGGATAATCTAGATGCCAATTTTCACCATCATTCGGAACACATACAATAGCAGGAACCTGATAAGCGGCAGCAATATGGGCACTTGCTGAGCGCGGTGTTATTACTAATGCAGCATGTCTAATAATTTTCAACATATCCATTTCATTACCATAATGGTCGCTACTAGCATGAGTTAGCTGATTTGATATTTGATCTATATTTGCTAAATGAGAATTGATTGGCTGCAAAGGGCCAGTTAGTACAACAGGGAGTGGACATGCATCAATGATTGCTTGTAAATCTTTTAGCGTCATGTTTGGTTTAGCGAAGTTTGCCGTTGGCTGTAATGCAATATATTGTCCTGGTATTAATCCTTTAGGCGCGTCAACATTAGGCAGTCGCAGTTTAGGTCTTTGATCAAAGTCTAACCCAAGTCCTAGTAAGAAACAGCCTAAATAATTTGCTGCAGGTGATGATAGTTTAGTCCTATGTAAAGCATTGGCATTATTTGGCAGAGGTAGTGCTTGGCCTTGTGATAATAAATCATCACCAAAGGCATTAACGATATCTTTAAGATCATTAAACTTCACATCAATATGAGGGTTCCTTAGCGAGAATTCTCTTGCTGCAACCATTAAACAGAGCTTATCTCCTAGCCCCCAACAAGGATCAATTGTTATTTCTGCTGTGTGTAAATTGTGAGCCATAATTGCTTTATTACTTTCGAACCCTGGACGCAGCATATCACTATTTTTTCGATCAAAATATTGTGCAATCTGAGTCCGAAACTGGCGATCATCATATTTACACGAAAGATCAATGACATCGATATTTTGGGGGACATTACTGACTAAGTTTGAGGTTATAATTTGATGGTAGTGACTATGAATTACCAGAATTGAGGTCACGTCTAGTTCTGGTAATTCCTTAATGCCATATACAGGAATACCTGAAAGGGTTTTGCCATGTTTACTAGTATTATTATCTATAGCACCAACCAATTCAAAATCACGAAAATGACCTCGTAAGTATAGATTGCAAACTAATTCACAATGAGGGGAGACAGCGATCCGCTGCCCTTTGTACTTAACTGCGAGCAGATTGAGTTGATTTGTAATACTATTTGGGACTGGCATTAAAGCTGAATCTATTCTATATGTCATTTCCCGCTCCTTAATAATCTATTTTAGTAAGTTTAATAAGTGACTTATCATATGTTGATTACTTTAAAAACATGAATATCAATCACTTTTAATAAATCTGTTTTTATTTTATCTACAAATTTACTTAATAAAATCATAATGGTATCTGATAGAGAGAAGTTACAATGTGGTAATGATACACCGCGAATATTGTTAACTTTAAAGGGGCCGATTTGGGCTTTTTGGCTAAGTGTTAGTGCAGATAAGATTTTCAAATATAAGACAGGTAGATCAAGTAAGTTTCTAGTGTTGGTTACTCTACAATATGAGCCTTCAGATTGGACATAGTGGTAAAACACATCGCTCAGTAGCACAATTCTTGATGAAGTTAAAATAACCATCCTAAAAAAATGTGATTTTCCACAATTTGAATTTAATGGAAATAATAGTTTATTATTATGTAGAAATACGCTGAAAAAAAATGCCAAACAAAAATTTGGTCCATAATGGTTTTCTTGTAAATAACGAAAGCCGTGATCACTATTAGCGAAAAATTGAACAGTTAAGCTTATTTTTCTACTTATTTTTCCTTTAGATTGAATCGTACTGGAATCAAAAAAAATAATATCAATTCTGCTATTATTTATTTCCTGAAGTAGCCAAATTAAATTGTTACAGACTATAAAATCATCGACAGCAACAAATGCAATATAGTCACCTTTAGCAATACTCATTGCGAAGTTTCTTGCGTGAGCAGGGCCTTGGTTTTTCTGATTAATTAACTTGATACTGCTATTTTCTAGACATTTTTTTTCAATTATCAATGCTGAATTATCTGTTGACCCATCATTGATACATAATATTTCAATGTCATTTATGCATTCTTGGATGAGTATTGAGTCTAGTGACCTTTCAATATACTTTTCGGCATTGTATACAGGGATGATTACCGTTATTTTAGTCATAACATACTCATTAAATTAAAGATATCCAAACATATTTTTTATTTTAACAACACCAACCAGGACAAATTTCAACCGTTATAGATTGAAAAACCTATTCCATTAGCAAGAAATGATAAGTGCGTTCTCGCCTAATCTGTGTTTAATCGTGCTTCTTATTTCAGTCAAAAAAGCTTTAGAAGCAATGACAATCGGCATGTTTATACTGGTATCCAGTTGACCAATATGGATGACTTTATACCCTCTTACGTCAAAACTGCCAAAACTTGCACGCTTATCAATAACATAAGCAATTTTTATGCCTGCAGCTGAAAGTATTGGCTCTAATTCATTAAAAAACTCACCTGCACCATATATAATAATCCCTCTTTTTGTGGGAACTGACTGTAAATTATTCATAATCAAGTTAATAGAATAATAGTGACGATTGGCGTAATAGGTTAATTTATAAAAATCAGCTAACGCATTAGAGTCAACCAAGGTCATTGCGCCTTGTGGCCAAGGTGTATCATAGAGATGTTTTGACGGATTAACGCAATGCTGACGCCAATAGTCTTCTATTGAACCTGCTGCAATATTATTTAAATGCTTAGGTTCTATGATTGAGTATTCTCTATCTGAGCCATAATTGTCTTCATGAGTTAGTGCTCCAAGATTAATCGCCTCTTCTTTTGTCGGTAAATTAATCAAACGTTCAAATAAAAATGCAAATGACTCTCTATTATTTTCGGTATGTTCTTGACAGTTGAGATGCTGGCTAACTGTGATGTAATTTTTAACGCCAATGTTAAATGCACAGATTTTATTAATATGTTGACTAGAATATGACTTATTAGGCTTAACGGGCAAAACTTTACCCTCTGCACCATATCTATAAGTGGTTGTTGTTTGTTCTTGGCCAACGAGAACAGTCTCTAAAATTTCTGGTGAACGTTGCATGTCGTTAATCGCTTTTTGAGTATTGTGATTAAGCGGTATAAATGAAGCGATATGATGAAGAGCGGTTTTTTTGTAAGCACGATTGTTAGCATAGAATAATAAATTACATGTCGCCTTGTTATCTAATGCTAAATGTAATTGGTGCTGAATAGTTGCACCTGCACCAAAATCAACAAAAAAATATGGTAAATCTGATTTTTTTACTTGGTTGAAGTATTTGTTTAATATCGATTTGTTTTCATTTATTTTTTTTATTATTTTTACTTTATGCTTATCTAACTCTGTATTAACATATTCAATTACTAGTTTTTCACCTAATGATATGCTCTCCAGTTTATAGAGCTCAGTATTTTTGAATTGTTGTAAATTTAGTGGTATATCACCTAGAGAGAAATCTAAATACAGGTCACTGAGGGTATATGAATTTTTTGCTAATGATGGGATCAAGTTTGCTAGGTAAGTATCTTCATTCAGTGATGCTAAGTACGTAGATTTTCTTGATGCATAAAATTTTGTCGTGAGTAAGTTTGAATCTATTTGTTTGAGGCACTCTTCATATATATCTCCCTCTCGCATTAAGCAAAATACTTCATGTTGTCCTATGAGGTTGGCGTATTGAGATATCCACTTAGCAAAACCAGCTAATGTTGGACCATTAACAACGCAGCCATAGTAATAAAAGAAGTTTTCACTTTCGGTTAGGTTTTTAGGGATCAGGAGCGCAGAAAACAATCTTGCATAGTAAATGTTAAAATCTAAGTTGACTTTAAATATGCTTTCTCTTTTAAATATGTCTAATATCCAATCTGGAGTGTTAAATAATAAAGTGTTGATACCACAGTTGTTGGCTGATGCAACGTCTGCTTGTGCATTATCACCGATATGTAAAAGTGCCTCAGCTTTGATATCTAACTGATCAAAAATGTAGGAAAATTGACTGCCAGTTGTTTTTGTTTTTTTTGTAGCAGATGATACAAAGAAATGAGAAATATGAATGTTGTTGGGAATGTTTTTATATACTAGTTTTTTTATTATTTCTTCGGGTAAGTACATATCAGAAGTGATAATGATCTTTTTACCAGAATCATTAGCTAATTGTAGTAGCTTTATAGCAATAGGGTCTGCAAACAATAACTCTTCTTCTATTTCTAACTCAAGCGTTTTTAACTTTGCTCTGACTTTACTGTTGAAGTACATTTGAGAAAAGATATCATCAAATTTAATATCTTCATCTAAACTGAGTTCTCTTGCTTTTTTTTCAGCACAAACACGTATATTGTAATAGTCATCTTTGCTGACGATTGCGGGTAATACGCTATTTTTGATAGCTCTTTTTGCTACTTCGTAAAATACATTTTCAGGTTTGATGCATGTGCGTCTTAGTAACGTATCAAAGACATCAAACGATACCACTTCTATTTGTGGGTTTGCTAGCTCTGTTAAATAATCATTATAAAGTTGACTATTTAAAAAAAGTGAGTCGAGATTGCTTTTCATAAGTTCACTCTTAATGTTAATGCTGAATTAATTTGCTATATAAATGGATCATAAATAATCCTCTAGAAAAATTAATTCTACATCAAATGAGAGTAATTTTTCTTTTATTTGATTCTTTCTTCCCAGTACGGTGACGAACACTGTTCCACTAAAAATATTAAAAACTTCAAAACCACTAATCGGTATGTTGCGTATTTTATTTCCATGTATTTTTTTGTTTATATCAACAATGTATATTTTATGATTGTTAATATGGGGTAGCACGAACTCTGCGCCGCTTCCTGAGCCATAAATGACAATCTCTGGCTTATCTTTTAACTTTTGCATAAGTTGCAAAAATCCATATATCATCGATTGATAATCTTTTTCTTTAGCAGGTTGCGATATATTAGAGGTGGATGGAAGAATATCCAGTATTGTTAGGTTCGATTCACCTTGTATATTGATGTCAACATGAATATTCGAAATAGCTTTGTGAAATACCTTGGGTGTACAGTTGAAAAAACGTTCCAATGATGTGATTGCAAGTTGTGGGTTTGGATGTTTTAAACAGTCTGCTTTACAGTATGCTAATATGCCTTTTTGAACTGATTCTCGCTCAATATTATGATTGTTTTCATTGTTGGAGTGTAAGTATATAGGGGTTAATTTATTATCAATTTTAATAATGTTACTTACAGGCTCTGATAAAAAGTATTCAATAAGATCACGATATTCTATCAGTAGGTTTATGTAACCATTGTATTCATTATATCTTGATACCATCGCATCTATGTTATTATGTTTATCTCCGAGATATGCCATGAGATAGCACTGGTTTATTTGCGGAAAAATTGCGGATAGTTGTTTGTATATGGTACCGCGCCATCCGATATCAATGAGTATGACAGATTCATCTTTGCTTTTAGGTAAGTAGCTGGTGAGGTAGGCTTTTACATTGTGCGCTATTTCAGTTATGTCGTTTTCGAATAGTTTGGTAATTTGCCTGTTTGTAATGAGCTCTTTACTTATGCTGTTGTCAATAAATGTATGCTTGGTTAAATTATTCTGCGCTAGCCACTTCTCTAGTGCGCGAGAAAAATTTGTGTTATTTAAACCAAATACGGTGACAAGTCCCCATATTCCTTCACTTTTAAATTGTGAATTAAGGTAAGAGATCAATTCTGAATTTAATGCTTTTGTCGTTAATTGATTTGCCAGAATCCGATTGGCATAAATATAATGTGACTTAATTTTTTTGGGGTTTTGCGATTGCTGTAGGTATAAATCAAATCCTTGACTTAACATAAAACCATCACGCCCAAGGAACAAAAAGGTTGCCTTCTCTGGCGCTTTTTTAACAATGTAGTGAATAAATGAATTTACAATAGGTGCTAAAATGTCATGCCCAAAGTCATACAATACATCATTGTTTGTATTGCTAAGGTTTTCATGTTGATTTTTTTTAGTTGTGGCTGTTAAAGCCGTATCACTTAGTATCTTCATATTCGTGAGATTGTCTTTTCCAAAATGTCTCGTTTTATTGAGTAATATGTCATCTAACTTTGCATCACTCTTAGAAATTGGTTGATTTTTTATATGTTGTCGCCCATTCCTTATGGCGCCAATTTTTTGCCGTATTAATCTACGTATTCCGATTAGAGCATTCAATAAAGCAATAAATGTACCAGTAATTCTATGATTAATGGGTACCTAGGGAGGCATTAACTTTCACACCGGACGGTACGTGAAAAGCTATTAACTAAATTTAAGCCATCCCATATTTCGTCAAAATTAATGCCTTGGCCAACGTGCACTAGCCTATCGACACCGGTTAGCACTGATTGTTGCCATTGGCTTATTTTACTTTGCTCAAAACCCCAGTGGCTGACCGTTTGGTGGTATGGCATTAGCATAGGTGTTAGGTCATTCAAATTGGTTAAATCTAATTCGATAAATAACCCATTGCCCTGATGATATTGCAACTGGGTTGCGGTTAGCTTATTTGCCTGAATGCGCACCAAGCTACCACTCTGAACCATGACGGTTAAGCTTGCATCTTTGATCATCAAGAGTTGTGCATTAGCCAGTGCTGTATAGTGCTCACTTGCCGACATGCTGTGTAAGGTGTCGACTTTGGTGGTAATTGCTGGCCACAATATTTGCTTTGCTTGCTGTATTTGTTCAGTTTCACCAATCCAAATAATGGCTTTAGCTGAAGTACAAGCTTGCTGTGAGAAGGTGATTTGATCCTTAACAAAGTTTTGCACTAGCTTTTCAAGTTGATTTTTATCTGCGTTAACTACAGCTTGAGCATCTAGCACGCATAGCGAGTATTTATGACTAAAGGTGAATTCTCTTGCATGCGCTGGGATGGCGATCGCTCGCTGAGCTTGGATTGATTGCTCGCCTCCCCATAATACTCTTGCATCAACCTTCTTTAGTAGGGATAACAATTCTGGGGATTGATAATCACACTTAACTAACTGCATTCTTGCATTTTGTTGCGGGTATTGAGTTGCCAGCGAGTTAATTTTATCAATTAAGATTTCAGTACTGCCTCCGGTTCGATTAGACAGCCTGATGACGTTTATATTGCCGCAAAGTAAGCTGATGATACTGGAATAAGCAAATAAGCTATCAACGTTTGCGGGAGAGGAGTGAAACACCAGCCCTAATGGACGCAGTAGATTATGTTTTGATTGATGATTTTTCTTGATGGTCAGGATATTGGCTTTTCTGAGCCAAAAGCCCAGTGCGACCAGATCAGGATAGCGCTTCACCTCAGAATCACTCAGTATCGTTTGTCCAAGAGTTTGGCAATAGCCAATGTCCTCGTCGGCGAAGCTGTGATTAACTTTAGGCAGCGTGGCCGTTGGATTTAAGATCTCCCACCTCATGATGCTTGTCCTGTTTCGAAGGTGTCACTACAACCTCGAGCCTCAGCCTGAGGTAATCTTCCTAATATTTTAAAATATTTGCCTTTTTTTCCGCAGCGACAATCATCTTCACCGATAATTATCCCTCTGTCTTCAGTTAATAGGCTATGGCCAGGGTAGCTTTTGGGTAACGTCGATAATAGTTGAACCACGCCAGGCTGGTTAAAGTCAGCCACTTGCCAGTTATTTGGCTGCCTAATGATGATATCGGCATAGCTAGGGCAGTGGAGGTAGCCTTGTTCACACTCGACAAAAATAGCGCCAACTTGTTCCACCATGCCATAAAAGTTGTGCACTTTACTGATACCACAGGTTTGCTTTGCGGTTTGCTTGAAGGTTTGATTATCAACGGCTTGATCAATTAATTTTTTCCAGCCACCACTGTGAATAAGCGTCGCTTGGGGGAGATTTATGGTTTTTTTGTGACTAATGAGTTGTTGAATAAAATGCTGCCAAACCATAAAGGTAAAGCCAAAAACTAATATCGGACCATCGGCAAATTTTGTACAAAAGGCTTCTAAGGATGGCCAGTTAATACTCATGTCATCATTTAGTGCATAACAGTGATTTCTGCCCATAAAGGCAAGCCCTTGAATACCAGCCCCTCTAGCACTGAAATTAGCGCGATCTTTTACCACTGAGGGGTGATCAATAATTAGCATGGGTAAGCGGGCTTTTCCTAACCATTGCTGCATAATTTTGACGAGAATTTTGGACTGCACCGCAGCAGTTTGGTTATCTAACATAATACGAGAAGGCGTGCCGGTGGTTCCGCTTGAATATAATGTTTTAAAAACCTGCTCATCAGTGATGGATTTAAGCCCGATTTGCTTAAATAATCTGACTGATAAATAGGGCAATGCTTGGGTGTTTGCTACCGGCAACGACAAGTTCGGCCATTGAGTTTGAATTAAACGTGCATAGTCTGAACAATGTTGTTGATGGTGTTTCGTTAACGCAGATAACTCTTGTTGAAGTAATGGCTGTTTTTGCTCTTTTTTAATTGAATACGGTTCAAGTTCAAACAGCATTATTTTGCTCCTTAATCAGCTTGAGTTTTCGATAATCAGGCTTCCCATTACTAAGGCGTGGAATTGTATCAAGTTGAATGATGCTAAATAAACTTGGGTGCAATTTATATTGTTGGCTGAAAAATTGTTTGATGGTTTCTATGGCTAAATGATGAGGAATCGCCACCATGAGTTGGTCATCTTCGCCAAAGCAATAGCAATGCTGGCCTGTATACTGAAGTAACACTTGTTCAAGATGATCAAGACTGAAACGTTTACCCTGAATTTTTAAAATTCGGTTAAGCCGGCCGGTAATTTTAATTAACCCTTTTGAGGTTATTTCGGCTATATCACCGGTTTTCAATTCCGTTATTACTTGCTGTGAACTTAAGTCACTGGGGCTGCTGGCATACCCCAACATGACATTAGGGCCTTGATAGCAAAGCTGGCCTTCAACGTCAGGGGCCGTGATAGCTTCATCGGTATTGATATCCCGTAAAATCAGTTTGCCGTTCGGTATGGCAATACCAATACAATCACTATGTTCAGGTAAATATTGAGGCGGCAGGTAGGCTATTCTGGCGCTCGCTTCTGTTTGGCCATACATCACATAAAAAGCCCGTCCTGATGATTGCGTGATGTGATGGAAATGCATGACTAAATCGGCACTCAATTTGCCGCCTGCTTGGGTTAAATATTTTAGGGCCGGTAAATCCATTGTGTCTATTCGTAACCGTTTTAGCATCTGATAACTAAAGGGCACGCCTGCTAGTGACGTGACCTTATGTTGGCTCATTAACTGCCAAAACGTTTTGCTTATTAAGCTTTCGGTGGTTAAAACAAAACATGCGCCAATAACAAGGTGGGTATTCAATAGTGATAAGCCATAGCTGTAGCTAAGCGGTAAGCTTGCAATGCCCGTATCGGTATTTGTCATGGGTAAGTATTGGCAAATTGACTGAGCATTACTAAAAAGATTGTTTTCACTTAGCATAATAGATTTAGCGGCACCGGTTGAGCCTGAGGTGCTAAGAAGAATGGCTAAATCTGAGCGAGTATCGATGGGCCTATCAGTTAATTTAATGTAGTTAGCTTCACCTGTGATTAACCAATTCGCGCCTAAGTTAATGGACTGCTGTTGGGCGATTTGTTCATCGAGTTGAGGATCAATCAGCAGCAAAGGTATTTTGGCTTTTAAGCAAGCTAAGTAAGTAACAACATGCCAAATTGTTGCGGAAAATTGTAAACCGATAACGCCTTTATTGTTAATGAGTTGCTTAAGCCAAGCAACTCTGTCATCAATTTGTTCTAGCAGTTGCTGATAGTTGAGTGATTGATGGTTATCTATCAATGCCATGGCTTCAGGTGTGCCCTGCGCATGCTGTTCAATGATTTGATAAAAATGACTCGATGTGTTGTTCACTTTGCTATCTGGGCTCACTGTTTAGAGTGCATGCTTAATGCATCTCATTAAAATTGGCTAAACTATTGTTAACTCGTTAGCTTATTGCTGGATTAGATATTTATTAATAATTTCATCAGCTTTAGCAACTGAACTCATATCAATAATGTCATCAGTATCCAGCATGACGTCAAATTTATCTTCTATTTCTGCAATAAGGATCATATGAGCGGTAGAGTCCCATTCGGGAATGGTGCCATAGGCTAGATCAGGGGTTACCTTTTTAATGTCAATTGCTAGCGCGCTAGCAAAAAGCTCAAGTAGTTGAGGGTGATTCATATAAACTCCAAAGGTTAAATTAACATGCCGCCATCAACGCCAATCACTTGACCAGTGATATATTTGGACATATCAGATGCTAAAAATAAGGCGGTATTGGCTACGTCTTCAGGCTGACCGGCATATCCCATAGCAATACTGTTAATGCGCTGTTGATACTTATCTTCACTGATATTTCGTGTCATGTCGGTGTCGATGAAACCGGGGGCGATAGCGTTCACTCGTATGTGTTTATCAGCGAGCTCTTTCGCTAAAGATTTTGTAATGCCATTCACAGCAGCTTTACTGCCACTGTAGGCAATATGTCCTTCGCTACCGACACCGCCCATAATCGAAGACATGTTGATAATGGAAGCATGCGTGCTCTTTTGCATTAGTCTACTGGCATATTGGCAGCAATAAATAATGCTATAGGCATTAGTGGCAAATTGTTGTTCAGTTTGCTTACTGTCAATCATACGCAGTAGGGAACTGGATAAAATACCGGCATTATTAACCAGAACATCCAGTCTTTTAGTTAATGAGAACAAGCTTTTAAAGCCATTTTTTACAGCGTCAGAATTGCTGACGTCAAAAGGGATAATGTGGCATTCAGTTTGATATTCGTCAGTAATAGTTTGTTTGAGCTTTTCCAGTCGTTCAACGTTGGTGCCATTGAGGTATAACGTTGCGCCGTGAGATGCAAAAAGTTCGGCAATTGCTTTGCCAATACCACGACTACTACCGGTAATAAGAATATGTTTATCTTGTAGTAGTTTCATTATTAATACCTTATATATCTCGCAATTGGCTTTTTAGCTATCTCGTAGTCATCTTTTAGTAGTTTTACCAGCATTAAACCGTCAGCTTTTGTATCGTATTGATGGTATCCACAGGTTTGATGAAAACGCATAGATGATTGATTAGTTTCGTAAATCTTACCCCATAAAACGTTTAATGAAAGCTGCTGAAAAGCAAAGTCGTTCAGGGCAAATGCTAAACAAAAAGGCACGATATTATTGCGATATTTTTCAGGGTAGATGTATAACCCTGGCTCCGCCGATGAGCTGTCGTAACAAATATGCATTAATGAAGCAACACCGATGGGCTCATCTTTAAAATAAGCAACCCAGTAAGCACGAGAAGTATCACCCTGTAAACCATCAAACCACGTTTGTTGCTGTTCGGCAGTAATGTGGCTTTTGTCGAGCATAAGCTCGGCAATCTTTGGATCATTACGCCACTGTCGAACGGTTTCAATCATATCTTGCGATAATGGCGATAGGGTAATGCCATAAGCCGTATAGCTTGGTGGCCAGTTTGAATTCATGTTTGACGTCATATTAATTCCCAACTCATTGCGGTGCCGGCTTTGACATCTTGGTTAATTTTTTTACCTAATAATAGCGGTAGGTATTTTGGCGCTAAGCCTAAACCAGGCCGAACTGAACGCAGGTTATGGGTATTCAGAGTGTCGCCTGCTTGCAGATCTTGGCTGATATATAATGATCGACGGTAGCGCCTTGAGTCTAGCTCTTTAGGCGTGCAGCCGTAGCGTACTTTACCTAATGCCACTTGAGCTCGCTGGGTTTCTGCAACTAGCATTCTGAATTCGCTTGGTTCTAACGAAAACTCGCTATCAACACCACCAATGCTGCGGTCAAGAACAAAATGTTTTTCAATGACGCAGGCTCCTAAAGCGACTGCTGCAACAGAGACACCAATGCCTGTGGTGTGATCGGACAAGCCCACTTGACAGTCAAATAATTGGGCTAAGTGTGGGATAGTCAATAAATTTGCATCCACCGGTGAGGCGGGATAATGGCTAGTGCATTTAAGCAAAATAAGCTGGTTACAACCATTGGCTTTAAGAACGTCTACCGACTCTGCAAGCTCATCAATGCTTGCCATTCCTGTTGACATGATTACCAGTTTCCCCGTTTTGGCCACCGCTGCTAAAATGGCATGGTCGGTGTTTTCAAATGAGGCGACTTTGTAGCAGGGCACATCTAATTGCTCTAAAAAGTTGACTGCAGTTAAATCAAACGGTGTACTGAAGGCAATAAGGCCTAATGACTTGGCGTAATCAAATAGTGGTTTATGCCACTCCCATGGTGTCATTGCTTCGCCATAAAGTTGATAAAGGCTTTTGCCTTGCCAAAGGTTATCGTCTTCTGAAATTAAAAACTCGTTCTCAGCCACATCTAGGGTAATGGTATCGGGGGTATAAGTTTGCAGCTTTATTGCTTGCACACCAGTTTCGGCAGCAGCTTTGATCATTTGCATCGCTGTATCAAGCGATTGATTATGATTACCTGAAAGTTCTGCAATAATAAAAGGCTGTTGCCCTGCGCCAATTTTAATTCCGTCTATGGTTATTTCATCGGTGTGAGTAACATCAAGATTATTTCTATGCATGTAGCTGAGTTCCTATCAGATTTTTTATCTCGCGTACTATTGACGTTATGCCTGCATTTTTAGGAATTATTTTAGCGGCTTCTTGTCTCATTGATGCAAGTAATTCAGGGGATTGGAGTAATTTATTTAGTTCAGTGGCAATGTGTTGTGAGGTTAACTTTTCACTTGTTCCCAGCCAGGCACATGCGCCCAAAGTTGCTAAATATTGTGTGGTTGCAATTTGATTGTCGGCCACTGTTACCACTAGAGCGGGTAATTGCATGACACATCGTTCCCAGTGGGTTGAACCGCCAGCGCCTATGGCTAAAAATGCATTAGCCATTAAGCTTGCCATATAGTCACATTGAATATGCCAATTGATCTGCTGATAATGACCAAACTCTTTTTGTAGTGAGTCAATCCAAGGGTTCGCAGCCCCAAGAACCACATCAATTTGCGTCTGTTTAGGTAACGTGACTTGGAGCGAAAATAGTGCCTCTAGGACGGTGTAAGTAACATTTTGGCTGTCACCGCCGCCTAAAAATACCAAAATGTTAGAGCGGGTTTGCTGCCGATGGGCTTGATAAAACTCAGGCCGTAGCAAGGCAAATTCAGGCCCTAATAACTGCAGGCATGATGGCTTGACAAGATGTTGGTATCGTTGCGTAAACTTTGGTAATAAATTGCAGTCAATTAGTATGTCGCAGTCATGTACACGGTTGGCTAAATCGTCAATAACAATAATATGACGACAACGGGAACGCAGTGCTGAGCTGTAGGTTTTGCTTAATTGATAGTGGTCGATAATCAGTAAATCAATGGGCTGATTAATTACCGCTAATGAAGCTTGAGCGTCAAGTGACTCAGTGTGCTCAGCAAAGTGAGGTAATAAGTTTGTTGTGAAGCCTTCATTGGCAATGACTGTCGCCATATTGCCGGGTAAGTCTTGGCAAATAAATTGACACTGCACGACAGGGTTATCTTCTGATAATTGTGTGTTTTGAATTGGTGTGTAGGCTGCTGTAAGCGCATGAGCTAAACACAAGCAGCGAGATACATGCCCTGATCCGATTGTGCTACTGGCATCTACCCTGAAGACGATATTCATATTTTTCCTTGGCTTGTGAGCACTTGGTACAGAACTTCTGCACGCTGCCAATCATCAATGGTATCGATATCTGCAACAAGATAGGAGGGTAATACTTCCATTTGAGACTTTGGGCCAAATACGGTTGTTGAATCATCTGAAAAAGCACTGACTTTACCCCAGTAAAATTGCCCTGCATCGTGATATGTCTTGGGTAAATCTTGAGAGCGTTTACTAATACTTACAGGGTCAAACACCGTCACTGTGCCATCATGATTTTGTAACAAGGCCCGTTGGATCGGAAATGTAAACTCACAAGCGGAAAAGACATAATCTAACTCAGGATTATTCAATAATGTGTGTTTGGCATTGATTAATGATGAAGCTTGCATCAAAGGGGTAGTGGCATAAATGCAGCAACAATAATCGAGTATCCATCCCTGTTTTTGTATTTCAGCAAGCGCATGTTTGATAACTGCTGTTGTGCCAGTAAAGTCATCTGCTAGCGTTGCAGGACGCATAAAAGGAACCTCTGCACCATATTGTCTAGCGATATTGGCAATGGCCTCACAATCGGTTGACACAATGACTTTATCAAAGCATTGGCTGTTTATTGCTGTTTCAATGGCATAAGCAATCATAGGCTTAGCATTAAACGGTTTAATGTTTTTATGGGGGATGCGCTTACTGCCACCGCGCGCGGGAATGATTGCGACATTCATTCAAGCAATCCCTTCAATGTGGCACAAATATATTCAAGTTGTGCAGTGGTTAATTCAGGATATAAAGGCAGGGTTAAGATCTGCTCATAAAATTGCTCAGCTTGTTTAAAATCGCCAGCTTTAAAACCTAGGTTAAGGTAGTAAGGTTGTAAGTGAACGGGAAAATAATGCACATGAACCTGAATACCAGCGGCTCTCATTGCATCAAAAATCATTCGTCTTTTTGATGCATTACCTAGCCTAATGATGTGTAAATGCCTAGCTGAGTAGCTATCAGACAGTGGGCTAACATGTTCAATGGCTAGGCCATTTAAGCATGAGTGATATGCTTGTGCTAGCCGGTTTCGCTGGGCGACAAATTCATCCACACGAACTAATTGACTCAAACCTAATGCGGCATTGAGATCAGTCATTCGATAGTTCATGCCTAATTGGTGTTGCTCGTAATACCAGTCACCTTCATTTGATCGGAGCATTTTCTCAGGTTGTTTTGTGATGCCATGGCTACGTAGTAGCCTCATACTGTCAGCCAAATTTTGATCATTAGTTGTAGCCATGCCGCCTTCGGCACTAGTGATAATTTTGACAGGATGGAAGCTGAAAATAGTGATATCGCTGTATTGGCATTGGCCGATAGGTGTTTGCTGGTATTGGCCTCCGATAGCATGGGAGGCATCTTCAATAATATGAATATTATACGGCGTTAATAGCTGGTTTATGGCTTGCATATCACAGCTGTGGCCCGCCATGTGAACAGGGATAACAACTTTAGGTAATTGCCCCTCTTTAAGAGCTATTTTTAACTTTTGTGCTAATGCTTTTGGACACATATTACCCGTGATGGGGTCAATATCGACAAAATCTATTTTTGCGCCACAGTAAAGGGCACAATTTGCTGAAGCGACAAAGGTGATCGGGCTTGTCCAGACGATGTCACCCTCGCCAATATTGAGTGCTAAACAGGCAATATGCAGTGCTGATGTGGCACTATTGACAGCAACTGCATGTACTGCGCCAACATACTGCGATATTGCTTGCTCAAATTCAGGTACCTTAGGGCCTTGAGTGAGGTAATCTGATTTGAGGACATTAATCACCGCGTCAATATCGGTTTGGTTAATATCCTGTTTACCATAGGGGATCATGCTAATGAATCCAGTTTGGTGATTTCGTCTACGGTTAAAAAGTGGCTGTTGTTGCCTGAATGATACTCAAATCCTTCAGGTACTAGCTTACCTTTCTCTTTGAGAGCATTGATATAATAGTTCATTTCTTTACCGAAGAATTTAATACTGGGAGTGATAACAAAGTGATCATCAAATTCAATGGTGTGATGAGAGTCATCGCCTGGGCACATGATTTCATGCATTTTTTCACCAGGGCGGATACCCACGATTTCATGTTCAAGGCCACTACCGTAAGCCGATGCTAAATCAGTAATTTTAATCGAGGGAATTTTAGGAACAAAAATCTCACCACCTTGCATACGCTCGAAGTTTTTTAAAACAAAGTCGACCCCTTCTTGCAGGGTGATCCAAAAGCGTGTCATATCCGGATGGGTTATAGGTAACGAGGTGGCACCATCAGCAATTAACTTTTTGAAATAAGGCACAACAGAGCCACGAGAACCGACAACATTGCCATATCTGACGGCAGAAAAACGAGTTTGGCCTGTGCCAACGACATTGTTTGCTGCTGTAAATAACTTATCAGAGGCTAATTTAGTTGCACCGTACAAATTAATAGGATTCGCGGCTTTATCTGTCGAAAGGGCGATCACTTTTTGAACATTGTTAACGATTGCAGCCTTGATAACATTTTCAGCCCCATGGATATTCGTTTTAATGCATTCCATCGGGTTATATTCTGCAGCAGGTACCTGTTTCATTGCTGCAGCATGAATAACAAAATCGACATCTTTAAAGGCTTGCTTTAAACGATCACTGTCTCTGACATCACCAATAAAGTAGCGCATGCAGCTTTGATCAAATCGTTGTTGCATTTCATACTGTTTTAACTCGTCTCGAGAGAAGATAATAATCCGTTTGGGCTTATAGCGTTGCAATAGAGTTTGGGTATATTTATGCCCAAAGGAGCCTGTGCCTCCGGTAATGAGAATTGACTTATTATTAAACATAATTTCTCCTGCGCAAATGGCGCGTAACTCTATTAGTAAAAACGCGTTTAAATTGTGATAGTTATAGGCTTATTGTCACAACCTTTGCCATAGTTCCATATATTACCTAAAGTATCAAAGCAAAAAACAGACCAGAAGCTAGTATTGTGCGACTTTGACATTTGTTATGAAAAACAAAAAAATATTATTGAAGAGAGTATAAATCATCCATGTTAAAATGATTTATTTTTAATAGTTATAAATCATATGGTTACTCTTCTTCTTTATAAGAGTAGAGTATTCTTTTTGTTTTACAAAAGTATATTTTATTTTATGAGAAACTGGTTCATTTTTTGCTTAATAAGATGTAAGAAGAGCTAAAAATGCTCGATTTTATATGAAATAACTTTTTTTTGACGCAGCCAGCGAGTGTCGTTTTTTTATCATGGTTGTGGCTAAATACAGGGAAAACAATGAATACCTTAATTAATCCTGCTTTAAAAACCGTTAAATTGAGTCGTTTTAATGAGCATTATTTTCCTGCTATCAATCAGTATCAATTTGAAAAGTTAGATTCTACCTCCCTTTTTAAACAGCGATTTCAAGAGTTCGAATTAACTAATACTTTACATATTGTCATTGGCTTAGACTCTGGCTTATTGGCAAATTATGTAATGGAAATGGAGTTACCCAAAGGAAGTAAGTTCATCTTTGTTGAACTTGAAGAGGTGACACAAGTATTGAATATCGATATTCCTGAGCGTCAACAGCATGATATTTTTATCTGTAACTTTGATGAGTTAGCCACCCTACTAGAAAGCCCTATATTACAAATCTATTTTCAGCAATTCTATTGTCGTGTTAGTCATTCTTTAGGAGCCGCAGCGGGGCATTTAGAGGGCTATCTAGGCTTAAAAAGCATGATCCAGACAACATTGAAAGTAGCATCGATGAAATTGACTAATATATTGTCAATTCAAAAATTCATGACCAAGCAGTTAGATAATGCCGCCGATAATCAAGTGCCTGCGATATCGATATTGTCAGAATATAACTTTTCTGCAATGACTTGTATTGTCGTAGCTGGAGGCCCCTCGGTTGATGGCCAAATTGAGTGGATAAAATTAAATCAAAAGCAATTGTTTATTATTGCTATTTCTCGTGTGGCAGGAAAATTGGAAGCGGCGGGGATTATTCCGCATATAGTGATGACGATCGATCCATTGCCGCTAAGTCTCAGTGTCAGCCGGGGATTATTGCCACTTTCAGATCGAACCCTACTTGTTAATGCTTATCATGCGGCTTCTGAAATTGTCGGCCAATGGGCGGGGGTGAAGTGTTATTTAGGACAACAGTTACCATGGAGTAATGAGCAAAACTTTATCAGTGATGGGCCTACTGTAACCAATACCGCCATCAATATCGCTATCGCATTGCAATTCAAGCACATTTTGTTAAGTGGTGTGGACTTGTGTTTTTCCCCGGATGGTCACACACATGCAAAAGGGAGCTTAGAGTCTGAAATTAACCCGGCGATTCTTGGTCATATTGGACAATGGGTTGAAACCAATGATGGCCAATTAGCGGAAACAACGATTCAAATGTATACCGCATTAGAAGTGATGCAATCTAAAATAGCAGAAACCGACGGTGTGGAGTTTATCAATCTTGCGGCACAAGCCGCAAAAGTTGACAAGGTAAAATGTCAAGACGCAAAAAATGTGATTCTGGGTGAGCAAGTCATCAGTAGTGAAGCATTTTTTGCACAAGTGAAGCAAAAGTTTTCAGCTTTTAATACCAAACAGCAGTTACAAAATACACGCAATGAAATAAATGCTTTTAAAGATAAGCTACTAAAAGTAGAAAAGTTAGTTGAGCAAGCGTTACCTTTGTGTGCACAGTTAGATTTGTTGAAAAGCGACCTAAAACAATCAGCCAAGTTAAATAAGCAACTATCCAGAATTGAACTAAAAATTAACAACAGTGACAGTGGGTTAATTAAATTAATCAAAACATTTGGTTATCTTCAATTTATGAGCTTTTTATCAGTACAGCAAATTGGCTCATTGACTCCAGAACAAAAAATTGCACAGACCTATGCGTATTATAAAAGTTTTAATGCCGCGGTTAGTCAACTATTGAAGGTAGTTACAGCTTCTTTAAGTAAAGTTAATTGTCGACTAAAAGAACTTGACGTAGATGTTCCTCTTAGCGAATTAGCAAACAGTTGGCGAGAGGATAAGCAAACCGGGCGTGTTTTGATTTGGCTGCAAAACCATAAAAACGCACAGAATACTCGTATTGCAAATTCAGAGTTAGTCGAAGAATTAGTAAAAGAATATACCTTAAGTACCACAACATCAGATAAGCCCTATGAAAGCTATATCAAGGCGAGATCAAACTTAAAGCCAGTTAGAACCAAAATTGAGCTTTTAAAAAATGAAAAGCATTTAGCCGGTATTTCTCAGATGGTGCGTAGTTTGACTCATTACGAAAATCAAAACGAAGAGGCATCTGCGCTATATTGGTTTGCATTGAGTGTGAAATATGAGCTTGAAGGTGATTTGGTGAATGCAAAGCAGGCCATTCTTAATATCCCTCAAGAACAGAGAGGTATAAGTGAATTAAAACAACTGATTAGTACCGCTTTACACTCTAATGATTTAGATACTGCCATACTTGGTTTTGAAGAGATATCGCATTTTACTGATGCGCATACTGTTAAACATGCACAAGTCTTGAAATTAATGGGTAAGGTGCAGGAGTCAGTGAATCTATATTTAGATTACCTGGAAAAATACCCTGAAGATGTAGTTACTTGGGTTAGTTTAGGTGTTTATATGTTTGATATTAAACAATATGACGCAGCTAAAACAGCCTTTGTTAATGCATTAAATGTCGAACCTGAAAATGAGTTAGCTAAGCAATACATGCACAAACTAACTGCATAAAACTCATATTTAGCGTTAATTCTGAAGGCTCAACCCATGATTTTTGTGGGTTGACTTGTGGAATGAGCTTACACGGATTACAAGTCGTTTCAAAGATGAAGTAAACACTTTATAATCTCTCCTTTATCTTAGTGCTAATCCCTTTGAAGGAGTGATTCTTGTCAATTTCTTATATTCCTCTTGAGTCCTACAAGCGTAAATGGATCTTTAATCATAAAGATCTCCCCGTGAGTGAAGACGATAAATCCTTGATTAAGCCTCTTAGTGAGAAGAGTTCAATGGAGGTGTGGAATAAATGGATTAGTAACAAAAGTAGTCGTGCAGAACAATTTGCGAAAGGTGATTGGCCTGCTAAGCAAGATGCTTGGTCAGCAACTGAGCATTGGCAATCGGCATGGGACTCAAATGATAACTCCTTACCTGAAGCGGTAATTGAGTATATCCAATGGCCTGATGATGCAAAAGTGTATTTTTGCTATGAAAAATATCAGGTCATTGAAACACGATGGGATGTATTTGTTTGCAATTGGAAATGCTTTTTGTTTTTTGATGATGGTCCATTATTAATTTCTCCAAATCAAAAACAAGCGCTTATGTTTGAGCAAAATGGACAGTACAAGTTAGGCGTTAGGGGCTAACGCTTTATTTCCACATATAGAAGAGCATTATGAAGATTTTATCCGTTTTAAGTTTAACCGCTGCACTTATCTTATCACCCATAGTTAATGCAAAATCAGTTTCAGGAATAGAGTTGAGTGAGTCATTGAATATGGCTGAGCACACTTTAATCTTAAATGGTGCAGGTGTGCGTAGTAAGTTTTTCATGGACTTGTATGTAGGTAGTTTGTATTTGCCACATCATCAAACTGCGTTATCTGATGTGATTGAACAGCCTGTAGCGGTTATCCGTTTGAATATCACTTCAGGAATGATCACCTCTGATAAAATGATTGAAGCGATTAATGAAGGCTTTGATGCGGCAACCAATGGCAAGCCTCAAGCGCTAAAAGCTGAAATTGATCAGTTTATGGCGTTATTTAGTGCAGAAATTAAAAAAGGTGATCAGTTTACTTTTGTGTTAACTAAAGACCAAGGTGTGATTAGTTTAAAAAATCAACAACAGCAGGGTGAAGTTGCAGGTGAAGCATTTCGACAAGCCTTACTTAACATTTGGTTAGGTGATAAACCTGCTCAAAAGAGTTTAAAGAAGGCAATGCTGGGTAATTAACCTGAACTGGCTATAATCGCTACGTTTTTAGAAGCTATTTATACAGAAAACGGCACTTTAAAAAGTGCCGTTTTTATTGGTAATACAGTTAAGGTTATGCTTTAAAGTCATTGCCTAATGTTGAAATGGTCGAAGTTTTACCTTTATCGTTATAGGTCAAACTGGAAGCGTTTCGACTCACCTGTAATGCTTGGGATAATCGATTCATACTTGCAATATTTAGTTCAATTAAGTTGGCATTTTGCTGATTTAATGATTTACATTCCGCTAAAATTAGTTTGGAATCTGCCACTTTTTCAATCAATGTGGGTTCACTGGTCAGTAATGCTTTGTCTGGGTGTTTTGCCAGAGTATCGTCATTTTGCTTTAAATTGATTAGATATTGCTGCTTGTCTTGAGCCAGCTTTAATAAGGCATCGGCATCTTGATCGAGTAAAGCTTGCTTTTCTGCGGATATGATTGTCTTCAGCGAGGTTAAAATACCTTGCTGATGGGAAAGTAGTGTGGCTATGTCTGTCATACATTACTCATATTTTTGATACATTTGTCTGTGACGCCATTCGGGCGACAAGCGATTATTTATCTAATTAGGCATCAATTTGCACTAAGATAAATTCAACAAGACAGTGTAAAAAGTCGAATAAGTAAGACAGGTTTTACACTTTAGTCTTGGTTAAATTTGAGTCCGCTTAATTGTGCTTCAAAGTTTGCAATATTAGCTGCAAGTTTTTCTGGGTCGACTTTATAACGGCCTTCAGAAATTGCCAATTTAATTTCAGCCACTTTCTTTTGGTCGACTTCAGGTAAGTTAGCCATTTTTGCCTGCGTACTTTGTAATTCTTGCGCTTGTGAGGTAATACTCACCGAGTCAGCTTTTACCGCAGCAGTTTTGGGTGCCGCTTGAGTTGTGCCTGCAGCTGATTTACTGTCGCGAGACGTTTGTATTGGCGTGCTCGTTGCAGATTTTAGCTTGTTAATGTCAATTGCCATGTTAGGCTCCAGCGTTAATTTCGGTTTTCCAAACAGGGTATCGGCCACAAGGGAAAAAACTTTAGTTTATTTTACATTCTAACTTCAACTTCGCCAATGCCAATTACCGTTGCTTCTAATTGTTTGTTTGAATTTATATTTTTGACGCTGATAGATTCGCCAATATTGCCATCGCGTAGGGCCTCACCTAAGGTTTTTATCTGCAAATGTTCAGTTTTGGCATAAATGGATACCGCATCGCCCTTACATACAAAACATAATTGGTTACCAAGAATTGGGGAGCTTTTAGCAATACGTCTTTTGGATCTTGTTCCAATGACAGCATTTGTGTCAGAAAAATATTGCCCCCGTAAACTGTATTGATCTATGTAGTCAATTTGTATTTGTTCCTCTGAAATGAGGGTGCCGGGAGCAATGACTTCGGCAGCTACGGCAACAGGATAAAGAATTTCAACTCGTACAGAGATGTAAATCAGCCAAGGATAGTCATAATCGGGGGTGTTACAACTGACTTTAACCGTGTTGTTGCGGGCAATTTCTCGGTCACTGGCTAACGTTACTGATAACGGTTCAAAACAACGCGGAGGAACTAATCTTCCTTCAAGGTTTTGTGGGGTAATCATTAACTTAGCATTATTGTCTAGCTGAATTTTTTTTCGAATTACATCTTCAGCCATTTGGGTAATGGTCGATATAGCTGGAACAGAAGATACTTCATTGGCATAGGACGCTAATGAATTAAACAATAAATAGCCAAAACATAAATAAATTACTTTCATCATGGGGATACTAGCTTGTTTTGTGAGATTGCACCTATACTAAATTTCATCATGAGTGTTAATTAAGCTGAATCAAGTGACAATAAAATGACTAGTTTGATGAAACAATCACACTGATCACGGTTGTTGTTATGGTTAAGCAAATAATATGCCTACAAATATGATCAATTGGGGTTGCGGCATTGATAGAGACAACACAAGTAAGTGTAACACACTAAACCATAGGGCTTACTGAGTGGTTTATTCACTTAAAGATGTATTCAGATAGGTAAAACAAGCTATTATCTATTTAGTTCAAAAATTTAATAACAAAAAGGCAGTGTTATGTCGAGTATAATGGAATCCGTTAACAAACGTACGCAACTCGTTGGCCAAAATCGTTTAGAGCTGTTGTTATTTAAGCTTAATGGGCGTCAAAGGTACGGGATTAACGTTTTTAAAGTTAAGGAAGTACTTCAATGTCCTCCATTAACTTCGCTTCCTAAGCTTAATCCTTTTGTAAAAGGCGTTGCGCATATCCGAGGTGCGACCATTTCTGTGATTGATTTGAGTGCAGCTACAGGCGGAAAACCTATCACCTCAACAGAAAACTGTTTTGTTATCATCTCGGAATATAACCGCAGTGTGCAGGGGTTCTTAGTCAGTTCAGTCGAACGTATTATTAATATGAATTGGTCTGATATTATGCCTCCGCCTCAAGGTGCAGGGCGTTATTCATACCTTACTGCGGTGACAGAAATTGAAGGTGAGTTAGTTGAAATTTTAGATGTTGAGAAAATTCTCGATGAAATATCACCAGTAAAGACAGCCATTAGCGAAGAAGTCGACAAGCAGCTAACCATTGACAGAGAACAGCATTATCACATCATGGTTATTGATGATTCTGCGGTGGCACGTAAGCAAATTATTCGTTCACTTGAGTCTTTAAGCTTACAAATCGATACGGCAAAAGATGGCAAAGAAGCACTGGATAAATTAAAAGCTATTGCCAGTGAAATGAATGATGTATCGCATGAAATTCCATTGATTATTTCAGATATTGAAATGCCAGAAATGGATGGTTACACCTTAACAGCGGAAATTCGCGATGATCCAAAGTTAAAAAATATTAAAGTGGTATTGCATACCTCATTGAGTGGTGTTTTCAATCAAGCTATGGTGCAAAAAGTGGGTGCTAATGACTTTATCGCTAAGTTTAACCCAGATGAATTAGCTGCTGCGGTTAACAAGCATTTAAGTTTGTAATTGATTGATAGTCAGTCCTGCTCAAGTTGTTGAGTAATGTGTAATAATGGCAATTTAGATAGTTAGATTTGATAAAAATTAAAGTCAGTTTGTGGAAGTTAAATCATGAGTTCAAAGACTTTAGCGTAAATCATATCGTTGTCATAATTTTAGTGAGCAAGGATAAGCTCGATTTGTTTAGGATGTGAATGTGACCAATAAATCACTCGCAGAATCAGAATATAATCAGTTTAGGTTGTTTTTAGAACAACATAGCGGCATCGTATTGGGTGAAAATAAGCAATACCTAGTAAGAAGTCGTCTAGCACCTCTTATGGGGAAATATAATCTCCCCTCTCTGTCAGACGTTGTTAAACATTCAATGAGACCTACTGAGCGTCAATTGCGCTCAGAAGTCATCGATGCTATGACCACCAACGAAACCTTATGGTTTCGTGACAAATACCCATTCGATTTACTGCAAAATGCATTGTTACCCGAGTATTCAAAGTTAGGGCGCCCCTTACGCATTTGGTCTGCGGCTTGTTCCTCTGGGCAGGAGCCTTATTCTCTTGCCATGACCGTGATGGAGTATCAGCAGCGTAGACCGGGTGCATTACCCGGAGGTGTAGCAATTCAAGCAACTGATTTATCACCATCGATGCTTGAGCGTTGTAAAAATGCTGAGTATGACAATTTAGCCTTAGCCCGAGGTTTATCTGATGAGCGTAAGCGTCAGTTTTTTGATGCTTTGCCCAATGGCAATATGAAAGTGAAAGATAATGTTAAGCGATTGGTTAACTTTCGGGCCCATAATTTACTTGAAAGCTATTCGTTGCTGGGGAAATACGACATTATTTTTTGTCGTAATGTGTTGATTTATTTTGCACCGGAGGCAAAAGCAAAAATTTTGCGGCAATTTGCTGCCGCTTTAAATCCTCAGGGGATATTATTTCTTGGGGCTTCAGAGTCAATTGCCGGTTTGACGGACGAGTTTAATATGGTTCGGTGTAATCCTGGCATCTATTATCAAAAGAAAACCTAATCTAACTAACCGAAAAGCATACGGTAATTGGATTGTATGCTTTATTTTTTGCATCTATTCCTTCTAACTCCCTTTTTCGAAAATATTGGCATACCCTTTGCTACATATCTATCAGATAGCTGATGGAGGCAATTTTATGGCGATTAACTTTGATAATGCACTTGGGGTACATCAATACTCTTTAGGTGTAAGGGCCCAGCGAGCCGAAGTTTTATCAAGCAACATTGCAAATGCTAATACCCCAGGGTACAAAGCTCGCGATGTTGATTTTGCTTCTGCTATGTCAGCTGCTCGTTCACATCAAAAAGGCTTATCGATGAGTCAAACCACTGAAAAGCATTTTGATTTAACCGCTCTTAATCAGCAGCATGTTAAATATCGTGTAGTTAATCAACCTGATACAGGTGATGGCAACACTGTTGATATGCAGCAGGAACAAACCGCTTTTATGCAAAACGCACTTGAGTACCAAATGTCTCTAGGTTTTTTGGAAGGCAAATTTAGTGGTATGCGTAAAGCGTTAACAGGTAATTAATTATGAGCTTATTTAATATTTTCAATGTATCAGGATCAGGTATGAGCGCCCAGTCGGTGCGCTTGAATACCACCGCCAGTAATATTGCTAATGCTGATTCCGTTTCCAGTAGCGTTGATAAAACTTATCGTGCACGTCATCCAATATTTGAAGCTGAACTTGCCAATGCGAGTCATCAGCAAAGTGCGGGTCAGAAAGTGAACGTACGTGGGATTGTTGAAAGTGATAAGCCATTAATTAAAGAATACTCTCCTGATCACCCAATGGCTGATACCGATGGCTTTATTTATAAGCCTAATGTGAATGTGATGGAAGAAATGGCCGATATGATTTCAGCTTCACGTTCTTATCAAATGAATGTTCAAGTGGCGGATGCAACAAAATCAATGTTGCAACAGACACTTAGAATGGGTAAATAGCATGATTTTTTTTGGAGGTAATATATGAGCCTCGTAAATCCTTATAGTCAGTCTTTGCCTCAACAGACGTCAAGTGTGTCTAGCACAGGTACAGTGAGTAAAAATACTGTGCAATCGAATGCGACTGCAACATCAACAGGCAATCCCTTTTTAGACAGCATTAGATTGCCAAGTGTGCCTGAAACGCCTGAGCCTAAAGATCAAATGTTAAAGCAAGAAGACTTCTTTGCTTTGCTCAGTCAGCAGTTATCGATGCAAGATCCATTTAAACCTGTAGATAATGATCAAATGATTGCCCAAATGGCATCGTTTTCAACGGTAGATGGCATTGCCAATCTGAATGCCGAGATTTTAAATCTCAATAGCGTGATGAGTTCAAGTCAAGCATTGCAGGCATCAGGACTTGTTGGCCGTAAAGTGTTGATTCCATCTGACACTGGTGCCATCACACCTGAAAGCTCTGAAATAAAAGGTGTGGTTAGTACTCCTGAAAAAATCGATACCATTACGATTCGCATTGAAGATGAATCTGGTCAGTTAATAAAAACCTTTGATATTGATGGCAGTGCTGGCGGTAACGTCGATGTTGCTTGGGATGGTCTTGATAAGAATGGCGAACCTGTCGCAGAGGGTAGTTATTCAATCAAAGCCAGCGGTAAAGTGGATGGTCAGTCGCAAGATCTTCCCGTATCGACTTACGCTCATGTTACCAGTGTCTCCTTGGGTACGGCAGCAACGGGTGCAATTTTAAACTTACGCGGTATTGGCGGCATTAAATTGTCAGATGTACTTGCAGTGTCTGAAACCTAATATAGCAGTTTAGTGCCATAAAATTGTCACTAATATTATCGAAAAATTCGAGGTGAAATATGTCATTTAATATCGCATTGAGTGGTATCGCAGCAGCGCAAAAAGATCTCAATACCACAGCAAATAACATTGCTAACGTAAATACCATTGGCTTTAAAGAGTCCCGTGCCGAATTTGCTGACGTTTATGCAAATTCGATTTTCTCAAACAGCAAAACAGCTGTTGGGGGCGGGGTGACTACCACACAAGTTGCGCAGCAATTTCACCAAGGTAGCTTACAATTTACCAGCAACTCTTTAGACATGGCGATCAGTGGCGGTGGTTTTTTTGTTACTTCATCTGAACTAGGCACTCGTGACCAATCTTACACTAGAGCTGGCGCATTTAAAGTTGATCAAAGCAACTATATGGTTGATTCCGCTGGTAATTACTTGCAGGGCTTTCCGGTTGATAAAGATGGTAACTCGACTTCAGTTAGTTTAACCACCACACAGCCAATTAAAATTCCTGATACCGCAGGTAACCCTGTTATGTCGTCTAATGTGGGCTTGCAGATGAACTTAAATGTAGGCGAGAAAGCATTAGATCCCGCTAATTTTGATCACGAAGACCCAGCAACCTTTAATAATTCGACTTCTGTGACGATTTACGATTCATTAGGTAAACCGCATATTATGACCACCTATTTTATCAAACCAGAAGAAGGTTCATATACTGGAGAAAGCAACTGGGTTGCATTTTATGCTATCGATGATAAACCAGTCGACTTAGCAGGCCCTGCTGGAGAATATAATTTTGATAGCGATGGAGATGGTAACCCAGACCCTACTACTAGAAGCGCTGTAAATGCAGATGGATGGAAAGGTGCAGTAATTAAGTTCAATGATGTTGGTGCTTATACGGGTACTGATCCCGCGATAATAACAACAGAAGAGCTTGGTGTTAATGGCGCTGGAGTATTAGATCCAGGTACTGATGGTACTCAAACTATTACCATTAACTTCAATAATCCAACTCAGTATGCTTCACCATTTGAAGTGACCGAGTTAACTCAAGACGGTACCACAGTTGGTCGATTGACCAATGTCGGCATTGGCGCTGATGGTCTGGTAACGGCAAGTTACAGTAATGGTTCAACCGTGCCTTTATCACGAGTCGCCCTAGTTCGATTTGCCAATGAACAAGGTTTAACGCAGGTAGGCAATACTGCATGGAAAGAGAGCCTTGATTCTGGTCCGGCTTTAGCGGGTGAAGCTAATAGCGGTACTTTTGGTAGCATTCGTTCATCGGCATTAGAACAGTCAAATGTTGATTTAACCACCGAATTAGTGGATTTGATTTCAGCACAGCGTAACTTCCAAGCAAACTCGCGTACCCTTGAAGTGAACAATACTCTTAACCAAACGGTATTACAGATCCGTTAATCGTTGATACATCACTTATAAGCGTTGCCGTTATCGGCAACGCTTTGCCTTTGTATAGTTTTGCGGTATTTATTTCGTTATTTTTTGACACTCTCCAGTTATCTCTTATTTCTTTTATTTCCCTTACCATCAATAAAACAATAACTTAAAAGTAATTCGTTTTATTGGCATGCCAATTGCTTTGTCTAAGTAATATCGTTGTTTAAAGGTTTTTTGACGGAGCGGCAAATGGACAAATTTATGTATGTTGCGATGAGTGGTGCTAAGCAAGGCATGAATGCTTTGGCAGTACGCGCAAACAACTTAGCCAATGCCAATACCGATGGGTTTAAGTCTGATATGACCCAAGCTCGCTCAATGCAAGCATTTGGTGAAGGCTTACCTACTCGTGTGTTTTCTATGATAGAAAGCCCGGGCACTAATTTTAGCAACGGGCCATTAAAAGCTACTGGTCGAGATTTGGATATTGCCATTAAAGGCGATGGCTGGATAGCGGTACAAGCCCAAGATGGTTCAGAAGCTTATACCCGAGCTGGTAGTTTGAAATTTGACAGCACAGGTTTATTAGTTAATAGCCGCAATACGCCTGTTATGGGCGATGCTGGGCCTATCGTGTTGCCACTACCTATCGCTGGGGTGCATATTTCAGAAGACGGCATTATTTCAGTACGCCCACAAGGTGCAACCGCTGAAGTGATCGAAGAAGTGGCACGAATAAAGTTTGTTAATCCGGGTAACGATCAAATGATGCGTGGAGAAGATGGCTTATTCAGACAAATGTCAGGCCAGCCTGCGGCAAAAGATCCTGATGTGCGTGTCGAAAGCGGTGCGATTGAAGGGAGTAACGTCAATCCTGTGCATGAAATGGTCGCCATGATCGATATTCAACGTCAGTACGAAATGCAAGTCAAGATGATGAAAAATGCCGAAGAGGCTGATCGCTCGTCATCATCATTATTAAGAATTAGTTAGGAGTAATTATTATGCATCCAGCTCTGTGGATTAGTAAAACGGGTTTAGACGCCCAACAAACAGATATTGCGGTTATTTCTAACAACGTTGCTAACGCCAGTACCGTCGGATACAAAAAAAGCCGCGCTGTGTTTGAAGACTTGCTATATCAAACAATTAACCAAGCTGGTGGTATTAGTGCCGATAACTCTAAATTGCCAAACGGTTTAAACCTTGGCGCAGGTACTAAAGTGGTTGCCACCCAAAAGATGTTTACCCAAGGCAACATGCTCACTACTGACAATGCATTGGATTTAATGATCGAAGGCCCAGGCTTTTTTGAAGTGCAAATGCCAGATGGGACACCTGCTTATACTCGTAATGGCCAGTTTAGCTTAGATGACACGGGGCAAATCGTCACACCGGGCTCAGGTTATGTTCTGCAACCGCCAATTACGATCCCTGATAATGCCACTAGTATTACTGTATCAGCCGAAGGCGAAGTGTCAGTCAAAACGGCTGATGCGGCTGAAAACCAAGTGATAGGCCAGTTAACCATGACAGATTTTATTAATCCATCAGGGTTAGATCCACTCGGTCAAAATTTATATACCGAAACCGGTGCTAGCGGCACGCCAATTCAAGGCACAGCATCGTTAGATGGAATGGGGGCTATTCGTCAAGGCGCGTTAGAAACCTCTAATGTGAACGTGACAGAAGAGTTAGTTAATCTAATTCAAAGTCAACGGATCTATGAGATGAACTCCAAAGTGATTTCAGCGGTTGATCAAATGCTGTCTTATGTGAATCAAAATCTTTAGGGGGCAATCATGATTAAGTATCTTGCTTTAGTCAGCCTAATCGCGCTAGCTGGGTGTAGTTCAACACAGAAAAAACCGATACCAGATGATCCGTTTTATGCGCCAGTGTATCCAGAAGAGCCGATAACGCAAAAAGCAGCCACGGGATCGATCTTTCTAGACTCACAATCAGCCAGTTTGTACTCCGATATTCGAGCTCACAAAGTGGGTGACATTATTACTGTGGTGTTAAAAGAATCCACTCAGGCAACTAAAAGTGCCAATAATGAATTAAAGAAAAATACCGGGCTAAGTGTTGAACCTGTGTATGCCGGTGGCGGTAATGTCACCATTAAAGGCGTACCGTTGGATTTTCGCTACTCTGACAGTATGAATACCAAGCGTGAAGCCGATGCCGATCAGTCTAACAGTTTAGATGGCAGTATTTCGGCCAATGTGATGCAAGTACTGAGTAATGGCAATTTGATTATTCGTGGTGAAAAGTGGATATCAATTAATAATGGTGATGAGTTTATTCGCGTCACAGGGGTTGTACGCAGCCAAGATATCAGCCCAGACAATACCATTGAATCGACTCGCGTTGCCAATGCTCGCATTCAATATAGCGGAACGGGCACTTTTGCCGACACCCAAAAAGTGGGCTGGTTAAGCTCATTCTTTATGGGTGAGTGGTGGCCTTTCTAAGGAGATGAACATGAAAATCAATGTCATTTTAACCATGTTCGTTGCAATGTGTATTTTTGTCTCTTCTGAGGTTGAAGCACAACGCATTAAAGATATTGCCAATGTGCAAGGCGTGCGAACCAACCAATTAGTGGGTTATGGATTAGTGGTCGGTTTACCAGGCACCGGCGAGAAAACTCGCTATACCGAACAAACTTTTAAAACTATGCTGAAAAACTTTGGCATTAATTTACCTGAGTCTGTTCGCCCAAAAGTGAAAAATGTGGCTGTGGTAGCTGTGCATGCTGATATGCCCGCTTTTATTAAACCCGGTCAGTTACTTGATGTGACGGTATCAAGTATTGGGGAAGCAAAAAGTTTACGTGGCGGCACCTTAATTCAAACCTTTTTAAAAGGGGTTGATGGCAATGTGTATGCAATCGCACAGGGCAGCTTAGTTGTCAGTGGTTTTAGTGCCGAAGGGCTTGATGGTTCGCAGGTTATTCAAAATACACCCACAGTAGGTCGTATACCCAGTGGCGCAATTGTTGAACGCAGTGTGGCATCGCCTTTTGCTAATGGGGATCATCTTACTTTTAACTTACGTCGTGCAGATTTTTCAACTGCCAAAAGAACCGCTGATGCCATTAATGACTTACTTGGCCCTGGTATGGCCCGCGCATTAGATGCAAGCTCAATTCAAGTGAGTGCCCCACGTGATGCTTCACAACGTGTATCGTTTTTAGCCACCCTTGAAAATATTGAGGTAGAACCAGCCGATGAGTCAGCCAAAGTGATTGTTAATTCACGGACTGGCACTATTGTGGTTGGACAAAACGTCAAATTATTGCCAGCTGCTGTTACCCATGGTGGCTTAACCGTGACGATTGCTGAAGCCACTCAAGTATCACAGCCTAATCCGCTTGCGGGTGGGCAAACCGTGGTCACAACTGACAGCACTATCGATGTCAATCAAAGCGATAACCGCATGTTTATGTTTAATCCAGGTACCACATTGGATGAGCTAGTTAGGGCAGTAAACTTAGTCGGCGCTGCACCTTCTGATGTACTGGCAATTCTGGAAGCATTAAAGATGGCAGGCGCTTTGCATGGTGAACTTATCATCATCTAATAATTGTCGCTTTGGCAATATGGAACGACTATGGAAAAGCTGTCAAATTCATCGCACTTTCTGGATCTAGGTGGACTGGATTCACTCCGAGTTCAAGCTCAGAAAGACGAGAAGGGCGCGCTTAAAGAAGTCGCTAAGCAATTTGAAGGTATCTTTATTCAAATGCTGATGAAAAGTATGCGCGATGCGAATGAAGCATTTAAATCTGACAGTCCTTTCAATAGTGAAACGACTGCCTTTTATGAGCAAATGCGCGATCAGCAAATGTCGATGGATTTGTCTAATAAAGGCATGCTCGGCCTAGCAGACTTAATGGTGCAGCAGTTATCCCCTAACGATAGCCCGATAACCCCAGCTTCTGTTTTACGGGGCAATAGTGATGCCAAAGTTAATCCAAGTATGTTTGTCAATAAACAGGATAGTGCACAAACTGCAAGTCCCACTGACAGTATCTTGCTGCGCGATAACTCAGAACTTTTAACGCAACATGCTCAAAGCAACAGTGTATCGTCATTAGGGCTAAACTCAGCCGCTTCAATCAAAGCAATGAATCAAATCTTATCCGGTCAAAAAACGGCTTCAGCCAGTTTCGATGCTAGCGGCAAAAGCTTGCCAAATACCAGCGTGGCTGATGGAAGTAAAGTGCAAGCAGCACAAGAGAAAGTTAGCCAGTTTGATAGTCCACAGCATTTTATATCTGTGCTTTACCCACATGCCAAAAAAGCGGCCAAAGAATTAGGCACCACAGCGGAAGTACTTATTGCGCAATCAGCATTGGAGACAGGCTGGGGACAAAAAGTTATCCGCAGCAAAGATGGTTCAATAAGCAATAACCTTTTTAACATTAAAGCGGATAAGCGCTGGCAAGGCGATAAAGCTACCGTCAACACACTGGAGTTTGAAAAAGGGGTCGCTGTACAACAACGCGCTGATTTCCGTGTGTATGACAATTTAGAGCAAAGCTTTAATGATTTTGTTTCGTTTATTTCTCAGGGCGATCGTTACCAAGATGCCCGTAAAGTGGCGAGCGAGCCGCGTGAATTTATTCAAGCGCTACAAAAAGCTGGCTATGCCACTGATCCGCAATATGCCAAAAAGGTGATTAGTGTTATGCAATCCGTTACACAAGGGCTTAAATCCATATTACCTGGGGAGGCTAAATAATGGCTATCGATCTATTAAATATTGCCAGAACCGGTGTGTTAGCGTCGCAATCTCAATTGGCGGTGACCAGTAATAACATTGCCAATGCCAATACCTTAGGTTATCACCGTCAAGTCGCTACTCAAGCCAGTACTGAATCACAGCGTTTAGGCAACAGTTTTATGGGCACAGGTACTTATGTATCTGATGTGAAACGAGTGTATAACGAATTTGCTGCTCGTGAATTACGTATTGGCCAAACTAGCTTAAGTGCAGCAGAAGCCACTTACTCAAAAATGAGTGAGCTAGACCAGTTATATTCCCAAATAGGCAAAATGGTGCCACAAGGGTTGAATGATTTTTTTGCTAGCATCAACAGTATTGCAGATCTACCCACTGATTTAGGGATCCGCAGTGGTGCATTAAGCTCGGCTGAAAACTTAGCTAAAACCTTAAATCAGATGCAGTCTCATTTAGACAATCAAACAAAGCAAACCAATAGCCAAATAGAGTCGATGGCGGCTCGGATTAATGAAATAAGCAAAGAAATTGGCAACATCAATTTAGAATTGATGAAAAATGGTGGCCAAGACTCGCAGCTTCTTGATAAGCAAGATGCATTAATTCAAGAGCTTAGCCAATACGCTGAGGTGAATGTCATTCCACTTGATACCGGCGCTAAATCCATCATGTTAGGTGGTTCGGTGATGTTAGTTTCTGGTGAAGTGTCAATGTCAGTCGGGGTTACTACTGGTGATCCATTCCCGAATGAGCCACGCCTGACTGCGAGTAGTGGTAATAACTCGTTGGTGATTGACCCCACTAAATTAGGCGGACAACTTGGGGCATTATTCAATTTTCGTAATGAAACCTTAGTGCCTGCAACTCAAGAGTTAGGCCAATTAGCATTAGGTATCGCCGATACTTTTAACGAGATGCAATCAAAAGGGTTTGATTTAAATGGCAACATTGGCCAAAACCTATTTCGTGATATTAACGATCCCTTGATGTCATTAGGCCGAGCAGGCAGTTATTCAACTAATACGAGCAATGCAGCCTTAAGTGTCAATGTGGATGATGTAGGCTTACTCAGTGGTGGTGGCTATGAATTATCATTTACTACCGCCAATGGTTATCAGTTAAAAGACACTCAAACCGGTGAGCTAACCACGCTAACATTGAATGCATCAGGGGCGTTAGTTGGAGGAGATGGCTTTACTATCAATATCGCCGATGGCCCCATACAGGATGGTGATCGATTTGAAATCCGACCGACTGCAGGCGCAGCTGCGGGTTTAACCATGATCATGACCGACCCGAAAGGAATTGCAGCAGCAGGCCCTAAAATTACCGCTGATGCCAGTAATTCAGGCAACATGGACATTAAACTTAATGGCATTGATCGTAATAATGCCAATTTTCCCGTCACTGAAAGTGAGCTAACGGTTGTTGTTGATAGCACCACGAATACCTTTGAAGTATTTGATGCTACCGGAACATCTGTTGGTGGGCCTACCACTTTTACACCCCCTCAAGTGGACACTGGTTTTGGTTTTAGCTTTGAAATCGATGACAGATCGCCTGCTGGCGTATCAGACAGCTTTACCTTTGACTTATCCTTTGCCGAAGGCGACAACCGCAATGCTGTTGAAATGGCTAAATTATCCGACGCCAAATTAATGAATGGTGGAACAACCACATTAGTTGGTGTGTTTGAAAATACCAAGCTTGATATTGGCAGCAAAACCAAAGCAGCAGAAGTTCGGGTTGGCTCTGCCGATGCAATTTACCAGCAAGCTTATAATCGAGTGCAAAGTGAGTCGGGAGTTAATTTAGATGAAGAAGCCGCCAATTTAATGCGTTTTCAACAAGCGTATCAAGCATCGGCGCGGATCATGACAACCGCACAACAATTATTTGACTCTATTTTAAATTCGGTTCGATAGGAGAATAAATTATGCGTATTTCTACCGGACAAATGTTTCATCAAAACACCAGCAGTATTTTGCAAAAGCAAACCGCGACTAACAAAATTTTAGAACAACTCGCGAGCGGTAAAAAAATAAATACCGCAGGTGATGACCCTGTGGCCGCCATTGGTATTGATAATTTAAAGCAAAAAAATAGCTTGGTTGATCAGTTTGTTAAAAACATTGATTACGCCACAAATCATTTATCTGTGACCGAAAGTAAAATTGGCAGTGTTGAAACATTAATAACCACGATGCGTGAGCAACTGCAACGCGGTGCAAACGGCAGCTTAAGTCAAAATGAGCGGCAAATGATTGCCGAAGAAATGAAACAAAGCCTTGAAGAGTTGCTCTCGATTGCCAACAGCCGAGATGAGTCAGGCAATTATTTATTTGCTGGCACCCAAAGTAATACATTGCCATTTGAATTCGATAGCAATGGCGAAATGATATACAGCGGTAATAGTGACGTTAGAAAAAGTATTGTAGCCAGTGGAGTAACCATGGGAACCCATGTTCCTGGTGATACGGTATTTATGAATGCCCCTAATCCATTAGGTGATTATGGTGTCAATTATTTAGCATCTCAACAAGGTGATTTTGATATCCATAGCGCCAAAATAACCAATGCGGGTGCTCATGTCGAAGACACCTATACCTTTAATTTTGTTGATAATGCTGGCGTGCTAGAGCTTCAGGTAGCAGATTCAACTGGCACCATAGTCACCACGGTCCCTAATTTTGACCCAACCGCACCTGTCACAGTGAATGGTATTGAAGTCAAAATGAGCGGCAATCCCGTCGCTGGCGATAGTTTTACCATGGAGCCTAAAAGCAGCGTCAGTATATTTGACAGTTTCAAAGACGCTATTGCCTTACTCGAAGACCCCAATGCGGCAGCTACACAACAAAATAGCTCAAAGTTGGCACAACTATTGAATGATATAGACAGTGGTCAAAATCAAGTCAGTCTGGCCCGAGGAATTGCCGGTAATAGCTTAAAAGCTTTAGAAAGCTTTTCAACAAATCATGCAGAAGAACAGATAGTCAATAATAGCGCATTGTCATTATTAGAAGATTTGGATTATGCAGAAGCGATTACCGAGTTCGAGAAACAACAACTGGCGCTCAATGCTGTATCGAGTGTCTTTGGAAAGGTCGGGTCACTGTCTTTGTTTGATTATATCTAACTCAGCAATACCGAACGTTAAATTGTAAAATTTAGCCAAGCTCCACAGTCTTGGCAACAAAACTAGGAATGAGGAATTATTTATGGCTATTACAGTAAATACCAACGTGACATCAATGAAAGCGCAAAAGAATTTAAATACTTCAAGTGGCGCGCTTGCTACATCAATGGAACGTTTATCAAGTGGTCTTCGCATTAACAGTGCTAAAGATGATGCTGCCGGCTTAGCGATTTCTAACCGTTTGAACTCTCAGGTTCGTGGTTTAGAAGTGGGTATGCGTAACGCAAATGACGCAATCTCTGTTGCGCAGATTGCTGAAGGTGCCATGCAAGAACAAACTAACATGTTGCAACGTATGCGTGATTTGTCTATTCAGTCTGTAAACGGCGCAAACTCAACTGCAGATATTGCAGCTTTGCAGGCTGAATATGACCAACTGGCGACAGAGATTACTGCAATTTCGAATACTACAGCTTTTGGTGATACCAAGTTGTTGAGTGGTTCTTATGGCACCAAAGACTTCCAAGTCGGACATAAAGGTGGTGAAAATGTGTCAATTACCCTTAATGCAACATCATCAAACATTTTAGGTGTTAGCGGTTTATCGGTGGGTAGCTCAACGACGGATGCAATTGATACCGCTATTGGATTAATTGATGAGCAACGTGCCTCTTTAGGTGCGATACAGAATCGCCTGTCTCATAACATTAGTAATAGCGCTAATACTCAAGCTAACGTGGCTGACGCCAAATCACGAATTGTAGATGTCGATTTTGCCAAAGAAACTGCTGTTATGACTAAAAATCAGGTGCTGCAACAAACAGGATCTTCAATGCTAGCCCAGGCTAACCAATTACCTCAGGTGGCCTTATCACTACTGGGTTAATTTAAACACTAAATTTGTGAATTATAATGATGTCTAAAACCCTTTTATGGCTTACAGCTATAAAAGGGTTTGTTATTTTAATCTCCTGCCAATTTAAGTTTACCACGACATATTATGTTCTTCTGTTTTTATTAGTTAATTGATTAATATGGGAATTATTGATTACCCTGTTGGTTTATGTATTTATTTTAAAAAAAAGCTAAAGCAATTAAATATCTGGCCGTTAAATATACTGTAACCAGTAAGAAATGCCTGACTTGACTTACCCGCTAAGCAAACAGGCTTAACTATTAAGTCAGGTAATTTATAGAGGAATTAAATCATGGCTATTACAGTAAATACTAACGTAACATCAATGAAAGCTCAGAAAAATTTGAACGCATCAGGCGGTGCATTAGCCACCTCTATGGAACGTTTATCTTCTGGTCTTCGTATTAACAGCGCAAAAGATGATGCTGCAGGTCTTGCTATTTCAAACCGCCTAAATTCGCAAGTGCGTGGTTTAGATGTGGGTATGCGCAATGCAAATGATGCTATCTCAGTGGCACAAATTGCAGAAGGTGCAATGCAAGAGCAAACCAACATGCTGCAACGTATGCGTGATCTTTCAGTCCAGTCGGTCAATGGTGCAAACTCAACAGCCGATATTGCAGCTTTGCAAGCTGAATATGATCAATTAGCTACAGAAATTACTGCTATTGCTAATACAACTGCTTTTGGTGATACCAAGTTATTGAGTGGCGGATATACTTCTAAAAGCTTCCAAGTTGGACATAAAGGTGGTGAAGATGTAACGTTATCAATCACTTCAACCACTGCAAATCAATTAGGTGTTAGTGGGCTATCTGTAGGTGCTGCAACAACAGATTTAATTGATACCGCTATTGGATTAATTGACGAGCAACGTGCTACTTTAGGTGCGACACAAAACCGTCTAGCGCACAACATCAGTAACAGTGCTAATACTCAAGCCAACGTTGCTGATGCTAAGTCTCGAATTGTAGATGTGGATTTCGCCAAAGAAACGTCAACAATGACCAAGAACCAAGTGTTGCAGCAAACGGGTTCTGCAATGTTAGCCCAAGCGAATCAGCTTCCACAGGTTGCACTATCATTACTATAATATTAGTAAGTTAGTTCGAAGGTTAGGTGAAAAGGAGATTCAGCAATGGATCTCCTTTTGTCGTTAATCCTAAGATACGGTGTCGTCATGATTTTATTATTGAATCATGCAGAACAGTGAGGTGAGATATGGAAATTCATCATAATTCAACAGCCAGTTTTTTATCCCAAGCTGAGGCAACTAAGCATGGTTTGCATAAAGAACCCTTAGCATTGAGTAAAGAAAGCAATGAAGTAACGACACTTGAACGGACGTCAACAATTCAGGCTGTCAAAGAAACCAGTGAGTCAAAAGAAAATAAAGACAAGCAGAATGATCAAGAGTTACAGCAGGTCGCCAAAGATTTAACCGAGATGGTGTCCTTGATGCAAAAAGGGCTCAAATTTTCTGTTGATGAAGAGTCTGGGCAGCAGGTGATAAAAGTTCAAGATATTGCCTCAGGTGATATAATTAGGCAAATTCCCAGCGAAGAAGCGTTACTACTTGCTGAAAAATTAAGTGAAGTATCTGGCATTTTAATGAAAATTGAAGTTTAACTTTAATAGTGTGGTCTATTTATTGCTTCGCTTTTCGGATTAATTTAGGAGTGAGTTATGGCATTAACAGCAACGGGGATCGGTTCAGGCCTCGATATATCGACTATTGTTAAAGTACTGGTCGATGCCGAAAAAATCCCAAAAGAAGCAATGTTTAATAAAACCGAAGACGCGATTAAAGCTAAAGTGTCTGCTGTGGGTACGCTTAAAAGTGAATTGACTAAGTTTCAAGATGCACTTGCTAAATTACAAGATGGCAATACCCTAAATCAACGTAAAGTCTCTACTGGAGACAGTGATTTTTTTACCGCTACCACAACCAAATCAGCTAAATCTGGCAGTTATAGTATTCAGGTTGAACAATTAGCCAAGGCCCATAAAGTGGGAGGGGCCTTTGCAACCGATGCTCAGCAGACTGTGGGAGCAGGGCGGCTGGATTTTACCGTTGGCGCTGAAGCCTTTGGGGTAGATATTGAAGCGGGTGATGATCTGAATGCAATTGCCAATAAGATCAATAATGCAACCGATAACCCTGGAATGACAGCGACGGTAATTACCAGTGATGGTGGTAGCCGATTAGTATTTAGTTCTGATGTAGAAGGTACAGAGAGTCAAATTTCTGTCAATGTCACAGATACAACAGGCACAGGTTTGTCCGATATGTTCAATGGCACTAATTTATCTGAGCTACAGCCTGCTGAAAATTCAATAGTATATATAGATGGTCAAAAAGTGACTTCGCAAACCAATACCGTTGCGGGTGCCATTTCTGGTGTATCATTGGATTTAACAAAAGCTGATATTAATCAAACCTCTACACTGTCTATCACTTTAGATAACGAGGCGGTTAAGGAAAATATTAAAGGCTTTGTTGATTCTTATAATGCATTAATGACATCTATCGATAAATTATCTTCCTATGATGCTGACACCAAAAAAGCCTCTGCATTGCAGGGCGATTCTATTATTCGTTCACTAGAATCACAGTTAAGGGGAATTGTGAGTGATCGCGTTGATGTTAATGGTGAAACTACTGCATTGTATGAAATAGGTATTAGCACAGACCGATATGGCAAGTTGACTATTGATAACAGTAAGCTTGATGACATTATTGCCAATGATATGGATAAAATTGAAGGCTTGTTTGCCACAGAAACCTCAGGTCTTGCGAATCAGCTAGATGATCTTGCCGAAAACTATGTTAAAACTGGCGGCTTAATCGATGACAGAAACAAGACTTACACTAAGCAAACCTCTCGCTTAGATGATCAACGTGAAGCTTTCTCGTTAAAGATGGAACAATTAGAAGCAAGGCTGTACAAGCAATTTAATACCATGGATCTCATTGTGGCTCAGTTAAATCAACAGAGTGCAGGTTTATACGATAGACTTAATTCATTACCGGGTGTCGTACCTCAATAGTCGTGAGTATAAAGTGTAATAAGGTGTTAAATGTCTGAGCTTGATAGTATTAATCAGCTGATAATTAATTTGTTTAGTGAGATAGAATCAATACCAGCTGAAAACGAAAAGTCTGATAACTTGGTCTCAAATTTGCATGAGTTATTTCAGAAGCGTCAACTTTTTATTGAGAAAATTATTAATAATGAGTTGAGTGTCGATGAAAAAGCTCTACGTGAACAGATCGATTTAACAAATCAATTTTCTAATAGAGCCCAAGCAATATCGCAAAATAGAAAAGACTTATTAAGCATTGGTAAGTCAAATAAGCGAAAAATTCAGGTTTATAAGACCATTGATTCAGATAGGTAGGTAAAAATGAGAAGTTCACTACAGTCATACCGAAAAGTATCTTTAGATAGTGAGATAGCTGTAGCGTCTCCACATCGCATTATCCAAATGATGTTTGCCGGAGCACTAGAGCGCTTAGCGCAAAGTCGATTCGCGATTGAGCGTAATGATCTTCAAAATAAAGCGCTTTATATTGGTAAAGCGATTGGCCTTATAAATGGTTTGAATAGTAGTTTGAACATGGATGCTGGTGGCGAGATCGCCAGCAACTTAAATGATTTATATGAGTTTATGCTGGTTAAGATCACTGAGGCTAACATTAATAATGATGTGCAGGCCATTGATGATGTCACTGCTGTATTAAGAATTATTAAGGAAGGTTGGGACGCTATCCCGCAAGACAAACACCATCTGACTTCAGAAGCGAGTTAAATAAAATTAGCTATTACTCCTATATTGATGGGAGTGCTTTTAATATTAAGCGTTAGTTGGCATGGCTGGCTAACGTTTTTTTATAACATTAAAAATGTTCCCTTAGGCTGAGTAACAAGCCGTAATCATTATTAAATAGCTAGATATAACATGAATTAGGTGTAACTGAAATCGGGTTGTTAATGTTGCTATAGTTGAAGTTACCCCTCAGGTCTAGAGTTGTCATTTAACCTTATTCAGACTCATATTTATTCTCCAAAAACCTTATACTTGCATGAAAAACAATCGATTATGCACTAATATTAATTCTGTTAGCCAATTAGGTGTCGTTTGACTTGCTTATGACGCTCGGTTAATACAATATTTACCCCAGCTCAACATTAATTTATGCCTACCCAGGCCGTAAGTGTGAGTAGACAAATTGTTTGACTGACATTTACAACAAGTTGTCACGTTTTGTGACCATAAAGTCCTTTGGCTTTTACGAGAAAAACGTAATAATACCGAAGGATACTAAAAAACCTATAAACAAGCTTTTGGCCCCTTGAATGATGCAAATTGAACAACGAATTTTGATTGTCGGTACCCTCTCTGAACGAGTATCACGTTTGTGCTGCATTTTTGAATTCTTAGGTGAACAATGTGACATTGTTACCCCAGAGGCATTGTTGTCGCTTGTAGAAGAGTCTCGTTACCGTGCGATTGTCATTGTGGCTGATAATCTTGCTGTAGAAAGTATCAAAAATATTGCCACCATCGCCCCATGGCAACCCATATTACTATTGGGTGCTGCAGGTGTTGAAACGTCAAATATTTTAGGCTTAATTGAAGAACCAATAAATTATCCTCAATTAACCGAGTTACTGCATTTTTGCCAAGTTTTTGGTAGAGCCAAAAAAGAACAAGTTCCTACTAGTGGTAATCAAACTAAACTGTTTCGTAGCCTGGTTGGTCGTAGTGAAGGTATTGCCAATGTGAGGCATTTGATTAACCAAGTTGCTAGTTCAGATGCTACCGTGTTGGTGTTAGGGCAGTCGGGTACTGGTAAAGAAGTGGTTGCGCGTAATATTCATTACATGTCAGAACGTCGAGATGGTCCTTTTATTCCGGTTAATTGTGGTGCTATTCCACCAGAGTTGTTAGAAAGTGAACTATTCGGTCACGAAAAAGGATCTTTTACTGGTGCTATTTCTTCGCGCAAAGGCCGCTTTGAATTAGCTGAAGGCGGAACCTTATTTCTGGATGAAATTGGCGACATGCCATTGCAGATGCAGGTGAAACTGCTGCGTGTTCTTCAAGAACGGGTATTTGAACGTGTTGGTGGCAGTAAAACCATTCAAACGGATGTGCGTATTGTTGCTGCAACACATCGTGACTTGGAGTCGATGATTACTAAAAATGACTTCCGCGAAGATTTGTATTATCGCTTGAATGTGTTTCCAATTGAAATGCCAGCCTTGGCTGAACGAAGCGAAGATGTTCCTCTATTACTACAAGAGCTGGTTAGCCGAGTATTTAATGAAGGCCGAGGTAAAGTGCGCTTTACCCAAAGAGCTATAGAGTCTTTAAAAGAACATGCATGGTCTGGTAATGTGCGTGAATTATCTAATTTAGTTGAACGCTTAACCATTTTGTATCCAGGCGGGTTAGTTGACGTAAATGACTTACCGCAAAAATATCGCCATATTGATGTGCCAGAATACTGTGTTGAAATCAGTGAAGAACAACAAGAACGTGATGCGTTAGCGTCTATCTTTAATGATGATGAACCTATCGATTTACCTGAAACGCGTTTTCCGACTGAGCTGCCTCCTGAGGGAGTTAACTTGAAGGACTTGTTAGCTGAGCTTGAGATTGACATGATCCGTCAGGCGCTAGAGTTACAAGATAATGTGGTTGCTCGTGCAGCTGAAATGTTAGGTATTCGCCGTACCACGTTAGTAGAAAAAATGCGTAAGTACGGCATGAGTAAAGAATAAGCATACATTTGCAATGATAATTAAAAAGCATACCAAATAAGGTATGCTTTTTTCGTTTAAGGCCAAAAGTGGTTTTGTTATTGTCTGTGTACTAGGTCATAGCCCGTGTACTTTGCCATAGTCTATGTATTTTGGCATAGCTCGTGCATTAAGAGAGTTATATGTAATTCTTTTGACGGAGTCACTATGTTAAATTCATGGTCAAATTCAAGGTCAAGCGCAAATAAGCAAGTTGTAACAAGTTATAATAAAACAAATTTTCAGCAATCATCGGTATTGGCTGTAAAGCCTTCGACATTAGCTGGAACATTTGTTGCTGACAAAAATTTGACTGCGAAAAAGACACTTGAGTCGGTTTCTAAAGTGACTGAGGCTGCAAATATGTCTAATCAAATGGCCCATATTCTTCAGGCAATGCCATCCGGGGTTGTCATTCTTAATGGCGACGGTGTCGTCACACTTGCAAATCCTGTTGCAGCTGAATTATTAGGTCGTCCATTACAAGGTTTACGTTGGTTAGACATTATTCATCGTGCTTTTTCCCCGCAAGATGATGATGGCCACGAGGTTTCGTTAAAAAATGGTCGTCGCGTGAAGCTTGCCATTACGCCGCTATCCCCAGAGCCGGGCCAATTAATTGTATTGACTGATTTAACTGAAACCCGTTTACTACAAAAGAACTTATCACATTTACAACGTTTATCTGCGCTAGGCAAAATGGTCGCCACATTGGCACATCAAATCCGCACTCCTTTATCGGCCGCGTTACTTTATGCTTCAAACTTGGGGAGCACAAAGTTAGCTGAGCCCGCCAAAGCACGTTTTCAGTCTAAATTAGTTGATCGTTTAAATGAGCTAGAAAGACAAGTTAATGACATGCTGTTAATGGCCAAAGGCCGTCAAGATAGTATGGCTGAAACGGTATCCTTTAATGAGATTATTGATACTGTGATGGCCAATTGTGAAGTGATCGCTCAGAAGAAAAATTGTGAAATCTACAGTGAATCAAGCACCGAGGCGAGCATCATGGCTAACAGCAATGCGCTTAGTTCAGCCATTAATAATTTGGTAATGAACAGCATAGAAGCTGGAGCGAGCAAAATTAGAATTAGTGCTGTTCAACAAGATAACCAAGTGTTTTTGGATGTTATTGATAATGGCAAAGGCTTAGAACCGCAAATGCAGCAACAAGTGTTAGAGCCATTTTTTACCACAAAATCCCAAGGTACAGGCTTAGGGTTGGCGGTAGTGCAGTCAGTGGTTCGTAATCATGGCGGGCAAATTCAGTTATCTTGCAAACCCAATATGGGTTGCCAAGTCAGACTAACATTTCCTTTGAGTCATCAAGTTTCACCACAAGATGAGCAGGTAAAGCAGGAGGTCAATCATGGCTGAAGCAAAAATATTGTTGGTCGAGGATGATGCCGACTTGCGTGAGGCTTTATTAGATACCTTGCTGTTAGCACAATATGATTGTGTTGATGTTAGTAGTGCTGAGGAGGCCATTATTGCCCTTAAAGCCAATGACTTTGATATGGTTATCAGTGACGTGCAGATGGAAGGGATTGGGGGGTTAGGTTTACTTCATTACCTTCAACAAGCCTTACCTAAAATGCCGCTATTATTAATGACGGCTTACGCTACGATTGATAGTGCGGTCAGCGCGATTAAATTAGGTGCGGTTGATTATTTGGCGAAACCGTTTGCGCCAGAAGTGTTGCTTAATCAAGTGTCGCGCTATTTGCCGCAGAAAAATAATACCGACCAACCTATTGTCGAAGATGAAAAAAGTATTGCTTTATTAGGACTTGCTCAGCGCGTAGCAATGTCGGATGCATCAGTGATGATCATGGGGCCCAGTGGTTCGGGTAAGGAAGTATTAGCAAGGTATATTCATCAACATAGCTCTCGCGCTGATGCACCATTTATTGCGATAAACTGCGCCGCCATTCCTGAGAACATGTTAGAAGCAACCTTATTTGGTTACGAGAAGGGCGCATTTACTGGCGCTTACCAAGCTTGCCCTGGCAAATTTGAACAGGCACAAGGCGGTACGCTGCTGCTAGATGAAATTTCTGAAATGGAACTTGGTTTACAAGCTAAGTTATTGCGTGTGTTGCAAGAGCGTGAAGTTGAGCGCTTAGGAGGCCGCAAAACAATTAAATTGGATGTGCGCGTATTGGCAACCTCCAATCGTGACCTTAAAGCAATGGCTACATCTGGTGGCTTTAGGGAAGATTTATACTACCGAATTAATGTGTTTCCATTAACTTGGCCAGCCTTAAACCAACGCCCTGCTGATATTTTACCGCTAGCAAAGCATTTACTTGTAAAACATGCCAAAGCTTTCAATATTCAACCTGTGCCCGCTTTAGATGAAGCCGCAGCCCGCAAGCTATTAAGTTATCGTTGGCCGGGGAATGTGCGTGAACTAGATAATGTTATCCAACGAGCGCTAATTTTAAATACAGCAGAAAAAATTGGTGTGAAAGATATTATCATTGATGCCAGCGATGTTTCATTGCAGGCAGATGCTGAAATCAGTGAGAAGCCAACAGAACTTGAAGGGTTAGGTGGAGAGTTACAAGCTCAAGAGCATGTGATTATTTTGGAAACCCTAAATCAATGTAAAGGTAGCCGAAAGTTAGTGGCAGAAAAACTTGGTATTAGTGCCAGAACCCTGCGATATAAAATGGCTAAAATGCGCGATATGGGAATTCAATTACCTGCATAACCTTTCTATTAAAAAATTGTATTTAATTTAATCGCTTAATCCAAAAGCTATCTTATTTAAGGTAGCTTTTGGCTTTTCTATTGATATTGGCATTCAACTTGCTTTAACCCTGTATCAGTGTCAAGTTTCGTCAAATATTCGACGGCAGGGAGTTTCACCATGCAGATTAACGCCAATCCATTACTACAAGAAATGCAGTCTCTTCGTGGAGAAATCGCACCTTCTGTGGGTAGCATTCGCCCCAACTTAACTCAACAGGTCAATAATACCGCTGGGTCTGACTTTGGTCAGTTACTTTCACAGGCTGTAGGGCATGTCAGTGGTTTGCAGCAAACCTCCTCAAACTTGGCAACTCGACTCGACATGGGTGATACCACTGTGACCTTATCTGACACAGTGATTGCCCGTGAAAAATCAGGCGTAGCATTTGAAGCCACGGTGCAAGTACGTAATAAGCTTGTTGAAGCATATAAAGAAATTATGAGCATGCCAGTTTAGTGCAGTCATAAGTGATTAAGAATAAAGAAAGTAGGGGCATATTGTGAGCACAGACATAATGGTAGGTTCAGATACTACAGCAGACGCTGGTTTGAGCCAGGAGAATAAATCTGGCTTGCTCGGCAGTGTTGGCGGCGCAGATATGATGCGACAAGTCACCATGATTTTGGCGTTAGCAGTGTGTTTGGCGCTAGCGGTCTTTATTATGATGTGGGCGCAAGAGCCTGAATATCGTCCATTAGGTAAAATGGAAACCGCTGAGATGATCCAAGTACTCGATGTACTTGATAAAAATCAGATTAAATATCAAATTCAAGTTGATGTGGTTAAAGTACCTGAAGATAAGTACCAAGACGTAAAATTACTATTAAGCCGAGCAGGGGTTGAAAGCTCATCGCAAACCAATGATTACTTGAGCAAAGACAGTGGTTTTGGCGTTAGTCAACGTATGGAGCAAGCACGTTTAAAGCACAGTCAAGAGCTGAATATTGCCCGAGTGATTGAAGAATTAAAAAGCATTAGTCGTGCAAAGGTTATTTTGGCTTTGCCAAAAGAGAATGTATTTGCGCGTAATAAATCACAACCTAGCGCTACCGTGGTAGTGAGTCTTCGTCGAGGCGGTTTAGGTCAAGAAGAAATTGATTCTATTGTTGATATTGTTGCTTCAGCCGTACAAGGTTTGGAGCCTTCTCGAGTAACGGTAACGGATTCTAATGGTCGATTGCTTAATTCTGGTAGTCAAGATGGCGCATCTGCTAGAGCACGTCGTGAGCTGGAAATCGTTCAGCAGAAAGAAGCCGAATACCGCAGAAAAATTGATGCAATTTTAATGCCCATTCTAGGACCTGAAAATTACACATCGCAAGTTGATGTTAATATGGACTTTACCGCCATAGAGCAAACGGCAAAACGCTTTTCGCCTGATCTGCCAGCGGTGCGTAGTGAAATGACCGTTGAACGCAATACAAGTGGCGGAACAGTAGGTGGCATCCCAGGTGCGCTGTCAAACCAACCGCCGATGGAATCTGATATTCCGCAAGAGGCTGGCAATGGTGCTTCAGAATCAACTAAATCTGCAGATACCTTCCGAGAAGCCACTCGTAACTTTGAATTAGATACCACCATTAGTCATACTCGTCAGCAAGTAGGGGTCGTGCGCAGAGTGAGTGTATCGGTTGCCGTCGATTTTAAACCAGGACAAGTGAGTGAAGACGGTCAAGTTAGTCGCGTCCCTCGAACAGAGCAAGAGTTAACTAATATTCGTCGTTTGCTTGAAGGCGCGGTTGGCTTTAGTAGTCAACGTGGTGATGCGCTAGAGGTAGTAACAGTTCCGTTTATGGATCAGTTAATGGAAGTCTTGCCAGAGCCAGATATGTGGGAACAGCCTTGGTTTTGGCGAGCGGTTAAACTTGTATTAGGTGCAGCAGTGATTTTGGTACTGATCCTTGCGGTTGTTCGTCCGATGTTAAAGCGCCTGATTAACCCCGATGGTGTTAATATGCCTGAAGAGGCAAGATTAGGGCATGAACTTGCTGAAATTGAAGATCAATATGCTGCAGATACCTTAGGTATGTTGAACTCCAGAGAGGAATACAGTTATGCTGACGATGGTTCAATACTGATCCCTAATTTGCATAAAGATGATGATATGATTAAGGCGATCCGCGCACTTGTGGCAAATGAACCTGAATTATCCACTCAAGTAGTTAAAAACTGGTTACAAGACAATGGCTGATGATAAAAACCTAGAAAAAGTTGAAAAAGGCGCTTTTGACCCTAACTCGTTAACTGGGGTTGAAAAAACAGCCATCTTGTTGCTGAGTTTAAGTGAAGCGGATGCTGCGTCAATTTTAAAGCACCTCGAACCTAAACAAGTACAAAAAGTGGGCATGGCTATGGCGGCAATGGAAGACTTTGGTCAAGAAAAAGTCATTGGCGTTCATAAGCTGTTTTTAGATGAGATTCAAAAGTTTTCATCGATTGGTTTTAACAGTGAAGAGTTCGTTCGCAAAGCCTTAACTGCGGCCTTGGGTGAAGATAAAGCCGGTAATTTGATCGAACAAATTATCATGGGCAGTGGTGCTAAAGGCCTAGATTCATTGAAATGGATGGATGCGCGTCAAGTAGCCACCATTATCCAAAACGAGCATCCACAAATTCAAACGATTGTCTTGTCGTATTTAGAGCCAGATCAAGCGGCAGAGATATTTAGTCAATTTCCTGAAAACACCCGCTTAGATTTAATGATGCGGATTGCCAACTTAGAAGAAGTTCAACCTGCGGCATTGCAAGAGTTGAACGATATTATGGAGAAACAGTTTGCGGGTCAAGGTGGAGCTCAAGCTGCGAAAATGGGCGGTCTAAAAGCGGCTGCTAACATCATGAACTACTTAGATACAGGCGTTGAAAGTCAGATCATGGAAACCATGCGTGAATCAGATGAAGAAATGGCTCAGCAAATTCAAGATTTAATGTTTGTGTTTGAAAACCTTATCGATGTGGATGATCGAGGTATTCAAGCGTTACTGCGTGAAATCCAACAAGATGTGCTCATGAAAGCCCTAAAAGGGGCCGATGAAGCCCTTAAAGAAAAAATATTGGGTAACATGTCTAAGCGTGCCGCTGAATTGCTTCGAGATGATTTGGAAGCAATGGGACCTATTCGTATTAGTGAAGTAGAAGTGGCACAAAAAGAGATTTTATCTATCGCAAGACGCTTGTCTGACAGTGGTGAAATTATGCTGGGCGGTGGTGGTGGTGAAGAGTTCTTGTAGTACTGATTTGCTTTTGGCTTATTAGATAAACCTGCGAGTTACATAAAATGAGACTGATGACTAACTATGACTACCTTAAAACATACCAATAAAGTATTAAGTGCTGAGGATGAGCATGAGTTCAGTCATTGGCAATTACCAGACGTGACCGAGGATAAAAGCCAAAGCCCATCTAATTTTTTTGGCCACAAGGCTCAAGCTTATCATGCTAGCGAACCCGCTGAAGAAGCTGTTCCAAGTATGCCAACCATGTCGCAACTTGAAGATATCCGCGCCGCTGCTGAGCAAGAAGGTTTTGAGCAAGGGAAGCAAGAAGGTTTGCAGCAGGGGCTTGAACAAGGCCGGTTAGATGGTTTAGCTCAAGGGCACAGCGAAGGATTTGCTCAGGGAGAGCAGCAAGGCTACGAAGCCGGATTAGCAAAAGCCAATGCTATGATTGCGCAATTTACTCAGCTTATTAAGCATTTTGAGCAACCTTTGTCAGTCTTAGATGCTGAAGTTGAAGCGGAAATACTCGCAATGACACTCACACTAGCCAAAGGTGTTATTCAGCAAGAGTTAACTCAAAACCCACAACATATTGCCACTATTATTCGTAAAGGGATCGATGCCCTGCCTTTAAAAGAGCAAGTGGTGAAACTACGCTTACATCCAGATGATGTTAAAGTAGTGGAAGAGCTTTACGGTGAAGCACAATTAGCCAAAAATGATTGGCATCTGGAAAGCGATCCCAGTTTAGTTGTGGGTGATGTGTATATTGAAAGTTTACGTTCTACTGTCGACTTACGAGTTTCTAATCGGGTAGAACAAGTATTTTCAGCCCTTGATGCTCAGTCTGAACAATTGAGTCGGCAAGTTCATCATACAAAAACGGCTAATAGCCAGTATCAAACCCTCGCGGTGGATGATTTGACTGAGGCAAGGCAGCAACTCAATCAGCAAACCCAAAACTCTCTACCTAATCAACAAACATTAGTTGAAAATGACCTTCCGGAATCTGTTGCCGAATCGAATTTAGCTGAAAGTGACCCAAATGAAGCGACACAATCCCAGCTTAGCTCACAACAATCGCAAGCACATAAAGGGCTAGAGCAAGGTGAGGCCGATGACAAACCGTCAACATCTACTGCTGAATAAACTAAAAGCGCATCACCAACATGTGTCGCCACTTAGACCAATAGCCAGTGGCCAATTGGTGCGTGTGGTTGGGTTAACTCTTGAAGCAACAGGTTGCCGAGCTCCCGTGGGCAGCTTATGCTCGATTGAAACCATGGCTGGTGAGTTGGTTGCTGAAGTGGTGGGTTTTGATGACAAATTATTATATTTGATGCCGGTAGAAGAGTTGCGCGGCGTGTTGCCCGGTGCAAGGGTGCAACCGTTAGGTGAGCAGAATGGCTTAAATGTAGGGTTAAGTTTGCTTGGCAGAGTGCTGGACGGTAGTGGTCAACCGCTTGATGGCCTTGGACCATTAAATACCAATGAGCAAGCATCGAGGCATCCACCCTATATCAATCCTCTCTCACGTAGAGCTATTACTGAGCCTTTAGATGTCGGTGTGAGGGCTATCAACGCTATGTTAACCGTGGGCAAAGGTCAACGTATGGGATTGTTTGCTGGTTCCGGTGTGGGTAAAAGTGTGTTGTTAGGTATGATGACCCGAGGATCGAATGCCGATGTGATTGTGGTTGGCTTAGTGGGGGAGCGTGGTCGTGAAGTTAAAGAGTTTATTGAGGAAATCTTAGGCGATGATGGCCGCGCGCGTTCGGTTGTGGTGGCAGCCCCAGCAGATACCTCGCCCCTTATGCGTTTGCGAGCCTGTGAAACCTCAACCCGTATCGCAGAATATTTTCGTGATTTGGGTTATAACGTCTTGTTATTAATGGACAGTTTAACTCGTTATGCTCAAGCTCAGCGTGAAGTTGCTTTAGCCGTTGGTGAGCCGCCAGCAACCAAAGGCTATCCCCCTCAGTATTTGCTAAATTACCTCGGTTGGTTGAGCGTGCCGGTAATGGCGGCCCAGGGCAAGGTTCAATTACCGCGTTTTATACTGTGTTAACTGAAGGTGACGATCAGCAAGACCCCATCGCGGATGCTTCACGGGCTATTCTAGATGGTCACGTTGTATTATCTCGTCGCTTAGCCGATTCAGGTCATTATCCTGCAATTGATATCGAGCAATCGATTAGTCGTGTCGCCCCTATGGTCATTAGCGATGAGCATTTAGAGGCGATGCGCCGAGTTAAGCAAATGTATTCGCTTTATCAGCAAAATCGCGATTTGATTTCGATTGGTGCGTACTCTCAAGGAAGCGATCCGCGAATTGACAATGCCATACGTCTGCAACCTGCCATGAATGCGTTTTTGCGTCAAAATTTTAAAGAAGCCATTAGCTTTGAAAATAGCGCTATGATGATGAGTCAGATTGCCGCTCAGTGTCAGAACTAATCAGTTGGTAGCAGCATCATTATTGGAGTTGATACATGGCCACCGATCCTCTTTTCACCGTACTCAAGCTGGCAATTGACGCTGAAGAACAAGCGGCAATGCAGTTAAAGTCTGCGCAATTTGAAAAACAAAAACTTCAGGGGCAATTAGAGGCATTAAATAATTATCGTCTTGATTACATGAAGCAAATGGAAGGCCATCAAGGCACAACGTTAAGCGCTAACCAATATCACCAATTTCATCAATTTATTAAGCAAGTTGACACTGTGATCAGCCAGCAAGTTGCAGCCGTTCAAGAGGCTGATAAACAAGTAGGCTATCGGCAAAAGCATTGGTTGGAAAAACAGCAAAAACGTAAAGCGGTTGAAATGCTGCTTAAACATAAAGCTGACAAAGCAATGATTGCTGAAGCTAAGCGTGATCAAAAAATGTCAGATGAATTTGCCATGCAACAATACCTTCGTAACCGAGCTCGTCGTTAGATCTTTAATCAATGCCCTTGTTACATATCCCGCTTTGTCTAATTGAGCACTTTTAAATCTGTCAGTCTTTAGGTTGGCACTTAAATTGCTTTAAATCAGATATTAATTGTTTTTATGAATTAATCGTCAGTGTTGTGACGTTTTTGCGTCAGTAAAGTTGGTGGCCTCTAAGCATTATCAATAACCAATTTTAGCACCATTAATTCTTTTCAAGATTTGATTATCGGAGCATAAATTATGCAACAAATGAGCAATATATTACTGTCTGCTAATAGTAAAAATGCTGGCGGGGTGACTAAAGATGCTGCGCAAGTATCTGATAATCAATCATTCTCATCTGTTTTTAGTCAAGCTAATCAAGCTTCGATTACCAGTGAATCGTCAAAGCCCACGTCTCAATACAACACATCCTCTGAGCAAGCATTAATCAGTAAAGGTGTTGAACTTTCAGAACCTTTAGTTGATGCCGATATTGAGTTTATTTTTGCTCAACTAGATATGGCGCAATCTTTTGACAAATCCAAAGGCGACGGAAAATCTTTGCCGCACAGTGATAACACCGTCGTAGCTCAACAAGCTATTGACGAATCATTTGACTTAGATTCTTTGTTGCCATTTTATGATAAAAAACATCAAAACAAACCGATGATAGAAAGTATTATCGAGTCTTCAGTTATTTCAGACGAGCAGAAGTTATTTCAAGCTACTATTAATCCACCATTAACAGGCCAAAGTAGCAGCGATTTTTTATCATCTTTAACTTTCGATGAGTCCCAAAAATTGATGGATTTTACCAATAAGGATTTAGTTGAACTGCAAGGCCTATCGCCACAGCAATTGGCCGACATCGTCGAAGAGTTTAACTTGCAAGCGCCTGTTATCGATGAATCAATTCTAGCGCTAGTGGATTTAGATCTAGAAGCGGATGTGAGTAAACCGGATCTCCATTCAATAAAGGCTGATGTGCTAAATCTAGTGTCAAAAGAGACGGATAAATTAAGTGATGTGTCGATAACTCAAAACATGACTAACACGAGTAATATCGATTTGAACAAGCAAAAAGTAGATGCTGACAATCCGAAAAATATCGATTTGAATAAGCCAAATGTAGATGTGGCCAATGCGAAAAATATTGATTTAGATAAGTTAAATATTGCACAGTCAAACAAACCAAATGTAGTACCTGCGAATATTGAAACGAAAGTCACTGATACCCAAAACAAGAGTAGCAATAATTCAGCGACATTATTTGCTTCTACCTATCAACAATCTACCGAGCAGGTGCTCGGCGATAAGGATCGAGTGGATGGTCAAATTAAAAATCAGTGGGTGCAGGAAGTTGATTTGAGTAAAGCAAAGCTATCTGTTGATATGGTCAAGGCAGAAGTGACTAAGCCCGTCGCCAATATGGCTATGAATTCCGTTGATCATGTTAAGCCGCTAAGCGATATCGATATTTTTGGCAGCACAGAGGATAAGCCAACCGAGCTTAAAGCACTACAAAACCAAAGCAGCTTTACGCCAATGCATAAAAGCGATGTACCTCAGTTTCAATTATCCTTGAAGCAGCATGGCGAATCCCAAGTACAAATGCTGGAAATGATCCAACGATTTTCTCCTGTGATGAGACAACAATTAATCACCATGGTCAGTAATGGAGTGCAGCAGGCTGAAATTCGTTTAGATCCAGCTGAGCTAGGTCATTTAACGGTAAAAATTCAAATTACTGGTGATCAAACTCAAGTTCAGTTTCAGGTTGCGCAATCTCAAACCCGTGATTTAGTTGAACAGTCAATACCAAGATTACGTGAAATGCTGGCACAAGAAGGACTACAACTTGCGGATAGTCATGTTTCTCAAGGTGGTGGCGGTAAAGATGATCAGCAACCTGAGGCCGACAAGACTTGGTCAACAGGACAAGAAATGGATGAAAATTCAGCGATAGAACATTCACTGAATCAAAATCAGCCACAGAGTTTGCATTCAGGTATAGATTATTACGCTTAAGTCGGTAACCTATAGGCATATTGTTATTGTCTGATCCCGCTAACTTTTATGCTAGGCTTAGCTGCGAAGTTAAATACCGTTTTTTAGGAACAAGTATGGCCGAAGAATTAGAAATTGAAGAAAAAAATGCTGAACCCCAAAAGTCGAAAAAATTAATTATTTTTGGCGGTATTGGCTTTTTGGTGGCCTTGTTAATTGGCGTTGGAGCATGGTTTTTTATGGGCTCTGATGACGAGGTCTCAACGGCTGGCAATGCAGCTAGTGAAGCGGTTGAGCAAGTTGACGCACCTAAGGGGCAAGCTAATTATGTCGGGATGCCAAGGCCATTTTTGTTCAATCTGCCGGGTGTCGACCGCGCACGTTTAGTTGAGATTAAAGTTCAATTAATGGTACGGGGCGTTGATGATGAAACGACGACCAAAAAGCATATCCCCTTGATTGAAGATGCATTATTAACCACATTTAGTGGTGCTGATGTACAAAAGCTAAGTACACAAGCTGGCAAAGATGAGCTGCGTCAGTTGGCGTTATTAAGTGTACAAAATGTTTTGCAGCCAGTGACGGGGAAACCTATCGTAGAGAAGGTGTTATTTACTGGTTTTGTGATGCAATAATCCTGACAGGATAGCTAAGGTGAACATGTGAGTGATTTATTAAGTCAAGACGAAATTGATGCGCTATTGCATGGTGTTGATGATGTTGAAGAGGATGAGGTTGATAGTGTTAGCAGTGATGCTCGCTCTTATGACTTCTCTTCTCAAGATCGAATTGTTCGTGGGCGAATGCCAACCTTAGAAATCGTTAATGAACGATTTGCGCGTCATCTTCGAATTAGTATGTTTAATATGATGCGCCGAGCTGCGGAAGTGTCAATTAATGGTGTGCAAATGCTCAAGTTTGGTGAGTATGTTCACACTTTATTTGTGCCAACGAGCTTAAATATGGTGCGCTTTAGCCCTTTAAAAGGAACGGCGCTAATCACTATGGAAGCGCGACTAGTGTTTATCTTGGTAGATAACTTTTTTGGTGGCGATGGGCGCTTTCATGCCAAAATTGAAGGGCGTGAATTTACTCCGACTGAACGAAGAATCGTGCAGTTATTGTTGAAGATTATTTTTGAAGATTATAAAGATGCATGGGCCCCTGTGATGGATGTGGAGTTTGAGTATCTTGACTCTGAAGTTAACCCAGCCATGGCAAACATAGTTAGCCCAACTGAAGTGGTAGTGATTAACTCTTTTCACATTGAGGTTGATGGTGGTGGCGGTGATTTTCATATTACCATGCCATATTCTATGATCGAGCCAATCAGAGAGTTACTCGATGCCGGCGTGCAAAGTGATAAGCAAGATACCGATATGCGCTGGTCGCAAGCTCTGCGTGATGAAATCATGGACGTCAATGTTGGCTTTGACGTTAATATTGTTGAGCATGAACTAACATTACGTGAGGTGATGGAGTTTAAAGCGGGTGATATTATTCCAATCGAGTTACCTGAACATATTATGATGCGTATTGAGGACCTGCCAACCTATCGCTGTAAGTTAGGGAAATCTCGAGATAATTTAGCTTTAAAAATCAGTGAGAAAATTCCACGACCTGAAACGGTTAAATCAGAGCTGCAACTCGTGACTCGCAAAGGCAAGTCGCGTGATATTTCAGATTTATAAGGTGATGTAAATGAGTACAGAAGATACTGGTGACGATTGGGCTGCAGCAATGGCTGAGCAAGCGATTGAAGAGGCAAAGCAAGTCGAATTAGATGAATTAGTTGACGAGTCAGCACCGATTTCTAAAGAAGAGGCGGCTAAGCTAGATTCTATATTAGATATTCCTGTCACCATTTCGATGGAAGTTGGGCGTAGCTTTATTAGTATTCGCAATTTATTACAACTTAACCAAGGCTCAGTGGTTGAGCTTGATCGCGTTGCAGGTGAACCATTAGATGTCATGGTTAATGGCACTTTAATTGCGCATGGCGAAGTTGTTGTGGTTAACGATAAGTTTGGTATTCGATTAACCGATGTTATCAGTCAAACTGAACGCATCAAAAAGCTTAAATAAGCTTTCGATGTCCATTTAATTTTGTTAAGTCGGTTTTGTGGTAGTAAACACATAACAATCAACTATTGCTAACTGACTTACCATAAGTGGCTTAAGGATTTATCGTGTCATATCTTACCGCCATCTTGTCTGAAACTGTCACACTTGTTAGTGAACAACCAATATCAGAAGTAACCACGTCAACCGTTAATAATGGGTCTTATGTTTCCACATTAGCTAACATGATCGGCGGTTTAATTGTTGTTATTGCGTTGATATTTGTATTGGCCTATATCGTTAAACGGCTCAATTTAGTGCCGAGCCAGCATGGGCAAATTAAAACGATAGCCGTTAGTGCTGTTGGGCAAAAAGAAAAGTTGTTGATAGTCGAAATCAATCAGCAGCAGTACTTATTAGGCGTAACCTCACAGCAAATTAATTTAATTGATAAGTTGCACGACCCTGTTACGCCAAACGACACCGCATTTGCGAAACGTTTACAACAAGCCAAGGAAAGTCATGATGAGTAGAGGGATAGCCATCGTCATCAATATCTTGATGATAGTATTAGTGAGTTGGTCTGCTGATGTATCTGCTCAAGATGGCATCTTACCCGCGTTAACTGTAACGACAGGTGCAGATGGTGCCACTGAATATTCTGTGACCATGCAAATCTTATTGCTGATGACAGCAATGAGCTTTATTCCTGCCATGGTGATAATGCTAACCTCTTTTACCCGAATTATCGTGGTGTTATCTATCTTGCGCCAAGCGCTTGGTTTGCAGCAAACTCCATCGAATCAGGTATTGATTGGCATTAGTATGTTTATGACTTTTTTTATTATGGCGCCTGTGTTTGATAAAATTTATGCTGAAGCAGTAGAACCTTACATGAATGAGTCGCTGACATTAACTCAGGCATATGATGTTGGCAAAGAGCCCATCAAAAACTTTATGTTGTCACAGGTTAGAACCACAGATTTACAAACTTTTATTGAAATCTCTGGCTATAAAGATATTGCCTCTCCAGAACAAGCGCCGATGAGCGTTGTTATTCCCGCATTTATTACCAGTGAATTAAAAACCGCTTTTCAGATTGGCTTTATGCTATTTGTGCCCTTTTTGGTTCTCGATCTAGTGGTTGCCAGTATCTTGATGGCCATGGGTATGATGATGTTATCGCCAATGATTGTGTCACTACCGTTTAAGATTATGCTGTTTGTATTAGTTGACGGTTGGAGCCTTGTGATGGGCACTTTAGCCAATAGCTTTGGGATTTAGGAGGGAATATGTCTCCTGAGTCTTTAATTGATATCTTTCGTGAAGCTTTATCCGTCATCGTATTGATGGTTTCAGCAATTATTTTACCGGGTTTAGGGATTGGCCTGGTGGTGGCTGTGTTTCAAGCGGCAACCTCAATTAACGAGCAAACCCTGAGTTTTCTTCCACGTTTGCTTGTTACCTTATTTGGGTTGATGTTTATGGGGCATTGGTTGGTACAAACCATGATGGATTTTTTTGTTGAAATGGTTAATTTAATCCCCTTGGTTATAGGTTAAGTTATGGAAATATTGTTTGATGAAATCAGTCAGACAATAGCCATGTACTTATGGCCGTTATTTCGCATCGCAAGTATGTTGATGGTAATGACTGTTTTTGGTGCGAATACCACACCTTCCCGCGTAAGATTATTATTAGCGATTGCCATTACCGTCGCCGTTGCTCCTGTATTACCTCCGGTTGAAAATGTTGAATTATTTGCGTTAAGTTCAGCCTTTATTAGTCTGCAACAAATTCTGATTGGCACAGCCATGGGCTTTGTGAGTTTAATGACAATGCAAATATTTGTATTAACAGGTCAAGTTATTGGTATGCAAACCAGTTTAGGTTTTGCCACTATGGTTGACCCAGGTTCAGGGTCAACGACACCTGTAGTCGGTAATTTCTTTTTATTATTAGCCACAATGATATTTTTAGCGGTTGATGGCCATTTGTTAATGATAAAGATGTTAATTGCTAGCTTTGAGACCATTCCAGTATCGACTGAAGGGATTAGCATAACCACTTACCGAAGCTTGGCTATGTGGGGCAGTTATATGTTTGGCGCTGCGCTAACCATGTCAATATCAGCGATTGTGGCGTTATTATTGATCAACTTATCTTTTGGTGTGATGACTCGAGCATCACCACAGTTAAATATTTTTGCGATTGGTTTTCCTGTTACCATGGTGAGTGGTTTGTTTATTCTATGGCTTACCTTAGGACCCATCATGGCCCACTTTGACGAAGTGTGGTTGTCTGCCCAGCGATTGATGTGTGACATTTTACAATTACAGTGCCAAATTGATGGCAACGTAATGTTTTAGGAGCGATGAATGGCAGATAATGATAGCAGCCAAGAACGCACAGAAGCCCCCACCGCGAGGCGTCTAGAACAGGCGCGAGAAAAAGGTCAGGTCGCACGATCTAAAGAGTTGGGCACTGCAGCTGTATTAATTTCCGCAGCAGTGGGGTTTGCCATGACTGGGCCCTCAATCGCCAGAAGCTTGCATGCCATCATGTCGCAACTATTTACCATGGAGCGAGACCAAATTTTTGATACTAACTCCATGTTTCGTGTATGGGGCGTGGTGGGTACCGAGTTAGTTGGACCCTTAATCAGTTTTATTGCCTTATTAGCTTTAGTGTCATTTATTGGCAATGTCGCCTTAGGCGGCTTGTCATTTTCAGTAAAAGCCTTCATGCCTAAAGGCAGTAAAATGAACCCGATTAATGGCTTTAAACGCATGTTTGGTACTCAAGCTTTAGTTGAATTAACCAAGGGTATTGCGAAGTTTTCTGTGGTTGCATTTTCTGCGTATTTACTTTTAAGTTTTTATTTTTATGACATTTTAATGTTATCCACTGATCACCTTCCGGGTAATGTTTATCACGCTTTAGAGCTGTTAGTGTGGATGTTTATTTTACTGTGCTGCTCAATGCTGGTGATTGTTATTATTGATGTGCCATTTCAAATTTGGAATCACAATAAACAATTAAAAATGACCAAACAAGAAATCAAAGACGAGTACAAAGACAGTGAAGGGCAACCCGAAGTCAAAGGTCGCGTCAGGCAAATGCAGCGTGAAATGGCACAAAGACGTATGATGGCTGAAGTGCCGAATGCTGATGTGATTGTGGTTAACCCTGAGCATTATGCGGTTGCAGTCAAATATGATGTGACTCGTTCATCCGCGCCTTTTTTATTAGCCAAAGGCGTAGATGATGTTGCTTTTAAAATTCGTGAAATTGCCCGAGAACATAACGTTGCTATTGTTTCTGCTCCCCCTTTAGCTCGCGCCATTTACCATACTACTAAAATTGATCAGCAAATACCTGAGGGTTTATTTACCGCAGTGGCTCAGGTATTAGCCTATGTATTTCAGTTAAAACAATATCAAAAAGGTAGAGGACGCAGACCCACACCTATCCCGCTAAATCAACCCATTCCGGATGACTTAAAGCATTAATGATTTAATGGATTAAAATTCGTTCAATCAATCTAACTATTAGTCGTTTAATTCCCTAGCTATCGGTTATTGGCTTAGTTTTTGCTTTGTGCTTGTTAACGCGTCAAATAATTTACAAGTAAAAGGCTTTCGCTAATGGATGTTAAAGCAGCATTTGGGCAATTTAAACAAATAAGACCCTCATCTTTCAAAGGTATTGGAACTCCACTTTTAGTGTTAGCTGCGCTAGGCATGGTAGTGTTGCCTATTCCTGCATTTCTGCTCGATATCTTGTTCTCATTCAATATAGCTTTAGCGTTAGTCGTATTGTTGGTCGCGATTTATACCGATAGACCACTTGATTTTGCGGCATTTCCAACCGTACTTCTGGTTGCAACTTTACTTAGATTAGCATTAAACGTAGCCTCAACTCGGGTGGTTTTACTTGAAGGTCACAATGGTGGTGATGCCGCAGGTAAGGTGATTGAAGCCTTTGGCTCTGTGGTGATAGGCGGTAATTACGCGGTTGGTTTAGTGGTATTTTTAATTCTTATTATCATTAACTTTGCTGTAGTAACCAAAGGTGCAGGACGTATTTCAGAAGTGAGTGCCCGTTTCACCTTGGATGCCATGCCTGGTAAACAAATGGCTATTGATGCTGACTTAAATGCCGGTATCTTAAATCAGGAGCAAGCCAAAATTCGTCGTGAAGAAGTTACCCGTGAAGCAGACTTTTACGGCGCGATGGATGGTGCCTCTAAATTTGTAAAAGGGGATGCGATTGCTGGGATCATGATTCTTGTTATCAACATCCTGGGCGGCTTTGTGATTGGTATGGTGCAGCATGGATTAGACTTTTCTAGTGCGGTTGAAATCTATACTTTACTGACAATTGGTGATGGTTTAGTTGCTCAAATACCTGGCTTACTCTTATCTATTGCAGCGGCGTTAATGGTGACTCGTCAGAATGAGTCTGGTGATATGGGCCAGATGATGATTAGCCAAATGTTTGACAACCCCAAATCCTTAACTATTGCGGCTGGCTTATTATTTGTAATGGGTATTGTGCCTGGTATGCCTCACTTTGCATTTCTTTCTTTTGCCATCATTACTGCAGGTGCGGCTTATTTTGTTCACAAGCGGATTAACGATAAAAAGGCTCAAGCCTTAGAGCTAGCAACCAAAGGGCCAAGTGAAGTTAAAGATAAAGAACCTAAAGAGTTAAGCTGGGACGATGTGCGTCATGTTGACACTATCGGTTTAGAGGTTGGTTATCGCCTGATTCCTTTGGTTGATAAAGGTCAAGGTGGTGAATTACTGAGCAGAATTAAAGGCGTTCGTAAGAAATTGTCACAGGAGCTCGGTTTTTTAGTGCCAGCAGTGCATATTCGTGACAATCTAGACCTATCGCCAAATGCCTATCGGATCCATTTAATGGGGGTTGTGGTTGGCGAGGCTGAAGTAAGGCATGACTGCGAGTTGGCTATCAATCCAGGGCAAGTGTATGGCAAACTTGATGGTATACAAACTCGTGATCCTGCCTTTGGTTTAGAAGCGGTTTGGATAGTGCCTGAGCAACGCGAACATGCTCAAACACTTGGTTATACCGTCGTTGATACTGCAACCGTTGTTGCGACGCATATTAGTCAGTTGTTAACTAATAATGCTGCCAAGCTATTAGGTTATGAGGAAGTTCAGCAGTTAATGGATATGTTATCCAAACAATCGCCTAAGTTAGTTGATGGCTTTATTCCTGATGTTATGTCACTCGGTAATGTAGTGAAAGTGATGCAGAATTTACTTAATGAAGGGGTATCTGTACGCGATTTACGTACGATTGTGCAAACCTTGTTGGAGTATGGTACTAAGAGTAATGACACCGAGGTATTGACCGCCGCAGTTCGTATCGCCTTAAAGCGTATGATCGTACAAGAAATATCAGGTCCTGAGTTAGAAATCCCTGTCATTACTTTGGCTCCAGAGTTGGAACAGATGTTGCATAAATCAATGCAGGCGACAGGGGGAGAAGGACCGAATATTGAACCAGGCCTTGCAGAACGTATGCAGCAGTCGTTATTAGATGCTGCACAGAAGCAAGAAATGGTCGGTCAGCCAGCCATTTTATTGACATCAGGCATGCTCCGTTCAACCTTGTCACGATTTGTTAAGTACACTATTCCAAATTTACGGGTGATTTCTTATCAAGAAATCCCTGATGAAAAACAAATTCGAATTGTTTCAGCGGTAGGTCAATAGTGATAACGTCTGAATTAAGAGGTGGGTTAAGTGAAAATTAAACGATTTTTTGCCAAAGACATGCGCGCAGCGTTAGCGCAAGTTAAAGAGACCCTAGGTTCTGACGCTGTCATTATGTCGAATAAAAAAGTGGCAGGGGGCATTGAAATTGTCGCGGCAGTGGATTACGACGAACCTAAAGTTAATGTCGCCATGAAAACGCCAGCACCGGGCTTTATGGACATCAGTGAAGACAGGGTATCGCTTGCATCAAGTTCAACCATTAAAGCGCAAACCAAAGTTAGCCCACCACCGGTTGCTGATTCTTTACAAGCACTATTAGAAAAACAACAAAGCCGCTTGAGCCAACAGTTACAGCCTCAATCTGATGAGCCCGATTTACCAGAGTGGGCTCGCCAACTCCAAGGGGCTAAAGAAGGTAAAACACCAAAACCTCAATTCCAGCAAGCTGTATTTGATAAGCCTGTAAAAAGTAATAAAGCACAATCAGCTGAAATTAATGAGTTACGTGAGGAAATGGCATCGTTACGCAGCTTACTCACTCACCAAGTATCATCTTTGATGAATGACCAAAAAAAACGCAAAGACCCTGTGGGTGCTATGCTTGAAAGTAAATTACTTGCAGCAGAGTTTTCTGCGCCAGTAGCAGCTAAGTTAGCAGGGTTAAGTCAACATTATACACCAGCAGATTTAGTGCGTTCGTTGCCGCAAAGTTTAGCCAATTTACTTGATAATCAAGGTGACGATATCGTAAAACGCGGCGGCGTGGTGGCGTTTGTGGGGCCAACAGGTGTTGGTAAAACAACATCGTTAGCTAAAATTGCCGCCCGCTTTGCCGCTCATCATGGCGCAGAGCAGGTTGCGTTAATTACTACCGATCATTATCGCATTGGAGCCTATGAGCAATTAGCAACTTATGGCAAAATAATGGGGTGCCCCGTTAAGCAAGCACATGATCTTGCAGAACTTGAACAAATTTTATACCAGTTTAGAAATCGTAAACTCGTGTTAATTGATACCGCCGGTATGGGGCAGCGTGATATGCGCTTATATCAACAACTTGATAATTTAACGGCAAATAGTCGAATTCCTATTCGTAGTTATTTAGTGATGTCGGCAACTGGCCAGCGTCGCGTTTTACAAGATGCTGTTGAACATTTTAAACGCATCCCATTATCCGGTGCGATTTTAACAAAATTAGATGAATCAGTATCGATTGCAGGAGCGCTGAGCGTTCTGATTCAAAATGAGTTACCATTAAGCTATGTTACTGATGGCCAACGTGTTCCAGAAGACATGAAAGTCGCAGATACCTTAGCTTTGGCTAAGCAAGCGTTAGCCGCTTTAAATGAAACCGAACAACCAATGTCTCAAGACGCAGCGGCATGGTCCAATGATATGGCTTATGCATTCGAGTAATAATATGACCCGTGATCAAGCAAGTGGTTTACGTATGATGAATCAACCTAATAACGAAAAAGTTAAAGTAATTGCCGTATCCGGTGGTAAAGGCGGGGTCGGTAAAACCAGTGTGTCGATAAACACTGCCGTAGCGTTAGCAGAAAAAGGTAAGCGAGTGTTGGTGTTAGATGCCGACTTAGGCCTAGCTAACGTTGATGTCATGCTAGGTATTCGCGCTGAGAAAAATTTATCTCACGTGTTATCTGGTGATGCAGAATTAGACGACATTATTGTTCGCGGCCCTAAAGGTATTGGTATTGTGCCTGCCACATCTGGCACACAAGCAATGGTTGAGTTAACGCAAGCTCAACATGCTGGCTTAATTCGAGCCTTCAGTGAAATGCGCACTCAATTTGACATTTTAATTGTTGATACCGCTGCAGGTATCTCTGATATGGTGTTAAGTTTTTCACGCGCATCGCAAGATGTCTTGATTGTGGTGTGTGATGAACCCACCTCAATAACTGACGCATATGCACTGATAAAAATCTTAAGTCGTGAGCATGGGGTGTTCCACTTCAAAATAGTTGCAAATATGGTGCGAAGTTTGCGCGAAGGTATGGAATTGTTTGCTAAACTCAGTAAAGTGACTGACAGATTTCTTGATGTTGCACTTGAACTTGTTGCAACAGTGCCATTTGATGAAAATTTAAGAAAATCAGTACGTAAGCAAAAATTGGTAGTGGAAGCTTTTCCTAAATCGCCTTCCGCCATCGCTTACCATGGATTAGCAAATAAAATTATGAGTTGGCCGGTTCCACAGCAGCCTGGTGGACACCTTGAGTTTTTTGTTGAGCGCCTAGTGCAACGTAAAGAAACACAAGAGGGTAGAGCGAGTGAATAAAGCCGCAGCGTATACTCAGTTCGATAATAAAACATCCGTTGTTGAACAGTATGCTCCGCTGGTAAAGAGAATTGCCCATCATATGCTGGCTCGATTGCCTGCATCGGTGCAACTCGATGACTTGTTGCAGTCAGGCATGATTGGTTTATTGGAGGCATCGTCAAAATTTGACGGCAGCAAAGGAGCAAAATTTGAAACCTTTGCAGGCATCCGCATCCGAGGTGCTATGATTGATGAAATACGCCGTGGTGATTGGGTGCCTCGATCAGTACATCGTAATCATCGTCGAGTTGCACAAGTGATTGATGAGTTAGAGCAAGAGCTTGGCCGAGATGCCCGTGATACAGAAATTGCAGAAAAACTTGATATGTCGCTCAATGAGTACCATCATATTTTAAATGATGTTTCTGTTGGGAAAATCATAGGCATAGAAGATTTAGGCGTTTCTCAAGATGTGCTAGTCACGGAAGGTGATACACCAGACGAAACATTTGAATCTTTAGCTGAGACTCAATTCCAATCCGCAATGGTTGAAGCAATTAAAACATTGCCAGAAAGAGATGCATTAGTGCTTTCGTTGTATTATGACGAAGCATTAAACTTAAAAGAAATTGGTGCAGTTCTTGATGTCAGCGAATCGAGGGTTAGCCAGATATTAAGTCAGGCTATGCTCAGATTGAAAGGCAAGCTCAAGCATTGGACACAACAATAATTATTAATTAGAGCACTAGAGTATCAGCTCACCGGAGGAAACCTTGGACAAGAATATGAAGATTCTCATTGTTGACGATTTTTCAACAATGAGACGTATCATCAAGAACTTGTTGCGAGACTTGGGCTTTAACAATACCCAAGAAGCAGACGATGGCTCAACAGCCCTACCTATGTTGCAAAAAGGCGATTTTGACTTTGTTGTAACAGATTGGAACATGCCAGGTATGCAAGGCATCGACTTATTAAAAGCCATAAGAGCTGACGATTCATTAAAGCATTTACCCGTGTTAATGGTAACTGCTGAAGCTAAACGTGAGCAGATTATTGCTGCGGCGCAAGCTGGTGTAAACGGTTATGTTGTCAAACCTTTTACTGCAGCTACCCTAAAAGAGAAGTTAGACAAGATTTTTGAACGTCTCGCTTAAGCAAGGATAAGTTATGCCGGCATCAACATCGGGATTAATCTCTCTCGAACAGGCCCAGCAACTTGTTGAACTGCTTAGTGCGGGAGAGCAAGAAAAAGCTGATGAAGTCGTTAGAGAGCTCGCTACACCATTACAGCGAGAATTATTTGAAGAAGTGGGTAAATTAACTCGCCAACTTCACAATGCTCTGCAAGACTTCCAATTGGATAACCGTTTAACTGAATTGGCGACGACTGAAATACCGGACGCTAAAGAAAGATTAAACTACGTTATTGATATGACTGAACAAGCTGCAAATAAAACAATGGATGCAGTTGAAGAATGTCTACCTTTGGCCGATACAATAATCAGTAATATACAGTCAGTTACACCTATGTGGGATAAATTGATGAAAAGAGACATTGAGCTCAGCGAATTTAAGACGCTTTGCTACGATGTTCAGCAATTTATGTCGCACAGTGAGCATGACTCGAATCGATTGCGACAATTACTCAATGAAATTCTTATGGCACAAGATTTCCAAGATTTAACGGGGCAAATGATCCGTCGAGTGATTGATTTGGTTCGTGAAGTTGAAAGTAATCTTGTTTCTATGTTGACGGTATTTGGCGACCAACCGTTATCGGAAACTGTTGCAAAAGATAATAAGATAGAAGCAGAAGGCCCCATTATGAATGCCGAACTGCGTGATGATGTAGTGGCTGGCCAAGATGAAGTCGACGATCTGCTATCTAGTCTGGGTTTCTAATTAGGAGTCAATTTAATGTCATTTGATGTTGATGAAGAGATACTCCAGGACTTTTTAATTGAAGCTGGTGAGATTTTAGAGCTTCTACAAGAGCAACTTGTCGCTCTTGAAAATAATCCTGATGACAGCGATTTATTAAATGCGATTTTTCGTGGCTTTCATACCGTTAAAGGCGGTGCTGGCTTTTTAAGTCTGACACCAATGGTAGATGTATGTCATGAAGCCGAAAACACCTTTGATTTGTTAAGAACAGCTAAACGAAGTGTCAATGCGGAGCTGATGGATATTATCCTGCAAGCCGTTGATGCCATTAACACGATGTTTGCACAAACTCAGCAAGGTGAACAACAAGATCCTGCCGATCCTGAATTGCTTGATAAATTGAAGTTGCTGAGTTCAGGTGCTCCGCTGCCATCAGAGTTGGGTGAAACCTATGAAGAAGTGACCGAAGAGTCAGTTGTTGAGCTCGTAGAAGAAATCTCTACAACATCAGAGCCTGAGGTGATTGAAGATAGTCCAGCATCTGCATCGATTGATGAAATTGATGAATCCGAATTTGAAGCCTTATTAGACGCACTACATGGGCAAGGCAAAAGCCCGACTAGCTCAAGTGTCGTTCAGTCAACAAACGAGCAAGTCGCTCCCCCGCCAACAACCAGTGCAGCCACAAACAGTGACGAGATAACCGACGATGAATTTGAAGCGCTGTTAGATGAGCTTCATGGCTCAGGTTCATTTAAAGCACCAGGTGTTAATCCAGCTCCTGCTGTAATCGAAGAGCCTAAGCAATTAGTTGATTCAGATGATATTACAGATGATGAATTTGAAAGATTGCTTGATGAGTTGCACGGTAAAGGTGCTGCGCCAACAAAATCTGTAGAATCATCCACTATCGAGGCAGCCGTAACAGATAAAGTAAGTCAACCTGTTGCTGCCAAAACGGTTAATGTTGCCCCGGCTGTTAAAGCTAAACCTGCTCCTGCGGCTAAAGAGCCTGAGGTGATGAAAGATAAAGCGCCAGCAAAAGCTGCGCCATCAGTGCCGCAAGGTGAGACAACGGTGCGGGTTGATACCTCACGTTTAGATCAAATCATGAATATGGTTGGTGAACTTGTGTTAGTTCGCAACCGATTAGTCAGTTTAGGCGTAACTCGTGAAGACGAAGAAATGTCTAAAGCTTTAGCTAACCTTGATTTAGTAACTGCAGATCTTCAGGGTGCAGTAATGAAAACTCGAATGCAGCCAATTAAAAAGGTATTTGGTCGCTTTCCTAGAGTTGTTCGAGATCTCGCACGGACCTTAAACAAAGAAATTGATCTCATTCTAATTGGTGAAGAGACCGATTTGGATAAGAACTTAGTCGAGGCATTAGCAGACCCTTTAGTTCACTTAGTCAGAAACTCCGTTGATCATGGCATCGAAATGCCCATCACGCGTGAAGCAAACGGTAAGCCACGCACTGGTACCATCACATTATCGGCCAGCCAAGAAGGCGATCACATCTTATTGAAAATTGAAGATGATGGCGCAGGCATGGACCCTAACAAGTTAAAACAGATTGCGATCAGCCGCGGGGTGCTTGATGAAGACGCCGCTGCAAGAATGACAGATAATGAAGCATATAATTTAATTTTTGCACCGGGCTTTTCTACTAAAGTTGAAATTTCAGATATTTCTGGACGTGGTGTTGGTATGGATGTGGTTAAAACCCGCATCACTCAACTTAACGGCACGGTTCATATTGATTCAATGCTTGGAAAGGGCACTGTCTTAGAAATTAAAGTGCCACTTACGTTAGCGATTATGCCAACCTTAATGGTTGATGTGTCTAAACAAGTGTTTGCTTTGCCGCTTTCAAGCGTAAATGAAATCTTCCATCTTGATTTAACCAAAACCAATATTGTTGATGGTCAATTAACGGTTATTGTTCGTGATAAAGCCGTACCATTATTTTACTTAGAGCATTGGTTACATCGTAACAAAACTAAGTTTAAACATGGTGATAAAAAACATGGTCATGTTGTGATTGTACAACTGGGCACCATGCAAATAGGCTTTGTTGTTGACGCCCTAATTGGTCAAGAAGAGGTGGTTATTAAGCCATTGGGTAGTATGCTTCAAGGCACGCCGGGCATGGCTGGTGCAACTATTACCTCTGATGGTGGCATCGCGTTAATTTTAGATGTTCCTGGTTTATTAAAACATTACGCCAAAAATAAAAAATAAAGTTCCATTATTTAAGGAATGAAATGGCTATAAAAGTACTCGTAGTTGATGATTCAAGCTTTTTTCGACGTCGGGTCAGTGAAATTGTTAATCAAGATCCTGATCTCGAAGTTGTTGCGGTTGCTGTTAATGGGCAAGAAGCGGTGAAAATGGCCGCTGAGTTGAATCCTCAAGTCATTACGATGGATATTGAAATGCCTGTCATGGATGGCATTACCGCCGTCCGTGAAATTATGGCCTCGAATCCAATTCCCATTTTAATGTTTTCATCATTAACCCATGATGGTGCTAAAGCTACTTTGGACGCATTAGAGGCCGGCGCGTTAGATTTTTTACCCAAGCGCTTTGAAGATATCGCAACTAACAAAGAAGACGCGATATCTTTATTGCAACAGCGTATCAAGACCTTGGGACGACGTCGCCTTTACCGCCCTATAAGCCGGATACCTTCGGTGAGTTCCAGTCACAGTAGTATCTCAAGTCGTGCAAGTTTGTCCACGACGGGAACGGCAAGTTTAGCTTCAGCTCGACAACTTGAACCTAGATCAACTTCACCATTGTCAAGCAGAGCTCTATCGTCAGGTATGACCGACCCACGTACTAAGCCTGTTGTGAGTTCTTCAGTTTCTTCAATTCGTCCTAGTGGCAAAAGTTATAAGTTGTTACTGATAGGCACCTCTACAGGTGGCCCTGTGGCATTGCAGAAAGTGTTGACGCAATTTCCAAGTAATTACCCTCATCCCATTTTACTGATACAGCATATGCCTGCTGCATTCACACCAGCGTTTGCTGCGCGTTTAAATAGTTTGTGCAAGATCAGTGTTAAAGAGGCCGAGAATGGTGATCAATTAAAACCAGGTTGTGCATACTTAGCGCCAGGAGGAATGCAACTCTTAGTGGAAAAGACGGCAGGAACAGGGCGACTGAAAGTGATTGCCGGTAACGTTGATATGAATTATAAGCCTTGTGTTGATATCACTTTTGCATCGGCCTCAAAAGCTTTTGGAGGGGATATTCTTGCTGTGGTACTGACGGGAATGGGCGCAGACGGTAGAGAAGGCGCTCGTATGTTAAAAAATGCTGGGGCCAACATTTGGGCTCAAGATGAAGCAAGTTGTGTGGTTTATGGCATGCCGCAAGCCATTGCAGCCGCTGGGTTAGCAAGCCATTCGATTAGTTTAGATAATATGGCAGAAGCGATATTGAAAGAGACGCATCATGGCTAATGGGTATCTACATCATCAAAATAAAGGTAGTGTAATGCCTAATTTGATGTTGTTTTTATTAACCATTGCCGTTATTTTTTTGGCTGGACTGTACTTTGAAACCTTACGTAAAAATACCAAACTAGAAGCCGAAGTTGCCCGTTTAGAAAGCACTCAAGTGTTACTGATGGTACCAGATGAACAAGCTGAAGACATTGCCAACTGGTTAAAACAACACCCTGATCAAACTGATGCCATTATTGAATTTGCCTCAGATAAAAATAGTTCGACAAACACAAAAAGTGTGCTGTTGGGACCTAATGCTCAACCCGATAAATCAAGTCCAACACAGGCTGTTAATCAGCAAACCAATAACATGGTTTCACCACAATCTGATGTCATTATTTCAGAAAATGAAGATGGTGTGAAAGTGATTAGTTTACCCAACGGTGGTATTAGGGTGACTACTCGAGAGTTAGATGAGACTGAGTCAAAGAAACCGTTAATGGATTAAACTTAGGCGAGGGATATATATTTGAAAGTCTGGACTGTCGCAAATCAAAAAGGTGGCGTGGGTAAAACAACCAGTGTTGCCAGTCTTGCGGGTGCTTTGGTTAAACGAGGCAAACGAGTCTTGATGATCGATACCGATCCGCACGCTTCACTCGGTTATTATTTAGGCATTGATTCTGAAGAGGTTCCGGGGTCATTGTATGATGTTTTTGTTAATCATAAAGCACTAAACGCTGAATTTATCCAGCAATATATTTTACCTACTCAAATTGAAGGTTTAGATTTACTGCCAGCAACCATGGCACTTGCTACTCTAGATCGTGCATTGGGACATCAAGAGGGGATGGGGTTAGTATTACGAAATCTTATTGCTTTTTTAGAGGGCAAATATGATGTTGCTATTATAGATTGCCCGCCCGTTTTAGGTGTGTTAATGGTCAATGCTTTGGCAGCCAGTCAGCATATTATTATTCCTGTCCAAACCGAATTTTTAGCCATTAAAGGCTTAGATAGAATGATTAAGACCATGGAGTTGATGGGGAGGTCTAAAAAAACGCAATATAGTTATAGCATTATTCCCACCATGTATGACAAGCGCACCAAAGCTTCGCCGATTGCGCTGGCCTATTTACAAGAGAAATATAGTAAACATTTATGGCCCAACGTTATTCCTGTGGATACTAAGTTTCGAGATGCCAGTTTAGCACATTTGCCCGCGTCACATTATTCTGCAGCCAGTCGAGGTGTTAAAGCCTATAATGTGTTACTTGATTATTTATTAGCGCGGGAGTTTGCTCATGTCAAAATCGGTTGATGAAACTGTTTTTGATTATTTTACATTATTACTGAGTGAGCCTACTGAAAAGCTCATTGAGCAAAAAGATGTACCTCAAACCAACGCCAGGCCTTCGCTTGCTGAACATGAGCTAATCAAGCCAGTCACTAGCACTAAATCAGCAGTCATATCGAAAAAATCAACAGAACACCTTGTCGCACCTCAAGTGGATGCTCGACCTAATGAAACAAGAAGGTTCGCTGAGCCGACTACAAGCATTGATAAAGCGGCATTAACAAAACTGCTATCTGCGGTGTCCGATCCAGAACCTCAAACGCAAGTTGAAGCAAAGGTTGAAGCAAAGATTGATGCTGTCAAAAACTCAATTTCGGTTGATGAAATCAAAGCTAGTGCAAATAAAGTTCGTCAAGCAATCATAGGCAAAGCAAATGAAGCGCCTAAACAAACAGCAGTTGATATTGTTAACACTCATAAAACAACTCAAGCTAATAAAGAAATCAATTCGTTAGCCGATAAAAAATTATCCGAAACAGCGCCAAATTCAATAAAAAAAGCTATTATTGATCATAAGCCAGATGTCGATGATTCAGATACGTTAGCACTACAGACCCAATTAGGGGCAACACCGCCAAGTATCACCCATGACTTACAGCAAGTGCTGGATAATGAGTTTCAAGTGCTGTTTTTTAAGGTGGCGGGGTTAACACTAGCCGTTCCTCTTGTCAGTTTAGGGGGAATAGTCAAGGTAGAACGAATTAGCCATTTAATTGGTCGTCCAAAATGGTTTTTAGGGGTACAAACTCACAGAGAAGAAAAGATTAATGTGGTAGATACTGGTGCTTGGGTTATGCCAGAAAAATATACACCACAACTCGCGGAGTCGATTGATTATCAGTACTTAGTGATGCTAGAAGATAGTCGATGGGGATTGGCTTGTGAGTCATTAGTCAACGCTGTAAAAATTGATAAATCACACGTCAATTGGCGTGAAAAATCCGGTAAGCGCCCATGGCTTGCTGGTGTCGTAAAACAACAAATGTGTGGCATATTACATGTACAAGCGTTAATCAAAATGCTTGATGCAGGTTTAGGTTGTCAGGATTCGATTGACCGAGGTTAACTATGAGCGATTCTAGAAGTGTAGCAGCTGTTGCTGCAGGTAAAGACGATGCAGTACTACAGTGGGTTACATTTAAATTAGATAATGAAACCTATGGCATTAATGTGATGCAAGTGCAAGAAGTCTTGCGCTACACAGAAATAGCCCCTGTACCTGGTGCACCAAGCTATGTACTCGGGATTATTAACCTACGTGGTAACGTGGTAACAGTTATTGATACCCGTTCACGATTTGGTCTTATGTCAGCAGATGTTGATGATTCTACTCGAATAGTCATTATTGAAGCAGAAAAGCAAGTGATAGGTATTTTGGTCGATAGCGTTGCGGAGGTGGTTTACCTTCGTCGTTCAGAAATTGATAATGCTCCCAATGTCGGCACAGAAGAAAGTGCTAAGTTTATTCAAGGTGTAAGTAATCGAGATAATGAATTACTCATTTTAGTTGATCTTGATAAACTACTTTCAGATGATGAGTGGGTTGAATTAACTCAACTTTAAAATATTTTTCAGTGACAAAGCGCCAGCTCATTCAGTATGCTGGCTTTTTGTTATGTGTTTGAGAGTTTAAAATGGGTGATGAATTTTTAATAGCGGCCTTGGTGTACGTCATTGCTTGTTTAGGTTTAGTGCTTTATTTACAAAAACAATCGAGTAAATTAAAAAATAAAGTAGATGCCTTAACTGTTTTGGTAAAAGAAAGTGATCGTCAGCGTGAAGCGGTAAAACGCGAACTCAACGAGCTGCGAAGTGGCACCATAGGAATGGGACGTAAAGTTGTTGAGTTAGAAAAGAAAATGGCTAAGCAATCTGAAATACTGAATGAGGCTAGTCAGCAAGATCCGCAAGCTAAACTCTACTCTCGTGCGGTAAAAATGGTTGCGCTAGGAGCAGGCATTGACGAGCTAATGCAAGAGTGTGAATTACCTAAAGCGGAAGCTGAATTATTATTAAGGCTACATAAAAAATAGTCATTCAGTTAATCAACAAAACGCCATCAACAATATCTTGTTGATGGCGTTTTGTTTTGTCGAGTTTGAACTGGGACGGTTATTTTACCCGACGCATTTTGGCAACGAACATACCATCACTGTTAGCTTGCTGCGGCCAAACCGTTAGCATTGAATGTTGGGTTTGCGTAAAAGGATGGGTGATAGTCTCCAGCTCAAAATGTGGGTTGGCTTGCAAAAATGCATTCACAACTCCTTCATTTTCAACGCTTGCTAAAGAACAGGTAGCATACACTAACTCGCCTAAAGGTTTTACAGCCGCTGCGCTGCGGGACAAAATAGCAAGTTGCAGTGCTGGTTTGTCGCTTATGGCATTAACCTCATCAATCCAGCGCATATCAGGATTTCGTCGCCATGTGCCTGTGCAGCTACAGGGAGCATCAACTAATACGCCATCAAAATAGTTAGATGCCACGGGCAGCACGTCACCTTGCCAAGGCGCTACCTCAATTCTTTTAAATCCGGCACGTTTTGCACGCTTTTGCAATTCAGTTAAAGCATGTCGGCGAATATCCGATGCGACAATTCGGCCTTCAGCACCGGCTTGCTGCATTAATGAATATAACTGTAAGCTTTTCCCTCCTGCACCAGAACAAGCATCCCACCAAAGGCTATTCGCTTGTGGATGACAAGTTTGACCAATAACTTGTGAGGCAAGGTCTTGAATTTCTATCTCTCCGGATGTGTAAGCGGCAACTTGGTTCAAATTGATACTGTTGTAACCCAAGTTAAGAGTGTCAGAGAAGTATTTACTTGGTGTTGCTTCAATATCAGCTTGCTTGAGGCGAGCAATAACCTCTTGAGTAGATCGATTTTGCGCTCTTGCCCATATTGGTGGTCTGCTGGTCATGGCTTGGATAAATGATTGCTTATCTGTAGGGGCAACTTGACAGTGCAGCCAGAACCAGTCTGGCAGAAGCTGGTCAATTGTGACATTTGTTAATGACGAAATGGAATGAAATTGAGCCAGTTTGGATGTCACATCATCATTATCTTGAGTTTGGCTTTGCGCCAATAGCATATTTATATTGATTTCAGCATTGTTGCTAATGTCACTGAATTCAAGCCATGCAGCACGAATGTCATGCCATGTATGACTTTCTAATTGTGCAGCTATAGTCAACATCTGTAAAAACGTTGCCGGAGATTGGTAGTTACCTATGTGTTGTATCCAGCCCCACCAACGAAATAAGCCGAACAAGCTTTCTCGGATCACCCGTCTATCTTTCGAACCATGCTTTTTATGTTCTTTAAAATATTGTCCGATGACACGATCTGCAGGCTGCTTGTTTGATAAAACCGTATCAAATAAGTTGTATATGGTGCTGGCGTAACTGATGGCACGTTTTTCTGCGCCGGAATTAGCGACAAAGTGAAAACTAAATTGATTATCGGTCATGGAAATTAATGGTATGGCTCGAAGAAATGTAAACGAGCATTCTACCATGCAACACTGTTGTGGGGTAGCTTGGACATTTTAAATGCGGTTGAGATTAAGCTTTAGCGACAATTTTTTGATGTAAATTATTCCACTGCTCAGGGAATTTACCATCCAACATGTAAACAAAAGCAATAAGCTCAGCAATGAGTAAATAAAGCTCTTTGGGTACAGCCTCACCAATCTCTAGCAGTTGTAAAAACTCACTCAGGTTCGGGTCTTCATGGATATGGACCCCAGCTTCTTTTGCCAGTGCAATAATTTCATCTGCCACTAAATCTTTACCTGACGCGGTCACTTTCGGGGCCGTTTTACCGTCAAAACTCAGGGCAACTGCCTCTCTTATTTTGGGTTTGTTTGCATCTTGGCTCATTATAATCTCATTATGTTTAATGGCTAACTAGGCCCGAGTTTTTACTAAAAAATGATCGCCAGGTAATAACGTGGCGGGAATAGAGGCTATTTGGGTACTAAACTGACCGGGAGTGAAGCCTATTTGAGTCACTTTATGGCTGAGTGCAGCATGAAAGCCGTCTATTTTATCTAGCAGTTGTTGATTGTTGCTTTTGAACTCTAAATCGAGAATATCGCCTTTTTTATGAGCACAAATTAAAATAGAGCCTAATGACAGATTAAACTTCAATTGAAGGCGCCAACCTGATTGGTTTGTGTCATCCTCATTTTTATCGGATTGATATTGGCCTTCAAATTGTTCATTACGCTGATTGACTGAATAGGGCAGGGTAAAAAACCAGTTTATTGCTTGGTCGCTTCCACCACTGGCTTGTTGATACAGATTAATACTGTTGGCTAATTGACCTAAGCTTTCTAACGAACCTGCTTTATCTAACAGTGATAACACTCCGCGTTGCAATGAAAATTTATCCAAGGTGAGTTTTTGTAATAACTGTAAATGGTTTTGCAGTTTAGCGCTGATTTTCTGCCCTGCATTTTGCACTTTTACCCCAAGTAATAACTGAAATAACGTCGTAATCGCGCTGCCTGAAAATAAGTTGGCTTGCATGCTAGGCGCTGAAGATTGCGCTAAGTTAAGACTACTAAGGCTGTATAGTTCATTGAGTAGTTGAGTTGGATCGGCCAGCGAGGTTAGAGGCTGAGGGCTTATTTGTGGCATTATTTTTAACAGTTCTACTGCTAAGTTTTGTGTCGCTGCCGGGTTGTGTGTTGCTTGTACCGAGACCGCGCCCGCTTTAGATAAGGCTTTTTGTAATACTTCGAACGGCGCTAATGTGTCTTTATTCACAGTTTGTTGACTAGCTGCCTTTAGTGCACTTTCACCTAATGTTGGTTTTAATGAAACAGGCTCAGGCTTTATATCTGCAAATGGCTGAGGTTTAGCTGCTTCACTTGATTGAGCTGCTGATCTACCAGATGGCGGTGCGATATTTGAGGCAAAGTGTTGCATTTGTTGGGCTAATTCAGTTTTGTTCACAGGCATGCTGCCTAAAACCGTTGCCACACTTTGAGCCAAATTTTGCGCTTTAGAAGTACTAAGCTGAGAGCTACTACTTGGTACCTCGTTAGCGATTGAAGAGGGATGTTTAGCTGCAGCCAATTTGGCTAATCCATTGACACTAGCAACAGTTACTTTTTGAGCTAATTGATTATTGCTTGAACCGTCAGCACCATTAGCTTTTATATTATTGCCATCAAGTGGCCATGTTTTGGGCACTGGAATAGCTTCAAGCTTTTTAAAAAGTTGAGTGATTATTTGTGCCGGCTCTAGCTTACTGATGACCACTTGAGCATGGTCTTTGTTTATACCTTCAAGATTAGGGTTACTTTTGGCAATCAAGTCGACGCTGATTTCTGCTTTTATTGGAATAAGTTTCAAAGCCAATTGTTGATTAATTTTATTGATACTGACTAGGTATTGACCGTTACTTAATTGCACTTTGTCTAATTGTGCTTTGTCTAGCTGAATAGTTGGACCATCAACAAATAATAACTGTTTATTAGCCACTATCGCATTGGGTAATGGATACCCTTGAGGCCTTGATGCTAATTGAGTTAACTGCTCGGTTGATACCCCATTTTGATTGGCAAGACTCATTAATGAGTTGGGTAATTTGATTTGAATTGTTTGAGCAAGCAGTAACAGTTTAGTTTGTATCGAGGTATTTGTGGACGTTTGTTGGTTCGGATTTTCCGACGTGTGTGTTTGTGCAGGTGCTTTATGATTTGCAGCTTGATTAAGCAGCTCTAACTTCGCCATTGTTTGCAGAGTTAGTTGCTTAAATGAATCGCTAGAAATAATAACTTGTTGAGTGTTAGCCAATAATTTTTGCAACTCGGCAGTCAAGTTAAGTTGGTACTCTTGTTTTGCTATGGTCACATTAACCATGGTATTTGTCGGTGTGGCGGGGTAACTGATAACAACCGGTTGTGCTTGTTGGATTGCAACTATAGGTTTATGGGGTGCCGAGGATAAATTTGAGGCGAATGGTTTATTGATATCAGGCTGTTGGCTATTTTTGCTGTTAGATGTTGAATCGGTCTCTGACGTTAGGTGTTTTTGACTCGCCACAGCCTGATTCGTCCCTATGATTTTGTTAGGCACAGACTTTGATTCTGCTTTAATAGATGCAGGCATAGAAGACTTAATATTATAAGGTGGCGTGGTCATATATCGGCCTGTATATCGCGAGAGTGTTAAAATCAAATTGCATAAAGTTAATATATTTTACAATTTGATAATTGCTATTATCTATTGCTGCAGTATCCTTAGCAAATTGATGTTGTCGTCCATTAAAGTCCTTAGCGGCAGATCCATCAGACATCATTTAACGTAGATTCTAATTAATAACTTATCGACTTAACCAATCATTGCTTTAATAAAGAATAACATTTAAACGTTTGTTTAGGCTTATGAGTTTGTGTTGTTTAAAGAGAATTTTATGAAGAAGTATCAGGGAATATTACTTTCTTTTTCGTTAGTTGCAGCTAACGGCGCTACTGCTGAGCCGCAAACAAGTGAGCCTGAGCTAATCGACCCACCTACTGTGACCATGACATACCAAGATCCTCGTGACCCTTTTGAGAGCTTTAACCGGGTTATGTGGGATTTCAATTACTTATACTTTGATAAATATCTATTTCGTCCTATCGCACACGGCTATAACGATTATGTACCCCTACCAATGAAAAGCGGTGTAAATAATTTTGTGCGTAATTTTGAAGAACCCAGTGCCATGGTAAACAATGCGTTACAAGGTAAGTGGGGCTGGTCAGCTAACGCGGGTGGGCGTTTTGTTATTAATAGTACCTTAGGGATTGTTGGGTTGATTGATGTGGCTGAAATGATGGGTATGTCACGTAAGCATGACGATTTTAGTGAGGTTTTAGGCTATTACGGCGTGCCGAATGGCCCTTATTTTATGGCCCCATTTTTAGGTCCCTATGTGACTCGAGAACTCGCAACAAACTGGGTTGATAGTCTATACTTTCCTTTGTCAGAGTTTACTTTGTGGCAGTCAGCATTAAAGTGGGCATTAAAAGGGCTTCATTCTCGTGCTTCAGCCATTGATCAAGAGAGACTACTTGATAATGCTCTTGATCCCTATACTTTTGCAAAAGAAGCTTACTTGCAGTATGTGGATTATAATGTGTATGATGGAAATGTACCGCAGATTCAAGAAGATGACGCGCTTTTAGATGCCTATATGGATGAGTTAGAATAGCTGGATGTTGATCTCTCCAGCAGTATTCTGCTGTGGAGAAGTCGCATGGCCTTAACTGATGTATCTGTGCTTTTAGTCGAAGATGATCCTGTATTTAGTCAATTAATGAGAGACTTTCTAGATACGCAAGGAGCAAGGGTTGAGTTTGCCATTGATGGACTCCAGGGACTTAAGCTATTTAATGAACATGTATTTGATGTTGTGATTGCCGATTTAAATATGCCTAAAATGGGTGGTTTGCCTATGCTACGGCAAATGATGACCATTAATCCTCAGTTACCCGCTATTGTTATTTCTGCAAATGATGTTATGTCAGATGTGATCGAGGCCCTTAGAATTGGTGCATCGGATTACTTAATTAAACCTGTAACAGATTTATTTGTAGTTGAAGCTGCAATTCAACAAGCATTAGCAAGTGCAAAAAGCGAGTTTGCGGCTAAAGCTAATGATGGCAGTGATGATTTTTCGCAGCAATTTGCCGATTTATCTTATTATGAACTCAATCAAAATTTATTGCTGCTTGAGCAAAATTCCCAAGCCGCTAAAAATGTCCAACAGCAATTGTTTCCCGCCTCTCACATTCAATATCCTAATGCAGCCATAAATTACAGCTTGTTTAAAAATAATGATGTTAGTGCTTATTTTATTGACTCGACTATGGTAGATGATGATCATTTAGTGATGTATATGGCGCACTTTTTACCTGAAGATAACAGATCGGCTTTTGGATGTGTGCTGCTGAGTAGTTTCGTTAATGATAAGTTGAAAAGATTCCGAATAGGACAAAGTAGTATCTTACTCAATCCCGCCGAAATGTTAACTTATCTCAATGATAAAATGATGAATTCTGGCTTACATCTTTTCGCTAATATGGTTTATGTGTGTATTGATTTGCGTTCTTTTGATACAACAATTGCTCAAGCAGGTGAAGGTTTGCGGTGTTATTTACGCAATGTATCAGGTTTAGCCCCATTAGCATTGCCCAAATGTCAGCCCATTGGTTCTGTGTTGTGTAAAGTGCAAATGACTCATGAGCGGCGATTGATGCCTGGAGAATCTATTTGTATTGGCACCTGTGAACAACAGCATCAGCAATTGTTACTCGATGATCAATTTAAAGGTTTAGTATTTGATAAAACCATTGTTGCTGGTGGTTTTATGCAACTTGATGTTAGTTGAAGTAACAGATAATTAGCCATAAAAGTTAAAGGCCGTTTCATCTATAGATGTAACGGCCTTTAAAATAAAAAATCGACTAATCTGGCAGATTAATCGATTTTAGTAATTCTTTGCTGGTAGTCTTTAATCAGGTATTCCATCACTTCGTTAACAGACACATCTTGGCAGCAATTGTCTAAGAAAACCTTGAAGGTCACTAGGCCGTGTCCATCGTGTTTCAATCGGCTGCTTTGCATGGCAAAGTAAGCTTCTTCCTTGTCTGCTTTTCTGATCGTGATGCCATCAATTTCAAATAACTTACTGCCGGCATTGTTATGCCATTTAGTGATTCTATTTAACGCAATTTCGCAAGAGTGGTTAACTTCAATATGATTATGCCAGTCAGCAGGCTTTTGATTTTCTTGGTAATGAGGGCAACGAACAGTGTAATTGTGAACATGAGTAATAGCTGTCATATGTAACTACCTTTTCTTTATTAGTTGTTTCATCATAGACTCAATTTTCAACGGGGGTCAATGGTTATTCTCAGAACTGAGAGCTAGGTTCGCTTTTACTAATGTAACCATTTAATGGGGTTGTAAACGGTTATTAAACAGCCATTTATCGTACATTTTTTGCTTAAAACATTGACAGTGAGCTTGTTTGTAATCCACAACACTGGCTTGGATAAACAAGACATACTTGATTAGACTGATGTGGGCTTGAGGTGATATTTGGCTGCCATATGTGATTTCAACTTGCTTAAAAGCCTCCTTAAAAGCTTCCTGAGTAACTGCTAACATTAGAATAAAGCAAAAAGCTCACCCAATGGTGAGCTTTGAAACTGTGATTGATGCAATGCCTTTTGGTCTATATAAGAATAATTGCGTCAACTATCTTGCATTCGCTGGCTTATAAAGCTGCTAGATAAATTTGGCTAATTTCTTCTAAGCTGGCTTGCTTAGGGTTTGTTAAGCCACAAGCATCTTTCAATGCGTTTTCTGCTAATGTTGGAATATCTTCAGCTTTAACGCCTAACTCGGTTAATGTTGCAGGAATATCAACAGCAACAGATAAACTCTTGATAGCTTCAATGGCGGCCTCAGCGGCAAGTTCAGTTGATAAGCCATTGACGTTTTCACCCATTGCGACGGCAATATCAGCTAAACGTTGTGGCACAACTTGAGCGTTATATTGCTGTACATGGGGCAGTAAAATTGCGTTACATACCCCATGTGGGAGATCGTAAAATCCACCTAACTGATGCGCCATGGCATGAACATAGCCCAAACTTGCGTTATTAAAGGCCATGCCAGCTAAAAATTGTGCATAAGCCATTTGCTCTCGGGCTTCAATATTTTGACCATCTTTAACTGCATTCACTAAATTGGCTTTAATGAGTTCAATGGCTTTAATTGCGCATGCATCGGTGATGGGGTTGGCGGCGATGGATACATAAGCTTCCACAGCATGGGTGAGTGCATCCATTCCGGTTGCCGCAGTTAATGATTTAGGTTTATCTAGCATTAATTCTGGGTCATTAACTGATAAAATCGGAGTGGTATTTTTATCAACAATCGCCATTTTAATATGTCTGGCTTCGTCAGTAATAATGCAAAAGCGCGTCATTTCACTGGCGGTGCCTGCGGTGGTATTGATGGCAACCAAGGGGAGTTGCGGCTTAGCGGACATATCTACGCCTTCATAATCTTTAATGCTGCCGCCATTGGTGGCAACTAATGCAATCCCTTTTGCACAGTCATGGGGTGAACCGCCGCCCAATGACACAATAAAGTCGCAGGCATCTTTATTTAATATGGCTAAACCCGCTTCAACATTAGCGGTAGTTGGGTTGGGTTGCACACCATCAAAAATGCTGACAGCGATATCTTCGGTTTGCAGTTTATCGGCAACTTTTGCTACTAGCCCGATTGAAACTAATGGTTTGTCGGTAACAATTAGTGCCCGCTTAAAACCGAATGCTTTGATATCCTTTACGGCTTCTTCAACACTGCCTTGGCCTAAGATGTTAACGCTTGGAATAAAAAATTTTGTCGCCATGGTATTACCCCAGTCGATTATTTTGTCTGAAGCCAACTTACCAATCCTGATGCGTATCGTTTGTGAGAAACCTCAAATAAATCGAGGATTAATACCTATTTAGGAGTATAACTGTTATGGGGGTCGAATATCTGCAATAAAATCAATAGTTACTGTAATTTTGGCAGAGAAATTGAAAGGCTACCTAGGTAGCCTTTATGGTAACTAAAACCAATCACGATAAGTAAGTGATCAAAAATAATGTAGGAAAAACGCTTGAGAACAAGGCAGATTTTTTCGATAAGTAGTTATTCTACAATTAAAAAATCTAACGCTGTTATCGAGTGTTTTAACAAGCTAGGAGGAACAGTTATTTATTACGATTAGTATAATTGCTCAGATCAAAAGAGTTAATCGGGGCAACTGATATCAGATACTTGTGTTACCACAATATTCTCAACTGGGACATTTGAATAGATGAAACCATCTTTGAAGGTTTTATTTGTTGTATTCACTGCATTCATCATATCAACAACCTCCATGCCTGCCACTACTTTACCAAACACGGCATAACCACCTTGGTTTGGGTAGTCCAAATCGTCATTGTCGCTAATATTGATAAAAAACTGCGAGGTAGCAGAATCTAATACTTGAGTTCGCGCCATGGCAATTGTGCCGTATTCATTTTTGAGTCCAACAGAAGATTCATTCTTAATTGGCCCGTGGGTGGCTTTTTTGTCTAAATCAGCGCTAAAGCCACCACCTTGATTAACAAAGTTATTTACGATGCGGTGGAATATGGTGTTGTTGTAAAATCCTTCATCTACATAACGGCTGAAGTTTTCAGAAGTTATTGGCATATTGACATTGTCGATACCCACAACAAAGTCGCCCATAGTGGTTTCAAAGTTGTAGCATTGGCTAATGACCATGTCTGGTGTAGTGGGTTCAACTGGCGCAGTGTCGCTTGAGTCTGATCCGCCACAGGCTGTTAATCCTAATAGTGCCATAGCTGATAAATACGGTTTCATATATTCCTTTAATTAAAAGCAGTAAATTTGCCCATATAGTTACCAAGTTGTGAGCTGATATCAACATAAACCACCAGGGTGATACAAAGTGTTACGCTTCAGGCTTTTGCAATTAAGTCACTGAACTATTCGATTAAAGGTAAACCAAGGCGAGAATTCGTTATACAATAGCACCTTTGTTGATCTAGCCTTATGAGCGACTTATGTCTTTTTCTGCCCTTGGTTTAATGCCAGAACTTGTAAACACCTTGACTCAAATTGAGTATCTCAAGCCAACACCTATTCAAGCTGAGGTAATCCCTTTGGTATTGGAAGGAAAAGATATTTTAGCGAGCGCGGAAACCGGAACCGGTAAAACAGCCGCATTTGCATTACCTTTATTGCAAATGTTGGCGCAACGCTTGCCTGTTCAACCTCAAACCGAGAAGACTAATATTCAGGTGTTGATCATGACGCCAACTCGTGAGCTAGCAATTCAAATTGATGAAAATATTCAGCAATATAGCCAAGGCTTAACTATTGCTAGTGTGGCTGTGTATGGCGGCGCCAGTATTCGACCACAAATGACGGCAATTAAGCAAGGTGTCGATATTTTGGTTGCGACACCTGGACGGTTATTCGATATCGTTGGTCAGCACGATGTAGACCTTTCAAACGTGTCCTATCTAGTGATTGATGAAGCTGACAGAATGCTGGATTTAGGGTTTGTTAAAGACATCGAAAAGGTAAAACGCTTAGTCAATCGTCAGCATCAAACCATGATGTTTTCGGCAACGTTGTTTTCTGATGAGATTAAAGTCTTAGCTGAAAAAATGTTACTGACTCCAGCGCTGATCAATGTGGCCACTCACACCACCGCCGCCACGGTATCGCAAATTGGTTATCAAGTTGATCAGCGCCGTAAAGCGGAGTTGTTATCAGAGCTAATCGGTAAACATAATTGGCAACAGGTTATGGTGTTTACGAGCCGAAAAGAAACGGCGGATCATTTGCAGCGTGAACTTTCCCTTGATGGCATTAAAAGTTCTGTGTTTCATGGTGATAAGTCACAAGGCGCGCGCAACAAAGCGCTAGAAGAATTTAAAGCAGGTCAGCTCAGGGTATTAGTGGCAACTGACTTAGCCGCACGAGGCTTAGATATTCAGGCTCTGCCTAGGGTGATTAACTTTGAGCTTCCTGAAGAGCCAGAGGATTATGTGCATCGCATTGGCCGCACAGGACGTGCTGGTTTATCAGGTGAAGCGATCTCGCTGGTGAGCCCACAAGAGAAAGGCTTTCTTGAGGCGATCGAGGCGGTAATTAATCAATCACTCACACTGCAAACCGTAAAAGGTTATGAAGAGGGCGCACCGCTTCCTGCTCGATATCGTGATGTTGGCGCTGACAATAAAGCCAACAAAGCGGTTAAAAAGTTTAGCCGTTCGGGGGCAAAGTTTAAGTCGGCAGATAAATCAAAACCGACTCGTCAAGGTAAGTACAGCAAAGCTAAAAAATAATGATCACTAAACCCATTAAAACCAATGTTATTACTGGATTTTTAGGCGTCGGTAAAACCAGCTTAATTAAGCAGTTACTTGCTAATAAGCCCAATGATGAAACCTGGGCTGTTTTGGTGAATGAATTTGGTGAAATCGGCGTAGACGCCAGTTTAATCAATAAAACCAGTCGCAATGATGTGTTTATTAAAGAGGTGGCTGGTGGCTGTTTGTGCTGTGCGGCGGGCGTGCCAACTCAAGTGGCCATAAACCAGATTATTCAACGTGCAAAGCCAGATAGAATATTAATCGAACCGACAGGTATTGGTCATCCGCAACAAATCATCAAGGTGCTTAAGGCACCTCACTATCAACAGGTTATTGATTTAAAAGCGACGCTTTGTTTAGTTGACGCGCGAAAAGTGGCCGATCCACGTTATCATCAACATCCTATCTTTATTGAGCAGCTGTGCATTGCTGATGTAGTTATTGCTAATAAAAGTGAGTTGTATGAGACTAAAGACCAGCAAGCACTAAATGATTTTTTACAACAACTTCAACTTCGTCCAGTGGTAGTTGAGGCCAGAGCGCATTTTAGCGCGCCAGGCTTAATCCATTCATTGCTTGAACAACTCGATAAGCCGCAAAAAATGCGTATCAATGCTGATGTGCAATTAGTCAATAAATCTACTTTACCAAAACCAAGTTTATTAAGTGCTAAATCCGCTATGTGGGAGGGGGAAGATAAATCTTCACCCAAACCGCTAACCGCCAACGAAATACGCTGTAAAACCAATCAAGGCGATGATTTTTACAGTGTGGGCTGGCTAACGGGAGTGGCCTACTGCTTTGAGTTTGAAAAACTGATGAGCTGGTTTGAATCTTTTAAAAGGCCTTGGGTATTAAGGGTTAAAGCAGTGATGATAACCGCTGATGGTATATTGGCAGTTAACATGGTTGATGGCCAATTAACCTTAGCGGAATTAGATGAAACCATGGACTCTCGAGTCGAAATTATCAGTTCAACCCAGTTAGATGCACAGCAATTGCAAGCGCAATTGTTAGGTTGTTTAGTTGTATAATTAAAAGTGCCTATCAGCTCCCTTGTTAATGTTTACTCTGACCCAACTAATTTATCGTTTGTTGACTGCTTCAGACTTATTCGAAAATGCTAACGCTTCCGATGGTGCATCCATGCACCGCGAAAGCTGTGCTCACATCCATGTGAGCATCACGCTATTTTCTTCAACGTCCTCAATTCAAAGTGAGTCTGAAAATTTTATGTCGAATTAGTTACAAACATGGTCAAATCGAAGATGCGAAAATTTCGGGTGTAAGCGCGGCCGTGACCGTCCATGACATGGACGTCATGGCCGAGCTTTCAGGGACGAACTTTCAGCGTGTCACGGTCGTGCTTGCACATAGGCCTGCGGCAGGCAATTGATTAGATTTAAGCTATGGTCTTCTGTGCCTGCTCAAAGATAAATGAATTAAAAAGTGGGTGCTCGTAACACATTTATGATTCGAAACTTGTTAGCCTTCAAATTAGCCTCGAGCACTTAGTTGCCATCTTTTCGTATTTTACTTTTCGTTATGTCATTCAAAAAACTCGGCTTATGGTTTGTAACAACACTAAACTACTGATTTTGAATAAAAGTTGTAGATTTTAAGAAGGCATAACGAAGCAAATGATTCACGGTTATTTAGATCATTGCCATCAGATTGATTGAAATAAAATTGATTCAAGGCTATTGGGCTGATAAGTTACTAAAAGTATTAGTAATTAAAGCTATTTTGCGAATCACATATTGATGTGTACCTCATGGCGTTTATCGGAATTATCGTTAATACGCATTTATGTGCAGGAATAGGAGTAGATATTGAGTTCAAATTTCAATTACCGAATTGATGCTCCATTTAGTGAAAAGAATCGCTTTTTTAGGGTATGCGTTTATCTTGTCTTATTGCCATTGTTTACCGGATTAAGCGCAGGAGTGATCAATGTATTAGGTAACTTGATGAATTACGACATCAATGAACCTATTCGCAGTAGTGAGTTATCAGCTATAGAAATCACCATGTTTTTCGGTGCATTTGGTCTTGTTTTGTTAATGCTTTTCGGATTGATGCTATTTATCGCAAAAAATGCGTTTCAGAGGCTCAAAATTTAATGTAATCGTATAAATGATGCAAAGGCAAAGCTAGGCTTTTAAGGAGCTTGCCTTGACCGTTAGGTGTTTTTAGGAATTGAGCCAGCAATGGGTAGAGTTGAAGATAATTACAAAGAAAAGATCAGAAACCAAGTTGCTAATATTGCAGTTGTTGTAGCGATAAATATCGGATTCGCTCTCTTTAATTTAGCAATATTAATTGATGTAGCAACAATCACTTTTCTCGGCGGACTTATTTACATATACAACTCGAGAATTGCCTCATTGGGAGTTGTGGTATTTGGTTGTATTGCATTGTTTTTTCAGTTGCCGCATTTTAATGACGCAAGTGGTTGTAGGTTGGCCGCTTTTGTGTGGTTAGTTATTGCAGGTATGATTTCGCTCTATTATTCACTTAAATATCATGCAAAACACACCTAATAAGTACAATCAAAACCAACTCAAACTTCCCATTAAGCTTGCAGGGTTGGAGACGCGATGATTACGTATCAAAAAACAGATGATTTATCTGCTTCGGCTAAGATTACCTATTTAAATATGCGTCCATACTATGAACGCTACTCTGTTGATTGGGATTGCGAAAAAATTGAACAGCAAATACATGATTTAGTTAATTTCGATATATTGCTCAACGGTGAGATTGTTGGCGCAATTCGTTTAGCATTTGATAACGATGGTTGCTACATTCGTGACTTGCAAGTCAGTGAGCAATTTCAAAGTAAGGGTATTGGTGCACTAGCACTTGCTGAATGTGAGAGGTTAGCTATTGATTCAGGCGTCAATACACTTAGATTGCGTGTATTTAAAATCAGTCCTGCTTTTCACCTATATAAAAGAGTTGGATTTGTGGTGGATCATTCAGACGACAGGTTTTACAACATGTCGAGAACAATCGCCAACAAATAATTTAAGAATGATTCTTTGCGCGTGACATTTTTAAATGTGTTGGTTTTCGTGGGTAAGGTGGTATGCAGTTGCACCTTAAATGAATAGCTAAACATTGACTGAGCCTACTGTTCACTTTTGCGCTTACATAAGCCCATGTGTTCAAAATGCCCTTAACAAAAAGGCCAATCGATTCGATTGGCCTTTGTTTTACTTATTGATTTGACGTTAATTCAATAATTAACGCGTACATTCTTCAAGTAAATATGCAAGGTGGCGGTACGAAATACCACTGTGCTGAGTTAAGCCCACTTCACACATTCTGTTGGCGTAGTAACCTTCTTTGGTTTGTGCCGGAATGAGCTTTTTGATATTACGTAGCGCGCTGGCATTAATTTCAGGCTTATAAAGGCCTTTTTCACCCGCATAGCCACAACAAGTAATACCGTCAGGCAATACAATGTGCTCAGCACAAGCATCTGCAATGGCTTGTAGTGTTGGCTCAAGTTTCATCTTGCGGGCACTACAACCTTGGTGCAGAGTAATACTCGGCTTTTTAGTGATGCTATCTTTAACCTTAGGTAACACCTTGTCATGCATAAACTCAACTAGGTCAAGAATATCCACTTTTGGATTACCGGTTAAGGCACGGTAAGTACAAGATAATGCATCAACTACAACTGGCACTTTACCGTTGTCACTTAGCTTGCTTAATGTATCAATTAGCTCATCACGCTTCATATCTGCGTTTTTAAAGTCGCCTTTTGATTCCCACATTTGACCACAACATAACTCACGGGTGTTATCTGGTGTTACCACGTTATAACCTGCACGCTCAAGCAAAGTGATAACCACTTCTGCTAAGGTGCGATTGTCTGGATCTTTTGGTGTCGGGCCAAAAGTACGACCGCCACAAGCTGGGAAGTATAATACCGTTGGTTGACCTGGCACATGTGCAGAAGGCTTACCTACGTTACCCCCTTTAGGGAAATCAGGATTCCAATAAGGCACTTCTTTGGTGATCATTCGGCCTACATTCATAATCGAATTGGTGATAGTGTCACCGGTGATTTTATGAATGATGCCCAAGGTATCAAAACCTGTGCTGATCACTTGGTTAACTACACCAAAATGCTTAGCTTGGAAATCAAGTACTTTTTGTTCTGTAGAGGTAATGTATGGCGTACGTAACTTACGCACTAAATTACCCATGCTGTTGTCAACAGGACAAGCAATAGTACATAGTTGGCAAGCGGCACAAGTATCGATAACGTCATATTTTGAGCTTGCACGCATTTCAGCGGCGGCTTGTTTGTCGCCAGATTGCTCTAAACGCTCAATTTCACGTAACGTTGCAATACGTTGGCGTGGTGAGAAGTTAAGTGCTGATGTCGGACAGGTTTTTTCACAGAAACCACATTCAATACAACGGTCTACAAAGTCATCAACCACTGGACATGGTTTGATATTTTTAACATGCACTTCGGCATCATCATTTAAAATAACACCTGGATTTAATAAGCCGGTTGGGTCAAAAATATGCTTAATTTGTTTCATTAACGTGTAAGCATCTGCGCCCCATTCCATTTCAACAAATGGCGCTACCGCGCGACCAGTACCATGCTCAGCTTTCATTGAACCATCGTACTTATCAATCACCATCTCCGCCACATCTTGCATAAATGCGTGGAAGCGATCGATATCAGCTTGGGTAGAGAAGGTTGGTGTGATAATAAAATGGAAGTTCCCCGCAAGTGCATGGCCATAAATCACCCCTTCAGGGTAATCGTGTTTATGGAATAATGCAGTTAAGTCCGCTGCGGCAGACGCTAAGTGTTGTAACTCAAATGCTACATCTTCAATAATTACCGACGTACCTTTAGGGCGTGCGCCACCAATAATGGGGAATAATCCAGAACGCATGGCCCAGTATTTACCAAATACCGCAGGATCATCACTGAAGGTAATAGGGCGTTCGGTTTCAATATGGGCAATTTTTTCATTCACTGTTTCAGTGTATTGAACTAGCGTTTCGGCATCATTTGCACGACACTCAATCAATAAAATTGCCGCGCCTTCAGGTAATGATGATAGCCAATCAGGCATACCTGGTTTACCGGTTACAGCTTTAATCGATGCCCAGTCAAGTAGCTCAACCGCCGCAACAGCGTCAATATTTAATGGCGGTACAGCACGAGCTGCATCTTCCATATTGAAAAATACCGCCATGGCTGAAGCTTTAAATTTGGCTTCTTCAACCGTGTGGTAAGTCACTTCATTAACGAAAGCTAAGGTACCTTCAGAGCCAACAATCAGGTGGTTAATGATGTCAAATGGATCGCTATAATCAATTAACGCATTGATGCTGTAACCCGTGGTATTTTTGATTGAAAACTTTTTCTTAATCCGCGCTGCAAGGGTGGGATTATTCTGGGTCATTTCAGCCAAGTCCATTAACGACTTAAGTAAATCGCCATGGGATGCTTTAAATGCCGCTTTTGATTGTTCACAGCCGGTATCAAGTTCAGTGCCGTCAGCAAAAATAAGCTTGACTGAGTCAATGGTTTGATATGAGTTTTGCGCGGTACCACAACACATACCAGAGGCGTTGTTAGCCACAATACCACCAATTTTGGCCGCATTTAGGGTTGCCGGATCAGGACCAATTTTTTTATTTAATGGCTTTAATGCCGCATTGGCATCCGCACCAATAACCGCAACCCCTAGGGTCACTTTTTGGCCATTTTCGCTGATTTCAATTTTTCTAAAACCATCATGGCCAAGAATAAGTAGAATACCTTCACCAATAGCCTGACCTGATAGACTGGTGCCTGCAGCACGGTAGGTAACCGGGGCTTTATGCTTGTTTGCGATTTCAAGAGTGGCTTTTACTTGGTCGATGTCATCAGCATGAACAACGATTTCGGGGACAATTCTGAAGTAACTTGCGTCAGTTGACCAAGCGAAACGACGGACAGGATCGTTACTAACGGCATCTTTGCCTAATTTGGCTAATAACTCATCCATGACAATTTGATAATTAATAGTCATATTTTGCTCTCATTTTACAATTTAGTGATTGAGCAAGTAGCCGTTGGCTACTTGCTATGAGTTAAATATTAGAAGCCGCCCCAGACAAATGCGATTGTTCCTGCTGTGAATGCATACAATAGTGCCACTGGCATGGTTTTACGAATAATTTCAGATTCCCTACCTGCCATGCCAACTACGGTTGCAGCAGCAACAACGTTCATTACACACATCATGTTACCCGCGTTAGCACCAATACCTTGTAAAGCAAGTGCCACAGCGTGGTTCATGCCAATGTTATCTGCTACAGAATATTGTAAGCCTGAGAACATCATGTTTGAGAAGGTTGCCGAACCTGACAAGAATGCACCAAAAATACCCACAACAGGTGACACCCAATACCAAACAGAACCCATGGTATTAGCCAGTAAATCAGCTAAAGCAACAGGCATAGACGCTAAACCAGAGGCATTAGCACCCGAGTTTAAGAAGATTTTTACCATAGGTACTGATGCACCTAATGAAATAATAGTAGGTAACATCGATGTGCATGAAACTGTGATCGACTGTTTAATCGCTTTTGGTTTCATTTTGAATAAGAAGAAACCAAATACACACACAAGCACAAAGAAAATACCAGGAGCATAGAAAGTAGCAAAACTGGCTTTTAGTTCTGTGCCCATTAAGCCTGTCCAGCTGATGTTGAAGCTGTTTAACCATGTTTTAAATGGTGTCACTACACGAGAAAGTACTAATAGTGCTGCCATAATGATATATGGAGACCAAGCGGCAACTTGCGAGAATTTAACGGGTTCAGTGGTAACGGCTTTATCCGCTTTGCTATCATTCTCAGCAAAGTCATTCCAAGGTGTAGCGGGTAGTAACCAACCTTTTTTAGCCACAGGAATAACAATTGCCATACCCACTAACGCACCAATAACGGATGGGAATTCAGGGCCTGCAACATAGTTAATTAACCATGCTGGAAGGGTGAATGCGAAACCGGCAAAAAGGGCAAATTTCCAGATTTGTAAACCTTCTTTAAACGAGCGATTACGTCCAAAGAAACCCGTCAATACCGAAACTAGAACGAGTGGAATTAGCGAGCCAGTAATTAAGTCGATGGTGATCATGTGCATTGCAATGAACTGTGCGTAATCAACAAAGCTACCGCCATGCTGTGCAATTTGTGCCGATGCCATCGACACGCCATTTTCCATCAAACCTTGTTCCATACCAAATAGAACCGGTAAGCCAATCGCACCAAATGATACTGAGGTTGAGTCAGCAATCAAGGCAACAACGGCTGCTGCAATGGGTGGCACGCCTAGTAATACTAGAAGAGGTGCACCAATAGCCGCTGGTGTACCGAAGCCTGCTGAGCCTTCAATGAATGAACCAAATAACCAACAGATAATGATGACTTGAACACGGGCGTCTGCACTGATGTTCGTGAAGCCTGCACGAATCGTGTCCATTGCGCCTGAAAATTTAAGCGTGTTGAGTAAGAATACGGCACCAAAAATGATTGATAATGGTGTTAATGCTGAAAGTAAACCTTCAACTACAGAAGCGGCTAAAATAGTTGAGTCCATTTGCCAAATGAACAGCGCGGCTAAACCGGTCGCCACCATAGATATAGGCATTGCTTTGGATGCCGGGAGTTTGAGTAAAACAAGAAACAACATAACGCTTATAATAGGCGTTAAGCTAGCGAGTAGCTGTAACGTTGACATGGACACACCTCTTTGCTTGTAAAAGTGATTTTTTGGTCAGTTTTATATATTAGTATTTTAAATTTTGTTCAGTCATTTCGTCGGATTTAACCGAGGTACGTAATAGACTGCATTTCACGACAATGAAACTTGATCAAGATCATCTAAATCTAATACTCGTGTTCCTTGAGTTGATATTGAGACGTGTGTCAAAAATGCAAACTAGCTAACGAGATGTAGATCACCATTTATGTGCAGCTCAGTTAACATGGGAATTCTAGCGTATATTAGCTGTGTCGAATGTGAGGTTGCTCACGAGATTCTAACGTCGATGAGTTGAATTTTGTTGTTGATTTGTTGTGTATGTTGTTGTCTTGAAAGCAAAAAAATACAACTTGTGTATTAAAATAGTTTGCTTCCCCAGCCAAGTTTGTTCCTTAACACGTGGAAATAATTATGGCCTTTAGGGTGAATAAGGCGTAATCGCTCACTTGAGCGTCGAATAATAATTTCATCGCCAGGTAAGACGGCTAAATGGACATGACCATCACAACTGACCTCTAAGTTTTCACCATTGTCCGGCGATACCACAAGTTTAATGGTGCTGCAGGCATCGACCACTATGGGTCTACAGGATAAGGTATGAGGAAACATGGGGACTAAAATTAACGCTTGAAGGTTTGGTGTTAAAATAGCGCCGCCAGCAGAAAGCGAGTAGGCTGTAGAGCCTGTTGGCGTAGATACAATCATCCCATCAGCACGTTGGCTGTACATGAATTGATCGTCAATATAAACCTCAAATTGGATCATGTGGGCAATTTTACCCGGATGCAAAACGGCTTCATTCACTGCGGTATTACTTGAGGTTATTTTGCCATGACGATGAACTTCAGCTTCTAATAAGAAGCGATATTCTGTTTCAAATGCACCATCGAGTACATCTGCCAGCTGATCTTCAAAATTATCTGGTGGAAGATCGGTTAAAAAGCCTAAATTACCGCGGTTAACCCCAATCACTGCCACATCAAAACGCGCTAATACTCTTGCTGCGCCAAGCATGTTGCCATCACCACCAACAACAATGGCTAAGTCACAGTGTGCGCCCATATCGAGCAAATCCATCGATAAAATATCACTACCAAGTTCAGTAGACACGCGAGACTCTACAATCACTTTATAACCTTGAATGGTTAACCAGTGATGCAAACGCTTCAAGGTTAAATTTGTTCCTTGGTGATGAGGTTTGCCGATCAGCCCGATTGTATTAAACTTTTTGGTCATATTATTAATTTGCTGGGCGCAGAGGCCTTGAAACGCTAGAATTGATCCCCATAATATACCCAAACTAATTGAAAGTGTGAGTATCGAGGCGAATTAATCTCGTGCTGACCTATTTACTGAAAGAAATCGCATTTTTTAGCTGGAGTGAAAATGAGCAACGAGCCGAATACTAATCCGCAAAATATTGAGCCACAAGACGCAGAGCTACAACAGGAAGTGGAACAAGGTGCAGAAGTAGAAGCGAGCGAAGCAAGCTTGATGGATGAGTTAACCCAAGCTAATTTTCGCATTGAAGAATTAGAGCAACAACTTGCAGAAAGTGAGGCCGCATTAGCTGAGCGTAAAGATGTAGAAATGCGTGCCGCTGCTGAAACACAAAATATTCGTACCCGCGCTGCCAAAGATGTAGAGCAGGCGCGTAAGTTTGCTTTAGAAAAGTTCGCTAACGAGTTATTACCCGTGATTGACAATTTAGAGCGCGCTTTACAAGGTTCATCAGCTGAAGATGAGGCCACTAAAGCCATCTATGAAGGTGTTGAATTAACCATGAAAGGATTCTTAGCCAGTGTTGAGAAGTTTGGTGTCGTTCAAGTTAATCCAATTGGTGAAGCATTCAACCCTGAAAATCATCAAGCCATTGGGATGCAGCCCAGTGCAGAGTTTCCAGCAAACACGGTGATGATGGTAATGCAAAAAGGTTACATTTTAAATGATCGCCTATTACGTCCTGCTATGGTTATGGTGTCACAAGGTGGCGCGAGTGTTGATACTCAAGCATAACTGTTGAGATGTAAAAAAGGGGCTGATTTTTCAGCCCCTTTTTTATTTGCTTATGTTTAGTGTTATCAATTTGGGAAATAGCATTTATCGTTAATAGCGCTAACTAAACTCATCTGTGCTTAACAGGTTTTTGAGTCGCTCGTTTAGCTCAAATAGTCACGAATTTGCTGCTCAATCCCTTCAGCATCTAGCTTTAACTCGTGGGTAATTTCTTCTGGTGAGCCATGTTTGATAAATTCATCAGGTAAACCGATTTGTAAAACAGGCTTGATGATTTTCAGCTTTTGTAATGCTTCCATTACGCCAGTACCTGCGCCGCCCATTATCGCGTTCTCTTCAACGGTCACAATAACGTCATGGCTAGTCGCTAGTTCAGAAAGTAAATTAATATCAAGTGGCTTAACAAAGCGCATGTCAGCAACTGTCGCATCTACAGCTTCTCCGGCTGCTAATGCTGCGGCTAAAGTGGTACCAAAATTAACAATCGCTATTTTACTGCCTTGACGTTTTATAATGCCTTTACCTATGGGTAATGCGGTCATTTGTTCAATTTGCTGAGCTCCGGTGGCACTACCACGAGGGTAACGCACTGCCGATGGACCATCTTGGTAGCAGTATCCGGTGTAAAGCATTTGGCGACATTCGTTTTCATCTGATGGCGCCATAATGACCATATTCGGGATGCAGCGCATAAAGCTTAGATCAAAAGCACCTTGGTGAGTTGGGCCATCGGCGCCCACAATACCACCACGATCAATAGCGAATAAGACTGGTAATCTTTGCAGAGCCACATCATGAATTAATTGATCATAACCTCGCTGCAAGAAGGTTGAATAAATAGCAACAACTGGCTTTAACCCTTCTGTAGCCATTCCAGCACCGAGTGTGACAGCATGTTGCTCTGCAATCGCCGCATCAAAGTATTGACTCGGGAAACGCTGTGAAAATTCAACCATGCCAGAGCCTTCACGCATAGCAGGGGTGATCCCCATTACCTTGGGATCTTTTGCGGCAACATCACATAGCCATTTGCCAAATACTTGTGAAAAGGTAGGTAAACCGGGTTTGGTGGCGGGTTTTTTAAATTTGCTTGGGTCAAATTTAGGGACAGCATGCCATCCAATCGGGTCTTTTTCGGCTGGTTCATAGCCGCGACCTTTTTTGGTCATTATGTGTAAAATTTGTGGGCCTTTTAAGCCACGCATATTACGCAAAGTTTCAACTAGGGCATCAACATCATGGCCATCGATTGGACCTATATAGTTAAATCCAAGCTCTTCAAATAGTGTGCCTGGAACAACCATGCCTTTGAGGTGTTCTTCGGTGCGCTTAGCCATTTCTTTGATGACAGGCATGCCTTTAAGCACTTTTTTGCTGCTTTCACGAATGGTGGTGTAAAAGCGACCAGACATTAATTGGGCAAGGTGATTGTTGAGTGCGCCAACATTTTCAGAAATTGACATTTCATTGTCATTAAGCACAACCAGCATGTCGTTATGAAGATCACCTGCATGGTTTAAGGCTTCAAACACCATGCCGCCAGTCATTGCACCATCACCAATAACAGCAACAACTTTACGACCTAATGCTTCTTTTTCGGCCGCAATTGCCATGCCTAATGCAGCACTAATAGATGTGCCTGAATGACCAACGCTGAAGGTATCGTATTGACTTTCTTCACGCCAAGGAAAAGGATGTAAGCCATTCTTTTGTCTGATGGTGTGCATTTTTTCGCGGCGGTCAGTCAAAATTTTATGAGGATAGGCTTGATGGCCTACGTCCCAAACTAACCGGTCAAAAGGGGTGTTATAAACATAATGCAAGGCAACTGTTAATTCGACCGTGCCTAAACCTGACGCAAAATGACCACTAGAGTTACCTACAGACTGCAACAAGAATTGGCGTAATTCATTGGCCACCTGAGGTAAAAGCCCTTGAGGTAACTTTTTTAAATCTTCTGGCGTATTAGCCTGAGCTAACACTGGGTATTGTGAATTATCGAAACTCATAGTGAGATATTCTTTCTTCTTATAATCTTCGCGCGATAATGTAGCGTGCAAAGTCGGCAATTAACTGGGTATTGTATGGCAATTTAGTCAGCACTGATAGTGCTTCATCAACAAGTTGTTGAGATGTTGCTTTAGCGCCTTCAAGCCCTAATAACCTTGGAAAGGTGCTTTTGTTCGATTGTTCATCACTGCCCTGAGGTTTGCCCAATTCTTCTGTACTGGAGGTGATATCTAAAATATCATCTTGCACCTGAAAGGCGAGCCCGATTTGATGAGCGTAATGCATCAATGCCTGATGTTCATCTTGACTGGCATTGGCAGCAATTAATGCCATTTCAACAGCACAGCTGATAAGTGCACCAGTCTTTTTGTTGTGTAATTCGGTTAATCTTGCCAGTTCAATACGCTGGTTTGTTGCGCTAAGATCAATCGCCTGTCCTCCACACATACCTTGGTAACCTGAAGCTTTGGCTAAGAGACCGACAATCGATAATTGTTGTTGTGGCGTAAGGCCATCGATAGGTTGGCTGATAATATCAAAAGCTAATGTTTGCAGCGCATCACCAGCTAAAATTGCACTGGCTTCATCAAAGGCAATATGGACTGTGGGTTGACCGCGGCGCAGTGCGTCATCATCCATGGCGGGTAGGTCATCGTGGATGAGCGAATAAGCATGAATACATTCAATTGCTGCGGCAAGATTGTCTAATGTTGGCAATGGAACCGAGAGTATCTCACCAATGCTGTAGACTAAAAAAGGCCTGATGCGTTTACCACCAAGTAATGCACCATGACTCATGGCGGCTTTTAATCTAGGGGCGGCATCATCAAGATTTTCGATATGATGTCGTAATACATTATCAACACGTTGTTGATAAGACTTCATTGCATCAGATAGCACTTTAAATTACCTCAAAAGCTGCAAAGGCAGTATTTAGTCTTCTAGTTTTAATGGCGCTAGGGTGTCAGTATCATCAAGTAATATTGATACTTTTTGTTGCGCTTGTTCTAGTTTAGCTTGGCTTTGGCGTACCAGCTTAATTCCACGCTCAAATTGTTTAAGTGCATCATCAAGTGACACTTCACCTTGTTCTAGACTGCTTACGATGGTTTCAAGCTCATTTAATGATTGCTCAAAACTAAGACTTTCAGGTTTTTTGGCCACGTTTGCAATTCCTCTTGTTCAGCGTGTGACAAGGTATATCAGCCAAGCTTTTGGGTCAAATATAGACGCAGGATATTTGCTCAATAGCACGCTTTGTTACTGAATTTTGTTCAGAATATTGAAATTCGCGCTAAACTAGAAACGTTTTTGACCGATAATGTTATAAGATTAGATAAAGTTACCCTTTAAAAAGCAATTGGGTTATCGAGCAGATTGAACTGCATTTGAGGAGAAGTTGTGGATTTAGCAACCCTGATAGGAATACTAGGTGCATTTGCATTTGTTATTGGCGCCATGGTCACTAGTGGTGGCATCTCTATTTTTATCGATGTGGCTTCACTGTTGATTGTGGTTATGGGGTCATTATTTGTTGTGATGATGAAATTCAATCTCAAGCAATTTTTAGGCGCAGTGAAAATTGGTATCAAAGCCTTTATGTTTAAGATTGATAAGCCTGAAGATTTGATTGAACAATCAGTTAATATGGCTGACGCTGCCCGCAAAGGGGGATTTTTAGCATTAGAAGAGGCACAAATTAGCAATACCTTTATGCAAAAAGCCGTTGATATGCTGGTAGATGGGCATGATGGTGATGTGGTGCGTAATGCGCTTGAGAAAGACATTGCTTTAACTGAAGAGCGTCACAGGTTGGGAATTGGCATTTTTAAAGCCATGGGCGATGTGGCGCCAGCAATGGGCATGATTGGTACGCTTGTGGGATTGGTGGCCATGCTATCAAACATGGATGACCCCAAATCCATTGGGCCGTCTATGGCTGTGGCGTTATTAACAACCTTGTATGGTGCGGTAATTGCCAACATGATTGCGATTCCAATGGCTGATAAGTTGACACTGCGTATGAGTGAAGAGTTATTAAACCGTAATTTGATTATGGATGCTGTACTTGCCATTCAAGATGGGCAAAACCCACGGGTAATCGAGGGGTTCTTAAAAAATTATTTGGCCGAAAAACAGCGTAACATTGATACCACGGACGGAGAATAACCATGGCTAAGGCCAAGTGCAATTGTCCGCCACCCGGTGCGCCCATGTGGCTAGCAACCTTTGCCGATCTCATGTCGCTGTTGATGTGTTTCTTTGTTTTACTATTGGCATTTTCTGAAATGGATGTCATGAAGTTCAAGCAAATTGCCGGTTCAATGAAATACGCATTTGGGGTGCAAAATAAAGTAGAAGTAAAAGATATCCCTAAAGGCACCTCGGTCATAGCCTTGGAATTCAGGCCTGGTCGGCCAGATCCCACTCCAATTGAAATTATTAATCAGCAAACCAATGAAATGACACAGCAAACCATTGAGTATCAAGCTGGTGAAGATGCCAGTGCTGGCGGCGTGCAGAAACAAAGTGGTGAACAACGTGGTGGTAATGCCAGCGCGACAGCGCAACAAAAAGCAGAAGCGGTTAAAAATGAAGCTTCATCATCACAAGAGAATATCAATGAACAATTAAAGAAAATGGCCGAACAACTAAACGAGCAAATCGTTGATGGTGCCATTGAGCTGGAATCATTAGGTCAGCAAATTATTATTCGAATTCGTGAAAAGGGATCATTTGCATCAGGCTCTGGTTTTTTACAACCTAAGTTCAGACCGATTATTCGTGAGATTGGCCTGTTATTGAAAGATGTGCCGGGCATTATTACGGTATCGGGTCATACTGACGGCGCGCATATCAGTAACGAACTTTATAGTTCAAATTGGGATTTATCCAGCAAGCGAGCTGTGTCTGTCGCCCATGAGCTTATGAAGGTTCCCGGTTTTGATGAAAGCAGAATGAAAGTCATGGGTGAGGCGTCAAATAATCCATTAGTGCCTAATGATAGCAATGCAAATCGAGCTAGAAATCGCCGTGTTGAAATTGCTATTGAGCAGGGTAAGCCTAAAGAATCAGACGAAATTAAAGTCATCCAAGGGCCTTAGCTAAATATTAAAAACCGACAAAACGTTACCACAAGGTAGCGTTTTTTTATGGCTAAAATAAGCCGAATAAGAGATGCATAATATGTGAGCGAATGCTGTTACAACCTGAATCAAATTTGGTATAATCGCCAAATTGCTGCTTGTTTTACGCCGCTTACAGGTGTTTATTGCCATCTTATCTTGAGGATGTAGTAAATACAAAGTCGCTAAAAATTAAGTCTTTATCTAATTAAATCAAATCATTAATATGAAGTTTAGCTGAGCTACTGAGTAGTTTCGGCCGCTAATTAATGTTGTCGGAACCGCTATGAAGTTTATCGTTAAGTTATACCCTGAAATCATGATGAAGAGTAAATCGGTAAGATTACGTTTTACTAAAATGCTCGAAACCAATATTCGTAATGTGCTTAAAAAGGTAGATGAAGACGCTAAGGTACAGCGCTTATTTGACCGTATCATTGTTAAGGTGCCTGAGGGTAAGCCTGAACTTGTAGACACATTTGCACAACGATTAGCCTGTATTCCTGGTATTGCGCATGTTGTACAGGTGAGTGAATATCCATTTGATACAGTAGACAGCATTTATCAACTAGCCTTGCCTCGATATCGTGATGAGATTGCCGGTAAAACGTTTTGTGTGCGGGTAAAACGCTCTGGTAAGCATGATTTTAACTCAATTGACGTTGAACGTTATGTTGGTGGTGGTTTAAATCAGCATACTGACGCACTTGGCGTAAAACTTAATAATCCTGATGTGACAGTTAATTTAGAGATTGATAACAACAAATTATATATGGTCGAGCGTCGAATTGAAGGTTTAGGCGGCTTCCCGATGGCGACTCAAGAAGATGTGTTATCCTTGATTTCTGGTGGTTTTGACTCTGGCGTATCTAGTTTTCAGTTTATTAAAAAGGGTGCGCGAACCCATTACTGTTTCTTTAACTTAGGTGGCGCACAGCACGAAATAGGGGTTAAACAAGTGGCTTTCCATTTATGGAAAACCTACGGTGAATCACATAAAGTCCGCTTTATTTCAGTGCCATTTGAGCCTGTGGTTGAGCAAATTCTAGAGCGCATCGATAATGGCCAAATGGGCGTTGTACTTAAACGTATGATGATGCGCGCAGCAGCCAAAATTGCTGAGAAGTATGGCATTCAAGCATTAGTAACAGGTGAAAGCTTGGGGCAGGTGTCTAGCCAAACGTTAACCAACTTAAATGTGATTGATCGCTGCACTGATTTATTGATTATGCGTCCTCTTATTGCGATGGATAAGCAAGATATCATCAATCAAAGTCGTGTGATTGGCACTGAAGACTTTGCTAAAACCATGCCCGAGTATTGCGGTGTGATCTCGCAAAAACCAACGGTAAAAGCTGTACTGTCAAAGATTGAAGCCGAAGAGAAAAAGTTTGATGAAGATCTTATCGAGCGTATTGTAGCCTCTGCAAAAGTGATCGACATAAGAGATATTGAGTCTGAAATGAATCAACAAATTACCGAAACAGAAACTGTCTCTGACATCGCTAGTGGTGAAGTGGTGATTGATGTTCGCGCCCCAGAAGAGGAAGAAAGAAAGCCTTTGGAGATTGACGGCGTTGAAGTGAAGGTTATCCCATTTTTTAAACTAGCAACCCAGTTTGGCGATTTAGATAAAAGCAAAACTTACTTACTTTATTGTGAGCGTGGCGTGATGAGTAAACTACAGGCATTGTATTTAATTGAGCAAGGCCATCAAAACGTTAAAGTATATCGTCCATAACCCGTTCGATTAACCTTAATCTCGATTAGCCCATTTATTGCTTCGTTTGAGGTTAACAAAAATAGCGTTAGTAATGTCATTAACGCTATTTTTTTAGGTTTCCTGTCATACCAATTGTAATAAATAACTGTTCACCCTAGCTTGTTACAACGCTCGGTAATAGCTAGATTTTTTGATTGTAGAATAACTGCTTATCGAAAAATATGCCTTGTTATCAAGCGTTTTTTCTACGCTATTTTTGATCACTTACTTATCGTGATTGGTATTACGGAATAGGTATGAAAAATAACCCACAAAAAAACCGCAATTAATGCGGTTTTTTGATGAGATGAAAAGTTAGTGCTAACGCTTTATCTCATAAAATGTCAGGCTTGTCGCTGCTTGAAAGTGTATTAATCAGCAAGTTGAGTTTGAACTGATTTCACTTCTTCATCTGTGTTGCTAACAAGAACATCATTGGCATCTTTTGCTACGTCTTGCTGCATTTTATTCATGCTATCAGTTAATTCAGCATTAATAGTGGCATACAAATCACTCATATCAATTTCGTTTGCCTGAGCAGTAGAAAGACCAAGTAAAGATACAAAAGCGATTGCAACAACTGATTTTAAATTGAACATAGGGTGGCCTCCGGGCGCAACAATATAGCATTGTCGGACATTCCCGCTTCCATCGTAGAGATTGTCCAACTGGCTTAATTTCGATGCTGCTAATTTAACCGAACACACTATTCTTTACAAACGACAAAAAATATCGATAATCATTAGAAAAACTAATTAAAAAACGAGAGATTGATCACCATGTCTAGACGTTTACCTCCGTTAAATGCGGTTAAGGCATTTGAAGCAGCTGCAAGAAACCTAAGCTTTACGCGTGCTGCAGAGGAGTTGTTTGTTACTCAAGCAGCCGTTAGCCATCAAATTAAAGCATTAGAAGATTTTTTAGGTTTGAAATTATTTAGGCGTAAAAATAGATCATTATTGTTAACAGAAGAAGGTCAAAGTTACTTCTTAGATATTAAAGATATCTTTATTCAACTAGGGGAAGCGACCGATCGTTTACTGGCTCGCAGCGCAGTAGGTTCGTTAACAGTAAGTATGTCACCAAGTTTTGCTATTCAGTGGTTGGTGCCGCGTTTGGCTAAGTTTAGTGAGAAAAATCCTGACATTGATGTGCGCATTAAAGCTGTGGACAGTGATACTGGCTCGTTAACCGATGATGTTGATGTTGCGATTTACTATGGCCAAGGTAATTGGCCAGGGTTACGGGCAGATAAACTAAGAAATGAAGTACTGATCCCTGTGTGCTCTCCCTTATTGCTTAATGGGCCAAAACCATTAAATAGTCCAAGCGACCTTAAACATCACACGCTACTGCATGATTCGAGCCGTCATGATTGGCAAGCTTGGTTTCGACAATGTGGCATTAGCGATATTAATGTGAATCAAGGTCCTATCTTTAGTCACTCATCACTGGTTTTACAAGCCGCTGCCCACGGTCAAGGAGTGGCGTTAGGTTATAGCGTATTGGCAAGGCCCGATATTAAAGCTGGGCGTTTAGTGTGTCCATTTCCGGATGTGCTAGTGAGTAAAGATGCTTATTATCTTGTTTGTCAGCAAAATCATTCTGAGTTGGGTAAAGTCAGTGCATTTCGTGAGTGGATGGTAGATATGTTTGCAGAGGAGTCGCGCAGTGAGCTGCTTACCGGATAATGACAGCCAAGTGGCACAAGATTATCTTCTTGAAGGTAACCCAAATAGTGACACCCTAATTGTGTTAGCCCATGGTGCAGGTGCGAATATGCATCATGATTTTATGTGTCAATTAGCGAGTTTATTAGTGGCTCAGGGCTATGGCGTGTATCGTTTTAATTTTTTGTATATGCAAGCTAATATGCAAGATGGTAAAAGACGGCCGCCGGACCGAGCCCCTAAATTGCTTTCCCATTTAGAAAGCGTTTTGGCTGACATTTATGCCAAGCAAGATCAAGCTGTTATTTCAGCGAAGCGAATCGTGCTAGTCGGTAAATCAATGGGTTCGCGCATGATGGCTTGGTTAAGCTCCTCATTACATGAATGCGACAATGCTGATGCCAAACAAGCGCTAGAGCAAGTTTTAGGCGTGGTGTGTTTAGGTTACCCATTTGTACCGCTTAAAGGGGGGGAGCCACGATTGGAACCTTTAAATCAATCCAGTATGCCAATACTGGTTTTACAAGGTGAGCGCGATAAGTTTGGCAATCCTCAGCAAATTAGCCAGTGGCCGCTGCGTGATGGAGTTGAAGTCGTGCCTATTGTCGATGGCGATCATAGTTTTGTGCCTCGCAAGTCGTCAGGCACTTCATTAAACGCTAATCTCAATGTTGCTGTGTCACAAATCCATGAGTTTATTCGTGATCTCAGTTAAGCTCATTTTTTAACTATCGATATTGAATTCAGGGCAGTTATGAATCATAAACTTTTATCTTTTGCTGCATTGAGCGGTTTTATGGCGGTCGCATTGGGTGCTTTTGGGGCGCATGGGCTTAAAAATATTGCGCCAGCGGAGCTTGTCAGTATTTTTAACCTTGCTGTGGAATACCAGTTTTATCACACTTTTGCATTAGTCGTTGTAGCTTTCGGCGCTCAGTGGTTATCACCTAGGTTACTGACTTGGTCGGCAGGATTTTTTATTACTGGTATCGCGCTATTTTCTGGTTCGTTATATTTGTATGCGTTAATTGGTGCTAAATGGATTGGACCTATTACGCCTATGGGAGGCCTATGTTTGTTAATTGGTTGGTTACTGTTAGCAATCGCTGCTTGGCGCAAGCTGTCAGCACATAATCCTGCTAAGGTGTAATAAACTTGCTATAATCCGCAAAATTTTGCTTTCTCTTAGGTAAAGGTCATTCGACCTTAGGGCTTTACATGAAAAACCTATTTTTATTCTGCCGCGCAGGCTATGAAAAAGAATGTGCTGCAGAAATTCAACAACGTGCTGCGGAGCTTAACGTCGGCGGTTTTGTTAAAACCAACAATAATGATGCTTATGTGATTTATCAGTGCTTTGACGAAAATGGCGCCGATACCTTAGCGTCTGAGTTGTCGTTAAGTTCATTGATTTTTACTCGTCAAATGTTTGCCGCGTCTGAATTGCTGGTAGATTTGCCTGAACAAGACCGTGTAAGTCCAATTGTTGAAGCGTTATCGCAGCTATCAAAATGTGGTGAATTGCGTGTCGAAACCCCTGATACCAACGAAGCAAAAGAGTTATCTGCATTTTGTCGTAAGTTTACGGTACCATTGCGTCAAGGATTGAAAAAATCGGGTGCCTTGTTAGGGGCTGAGAATCCTCGCCGCCCCATTATTCATGTATGCTTTATTGGCCCTGGTAAAGCGTATGCGGGTTACTCTTTAAGCCATAATAGCTCGCCACATAATATGGGGATCCCAAGGTTAAGAATGGCTGCAGATGCACCTAGTCGCTCAACTTTGAAACTTGATGAGGCCTTTGGGGTTTTTCTGACTAAAGAAGAACAAGAAAGTCGTTGTCGTAGTGGCTTAAATGCTGTTGATTTAGGCGCTTGTCCAGGTGGTTGGACGTATCAATTGGTGCGTCGTGGCATGATGGTTGCTGCTGTCGATAATGGCCCAATGAATGAAAAACTAATGGAAACAGGCCAAGTTAAGCATTACCGTGCCGACGGTTTTCGTTTTGAGCCGCCTCGTAAAAATATCTATTGGTTAGTGTGTGATATGGTTGAAAAGCCATCTCGCGTTGCTGAACTAATAGAAGCATGGGCGATTAATGCGTGGTTTAAAGAAGCGATTTTTAATCTTAAATTACCCATGAAAAGCCGTTACAAAGAAGTGCGGGTTATTTTAGACACCATGGCGGAAATCTTTAAAGAAAATAATATCGATTACCGCATGCAGTGCAAGCATTTGTACCATGACCGTGATGAAGTGACCGTTCACTTATGGTTATTTCCTGAAAAGGGTGTTAACTACGCTGATTTAGGTTAGTCGCGAATGTGTTATCAAAAGGCCGAGCAATAATATTGCTCGGCCTTTTGTTTTATTCATCAGATAAAATACAGCCGCTTATGAATCTTTAATTGAATTAACAAGAAGATTTAATTGTTATCCCAAACGTTCAAGTACAGCTTGCGTGAAATCCGTTGTTCCATGTGTTCCGCCTAAATCACGGGTGGTGCGATCGCCTTCTTCAATCACTGCTGATACTGCATTACGAATTAATTTAGCTTTGTCTGCCATGCCTAAATATTCCAGCATTTGAATTGAGGCCAAAATTACTGAGGTCGGATTTGCTAAGTTTTTGCCTGCAATATCGGGGGCGCTGCCATGTACTGCTTCAAAAATTGCTGCATCACGGCCAATGTTAGCACCGGGTGCCATGCCTAATCCGCCGACTAAACCAGCACATAAATCAGATAAAATATCACCAAATAAGTTGGTGGTGACTATCACATCGAAGTTTTCAGGAGTCATCACTAGCTTCATGCAGGTGGCATCAACAATCATTTCTTCAGTGATGATATCTGGATAGCGTTGACTGACCTCACGGGCGACTTTCAAGAATAAGCCTGAAGTGGATTTCATGATGTTGGCTTTATGCACGATCGTGACTTTTTTGCGGTTTTCTTTACGGGCAAGCTCATAAGCAAAAGTGGTAATTTGCTCTGCACCTTGGCGAGTAATAATACTGGTTGCTTCAGCTGTTGCGCCATCATCAGAGACTTTTTGACCGAACCCTGAATACATTCCTTCGGTGTTTTCACGCACTGTGATGATATCAATATCTTCATAGCGGGCTTGTGTGCCTTTAAAGGAGTTGACCGGACGCACATTGGCGTAAAGGCTAAACTTTTTACGTAAGCTCACATTGATAGAAGTAAACCCTTCACCAACAGGTGTGGTGAGCGGTCCTTTTAAGGTAATGCGGTTTTTTTCGATTAAATCTAGAGTGCGTTGCGGTAATAGTTCACCGTGTTTTTCTAGGGCGGTTAACCCCGCATCAGCAAATTCATATTCAAAATCGCACCCAGCTTTGTCGAGTATTTTTAATGCTGAATCGATAATACTTGGGCCAATTCCATCACCAGGAATTACGGTTATTGTACGTTTTGACATGTATTGTCCTTCCACTATTGTGGTACTGCATTTGTTACACCGCAGGTGTTTGCGGTAACATGACGATAGATATCATCTATTTTTCGTGGCGCATTTTAACGATTTTTAATCTTTATTTACAGAAAATAGTGACTTAGTTCACATTAAATCCGGATATTTTACTGTGATTTACTCTAAAATAGCCGCCCTAAAATGAAGTCTACAAATTTGTGCGACTTAACTTGCTTGATTAATCGGACTTCAATTATTCCGGCCGATGAAGAATGGTTATTTGACTCGCTTTTATGGTTGCAGGCTAGACGACCATAGTCGAATATTTAGCAATCTTGACACAATCGATAATTATAATAAGAGGAAGACTGTGAGATTATCAGACCTAAAACCTTATCTAATGATAGCGATGTTATCGTTATCGAGTTCAATACTTTCAACTGTATCGATATCAGCTCAAGCTAAGTCGCTTGAGCTGACAGATATTATGCATTTCGACACTTTGCAAAAGCCTGTATTGGCCGATAATGGCGCCGTTATGGCTGTTGAAGCGCAGCCTGATCGTGGCAATAGTCATGTTATTGTTAAACACACTGATGGCAGTAATAGCTGGCAAATTGATTTAGGTTCTCAGCCTATGGTGAACCGTGATGGTCAATTTGTGATAGCAACCCTTGCGCCAAGTTTGTTAGATAAAGAAACCAAAAAGAAGTCAGAATTAACATCCGCCCTTGTATTGTTAAATACAAAAAACGGCAAGCAACAGCGCTTTGAAAACGTAAAATCAGCAAGTTTTAATGATAGTGGTGACTATCTGGCCATTTGGTTCGATGAAGATAAAAAGCAAAAGATGAACCAAGCGAGCAAGATGATCCTCAGCAAATTGAAAAATCAGATAAAGGCACAAAGTTATCGCTGATTCGTTTGAGTAATCAAAAAACACTGTCGTTTGACGGTGTGACTCAATATACATTTGATGAATCAGGCATTCATTTTGTGGCGGCAATCAATCAACACAAGGCCAAGCAACATCAAGTCAAAATAGTTAATTTAACTCATCAAACGCAGCGAAATATATTTGAATCTACCGTGCAACAAATTGGTGAGCTAGCCCTTAGTAATAACGGTCGTTATGTGGCTTTTACCACTGGTAGCCTTTCTCAAAAACGCGATGCACGTGAATATCAATTACATACCATTGACGTGGTTTCTGGTAAGACGCGTCAACCTCGCAGTGAGGATTGGACACTTAATCAATATTCTTCGTTAGTGTTTTCTCGTGATAGTGAGCGCTTATTTGTGGGACGAGTTCCACAGGTTATCGCACCGCAAACATTGGTAGAATACAGCGATGACAGCTCGCTATTTGATATTAACATCATTACTGGCAATAAGAATTTACGTGTTTGGCATGGTGATGATCCAAAGATAAAACCTCAACAAGTTAAGCAATATCAAGATGAGTTAAAACGAACTTATTTAGCGGTGTATCATCTTCAGGCTGATCAAATTATTCAACTAGCAGATAAAACCGTGCCCACGGTTAATTATGGTGAACAGCAGCGCTATTTAGTGGCAACATCTGATGTGCCTTATCAGAAAATGAGTACTTGGGCAGGATTTTTTCACGATGTGTATTTAGTCGATGTGAATACCGGGCGTAAGCAACTCATTTTAGCGCAGCAGCCAAGTGATGCCATCCCGACTTTGTCTCCCAATGGCCGATTTTTGCGTTATTTTCAGCAAGGGAATGTGCATCTTTATGATATTGCACAAGCTAGAAGTTATAACTTAACAGCCAAGCTTCCTGTAACATTTGCTGATGAAGACCATGATTATCCAAGTCATGCCCCTGGTTACGGATTTGGCCCATGGTTGGCAGATGGCTCTGGTTTTATTGCTTATGACAAATTTGATGCTTGGCAATTTAATACCAGTTCACATACTGGCTTTATGCTTACCGATGGCGAAGGGCGTAAGCAAAGTGTGCAATTTCGGGTAACAGGGCAGGTGGAAGACAAACAGCCTAGTACCGTGATTGATGCGCAAAATTTACTATTACATGGCTACAATGAACGCAGCAAAGCTGATGGCTTTTATCGAATAAAAGTCGGTGTGGCGGGTGTTAAATCAATTAGTGGTGATAATAAGAGCAAATTATCGTTAGTGGCTAGAGCAAAACTGTCGGAAAAAATACTATTTACTAAGCAGCGCTATGATTTATATCCTGATATTTATAGTGGAGCATTGTTCAGTACAGATGAGGCAATCCAATTAACTCAGCTTGATAAGCAGCGCCAAGCCTTTGATTGGGGGACCGCTGAGCTGGTGCAATGGACTGGACCTGATGGTAAATTAGTGGATGGTGTGCTCATTAAGCCTAGTAATTATCAACAAGGGCAGCAATACCCTGTTATGGTTTATTACTATCGTTTTATGAGTCAACGATTGCATCACTTTCCAGATATGAAAATCAACCATAGGCCTAATTTTGCTTGGTACGCTAATAATGGCTATGCGATTTTTTTACCTGATATTCGATTTGAAATTGGTTATCCGGGAATTTCAGCCGTTAAGGTATTAACCTCAGGGGTGCAAAAACTGATTGAAATGGGCATTGCCGATCCTAAAAAAATAGGCTTGCATGGACATTCATGGAGTGGTTATCAAACCGCTTATGCGGTTACTCAAACCAACTTGTTTGCCGCTGCGGTTGCTGGTGCGCCGGTGACCAATATGACCAGTGCTTATAGTGGGATTCGTCATGGCAGTGGTTTAGCGCGTCAATTTCAATATGAAACTGGCCAAAGCCGGATAGGTGAGAGGTTGTATAAGGCTCCACAAAAATATATTGAGAATTCGCCAATATTTTATGTTGAACGTATTCAAACACCTATGATGATTATGTTTGGTGATATTGATGATGCAGTGCCATGGGAGCAAGGCATTGAAATGTATTTAGCAATGCGCAGAGCAGGAAAAGATGTCGTGTTTTTACAATACGAAGGTGAACCGCACCATCTTAAGAAGTATCCCAACAAATTAGATTACACGATTAAAATGCGCCAATATTTTGATCATTATTTATTAGGCAAACCTGCGCCTTTATGGTTAGAGAAAGGCGAAGATTACCAAGAGTTTTCAAAGCCGTCATAAGTAAGCTGTGATCCGCTTAAGTTCAACTTTTATCTCAGGTTGAGCTAAGTTATTAACATAAAAAATGCAGGCATAAATGCCTGCTTTTTTTATGACTGATCATGAGCCGATATTAGTGACTTTGGGTATCATCAGTGCTTATGCCTTGCATATCAGTGGGTAGAATCACTAAATCAAGATATTGCTGGTGGGTTTCAATGCCCCAAGCAATTAAAATGTTATTTCTAAAAAGTAGTGGTGTGCATTCATCTTTAGTGGTTTTCCCATCAGAGGTGACATGATGAGTACGATAAAACATAATTTGATACTGACCATCAACCCCCGTTTTAGCTTCAACAAAATCTGCCCGACCAAACACTTTACGGATATCATCAAGGCTTTGGCCAAAATTTAATTCGCTGATTTTTTGGTGGTTATAGGCTTGGCGTTCTTCCCAAGCTCTGTCTTCTGGAAGTGGTTCATAAACAAACATGACGACAGCGACAAAAAAAAGGTAGGCGATAAATATTCCGCCAATGATGTAAGTGGCTTTTGAGTTCATTTACTATCCAGTATTAAGTAAGTACAATGATTTTTAAAGTTAGTCTACTGTATTCAAACTAATTGGACACAACGACATTGTAACGAAATTGTTTCAAATTAATATTTAAAGGTATATCGCATTGCAGTTGAGCCAATTTATAACTTATCCGAGCTATTTCTTTTCCCTCGGCAAGCTTGCTGGCTTGTTTGGGGCCGAGGTTTTCTAACGAACGATAGATGTTGGCTAGGCTGCGAAATTTATTGAGTAAATCTGCTGCTGATTTAGGGCCTATTCCCGCTATTCCGGGAATTTTATTGCCACTGTCTCCTGCAAGCGCAATAAAGTCTAAAAATTGACTGTGAATAACGCCTAATTTGCGTTCATGTTCTAATAAATCAAAGGGTTGCTGATTAAAATGATCCCAAATTATCAGCTTGTGTTGCGGCAGTTGACTAAAGCCTTTATCGGTTGAGGCAATGATGGCTTCGCCCTGATTTTGGGTGATTTTTAATGCTAGCGTGGCAATGACATCATCAGCTTCAGACTCAGCATTTAACGATTGAATATGCTCTGCTTCTAATGCCTTTTTGATACCCTCTAAGCCTTTTTGTAGGGCTTCAGGCATAGGCTTGCGGCCTTTTTTGTAATCAGGGTATAGCTTTTTTCGCCACGACTCTTGCTCACCATCCCACACAATAACCACATGGGTCGGCAGATGGTGAGCCAACATTTTATGGCATGCCGCAAGTGTGCGAACTTTCACACTGTCAATATCGTTTTCATCTGGTAGTACCGCATGAATGCGGCGAACCAGATTTAATCCATCAATAATGAGTAATCTATTCATTTATCTTATAATTTTATAGCAAGGTACGTAGGCACTTCCGGGTAGTTTCATCCGTTGCTGAGAGACAAAAGCATTCAGCAATTTGTCTAACATGTCCATCAATTGCGGGTCACCATGAATTTGAAAAGGGCCTTTCTTTTCAATTAACTTAATGGTGTCAGCTTTAACATTCCCCGCCACTATGCCCGAAAATGCCTTACGTAAATTGGCGGCAAGTTCCGCTTTGTTGTTTTGAAAATACAAGTTTAAATTTGCCATAACTTCATGGGTGGGATCAAAAGGTAATTGAAATTCAGGCTCAATTTTTAATGACCATTGATATTGGTAGGCATCACCTTTTTGTTTTCGGTAAGCTTTCACCTGTGCCATGCCTTGCTTCATTATTTGTCCCACTTTTATGGGATTATTAATAATGATCTGATATTTACTTTGCGCTTCCTCTCCTAATGTTGCACCGATAAAACGATCAATTTCTTCAAAGTATTCGGCGCTTTCTTCTGGGCCGGTGAGGATTAATGGGAAGGGCGTTTGTGCATTTTCTTTGTTCAATAAGATACCAAGAAAATACAATAGTTCCTCTGCGGTGCCTGCGCCGCCGGGGAAAATGATAATGCCGTGACCGAGGCGAACAAAGGCTTCAAGGCGTTTTTCAATATCCGGCAAAATCACTAATTCATTCACAATTTGATTGGGTGGCTCTGCGGCAATAATACTTGGTTCGGTTAAGCCGATATAACGAGCAGTGGTGACGCGTTGCTTAGCATGGCCAATGGCTGCGCCTTTCATGGGACCCTCCATTGCTCCGGGGCCACAACCCGTGCAGATATCGAGTGCTCTCAAGCCTAATTGATAGCCCACTTCTCGGGTATATTGATATTCAGTAGGGTTGATGCTGTGGCCGCCCCAACAAACAACCACATTGGGGTCTTTCATGGGGGAAATTGCCCGAGCATTTCGCAAAATATCAAAGACCACATTGGTAATGTGGTTGGCATTAGTGAAGTTGATGTGTTTTAAATTATCGTATTTATTGGTGATATAAATGATGTCACGGAGCACTGCAAATAAGTGCTCTTGAATTCCCACAATAATGTGGCCGTCAACAAAGGCTTGTTCAGGTGGGTTATGTAATTCCAGCTTGATGCCACGTTCGCGTTGCAATACTTTAATGTCAAAGTTTGCAAATTTTTTGAATAACGCTTCGGCATCATCACTGATAAGACCGGAAGAAAGCACCGCCAGAGAGCAACTGCGGTAAAGCTGATAAAGGTCGCTGCTGGCGCCTTGTTTGAGACGGTCGACTTCAAGCTGGGACAGTTGGTCTAAACTGCCTCGTGGACTAATTTGTACAATCATAAGCAACTCCTCGGACTTAAATGGCAAAGATTTAAGCCCAATGTCTGCTTAGATATCAATTACCACTCTGTCTCGGCCATTATTTTTTGCTTTATAGAGTGCGGCATCGGCTCTTTCGAACGCTTCTTCGATGGTTTCATTTTCCATCACTTGGGCTGCACCTATTGATAATGTAACTGTAATCTTCTGATTTTTAAACTTAAATGGAATATTTTTAATTTTCTCTCTTACGCGGTTAAGTAATATAGAAATATTTTCTTCAGTAATATCTGGCAATAGTAAAACAAACTCCTCGCCACCATAACGAGCCACAAACTCACTTTCACGTAGTGAGTTCTTCAGTGCCATTGCAATCACTTGCAAGGTTTTATCGCCAGTACTGTGACCAAAGTTATCGTTAACCATTTTAAAATGATCAATATCGGTGACCGCTATCCACAGTGGTGTCTTAAAACGGATGTGATTGCGATACTCTTGATCCATTCTGTCTTCTAATGCAGTGCGATTAGCTAACTGGGTTAATGGGTCAAGCAAGTTTAGTTTTTGGTGCTCGAATAATTTCTCTTTAAAGCTGTTGGCTTCTTGAGTGATACTGTTTAGCTCTTTACGCATTGCATTGATTGAATTACGTAATATCGCTTGTTCACGTTGTTCGAGCGCCTCTTTACGAGATAAGGCATCACGTAAAGATGATAATTGTACGGTTAACTGTGTTTTTAGGTCTGCAATGTCTTCAATATCTGTGATTAATCCGCCTGCGTTATCAACCCTTAAGTTAATTTCATTATTCAACTGTTGTTTTAGTTGTGCACTGCGTTCATTACTATTGTGCGAGTTGTTGACGACATCACGGACCACGGTTAAAGCATCATTTAATGCGTATAGGAAATCTTGAGATGCCGATTTTTCGCGAGCAATGTTGTCTAATAACAGGCTAATGATGGTTTGGTAAGATTCCAACAGGGTACTTAAGGTGATATCACCTAGCAACACTTCTTTCATAACCAATACTTGATCGCGTTGATCTTTACGAAATTCAATTTCTGATATTTTGACGGCTAATTCGCGAGCCAATTGAATATGCTGAGGCAAAATATCAATATCATCAGGATTGTTGAATTGCAGTTGGAGAATGTCTTCATAGAAACCAATTAATTTCTCAACTTTAGGGATATATTCCCAAACAGTATGAAAGGGTTTTGATAATTCCTGCTTGAAATAATTGACTTCTTTTTTAACTTTATCTGGTGCAGAGTTAACTCTTTGGATCTGTCTTATGACTTTTGATAGTCCGGTACGGCTCTCTTCAAGCTTGGCCATTGTTTGGTTATATTGGCCTTTTAAGAGCCTTTCAATATCAACCAACTCGGGTAAAGCTTCGTCGATTTGATCGAAATCGTGAAGGTTGTGACGTAATTTGGCTAATTTATTATCAAGCTCAAGGTTTTGACCTTTACAGGCCAAACTTAACTGGCCAATAAATTGAATTAAGGTTTTAAGTTTATCATTTCGGTCTTTGTTGAATTCTTCTAATGCGGTACGTGCAGAATGCAGTTTTTGCTTCATTAGCGCGATTTGCGATACTGCGATATCAGAGTCTTTCATATAATGCCTTGTTACTCAAAAAAACGATCAATGTTGATCAATTAACTTAACCAACTTATATCGGCCGAAGTGACTTTTTATCTAGAGCTAAAAAAGAAGATGGTTTTGTAAGTCTAAAAATACTTACTGCATCAAGTTTAGCAATATTATAACAAAGCGTTAGTTAGGCATATCGAAAATATGCCTATTCTAAGATTGCTGAGAGCATCTGCTTAATATTTGTTCATATAGTAGGAGGCAGTCAGTGTTAAGGCTTAAAATGTTAAGTAATACTAAAACAGTTTTATAAGCAATCACTTAATAAGGTGATTCGACTTTATTGGTTATTTCGGTGTTATTAAATTATGGCTTACTTTGGCCAGTCATCTTCAGTAATCAGCTGATTACTTTCTGCCTTTATTATTCCTCGTTTCATCGCTTGTGTAAGGTTTAAGTATAAAGGCGCACTAAAAATTGCCGCGGGTGCAAAATTGAGTGTTTTTAATGAGACATAGGTACTTTGTTGTTGTGTCATCGCAGTACCTAGCGCAAATTGGGTTGTTTCAAAATGCTGTTCTGGGGAAATATAAACATCATGATTCGCCAACAAGGGTAAGTGAATGTGGCCAATATAAATGTTGTGAGTTTGATGATGTGAGTGAAAGCTTGGGATAATAGGGTTGCTAAAGGTTGTTTGGCGCAGGTAATCCGTAACTGTTTGATAAATCATGCTAGCTTCGATGGTATGATTAAAACAGCAAGCGATTTGACCAGGTTTAATCACGTAAATATCTGCATCTAGAAGTTGACTTAGCTCGCTAATTTTTGTACGTAATACTTGCATTGATTCACTCATTCCCAAGTTAACATCGATATGGGTTAAAGCATCAATTTTGATTAGCGCAAAAGATTTAATGTCAACATTAGGAGTGTGTTTTAACCTTTGAATACAAGCTCGTAATCCATTTAGCTCTGTCATAGGATCTAATGAATATAGTTTTTTGTATCGACGTTGTGATTTGATAATTTTTTGCGAGCGGCTCAGGGCGATCAGTAATACCATTGTCATAATAATACAAAGCATGATCAGCAAAATGATAATAAATTGCTTTTGCTGATTATCATTAATTTTTGGCTTAACTTAGCTTGTTGTAAGCCTAATTCGAACTTTAATTTTTGCTCTGTTAGTTCAGTGTTGTTGTCACTGTTAGTCTCATGTTTCTGCTTTTCCTGAGCTTGGGTTAACGCAATGATGTTATCAATCACATCAAGGGCTAAATTTAGTTCGCCAGAATTGCGATATGCAGTTGATAAATGCTTTAGCGATTCTAACTCTTGCTCAATTAAGCCTTTTTCTCTTGCTATGGCTAATGATTGGTTGGCATGCTCAATAGCTTGTGGCCACATTTGTTGTTTGATAAGGATTTGAGCATACAAGGACTCATTTGCTACCAAATAATGTTTTACATTTTTGGCTCTAAATATCTCGTTAGCCATATTGATATAGGTCAACGCAGCGCTTGGGTTATTTAAGTTGTAGTAGGCTTCAGCAATATTATGATTTGCTAAAGCTTGCGCTAACTCATTACCTAAATCTTCATTTATTTGTTGCGCATTTAAATAATGATCAATGGCTTTATTCCACTTTTCTTGGGCGGCATAAGTCATGGCGATAACTACAAAGGCTTCCGATACATAGGGGCCCCTGCCGAGTTCTTGAAAGCTTATCGCAGCATCATGGGCATGCTTGAGCGCTTCATCCCATTGGTCGAGGTCTCGGTAGGTTCTAGCAAGGTTTAATTGTGCCATGGCTTTTAAACCGGAATAACGAGTGCGGCTACTAACTCTAAATGCTTCGGTGTAATGCTGCAGCGATTTAGCTTGTTCACTGACGCGATTATAGTAGCGTCCTAGCATTAATTCAGCACTGGCAATAAAGTAGTCATTACGCAATTGATAAGCGATTTCACGATAACGATTTAAATGGGTTAAAGCTGGAGTGGGTTGCAATATTAACCCGTGTAAGCTGCTTAAGTGTTCATGAATAGTAAATTTGAATAGCGTTGCGGCTAATGAGACATCGGTACTGACTTTGTTTAATGCATCATTATATTGGTTAATTGCATATTGATATTCTTGTGATACACGGGCTTTTATGCGGCCTTTAAGCATGATGACAACGGCTTTATCTAAAGGGTTGTGACCACTATATCTAGCTGATCGATTAAGGTTTGGGCATCATCATACTTAGTGTCAATATATAAGTTGGTCTCAAGATTTAATCTTGCCAGTAAAATCATCTGTTGAATAAGTTCTGTACTGGATAAATTGCGTTGATTAGCCAGTTGTTCAAATTCTGCTAGGTTAGTAAATGAAAAAGGCGGTTGTGCAGAACCCATTAATTGCTCGTAAAGTGTTTGCGGGTTTTCACGAAACACAATTTCTTGTTGCTCCATATCATTAGCCAATGCATATGTAGTAAACATGATAAAAATCAGCAAACATTGACTAATAAACTGCTTCATAACCCCAAAACCTTCCTTGATACACCGAAATAACTAATAAATTGTAAACTAATGTTGTTTATTGCTGAGGCCAACAGCATACATTGTTATACTTTTTGATTTAAAGCAAAATATCTTGTTTTTTAGCAGCATAAAAAATTTACTGCTCATCAAAATTTTATAAAATAATATCAGAAGGAAGCAAGCGTGAAACCCTCCGTTATTGCAATCACCACCAGTAGCGCCTTATTTTTTGCCAGTTTGAGTTATTCGGCATGGGCAGATGTAAAATATCATATTGATTTGACTCAACCACAACATCATTTAGCTAAGGTTTCGGTAACCTTTCCCAAATCTGATGCGGATAAGCTTATTATTAACTTACCTGTTTGGCGTACTGGCCGCTATGAAGTATTACCTATCGCCGATGGGATCCGCTTATTCAATGTCACTGACAGTAAGGGACAGGCCTTACCCTGGACTCGCACTGCCAGTGGTGAATGGCAAGTTGCATTAACGACACCAACCCAAGTGTCGGTGAGTTATCAAGTGTATGCTAATGAATTAGGTGATCGCTTGCGTCATATCGATAACAGCCATGCTTATTTAGATGCCAGTGGCATTTTTATGTATAGCCCAAGCTTTCGAGACGAGGCCGTTACCGTAAACATGGACGTGCCCAAAGGATGGAAAAGCCACTCAGGCATGAAGAACGGCCGTAAAGCACATTCTTTTGTTGCTGATAATTATGATGTGCTGGTCGATTCACCAATCGAAACCGGTATTAATCAATATTTTGAGTTTGAAGCTAATGATCGCAAATATGAGGTGATATTTTGGGGGGAAGGCAACTACGACACCCAACAAATTGTGACCGATTTAGAAAAAATTAGCCATCAAGCGAGTGCCATATGGGATGGTTATCCCTTTGAGCGTTATGTTTATATGATCCATGCTACTAGTGGCGCACGTGGTGCGACTGAGCATTTAAATTCTACCGTTATCCAATTGCCGCGTTTTAATTTTCGCGAGCGAAAAGACTATTTAAGATTTATTAGTACCGCGTCGCACGAGTTTATTCATACTTGGAACGTTAAAGCATATCGTCCTCAAGGTTTGGTTCCTTATGATTACCAATCTGAGAATATGACCGAATTACTGTGGGTTGCAGAAGGTTCCACCAGTTATTTTCAAAATCAGTTATTACTGCGTGCCGATGTTATTAGTGCACAAGAGTTTTTTGAAGATTTAAGTCTTCGTATTACCAATAATCAATTTAATCCTGGCCGTCAGGTGCAATCTATTGCAGAAGCCAGCCTTGGTCAGTGGAGTAGCACTTGGGGGATTATGCGGTAAACCATAGCGTGAATATATACTCGGAAGGGTATTTAACCTCGTTATCACTTGATTTTAGTTTACTGTCTGATACTGATTTAGCCCATTCTTACCGCGATGTGCATAGAAAGCTTTATCAAGATTTTAAAATCCCAATGGGATATAACGTTGAAGATATCAAATCGATATTGGCAGAATTATCAGGAAAAGATTATCAACCATGGTGGCAGCAAAATGTTGCTCAGCCTGTGAGTTTGGACTTTGATGCCATGTTACTTAAAGCGGGTTTACAGATCGGCTATGGTGAGAAAGCCAAGTCTGAGATGAGCGCCGGGCTGAAATTAACCGGTAATCATAATGATTTAACGATTGCGACAGTTTATAAAGATGGCCCTGCTTGGAAAGCGGGCGTTAATGCTGGTGATGAGGTGGTTGCGGTTAACGGTTTAAAAGTAACAGCCAGCGGTTGGGAAAAGCGTTTAGCCGATTTTAAGGCGGGTGAGTCGATTGAACTAAGCGTATTTAATAATGACAAATTGGTTATGCGAACACTCACTTTGGTCGAGCAGCCTAAAGGTGAGCAAAAAATTACGCCAGTCGATAATGTAACCGCTGAGCAAAAAGCATTTTTAAAAGCTTGGCTAGGTATAGATTGGCCATTTGATAATGATGGCAACTATATCGAAACTGATAAGTAAACCTGTAAACCTGTAAACCTGTAAACCTGTAAACCTGTAAACCTGTCAATAATTTGCCCATCAACAGATGGGCAATTTATATGTCTATAAAGGGTAATTCTTACCTTAAATGCTTTCTTCCATTGGACCAAAGGCACCATGCAAAGCTTGGATAAAGGCAACTAGCTCGCTGCCCATTAAGGCAAAGTCTGCATCTAATCGCGCTAATGGATCTTCATTACCTAAATCGTCATTACCCGCTCTGAATTCTTCAGAAAACTTCACGCGTTTTATGGAGGCATCAGATTGCATCACAAAGGCGACCGATTGAGCAAAATGCAATGCTAATTTATGCACTTGTTTGCCGGTAGCAATATGGGCTAAGACTTCATCTTCTTGTAAAACCTGTTGTTTAAAGCGCACAATGCCGCCTTCTTCTGAATCAGACTTTAATTCTGCTTCATCTTGCATTTCAAACGGTTGTGGTGCTTCGCCAGCTTGTAGCCACTCGGTTAAGGTTTGTTCTACAGGTTTAGTGTAGCTCAGCGGGATAACTGGCAGGCTACCTAATGCTTTGCGTAATAAGGCTAATAACTCTTCTGCTTTGGTTGCACTTGAGCTATCAACTAAGATCATGTCGAGCTCAGGTAAGATTAATGCATGAGTTTGACTACGACGAGAAAATGCACGAGGTAATAGCGTGGTTGTGATCTCATCTTTCATGGCATCTTTTTCTTTTTTGGTCACTTTACGGCTTTCTAGCTCTTCAATTTCAGCCACTTTTTCATCAATAGCTTCTTTGATGACTTGTCCCGGTAGAATTTTCTCTTCTTTTGTCACGCAAATAAGATGACGATTTTCAGCACTATGGACTAATGAATGGCCTTTTTTGCCTAAAGCATTAGAAAAACCAAACTTGCTGATATCTTGGCTGGTACAAGGAGAGAAAGTGAAATCAGCCAAGGCTTTTTCTAGGGTTTCTGTGTCAGTAGAAAACGGTTTATTGAAACGATAAAGGGTGAGATTTTTAAACCACATAGGAAGACACTCATTGAATAATTAAACATTTGGTCACGCAGTTTACGGCATCTGTTGTCTGGGGTAAACAGCGGTTTTTGTCTCGTTGAACACTCAATTAGTGAGGTTTAATAAAAATGTCACAAAGCAGTTAAGTGTGAAATTAGTCATAAAATTCAAAAGTTAACATGAACTCAGTTAGGGGTAAATTTTGCTTGGTAGGAGATTTGTTAATAATTGAAATATTTCTGAAACATTCTGAAGGCAAACTTCCGCTCGTTCCGAAATAACAAACTCATGACGAAATAGCATGTCCAAAGGATGAAATGATGAACTTATTTACTCAAACCCTAATTGCATCAGCAATTGCTGCTACAACTGTTTCAAGTGCTTATGCTGCTGATCCACTTCAAGTTTACGGTAAATTAAACATAACAGCTCAATCTAACGATGTTCAAGGTGAGACGGAAACGTCTATTCAAAGTAATGCTTCTCGCTTTGGTGTTAAAGGAGACTTTGATTTAGGTAATGATTTACAAGCTTTTTACACGATTGAGTATGAAGTAGATACCGGCGATGATGCAAAAGAAAATTTTAAAGCCCGTAATCAATTTGTAGGCTTAAAAGGTAACTTTGGTTCTGTATCTGTAGGTCGTAATGATACGGTCTTAAAAGTATCTCAAGGTAAAGTTGATCAATTTGGTGATCTTGCTGGTGATTTAAAAAATGTGTTTGTTGGTGATAACCGTATGGCACAAACCGCAGCTTATATGACACCTATGTTTGCTGACTTCCAATTTGGTGTGACTTATGTTGCGGATGCAGATAGCGATCAAAAAGCGAAATCTGATGGTGACAGTGGTGTGAGCGTTGCCGCTATGTACGGTGATGCAAAATTAAAAAATACTCCAGTTTATGCTGCTGTAGCTTATGACTCTAAAGTGAAAGGTTATGACACCTTGCGCGCCACTATCCAAGGCAAAGTGGTTGGTTTAGTGTTAGGTGGTATGTATCAACAACAAGAGAAGTTAGATTCTAATGTGACTGATAATGGCTATTTATTTAGCGCAGCGTATGACATTGAAGATACAACTTTAAAAGCGCAGTACCAAGATATGGAAAACAAGGGTGATTCATGGTCTGTTGGGGTTGATTACAAGCTAGCCAAGCCAACTAAAGTATTTGCTTTTTATACCAGCAATACATTTGAGTCAATCGATACTGATGATAGCTATGTTGGTATTGGTTTAGAGCACAAGTTTTAATAACACATTTGATACTAACTAAAGGAGCTGCGGCTCCTTTTTTACTTGTTCCTAAAATGATTAGTGTTTATTGGTATGCAGCACAATGATATTAGATAAAATAATACCATTGGTAATAATCATGCTTAGGTTCATAATACTGTCACAAAAGTGACCAATAATAGTCATCGTGGCAAATAACTGTATAGAAGCGAATATGACAGCAAGGATTTTAATTGTAGAAGATGAATCAGCTATCCGTGAGATGCTGACATTTGTGATGGATCAACATGGATTTACAACCGCTGCAGCAGAAGACTTTGATTCAGCTATTGAGTTATTAGCTGAACCTTACCCAGATTTGATTCTATTAGATTGGATGTTCCCTGGCGGTAGTGGTATTCAACTGGCTAAGCGTTTAAAGCAAGATGAGTTTACCCGTCAAATCCCTATTATTATGCTAACAGCCCGCGGGGAAGAGGAAGACAAAGTAAAAGGCTTAGAGGTTGGTGCTGACGATTATATAACCAAGCCTTTTTCGCCTAAAGAATTGGTCGCACGTATAAAAGCGGTACTTCGTCGTAGTGCCCCCACTCGGTTAGAAGAAACCATTAATGTACAAGGGTTGCAATTAGACCCTGTTAGTCATCGTGTTTCTATGGGTGATGAAGTATTGGATATGGGCCCAACGGAATTCAGATTACTGCACTTTTTCATGACCCACCCAGAGCGTGTCTATAGCCGTGAACAATTGCTTGATAATGTTTGGGGTACCAATGTTTACGTCGAAGATCGCACCGTAGATGTGCATATTCGTCGCTTGCGTAAAGCGGTAGAGCAAGGTGGTTATGATAAGTTGATACAAACTGTACGTGGCGCAGGGTATCGATTTTCAACCCGTATGTAATTTGCTAATCTAGCCACATATTTTATGTTTTTTGTGGCTGCATTTGCCTTATTTTAGCGTAGCATAGGGTGGTGTTATCTATGCTACATGCCAAATAGGTTGCCTATGTTGGATTCTTATTCAGGCTTTCGTCTGTTGTTTCGCCTTAGTTTGATGCTGTTATTGCTGGTGTTTGTTGGCTGGTTATTCGACAACATTACCCTTACCGTTTTAATTGGCTCACTGGTTCTTCTTTATTGGCATTACCGTCAAATTTCTCGTCTAAGTTTTTGGTTATGGAAAGATAAAAAACTGACCCCGCCACAAGGCTTAGGCAGTTGGGAAAGCATTTTTAATGGTATTTATCGTTTGCAGGGCAAAAACCGCCGACGAGTAGGGCAATTAGCAGCATTGCTAGGCCGTTTTCGACAAGGGGCCGAAGCCTTGCCTGATGCTGCTGTGGTGCTTGATGCTGAGCTCAACATTTTGTGGTGCAATAAATTGGCGCAGTTAATTTTAGGCTTTGTATGGCCCCAAGATAATGGTCAGCGTATTGATAACCTTATTCGACATCCAGATTTTTCCGCTTATTTGCTCGCAGGTAAGTTTATAGAGCCATTAGAGATCCAATCACCAGTATCGGAAAATCGACTATTAGAGCTACGTTTAATGCCTTATGGTGATGGCCAGTTATTGCTTATGGCACGTGATATAACTCGCATTCACCAATTAGAAAGTATGCGAAAAGACTTTGTCGCTAATGTCTCTCATGAACTTAAAACCCCATTAACCGTACTGCAAGGTTATCTTGAAATCATGCAATCCATGGAGGATGAGCAATCTCCCAACCAAAAGCCGCTTAAGTTAATGCAACAGCAAGCTACTCGGATGCAATCTATGGTCGAGCAGCTGTTGGCACTGTCTCGTATTGAAGCTGGTGCTAATATAGATTTGTCTAAAACGGTGAATATGAGCCATATGATCAGCCAATTGCAGCAAGAAGCCAAAGCGCTGGCAATGGATAACTATCATCTGGTTTTTGAGTGTGAACCTCATTTAAATGTGCATGGAGATGAAATGCAGTTATTAAGTGCATGTTCTAATTTGGTATCTAATGCAATCCGTTATACCTCACCGGGCGGCACTGTGACCATTCGTTGGCATCGTGTGGCAACGGGAGCTAGATTCTCAGTAACTGATACCGGTGTCGGTATACCACCGCAGCATATTAATCGATTAACAGAGCGGTTCTATCGAGTAGATAATGCCCGATCTAGTCAAACCGGTGGCAGCGGTCTTGGGTTAGCCATTGTTAAGCATGCATTAAGCCATCATCACAGTGAATTGAAGGTAAGTAGTGAAATAGGCAAAGGCAGTACATTTAGCTTTGTGATCCCAATGCATTTACTAGAACATATTTAGATGGGTAACCATTGATATTATTTACCCTAAAGGGTGAATAACCGAATGCCGTCTATGCTGACGGCATTTTTGTTCCTGTGGTTTTAGATTTTTACTGTCCCTGTCATCTAACTGTCATATCAAAGTAATAGAGTTGTCATCAATGAAGTTGATACTGACCGTGTTGAAAATATTTAGTACGCTTAATTTGGAGCAATACAATGAAACTTAAAAAACTTGTCGGCGCAATTACGTTAACAGCCGCTGGTGTGTTCTCAGCTGCATCTATGGCAGCGTTAGATGAAACTTTACCTGTATATCAAAAAACAAGCGGTGTTTCAGGTAACTTGTCTTCAGTCGGTTCAGATACGTTAGCTAACATGATGACTCTATGGGCTGAAGAGTTTAAACACATTTATCCAAATGTGAACATCCAAATTCAAGCTGCGGGTTCTTCTACTGCGCCACCAGCATTAACTGAGGGGACTGCACAGTTTGGTCCAATGAGCCGCAAAATGAAGCCAAATGAGATCGAGTCATTTGAAAAGCATTTCGGCTATCAACCGACTGCAATTCGTGTCGCTATTGATGCGTTAGCGGTATTTGTTCATAAAGATAATCCAGTAAAAGGCTTGAGCATTGAACAGATTGACAGCATTTTCTCCTCTACCAATAAATGTGGTGGACAAGAAATCAATCGTTGGGGCGAGTTAGGTTTAGACGGTAACTGGGCGGCTAAAGATGTGCAATTATATGGTCGTAACTCGGTATCAGGTACTTATGGTTACTTTAAAGAAAAAGCCTTATGTAAAGGTGACTTTAAAGCTAACGTAAATGAGCAACCAGGCTCTGCATCTGTTGTTCAATCAGTTTCACAATCATTGAATGCAATTGGATATTCAGGAATTGGTTACAAAACGGCTGGTGTTAAAGCCATCGCTATCTCTAAAAATGGCGATAAGTATGTTGAAGCAACAGAAGCTAACGCGGCTAACGGAAGTTACCCATTATCTCGTTACTTATATGTTTATATTAACAAGCATCCAAATAAAGATTTATCGCCAATGGATCGTGAATTTATTCGCTATATTTTGTCTAAGCAAGGTCAGCAAGTAGTTGAAAAAGATGGTTATGTCCCGTTACCGACTAGCGTTGTTGCCAAAGATTTAGAAAAAGCGGGTATTCGTTTGTAAATCAAACATATCAACTTAAAAAAGGCCTCTTTGTGAGGCCTTTTGCTTTTGTATTGAGAATAATTGAAAGATGCAGACGGGCGATAAAGGATCTAAATTCTTGCCGTTTTACGGGCTTTGATTGAATAGACCAAGGGGACTTGCTGCCCTTTATATCGCATTTGATAGCCATGGTCAGCGACAAACTCTAAGCCATCAAAACAATGGTATGGGCTATAAGGGTATTCAAAGAAACTTTCTATGCTTAGCCCCTCATTAACTAAGGCATTGATGACTTCGCTGATGGAGTGAGGCCAAGTTACCATTGTTGATTTTGACCCGTCACAATTTTCGGTATAAGTGCCTTCTTCTTCAATATCTGGTTCTCCAGTAGGAAAATAGGAGTAACCATTTAGTAAATCGTTAAAAGGATGAAACTCCACTAGGTGAAATTCACCACCCACTTTTAGCGCATTGGAAATTGTTTTGGCCCATGCAGATAAATCAGGTAGCCAGCAAAGTACACCATATGAAGTAAACACAATGTCGAATTGTTTCGTATTGTTAACACCAAATTGGTAAACATCGCTTTCAATAAAGTTTGCTTTTAAGCCCAGAGACTCTTTGAGTATATTGGCTTGCTCGATGGCGCTGGATGATAAGTCTACACCGACAACCTCTGCCCCTAACCTAGACCATGACAGACTATCTAAGCCAAAATGGCATTGAAGGTGTAACAGAGATTTACCGTTAACATTGCCAAGTTGCTGCAATTCGATAGGGTTAAGTGACGTTTTGCCATTTTTGAACCCATCGACATCATAGAATTTTGAAGCTAGATGAATTCGGGTTCGATTATCCCATCCTAATTTATTAATGCTCAAATAATCCATTTTAAAATCCATTGACTGATACATTGACTGATAAATAGTACGCGACATTTAAGTCTAGTTAGACAGAATATTAGTATCTATGCTCAATAACATACCAGATTGCAATATGGGAAGTGAGTACAAGTTAAGTCAAATTTCAAACAAAAAAAAGCAACCTAGTTTAGGTTGCTGACACTGCAATTCGCAATTCTTAAATGATAGCCATAAGGCGTATCGAATGGGGGATGATGATGAACAAAAAACTCAATAAAGATTCGGTTCACAGTATATGACTGACACTTTTTAGATAAGTTCCCAAGCAATTTAAAAATAGTCAAAATAATTTATTTTATGGATTATTAGGCGTTCAGCCAGAGTGTAATACGGCAAATCACAATGATGGCGTTAACATCTCGCCTGATTGCTAATTTACTGATTATCTATGAAGAAAGCGGTAAAAAAAAGCAACCTGATTAGAGGTTGCTATCACTGCAATATGCAATTTTGTTGATAGGATAAAAATACTATCTGAATGGGGATGATGATGAACAAAAAACTCAATAAAGATTCGGTTCATATACTAAGACTTAGCGTTGTTGAATTAGTTCCCAAAAAATTAAAAATATTTCAGCCTCATGATGAGTAATTCAATCGATGCGAAATTGAGTTATTAAAATGCAAACGAATAACCATAGGCAAAAAAAAAGCAACCTGGTTAGAGGTTGCTATCACTGCAATATGCAATTTGTTGATAGGACATAAACACTATCTGAAAGGGAGGATGATGATGAACAAAAAACTCAATAAAGATTCGGTTCATATACTCAGACGCAGCAATTCTCGATAAGTTCAAAAATAAATAAAAAAATTTTAAGTTTTTATGGAAACTCGCCAAATTCAGCAAATTTAGCCCTAAAATGTTATGGTTTGTTCCCTACATTGCAAAATTATATGGCTGATATAAAGCGAGGTTATCGTGTTACGATCAACATCATCATGGGATAACACCCATGACTACCACTCAAGTGCCAATACTGACGACATAAGAGTCAATCATTTCAAACTCAATTTATTCGTCGACTTTGATCAACAATGTTTATCGGGTGAAGTGACGTTACAATTCTTTCGTGTTCGCTCAGATCAAAGCAAGATTAATGAGGGCGTGTCGAAGCTTATTGTTGATTGTCGTGATTTAATCATTTTTGGGGTAACGGACGTCCAAGGCAATCCGCTCAAATCTGAAGTCATCGCCGTAAATGATACTTTAGGGCAAAAGCTGGTGATTGCAATTGATGATCAAATCAATGCTGTGACCATCCAATATAAAACGTCAGTGCATGCCCAAGGGTTGCAATGGCTAACGCCACAGCAAACATTAGGTAAGCAGCAGCCATACTTGTTCAGTCAATCACAGCCAATTAATGCCCGTAGTTGGATCCCGCTGCAAGATACCCCAAAAGCGCGAGTCACATTTGATGCTCAGATAACCGTGACCAATGGCCTGCGTGCGGTAATGAGTGCGCCAAACAACCCACAAATGCCTGTTGATGGCATGTTTGTCTTTAACATGGATAAACCTATCCCAACCCATTTATTAGCACTTGCAGTGGGGGATTTAGCCTTTGAAGCAACGGGACCTAGAAGTGGTATTTATACTGAGCCTGGCATGTTAGCCAAAGCGGTTAAAGAGTTTGAAGATACCGAAGAAATGATTTTAGTGGCCGAATCATTATTAGGGCCTTACTTATGGGGACGTTATGACATGATAGTGTTGCCACCTAGCTTTCCATTTGGCGGTATGGAAAATCCCATGTTAGCCTTTATGACTCCAACTTTAATAGCGGGTGACAAAAGCTTGGTGTCGACTGTCGCACATGAACTAGCACATTCATGGACGGGTAACCTAGTCAGTAATGCCACATGGCGAGATTTATGGCTTAACGAAGGCTTTACCACCTATTTTACCAATCGTATTGTTGAAGCCGTTTACGGAAAAGAGCAAGCCGATATAGAGTGGGTGAATGAATACAATCGCTTACAAGCTGAAATGCAGTCCACGGATTTAGTCGACCAAACTTTGCCTGCAAATGTGCAAACCCGTGATCCAAACTTGGCATTTAATCGATTCACTTATGATAAAGCCTCGATGTTTGTTCATGAGTTAGAGCTTCGTCTTGGTCGTGAAGTCTTTGATCAATTCTTATTTAACTATGTGAAACACTTTGCCTTTAAAGCCATCACCACAGAAACCTTTTTGGCTTACATGCAGCAAACCTTGTTAACACAACACAGTGACAAGTTATCAGAAGCAGAGCTTATGGAGTGGCTATATGGCCAAGGGTTACCACAATGGTTTACACCGCCAAGCTCTAATAGCCTAGATAAAGTTGAGTTGGCCTTATCGGCTTTTGAACAAGGGTGCCAGGCAAATGAGCTGAATGTCAGCGATTGGAGTGTTCATGATTGGCAGTACTTTTTGAATAAATTGCCACAAGTCATCAAACAAGCGCAATTAATGGATTTAGATGAGCATTTCCAATTAAGCCAAAGTCAAAATGCTGAAATTGCTTGCGATTGGTTCAGAGTCGCAGTGCGAAATCACTACGATCCTGTGTTACCCAACTTAAGTGAGTTTTTAACAACAGTAGGCCGAACTAAATTTGTCAAACCACTTTACACCGAGTTGTTATTAGCAGGGTACTCCCAAGAGGTTAGGGATATATATTGCGCTGCGCGTGAAGGCTATCACCCGTCTTTACAGGTTCAGTTAGATAAAATATTGAATTAGTGCATTAATCGTAATAAAAACTGTTGATGCGAATTTGTAAAAATACTTGATAACAGCGTTTTATTTTTGATTGTAGAATAACGACTTATCGAAACAACTTATCGAAAATAGCCGCCTCATTATCACGCATTTTCCCTAAGCTATTTCTGTCCAGTTACGTGCTGTTATTTATATAACCATCTGTTATTAAAATAAAAACCTCAACTATGAAGTTGAGGTTTTTATTTATTACCACTAAAAGATAGTTAATTAAGCACTAACGCTTAATTGCCTCATGTTCAGCGGTTATAGCAATTTCTTCTTCTAATGCTTGTTCTTCAGTTTCGTTGTGGCCTTCAGCACCGTGCATCCAGTCAACTAACTTGTCAGACATAAAGTATAGAATTACACCAGAAACAGCCGCGGTAATTGCAATACCAGCAAAAATAGACATAGCGTTAGCAAGTTGTTCTTCAACTTCACCACCGTGACCGATTAACGAACCAACAACGCCGCCAACCTTGTTTGCAATCGCAACAAATAAGAACCATGCGCCCATCATTAATGATGCAATACGTAATGGAGCTAATTTAGTGACCATTGAAAGACCGATTGGTGATAAACATAGCTCGCCCATGGTATGGAAGAAATAGGCTCCGACTAACCACCACATGCTTGATTTAGCTGAAGCATCACCGCCCATTTCTAAAACTGCACCAATCATAAATAAGAAACCAATGCCTAGTAGTACTAGACCTAGGGCAAATTTAACTGGTGAGTTTGGCTCATTTTTACCTAATCGTACCCAAATAGATGCGATTACAGGCGCGAAAATAACAATGAACATAGCGTTCAACGATTGGAACCAAGTGGTAGGCACTTCCCAATCACCAATCATTCGATCAGTAAAGTTATTGGTAAATAGGTTCATTAAGCCACCAGCTTGTTCAAAACCCGCCCAGAAGATAATGGTGAACAAACCCATTACCATGATCACTTTAATGCGGTCACGCTCGATTTTGGTGAGTGGCTCTTTGCGAACTTCGCCTTTAGCGGCATTCTTTTCTCTTTCAAGTTTCGCGGCAGGAACCGTACCAATGTCACCCAGTAACTTTTGTGCGAATAAGAATTGAATGATCAACGAAATAATCATACCAATACCCGCACAAATAAAGCCTGCTTGATAGCTACCATCGTATGCGGCAACAACCGAGCCTACAACGATGCCTGACAAGAAAGCACCCACGTTGATACCCATATAGAAAATGGTAAATGCACCATCACGACGGTGATCACCTTCTTCATATAAATCACCTACCATAGTAGAGATATTTGGCTTGAATAAACCGTTACCCAAAATTAATGTACCTAAGCCTAGGTAGAACATTTCGGTTTCCATACCCGGAATCCAAGCATGGGGGTACCAAGCATAAATTGGCCTGCAGCCATTAATGCGCCACCAATATAGATAGCTTTACGTTGACCTAAGTAAGCATCCGCTAACCAACCACCAATAAGTGGTGTTAAATAAACTAAACCGGTAAAAGTACCGTATAAAGATAGTGCGTCAGCTTGAGTCCAGCCTAAACCGTGACCGCCTTGACTTTCGACTTTATCGACCAAATAAAGTACTAAAATTGCACGCATTGCGTAGTAACTAAAGCGTTCCCATAGCTCGGTTGTAAATAACAGGAACAACCCTTTAGGATGCCCTAGCATCGTTCCGGGTGATTTTGCTTCACTCATTAAGTGTCCACCTTAAAGCTTGTGATTGGCTGCAATAAAAGTTTTATTGCAGAATGTTGTTTGCAATATAGAGCCTGCGATACATGTGTTGTTAAAACAAAATGTTAAAACTTGTCAAAACAACCAACAATGTAATTGCGACCTATTTATTGATTAATTTTTATAATAAATATTATCATTTCAACGCTCGTTTTGATTAAAACGTCAAAAAGTCCACCTTATATACCCTTTTACAGCCTGATAAGTCAATGTTTGCGCGGGTATCGGTATTATTTTTAGCGCCTCAAAAATGATACTTATGTCACAGTGATATACATAGCAACAAACTTGCTTTTTCGAAGGTTCAATAATTTACCGCACTGTCTAAATGACTTAATTGCACTAAGGTATTTATCAAGTTAGCCGATATCTATGTCGATTAAGTTGTAAGTGATCATATTACTTAAATCAGTCAACCATGACGTCTGAATTTGTGGTTGCAACTTATATTAATTTGTTTGCAAAAATGTAACTAAAAGTTAAAATGTGACGATTGGAAATAAGCTTGCTGCAAACAAATGAAAAACAACAAAATGTTGGTGTCAGGGCCTCTTTTTGACTCTGCCTAATCTCTTGAGGGCATCATGAGCTTAATTTCAAACAAATTGCTGATTTTATGTATTGCTGTTATGGCACAAGCCAATGCTTGGCAGGACAGCGACATGGATGGCGTACCGGATAAAAAAGATGCTTGCCCAGATACGCCGCTGAAAGTGGCTGTTATGGCTAATGGTTGCATCGATCCTGCTAATGTTGATGTCCAAAGTTTAGGAGCTGAATTTAATCCTAATCAAAATGAGAACAATGAGATGCTAGCAGGTGAGTTAGCTGCTCACGATTCAACAAGCTTTTGCAAAGGCAGCGCAGATCCTGTTGCAGATTGTTTACAACAGCAATTGTTGCCAGTGTATTTTGATTTTGGCAAAGATGATGTGCTGCTTACTCAATGGCCAGCGATTGAAAATGTTCAGCATTTTTTTGCCAATAACGCTCAGTTACGTTTGTTGTTAGTAGGCCATGCCGATTTACTTGGCAGTGAAACATTAAATCAAGCTTTATCTTTGGCAAGAGCAAATAGCGTTAAACAAGTATTAGTAAACCAGTTTAATTTTGATCCTGTAAACATTTCTGTCAAAGGAATGAGTAACAGTCAACCCGTTGCTGATAACGCCACAACCGAAGGGCGGCAGCGTAATAGACGGGTCGAATTTATCATATCAGCAGAATAATCTGCATCTTAAGGGAGTAAAACAATGGAAAACCTCGAAGGTTTAGAAGGTTTAATGCAACAAGCACCAGAGTTCTTGATGACTTATGGGCTTAAAGCATTAGCTGCATTGGTTATTTTTATTGTTGGTAAATATTTTGCTGGTGTTGCAAAGCGCATGACAGACAAAATTTTAACTAATCGTAAAGTAGACCAAACAGTCGTGTCGTTTGTCGCAAATTTAGCATGGGCAGTGGTTTTTGTATTCACAGTCATCGCAACATTAGGTCAAGTTGGTGTACAAACTGCTTCACTCGTTGCCGTAATTGGTGCAGCGGGTTTAGCTGTTGGTTTGGCGTTACAAGGCTCATTATCTAACTTTGCCTCTGGTGTGTTGATGGTGTTATTCCGTCCATGTCGAGTTGGTGACTTTGTTGAAGCTGCGGGTGTTGCTGGTGTGATTGATGAAATTACTATTTTCTCAACTAAAATTCGTACCGGCGACAATAAACTAATTGTGGCACCAAACTCAGCAATCATGAATGGTACTATCACTAACTATTCTATTATGGAAAAGCGTCGTATCGATTTAGTTATTGGCGTGGGTTATACCTCTGATATCGCCAAAACCAAAAAAGTATTAGCTGAAGTATTAGACAACAACCAGTTTGTATTGAAAGATCCCGGCTACACCATAGGTTTAGCTGAATTGGCAGATTCATCGATTAACTTTGTCGTTCGTCCTTGGGTTAACAATGGTGATTACTGGCCTGCACGCTTTGAAGTATTAGAGCAAATCAAAAATGCGCTAGATGCTGCTGAAATTGAAATTCCATTCCCACAAATGGATTTACATGTAAAAGAATTAGCATCTAACTAATCTTTAGGTGCAATCTATTCGTATTAAAAACCAGCATCTGCTGGTTTTTTTACATCTACACCAAACATTTACAGTAAACAAAATCATGTTCACGGAGAACTTCATGAAATTAACCTCAATACTTATTGCAATGGGTTTGTCAGCCACTTTATTGATGAGTAATAGCTACGGACAAGAAAGTGCCGTGGTAACCATGGGAGGTAAGCAAGTTACCTTGTCAGGATTGCTACCAGCCAACAACCAAGCAGCACCAGACTTTAACGTTGTCGATGAGAAATTTAATCCAGTTAGCCTAAGTGACTTTAAAGGCAAAACGGTATTGATTAGTGCCGTGCCAAGTTTAGATACTGGAGTATGCGCCCTACAAACTAAGCGTTTTAATAGCGAGTTTGCCAAATTTAATCAAGACGTGGTTATGCTAACCATTAGCACTGATTTACCTTTTGCACAAAAGCGGTTTTGTCAAACCGAGAGTGTAGATAAAATCAGAGTGTTATCAGATTCTGTTTGGCGCAATTTTGCCAATCAATATGGGTTGTTGATTGAAAGCCGTGGTTTACTTGCCAGAGCGATATTTATTATTGATGCTAATGGTGAGCTTAAGTACCAAGAGTTGGTTAAAGAGGTGAGCGATCACCCAAATTATGATCTTGCATTGGCAGCGTTAACAAAAATTGCAGCAAGCCAACCTTAATCGTTATAAACTGCCGGTTATATTGCCATGTGTAAATCGAGATAAGTTTTGATGATTGATTTTAGAAGTGACACTGTAACGCAGCCTACTCAAGCTATGCGCCGTGCAATGGCTGATGCGCCTGTTGGAGATGATGTTTATGGTGATGATCCTACGGTAAATGACTTGCAAGATATGGCCGCTGAGATGTTTGGTTTTGACAGTGCATTATTTGTCAGCTCAGGAACTCAGGCTAATTTGCTTGCATTAATGTCCCATTGTGATCGTGGAGATGAATATCTTTGTGGGCAACAAGCGCATAATTATAAGTTTGAAGGCGGCGGTGCTGCAGTGTTGGGAAGTATTCAACCCCAGCCATTAACTAATCAAGCTGATGGGAGTATTTTATTAGCAGATATAGAGGCCGCCATTAAACCTGATGATGTCCATTTTGCTAGAACAAGGCTTTTAAGCCTTGAAAATACCATTGGTGGCAAAGTGTTATCACAAAGCTATTTGGCCGAGGCGCAAGCCTTAGCGTTTAATCGTAACCTTAAAATACATCTTGATGGTGCAAGAGTGGCTAATGCGGCTGTTGCACAAGGTGTATCGATTGCGAAGATAACCCAGTATTTTGATTCAGTGTCTATTTGCTTATCTAAAGGTTTATGTGCTCCTGTCGGCTCAATTTTATTAGGCGATGAGCGTTTAATTAAAAAAGCGATTCGTTGGCGTAAAATGCTCGGCGGGGGATGCGTCAGGCTGGTATTATTGCGGCTGCAGCAAAGCTTGCGTTAACAGAGCAAGTCGAGCGTTTAGCGGAAGATCATGATAACGCTCAGTACCTAGCCCAGTTATTAGCCCAGCTCCCTGAGTTTGAGGTCAATATCGCTGATGTGCAAACTAACATGGTGTTTGCTACGCTCGATCCCCGCATCGATCCACAAAAGCTAACTCATGGCTTATTACATCATGGCATTAAAGTGAGCCCAAGTCGGCAGTTGCGTTTAGTGACACATGCGGATATCAGTCAAGCAGATATTGATGTGTTTATAAAACGACTCAAGCAAGAATTGGTTAATTAGTGTTAAGCTTGCTATAAAAAGCCGACATAAAGCCTACAAAAATGTAGGCTTTATTGTTTTTAGTGATTATTTAACTGCCGCATAATAGTGCATACAAGGTCTCCTTTAAGTGCAGAAGTTATATTAGCTATAGCTTAATATTATGATTTATTTAGATTAAATTTTTGGCTTGATGCTTGCTACCTATTTAGAGGTATGCGTTATCGTATCCCCTATTTAGTGAGTGAGGTTTATATGAAATATTACAGTCGTCAGCTGGTATTACCGGTTAATTTAAACAGTTGCCAAACGCTGTGCTGTGGTCAGTTGCTCAGTTGGATAAACGAGCAAGCTACCATTTTTGCAAGTTGCCAAATGAAGAGTCAGTGTCATGTTGCTAAAGTTATTTCTGAGATTAACTTTATGACGCCTGCTGTGGTGGGGGACATACTCGAGTTTGGTTTTGATAGTGTTAGTTTAGGTCAAAGCTCGGTAACCATTCGTTGTAAGGTGCGCAATAAAATTAATCAAGCACCCATTGCCAGTATCGATAAAATGGTATTTGTGAATATCAATGAAAGAGGTTTACCTATTCCACATGGTATGCGAGCCAATGCGGCTTAGTTTTGCTTTCTGTAATAAACTATAACCCAAGCCATGCCATTAAATTGAAGCGCTGATGTTCAAACTGGCATGGCTTGTTAGCTAGCAGCTTTATCGGTTACGTTTTAAAACGCTCACAGTAAAATAATATCTTCATAAAATTTGATGGTGCGGCAAATGCCGCTGCATAATCATCAACACATCCCAATGTTTTTTATTTTTTTCAGTCTTTTTAAATTCATTAATAACAGCATGTTGGTATTTGGCGTTTAAATTAGATAGGCGTACTGTGGGCAGTTTTGTGTATTGTTGTATGGGTAATTGACATTGAAATAATATCTAACGTTATGTTTTTATTTATCTAAAATTTAAAAAGTTATTTGAGAAAACATAAATCATTATCTCAATTTAGCGTCTATATTTTTATAGGTTATGCATGTCTTGTTTGACATTCTGTTAGTGGTGTTTTTGTGGATTGTTACAGTGCTAAAAATAGTAATACAAAGTCATATATTTTAGTGTTAATGCAGTGTATATTGCGCGAAATTTTGCTTCGCAGCAATGTAAGTTAGCTGCCGTTAGCATATGTTAAAGTTTTTTATGTTGAATCATGTTACGGTAGTTGGATTCATAATTAATTGTAAACCCTTAATAATCTAAGGATATACCATGAGTACACAAACCCTCGGTATAGTGGGCTGGCGCGAATGGGGCCAATTTCCTGAAATTGATAATGAAAAAGTCAAAATTAAGGTAGATACAGGAGCGAAAACCTCTTGTTTACATGCTTTTAAAATAAAGCCATTTCAAAAAGAAAAACAGAAATGGGTTCGAGTTTGGCTTCATCCTGAGCAAGATTCTGATCGAGAGGTTGTTTGTGAGTTTCCGATATTTGATCGCCGCAAAGTGAGTGACTCAGGCGGTCATATTACAAATCGTTATGTAATTAAAACGCCAATTATTATTGGCGATAGTCAGTTTGATGTTGAGTTAACTTTAACCAACAGAGATAACATGAAATTTCGGATGTTGTTAGGGCGTCGTGCATTAGAAGGCCGATTTTTAGTGGATTCAGCTGCGTCCTATTTACAAGGTGAATAAAATGCATATTGCAATTATGTCGCGGAATAAAAATCTTTATTCCACAAACCGTTTGAAACAGGCTGCCGAAGCTCGTGGCCATCATGTTAGTGTTGTTGATCCACTAAAATGTTATATGAACATCAACATGAACGCGCCAAGTATTCATGCGCGTGGTGAAGAGTTGCCAACATTTGATGCGGTTATCCCTCGCATTGGCGCATCTGTGACTTTTTATGGTACAGCGGTATTGCGTCAGTTTGAAATGATGGGAACTCACCCATTAAATGAATCGGTTGCGATCACTCGCTCGCGAGACAAATTGCGATCATTACAGTTATTATCTCGTAAAAACATTGGTTTACCAGTAACAGGCTTTGCAAACAAACCCGCAGATGTCCCTGATTTACTTGACATGGTCGGTGGTGCTCCTTGCGTGATTAAACTGCTAGAAGGTACCCAAGGTATTGGAGTGGTACTGGCTGAAACCCGTAAAGCGGCTGAATCAGTGATTGAAGCTTTTATGGGCTTAAAAGCTAACATCATGGTGCAAGAGTATATTGCAGAAGCGGGTGGTGCTGATATTCGTTGTTTTGTGATTGGCGATAAAGTCATTGCGGCGATGAAGCGTCAAGCGTTAGCAGGTGAATTTAGATCAAATTTACACCGTGGTGGTTCAGCAACTATTGTTAAATTGACGCCTGAAGAGCGCTCAACAGCGATTAGAGCAGCTAAAACAATGGGTCTGAATGTAGCGGGTGTTGATATTTTACGCTCTAGACATGGTCCATTGGTTATGGAGGTTAATTCCTCACCTGGCCTTGAAGGCATAGAAAAAGCGACGGGTATTGATGTCGCAGATAAAATTATTCAGTTTCTTGAAAAGAACCTTAAAAAAACCAGCGCTAAGACGAAAGGAGTAGGTTAATGGCCAAAAAGCGCGAAGCTTTCACCTTAGGTGAAGTGAGCGTCAAAGCAGGCACGCAGGAAAGCGTTAAGCTTCCTGCAGCAAGACTTTATAACGACACGCCAATGGAATTGCATGTTGAAGTCTTCCATGGCACTAAACCAGGCCCGACATTATTAGTGTGTGCGGCCATTCATGGTGATGAGCTTAATGGTGTTGAAATATGTCGACGTCTATTAAGTAAAATCAATGCCAAAACATTAGTGGGTACTTTGCTGGTGGTGCCCATTATTAATGTGTTTGGTTTTATTCAGCAATCAAGATACTTACCTGATCGGCGCGACTTAAATCGTTGCTTTCCTGGTTCATCAAAAGGGGCGTTAGCAAGTCGATTGGCCTATTTGGTATCGCATCAGTTAGTTGACAGAGCAACCCATATTATTGATTTGCATACAGGTGCGATCCATCGTGATAATTTACCGCAAATACGATGTGATACCGATGATGAAGTGATGTTTGCTATGGCAAACGCCTTTGGCGCACCGGTGATTATGACCTCTAAAAATGTCACAGGCTCTATGCGAGGTTATGCCAATAGTAAAGGGATCCCGTGTATTTTGTACGAAGCCGGTGAGGCGCTACGATTTAGTGAAATGTCGATTAAATCGGGTGTTAAAGGTGTGCAAAATGTCATGCGTTACCTTGAAATGATTAAAGGACGCATTACAAATAAAGGCAGCGTTAATGCTAGTCGTAGCTATTGGGTACGCAGTGAAACCGATGGTTTAATTAATATTAAGCTTAAGTTGGGGGAAAGAGTAAATAAAGGCAATATTTTAGCTTATGTTGTTAACCCTCATGGTGGTGAGACGGTAGCGTTACGCGCGCCCACAGATGGGATTATTATTGGTAATAGTAATATTCCGGTAACTAATGAAGGTGAAGCGCTATTTCACATTGCCCAATTTACAGGTGATGAAATCGAAATGGTTAACGATAGCCTAGATGATTTTATGGCCGAATACGCTTAAGCGTATTGATAGTCAGTCAATAAAAATGCCGCTTAACTAGAAATGTCCAACTTTATGGGGTCACTTCAAATTTAGCGGCATTTTTATAGGTGTTTTGCAGTCAATTACTTACATCAATCGCTATAGATGCTCATTATCGCTTGCGACAATACCAGATAACAAGATTATATTTTTCCATTGTAGTAAAGACTTATTGAAAAATTGGCCCTGTTATCACGTATTTTGTCAACGCTAATTCTGTTTACTTATTTACTGTGATTACGATTAAAAATAATCTTCAGCAAAGTCGACTATTTGTTGGCTGCTGGCTTCAATTTGCTTACGCAAACTGCGAGTCTGACTGACCCAGTATGTCATATAAAAAGCCGCTGTTTTTAATTTAGCTTGATAGAATGCCTCGTCTTCTGAGCCATTATCTAATGCTGCTAGTGATGTCGCTGCAATACGAGCCCACATCCAGGCTAGTGAACTGATCCCAAATAATTGCATGTAAGCAAATGATGCAGCACCAATGATGTCAGGGTTGGTTGGCCCATTTTTAGCAATATATCCTGTGGCGCGTTCTAAATCACCGGCAGCATCCATTAAGCCTGCAATAAATGGCTTCATTTTCTCATTGGCGCTGTTGTCTGCAATAAATTGTTTCACCATTTCAGACCATAGATTTAACGTCGCGCCTTTATCAGCAAGCAGTTTGCGCCCCACCAAATCTAAGGCTTGCACACCATTGGTGCCTTCATAAATCATTGCAATACGGATATCACGTACATATTGCTCCATGCCCCATTCATTGATGTAACCATGACCGCCATAAACTTGTTGAGCATCAACACAGGCTTTAAACCCTTGGTCGGTTACAAAGCCTTTTACGACCGGAGTAAATAAGGCCGCAAGCGCAGAAGCTTGTTTTGCTTTTACCGGATCGCTTTCACGCTCGGCTTGATCAAGCCACAGGGCTTGTTGACCCATTAATGCGCGTGTTCCTTCATTAAAAGCTTTTTGTGATAGCAGCATACGGCGCACATCGCCGTGGACTAAAATGGAATCGGCAGCTTTATCGGCTTGTTTAACACCACTGAGTGCACGGCCTTGAATGCGATCTTTAGAGTAAACTAGCGCATTTTGATAAGCGATTTCAGATACACCTAAACCTTGAATGCCAACGCCCAATCGTGCTTGGTTCATCATGGTGAACATGGCCCGTAACCCTTGATGTGGTTCACCGACTAATTCACCTACTGCATTGTCAAAATGCATCACACAGGTTGAGTTGCCATGAATCCCCATTTTATGTTCAAGGCCGGTTGCAGCTAGTGAATTGGCTTCGCCAATGCTGCCATCTGGATTCACTAAAAACTTAGGTACAGCAAATAATGAAATCCCTTTAACGCCTTCAGGTGCATCGGGTAAGCGTGCGAGTACTAAATGAATAATGTTTTCGGCTAAGTCGTGATCGCCTGATGAAATGAAGATTTTCTCGCCACTGATAGCAAATGTATCATCACCCAGTGGTTTGGCTTTGGTGCGCAGTAAGGCTAAATCAGTGCCTGCATGAGACTCAGTTAAGTTCATGGTGCCTGTCCATTCACCACTCACCAGTTTGGCAAGGTACTTTTGCTTTAGTGCGTCACTTCCATGAGTATGAATCGCGGCATAAGCACCATGAGTTAACCCAGGATACATGGCAAAAGCCATATTGGTGGCAGTTTTCATTTCGGTAGCAAAGGTGCCAACCACTTCCGGCAGCCCTTGGCCACCAAATTCTGGGTCACAGGTTAATGTTGCCCAGCCATTATCCACATATTGTTGATAGGCTTCTTTAAAGCCTTTAGGAGTGATCACTTTACCATCGATAAGTTGGCAACCTTCTAAATCGCCACTGGCATTAAGTGGAAGCATCACTTCGGTAGTGAAATCAGCTACGCCTTGTAAGATTGCATCGACGAGTTCAGGGTCGACTTCATCAAAACCGGCCAGATCTTGATACTGATAGATATTAAGCAGTTCAGATAAAATAAACTGATAGTCACGAAGAGGGGCTTGATAAATTGGCATACGGTCGTTCCTTGTGTTGATACCTTCTATTGCAAATGAGACAGCAACAGAATTGATGTTATTTTTATGATTTTAATAAGTACAATAACCTAATTGGAGTAAAAACTCAGTAATTTTGTTGCAGTGCTTTTTTGCCATTACAATTGGCGATTTTGAGCTCGCTTACCATGAGTTTAGTCAATGTTAACCATTGTTGCCGCTTGCCCTTGAATTGCGTTATTTATGGGATATTGATCTTAATTTTAGTTAAATATTCGTGCTTGCTGAATTAACTGTGTTAAATTTGAAACACTGAGTTTTATTTTTTAATCTAGTGAGGCTTTATTATGCAGCATCGTTGGCAAATTGCTTTATCTGCAGGTTTTTTAGCGGCGCTTTGGGCTGGTGTTGCTGATGTATTTCAGTTAGTCACTTGGATTGGCTTCTTAGGCTGTAGCACTTTCTTTGCTCAGACTGAATCAGGCTTTAAAGGCATGATGATGGCGATGACCACTAATTTGTCTGGTGTGTTTTGGGGGTGGACAATTATTGCGGGTAGTCAAATGTTTACCTCGCCGTTAGTCAGCTACGCGTTAACCGGAATAGTCACTTCAATCATGTGCTTACAGGCAAGCTATCGTAAGTTAGCATTTATTCCTGGTGCTTTTATTGGTTGTTGTATTACGTTTGCTATGAATGCTGATATCAGCGCGATTTTACCACCGTTGATGCTTGGAGCTATGCTGGGTTATAGCATGAGTTTACTTACAGAGCAGCTAATTATCCTTACTCAAAAATTGCAAACTATTAGTCAAGCTAGTGCAACAACCCACACTTCAAATTCAGATTTATAATTCCTTTATAAGTATGTTTAACGCTCTAAATTTATAATTCTTAGGGTGTTAAACATAGTCATTTCTAATTTATGTTTTGGTAATGTTGTCATAATGACAAACCTAAAATTAACAAATTTGGGTTCGGTTTAACCGAGCGTTAACCATCTTCGCTCTGCAGCCAACCTTTTGTTAAAATTGGCTATTTATATTTGATGAATGCTCGGCCTACTGTTTAGAATCCCTGTTAGCTTCCAAGAAAGGAGGCATAAATCAATAATAAAGGGGTTCAAATGAAATTATTAAAAACAGCTGCAGCTATGGCCGTTGGTGTAGCATTATTAACAGGTTGTAATGACGAAACTAATTACTATCATCCCGTTGATCCTGCACCTAAGGTAACGGATGTCAAAATTGGCGTTTATAATTTATCTTTCGATCGTAATACTTATGAAGATCTCGTGGCTGAGTTGAAGTTAACACCTGCTGAACAGCAAGTGCTAATGGATAAATGGTTTGACGGCACGTTAACAAGCAATGAAAAAACCATCGCAGAGAAAGTCATTCAGATCAAAAACGTGGCTGCAATTATTCAAACTGAGCGTCCAGCCGTTTTATTGATGGCTGAATTTAATAATGATGGTACAGGTGAAGATTTAGATGCCATTCAAGCATTTCGCTTAAATTACCTTGCTGTGCCACAAAATGCACTTGGTTCAACGTCTGATGAAGTTAAATTACTTGAGCCTATTCAGTTTCCTTACGTAGAAAACTTTGCTACTAACACCGGCCTGTTAAGTGATCACGATTTAAATCGTGATGGTAAAGTTGCTTTACCTGATGATGCTTGGGGTTTTGGTTTTTATCATGGCCAATATGCATTTAGCTTAATTTCACAGTATCCAATTGATACTGACAACATCCGTACTTTCCAGCACTTCAAGTGGAAAGACATGCCAGGTGAAAAGAACCCAATTATCACCAACTGTGATGATGAAAGGTATCCTATTCCTGAGGGAATGGCTTGTGGTGATGAGTGGTACAGCGAAGCCGCTTGGGCTGAAAAGCCAATGTCGTCAAAAAATCATGTTGATGCGCCAATTATTATTCCTACCGCAGAGGGTGATAAAGTCATCCATTTATTACTTTCACATCCAACGCCGCCTATTTTCGATACCTTAACTGAAAATAATAAGCTGTTAAATCGTGCTGAAGTTAAGTTTTGGGATGATTACATTTCAGGTAACGGTTCTTACATTTATGATGATGAAGGCACTAAAGGCGGTATTAAATCAGATTCATCTTTTGTGATCTTAGGCGATTTAAATGCTGATCCTGAAAGAGGCGATGGTTATTTAGATACGATCAAAGACTTAATGTATAGTGATCAAGTGAATCAATTGGCGACTCATGGTGTCTATGCGCCACGCAGTTTAGGTGGCCCTGAATGTCTTTCTACTGGTGAGTGTCGTGAATCAAACTGGGGAACTAAATATCCTGGTGTTATTACCAGCACATCAGGTTTACGCTTAGACCATGTTATTCCATCTAGCGATTTAAATGTGACTGAGTCAGGTGTATTCTGGCCAGCAACGTTCGAAGAAGGGCGCTTAATGATGAATGATGTTCGCGTGGGGAACTGGGGCGGCGGCGGAAAGTCGGTTTCTTCAGATCACCGTTTAGTATGGGTTAATATTGAGCTGTAATTAGCTGAATGTCGTCCATAAATGAAGCCCGCATTTTGCGGGCTTTTTGTATTTAGTATGGGTTAAAAAACCATTTCCGGTACATGTTCTGGCACAACTAACTTACCTGCGGTTTTAGCGATAATTTCGTCTACGCTAACACCGGGAGCGCGCTCTAATAAATGAAACGCTCCGTCTTTTATTTCGATAAAGGCTAAATCGGTCAATACGCGTTTAATGCAGCCATAACCCGTTAACGGCAATTCACAAACGGGTAGCAGTTTAGAGTTACCCTGTTTATCGGCATGCATCATGGTCACAATAATATTATCTGCGCCAGCAACTAAATCCATTGCACCGCCCATACCTTTAATCAGTTTTCCTGGGATCATCCATGAGGCGATTGAACCATTCACATCGACTTCAAATGCCCCTAATACGGTTAAGTCCACATGACCACCACGGATCATGGCAAAGCTTTCTGCAGATGAAAAAAACGATGCGCCATCAACAGCGGTAACGGTTTGTTTACCGGCATTAATGAGGTCGGCATCGATTGTTTCTTCGGTTGGGAACTCTCCCATGCCTAATAAGCCGTTTTCAGATTGCAGCATAACCTGCATACCTTGGGGAATGTAGTTTGCCACTAAAGTTGGAATACCAATGCCTAAGTTGACATAAAAGCCATCTTGCAATTCTTTTGCTACGCGCTGAGCGAGTTGTTCTCTTGTAAGTGCCATTGATTTATTCCTTATTTCGCCGCTTTAACAGTGCGTTGCTCGATTCGTTTTTCAAAACTGGCTTTAATGATCCGATCAACATAAATGCCTGGAGTATGGATATGGTTGGGGTCTAATTCACCAGGTTGGACGATTTCTTCTGCTTCTACCACGGTAATTTTACCTGCGGTCGCCATCATAGGGTTAAAGTTGGCTGCTGTTTTACGGAAGATAAGGTTGCCCATGGTATCGGCTTTCCATGCTCTGATTAAGGCAAAGTCAGCGGTTAATGATTCTTCAAGCACATAATGACGTCCTTTAATTTCACGAGTTTCTTTGCCCTCAGCAATAGGAGTGCCATAACCCGTTGCGGTAAAGAATGCAGGGATACCGGCACCGCCAGCACGAATTTTTTCAGCCAAGGTGCCCTGAGGGGTTAAAATCACATTGAGTTCACCCGATAGCATTTGCTGTTCAAATGTAGCATTTTCGCCTACATATGAGGCTATCATGGTGTCAATTTGGCGTTGTTTCAGCAATAAGCCTAAACCAAAATCATCAACTCCCGCGTTATTTGAAATGGCGGTTAATCCTTTGACGCCTAAGTTAACCATGTGGTTAATTAAGCCTTCTGGGATACCACATAGACCAAAACCGCCGACCATAATGGTCATGTCATTGCTCAGGCCTTGTAGTGCTTCATCGTAACTGTGGACGACCTTGTTAAATCCAGCCATGGTTATCTGTCCTTATGGTTATTATCTTTATTTGAGGCAATCAATAAAATGCTGGTAAATGTGTGTGGGTAATGCCAGCCTTTTATCGGTTAATTATTTTAATGCATTAGCGACTTTAGAACCGCTTGGTCGTCCAAGTACTGCACTGATGTTATGCCCAGCTTTTGCAAGCTTGGATAAATCAATGTTCGTTTCAATGCCCATCCCGTGAAGCATATAGACTAAATCTTCAGTGGCTAAATTACCTGATGCACCTTTGGCATAAGGGCAACCACCAAGGCCAGCAACCGAGGCATCAAAGGTGCTAATGCCTAAATCTAAGCAAGCTAAAATATTGGCTAATGCTTGGCCGTAAGTATCATGAAAATGCAGGGCTAATTGACTAATTGGCACAACCTCACTGACAGCTTGCACCATTCTACGAGCATCTGTAGGCGTGCCAATACCAATGGTGTCTCCCAATGAAATTTCGTAACAGCCCATTTTGTAAAGAATTTCAGACACGCGTGCAACTTCAGCAACCTCTATTTTACCTTCATAAGGGCAACCTAAGACGCAAGAAACGTAACCGCGAACCGCAATGTTGTGCTGTTTTGCCTTTTCCATCAATGGGATAAAGCGTTCTATGGATTCTTCAATTGAGCAGTTAATATTTTTTTGGCTAAAGCTTTGTGAGGCGGCGCCAAATATTGCCACCTCATCCGCACCTGCATTAAGGGCTAACTCAAATCCTTTAAGATTGGGTGTTAGCGCACTGTAAGTGACGCCCTTAACTCTGGGTATTTGTTGCAGTATTTGAGCCGAATCAGCCATTTGTGGCACCCATTTAGGTGACACAAAACTCCCAGCTTCGATACGAGTTAATCCTGCATCGGCAAGTTCGGCAATTAACTGCATTTTGGCTGTTGTCGAAACAGGTTGTTCATTTTGCAAGCCATCACGGGCACCCACTTCAAAAATGCTGACTTTTGTTGGCATCATTTGTGGGTTTCCTCAGTGCTAACTTCCATCGGTTCTACCTGTAGCAACTGAACACCATCGGTGACTAGCTCGCCGCTTTGAAAGTAAAACTCAGTGACTGTGCCTTCAAATGGAGCTTCGATGGTGTATTCCATTTTCATGGCTTCCATTATTAGCAAACCTTGACCAGCCTTAACTTGTGCGCCAACTTCCACTAAATGAGTCACAACTGTTCCATTCATGGGGGCTTTAAGTTTGTCTGCACTATTGACTGTATCTTCGGCAATTTGGGCAAGCACTGCGGTAAATTGGTAGCTGCCACTGGGTAAGAACAAGGTAAAGTCGTCCCCGTTATGGCTTACGGGGATTTTGCTTTTATGACCGTTAATTTCAGCCAATAGCACATCATTTTTTATGTCACCAGCTAGTTTTAAGGCTTGGCCATTTAAGCCTAAGTGCAGCGAACCGCCTAAGTCTGTCATCAGCAGATTTTGTAGCTGATGCTTTTCATCAAGTAGGGCAACATGATGAATACTAGCGCTATTGAGCCTAAACCCACTTACTTGGTTCCAAGGCGAATAAGGGTCTTTGCTGTTTAGTGCATTGGCTTTGGCAACCTGTTGGCGTAATAACACTTGATATAAACCGGCCAGGGCAATTGCAGTTTCAGATTCGCTACTGGCATCACCTATTAATGTCTCACCGTAGCGTTCAATGAAGTCGGTGCAAAAATCAGCTTTGGCAAAGGCTGGATGTTCAGCTATGTTGGCTAAAAATTCGATATTATGTTTGAGGCCGCTAATTTGATATGACTCAAGTGCGTTGATTAATCGCTGTAGCGCGCGTGGGCGAGATTCATCCCATACAATCAGTTTGGCTATCATGGGATCATAAAAGTTACTGATCACATCATTTTCACGGATACCTGAGTCAATTCGCACATGGCGGCTTTGCTCTGGTTCGCGTAAAAAATTTAACTTGCCACTGGCAGGTAAAAACTCATTTTGCGGATCTTCAGCGTAAATACGCACTTCAAATGAATGGCCATGAATACGGACTTCGTCTTGGCGAAGCGGCAATTCACCTCCACTGGCTACCACCAACTGCCATTTGACCAAGTCTTGCCCAGTGACCATTTCTGTCACTGGGTGCTCAACTTGCAAACGGGTATTCATTTCCATGAAGTAGAAGCTGTTGTCAGTGTCTAATAAAAACTCAACGGTGCCGGCACCGACATAATCAATCGCTTTTGCCGCAGCGACAGCGGCTTCACCCATTTGCATGCGTAATGCATCAGATAGACCGGGGGCAGGAGCTTCTTCAACCACTTTTTGATGGCGACGTTGAATCGAGCAATCACGATCTGATAAGTAAATCGTATTCCCAAAAGTATCGGCAAAGACTTGAACTTCAACATGGCGAGGTTGGCGTAAATAGCGCTCCATTAATAACTTATCGTTACCAAAAGAAGAGATGGCCTCACGCCGGGCTGAATGCAGCGCTGCTAATACCTCATCTTGGTTTTCTACAATGCGCATACCTTTGCCACCACCGCCATAAGCCGCTTTTATCAGCATAGGAAAGCCAATTATTTTAGCTTGGGCAAGCAAGGTTTCATCAGATTGGTCGTCACCATGATAACCAGGCACTAAGGGCACATTGGCTTTGGCCATAATCGATTTGGCAGCGCTTTTACTGCCCATAGCCTCGATGGCATCACTACCTGGGCCAACAAATGCAATGCCGTTTTGCTCACATTGACGGGCAAATTCCGCATTTTCTGATAAAAAGCCGTATCCGGGGTGAATTGCATTTGCGCCTGATTTTTTTGCAATTTCAATGATCACATCCGCTTTTAAATAGGAGTCTGCTGGGGCGCTGCCGCCTAAATAAAAGGATTCATCTGCCATGGCAACATGGCGGGCATCTTTGTCGGCATCAGAATATAATGCCACTGTTCGAACGCCCATAGTTTGCGCAGTTTTTATAATACGACAAGCAATTTCGCCGCGATTGGCAATCAGTAATTTTGTAAACATCATTTGGCTCCTTGAGGAACGGTGGCATCTTGCCAAGCCGGAGAGCGTTTGTCGAAAAAGGCATTTAAGCCTTCTTGGCCTTCATCTGATACGCGAATGCGGGCGATCTGCTCGCTGGTATAGGCCCGTGTAGTTTCATCAATGACACCATTTTCGAGATGCGATACTAAGGTTTTAACCCACGCCATCCCTTGTGGGCTATTCGCTTTAAAGGCGGTGATAAAAGGTGCTGCCTCCGCGTTTAAGTCATCATTAATGGCATGAATCACCTGATGTTGTAATGCATCTTGGGCATGAAAACGTTCAGCCGTTAGCATATAGCGCCTCGCTTGGCGGTTCCCCATCGCGCGGACCACATAAGGGCTGATCACTGCGGGAATTAACCCCAGTTTTACTTCACTTAAACAAAAGCTTGCCCGCTGGTTAGCGATGGCGATATCGCAGCAGCAAATTAATCCCAGAGCACCACCAAATGCCGCACCTTGAACGAGTGCAATGGTCGGCTTGGGAAAATTATCTAGGACATGCATGAGTTTCGCTAGCTCGTTAGCGTCAGCGAGGTTTTGGCTGAAATCCATTTGGGCTTGCTTGCGCATCCAATTTAAATCGGCGCCAGCACTGAAGTTTTTACCGTTAGCACGTAGCACTAACATTTTGCATTCAGCATGGTCGGCCAACGCTTGGATAACGGTGATCATCTCGTTGATCATCACCTCATCAAATGCATTGTGGACTTCAGGGCGATTGAGGATCAGCTCGCCAACACCATCAACTAAAGTGCATTGAACATATCGAAAGGCTTGGTGGGTAATTAGATTGATATCTGTCATTAATTTGCTCCTATGTGGTTCGCAATTACATGCGGAATACACCAAATTTGGTGTCTTCGATAGGGGCATTTAATGCCGCAGATAAAGCCAAGCCGACCACATCACGAGTTTGTGCTGGGTCAATAATGCCATCGTCCCAAAGGCGGGCACTGGCATGATACGGATGACCTTCTTTGTCGTACTGCTCAATAATGGGCTGTTTGAAGTTGTGCTCTTCTTCGCTTGACCACTCAACCCCTTTGCGAGCTAGACCATCACGGCGCACTGTGGCTAATACGCCAGCAGCTTGCTCGCCTCCCATGACAGATATGCGCGCGTTAGGCCACATCCACATCATGGTTGGCTCGAATGCTCGGCCACACATACCATAGTTACCTGCGCCATAGCTGCCGCCAATAATGACGGTAAACTTAGGTACGTTAGCACAAGATACGGCGGTCACCATTTTGGCCCCGTGTTTGGCAATGCCTTCATGTTCGTATTTTTTACCCACCATAAAACCAGTAATGTTTTGTAGGAATAGCAATGGGATTTTGCGCTGACAGCAAAGCTCAATAAAGTGGGCACCTTTTTGAGCTGATTCGGAAAATAAAATACCGTTGTTGGCCACAATGCCCACTGGGTAACCATGAATACGGGCAAAACCACAGACTAAAGTGGCACCATAGTTAGCTTTAAATTCATCAAAATCTGAATCATCCACTATTCTGGCAATCACTTCTTTAACATCAAAGGGTTTTCTTAGATCAGTGCCAACAATGCCGTATAGCTCATTGATGTCAAACTTTGGTGGTTTGACTGGGCCAAGTAAACTGGTGATGTGTTTTTGATGATTGAGTCTAGCAATAGCGCGGCGAGCCAGCTCTAAGGCGTGATCATCATTTTGTGCAAGATGATCAGCAACACCTGAGATTTTGGTGTGCACTTCTGCGCCGCCAAGCTCTTCTGCTGAGACTTCTTCACCGGTTGCGGCTTTGACTAATGGCGGCCCAGCTAAAAAAATCGTCCCTTGTTCTTTGACAATAATAGACTCATCGGCCATGGCGGGAACATACGCACCGCCCGCAGTACATAGCCCCATGACCACAGCGATTTGTGGAATACCTAATGCTGACATTTGCGCTTGGTTATAGAAGATTCGTCCGAAATGGTCACGGTCAGGGAAAACTTCATCTTGACGCGGCAGGTTTGCTCCGCCGGAATCCACTAAGTAAATACAGGGTAAGTGACAGCGCTTGGCTATGTCTTGGGCGCGAAGGTGTTTTTTTACCGTAATTGGGTAGTATGTGCCGCCTTTAACTGTGGCATCGTTGGCAATAACCATGCATTCAACACCACTCACTCGGCCAATCCCTGCGATTACGCCCGCGGCAGGAACCTCTTCATCGTACACTTCAAATGCAGCAAATTGAGAAATTTCAAGAAAAGGTGAACCTGGATCAAGTAGTTTTTCAACCCGTTGACGAGGAAGCAATTTACCGCGAGATAAATGTCGCTCACAGGCAACCGGACCTCCACCTTGTTGAATTTTAGCCAGTTTTTTTTGCAGATCTTCGACCAGTAAAGCCATGTCATTATGCTTGGCTTTAAACTCATCACTTCGAGGGTTTATCTTGCTGCTCAGTTGCGTCATGTGGATATCCTTAATTGAGCACAAACTAGGAATTTGAGGCAGGCTTTGAGGCCACGGTTCCTCAAACTTGGCAACAGGTTTAGCTGCTGATGTAAAAGAGCTAAACCTAAGCGTAATTATTTAGATTCGTTAAACAGCTCACGGCCAATTAACATACGGCGTATTTCGGACGTGCCTGCGCCAATTTCATATAATTTGGCATCACGCAATAAACGACCTGTGGCGTATTCATTGACGTAACCGTTACCACCTAATAATTGAATGGCATCTAAAGCCATTTTAGTGGCTAATTCGGCGCTGTATAAAATGGCTCCAGCGGCATCTTTGCGGGTGGTTTCACCGCGGTCGCATGATTTTGCTACGTTGTATACATAGGATTTTGCGGCGTTCATGCCGGTATACATATCGGCAATTTTGCCTTGGATAAGTTGGAACTCACCAATAGATTTACCAAACTGTACTCGCTCATGAATATAAGGCACCACAATATCCATACAAGCTGACATGATGCCGAGTGGGCCGCCAGAAAGTACGACTCGTTCGTAATCTAAGCCGCTCATTAAGACTTTCACGCCATTATTTAAGCCGCCTAAAATATTTTCTTCTGGTACTTCGCAGTCTTCAAATACTAATTCACAGGTGTTTGAACCACGCATACCTAATTTATCGAGCTTTTGTGCTTGGCTAAATCCTTTAAATCCACGCTCAACAATGAATGCCGTGATCCCGTGTGGGCCTTTGTCTAAATCTGTTTTGGCATAAATGACGTAGGTATGTGCATCTGGGCCGTTAGTGATCCACATTTTATTGCCGTTAAGAATATAACGATCACCTTGTTTGCGGGCATTAAGCTTCATTGACACCACATCTGAGCCTGCATTGGGTTCGCTCATTGCCAATGCGCCAATATGTTCGCCACTGACTAACTTAGGTAAATACTTTGCTTTTTGCTCAGCATTGCCGTTGCGGTTAATTTGGTTGACGCATAAGTTTGAATGAGCGCCATAACTTAATCCAATAGAAGCCGATGCGCGGGATATTTCTTCCATCGCGACCACATGGGCAAGATAACCCATGTTAGCGCCGCCGAACTCTTCTGGAACGGTAACGCCTAATAAACCCATTTCACCCAGTTGTGGCCACATGTGATTGGGAAACTCATTGTCGTGGTCTACTTGGGCAGCAATAGGGGCTATTTCGTTACTGGCAAAACTGCGCACTGCATCGCGCAGCATGTCGACATCTTCACCTAAACCAAAGTTTAGGCTGCTAAATAGATCGCTCATGGCATGTGTCCTGTTGAATTATTATATTTTAGACTCCACGTTCGCTGACGTTTTGGAGTCATATACATTGTCTTTTAAAGGTTTTTTATTATTTATGACCGTTTTTTCGGTTCTTTTTTATCAGCGATGCATAAGCAATTGAGTGCTTATGTATCGGGTTAAGCTTTGTTGTTTTTGTCTAAGGCTGATTTACATTGCTGTTCAGCAGAATTGAGCTCCATTAACACGACTTTAATGTCATCCATTTGCTGTTGTAGTGCTGCTTTTTTTTCATTTACTAATTCAAGCATGGTGTTAAGTTGAGCTGTGCTTGATTTATCGGCGTCATACAGCTCAAACAAGCGGCGGGTCTCAGACAATGAAAAACCTAAACGCTTACCACGAAGAATAAGCTTCAGGCGTACACGGTCTTTCAAGCTATAAATCCGTGTTTGGCCACGACGTTTAGGTTTAATCAGGCCTTGGTCTTCGTAAAAACGAATGCTGCGAGTGGTGATATCAAATTCTTTTGATAAATCACTAATAGAATATGTGGACTGTTGGCTAAGGGGCGCGTTCATCATCTCACCAAATAAGGTTCTTTTGATGCAAGATATATGAAGTTTACGTAAAGGTAAAGTTTGGGCTGTTAAATCTAAAGGGGAACTGTTAATTTGAGTTACCACTTTAGTGATTAGCTTTTGATAATTAAAGAACAATTGAGTTATTGGGGAGATAAATCATTAAATAATAAATCGCCTAAATTATAACGACTTATCCCTTGGTCTAATAGGGTTATTGGATGAATTCTGCTCATAATCGTTATAAGTGAGTTATCAGGAGAATTATTATGGTCGACCTAAGTCAATCATTACATGCGCAATCTATTCAAGACCCAATTAGCTTTTGGCAAGATGCCGCCAAGATGATTAGCTGGGATCGGGTGCCAACACAAATATTAGATGAGGCGAGAAAGCCATTTTATGAGTGGTTTACTGATGGCAAAATGAATACCTGTTTTAATGCGGTTGACCGACATGTCGCAGCAGGGGGCGGAGATAATATTGCCATTAATTACATTAGCCCAGTGACTCAAAATCAATATCAAATCACCTATAACGAGCTATTAGCACAAGTTAGTCGTTTAGCTGGCTACATGCAATCCATTGGCATTGAGAAAGGCGATAGGGTGGTTATTTACATGCCTATGATCCCTGAAACCGCTTTTGCTATGTTGGCGTGTGCGCGAATTGGTGCCATTCACTCTGTGGTGTTTGGTGGTTTTGCTGCTAATGAGTTATCCACTCGCATCAATGATGCCAAACCTAAATTAGTGTTATCAGCATCATGTGGTATTGAACCGTCTGGAGTTGTACCTTACAAACCCTTACTTGATGATGCGCTAGAGCAAGCTTCGCATCAGGTTGGTCATTGTTTGATATTAAATCGACATCAGTATCAAGCCAGCTTAATCGCACCAAGGGATGTTGATTGGCAACAGGCGGTAGCAGGTGCGTCAGGTGTTGATTGTGTGTCACTGCAAGCTACCGATCCCTTATATATTCTTTATACATCGGGTACCACTGGCCAACCTAAAGGGGTGGTTCGTGACAATGGCGGTCATGCGGTTGCCCTGTGTTGGTCGATGAAACATATTTACGATATTAGCGCTGATGAGGTGTTTTGGGCCGCCTCTGACGTAGGCTGGGTGGTTGGTCATTCATACATTGTGTATGGGCCGTTATTGGTTGGTGCAACAACCATTATGTATGAAGGCAAGCCGATAGGTACACCAGATGCAGCCGCTTTTTGGCGCATTATTGCTGCGAATAAAGTAAAAAGCTTCTTTACCGCACCGACAGCCATTAGAGCCATTAAGCGCGAAGATCCTGATGGTGAGTTAATTAAACAGTTTGATTTATCTTGCCTTAAGCAAATGTTTCTTGCCGGTGAGCGCTGTGATCCCGATACCTTAAATTGGAGTCAAGCAATGCTTGGTAAACCCGTTATTGATCACTGGTGGCAAACGGAAACCGGCTGGCCTGTTGCGGCTAACTTAATGGGCGTTGACCCTATTGCCATTAAGCCGGGGTCACCTGCTAGGCCGGTACCTGGGTATCAAGTTGAAGTCCTTGATGCCATGGGCAAGCAAGTGCCAGCAAATGAAAGCGGTAATGTGGTGATTAAACAGCCGCTACCTCCTGGGACATTAACGACCCTTTGGCAAAACGATAATCGTTATGTTGAAAGCTACTTATCAATGTATCCCGGTTATTACTTAACTGGTGATGCGGGCTATATTGATGATGATGGTTATCTTTATATTATGAGTCGTATTGATGACATCATTAACGTGGCTGGTCATCGTTTATCTACCGGTCGTTTTGAAGAGGTGTTATGTCAACACCCTGCGGTAGCCGAAGCAGCGGTGATTGGTGTGCAAGATAAATTAAAAGGCCAAGTGCCACTGGGGATGGTTGTACTTAAAAATGGTGTCGATTTATCTGACGAAGACCTAAATAAACAGCTTTTAGCGCTGGTAAGGCAAGAGATTGGCCCTGTAGCATCATTCAGGCTAGTGAGTGCAGTCCCCAAATTACCCAAAACTCGTTCAGGTAAAATACTGCGAGCGACAATGCGTAAAATTGCAGATAATCAAGAGTATAGCGTTCCAGCTACCATTGAAGATCCCCAAACACTTGAAATTGTCCGTAATACACTAACTCGGATGGGTTATGCCAATGCATTAACTAAAACGTTGGCTTAGGCAAGCCAAGTTCAATGTTGGTTAAACTAGGTTAAGCTTTGATGGTCTTTTACCAAGGTGCAAGCAAGTTATCTTTCTTGATTGTTTACCTTGGTATTTTAATACTTTTTTATAATTGTATGACTAATGTCGTTTTAAACAATAACTCATTTCGCTGACTTATACCCTTGAGATCTGCTTTCGACTGGTAATTTAGTTACAAAAATCGCTATAATGTTTGTCCATACGGATTCGCTAATCGCGATTAATCTCTGTGACCTTGTGGAATAATAATCAAATGTCTCACCACACCCAATTGTCAAACATCGGCGTTATCGGCCTTGGTGTTATGGGCAAAAATCTTGCTTTAAACATTGCTGATAACGGCTACCATGTTGCTATTTTTGATCTTGATAATGGCAAAATAAATGCGGCTCTTGAGCAAGAGCATCACGAGCGCAAAGAAGGCTTAGCGCCACGAATGCAAGCTTGTAATAATCTTTCACAAATGCTCGACAAATTAGTCTCGCCAAAGGTCATTGTATTATCAGTGCCAGCAGGCAAGCCTGTTGATGCCATTTGCCAAACTTTAATTGAAGCAGGCATAACTGCTGAAGATATTGTGATTGATACAGGTAATAGTCTATGGACTGATACCGTTGCTCGCGAAGCTCAATATAAAGATCAGTTTAAGTTCTTTAGCTCAGCGGTTTCTGGCGGTGAAGTCGGCGCACGCTTTGGTCCCTCGCTAATGCCTAGTGGTGATCCTTCTGCATGGCAATATGTTGCGCCGATATGGAATGCTATCGCGGCGAAAGTTGACCCAGTGACAGGTTTGCCAATAGAGCGCTTTGAGCCGGGGAATCCGGTAACAGAAGGCGAGCCTTGTACTACCTATATTGGCCCAGCGGGTTCCGGCCATTACGTAAAAATGGTGCATAACGGTATCGAGTATGCCGATATGCAGCTAATTTGCGAAGCCTATCAATTGCTGCATGATGGTTTAGGTATTTCAACTCATGAGATAGGCGATATTTTTAATCGTTGGAATCAAGGAAGCTTAAACAGTTACCTAATGGGGATCAGCGCAGAAGTTTTGCAACAAGATGACCCACTAACAGGCAAACCATTAGTGGAAGTTATCCTAGATAAAGCAGGTCAAAAAGGCACGGGTTTGTGGACTGCAGTAAGCAGTTTACAGATAGGCTGTCCTGCTCCAACGATTGCTGAAGCGGTTTATGCTCGCGCGGTCAGCACTCAAAAAGAACTCAGAATTCAGCTCAGTCAAACCTTAGCCGGCCCGGCAAAGGCTAGCATTTCAGACGAAGAAAAAACGGCGTTTATTGATGCGTTAGAAGATGCACTATTTTGTGCCAAAGTGTGTTGTTATGCCCAAGGCTTTCAGTTGATGGCGATGGCCGCTAAAGAACAAAACTGGACCTTAAACTTTGCTGAAATTGCTAAAATTTGGCGTGCAGGTTGTATTATTCGTGCAACCTTCTTGCAATCGATTACCGCGGCTTATCAGCAAAATGCCCAATTGCCAAACTTGCTAATGGCACAAAGTTTTAGCTCAAGCCTTGCCGCTAAACAGCTTAACTGGCGTAAAACGGTCGCCGCATCTGTCATGCAAGGCATTCCTGCGCCATGTATTAGTTCTGCCATTGCCTACTATGATAGTTATCGCTGTGAAACTTTACCGGCTAATCTATTGCAAGGGCAGCGTGACTTTTTTGGCGCGCATACCTTTGAACGTACCGATAAACCTGCAGGTGAAAAGTATCATTTAGATTGGAGTGCTAAACAGCGCACACTAAACAAGGTCTAATGCAGTCTTGATAACGAAAAGGCTTCCAGTCGGAAGCCTTTTTTGATCGGCAAATTAGCTAAAATCAATTAACCAAACCAATTAACAAACCTGTACTAAATAACACACTAAAAATCATAGTAAGCTTTGCTGTTTGGCCAAGAATGGGGTTTAAGGCTTCACCAGTGTTATTGTGAAATGCTTTGCTGAGGTTCCTTGCTAACACCAATGACAGTCCAGCAAGCATTACTGGCCAGCCTTCTAAAGCACCCAGTAAAAATCCGCCAATGATGATCCAAAAAGGCAAATAAACAAAGCTTTGGTACAAGACTTTAGCTTGGGCTTCACCAATACGCACTGCTAAGGTGTTTTTGCCTGCTTTTGTATCGGTTTGAATATCACGAGTATTATTTACCAGCATAATGGCTGAATTGAAGAAGCCGATAGCTGAACCTAATAACCATGCCGTTAAATTAGTATTGCCCGCTTGCAAATAGTAACTACCGACCACAGCAACTAAACCGAAAAAGACAAATGCTGCTACTTCACCAAGGCCATGTGACGCCAGTGGATAGGGACCACCGCTGTAACACAAGGCACCTAAAATAGATGCTGCGGCTAATACTGCTATTGGCCAACCGCCATGCCAGATAAGATATGAACCGACGACTAATGCAGCCAGTAAACAGAGGAACATGGCGTTACGTACAGCCTTGGCTGGGAGCATACCGCTTTGGGTTACACGTACTGGCCCAACTCTTTCATCGGTATCAATCCCGTTTTTAAAATCAAAATAGTCATTAGCAAGATTGACCGAAATTTGCAGTAAAATACCGCATAACATTGAGACCGCAGCAATTAGCCAGCTGAACTGTTCCAGTTCAATAGTGAGCATATTGCCGATTAATAATGGCCCAATAGCGGCCGGTAGGGTTCTTGGGCGAATAGCCAAAATCCAAGATTGCATATAAACCAATTAAGTGACTAGATTAGTAATGCCTAATAGCTTAACAAAATTTGGTCGATGCTGCTGTTGATATTGTTTGCAGTAAATCACTAAATTTAACTTTGTGGGCGCTAAGTTGGTGTTTTTATGCTTAGCTTAATGGAAACTAACTACCCATAAGATGGCCGATTAGGGTAATCTTATTCATCAGTATGATAATTATAGAGATAAGTAAATGAGTCAGGTGTTGAACGATTTATTATCATTGTTATCCCTTGAGCAAATTGAACTAGGGTTGTACCGAGGGCAAAGCCAAGATCTAGGTTTTGGTCATGTGTTTGGTGGTCAGGTGATGGGGCAAGCGTTAAGTGCTGCGAAACAAACTGTCTCTGATGATCGTCATGTGCATTCAATGCACAGCTATTTTTTACGCGCCGGTGATGAAAAACTGCCTATTGTTTATGATGTTGAAATTATGCGTGATGGCGGCAGTTTTAGCGCACGAAGAGTGAAAGCTATTCAAAAAGGTCGGCCAATATTTTATATGACGTGCTCATATCAAACTGTTGAGGAAGGATTTGAGCATCATGCAAAAATGCCAGCTGTACCAGGTCCTGATGGCTTATTGAATCAACAAGAACTTGCTATGACCATGCGTGATAAAGTATCTGCCAAGGTGTTAGAAAAGTTTATGGAAGATGCGCCAATTGAAATGCGTTTGGTTAATCCGCTTAATCCAATGTCGCCGTCAGTGGTTGAGCCAGTTCGTCATGTTTGGATTAGGGCTAACGGTAAAGTTTGTAGCGACCACAACATCCAAGAATCACTTTTAGCTTATGCGTCTGATTTTAACTTTTTGGTCACGGCGTTGCAGCCCCATGGCGTGTCAATGTTAAATCCTGGTCTTCGTTTGGCGACTATTGATCATTCGATGTGGTTCCATCGGCCGTTCAATTTAGGTGAGTGGCTGCTTTATACTATTGAAAGTCCGAACGCCGGTGGTGGCCGAGGTTTTGTCAAAGGGCAGTTTTTTGATCAGCAAGGCCGTTTGGTCGCTTCTGCAACTCAAGAAGGCTTGTTGCGAATGAAGCGTTAATTTATGCTGCTAAGGATGATTTAAATTGAATATGATGACTAAAACGAGACTGTTTTTCACAGGGATTATTCTGGCAATAAGTACGATACTTAGTGGTTGTGTCGCGGTTGAGCCTGAGCCTCCAGTGGTGGTAAATGGCTTTGCTAGCTATTTAGAAAAAATTGCCCTACCTCAAGGTTGCACCATTAATATCGCGATAATTGATCTAAACACCCCTGGCTCTATCCTGTCTCAAAAGAGTTTTGATATTGCGCGAGTACCGGTGCCATTTAAGTTTATTTTTCCTGCTGATGTTATTGATTCAAGAATTAAATATGGCGTTGTGGCAATGATAACTTATCAAGAGCAAGTGATATTTCAAACCTATGATAAGTTTGAAGTGATTAATAATAATAAATTCACTACTGAAGTATTAATGAAACCAGTTAGATAGTTTTTGTATCGCTGAGGTCACATAATCAAATGCTCGTTATTGTATATTATCAATGACGAGCAATAATGTTTTTTCGTTGTATAACTTGTGGCATGTTTGTGAACCAAACAGAATTAGCTTCAATCAAATCATCTAGTTCTCACTCACCTGATCAAGGTAAGCAAAGTCGGTTAATTTGGGCTTTGTGTCTTGCTTCTGTGGTAATTTATATCAATTTGTATACCGTTCAAGGTATGTTGCCGTTGATTGCTGAACACTTTGATGTTTCAGGTGCTCAAGCTACGCTCGTATTGTCGGTGACCAGTTTTACCCTCGCGTTTTCTTTGCTTTTTTATGCCATTATTTCTGACAGAGTTGGGCGCTTGAAACCCATTGTGGTTAGCTTATGGTTATTGGCCTGTTCAAATGTGTTGCTTATTTTTACCCAAGATTTTGATGCCCTTGTTTGGGTAAGGCTGCTGCAAGGTATTTTATTGGCGGCGGTTCCAGCCATTGCTATGGCTTATTTTAAAGAGCAACTCGCCCCCGAGTTTATGCTAAAAGCCGCGGCTATTTATATCATGGCCAATAGCCTTGGTGGAATTGCAGGGCGGTTATTTGGCGGTTTACTGTCGCAGCATTTGTCGTGGCAACAATCCATGGGCTTGGTGTTTGTGGTGACATTAATCGGTGTCGCAGTGGTGACTTTTTTACTGCCCCGTAATGAAATTAATCCTCAAACATCTATTGGTGCTAGTTCATCTAAATATGGCCGCAAAGCCAAGATGATTGATGACTTACGCGGGTTCTGGCTACATTTATCTGACGCGAAAATGAGTTTAGCCTATCTCATCGGTGGCTTAGCTTTTATGATGATGGTGAATCAATTTAGCTTTATTCAGTTACATTTAATGGCTGCGCCTTATGAGTTAAGTCGTTTTAATGCCACCTTGATTTTCTTGTGTTATTTGAGCGGCACTTTTGCATCCTATCTATCGGCAAAATGGATTGTTCGCTTTGGGTCTATTGCGTTATTTAAGGCGGCATTTTTGCTTATGCTGTGCGGTAGTTTATTAACTCTAGTCGATACCATGTGGGCGATTATTTTTGGTTTTTTGATCACTGCAAGTGGTTTTTTCTTAAGCCATAGTTGTTGTAATTCGTTTGTTGCTATTCGTGCAACCCAGCATAGAGCTAAAGCCACCTCGCTTTATTTGTGCAGTTATTATTTAGGTGCTGCGCTAGGTGGACCATTTTTAATGGTGTTTTGGCAAGAGGCAAAATGGCCTGGGGTGGTCATGGGGTCGTTAGTGTTATTGTTGATGTTATTTATTGCTATTTGGCTGCTTAGTCGAGGTTCACTTAATCAGCATTCTGCTGTTAATTAACCTCAACTAGGTGTTTTAACTAACATAGCTGATTGATTACTCCGTACCTTGGGTGTATTGCTTGCGGTCAAGTTCGAACTTTTTCATCTTATCGTATAGGGTTTTTCGCGGTAACTCTAATTGTTCCATCGTGAGCTTGATGCTGCCTTTGTTATGGCTTAGTGCTTCTTCAATCAATAAACGCTCAAAAAAATCGACTCGTTGCTGTAATGACATGCCTGAGTGCATGCTAGGGGCGTATCAATATTACCTGCTGCAAATGCCGCTTCAGCCCCCAAGAGTACGTAACGCTCTGCAAGGTTACGTAATTCTCGCACATTACCCGGCCAATCATGCGAGGTTAGTTGAGCTTGTTGTTCAGGCGTTAATGCAATTAACGCTTTGTGGTATCGGGTTGATGCAATTCGAGCAAAATGCAGAAAAAGTAACGCAATATCTTCTCGGCGTTCGCGCAGCGGTGGGATAGGTATGGTGACTAAATTGAGTCGATAGAGTAAATCTTGGCGAAACTCTCCTGTGCTGCACAGTTGCTGTAAATTCACTTTGGTGGCGGCAATAACGCGAATATCAAGGTTTATTGATTGGTTTGACCCAAGACGTTCTACTTTTCTATCTTCCAATACTCTGAGTAATTTAACCTGTAAGCTAAGCGGGGTACTTTCTATTTCATCTAAAAATAATGTGCCACCATTGGCGTATTCAAACTTACCTATTCGGGTTTTGTCATTACCGGTATAGGCACCAGCTTGTGCGCCAAACAGTTCGCTTTCAATTAAGTTTTCTGGAATGGCACCACAATTAATGGCTACAAAGTTATGTTTATTACGCTGACTGTGATCATGCAGGTAACGGGCAACTAATTCTTTTCCGGCACCGGTTTCTCCTTCAATCATAATATCAGCTGGGGCATCAATGACTTGATGAATAATATTACGCATTTTGTTGATGCCAGGACTGTGACCGAGAATGCGAGGCCCAGGTGCAATATGGGATTGTAACTCTTGTTTAAGCTTGCGGTTTTCTAAGGTTAACTTTCGTTTTTCTAATGCGCGCTTGGCGACGTCAAATACGTGCTCATTGCTAAAGGGTTTTTCTAAAAAGTCATAAGCGCCTTTTTTGACGGCTTCTACTGCCATGGCTATATCACCAAAACCTGTGAGTAATACCACGGGTAAATCGACATCTTTGGCCATTAATTGTTGCAATAAATCTAAGCCGTTTAGCTGCGGCATGTTCACGTCAGATAGCACAATGCCCGGCCAGTCTTTGTAGATGAGCTCAGCCACTTGTGTTGGTTGCGTGGTTGATTGTGCGTTAATGCCTTCTAATTTAAATAATTGACTTAACACACTGCCAATATGAGGTTCGTCATCAACAATAATGACCTGTAGTTGGCTGATATCATCAAGAGAAATCAATATTATTTTTCCTCATAAAAATAGAGTGGTAAGAAGAGGGTAAATTTTGCGCCTTTATCTGCAACATTTTCCACCTTAATACTGCCATGCATTGACTCGATAATGCGTTGCGATATTGATAAGCCTAGGCCTAATCCTTGGCGTTCATTGGTGGTGTAGTATGGCTCAAAGATTTTGGTCATTTGACTCTCTCTTACCCCAGGACCTGTGTCTTGAACACTGATAACCACTTGGTTTTTGCTATGACTACTATTGGCCATCAAGGTTGATACTGTGATGGTTAATTGTTTAGTTGGACTTTGCTGCATGGCAACAATGGCATTACTAAATATATTAACCAACACTTGCTGTAATCTGACACTATCACCCCAAATCTGGCATCGTCCATTGGGTAACGTATGACTTAATTGGATCCCTTGTTTATCTATTTCAGGTTGAACAATAATTAACGCTTGTTTAATGGCTTGGCCAATGTCAGTTGCGTTATCTTTGCCTGTCGATTTACGGGTAAAGCTTTTAAATTGGGCGATGATATCGGCCAATCTATCTGTGAGTTCAATCATGATTTTCAGATTACTTTTAGCGTCATCAATCATGTCGCGGCCTAAGAAGGTTTGTGTATTTTGCGCATAGCTTCTCAGGGCTGCCAGAGGTTGATTTAATTCATGATTAATACTTGCAGATAAGTTGCCAATCACAGTGAGTTTGGCGGCTTGAATTAATTCATCTTGCGTGTTTTTTAGTTGAGTATTGGTTTGTTCCAGCTCAGCGGTTCGCTGCTTAACTCTCGCTTCAAGTTGGTTTTGGGCCTGATGCATACGAAGCAGGTTTTTACGTCGCTCGATACTGTACATGGCAAATAACACCAGCAGTAAATATAGGCTGGTGGCAAGTAAAATAATAGCTGGCAAGGAGGTTTGTAATGGCTGCAAAGGAGCCAGTACATGCACAGTCCAGTTTGCACTTGGCATAAATTGCTGATTAACAAGATACATTTGTGCGCCATTGACAGAGGTTATTTTGTATTTCGAAAACGGTTTATCATTATTGACTTGATATTCTGGAGTAATAGCAAGCTCGCTGATTGGTCTGGTGGCATAGCGTTTTGAATTGTTTATCGCAAAACGCTTTGCTTGTGATAGCGGAGTTAACGAACTAAAACGCCATTGATTGACGCTGGATAAAAATACGATATCGTCAGGGTCGCTGATCATAAACTCATATTGACCAGCAATTGCTATTCCTGCGCTTTGTTGCTCTATTACGCCTATATCCACTTTAACCACAATGACACCTAATACTATGCCATTGTGATAGACCGGATTCGAAAAATAAAAACCGCGTTTATCTGAAGATGTCCCTACTGCATAGTATCGCCCAGCACGACCAGACAACGCATCGATAAAATAGGGTCTAAATGAGTAATCGTGATTGATAAACGAATTCTTTTTTTGCCAGTTGCTCGCCGCAATAGCAACGCCTAGAGCATCGGTTAAATAGATGTCGGACGCTTCTGTGACTTGCTGTAGCTCAAAAAGATAATCATTCAACTGAGCCATTTTCTCGCTGTCTTGCTGGGCTAATAAGCCTTGTTGCAATATTGGATTGCTGGCAATAACTTCGGGAATAATTTCAAACTGAGATAATTGCTGTTCAATAAAAATGACTAATTCATTGAGCTGCTTTTCAGATTGTGTGGCGATCTCTTGAGTACCTTGGTTAAGCCAATACCAATGAGTAAAGAATATGGTGGCAGCTAAACCAAACACGATCGCGATAATAGGGATTATTTTACGTTTTAATTTTTTTAATTGGGGGACCATACATGCTCTCAAATTGGTCTTTATAACAAAACGAGCTTAACACCAGTTATCATACCTAAGTTGTCTGTTAATGGAATGTAGTATAGGTAATTGTTTGATGTTAATGCTCGTTTTATTCTATTTTATCACCTTAATAGCCATTTAATTTATCGATGTACTCAGGCAGAAATAGTGATATTTGTGGCACATAGGTAATTAGCATCAAAAATATCAGCAGCAGGACTAGCCAAGGTAAACATGACTGAATAACCCAGCCCATGCTTTTACCGGTTATGCCAGCGGTAACAAACAGGTTGAGCCCCACAGGTGGTGTTAGCATGCCGATTTCCATGTTGACCACCATGATGATCCCAAGATGAATGGGATCAATACCGAGTTGGGTCGCAATAGGGAATAAAATAGGTGCCATAATCAGTAAAATTGCAGATGGCTCCATAAAATTACCTGCAGCTAACAACAGTAAGTTGACGATAATCAAAAAGCCCCATGGTGGTAAACCAAGGTTAACAATTGCTTCAGCAATAATATGTGGGATCCGCTCTGTGGTTAATACATGAGCAAATAACATGGCATTGGCGATAATAAATAGCAGCATAATACTGACTTTGGCACCATCGCGAACCACATGACGAATATCTTTATCGACAGGTGTTTTTATGACTGCCAGCAGCATCAGTAAAATATTACGGCCACTTGCAGTGATGAGTGACTCTTGATGGTTACGCCATGATACATTCTTTAATGGGCCAATATCTCGATAACCAAATACCGCAATAAAATAGGCATAAACGCAAGCGACAGCAGCAGCTTCCGTTGGACTTGCCACACCACCATAGATGGATCCTAAAACAATAATGATGAGTGCCAATCCTCCTAGTGCTTTCGCGCTTGAAATTGACAAGGCTTTAACACCGGGAAAGGGGCGTGAAGGCAGATTTTTAATTCTGGCCACCACGTAAATGGCTAGCATGAGCATGCCGCCCATCATTAATCCTGGGATCAAACCTGCCATGAACATTCTAGCAGCTGATACCTCTGTGGCTGCGGCATAAACGAGCATCACAATGGAGGGTGGAATTAAAATGCCTAAAGTGCCTGAGGTGGTAATAACCCCAGCGGCAAATTTTTCAGGATAGCCTGCGCGTACCATCCCAACGATAACGATCGAACCAATCGCGGCAACGGTAGCCGGTGAGGAGCCAGAAACCGCAGCAAAGAGCATACAGGCCATGACTGAAGCCATAGCAAGCCCACCACGAATATGGCCGACACTGTCCATTGCAAAGTCAATAATTCGCCTTGCGACACCACCAGTGGATAAAAATGCCGAAGATAAAATAAAGAAAGGAATTGCAAGTAATGTGTAGTGCTCTGAGGTTGATTCGTAAAGCTTTAAGGCGATCGATGCTAAGGAGTCATTAGAGAAAAGTAAAATGGTCAACACGCTTGAGAAACCTAATGCAATGGCAATAGGCATACCAATTAACATGCAGATAAGCAAAGTGATAAATAAGGTCGCGATAGTCATTATTTGTCGTCCTTATTGTGAGTATTTTTAGTTGCTGTTTGGGCCGCATCATCAATTAAATGCATGCTTTCTTTAGCTTCATCAGCTAATTTGAATCCATCGACTTCACCTTTGAAAATGGCGATGGTTAATTGAATAAACCGCCAAGCCAGCATAGAAAAGCCAATGAGTAAGATACTTTGAGACATCCAAACTGGTACTGGACCATTATCTTCAACATCGATTTTCAATACTTCCCATGCAAAGTCGGGGTCAAGCTGGTGGACGATAAAGGCAGGCAGGTCAATATCTTCCATTGGCAAGCCAATTTGATACATTTGCGATAAATAATCCCAACTGCCTTTTAAAAAAAGGCCGCAATAAATCACACATAATATACTGGCAAATAAGGCCACTAGGCGTTTAGGGCCCGGTGATAGGGTATTCACAAATGCATCAACCCCAATATGTGCACCCACTTTGACACCATAAGACATGCCAAATAATACGAACCAACCACAAAATGTTAGTGTTAGTTCTTGGATCCACAAAAAGCCGGTATTAAAGAAGAATCGTGCGATCACTTCGCCGAATACCAACAGGGTCATGAATGATATTAATAAGTTTAAAAAGCCTTCTTCGAATTTATTCAACAGATTTGAAATCACTTGTTCCTCCTATTTTTATTGTTATAGGTAGAAAAGTGGGTGGCATAAACAGGGGAAACTATGCCACCCATAAAACTTACTGTTTATTTGATTGTTGCGCAGCGTCAATCATATCTTTACCAATTTGGTCTTCAAATTTTGCCCAAACAGGCTTCATTGCATTGACCCATTGTTGGCGCTGTTCTGCACTAAGTGTGACAAGTTGTGAACGTTTAGAGTCAAGGATGGCTTGTTTGTCTTCTGAATCTTTTTGAGCTGCGATTTGATTTCCTAGGGCAATAGCTTCATCAAGTGATTTCTTGATAATGTCACGTTTATCTTTTGGTAACCCTTTCCAGAACGTATTGGATGTCACCACCATGTAGTCTAGTAAGCCATGGTTACTCTCGGTAATGTGACTTTGTACCTCATAAAATTTCATTGAATAAATATTTGACCAAGTGTTTTCTTGGCCATCAATCGCGCGAGTTTGTAATAGGGTAAATACCTCTGAAAAAGGCTTTTTAACCGGAATGGCTTTTACTGCATCAAACTGTGCTGCAATAACATCAGATGCCATAATACGGAATTTTTTGCCGTTAGCATCTTGAGGTAAGGTAAGAGGTTCATTAGCAGAAAATTGCTTCATACCATTATGTAAATAGCCTAAACCAACAATGCCTTTGCGATTCATGGAATTTAAAAGCTTTTGGCCTGATTCTGATTGTTGAAATTTATCAACAGCTTCCATGTCTTCAAATAGGAAGGGCAGATCGAAAATTTGCAACTTTTTAGTGTATCGCTCAAATTTAGATAAAGAAGGTGCAACGATTTGAACATCATTTAGTAGTAGCGCTGCAAGCTCATTATTATCACCAAAAAGCTGTGAACTTGGAAAAACACTGACGGTATATTCACCCGGTAAACGCTGTTCTACTAACTCTTTAAATTTTAATGCCATTTGCCCTTTAGGTGTGTTTTCGGCAACCACATGAGAAAACTTAATTTCTATCGGTTCAGCGAAAGCATTAACACTGGAGATTAATGCCGTGGTGAGGGCAGACACTTTGGCAACCGTTTTTAGTGATTGCCATAACGTTTGATGTGCAGTCATTGTAGGCTTATGCATAGTAAGGCTTCCTTTCTAATTTATTGTCGTTTTTCCTCTTTAGCTACATGGGTCAATGCAGCGGGATATAACTTAAATCCTAAGAGGGCTATTACTTCAGTAGCAAAGGTAGTGCCAGTATGTAGGGGTTATTTAAATTATTGATTTTTATAATTTAAAAATGTAAGCGGTTTTATGGGACGTAAATTATTGGGTCAAACAAGAAACAAACAAATCAGATTAATGGGTGTAATTTCACACATTGATAACATTTGATCAAAAATAGCGAGAGTAAAGATGATTAATAGCTTAAAAGCGTAGGAATAAGTCTTAGATGCAAGTAAATTTGAAGTTTAAAAGGGAAATTTGGTGGTCGCTACTGGGCTCGAACCAGTGACCCCCTCCTTGTAAGGGAGGTGCTCTCCCAGCTGAGCTAAGCGACCTGGGATAGGTAAAGCAGACTTCAAGATATATGGTGGTCGCTACTGGGCTCGAACCAGTGACCCCCTCCTTGTAAGGGAGGTGCTCTCCCAGCTGAGCTAAGCGACCTGGGAATATCTTGTTGCTAAATAACATTATGGTGGTCGCTACTGGGCTCGAACCAGTGACCCCCTCCTTGTAAGGGAGGTGCTCTCCCAGCTGAGCTAAGCGACCTGGGAATAATGTAATCAAGCGCGCGAGTTCATAAAATGGTGGTCGCTACTGGGCTCGAACCAGTGACCCCCTCCTTGTAAGGGAGGTGCTCTCCCAGCTGAGCTAAGCGACCTGGGAACTCTACACAAGTTATAAATTATATGGTGGTCGCTACTGGGCTCGAACCAGTGACCCCCTCCTTGTAAGGGAGGTGCTCTCCCAGCTGAGCTAAGCGACCTGGGATATATAATCTACAACAAATATTTTCATCAGTGAAAATATGGTGGTCGCTACTGGGCTCGAACCAGTGACCCCCTCCTTGTAAGGGAGGTGCTCTCCCAGCTGAGCTAAGCGACCTCATGCTGTGTGGGGCCGTATTATAGGGGGCAGCATTTTGCTGTCAACGATTTTTCGATAAAAATCTCTCGATAGAGCTAATTTTGTTCCGTTTGATGTTTTGTTAGGCAAGCTGTCAAGGTTATTTTTGTAAAATAGCATCAGGAAGACGTATCGGGCATTTCAACCTAGAGCGTAGACTGCTAGAATATCGGCCACATTTTTATACTCGTGTTTTGAGATATTACTCGTCAAAGCACTTTTTATATAGGTTAGTGTCCGATTATGACAACTAAGACTCGTTTTGCCCCAAGTCCAACAGGCTTTTTACATGTAGGTGGTGCACGTACCGCACTTTATTCTTGGTTACATGCTAAAGCTAATAATGGTGAGTTTGTACTTCGTATTGAAGACACAGATATTGAGCGTTCAACACAAGCTGCCTGTGATGCAATTTTAGATGGGATGAACTGGTTAGGCTTAACGTGGGATGAAGGTCCTTATTACCAAACTAAACGTTTTGATCGTTATAACGAGATCATTGCGCAAATGTTAGCGCAGGGTAGTGCATACAAGTGTTACTGTTCGCGCGAGCGCATTGAGTCTCTTCGTGAAGAGCAAGCCGCTAAAGGTGAGCAACAAAAATATGATGGATGCTGTCGTGATCTTGCACCGCGCGAGACCGATGAACCATTTGTTGTTCGTTTTAAAAATCCGATTGGTGGTAGTGTTGTATTTGAAGATCATGTTCGTGGTCGCATTGAAATTTCAAATGACCTTTTAGATGATTTAATTATCGCGCGTACAGATGGCGTCCCTACATATAATTTCTGTGTGGTGGTTGATGATTGGGATATGGGGATTACTTGTGTTGTTCGTGGTGAAGACCACATCAACAATACGCCTCGCCAAATTAATATTCTCAAAGCATTAGGTGCGCCAGTACCTGAATATGCACATGTGTCGATGATTTTAGGTGACGATGGTGCCAAATTATCAAAGCGTCATGGTGCAGTTGGGGTGATGCAGTATCGTGATGATGGCTATTTACCTGAAGCTTTACTTAACTATTTAGTGCGCTTGGGATGGTCACATGGTGATCAAGAAGTGTTTTCAATCGAAGAGATGCAGCGTTTGTTCAAACTTGACGATATTAATAAAGCCGCTTCTGCCTTTAATACCGATAAGTTAATTTGGTTAAACCAACACTATATTAAGTCATTAGATCCTGAATATGTTGCTTCGCACCTTCAGTGGCATATGAATGACCAAAAAATTGATACATCAAATGGCCCTGCATTAGCTGAAGTTGTTAGTGCATTATCTGAGCGTGCTAAAACATTAAAAGAACTAGCAGCATCGAGTCGATATTTTTATGAAGACTTTAGTGAGTTTGATCCCGCGCAAGCTAAAAAACATTTGCGTGGTGTTGCATTAGAGCCATTGACTCTAGTTAAAGAGAAATTAGTCGCTCTTGATGACTGGTCAGTTGAAGCTTTGCATCAAGTTATTGAAGCTACAGCAGCAGAATTAGACGTTGGAATGGGGAAGGTGGGGATGCCTCTTCGTGTGGCGGTAACTGGCGCGGGTCAATCACCTGGTCTAGATTTAACCTTATTCTTAATTGGCAAAGACAGAACTGTTGAAAGAATATCCAAAGCGATTGAATTTGTAGCAGATAGAATAAATTCGTAAAAAACGAGTTGACACTTTCGGGTATGGTGCATAGAATGCGCCTCGCAGTTGAGGATGATGTCATTGATTAGGGCAGTATATCCGAAAGTGTAGATAGATAAGAGGGGCCTTAGCTCAGCTGGGAGAGCGCAACACTGGCAGTGTTGAGGTCAGCGGTTCGATCCCGCTAGGCTCCACCACTTATCAACAAGCATTGATGTTTAGCCTACAGGCATCGGTGAGTATTCACTCGATACAGAGTATAACGTATCACCAGTGTCCCATTCGTCTAGAGGCCTAGGACACCGCCCTTTCACGGCGGTAACAGGGGTTCGAATCCCCTATGGGATACCACTTTTTAAGATGGTTGAACATGATTCGAAAGACGTGTTGAATAATCTAAATAGCATTGATGTTTAGCCTACAGACATTGATGAGTATTCACTCGATACAGAGTATAACGTATCACCAGTGTCCCATTCGTCTAGAAATAGAGCTTAGGACACCGCCCACTTTGGTTTATAAAGAGTCGGCGGTAACAGGGGTTCGAATCCTTAGGGTTTTAGCGTTGATATAGGTAAATAGCTTCAGTGTTTAGCCTACAGACATTGATGAGTATTCACTCGATACAGAGTATAACGTATCACCAGTGTCCCATTCGTCTAGAGGCCTAGGACACCGCCCTTTCACGGCGGTAACAGGGGTTCGAATCCCCTATGGGATACCACTTTTTAAGATGGTTGAACATGATTCGAAAGACGTGTTGAATAATCTAAATAGCATTGATGTTTAGCCTACAGACATTGATGAGTATTCACTCGATACAGAGTATAACGTATCACCAGTGTCCCATTCGTCTAGAGGCCTAGGACACCGCCCTTTCACGGCGGTAACAGGGGTTCGAATCCCCTATGGGATACCACTTTTTAAGATGGTTGAACATGATTCGAAAGACGTGTTGAATAATCTAAATAGCATTGATGTTTAGCCTACAGGCATCGATGAGTATTCACTCGATACAGAGTATAACGTATCACCAGTGTCCCATTCGTCTAGAGGCCTAGGACACCGCCCTTTCACGGCGGTAACAGGGGTTCGAATCCCCTATGGGATACCACTTTTTAAGATGGTTGAACATGATTCGAAAGACGTGTTGAATAATCTAAATAGCATTGATGTTTAGCCTACAGGCATCGATGAGTATTCACTCGATACAGAGTATAACGTATGACCAGTGTCCCATTCGTCTAGAGGCCTAGGACACCGCCCTTTCACGGCGGTAACAGGGGTTCGAATCCCCTATGGGATACCACATATTCAAATTTTAATGTTTACATTAGAATTTGGGGCTATAGCTCAGCTGGGAGAGCGCTTCGCTGGCAGCGAAGAGGTCCACGGTTCGATCCCGTGTAGCTCCACCAAGTTTTGTTGGTGTCAACAAATAGCGTTAATGTTTTGCCTACAGGCATTAACGAGTATTCACTCTATTTACTGAGTATAAGTAAATCTCGGCGTCCCATTCGTCTAGAGGCCTAGGACACCGCCCTTTCACGGCGGTAACAGGGGTTCGAATCCCCTATGGGATACCAAACTAAACCACCTTTATAGGTGGTTTTTTTATGGCTGTAATTCATCAAATCGAGATTACCATTACAGTAATACCAATCACAGTAAATAAGTGGCCAGAAACAGTGTAGGAAAAATGCGTGATAACAAGGCAGAATTTTTTGATAAGTAGTTATTCTACAATCAAAAAAATCTAACGCAGTTATCAGGTATTTTCACAAGCTAGGATGATCAGTTATTTATTACGATTAATGGTTTAAATAAGTGATTAGAATAATAAGGAAGATTGTTCGATAAGTCGTGATTCTACAGACTAAAAACCTTATGGGGTTAGTTTGTCTTTTTACCCTTTAGAATGAGCTGTTCTTTGTTACTATTGACATAATAAATTTAACACATAAAAAAAGGCAACCATATTGGCTGCCTATCGATCTACTCTGAGATCAAGGGGACCGCGCTAGAAGTCCCAGGGAGATGATGAACAAAGTGAATATCACTGTCACTATGTTTGAGTCATCATCTGTATAAAAGTTCAAAATAAATGAAATAAATTTAAATTTTTTTTAGGTATTTTAAAATAAAACTATATTATTTATATATAACATCAGCTTAGGTTTAGTTTTAATTTAAAAGTTTTTCAATAGTCTCAGCAAGATCTTCAGGTTTTGTGGTCGGGGCATAGCGATTAATCACTTTACCATTTCTATCGACTAAAAATTTTGTAAAATTCCATTTGATCGCTTCACTGCCCAATATGCCTTTAGCAGCTTTCTTTAAGTGTTTATATAGTGGTGCTGCGTTATTACCGTTAACGTCAATTTTGCTAAATAGTGGAAAGGTTACACCAAAATTCAGTTCACAAAACTCACTTATCTCAGTTTCATTACCTTGTTCTTGTTTGCCAAATTGATTGCAAGGAAATCCCAGTACAACAAATCCTTGGTCTTGATATTGCTGGTAAAGTGCTTCTAAGGCTTTATATTGCGGTGTAAAGCCGCATTTGCTGGCGGTGTTAACAATCAGCAATACTTTATCTCGGTATGTCTCCAAGCTAATTTCATGACCTTGAATATTATTGACACTATATTCATATAAAGATTTGCCCATATTATCTCCTAATCCAATCATGAGTATTGGTCTGATGCTGTCGTGATTTTTGTTTAAATCCATTTTAAATCAATAATTTCATGATCTAAAATATTCAATTAATTTAATGCTTAGCATTGTACTATAGTGTGGATTTAAGTTTTTCTCAATATAGTTGCGCACAACTTGTTTTTCATGTTTGCTTATAGAGGAAAATATGAATATAGTCAGCGCATTATTAAATTTACAAGATTGAGGGCGTGCTTATGGAAGAATTAAAGAACGAACTTAAATCTGATGAACAACAAGAATTTTCAGCACAACCTCAAGCCGATGTTAGTCAAGTTGTTCAACAGTTAACAGAAGCCGAAGGCGATGAGCAAGCTGATGTTTTTAGCGATATTCTGACAGAAGCAGAACCTGGTACCGTTGCATTATTATTAGAGTCATTACCGCTAGATGAGCGCTATGAGCGCTGGCAACAAATTGAGCCAGAAGAGCGTGTTGATGTTTTAAGCTTAATGCGCGCAGATCCTCGTTTAGGCATTGTGAAGAAAATGCCAGACTCAGAATTGGATTTGCTCTTTTCACAACTCAGCCCTGAAGATTTGATTGATTGGAGTGATTCATTACCTGACAGCATTACCGATCGTGCGCTGGCACAAATGGGTGAACGTCAGCGTAAGCACTTTGAACTTTACGATCAATATGATGAAAATGAAATTGGTCGTTATGCCGATCATCAAATGTTGGTGCTTAATCCTGATTCAACAGTCGCTCAAGGTCAGCGTTTTTTTCGTAGAATCGATCTAGATTGTAATGATCATCTCTTCTTAGTGGATATTAATGATAAATATATTGGCACAGTCAGGCGTTATGATTTATTCAAGGCGGATGTTGAAACTTTATTATCAGAATTAATTTGGGCCGATAGCCGTTTTATCTCAGCAGATTCCTCATTGATAGAGGCTGCAGAGGCGATAGAGCATAGTCGTGAGTTAGAGTTGCCGGTGGTAGATGATGAAGGTGTTTTGATAGGCCGTATGACGCTTCGTTTGGCAACCATATTAGTTCGGGAACATTATGAAGCACAATTGATGGCCACTGCAGGTATGGATGAGCATGATGACTTATTCGCTCCAATTACGGTTGGTGCTCGTCGTCGCGCTGTGTGGTTGGGTATTAACTTAATGACAGCATTTTTGGCGTCGGCAACTATTGGTTTATTTGAAAATGTATTGTCACAAGTTGTGGCATTAGCTGTATTGATGCCCATCGTTGCATCCATGGGAGGTATTGCGGGCAGTCAGTCGTTAACTTTGATGATCCGTGGTATGGCAATGGGGCAGATATCATCGGGAAATGTGATGTCGTTGTTGAAAAATGAACTCGGCATTGGCTCGTTAAATGGCATATTGTGGGCAATCATTATCGGTATGATTTCTGGTTGGTGGTTCAATGATACGATAATGGGCATTATCATTGGTTGTGCTATTTTGATTAATATGGCTGTCGCAGCGATTGCTGGCGTAATGGTACCGATGATTTTACAGCGATTCAATCAAGATGCGGCATTATCAGGCTCTGTCATTTTAACGACTGTCACTGATGTAGTCGGCTTTTTCACCTTTTTAGGATTAGCTACAATCCTTTATCTGTAAAAATATGTCAACAGCAAAAAAGGCCGATGGCCTTTTTTTGTGTCTTAATGTTAGTAAGTTTTTTTAATTATTATTCTAATGTGAGAGATAAGCGCTAGAAATGTTTGAAATAACCATTTTTTAATCTGTTAGTTTATGATTTTAAATACATTAGTTGTTTGCTTCAGTATCCTAAAGCTATAGATTCATGTGAAGAGGTTAGGATGAAAAAACAATTACTTGGTATCGGTTTTTTGGCGGGTATGATCGCGCCTGTTTATGGGACTGATTTTTCGTTGAGTTTAAATGATAAATCCGCATCGGTTGAATTAGAAACTCCTATATCGAAGAACATCAAAATTGGCGGTGGTTATGTATATTCAGATGATAAAGGTGATTTAGCTCATTTCTCTGCACACATGGTGCATGATAATGGCCCACATCATTTTGAAATTGGTCCTAAATATCTAAATGTTTGGTTTGATGGCAGTAAGAATGGTAGCGCTGTTGCTGTAGGTGGCAAATATTCGCTTCAAGTCAGTAAAAGTGTTTCATTTAGTGCTGCTGGTTATTATGCCCCTTCAGTTTTATCTTTCTCTAATGTAGATGCATATAAAGAGTTTGATGGCAAAATGCAGTTTAACTTTAACCCCAATATGGCAATTTTTGCGGGTTATCGAAAAATGAAATTTGATTATGAGACGGGAGGTGGGCGTACCTTTGATAATGGTTTCTATATTGGTGGTACGGCATCGTTTTAGGTAATAAAAAAGCAAGTTGTTGTAACTTGCTTTTAAATTTGATGCCTAAAACTGCTTAAATTATTTCCATTTTAGGGCTGGTGCAAACTCCATTTCTGCATTGTCATCAAAATAACGTCGTTTACTATCTCTACGGCGTTGTTTAACTTTCTTTGACTTAGGCTTGCCCTTGATGTTGTCACCCCATGGTGCATCATCTTCATCAAATTCAAATGTGTGTGCCATTTCAACTTTTCCAAAAAATAGTACCTCAACTGGTACAGGCTCTTTTTACCTAAACTTAGGTAACTTAGAAAGTGAATTTTTTAACACCTGATGGAAAAATATTTTGCATGAAGTAGTACCTATAGGGTGATTGATTTATATATGAGTAACAATAAGCATTACTTGGTAATTTCAAAAAAGTTTTTAATTGAATCTATTTGAGACATCGCATCATGGTAACCAAGATCAATGAGTGCACTGGTATAGGCCTTCTCAAATAATAAATACGACACAATACTTGAGTCTGACTGCCTATTATTGCCAATTAATTTTAGTAGATGTCTAATTGCCATGGGCATTTCATCGTAGTAGCGAGCTGCAATAGCACTTAAATCTTCACTGGGTTTAATTACTAACGTTTCAATTTTCTTTAGATTCAGTTTATTTCTATCTGCTTGAGTAATGAGATTTAATGTTTTATTGACCCTCTGTAATCGTTCTAAATCACTGTTTAACGTATCAGAGAAAATGGTATCTAAAAGGTGGCCTGCAATTGTGGCGGTTTTAGGGTGATGCTGTAATTCTTTATCATTGGTCTTATGTGGACTGTCTAGGTTGATAATAAATAACTTAGATGCACCTAAATGGATTGGACTAGAAAGGGGAGATAACTGATGCACAGAGCCATCCCCAAAATAGCGGCCATTTAACTTAATAGAAGGGAAGACCATTGGTATGGCAGAACTGGCCATTAAATGGTCAGTATTTAACAGTGTTTTTATACCGTATCGTCTTGCGCGTTGCCAATTTTCGATTTGATGTGAAGCTTGAAAAAAGCTGTAAGATTTCGAGTTATTATAGCAAGAGGCATCTACACTAATCGCAGTTAGCGCACCTAGGTGAATATTGCGATCAATTCTTTTGAAGTCAATTAATTGATTTAGTAAATCTCGTAAAGGTTGATTATCCAGCAAGCTAGGTGCATCAGTACTGACTTTATCGTGCTGTAAGCCTTTTACTGCCATATTTAACAGATGTTTACCAACGCCAGTCAAGGATGATTGATACACCTTATCTGTGGTAAAGTGACGCCATACCCAGTCTAATTTTCGGACACCTAAATGAAAGCAAGCCGCATGAGTGGCGATTGAGGTAGCATTGATCGCGCCCGCTGATGTGCCACAAAGGATGTCAAACGGAATATGGTGATTACGTGGGTAAAATTGAACTAACGCTTTTAATACCCCAATTTGATATGCTGCACGGGCGCCACCGCCCCTAAAACCAGTGCTATAGACACTATTAAAACTCTTCCCTTTTCGACATTATTATCATTGAGTATGTCTTGTTTTGAATTTTCAAGCTAGTCGGATATGTTCCACAGTATCGCTATTTAGTGTTCTTGGCATCATTGTAAATTGGATGGCTTAAAACAAAAAACTAAACAAATCGCTAACTTTATCTCTCATTTCTTTGACAAAAAGTATCTTTGTCAGCTATTAACTAGATGGATAATAAAAATAAATATTCATTCTCTCCGTTTTATCGCGATCCAGGCATCGAGTGAAATAAAAACATCGAGTGAAATAAAAGGAAGACTCTAGTGGCCCTGTTTAAAAAATCTTCTGAAATGTCAAAAAAAGTATCTTCCTCAACTTCATCTAGTGTGCAGTTAGCGCCCTGGAAAGTTGTCATTATTGATGATGAGCCAGGGGTACATGATGTGACTAAATTTGCACTTAGCCAATTTAGTTTAGATGGTCGAAAACTGGAATTTTTTTCTTGTTACACCGCTAAAGAAGGTTTTCAAGTATTGCGTGATGAACCTGATATTGCTCTGGCATTTATTGATGTCGTTATGGAATATGATCATGCAGGCTTAGATTTAGTGAAACAAATTCGAGAAGAATTACATAATCACTCTACTCGCATTATTCTTAGAACCGGTCAGCCGGGGAGTGCTCCGGAAGAAAAAGTGATCCGTGATTATGATATTAATGACTACAAAGCTAAAACCGAATTAACCTCCGCCAAATTAAAATCTTGCGTTTATACATCACTTCGTTCATATCGTGATATTAAAATTATTGAACAAAGTCAAAAGGGCATGGAGAAAGTCATATCGGCTTCCTCTTCTGTACTTCGCAGTAACACATTACATCATTTTGGTAGTGCAGTACTTGAGCAAACCTTGCAATTATTAGGTTTAAATAGTTCAGCGTTATATTTAACTAGCTACCACGAAGATTTATATCAAGATACCCAAATGAATCTATTAGCTGCCACTGGCGAAATGGTCAGCTATAGCGAAATTGATAGTGTGGAGTCACTACCAGGTGAGGTGAAAGAGTATATTATTGAAGCTATTGCGTTAAAAACCTCTTTAGTTCGAGACAATATTTATGTTGGCTTCTATGAGTTTGGTAACGACGTAACCAGTATTTTATATCTGCAACATAACTCTTCACTTAATCCTCTTCAGGTCCGCATTTTAGAGTTGTTTGCTGCGAATGTCAGTTTGACCTTCGAAAATTTAGCAGGTAAAGAAAACGTTCAACAAACCCAAAAAGAGCTGATTTTAATTATTGGTGACGCAATTGAACAACGTAGTCAGGAAACCGGTGCCCATGTAAGGCGTGTTGCCTTAATGAGTGAAATTCTTGCAAAGCACTTAAACTTAAGTAGTGATTTTATTGACACGATTCGATTTGCTGCTCCTCTGCACGATGTGGGTAAAATAGGTATTCCGGAAAGCATTTTACACAAGCCGGGCAAACTTGATGCCGATGAATGGGAGATAATGAAAACCCATGCCGAGAAAGGGTATAACCTGTTAGCAGCTTCAAATCGTATCATTGCTAAAATGGGCGCTAGAATTGCGTATACCCATCATGAGCGCTGGGATGGTCAAGGCTATCCACAAGGGCTTGTTGGCAACGCTATACCGATTGAAGGCCGTATTATGGCGATTGTGGATGTAATTGATGCCTTGTTGTCTAAACGTAGCTACAAACCAGCATGGCCAGCAGAGCGGGTTATAGCCTACTTACATGAGCAATCTGGAAAGCAATTTGATCCAGCTTTGTGCGAGGCAAGCTTGGCCTTAATGGATAGGTTTATTGAGATCCAACATGAAATGCCTGATAGCCCTGATGGACATTAGACTGCTATGAATCAAAAACTTGAAAATGTGCTGTTTGGTGTTAGTCAATCAGAATTGATTGATTTAGGCGACCTACAGCGGGCATCACAACTTATTGTGGAGTCGATTTGTAAAGGGCTAAATGTCGATCGCGCAGGTATTTGGTTATTATCAAAAGATAAACAATCTATAGAGTGTTTTTTATTGTTAGATAAAGCGGCTCAACAAGATAAAATTACGCTTAATCGTCAAGACTTTCCAAGATACTTTCAAGCGTTAGATACCGAAAGGATTATTGCTGCAAATGATGCGTGTCAGCATGCTGCCACATCCGAATTTAGCGAGGTGTATCTTAAGCCACAAGGTATAACATCAATGCTTGATGGCCCAATACGTCATGGCGGCAAAATGATTGGGATTATTTGTTGTGAGCATAGAGGTGATATACGCCAATGGACACGAGATGAAGAAGTATTCGTTGCATCTTTAGCTGATCTTTTCGGGCGAGCTGTGAATGCGAATGAAGTACGTAGCCATCAACATCAACTTGCAGAACTTAATGCTCAACTTGAATCCACTGTAATCGAGAGAACGCGAGAATTACAGCAAGCTTTAGCGCATTTAAAGTCAACTCAGGTTAGTTTAATTGAAAGTGAGAAACTCGCAGCACTAGGGAATTTAGTTGCTGGTGTGGCGCATGAGGTCAACACCCCTTTAGGTATTGCTGTAACTTCAACAAGTCACTGTATTGATGAATTAAATAAGATCAAAAAGAAATTTGCTAACGATGAGTTAGATGAAGCTGAATTTAACGATTTTATTGAAACCATGACAGATGGTTTATTGTTAATTGAGCGTAATTTATCTCGTGCAGCAGAATTAGTACATAATTTTAAACGTACGTCAGCTGATCAATTAACACTTGAAAAAGAATATTTTAATCTTTCTGAATATTTGGAACAAATATCAACGCCTTTAAGGCCATTAACCCGTAAAAATCGTATTGGATTAGATATTCAATTTGCTGAAAATGTTATGGTTGAATCTTACCCAGGTGCGATTGCGCAAATATTCACTAATTTGGTTTCAAACTGTTTTCGACATGCTTTTCCTGAAGGGTTTCAAGGTGATAAGCGGATCATTTTAGGTGTAGAAGAATCTGGTGATGAAATAAAAATGTTTTATAAAGATAATGGTATTGGTTTAAGTGCTGAGACCAAAGAACGGATTTTTGAACCTTTTTATACAACAGCCAGAAATGCAGGTGGCACGGGGTTAGGCATGTCGATAGTTTATAATTTAGTGACTCAAAAACTGGGTGGTCGTATTGTGTTGGTCTCTGAGGTCAATCAAGGATTAGAGATTGATATATTTATCAATAAAAAATAAAAAACGCACTTTACGGTGCGTTTTTTATATCGATTTTACTCAATGATTATTGTTGAAGGCTTATTTAGCGGCTTTTAAAAACTCAACAATTTGATCAAATGGAATGTCTTGCTTTTCTCCGGTGCGGCGGTTTTTATACTCAAACATACCCGCATCAATATTGCGATCACCAATAACAACAACATTGGGTAAACCAATCAATTCCATGTCAGCAAACATAACACCAGGGCGCTCTTTGCGATCGTCCAACAGCACTTCTATGCCTGCATCTTGAAGGTCTTGGTAAAGTTTTTCAGCAATGTCCGCAACACGATGTGACTTGTGCATGTTCATTGGTAAAATACCAACTTTGAACGGTGCAATTGCTTCTGGCCAAATGATGCCTCGATCATCATGATTTTGCTCAATTGCAGCTGCAACAATACGGCTGACACCGACACCGTAACAACCCATTAATAGTACTTGTGCTTTACCGTTTTCATCTAATACTGTGGCATTCATTGCTTTTGAGTAATTAGTGCCAAGCTGGAAAATATGACCTACTTCAATACCGCGAGCCATTGAATATGTCCCTTTACCATCAGGTGTGGCTTCACCTTCAATGACATTACGAATATCAGCAGCGGTTGCTAAAGGAAGATCACGTTCCCAGTTAATACCGAAATAATGTTTGTCATCTTGGTTAGCTCCGGCGGCAAAGTCGCTCATTACTGCAACACTGTGGTCAATAATAACTGGAATGTTTAAGCCTATAGGGCCAATTGAGCCTGGGCCAGCACCAATAGCAGCTCGAATCTCTGCTTCGCTTGCCATTTCTAGTGGCGACGCTACTGCCTCTAACTTATCCGCTTTTACTTCGTTTAATTCGTGGTCGCCACGGATAATCAAAGCAATTAATGGCGTTTCTTCATTAGACCCTTTTACGATTAAGGTTTTAACTGTCTTAGTGATGTCTAAATCAAATTGCTCAACGAGTTCTGCAATGGTTTTGGCATTAGGTGTATCAATTAAGGTTAACTCTTGTGTTGGCGCTTGCAGTGTGGTCGTTGGCATTGGCGATTCTGCTTTTTCAATGTTAGCGGCGTAATCGCTACCCGTTGAATAAGCAATTAAATCTTCACCGCTATTAGCCAACACATGGAACTCATGTGACAAACTGCCGCCAATTGAGCCGGTATCAGCCAGCACTGGACGATATTCAAGTCCCATGCGTTCAAGAATATTACAGTAGGCGGTATACATAGATTGATAAGTATCATCCATGGTTTGCTGATCTAAATGGAAAGAGTAAGCATCTTTCATCAAAAATTCACGCGCGCGCATTACACCAAAGCGCGGACGAACTTCATCACGAAACTTTGTTTGTACTTGGTACAGTGTCAAGGGTAATTGCTTATAAGAGTTCACTTCTTTGCGAACTAAGTCGGTGATCACTTCTTCATGGGTTGGACCTAATACAAAGTCACGATTATGGCGGTCTTGGAAGCGTAATAGTTCTGGGCCAAACTTTTCCCAACGACCTGTTTCCATCCACAAGTCTGCTGGTTGAACTAGCGGCATAAGAATTTCTACGGCACCTGCGTTGTTCATTTCTTCACGAACAATAGCTTCAACTTTACGTAATACACGCAAACCTGAGGGTAACCAGCTGTATAAGCCAGATGCATTGCGACGGATCATGCCGGCACGCAACATTAATTGATGGCTAATAACTTCAGCATTTGCTGGGGTTTCTTTTTGTGTTGAAAGCAGGTACTTGCTAACTCGCATTCCAATGTCCAATTTAATAAAAGAGAATGGGCGTCATTTTAGCACTTGAAGCGTTGATGTCACCTGAATTATTTAAAAATAGGTCGCTGATAAATTGTCACATGACGACAATCAAACTTGATTCTGGTTACTTGTTGCGTCTATCGCCAATAATCTTGGCGGGATTTCCAGCCACAATGGCATAAGGAGGAATATCTTTTGTAACGATACATCCCATCCCCACTACCGCATGATCGCCAATTGTAATACCATCAACTAAGCCTGCTTGTGCGCCAATCCACACATCTTTGCCGATAAAAATACCTTTAGAACTGACAGCTTGCTGGTAGATAGGTGTTTGTGGTGACATACCGTGATTAAAGGCATAAACGGTAACATTGTTTGCTATGCGAGTTTGTGATCCAATATGGATACCGGCTTTGCCGCCATCAAGGCTGCAGCCATGATTGATGGCGACCTCATCGCCTAAAGTGATTGGGCCGTGCATAAACACATCTGCAGCAATCATACATTTGTTACCTACAATGATATCTCTACCGGGTTCGGCAAAAAGCTCAGCCTCTGGAGCTATAAAGCAATTGTCACCTATTGAAATGGTTTCCAGTAACGTTAGCTGTTGCTGAATGGCTTGTTGCCAAGGGCGTGCCCACTCAAGATGCTTGGGCTTCAAGCTAAAGTATAACCAAGGCATCCAAGATAAACGCTTTTTATGTTGCTGTTGATAATCGATATTACTCATGAGTTTAATCTTTCAAAAGTGCAACTGTGGTTGGCTTTAATTCAATTACATTAATTTTGTTATTTATTACCTGCCAAAATATATCTAAATCATAGAGTGCCACTTGATATATTTTAGGATCTTGTTTGGCTTTTTTATAAGCAGGGCGAGGGTCTTGCGCCAGTACTGAGCTAATTAACGGTTGTAAGGATTGATATTGGCTATTTTGGCTGTAATTTTGTATTTGTGATATTGCTAAATCACTATAATCAACGGGCATAAGTTCTGGGGCAAATTGGGCAATTCCACCTTGTGCGTCTTTAATGGCATCTGAAAAAGGAATATAAGGTTTAATATCAATAATAGGCGTGCCATCAAGTAAATCCATACCTGATATCTCTAAGCACACTTTTCCTTTACGTTGCACAACAGCATGTAATTTAACCACAGACTGACCAATTCCATTGGGGCGAAATGTAGATCGAGTTGCAAATACCCCAAGCTTTTCATTCCCGCCTAACCTTGGTGGTCTAACTGTGGTTTTCCAACCTTGAGCTAAGTTTTCATGAAAACAAAATAATAGCCATAAATGCGAATATTGCTCGATACCTCTAACTGTATCAAGATTATTAAGTTCGGGTACCAGCTCTACATAGCCTTTGACATCAACTAATCCTGGCTGACGTGGAATACCAAACTTTTGTTTATAAGGGGTTCGACAAATTGCAACGGCATTAATTTCAGAGGTGAACATGTAAGATCTGTCTATTGGCTAGATATCAATTAGAAACAAGCTTAGCTTAAGTAAGACAAGCTTGTTATTGAAGAGTGTATTAATTAAAAACTATTCAGTTTTCAGTTGCTGTATCGCTTGACCAACACAAAAGCTGCGGCTATAGCAGGCTGAGTCTTGTTCTTCGGTTAGCATACATTGTTTAATAATAAGACCATTAGCGCCCATATCTGCTGCGTGTTTACGTGCCTCTGTGCGAGCATCTTCAATTGATGCAGGCGCACCATTAGCAAGCTCTTGACAAGATTCTCCTTCAGCTAAACCAATAACCTTATAGTTGCCGGTTGGGGTATTTGCTCCTTCATAGAGGGTTACATCGCCAACCTTGAAATATTCATTAATCGTTTTTCGGTCAAGGTTACTATTAAATGCGTAATCACCCGCACAGGCCGTAAGCAAAATAATAATGACTGAAACGCTGAAGGTTTTTTTAATAGATATAGGCATAATTAGCTCACTTAGTCCGGATTTAGTACAGTTTACCTTGTCTGTATTAGAGGTTAAAGCAAACTTTAATTTGTCATAAAAAAAGCGCTTACCGAAGTAAGCGCTTTTGTCTAAAAGTTTAATGATTATTCCATGCCTGGTATTAAAAAGTCATTTAATGACTTACCGGCATCAACTTCTTTTTTGAATACGGTAGGCATGCGACCTTGGCCAGTCCATTGAATTAACTCACCATCAACTGTGATCTGATATTTAGGTGGGCGTGGCGCACGTTTTTTCGGTGCGGCTTTAACTGCTGATACTTCACCTAAATCTTCAATTGATAAACCACTGTTTTCAATTTGAGCTAGAATTTCAGCAATACGTGCATTACGTTCTGCATTAGCAGCTTCTTCTGCTTTTGCATCTTCTTCACGTTCGGTAATAATTTTATTAAGCTTGGTTGCAAGATCATGTAGTTCTTCAATGCTTAATTCTTTCACTGCTGCTTTAAAGCGACGACCGTGGGTTAGAATATCTAAAAAATCACTCATATTGTTTCGCGTCCTAATTTTATTGGGATACACATTATTTGATACTTTAAGCTTTGAATGATTAATGTCGTACAACATGCGGTTTAACGATTATTGATGATAAGTCAGTCAATAATGTTATCTCATTCCCTAGATTTTAATTCCCTAACGACACACATTTTTAAAGCGATTCATTCAAACGAATAATTAATAAATAAATGCTTATTTTATTAATAAGCCTAATAATAGAAAGATATTCACTTATGATCAATTTAATTTAACAAAATACATATAAATAATGATTATATTTAGTTAATAAACCTAAATATGAGAGATGATAATTATCCTTACTTTTTTGGGTGTTACTAAAACTTGCCAGTTTAAGATTTTTTTAAGTAAATTTTTCAAACAATCGTTTAACTTGTGTTGACGTTAACGTCAACAGGACGTAAAGTTGAAACCAATTGCATTGGTAATGGCCAATGCTGTCCATAGACAAAGGTGTAGAAAGGAAACCCTATGAAAATATTGGTGCCTGTAAAGCGCGTCGTCGATGCCAATGTGAAGGTCAGGGTAAAAGCTGATAATTCAAATGTTGATACCGCTAACTTAAAAATGGCGTTAAACCCATTTTGTGAAATTGCAGTAGAAGAAGCTGTACGATTAAAAGAAGCTGGCATTGCAACTGAAGTTGTCGTGGTTAGCATCGGTGCTAAAGTGGTACAAGAACAATTAAGAACCGCCATGGCATTAGGTGCCGATCGTGCTATTCATGTCGAAACCGATGAAGATCTCGTCCCTTTATCAATTGCTAAGCTATTAAATGCGGTACAGCAAAAAGAACAAGCCCAAATAGTACTCTTTGGTAAGCAGTCAATTGATGGTGATAACAACCAAACAGGGCAAATGCTTGCCGCACTAGCGGATTTACCTCAAGCCACTTTTGCTTCAGAAGTTAAGGTTGAAGGTGAATCAATTACCGTTACGCGTGAGATTGACGGTGGTTTACAAACGTTAAAAATGCCTTTGCCAGCCGTTGTTACAGTTGACTTGCGTTTGAACGAGCCTCGTTATGCTTCGCTACCCAATATTATGAAGGCAAAGCGTAAACCTTTAGAAACATTGGCAGTGGCTGATTTAGGTGTCACGTTAAAAGCCCATCAAACAGTATTAAAGGTCACCCCGCCTGCTGAGCGTCAAGCGGGTATTATGGTGTCTTCTGTTGAAGAGTTAGTTGAAAAATTAAGAAACGAAGCGAAGGTGATCTAACATGGCTATTTTAGTTTTAGCAGAACACGATAATGCGCATTTAAAAGCCGACACCGCTAAAGTTGTTGCTGCTGCAACGGCTATTGGTGGCGATATTCATGTGTTAGTTGCCGGTAGTGGATGTGCTAGCGCAGCAACTGCGGCTCAATCTTTAGCTGGTGTGAGCAAAGTATTAGTGGCTGATGCCGCAGAATATACCAATCACCTTGCTGATAATCTGGCTAAATTAATCTTGAGCCTAGCTGGAGATTACGAACATATCCTTGCTGCAGCATCAAGCGTGGGTAAAGATACATTACCTCGTGTTGCAGCCTTATTGGATGTGAGTCAAATTTCTGAAGTGATTGGCGTTGAAAGCGCTGATACCTTTATTCGCCCTATTTATGCAGGTAGTGCTTTGGCTACGGTACAAAGCTTAGATGCCAAAAAAGTAATGACGATTCGCCCAAGTGCCTTTGATGCAGTGGCTAATACAGGAAGTGCTGAACTTGCCAATGTGGCTGAAGCCATCCAGTCGAAAGCTGAATTTGTTTCTCAAAGTTTAACTGAATCAGCGCGCCCAGAATTAGGTAATGCTGGCATTATCGTTTCTGGTGGTCGTGGCATGGGTAGCGGAGAGAACTTTGCTATTCTTGAACAATTAGCTGATAAGCTTGGTGCGGCTGTTGGAGCTTCACGTGCTGCAGTTGATGCCGGTTTTGTGCCTAATGATCTACAAGTTGGACAAACAGGGAAAATTGTTGCTCCTGATTTGTATATCGCAGTGGGGATTTCTGGTGCGATTCAACATTTAGCAGGTATGAAAGACTCAAAAGTTATCGTCGCGATTAACAAAGATCCAGAAGCGCCAATTTTCCAAGTGGCAGACTACGGTTTAGAGGCTGATTTATTTGAAGCGATTCCAGCATTGAATAACCTGATTTAAAGTGTGATATTGTTCACAATATACGGCCATGGGGTAGCATCCTCATGGCCGTATGTGTTTTCATGTGCGCGCTTTGTGCCCGCACAACTTTAAGCTATGCTTATTTATTGAACAATAGCTTATCGTTTGTTGGGATAACGCCCTTTTAAGTAGAGGTGCGCTAAATATGAGTAAAGGTAAGTAGGGTGATGCCTGTGATCTATCTTGAAAGGATTTAGCGCCGAAGTTGTGATTGATATCGGTCAATACAGCTGGTGTTGTTACCGAATAGGTACTGCACTGCCATAGTATTTTTTGTCGGGATGACAAGAAGAAATTACTATGGAGCGCTACTGATAGGACAGGTGTTTCTTAAGATATTGCATTATCTTACACCGGTTCAGTTGCCCTCCATTCGTACTTACACGAAGAATAAATTAATGAATGTTTTAAGTCACGCCGATTCGGCTTTATCACTATTGCCTCCTGTCATCGCTATTGTGTTGGCTATTACCACCAGAAAAGTTTTATTGTCTCTTGGCATTGGTATTTTAGTGGGCGCGTTATTACTTACTCAGTTTGCGATAGGCGATACTGCAGTATTTATAGGGGAAACCGTTAAAGGTCTTGTTTGGGATGATGGCGCGTTAAATAGCTGGAACCTCCAAATTCTTGGCTTTTTGGTGATGTTAGGGATGATAACGGCTCTCATCACTGTCAGTGGCGCTGCCCGTGCTTTTGCTGATTGGGCTCATGAGCGTATTCGTAATAAGCGTGATGCTAAGTTAATGACCATTTTCTTAGGTTGTGTCGTGTTTATTGATGATTATTTTAATAGCTTAGTTGTGGGTTCTATTGCGAAGCCTATTACTGATAGATATCACATCTCACGCGCTAAACTTGCCTATTTATTGGATTCTACCGCGGCGCCAATTTGTGTTATTTCACCCATCTCAAGTTGGGGGGCTTATATTATTGCCTTGATTGGTGGTATTTTAACCGCGCATGGTTTTACTGAATCAGGACACTTAAGTGTGTTTGTTCAGATGATCCCAATGAATTTCTACGCGGTTTTTTCTTTATTATTGTTGTTGTGTGTCGCCTTATTCAGCTTAGATATTGGCGCTATGCGCCAACATGAGTTGAATGCTCAAAAAGGCGAGCTGTTTGATGAATCTAAAGGACTACCACCAGGGGCAAATGCTGACTTACCTGAAGCCGATACGGGTAAAATTTTGGGATTGTTCTTACCTATTTTTGCCCTAATTGCTGCAACTGTCTTCTTTATGCTTAACAGTGGTGCTGCTGCACTGGCTGCGGATGGTCAATCATTTAGTGTTATCGGCGCATTTGAAAATACCGAAGTGAGTCAGTCATTATTTTATGGCTCGATTGTTGGCTTCCTTGTGACGCTTGTTTTAGCCTTTGTGCAAAAAATAGATATCAAACTAATTATGTTAGGTATTACCGCAGGTGCTCGTTCAATGTTACCGGCGATTTACATTCTATTATTTGCATGGACCATTGCTGGGGTGATTGGTCAATTAGAAACGGGCAAATATATGGCGAGTTTGGTCACTGGTGCTATTCCGTTTGCATTGTTGCCGGTAGTGCTATTTATTCTTGCGGGTATTACGGCGTTTTCTACCGGAACCAGCTGGGGCACCTTTGGGATTATGTTGCCAATTGCTGCTGATATGGCGATGGGGAGTGACTCAACCATGATGCTGCCTATGTTGTCTGCGGTACTGGCTGGGGCGGTATTTGGTGACCATTGCTCACCGATTTCAGATACCACTATTTTGTCTTCAACCGGTGCGAGTTGTCACCATATTGATCACGTCATTACTCAGTTACCTTACGCGTTAATTGTGGCCTTTATCAGTATTATTGGTTATGCAGTACTAGGGTATACAGGATCAATTTTAATGGGCTTTATAGCCTGTAGCTTGGTATTTGCTATCAGCTTATTTGGATTGAAGTTAAAGGCTGGTCGTTAAGCAATTTTGACATTAAAAAGCCGCTCAGATAACACTGTGCGGCTTTTTTGTTTGTTTTTATTGTCGATATACAAGTAGAATTTACCCAAAAATAGCGATTAGGAAATCATTTTGGCACAACTGTATTTTTATTACTCAGCAATGAACGCAGGCAAATCCACTTCATTATTGCAATCTTCATATAACTACCGCGAACGTGGTATGCACACTGTGGTGATGACCGCCTCAATTGATGATCGTTATGGCGTTGGTAAGGTTGCTTCAAGAATTGGAATCGAAACCGCTGCACAAGTGTTTTCAAGTGACGATAATTTGATTGATATTATTAAAGCCTCACATGAACAGCAGCACATTCACTGCTTACTGATTGATGAAAGCCAATTTTTGTCAAAAGAGCAGGTTAAACAGTTAACCTATGTGGTCGATCATTTTGACATTCCTGTGCTGTGTTATGGTCTTCGGAGTGATTTTCAGGGTGAGCTATTTACCGGCAGCCAGTACTTATTGGCGTGGGCAGATAAGTTAGTTGAGCTTAAAACCATTTGTCATTGCGGTCGAAAAGCGAATATGGTGGTGCGTTTAGATGGTGAAGGCATGCCGATGAAAGAAGGTGAGCAAGTTGCTATTGGTGGCAATGAAACCTATGAGTCAGTTTGTCGTAAACATTTTAGAGAGTTCTTATGGGACTAATACAGGGGTAGCATAAGCTCTGTTTGATAATGAAAAAAGGTTAGCACTTGCTAACCTTTTTTCATTATCAATAAGTTTAAATTTATAAGGTAAAACGCTTAACCGAATTCGTCAAAGAGGTGGCCAGCTGATTAAGCTCTTGGCTGCGTTGCGCCATTGCTGATGATTGCTTGGCATTGTGCTCAGCGGCTTTAGCTGTATCAGACATAGTGTGATCAATTTGCTGGCTAAAGCTGACTTGGTCCTGTGCGGCGTGATTGATGCTTTGACTCATGCTATTGATAGTCATTAACGCAGATTCAATTTGTTGGATAGCAGTATGCAAGGCTTGGCTTTGTTCAACGCATTCATTAGCTTGATTTTGCCCTTGAGAAATGGCTTTTACTGCCTTATCTGTTTCAGTTTGCAACGCACTGATCATGGTTTGAATTTCAGCCGTTGATGATTGAGTACGTGACGCTAGTGAACGTACTTCATCCGCGACCACAGCAAAACCGCGACCATGTTCACCAGCTCGAGCTGCCTCAATTGCTGCATTGAGCGCAAGTAAATTGGTTTGGTCAGCGATAGCACTAATGGTAACTAAAATTCCACCTATACCGTCACTGTGTTGGCTTAAGTTGTTCATGATGTTGACTGAGTGACTTAACCCAGTTGAAAGTTGTTCTATTCGGTTTCTGTTTTCATCGGCAATGACTTTAACTTGATTACCTTGCTCTGAGGCGAGTGTAATCTGCTGAGCAGATTCGACGGCCTGCTGATTCACCGTATTAGAGCTTTGATGAATTTGCTCAGCGAGTTGTTTAGCCTGATTAATATGCTGAATTTGAATATTGGCAGAGTCGGCAATTTGCTCACCTTGCTGGCGTGAATGGGTCGCCGACTCATCAAGACGATGGGCGTTGTTACTGATATCTTTTAAGAGTGAGGTTAAATCATCTGATAGCTTGTTGATGTTATCCATTAGCTCGCCAAATTCATCGTCATTGCGTTTACTCAAGCGTTTAGATAAGTCACCACTGGCTATGCGATGCAAAGCTCTGTTTACCGCTTGCAATGGCCCCAGCATGGCTTTTGAGGTTAAGGAATAAATAATAACGGCTAAAATAATAAAGATTATTGCCAAACTGATAACAGTAGTTTGCGCGGTACTGATTTCATCTGCAGCAGCAGATTGCAAATCGTTGAATCGCTGATCCGCTAGCATCATTAATTGATTGAGTTCGCTTAAGCTTGCATCAAAAAATTGATTAGATTGTTGGTTGGCCGTTTCTGCCGCAATTAACGCAGCCACCACATTGCGCTGACTCTCATATAAACTACCAGGGGCGTCTAATAATTCGCTTAATTGGCTAAATTGTTCCGCAAAAGCGGTAAGTAACTCATCAGCTGGCAAACTCGCAGCTTGTTGCTTTAAAAATAGAAAGTTGGTTTCAATATTCGTCATCAGCATCAATACATCTTGCTGATGGTTATTGATACTTTGTATGTCCGTAAAGCGGCCAACTTCAGTCATAATATTGCCCATATTGTAAATGGCATCATCTATGCGCGTACCAGTGCCAATCACTTCCTCTAATAACCCGTCTTGGCCTGCAGCATCAATAATCTCTAAATCAATCATGCTATTACTAGCATTATCTTTTACTTGTAAAAATTGGCTGAAAAGTGCTTGATAGTGGGATTTATTGTTCTCGATATTTAATTTGGCATTAAACATGTTGTCACTTTGAGATACGTATTGAGCATATTCTGTGCTGACTGTATTTAAGGTGGATTTCATTTTGGGTTGGTCAGCTACTTTTTCAGCTAAATCTGTAAACGTTGCCAAGTACTCTGTTTTAAGCTGATTAAATTGATTAAAAGTGGCTTGAATGTTGGCATGACCTGACTGCGAGAAAGCTAAACTGCCAGTTTTGGCCATTTTGAGCAAACTAAGTTGCAAAGCATTGGTTTGGTTTTGTACTGGAACGGCTAAAGTTTGAATGTTGGCATTAGCGGTTTGAATTTGATTTAATGAGCGATAAAAAAAACTACTTCCAGCAATCAGTAATATTCCTATAGTCGCAAAACCTAAAGCAATTTTTTGTTTGATTGTTAACTCAAGCATAATATTTAGGATCTCTTATTTTTATTGTATAAATGCGTTATGGTTAATCTTACTGAAGTGCTATCAATTTGTAGTTTAGCAAACAAATCGCACCATGGTTTTATCAACTTTAGATAGCACTTACTTAAGCTTATCGGTAGTAATACAATAAATTGTAATTTTTTTGTTAATAAGCTTAGATGATTTAAACAATTTTTCATTCATTTACGAGTAGTTGATGCAGCAAATTCAAATAGCTAGCAAGGCTGATATTGTTCCTTTTAAAGTGGTCTGTGTTGGGCGTAATTACGTTGAACACATCAAAGAGTTAGGTAATGAAGTACCAGATGAAATGGTGGTTTTTAGTAAACCCAACTCAGCAATCAGTTCACAGCTAATCGCTGTGTATCAAGAAGAGCTACATTATGAAGCTGAGTTATGTTTTGTTATCAAGCATGGTCAGCTCTATGCTGTTGGTGTGGGATTAGATTTAACCAAAAGAGGTTTACAAAATAAGCTTAAAAGCCAAGGCTTGCCATGGGAGCGTGCAAAAGGGTTTAATGGTGCAGTTGTATTTAGCGAATTTATTGTAATCGAGCAAGTGACTAGCGACTGGTGTTTTACCCTAACCATAGACAATGAACTGGTTCAAATAGGCCACTCGTCATTAATGATGTATCCCCCGCAAGTGATTTTAAACGAGCTACAAAGCTTTATGCACCTTGATGATGGTGATGTGATCATGACAGGTACACCCAAAGGTGTCGGCAAAGTGATCAAAGGTGCGAGATTTGAGGTTAAGTTGTGGGCTGATATCCCCTTTACCACAGAAGACGAACTCGTGAATAACCTGCAGCAATTAACGCCGTTAATTTGTCAGCAATGGCAGGCAAAGTAATATGAAGCAAGCAGTCAGTGTTTTTGACTCACGGGTGAATTTATTGGCCGAGAGCCCTTTATGGCATCCACTGACTAGCACCCTATATTGGGTTGATTTTCCCAATAATTTGCTAAGAAGCCGTCACGGAGACACAACGCAGGAAATCAAACTTGCTGAAATGGCTACAGCAATTGCTTGGATAGATATTGAACACTTATTGTTGGCTAAACCCAGCGGCTTATACCAATTTAATACCCATACTCATGCTGAAACCCTTCTGGTTGCCATAGAAGCGCAGCGCGCGGATCTTCGCAGTAATGATGGCCGCGCCGATCCTTGGGGCGGATTTTGGTTGGGTACTATGAGCAGAGAAGGTGAAGAGGCAATAGGCAGTATTTATCGATGGTATCAATCTGAACTACGCTTATTAGTCTCTGAAATTGGCATTAGTAACGGCCTATGTTTCGATAAATCCCGTCACTTAGCGTATTTTGCTGATTCAGCTAAGCAGCAAATTTTTTCAATCAAACTTAATGATTTAGGATGGCCAATTGCTAAACCAGAATTGTTTATGGATTTTTCAGCATCAAAAGATGTCCCCGATGGTGCAGTTGTTGACGCTAAAGGTAACTTGTGGGTAGCCTTATGGGATGGGGCGGGTGTTGTGTGTATTTCCGCTGAAGGCGAGCTATTGCAGCGCATCGATGTAAAAGTAAAGCGCCCGACATGCCCAGCATTTGGTGGTGAACGAGCCCATATTTTATTTGTGTCATCAGCTCAATTGGGGCTAGAAACGCAAGCGGCAAAGACAATCGCAAATGGCAATATGATCCAATTTGAACATGGTACAACAGGACTGTTTGAGCCTGCAGTTAAAATCAAATAAGCATTAGTGCTAAAGACTTATAAATCAATATAATAGACTTTATTTATATCATTATTAGGAAGTTAAATGACCGAACAAGCCGCATTAAAAACATTAGCTAGCCATTTAATGAGCCAGCGTACTGCACTCAAACCGGCATCAGAACTTGCGGCTATTGCGCCGCAAAGCATTGATGATGCTTTTTATGTTCAACAACAAATGATTAAGTTGTTTGGTAAAGAGATTGCTGGTTGGAAATGCTTAGTACCACAACCCAATGACCAGCTTATATTTGCACCGATTTTAGCCGATGCGGTTGTTCAGCAAGCGGCTTGCCCAATGATAGCTCATAGAACTACGGAGCAATCTATCGCGTTGATTGAGCCAGAAATTGCGTTTGTATTAGGTCAAGATATTGCCCCTAACCAGCAATATACAGATGCCCAAATTGATGCAGCCATGAGTGGTGCGTTTATGGCATTAGAATTGATTCAATTAAGATTTAGCCAAGACTACAGTGCGTCTAACCTTGAAAAGTTAGCAGATGGATTAAGTAATCAAGGCATTTATATTGGTCCTGAAATTGATATTCAGGCGGTTTACCAAGCGAGTGAGGTCAGTGTTGAAGTCACTGAGTCGCCAGCTGGTGGTGATGAGCAAACACAACATTTTGATGGCAAGCATCCTTGCGGCTTACCACAAAGCCCTATTTATTGGTTAGTTAATTATTTGGCGTCTAAAGGGGTTGGGCTTAAAAAAGGCCAAGCAATTATTACGGGATCTTATGCTGGTGTCGTTAAAGTCGCTATGAATACCCCAGTGACTATCCGTTATGAAGGGTTAGGTGAGTTCCAAGTTAATTTTGAAGATAAGCTTTAATGAATTAATTTGTGGTAAGACAGTTAATTGATTACTCAGTGCTATTAGCGAGTTTTAATGTAGGAAATTCAGGGGCATTTATTTTGCCCCTGATTTGTTGCTTTATCTAGCGAATATCTTGCTCGAGTTTAATACCAGTCCTAATAAATAACTGATCACTCTCGCTTATGAAATACCCGATCACTGCCTTAGATTTTTTGGTTGTAGAATAAATGCTTATCAAAAAAATCTGCCTTGTTATCACGTATTTTTCTACGCTATTTATGGCCAGTTATTTATTGTGATTGTCATAAATGTAATTTAATTGATGTTTGATCTTTTTTCGGCATGGAATTTACCACTAATAAAAAAGAATTATCAATCAGGCGTTTCACCTCGCCATCAGGCACAGTGCAGTCAAAATAAACTGATATCCAATGTTTTTTATCCATATGGTAGCCCGCTGTAATGGCAGGAAAAATGTCTCTTAAAGCATTGGCTTCATCGGGATCGCATTTGAGGTTTAGCATCAATAAATCATTACGTTGCCCAATTAAAGCAAACATTTTGTTCTTTACTTTAAACACATGGACATCTTCACCAAAAGGAAAGTCAACATGGGTTTCTGGCTTGGCCAGTAGATATTGTTGTAATGATTCAAAGTCCATCTGAATTCCTTTTACCTTAGAAGATGACAAGTTACTTTTTATCATAGTTTTGATTTTAACCGCTTTTCAAGTAGTTCTTTTTTGATTGAGTTGTATGGGCGACCTTGTGTTGGCAGTTAAAGAAGTTCTTTTATTGAGTTATATTGAGCGTGAAAACAATTATCTCCTTGAAATTAAGCAGTTAAGAGGGTAATACTGCACTCATTAACGGATAACAAATTTGCGTCAATCATGCGATAGGGAGCATCAATCGTGGAACATTTAGTGTGGAACTTAGATCCTGTACTGCTGTCTTTTATGGGCCTTAAAATACATTGGTATGGGGTTCTTTTTGCCACAGCAATTACCACAGGCTTTATGGTGATGAAGCGGATCTATGCGCTTGAAGGACTCGATACAGAATCACTTGATGATTTATTGATTTATAGTGTTGTTGGTATTGTTGTAGGGGCCCGCTTGGGCCATGTTTTTTTCTATGAGCCAGGATACTATTTGTCTAATCCTTGGATGATATTAGCCATTTGGAAGGGCGGGCTGGCTAGTCATGGTGGCACCATAGGCATGATATTGGCCATGTATTTTTATCAACGTAAGGCGCAAATACCGTTTTTATTTTTGATGGATCGCATTGCTATTGCGACGGGAATTTTTTGCTTTTTTGTGAGAATGGCAAACTTCACCAACTCCGAAATTGTTGGTATTCCAACGGATAAACCATGGGCCATTATTTTTGAGCGTATTGATATGTTGCCTCGTCATCCGGCTCAGTTGTATGAAGCAATCACTTATTTAGGGCTCTTTATCGGCATGTGGTTGCTTTATCGTTTTACCCATATAAAACAAAAGCAAGGGGCCTTGTTGGGGCTATTTTTAGCGCTGGTATATGGTTCACGTTATTTGATTGAGTTTGTTAAAGTGAGGCAAGCCGAATTTGCTCAAGATTGGAGTATGAGTGTGGGGCAAATGCTCAGTATTCCATTTGTCATCGTTGGCTTGTTGCTGTTTATTATGCCATTTGTGTTGAAACGCTAAATGTCTATTGCTCATTTAGAATAAAGGTCATGGCTCACAGATATATGTGAGCCATGGCTAAGTTTGTCGTCATTAAGTTTGTGTTGTTCAACTGAACAATGGTTAGTTTGCTCCTTAATTTCTGCGCTTCTGACTGGAAATCTGTCTTTAGTTATTCGAGGTCTTTCCTGTACTCATTTAGTCACAAATCCTTATCACATATCCGTGGTTTTAGTCTAAATTGCTGTAATATTTATGTTTTATAAGCATTATTTAGTTATACCAACAAGCACTAAAATTAGATAAATTTGACATAAGGCTTGTGTATTAGAAAAATCTTATGGATAATAAGGCTTATTCAGTCAGCAATCACCACAATGACTAAAGCATGTATAACAGGCAATGACCTTATACTGGTATTTAGCAACTGTTGGTTTCAGGAGAGAGTCATGGTTAAAATTTTAATTATCGGCGGCGTTGCCGGTGGCGCTTCAGCTGCAGCGCGCGCACGTCGTCTAAGTGAAGATGCAGAAATTATCATGTTTGAGCGAGGCGAGTTTGTCTCGTTCGCAAACTGTGGCTTGCCTTATCATATTGGTGGTGACATCAAGGAAAGAAGCAAATTATTACTGCAAACTCCTGAAAGCTTTTTAGCGCGGTTTAATGTTGATGTTCGAGTGAAGCACGAAGTTATCGCAATTAACTCCGCCGCCAAGACTGTCACAGTCAAAAATCTGCAAACTGGTACAGAGTACAACGAAAGTTACGACAAGTTATTACTCAGCCCAGGTGCAAGTCCGATTGTGCCGCCTATTGAGGGTATTGATAACCCTCTCACCCATTCATTGCGTAACATTCCAGATATGGATCGCATTCTTAACACCATCAAGATGAATAAACCGGAACACGCCACTGTGGTGGGTGGCGGCTTTATTGGCTTAGAAATGATGGAAGCCTTTCATCAAATAGGCATTAAAACCACCTTGATTGAAATGGCGGATCAAGTCATGACGCCAGTTGATCGTGAAATGGTGGGCTTTGCCCATGCTGAAATACGACAGCAAGGTATCGATTTAAAATTAGGCGTTGCACTGCAAGCGGTTGAGTTTATGCCAACTGAGCATGTCGCGAGTATTGAGTCTGGTGAAAATGAAGCTCATCAACATCTGCAAGGTCAACTTAATCTAACGTTAAATAATGGTGAAACATTGACCACAGATCTGCTTATTATGGCCATCGGTGTTCGCCCAGAAATCACCCTGGCTAAGCAAGCTGGTTTACAAATTGGCGATCTTGGCGGTATTTATACTCAGCCAAATATGCAAACCAGCGATCCTGATATTTATGCCGTTGGTGATGCCGTTGAAGACCAAGACTTTGTAACAGGTAAGCAAACGCTTGTGCCGTTAGCTGGGCCTGCTAACCGTCAAGGGCGGATGGCAGCAGGTAATATGCTTGGTCGTAATGAAACCTACAAAGGCACACAAGGCACAGCAATCTGCAAGATTTTTGATCTTGCAGTGGCTTCAACAGGTCAAAATGAGAAGCAATTAAAGCGTGATGGCGTTGATTACCAAAAAGTGTATGTGCATGCCGCCAGTCATGCCAGCTATTACCCAGGCGCTGAAATCGTGTCGTTTAAAATGTTATTTTGTCCTAAAACAGGCAAAATTTATGGTGCTCAAGCGGTCGGAAAAGACGGTATTGATAAACGCATTGATGTGATGGCCGTTGCCCAACGAGCCGGGATGACAGTTGAACAGCTACAAGACCTTGAGTTGACCTATGCACCGCCTTATGGCAGCGCTAAAGATGTCATCAACCAAGCGGCATTTGTGGCCAATAACCTAATAAAAGGTGATTCAACAGCCATACATTTTGATGAGATTGACCAGTTAACGGCTGATCAACTCTTGTTAGATGTTCGTAACCCCGGAGAGCTTGAGGCCGGTGGTAGTATCGCTGGTGCGATTAATATCCCGGTTGATCAACTGCGTCAACGTATGAACGAACTGCCAAAAGATAAAGAAATCATCATCTACTGCCAAGTTGGTCTACGTGGCAACGTCGCTTATCGCCAGCTAGTTAACAATGGTTTTAAAGCTCGTAACCTTATTGGTGGTTATCGCACCTATAAGTTTGCTAAAGCATAAAGTGTTTTGAGGTTTTGTTGTTCATCAAAAGCCAGCATGATTTGCTGGTTTTTTGTTTCTCGATAGTTTTACTTTGATTAAACTGTGTCTATGGCAACATAATTAAAAGGGCTTAAATACAACCCTAAATACCCACATCTGTAAGATGTGAATACCCTTAAATGTGGCCAACAAAAAAGGCACCTTTCGATGCCTTCTTAAACTCATTACGCAATAACAAATCAGTTATTCCAACAAACAATTTTACGTGTTATTTCAACAAGGCCACAGCTTCCATGTCCAGTTCAATATCGGTGCAACCTTTTGCACAATAAATTCCCGGTAATTTATCACTTGCCTTGGCATTTTTACCGTTAGCCGGTAACACTAAGGTGAGCGGCTTTTTACATTCGCTGCACTCTGCAGTGTTACCTTTCATCATGCGCTTGATCAGATTCTTTTGCTGATTAAACGATGCCAATGTTGTGTCATTCACTGCTGAAAAATCTAGTTTTTGTGTTTCGCTCATTACCGCTACCTACATGAAAATTGACTTAGCTTGATGAATTAATGACGATTTACTTTACGCTATCTTTTGGACGCCAGCGTTGTAATTCAACAGGAATTGCTACGCCTTGAGCGGTCAGTAAATTAATACGTGCCTGATAAGCGGCGCCGTGCATCAAGTGTTTTGCCAAGTCTACCGCATTTCGCTGGGTATAATCATCTAAATAGCTGCCTTTTGCCCATTCGTTGAACGCGCCAAGTGCAGGACCTGCCCAAATTTGGTAATCCATTTCACGGCCCACTTCACCTGAATTAGACCAGCGGCTTGAAAGGCCAAGATACCAACGGAAAATAAGTGCCATTTTTCGCTTAGGGTTACCTTGTGCGCGTTCGATTTGCTTCGGATCTCGCTCGTTAAAATGCGCTACAGTTCCTGCCCAAATTTCATCAAGGCTGGCACGGAACACTTGTTTTTCAAGCTTTTCACGTTCTTCAGTTGGAATCGCTTCGATTGATTCATAACGGGTATAAATTTCATAAAGCTTATTGGCGCGCATTGGAAATAGGGTACCGCGTTTAACCACTTGCAGTTTCACGCCCATTTCGAACATGTCCGCAGCGGGTGCCATAGTTACGTCAGCCATTTCAGTGGTGGCAAGTAGTTTTCGAGTATGATCACTGGCGCCCGCTTCAACACAGGCTTGGTTAATCGAGCCGGTAACAATATAGGCTGCACCCATATTAAAGGTTGCCAGTGCCGCATCCGGCGTGCCGACACCACCGCCACAACCAACACGAATGGGTGGGTTGTAGTTATATTCAGCTTGCACCTTGTCTTTTAAGGCCAAGATGGTGGGCAGTAAAGTGACTAAAGGACGGTTGTCGGTATGGCCACCTGAATCTGCTTCTGCAGTGATATCGTCTGCCATAGGAACAAGCTGGGCTAATGCCATTTGCTCTGGGGTGATTAAACCTTCATCAACCAGTTTTTGCAGTATTTTGGCTGGCGCGGGTTGCATGAATTTAATCGCCACTTCGGTGCGGCTGACTTTAGCGATAACTTTGTTGGCAATAACAATGTCACCATTGGCATCTCGGCTTAATCCTGCTGCACGGTAATAAACAATTTGTGGGGTTAAGCCTAAAAATGCTGAGGCTTCCACGGTGCGAACTTTATGTTTTAAAAATAACTCAACGCTGCCACGTTCAAGGGCTGGCTCACTTGGACTATGAATTAAGTTAAACATGTATGGGCCGTTGGGCAGCGCAGCTTGAATGCGCTGTATGGCTTGCTCAACCCGTGATGGGATTAAACCTGCTGCACCAAATGAGCATAAAATTCCGGCTTTGCCCAATGCAATAACGAGTTCTTCAGATGAAATACCATTCGCCATTGCGCCTGCGTAGTAAGCGTATTTAACGCCATGTACACGGCGAAAATTACTATCGCCTAGGCTTTGGGTGCCCAGCGCTGGGGCAAAAGCGCTGACAGGTAAGTCTTGGCCTATATCTGTTTTGTCTGTCACGACTTGGGCTGTTTGAGAAACCCCTAAGCCTTTTTCTGGATGGTTGATTAAGTAACAGGCTTTATTTAAGTCTTTTAACTTATTACCAATAGCGGCTATATCAAAGCTGGCATCTGCGTTCGCCACTTGCCATGGCCATGGAGATAGCTTTTCGTTTTGAGTGCTAATTGTCATTATTAATCCTTATGCCTCTTCGATACAGATTGCGATATCTTTTACTTCGTAAATTCTTAAGCCATCTTTGCTTAAGTTTGCGTCACCAATAATGATGCGTTTGCCGTTTTCATCTTTCACGGCACTAATATGCACGTCTAATGACATTTGCTTGTTCAGCGGGTTAATTTGACCGCGGTACTTCCACTTTATGTTAGATAAAATCTGGCCAAACTTAGGGTTAGCGAATCCTTTGCCTAAGTCTTTACAGATGGCGTAAGTTTGCATTAACTCGATAATGGCTTCAACGCCTAATGAGCCGGGCATGACAGGATCTTGATGGAAATGGAATTGGAAGAACCAATCACTTGGGTCAATGGTGCGTGACGCCGACAAGTAACCTTGGCCGTATTTACCGCCTTTATCAACGATTTCTGCTTTGTCGATAAAGTTAAGCTGACCGCCTGCTAAGCGATAATGAGGCTGATTAGCGGGGGCATGGAATACCCGTGACTGCTTATCGAGTAAATCGACTGTGATATCCGCAGCAACATTATTGTCAATATGCCAAGGTTGGGTTATACGGCCGTTATCAATACCCAACTGGTTTTTAAGGGCATCACCTTTGAAGTAACCAAATACCGCGCTGCCTTTATAAAATGGCTCGCCATCAACACTTAAATCAAAAGTGAAACTTTGAATAATATTGCTACCAGCAATCACGGTGGATAGTAGCTTGGAGTCATTGACAATTGTTTTACCGCGTAAATCAATATCTCGTAATAGCTCACCGCTACCATCAAGATTACGGAAGAATAGCTCTTGGCCCGGGAAGCCTAATGTGGTGCCCATATAGCCCGAGATAAAGCCGTTCGGTTGCAAAGAGATTTCCATTAATACCGAGTAAGGCATCACGGCAGGGTGACTGTTTTTAGCAAAGTACCACGCATCTGCTGGCACTTCGTATTCAGCGATACACGATGACGGTTTTTTCAGCTCGCCACGTTTGCCTTCAATGTCAACAATACGGGTTGTTAGCTGTAAATCACCACAGGGAGTACGTGGTGGGATAAAGCCACGGTAGATGCTGAAGTCTGGGCCAAAACAGTTTTCAATGTTGCCAGTCGCAAATTCAAATAGATGATACGCCGTGAAGGGGAGCGTATCAGGGGTACGATTGGGGTAATCAGGAATAAGCGGCGCTGCAACATGTTTAAGCGGAATAACGCCTTTGTTGGTTGGCGCTGTTAAATCTGGAATTTGCGCCATTAAAGGGGCATTTGCGCTAGCTTGGCCGGCAGTTTTGTGAGTGTTGGCGCGGTTAAGTGTCGCTGCAACATTGCTGCTTAGGCTTGCGGCGTCAGTTTGGGCAGGATAGCGAGTACATTCACTTTCTTCTTTAATCATCACCCCAAGGTTTTGGAAATCCACCACCGCTTTGCCATTAAGCAAAATATCGATATTGGCTTTGGCGTATGGGCGAGGGTGAATGCCAATTTCGGTCACTTCCATGCGGTAAGTTAGTTCACCGTGTTGCGGTAAAACCTGACCCCGACAACGCACTTTTTGCGAGGCATTTTCAAGGGGTTGGAAACGACCATTTTCAACCAAGGTATGCATGCCAATATGCAGCATAAAGAACTGCAATAATTGGCCGCAACCTTCTGCCATTAACGAGCCAGCCATCACTTGATCGCCCTTGAAGTGGCAAGGGAAGTACCAGTGATCGGGCGCTAAAGTTTTATGGCCTTCAATAAAACCTAAACCCCATGCACCACCATGAACATCTAGGTTGCTAACTTGTTCAATCATCAAGAATTTTTCAGAGGCAAAACATAATGACTCTTGTTTGCCTGACGCAACTTGATGGTTGTGATGCTCACCTTTAAAACAGCTGCCAATATCGGCATTTAATAAATGATGAATTTGGCCATAATCAAACTGGGTTTGAGCACAATACAACAATGGCTGAAAACGCGGTTTGTTCGGATTATTTAACGCGTTATTACGTAGCTTGATTTCATCTTCAGTGCGAATAACCCCTTTGCCGTCAGCCAGTTCTTGGTCAGTAAAGAACCCAGCACAGCCGCCGTCCATTTTTAGGATCATCTTATCGCCAACAAAACACTCGTAAGAAAAGAAGAATAATAAAGTATCGCCATTTTTAGCGAAGTTATTAATCTTGATGTCATAACGCAGGGTGTCACCACCACGGGGTAAGTCATCTAAAAAGGTTAAGGTACAATCAAGTAAACGATAAACCCGCTCACCTTTGTTTTCAAAATCAATGCCTAAGTAACTGATCAGCATTAAGTCACATTGACCAGATTCAACCGCGACAGCCCAAGGGATTTGGCCATCAACTAAATAAGGGGCATCCACTGGGATGTCATATTCAGTGGTCATGGAGCATGGCTTATATTGATTCATGGTGGCATCTAATTTAGTGACCCGTGATACCAATAAGTAATCAGTGGTTGGTAGACGTACTCGGCGTGAGTAGTTATCAATCACAGCGTAGTCAGGGCCAAACACTTTGGCAATGTCGCCTTCTGCGTATTCAACTAAGTCGGCATAATTCCAAATACAAGGTTTATCAGCTGGCGTTGGCGCTGTGTAGGGCGGCACACTGGCATGGTTTGGACGCAGTATCTTTGCTGGCTCTGCAAGCACATTTACGGCTGGTGTTGTTGCAGTTTGGTCTGCTGCACTAGGTTGCCCTTTGATTTGTGCAAGTTGTTGTTTAAGCAGCTCTTCAGCCACTTTTAAGCCTTCATTACGGCTTTTTAAGAATGCCAGTTGCGCTTGATGGGCCAACCATTGGTTTTGTTCAAAGGCAGATAAATGTGCTGGTGGCAGACTCATTTGCGCTAACTGCACAGAAGAAGCTGGCAAAGGTTGTGATTCTTGTTTAGCTGGATTGAGCTGAGTAGAACGATCGGAAAACGGCATAGGAGACTCTGTTATTGCTGATGGTATTTTGCCCATCGCTTGATGAATTGTTGAGCTAGCTTGCTGCACCGCCATTTGAGGCGCTTCAAAATGACCTCTATCAGCCATGGCTGTGACAGTGATTGCTGATACCGGTTTTATTTGGGCTGTTTTAGCGCGAATACTGGTAAGCTCAGCCAGTGGCGTATCCACGATATGCTGGTAAATATCGCGCCCACCTAAGCTAACCTGCTTAACTAGGCTGAGCTTTTTAGCCGTTTGCTGCTGAATATCTGTGTTGACTCGTTGCTTGCAGGCATCTTGTTGGCTTGGGTTTTGGCTGAGCAATACTTGTGAGCATTGATTTTCGCTTAAACTTGCTACAACCGTATGCTGAGTTCCAGTTTGCTTCGTTTGAGTGAATATGCTGTGCAATAAACTGGTAATACCTGAGGCTGCAAAAGTATGGCCGATATAGTTTTGTACTTGGTTATATTCGGCTTGGGCATATAGCTGCGATAAGACCTGAGCATGATTAATGTCTAAGCTTGCTAATGCCTGCAAATCGGGAGCTTGGTTTAGCGCAACGGCATGAATATCAGCTGCGCTTAACCCTGTTTGAGTGAGTAGGTTGTCAGAGATTGCAGCAATATTGTCGATATGACCAAAGCTAATACTGTCAATGGTGGCGTAACTCTTGATGCTCGGGCTTGTGGTGTCATTATCAACTGCACCAAGGGCTTGATGGATTAAATCCATTTCAGTTGTTGCTAGGTTAGCGGTTTGCAATACGATGGCACCTGCACCTTCACCTATCACCAAGGCTGGCGGTTTAGCGGATTGCTTGGCCGCTTCACAGGTTTGGGCAAGTGATGCGGTTTTAAGGACAATATTTTCAATGCTACCGGATAAGTCTACAGCAGCAATAATCACTGCTTCTAACGGGGCTTGGCGAGACTCCATTGCCAGAAGATTTTGCGCCACATCAAAGCAGCGGTTAACCGATTGCTCGCCTGCTGAAATGGTAAATGCTGGGCCGTTAAAGTCCCATAGTGATGAAATTCGTGATGCCATAATGTTGCCAATAAAACTGGTGTATTGATTCAGCTTGGCGGCATCTAATACGCTATCCATTGCAATGGTTTCAAGGGCTTGGTATTCACTTTCTGATAAGTTAACCCCATGAGCTTTTAGGCTTGCAGCAATTTGGGTGTGCAAGTTAACACGGCCACGGAACTGATGTAATTCCAGTTCGGTTTCCATGGCCACTAATACGGCCACTTTGCCGCCCGCTTGTAAGCCTGCATCATGAATGGCTTCGTCTGCCACTTTCATTAATAACAATTGCTGTGAAATTAAGCGGTCATCTTCATTGGGCGGCACTTTAAAGCGTAAAAAATCAAAATCAAACTGGTCAATATACGCACCTTTGGGGGCGCTTTCGCCTTCAAGGTGAACACCAAATTGAGCGAGTAATTCAGGGTGCTTGTTTAAGCCTTTCCAGCGTTTTTCAGGCAGGGCAGTAAATGATGTTTGTCTGGCTTCTACGGCGTTAGCAAAGGCATTAATGCTTGATAAAGGCCCAAAGTGGGCGGCCATACCTGTGATATGCATGGGTAGTTGAGCATTCACCGAAGCGCTTGCTGTTTGAGGCTCTTGAAGCGGAATCGCTGATGCTGGCGCTTTAGCTTGATAAGATTCAAGTAATAAATGGGCGTTACAACCACCAAAACCAAAGACCGAAACGCCAGCATGGCGGGCGTGATTGCCTGCTTTATCAGGCCAAGGCTGCACATCACTGGGCAAGTTGGCTGCGCCAAAGGTGCGATTGGGTGAGTTAATCGGGGCGCTAATGTTAATACTGGGGGCAACACGCCTTGGCGCATGGCAAAAATCATTTTCATGATCCCCGGCATACCAGCAGCGGTTAATAAATGGCCAAGGTTAGATTTAGCTGACCCAATTAACGGCGCATGACTGCCATTGAGTTTATCGGCAAAAAAGCGCTCCATTGAGGTCAGTTCAACTTTATCGCCAAGAGGGGTGCCGGTGGCATGACACTCAATCACTTCTATATTGGCAGGGCCAAAGTGTGCGTCATGCATTGCCGCATCGGCATAAGCGCGTTCAAAGGCTTTGATTTGGCCGTTGCTATTTGGGCTAAGTACAAATTGGCCTTTGCCGTCATTCGATAAACCAATTCCGCACACTAAAGCGTATATATGGTCGCCATCTCGCTCGGCATCTTCAAGGCGTTTGAGCACAAGTACTCCCGCACCTTCACCGGCAAATAACCCTTTTGAATTGCTATCAAATGGCGCCGAAATACCGTGGTCAGGGTAAGCATGGAAGATGGAAAAACCCATATTAATAAAGAAGGGGTCGGCACCAGAGACTGCCCCTGCTAACATCATGTCAGCTTTGCCAGTATGTAGGTAATCACAGGCCAGTTTTAATGAGTAAACTGAACTGGCACAAGCCGCATCTAAGCTTAATTGCGCCGCACCTAACCCCAAGGCATCGGCGACCAGTTTTGATGCATTATGGGCGATAGCACCGTTAGATATTGATGCCTGCTCTGCTTGGGGTGATTGACCGTTTTGATTAAAGGATTGCAGCGTAAAATCAGTTTGTTGCAGTTTAGCTTGTAAGGCTTTTTCTACCACGCTGTGATACAGCGGCACAAATAATTCGTTTGATTTGGCCGTAGGGAAAGATAAAGTGCCCATCACAATCCCTGTGCGGTTAAGCAGGGCATTATATTGTGGGTTATTGATATCTACGCCAGCATCAATTAAGGCTTTACGAGCGGTATCGGTGGCCCATAAAAAACTGTCGTCTAAACCGTTAAATTGCTGAGCGGGAATACGGTAGCCTTGTGCATTAAAGCTAAAGTTTTGAATGTAGCCGCCTTTGTCACAATAAAAGCGATCAGACTGACCTTGCACGCCCTGATAATCGGCTGGTTCTGCATTCAGTTTTTGACGGCTAATGGTGCTACGAGAATCCTTTTTATCTAACAGGTTTTGCCAGAATTTTACCGGCGTGTCTGCGTCAGGATATTGCGTGGCTAAACCAACAATGGCAATTTTTGGCATATTGGTTTGCTTATAAATAGAAGATTGAGAACTCAAGATTGTTCCCCTTGTAATAAAGTGGTGGCGCAATGTTCGGCTTTACTGGCAACGGACTGAGCGGCAAAGTTAGTTTGTTGTATTTCAGCCAGATTGTCAGTTAAGTAGGCCAGCGACATAGGCACACGATGACTAACCAACTGCGCAATGCATTTTAGCAAACTCGTGGCATCATCTGCGCCTTTGGCATTAAGGGCGATAGCCGGCTTCGTGTTGCGGCTAATTTTGTCGATTAAGGTGGCTGTTTGGCGATCTGCACCCACTTCAACAAATAGGTTTGCGCCTAAGCCTTGGGCTTTTTGCACCAGTTTAGTAAAGTTTAACGGTTGGCAAAAAGTATTGGCGATAGCGTCAGCAATGGCATGGCTGGTTAGCGCAACCGGTTGGTCGTTGGCCGCGCTGATAAAGCTAATTTGTTTTGGTAAGGCGTTTAACACCTCATCATGATGTAATGGCTGCTGATAAAAGGCTTTGACATCATCACGAATAAGCATGGCGGGCGGAGTGTGCATAGCCGTAACCCGATTGGCTGCAATCCCACGTTTGCCAAGCTGTTTCAATAATGCTTTGGTGCTGATTTCGCAGCCGGCTAAAACACAGGTATCCCCTTGTTCTATCGCTAAATAAACCCGTGGATATTGGCTTAGTAATGGCTCAATTTCAGCGGCTGTTGACCTGACGACAAAGCTATTCCATACAATTTGTTCATCATCCCTAAGCTGCCATAACTGGCGTACGCAATTGAGCTGCCCCGAAATATCCGTGGTAAAAATACGGTCGGTTTTTGTCTGCTCAATCATGGTTTCAGGCTGTTGCCATACATTAAGGCTGGCCCACATCGCGGCTTCACCCATGGAATAGCCCATGGCAAAATCAGGCTTAATCGCAAACATTTGGCATAGCAATTTTGTCAGTAAATAACTGCTGCCGACCCCTGCAATCGCCATATCGCCTAAGCTCATTGCAGTGGTGTTATCTGGTTGATAAATACTGTCAGCCTGAAGCATGGCTTTTAAGTTGCCATCGCGCTCAAGTTGGGCATATAAATCAGGAAAATACTGATTAAGACTTGGCAGCATATTGGCATAAACCGTGCCTACACCAGGGTAAACAAAACACAAGCCTTGCTGGGGTTGCTGCTGATCTATATTGACACAGCTACCCGCTGGGGTTTTATAGTGAAGCGGCAGCGGATTAACCTCGGCGATAAAATCAACCAATCGATTTTGCATTGCCTGTGCTTCAACGAGTAATGCGGGTAACGAGTTGGCCATCAATACCGCACCAATGCAGGCGTTAGCATCGTATTGAGCAAAGGTTTGTTTGATAAGCACCATGAGTTGCTGCTGTTCATCCGCAGCGATGGCTTGCAGTGTTTGCTGTAATTGCTCAAGCGCAGTGATCAAGCCGTTAGGATGAGCTGCGCTGATGGGTAGCCAAATTTGCTGCTCATTGATTAACGGCTTTGGCGCGGGCAATTGTGTCCCTTGAACCAAAATGACACTGGTATACGCGCGATTGTGTTGCTCTACAAAGCTTAAACTCGCCACGCGGCTTTGATGCGGCTCGGTAAACCAGTAGTGCCCATAGTGAGGGTGCTGACGCAGTGCAAACGCGTTAATTAATGCCACTAAAGCATTAAATTGAGCCCGCTCATCATGACTGTCGGGTAATGGATATTCAAGTGGTTGAATATGAGTCCGTTTCGCTTGTACTAAAGCTTGTTGCATTGAAGCTTGGGCGGTATCGGCTTTGGCTACAGCGGTTAAATAAGCATGAGGGTGACATTTATACTGCGCAGCCATTAAGGCTGGCATCATCAAAATGCCAACATTGTTTCCTGCATACTGAATCAATACAGCTTGTTGTTGATTAATTTGCCCAATGGCCTGATTTAAAAATGAGTCGGTTTTTGCGCTATTAGCAAGCTGACGACTCGCAAATGGGCTGAGTGCTAGCCTAACGGCAGAAGCCATTAAGCTAGCGGTAATGCTGCAGGGCTTATTTAGCCCAACAACATTACCTGAGTCTTGGCACACTAACTTAAGCGCAATCCGCATCGGTTGTGATTGGGTTGTACTCACACAGACTCCTGCAAATCAGCTAAGGCTTTAGCGGGGGCTAAAAAAGCCTCGTTTAAGCTTTTGCTGATGGTGGTTTTTGCATTGGTCATGGTGCAACTTAAGCGGCCATCTTCATGGTACAAACTGATGTTAGCGGTTAACGCGCGTCCTGAATGCTTAACCACATCGAGCAAAATATAGCCACAATCGTTAGCCTTAAACGGCACCAATGTGGTCATTTCGCCAATCGTAGATGGCAAACTGGCGGCATCATATTTAACCCTTGCCCAAACTAGCATGGCTTGCAGTAGCAGATCTTCAGCAAAAATCTGACTGCCACCTAACGCTAATTGCGCGGCAAAATCACTGCAATCCTGCGGCTTAATATGTGGCAGTGCCACTTGGCAAATAAGCTGGTTATCATTAGCGAGCAAAACCTGCTTAATCCCTTGTAAACGGGGCCCATGGAATAAACAGCCGTTACTGTAGAGCTCTGCCTTGGTGAGTAGTGGAGCAGCTTGTTGATACTGTACCACCTCAGCCGGCAAACTTGGCTTGACTTGGTTTTCAACATTTAATGCGGCTTGATTGATGATCAAATCGGCTTGATATTGAGGGCGCAATGTCGCCTTGGTATCCCGTAACAGTCGGCTGGAAATTAACGCCGTTAAGCCCTTGTCGGTTTCGGTTAATTCAAGTTGCATCAGGTGCGGCTGGGCAGAATCAAAAATAATGCCTTTTAACAATTTATACTGACTCACGCTGACCGGCAGGCCGCACAGTTGCTGCGCGGTTTCACGCATCCACGCAATTGCACAAACGGTTGGCAATACCGGATTGCCCGCTATGCAATGGTCTTGGATAAACGGCATGGTCAGCGGGTTGAGTACTCGAACAACTTTTTGACTGTTACTGGCTACTTTAGCGTGAGATGCCGTGTTGTTAAATGAAAGCGTCAGCGAACCCTTGGCATTATGCAAAGAGCTCGCATTAGGCTTTTTTACAGCAGGGCTCACATTATCAGCGTTATTGCTAGCGCCTTGCATGTCAGAACCTATCAGTAATTGCACACCGGAATCAGACAATAAACTGTGGGCGAATAGCTTAGCGCCTTTGTCTAACGGAATAACGTAAACACCGCGTTCAACAAACATTTTCTTCAATGCTGAGCTGACCATGCCGCCATTCCAAGGACCCCAGTTAAAGCTCATTACTTTGGCTTGCGGATAGTTATTGGCAAGTTGTAATGCGGTTTTATTGAGGATCTCATTTGACATTGCATAGTCACTTTGGCCTGTATTGCCGTAGAAACCTGCAGCAGATGAGAACATGGCAACCAGTTTTAATTGGCTGGCATCAATGGCGTTGATGATATTGGCAAAACCTGTGACTTTAGTGCCGTATACTCTGGTTAATTCAGCTAAGGTTTTGTCTTGGATGTGCTTGTCAGCCAACACGCCAGCACCATGAATAATACCTGTGATGGGCGCTAATTGAGCCAGTGTTTGCTTGATACTATCGGCAGCGCTGACATCCATGCTGATGTACTGTGCACTAGCACCCACATCGGCAAAGGCCGCTAAGGCGCGATCGATTTCTAAGCTAGAGCTAACAGGCCAAACTAATGCATCAATTTGCTTAGGGGTGGGTTTATTGCCTTGAGATTGAATAAAACCAATGGCGGCAGCTTTTAACTCGCTGGCTTGTTTACCTTTTGCCCATGCAGGCATTTTGGTGGCCAGATGTTCGCTGCGACCGGCCAAAATAAAGTGTGACTTAGTTTGCTTTGCTAAGGTAAGGGCGCATTCGAACGTGACCCCTTTAGCCCCACCGGTAACCAAAATGACATCATCATTATTCAGTTTTGCAGCTTGAAATTGACGACTTGCGGTATCCGTTGCCGCTAGCGTGTGGCGGCCTTGTTCGCTTATACCCACTTCAACGATTTTTTGTGCAGCGGTATTACCGTTTAAGTCAAATAGCTCGGCGGTAATGGCTTCAGCTAACTCAACTGCGGTTAAACTTGGGGCGATATCGAGTGCGCGACAAAATACTTGTGGCCATTCATGGCTTAAGGTTTTGCTCAAACCAGATAATGCGGCTTGGTTAAGCTCAGTTTTTGCCAGTTGTTCGCTATTTAAGTAGCCAAACCCACCGTCAATTCGGCTGACAGTCATAAAGCTGACTCGCTCGGTTTTTGCGCGCTCGGTAAGGCACTTTTGCAGGTGTTTTGCCATTAAGAAAGCCTGCTCAACAGCATTGAAGCTTGCACTGCTGATCGGTAAGGTTCCTTTGCCAGTAATTTGTGGTTGTAGATGCACAAAACCTGCAATGTGGTGGTGTTGACTGATTTGATCTATCACCGCTTTAATGGCCTCATCACTGACTTCAGTGAGTGAAAAGCTTTTCACTGCGCTGCTTAATGGTGAATGTGACACAGTAATGGATTTTGGACTACGAATGACTGCGACAGTTAATCCCGCTGCGATCAGTTTTTCTGCTAACACACCAGCATTGTGACCATCATCATTGATCACGATACAGGCTTGTTTAGCATAACAATCGACGAGTTTATCTGCCGCTGACAGCTTTTTTAGCGCCACCTCGCTGTGAGGAGGTAAATCATTGGCTATCGCTTTGCTTGCTGAAGCCTGCTCGGTGGCAGCGCTATCAAGGTTTTGGTCAAGCGAGCTTTCGGCTGTAGTGATACGAGTCAGCTTTGAATTCATATAAGCCACGATTTCGCCAAGGGTGCGACACTCGGCTAAATCTTCTGGGCTAAGCTCAGGCAAGCTAGGTAGCTCATCTTGTACTGTGCCTAAAATCTCAACTCGCTTGATAGAATCAATACCTAAGTCGGCTTCCATATCCATGCTTAACTCAAGCATTTCAGCAGGGTAACCGGTTTTATCGGCCACGACTGACATCATAGTGTTTTGCACTTGTTGGGCGTTCAAACCAACTGCGCTTGATTGAGCTGAAGTTGCGTCTGCTTGAGCAACAGGCGCTTGAGCTACTTGTTCTAGAGCTACTGGTGCTGGTGCAGCGCTATCAGCAGGCAGTTTTGAGTTCATGTAATCAACGATTTCGCCAAGGGTGCGACACTCGGCTAAATCTTCTGGGCTAAGCTCAGGCAAGCTAGGTAGCTCATCTTGTACTGTGCCTAAAATCTCAACTCGCTTGATAGAATCAATGCCTAAGTCGGCTTCCATATCCATGCTTAACTCAAGCATTTCAGCAGGGTAACCGGTTTTATCGGCCACGACTGACATCATAGTGTTTTGCACTTGTTGGGCGTTCAAACCAACTGCGCTTGATTGAGCTGAAGTTGCGTCTGCTTGAACAACAGGCGTTTGAGCAACTGACGCTTGAGCAACAGGCGCAGGGGTATCAGCAGGCTGTTTTGAGTTCATGTAATCAACGATTTCACCAAGGGTGCGACACTCGGCTAAATCTTCTGGGCTAAGCTCAGGCAAGCTAGGTAACTCATCTTGTACTGTGCCTAAAATCTCAACTCGCTTGATAGAGTCAATACCTAAATCAGCTTCCATATCCATGCTTAGCTCAAGCATTTCAGCAGGGTATCCGGTTTTATCGGCCACAACAGCTAACATGGTATTTAATACTGTTTCTGCGGATAGAGCAGAAGCAGTTTGAACAACAGGCGTTTGAGCAACAGGCGCAGGGGTATCAGCAGGCAGTTTTGAGTTCATGTAATCAACGATTTCACCAAGGGTGCGACACTCGGCTAAATCTTCTGGGCTAAGCTCAGGTAAGCTAGGTAGCTCATCTTGTACTGTGCCTAAAATCTCAACTCGCTTGATAGAGTCAATGCCTAAATCGGCTTCCATGTCCATGCTTAACTCAAGCATTTCGGTTGGGTAACCGGTTTTATCGGCTACGACAGCGAGCATGGTATTTAATACTGTTTCTGCGGATAGACCAGAAGCTGCGGCTTGGATGACTGGCGCTTGAACAGCTTGTGCTACAGCAGCGGGTGCTGGCGCTGGCGCAGCGGTATCAGTAGGCAGTTTTGAATTCATGTAATCAACGATTTCGCCAAGGGTGCGACACTCGGCTAAATCTTCTGGGCTAAGCTCAGGTAAGCTAGGTAGCTCATCTTGTACTGTGCCTAAAATCTCAACTCGCTTGATAGAGTCAATGCCTAAATCGGCTTCCATGTCCATGCTTAACTCAAGCATTTCGGTTGGGTAACCGGTTTTTTCAGCGACCACCTCTAACATAGTATTTAACACTTTATCAGCCGATAACGTGGGTGCTTCAACTAATGCAGGAGTGATCGCCACAGGTGTGACGACAGAAGGCGCTACTGCAGCTTGCTGGACTGGATGAATAGCTTGAACCTGTGTTGGTTGAGCTTGTGCGGCCTGTACACTTGCAGCCTGCACCGGTGAAATCGAGGGAGCTGCTGGCACCACAGGCGCCGCTTGCACTACCTGAGCCAGAGCGGCTTGGGTTGCTAAGACTGGTGCCGATACTACTGCTGGCGTTTGCCCTGTTAACATGGCTAAAGCCGATTGGCTTGCTTTTGCTTGTTGCTCAAGGAACAAGGTATGGCTTTGTAAGGTTTGCGCTTGATGCTGGTGGAACAATTCTATTGAGCGTTGTAGGCTTTGTGGAATAGCAATACCAGCCGCTGCCATCTTGCTTTGCTCAACCATCAAGTGGGTAAAAGTATCACCATACTGTTGTGGGATGGCTAAAAATTGTTGATGCAGATTGGCCGCTTGCTGTTGCGCGTTAAAAAAGGCCGTTAGGCTATCACTGCTAGGTTCGCTTTGGTTAAACGCTGCTGACGTATTCACGCTTGCGGCTGTTGCCATGTTGCTGTCATGGGTGTTAAGGCTGGTAGTAGCATGACTCGCTGGGGCTTTGTCTGCTGCCGGCACTTCAATATATTCAGTTTTAATCACTTCTTTTTCCACAATTTTTTCAACAATCTTCTCGACAGGGACTTCAACTCGGGCTGGCGTGATTGCGCCAGTGGTCAGCGAGGTTTGCATCTTGTTTCGGGTTGCTGCACTAATAAAGTTATTGGCGGTTAATTTAACATTCATCGGTGACGCTTTTGCCAGTGGGGCAATTGGCGCTTGGTAGGGGTCAATGTCAGATAAATTGACACCAATCACGGCTAATTGCATGGCCGCTTGGCGTAATTGTAAATCGCTATCGCCCTTAGGGTTTGGATTAAGGCTGATTACGCTAATGTCATCTTTATGTGCCGTTAAGGTGTCTTCAACTAATTTTTGTAAAATGTTTTTAGGGCCAAACTCAACAAATACTCGTGCGCCAGCTGCGTACATTGCGGTGAGTTGATCACTAAAACGCACGGATTGCAGCATGTGTTGGCTAAAGTCTTTTTGGATAGTTTTGGCGTCTTGCGCATGCAGTTTACCCGTGGCGTTGGCGTAGAGTGCAATAGCGGGTTTAGCAAACTTAACCTTGTTGATGGCATCGCTAAATGGCTTTTGCGCATGAGCCACTAATGGGGTATGGAACGCACCAGATACGGGTAACGCTATCGCTTTAAAGCCCATAGTTTGTATCGCTTTGGCCGCTTGCGCACTGCTGTCAGTTGGGCCCGCAATCACCAGTTGGCTTGGGGAGTTATAGTTTGCCACTTTTACGCCAGCAAACTGGCTGATTTCAGCTTCAATTTTGGCCACGGCATCATCGCTGGCATTTGAAATGATCACCGCATACATAGCCCCTGCATCTTGATCTTTTGGGGTTGCCGCCATCGCTTGACCACGCGCAAAAGCCAATTGGTAATAATCTTCATTACTGATCACGCCAGCGGCAAATAATGCCGACAGTTCACCAAAACTGTGGCCTGCAACCATATCAGCGTTAAAGCCTGCTTGGGTCAATAATTGATATTGTCCCATGCTGACAGCACCAATGGCACTTTGCGCATTTGCCGTGTTGGTGAGCAGAGCTTGCTGGGCAGCAATATCTTCAGCTTCAAATGCGGGAATAGGGAACAAAATTTGTGATAGCGGCGTTTGATTATGGCTAGCAAACACTTTATCGGCCAAGGCGACTTGAGTACGCATTTCAGGGTAATAACAGGCCAGATCTAAGCCCATATTAAGATACTGCGAACCTTGGCCTGCAAATAATGCGGCGACTTTGGCGGTGTTGTTTTTATTGTGAACTAAGGCGTTTGCACGATAGCGAGTACCTGATGGTAATTGCCAGTTGTCCGCTTGTTGACTGGCTAACTGTGCTAACACTTGATTTAATTGAGTTTGCAGTTCAGTTAGGTTGCTTACTACTAAGCCCACCCGTGGATGGTTATCATCAAGTTGACGCACAGCAAATCGGCTGGCTAAATCACGCAAGGTAATTTCGCTAAGATTTACTGTATTGCTATCTAATGTGGATACTTGGGCAACAATGGCGTTGATTTCAGCAATTAAGGCTGCTTTATCTGCACCACTGATTAATAAACTTTGCGGCACTGCACGATAACGATATTTTTCACCTCGGGCATGTTCAGGGTTATATTCTTCTAAAACCAAATGGAAGTTAGTGCCACCAAAACCAAACGAGCTAATACCTGCACGACGAGGCGTGCCATCGGGGCGAGCCATCCAAGGGCGGGTTTCTGTATTCAAGTAAAATGGTGAGTGTTGCACATCTAACTTAGGGTTTGGTTTGCTGACGTTGATGGTTGGCGGCAACACTTTATGATGCAGGGCTAATGCGGCCTTAATCACTCCGGCAGTTCCCGCAGTTGATTTAGTGTGGCCAATTTGAGATTTAATCGAGCCTAAAGCGATATGTTGCTGGGTGTCATTCCCTTCTGAAAATACCGATTTAAGCCCGTTAAACTCAGCCACATCACCAGCGGCTGTGCCAGTCCCATGGGCTTCCATTAACCCTATGGTGTGCGGTGCAAATCCTGCGTCATCATAGGCACGTTTTAATGCTTTGGCTTGGCCTTCAGGGCGCGGTGCATAAATACTTTTAAATTTACCGTCTGATGATGAACCTACACCTTTGATTACCGCATAAATTCGGTCGCCATCCCGTTCTGCTTCATCTAAACGTTTTAAGGCAACCATGCCAATGCCTTCACCAATCATCATGCCTTTTGAATCAATATCGAAAGGTTGAATGGTGTCATTGGTGGTAAATGCAGGGGTTTTTGAGAAACTCATGTACATGGATGGCGAGTTATCGGTACATACACCGCCGGTGATCATCACATCGCTTCGGCCTTCCACCAACTCGGTTAATGCCATGCGCATTGCCGCTAATGAGCCAGCGCAGGCTGCATCAACCACACAGTTCATGCCACCAAAGTCAAAACGGTTAGCAATACGACCTGCAATGACATTTCCTAATGATCCTGGGAAGGAGTTTTCTTCCCAATGGATATATTGGTCTTGGAACTTTTTAATGACCATTTCGGTATCTGCATCGCTTAATCCACTATTTGCTAATACCTTTTTAAGCACTGGGTATTGTAAACGAGCACTTAAACTGTGGTTGATTTTTTGGCCACCGCCGACCCCTAAGGTAATACCAATGCGGTCTGTGTCATAGCTGTCGGTGATACCTGCGTCGGCAAGCACTTCTTTGGCCACAACCAAAGACAACAATTGCGAGGTATCGGTTAGCTCTAAAATATTAGGTGGTAGGCCAAATTCCATTGGATTGAAGTCTACTTCTGGTAAAAAACCACCGCGTTGGCAATAGATTTTATCCGCTGCTGTTTTATCTTTATCGAAGTAATCCTCTTTGTTCCAATGCGATGCTGGAATATCGGTAATGGCATCAATTTTTTCACTGATCAAATCCCAAAACTTGTTCAGGTAGCGTGAATTAGCAAAAATGCTTGCCATACCAACAATGGCTATTGGCATATCTTTTAAACGCTTATTTAAGCGTTTGTCGATTGTTTTATCAGCGGCAGTGTTAGCTTGCTGTTGAGATTTATCTACTTTTGGGGCTTGGCTCATTATGAGTCTCCAGCGGGCAGCGTAGCAGATGCTGCTTTGATTTTTTGTTTGCTCATTCGGGCACCTGTTTGAGGCTGGGCACCGGGGAATCGAGCTAAGAAAGTGTGGTAATTATTAACCAGCAATTTACGCAAATGAAATGGGCCGTGTCTTAGCACGTATTCCATATAACGTCCGGTTGCTTGGGTATGACTATCTTGATAAATGTCGAGATAAATCCAGTCAGATTTAAAATCGACACCGAGTAAAACAGAAGAATTTTCTTGCTGTGTCAGCTTAGGTGGCAGTGATAATGACACCACTTGCACAACGGTATCAGGATCTGGATTGGGTAACGCCAGCGTTTCAGCTAAGGTTTGTGGGTTAACTGCGTAGGCTTGTACATCGCTGCCTTGGGTTATAGGTAATTGATTAAAGAACTTGTCTGGCACATAAGGTGTTTCAAAGTTATCAAGGCGTGAAACTCCATAACGCTTTAAGCAGCGGGCTAAACCTGAGCGTGATACATGCGGATTAATAAATTGCTGGGTAATTTGCAGTAATTTATCTAGCGGTATTTTTAGCTGATATCTCAGCCCAACCACCACGTACTCTTCCATTGGCGAAAGGGTGGTTTTTAAATGATGTGGTGTATTTGGGGTGTCAGAGATTGACTTACGTTTTCGCCATTTGCGAACTGTGGCTTCACTGATATTAAGAATTTTAGCCAATTGGCTTACGCTAAAATCAGATTCTTGGATAAATTGGCGCATCTCAGGCGTGGTCGTTGCATTTCGATGCTGAGCTATTTTCTTTGGCGCATTTATCGCTTTGGTCATTAAGACTGAGTATCCGAATAATCTGTTGGGACTGATAAGTCGTATACACTTGATAATGACTTTAACAGTGACATTTGTACAGTTTGTGGCAAGCAGATTACCTGAGGTTTCATTCCGATACAATCACCCGAGACTATAAACTTGTGCTTCAAGGCTGAAAAGCTAACTTTACATGGTGATGAACGCGGTGTTTTACGCGATATGAGGGGAAGCAGCATGCTTGGTGCTAGATTTGACTTAATGATCTATTGAACAACTGTTACCTATGCGTCTTTGTAAAGGTAATTTGCTTAAGTTTATGTTTTTGTGGTTAGTGCTTCAAAAACAAAAAGCAATAATATCATTGACGGCTTGAATGTGAGTATCGATTATGCTGAATGTGGTTGTGTGATGAAAGCTAGGGTAAGTAGGCTGATTTATTGCTATGCTGTAGCGAATAATCCTATTCAATAGTTAAAGGTAAACCATGAATAAATTCATCGGCTTTTCGTTATTATTTTGTTTAACTGCTTGCCAGCCAGCGACTGAAGATAGCTCATCTATGCAAGTTAAAAGTGAACCGCCAGTCAGTCAACAAGCTCCTACAGTAGATGCGAATATCCAATGTAATCAAGCATGGTTTGCTAGGGTTGAGTCAACATTGAATTCCGGAGATGGTAAAGGTCATGGGCCAGACTTGGGTTCACTAGAGTGGCAATCGGTGATTGAGTTTAAGCTTGGTATTCGGGGAAATAGCGATATACCTAAAAAAGGTACAGATGATTGGTGTGCATTTATTGATAAACAATTACCTAAGTAGGTTTTCCATCTATATGCGCACTGCTATTGATATTTATCCCCTGCGCAGACAATTGACTACACTTTGATAAAATTAGCCAGTCAGCTTTTTATTAGCGTAAAAAAGTTTTAGATAACATGGTTGCAAAAGGCAAAAGGCTTGATTGACAAAACTTGAGGTAAAATCATGCCCATCAGTTAATATAATGGGCGTTTTTACTCATCTAATGCCAAAGCCAATGAAGATTATCTTACTGACCCACAGTCGTGAATTCTCACGTAAACACAATACTGGCAAGCTTGTGACGCAAGTGCTTGGTCAGCAAGCAATAGTCATAGAGTGGCAGCGCACGCAGCCCTCTGAGGCATTATTGTCACTCATTGCCGCTGGCCGAGTGGCATTGTTATTTCCATCATCGGCTGAGCAAATTTCGATAAATCTTGCCGAGATTAAGCCTGAAGAACAGCCTTTGCTGGAAAAAGTGGATCATGTGATCATCATAGATTCTACTTGGCAAGAAGCGCGTAAAATAATGAATCAAAGCCCTTATTTACAGCATCTTCAAAGGTTTATGTTCACCCCAAAGCAGCCCTCTATTTATCATTTGCGCCGTAACCAAGTCGAGGAGGGGTTATGTACCGCCGAGTGCGCAGCCCAATTGTTAATCCAGTTGGGACATGGCAAACAAGGGCAAGAAATCATGACGGCATTGATAACGCTATTAGCACAGCATTAGTGATCAAGTAAGCATAAAAAAGGAGCAATTTAAGCTCCTTTATATGTCATATTGATGTGTTACGGCTTCATTGCTTTTTCGCCACGAGCAAGACCCACAACACCAGAACGCGATACTTCAATCACTTTCGTCACTTCTGAGAGCGCATTGATAAAAGCATCAATTTTCTCGCTTGGGCCAGCCATTTGAATGGTATATAAACTGGCGGTTACATCCACAATTTGACCACGGAAAATATCTGCTGTGCGTTTAACTTCTTCGCGAAGTTCGCCTTGTGCCTTCACTTTGACAAGTGCCAGTTCACGCTCGATGTGGGCCGTTTCAGTAATGTTAGCTACTTTTAAAATATCAATTAGCTTATGCAATTGTTTTTCAATTTGTTCTAACACTTTTTCATCGGCTAACACGGTAATGTTAAGGCGTGATAGGGTGATGTCTTCCGTAGGGGCGACGGTTAAGCTTTCAATGTTATAGCCACGCTGAGAAAACAAGCCAACAACGCGCGAAAGAGCACCGGGTTGGTTTTCAAGTAATACAGAAATAATACGACGCATTAGCACTTCTCCGTTTTGCTTAGCCACATTTCGTTCATTGCCCCACCACGAATTAACATCGGGTAAACGTGTTCGGTTTCATCGACACTGATATCAACAAACACTAAGCGGTCTTTCATTGCTAATGCTTCTGCCAACTTAGACTCTAGCTCGTTGGGATCGCTAATGGTTATCCCCACATGGCCGTAGGCTTCAGCAATTTTGGCAAAGTTTGGCACAGAATCCATATAAGAATGTGAGTGACGACCTGAGTAAATCATGTCTTGCCACTGTTTAACCATACCTAAAAAGCGGTTATTTAAATTGATGATTTTCACTGGCGTATCATATTGTAATGCCGTTGATAGCTCTTGAATGTTCATTTGAATTGAGCCGTCACCCGTCACACACACTACGGTTTCATCAGGGAAGGCCATCTTAACCCCCATCGCAGCAGGTAAACCAAAGCCCATAGTGCCAAGGCCTCCTGAGTTAATCCAACGACGTGGCTTATCAAAAGGATAATACAGTGCAGCAAACATTTGGTGCTGACCGACATCAGAGGCGACATAAGCATCGCCATTGGTAAGCTTGTGCAAGGTTTCAATCACTTGCTGAGGCTTAATACGGTTAGTGGTTTTATCATATGATAAGCATTGACGTGCGCGCCATTGATTAATGTCTTGCCACCAAGCAGCCAGTGCTTCGGTATCATTTTTAGTGTCAGACTCAGCAAGCAGTTCTAGCATGCTATCAAGAATATTTTCAGCTGAGCCAACAATCGGGATATCAACTCGAACCGTTTTAGAAATTGACGCGGGATCAATATCAATATGTAAAATAGTGGCGTTAGGGCAGTACTTTTCAACATTATTGGTGGTACGGTCATCAAAACGCACACCAATACCGAAAATTAAATCACAATTGTGCATGGCCATATTGGCTTCGTATGTTCCATGCATTCCCAACATGCCTAAACTTTGTTGATGGGTCCCTGGAAACGCGCCTAAGCCCATTAAGGTGCTGATCACTGGAATATTAAGCTGCTCAGCTAAGGATAAAATTTGTTGGTCACACTCAGAGATAATTGCGCCACCACCCACATATAACACGGGTTTTTTTGCTGCTAATAAAGCTTGCAAACCGCGACGGATCTGCCCTTTATGGCCAGTGGTTGTTGGATTGTATGAGCGAAGTTTAACGCTCTCGGGGTAAATGTAATCGTGCAAAATCTCTGGGTTTAAGCAGTCTTTTGGTAAGTCGATTACCACAGGGCCTGGGCGACCCGTTGCGGCAATATAAAAAGCTTTTTTAACTATCTCAGGAATGTCAGCAGGGTTTGTGACTAAAAAGCTGTGTTTAACCACTGGACGAGAAATACCAATCATATCGCATTCTTGAAAGGCATCGTTGCCAATCAGTGAGCTTGGCACTTGGCCTGATAATACCACAAGAGGGATAGAGTCCATGTAGGCGGTTGCGATACCGGTAATGGCATTAGTGGCACCAGGGCCTGATGTTACTAACACCACACCCACTTTACCCGTAGCGCGGGCATAGCCATCAGCCATGTGAACCGCAGCTTGTTCATGGCGAACAAGAATGTGCTCAACACCAGCTATTTTATGGAGGGCGTCATAGATATCTAAAACAGAACCACCAGGGTAACCAAAAATATGGCTAACACCTTCATCGATAAGAGAGCGCACGATCATACTGGCGCCAGAAAGCTTTTCCATGAATAGAATCCTCTAAAGTTACCGTTATGGTAAACAGTATCTTGCATACAACGACGGTAATCGTTCTAAAAATTAAGCTTAAAGGTATTTAAGCTCGTTACTGGCATGAAGCTGTGACTTGATGCCGTTGTCCGTTCTAGCGAACAGGATAGCTTTATCATATGTAAATCGATATTTACTGCAAGTGTTTTATTTAATTTTTTAACATGTTTGAAATATTTTCATCTTTACGCTACCGGCTTAAGTCAAAGCTAAATTAGCGCTTGTCGGTTGGGGCTATGTTAACCTGAGATCGGTTTAAGCCATCGCCATCAACCCTGACTTTTCTGTAGGTGTGATGTTCAATGATGGCTTTTCTGGTTTTAGGCAATATGCGATTAATCCACCTAGCAAGTTCAACATAAATCCATGTAAACTCCTGTGTCTTGAATGCTCTATCTGAGAAATATTCTTCAGTTGGTCGTTGATGGTTTCAATGATGAACCGTTTAGACAGCATTGCTCTGTCCCAAGCCGCTAATATCTTCGCCTTCATGTTCTTTCGTTGAGTTGTTATAAGAGTGATCCCGTTTTCTTTCAAATCTTCAGTCAGCGCCTTACTGATATAACCTTTATCGGCGTAAAGCTTATCGAGTAGCCCTTTTGACAGTTCCCGAACGGGCTTTCTGTCATCCGTATTAGCAGGAGTAAGCTTAGCTGCCACAATATCGCCAAGATGATTGGTAATAATGTGCAGCTTAAATCCATAAAACCAGCCCATTGTTCCTTTGTCTCTTGCAGCCGTTCCTTTGAATACCTTGTGTCTCGGGATGCGTAAGTTATGGCAGACTTTAATGCTCGTAGAGTCAATAAACTCAATACCTGTAGGCGCTCCTTTAACATGGGTAAAGAAAGCACTTAGTGGTATAAGCATCGATGGCATCACTTCAATAAATCGGGTGTAACTGAGAAGTGTAGGGAAATCATTTTTGTAATAACGACAGATAATTCCCAGATAAAAGTTTTTAAAATCACGCTGATGAGACATATGAAAAGCGACAATGATTGTCATAATTTCGCTTTCAGACATTCGTCCTTTACGATTACGCTTTCGCTCGCCACTTTCAAGTTGAAGTTGCTGCCACTGAGGTAGAAAAGCCTTACAAAAATCATCGACATGACAAAATAAATCTACTAGTTTACGCATAGCTGGTTCCTTTGTGGTCAATCCTTCTTGGTCGAAAGATCTGATCATGGAACCAGCTTTTAGTTCCCTTCTATTTTTATCCCGAATTCAGGTTATGTTATGGTTTAAAATCAACCTAGTGTGATGAATTCACGTGCTTTAATTTGGTTATACACTGCAAGCCTCTAATCAACATCAAAACGCCAACGGCTTTAATCGGCGTTGGCGTTAAGGTTGAACCATATTTTAAATGGGATTATTGCGGCTGTGATTGGCTTAGTCGAGTTTGAAATGCTTGGCAAAATCCCACAAGTGCAATCGATATCAGCATCAACACTGCAAAGGGGACTGCGGTTCCGGTGTAAAATAATGCCATTAATGGCCCGGCTGTTGCGCCAAAACCAAATCTTAGGGTGCCAATGACCGCAGTGGCTGTGCCTGTTTCTTGTTTAAATTTCATTAATACAATGGCGTCAGCATTAACAGACATAATGCCTAAGCCGCCCATCAATGGGATCAGCATAATCACGGTAAAGTGATAGCTGAAATCCAATAAGTTAACCAGTACTAAACCTAACGCAGCAATAAAGGCAAAAAAGGTGGCGACATTCAACATTCGTTTTGAGCCATACCGGCTGACAATTCTTGAGTTGATAATATTGGCCAGCATTAAAGCTCCAACATTGGTACTGAATAAAATGGCGAACAGCGATTTGTCCAAACCAAATACTTCCATATAAATAAATGGCGCAGCGGTTAGGTAGCAGAAAAAAGCAAATGAGGTCAATACGCCACTGGCTATGTGGAGTTTGACTCCTTGTCGAGAAAACACAGTGTAATAAGACTTCAAAAAGCCATGTTGACTGCGTTGTTGTTTATCTTTGTCGCTGGGCATTTTTAGCTTAAATAAAATTAAACACAGCAATGCCAAGGCATAAAAACTCAGCACAAAAAAGATTAAATGCCAATCGCCAAGTTCTAAAATAAAGCTACCAATAGTGGGGGCGATTAAAGGGGCTAACATCATAATTAAGCTGACATAAGACATACCTTTAGCGGTATTGTCGCCATACACTTCTCTTATGTATCCCGGCACCACTACGGTTGCTGCTGCGCCGATAAAGGCTTGAAAAAAACGTAACCCTAAAAACTGTTCAATATTTTGACTACAAGCAAGCAAAAAGCTAACGATGCAAAATCCGCTTAGGCCAATAATAACTAATGGTCGACGGCCAATTTTATCGGCAAGTGGCCCGAAAGTAAGCATGCCACAGGCATAGCCAGCCAAATAAATACTGAGTGATAATTGCACCATGGTCACTTGGGTATCAAAGCTGGCGGCTAAAATTGACATCGCTGGCAGATACATATCAATCGCCAGAGGAGTAATGGCTACGATAGCCGCAAGCATGGGAATTAACATCGCTAGGTTGGGGATGCTTTGTGGCGTTGATACTTTAGATGGATGGGACACGAACACCTCAAAAAAACGGGTACTTAAGCTGGCATTATTTACAGATAGCGCAAGCGAGATAGAGAGTCAAAAAAGCCAAGGGCAAAGTATATCATGATCAGGTTAATAGGCTTTGATTTTTTATGAATCTATTCAATCATTTTTTATGATTAATTAATCGAATATATCGAATGGCAAACAGTTGTAGATGAGTATGAAATTTACTGAGTTATTGGCTTGAGAAGGATCTCATTTTGTGCGTATAACTGTCATTGCTACTAGCATTAGCTTTTTTAGTGCTGTAACTGAAATATTTTTGTTGTAATTGTGTGTATTTGATTACAGATAGTTTTATCATAAGCCACTTACTTGTTGCTTGAGGTTGTTGTGCTTCTTTCGCGATTATATGCTTTTATGCCCGGTTTGGAGACGTTTGCTAGCTATCAGTCTAGTTGGTTTAAAGATGATATTCGTGCAGCGTTATCCGTTGCTGCCGTTGCCTTACCCGTTGCCATCGCGTATGCCCAATTAACCGGTGTAAATGCTGCGGTTGGACTGTATTCTTGCGTACTGCCTATGCTGGTTTATGCACTTTTTGGCACATCAAAACAATTAATTGTTGGCCCAGATGCCGCAACTTGTGCTGTTATCGCGGCTGTTGTGACCCCTTTAGCCGCGGGGGATAGCGTAAAGCATTGGCAATTAGTGATGACCATGACGGCAATGACGGGGTTATGGTGCCTCATTGCCAGTCGATTCAAATTAGGGGTATTGGCCGACTTTTTATCAAAACCAATTTTGATGGGGCTGTTAAACGGTGTTGCTATTACCATTATTGTTGGCCAATTTTCAAAAATATTTGGTTTTACCTTTGACGATAAATACCTGCTAGAGCGCTTAGGCGGCGTGCCGACTTATCTTGCTCAAACACATGTACCCACCTTACTGATGGCCTTGCTTACCGTCATCATTTACTTTGTGATGAAGCGGCTTAAACCGAGTTGGCCTGCATCAATGTTTGCTATCTCCTTTGGTGCAATATTGGTATGGATATTTAATCTTGGTCAATACGACGTTAAAACCATTGGTACAGTAACAGGCGGTTTTCCCGTTTTTCAAACGCCAGAGTTTAACGTGGGGATCATTCGTGAGTTGGTTATGCCCGCCCTGAACTTAGCGGTAGTCAGCTTTGTGAGCATGATGCTAACCGCTCGCAGTTTTGCGGCAAAAAATGGTTATGATATTGATGCCGATAAAGAGTTTCGAGCATTAGGTTTTGCCAATATGGCTTCTGCGTTGTCGCAAGGTTTTGCGGTTAGTGGTGCAGATTCTCGCACCGCAGTTAACGATGCTAACGGAGGGAAAACTCAGTTAGTGTCAATTATTGCTGCCGCCATTATTGCTGTTATTGCGATTTTTTTAACTGCACCATTAGAGTTTATTCCTAGCGCTGCGCTTGGAGTGGTCTTGGTGATAGCCTCGGTACATTTACTCGATTTAAAAGCCGTATGGAATTTACGCTTACGAGACAGACAAGCATTTTACCTAGCCTTAACCACCTTGTTTGCCGTGCTGTTTATTGGTGTTATTCCGGGGATCACATTAGCGGTTCTATTGGGATTATTTCAATTTATTCGTACGGTAATGAGACCTACCGATCAAGTGCTTGGGCTTGATAGTAAAGGGGTTATTCGAAGTTTAGACAGTAGCGATAAAGCTAAACCTGTGGCTGGTATTTTTATCTATCGTTTTAATTCACCATTGACTTACTTCAATGCGGGGTATTTTAAGCGTCGATTATTTGAAGGTTATGCCAGACAAAAAGATGATATTAAATGTGTCATCATTGATGCGGTGCCTTGTTTTACTCATCTTGATTTGAGTGTGATGGCGGTGCTGTCTGATATTCAGCAAACATTTAAAAAACGTGGTGTAAAGGTGATTTTGGCTGGTCGTAAAAGACAGTTACTTAGTTGGTTTGAACAAACCGAGATGGTCAGTGGTGACGATGGCATCATGATCCTGTCTGATTTATATTTAGCGTTAAAGCTGAATCAAAGTTATCAAGCAGCGCAAGAAGAGCCGCAAGCTGTGAACGCACTAACAGAGGTCGATAAATCAGTATTATTACATAGTCAGATTTAACAAGTTTTTAATTATCTAATAGATTGTAATTAAAGGTTATTTTGTTTTGTTGATCTAGGCGTTTTATTGATATAATATTCTGCCACTTTGACAGCATAGTGAGCTGCAAAGTAGGCTCAAGATGTGGCAATCATATCTTGATATTATTGGTAACAACGCCCCCTCGAAATTCAGACTCAAACCTCCTTTCTGAGTCATAAAGTACAGAATCAAGCGTCGTCTTATTGGATGTGGCATGTATGGTTTCGCAATTAAGTGAAGCAGTGCTGGATGTGATCGCAGATGCGTTAGTCGATAAAGGATATATTCTTTTATCTGATATCATTCCCGACAATGTAAGCCTAGCCTTAATTGAAAAAATGCAGGCAAAGCAGAATATTGAGTTTAAATCAGCGGCTATCGGCCGTGGTAGTGAACAACAAGTTAATACCCAAATTCGTTCAGATAAAATCAGTTGGCTTGATAAACAAGACGTCATAGACAATCAATACTTATCGATTATGGAGCAGCTCAAAAATGGCCTAAATCGACGCCTTTTTATGGGGCTGTTTGATTATGAAAGTCACTATGCGGTTTATCAACCCGGTGCCTATTATCAAAAACATCTGGATGCACTTAAGGGCAGTCAAAATCGAATCCTTACAACAGTGTTTTTTCTCAATCCGAATTGGCAAGCCGAAAATGGTGGCCAGTTAGTGATTTATGATGAAGACGATAGTGTTATAACGACAGTGCAGCCTGAATTAGGAACATTAGCCATTTTTTTAAGTGAGCGTTTTCCACATGAGGTTTTGCCCACACTCGTGCCTCGCAATAGCATAGCCGGTTGGTTTAGAGTGAGTCACGCTAACCACGGATTTTAAGTCTAACTATTCAATTTTTCGCCGCCATTAGGCGGCGTCACCCTCCTAATTCTGTGTGATTGATTTGTTGCACTTGATTGACGTTTTTGTAAATTCTTTTTATTTAACTTACTACTAATATCATTTAAGGTAATGTAAGTTTTCATCTTATTCGTTAAAGTAATTTTTATATCCACAAGCAAGCATACAGGATGGCTTTAGATGGGTGAGCATACAATTACATTACAAGGACTTCATGTCAGCCTTGAGCCATTAACGCTTGAACACGCAGCTGATCTCAATGCTGCCGCTGCTGATGGCCAATTATGGCAACTTTGGTTTACTTCGGTGCCACCACCAGAGCAAATGCTTGATTATATTTCTAAGGCATTGCTTGAACAGCAACAAGGTTATAGCTTGGCATTTGTTGTTCGACATAAGATGACAAACGCCATTGTTGGTTGTACCCGTTTTTGCCATTGGGACAAAGTGAATCGAAGAATTGAAATTGGTTACACTTGGTACAGTAAAAGCTACCAACGCAGTCCCGTAAATAGTGAATGCAAACTGTTATTACTCGACTATGCCTTTAACCAGTTAGATGCTATTGCAGTAGAGTTTCGTACTCATTGGCATAACGATATTTCACGCAAAGCGATAACAAGGCTAGGTGCTAAGCAAGATGCGGTGTTAAGGCATCATAAAATAGATCCCAATGGCGTGATCCGCGATACCGTGGTCTTTTCCATTATTGCGCCAGAGTGGCCAGCAGTAGAGCAAAACTTACGTTTTCGATTACACAGTTAGTTTTTTAATAGCAATAGGACACAATATGTTAACTAAAGGAAAGTGGTTGTTTCTCGCTACAACAGTATTTATGAGTCACATAGCTATGGCTGAGGACGCTGCGCAAAAAGCATTTACTGATGAAGTAATACAGTGCGCGGCATATTATCAAATTAGTGCTGACGCAATTGCAGGAATGAATGCACCGCAAATGCAATCGGTGAGTGAGCGCTTAAAAATTTCAGCGGTTGATGCAATAACTTTAGCCGAAAAATATCGCAGTAGTGAGCAAGTTCAGCAAGATTTAGCCACTGAAAAGCAAAAGCAGATTGATTCACTTGGTGGAAGTAGCAGCCTTGGGGTATTAATTAAAAAATACAAAGAGTTATGTAAAACTGTTGTTTATAATCCACAGAAGCGCTTAGATTATTGGTCTATGGCGACCATGTAATAAAAGTCTGATTTTGTATTGAATTACGCACTTCTCTTTGAGTGCGTTTTTTATGCATCTATTTTATCTAGATAGTTAATTGCGGCGCTAAACCGTAAAGCGAGTCAGCATTCGTTACCATGAGTGTTGAATAGTGGACTAATCAATAACAGCATCAAGCAGCATGGGATAAGCTTTAGATTGATTTTTGACACAGGCCATAAGCCACTTCGCTGCAAAAAATTAAGCTGAAATAAGCTGTCATAAAATTGTCTGCTCACTCATGGTCATTGAGTTATATTGCTTTGATGATTAACTAAAATGTAACATGTTTTGTGTTATTGAAACTGACTTCAGCTATAGGCATATGCAAAAGGATAATATAAGCAACATATGATTAATCGCAGGCAATTTATAATTGGCGCCATAACTTCCAGTGCTGGCATTGTTGTAGGTGGTGGGGTCATCTGGTCTCGTATTGAGCCCTATCCATTGCCATTAACTATCGAACAGGTTGTAGTACAACTTAATCAGTTAATGACGTCTTCTTTACAGACAACTGGCGCGTGGGATTTGGCCGAAATTTTTAACCATTGTGCGCAAAGTATTGAATATTCGATGCTAGGTTATCCGCAGCTAAAATCGCCTGTATTTCAAAATACCATAGGTCGCATAGCTTTTGCTTCTTTTGAAGCGAAAGGGAAAATGACTCATGATCTTGCCGAGGCGATCCCCGGCGCACCTATGTTATTAAAAGCGCAAAACAGCCAGCAGGCCTATCAACGTTTACAGCAAGCTTTGAGCGCGTTCAACGCTTATCAGGGGGAGTTAGCCCCCCAATTTGCTTATGGTTATTTGACCAAACAACAGTATGAAGCCGCGCATGTGATGCATATCAATAACCATTTATCAGAGATAGCAATCAAGCAAGTAGGCTGATGACAATGTGGATCCAGAAAATCATTCAACTTAAGGCTAAACGCCGAGGATTTCATTTAATTGATAAGGAATTGCTATCGCAGTTACCTGAAATTAATCAGTATGAAATAGGAGTGGCACATATATTTGTTCAACACACCTCTGCATCACTGACGTTAAATGAAAATGCCGACCCTACTGTAAGAGGTGATTTTGAGCGTCATTTTAATGTGATAGTGCCTGAAAACGCGCCTTATTATCGCCATACTTATGAGGGCCCAGATTTCATGCCTGCTCATATAAAATCCAGTTTACTGGGAGCTGAGTTGTCAATCCCTATCACGAATGGACGGCTTAACCTAGGGACTTGGCAAGGGATTTATTTATGTGAACATCGAGACCATGCTTCTGGGCGCACAATTATTGTCACTTTAAATGGTAAGATGGGCGCATAATTGTGCTATCCACAAGATGTAACAATTATGAAGGATCGCAATTTGTTTGCTTGTGCCAAATCATCTAAAGGTGATAAATTTGTAGTCTGAACTCTAATTTTTATGAGTGTGTTCATTACATCACTGTTTTATAAAATAAAAAGCCACAATATTCAGGAAGAATGGCAAATAATAAAGGTGGGTTGAAGTTGATTTCAGTATATTTAGTGGATGATCATGAGTTAGTGCGCACAGGGATCCGTCGCCTTTTGGAAGATGAGCGTGGGATTAAAGTTGTTGGGGAAGCCCATGATGGCGAAACCGCTGTGCAATGGTCACGTCAAAATGAAGCTGATGTCATTTTAATGGACATGAATATGCCGGGCATGGGCGGTTTAGAGGCGACGCGTAAAATTTTACGTTATCAACCAGATGCGAAAATTATAGTATTAACGGTTCAAACTGAAGATCCATTCCCGACTAAAGTCATGCAAGCTGGTGCTTCTGGCTATTTAACTAAAGGGTCGACGTCTCCTGAGGTTATCAGAGCCATTAGTCAAGTGTCTCGAGGTCAACGTTACTTATCGCCTGAAATTGCTCAGCAAATGGCATTGAGTCAATTTAACGGTAGCGAAGAAAACCCATTTGCTAGTTTATCTGAGCGTGAATTACAGATTATGTTAATGATCACTAATGGCGAGAAGGTCAATGACATTTCAGAAAAACTTAACTTGAGCCCGAAAACCGTTAATAGTTACCGTTACCGTTTGTTTGCTAAGTTAGGGATCAATGGTGACGTGGAATTGACCCGTCTAGCTATTCGTTACAAAATGCTTGATACAGGTTCGTTCTAACTTTTTTCACAGGTTTCAGCCTGTGGTAATGCTAGGCTGTTATTTCTATGACTCAAGGGTTTCAATCAAAACCATTTCTTAAAACCCTCACTTCATCACCCGGTGTTTATCGTATGTATGATAAACACAATGAAGTGATTTATGTGGGCAAAGCAAAAGACTTAAAAAAGCGTTTAAGTTCTTATTTTCGGGCAAATTTGCCTAATGTTAAAACTCAAGCGCTAGTTGCCAATATTGAACACATTGATGTGACACTGACCCACAGTGAAACCGATGCGCTGATCTTAGAAAATGATTACATCAAGCAGTACATGCCAAAATACAATGTACTGCTGCGTGATGATAAATCTTATCCCTATATATTGTTAAGTCAGCATAAACACCCTAGGTTGGCATATCATCGCGGCGCGAAACGGGAAAAAGGTCATTACTTTGGGCCTTACCCTAATGGCGGTGCTGTGCGTGAAAGCTTAAACTTGATGCAAAAGTTGTTTCCTATCCGCCAGTGTGAAGATGTGTATTACAAGTCACGCTCACGACCTTGCCTGCAATATCAAATTGGCCGTTGTTGCGCACCATGCGTCGATTTAGTCTCTGAAACTGACTATCGAGAGCAAGTAAAACTCGCCACCTTGTTTTTACGGGGAAAAGACCAGCAAGTTATTGCAACCTTGGTCGCTAAAATGGAACAAGCCGCAATAGATATGCACTATGAACAGGCGGCATTGTTTCGTGATCAAATAACGGCGCTGCGTAAAGTGAGCGAGCAGCAAGAAGTATCTAACAGCAAAGGCGATATGGATGTCATTGGCGTGGATTACGCCTCAGGTATTGCTTGTTTTCATTTATTATTTATTCGTGAAGGCAAAATTTTTGGTAGCCGAAGTTATTATCCGACTATTCCTGCCGCGACAGAATTAGACGAAGTCTTGAGTGCATTTTTAGCGCAATTTTATCTAAATCAAGATGTGCAGCGCACCATTCCTAAAGAAGTTATCATAAGTCATGAGTTTGGTGGCATGAATGCCACGGCTCATGCCATTGAACAAGCACTGCAAAAGAAATTTAGCCTTAAAACCCAAGTTCGTGGTGAAAGAGCAAGCTTTTTACGTTTAGCCGTAACCAATGCTGCCAATGCGGTTGCGACCAAATTGGCCCATAAAAATACCATTGACCAGCGCTTTAGTTTGCTTGAAGAGGCACTAGAGTTAACCTTTCCTATTAAACGTATGGAGTGCTTTGATATTAGCCATACGATGGGAGAAAGTACGGTGGCATCATGTGTGGTCTTTAATCGCGAAGGCCCGCATAAAGCTGATTATCGGCGTTATAACATTAATGACATTACTGGTGGCGATGACTATGCTGCAATGGATCAAGCGATTAGGCGTCGATTTGATAAAATTGATGACAATGGCAAGGTGCCAGATATTGTGTTTATTGATGGCGGTTTAGGGCAGCTGCGAATTGCTCAACAAATTGTCGATGACAAATGTGCTAAATTAGCAAGGCCGCCATTATTAATAGGTGTCACTAAAGGCGAAGGGCGTAAAGCTGGCTTAGAAACCTTCGTGATTGGTGGTTCTGAAGAGACCATCGATATCGCTAGTGATTCACCAGCGTTTCATTTAATTTTACATATTCGAGATGAGTCCCATCGCTTTGCCATTACTGGCCATCGTAATAAACGTCAAAAAACGCGTAATACATCGACCTTAGAATCCATAGCGGGTGTTGGACCGAAAAGACGCAAAGCTTTGTTGCAACATTTAGGTGGTTTACAAGAAGTAAAAAGCGCCAGTGTGGCAGAATTAGCAAAAGTGCCAGGAATTAGCCTAGAAATGGCACAAACGATCCATGATTCATTGCGAGGGGGCTAAAATTAAGGCAAGATTGGCGCAGCTTCTGGATTATTGGTTTATTTATGCCGTTTAACTTACCTATTGCATTAACACTTTTTAGATTAGTGTTGCTGCCTGTATTTGTTTTCTTTTTCTATCTTCCTTATACGTGGGCGCCATTTACGGCCGCGTTTATATTCTGGCTCGCAGCGGTAACCGATGCCCTTGATGGTTATGCGGCAAGAAAGTTAGGTCAATCAACTCGCTTTGGGGCATTTTTAGATCCTGTTGCCGATAAAGTCATGGTGTCCACTGCCTTGGTGTTATTGGTGCAGCAAAACGATAATATCTATTTAACCCTAGCGGCGTTATTTATGATTGGTCGTGAAATTGTCATTTCAGCGTTGCGTGAGTGGATGGCTGAAATCGGCAAACGAGGGGTGGTTGCGGTTTCTTGGATAGGTAAATATAAGACTGCAGCCCAGATGATTGCGATTATCGGATTAATTTGGAAACCTACACCGTTACTGACAGATGTGGCATATGCGCTATTCTATGTAGCGGCCTTGCTGACGTTTTGGTCGATGTTCAGTTATATTTCTGCGGCTTGGAAAGATTTAATTGAGGAATAGCACATAAATAGATCAATAAGATTATTAAGTGTGCAAACAAATCATTTTAGTAAAAAAGGCAATTGACACCGGTGATGAAATCGGTAGAATGCACCCCCGTAGACAAGACATCAACGACACGAAGCATTAGCGGAAAGTTGAACATGAAATGATACAGGCGACATTAGCTCAGTTGGTAGAGCGATACCTTGCCAAGGTATAGGTCATCGGTTCGAACCCGATATGTCGCTCCAAATCATTAGTTTACATTGTGGCGCGATGGCAGAATGGCTATGCTGCGGATTGCAAATCCGTCGACCTCGGTTCGACTCCGGGTCGCGCCTCCACTAAATTGCGTTTAATGGCTTGCTTTAATAGCAGCGGTTAAAACAACACTTTGCCCGAGTGGTGGAATCGGTAGACACAAGGGATTTAAAATCCCTCGCTGAATAAGCGTGCCAGTTCAAGTCTGGCCTCGGGTACCATTATTAAGCTTGCTTGCAAGTGATGGATAAACAAGCCTCAACGATAAGTTGGGGCTTTTTTATGTCTGAAATTTAACGATACAAAATCCCTCGCACTCTTGATAAAAGCAAGCGTGCCAGTTCAAGTCTGGCCTCGGGTACCATTTTAAGCTTTCTTGCAAGTGATGGATAAAAAAGCCTCGACATTAGTCGGGGCTTTTTTATTTATGAAATTTAACGATACAAAATCCCTCGCACTCTTGATAAAAGCAAGCGTGCCAGTTCAAGTCTGGCCTCGGGTACCATTTTAAGCTTGCTTGCAAGTGATGGATAAACAAGCCTCAACGATAAGTTGGGGCTTTTTTATGTCTGAAATTTAACGATACAAAATCCCTCGCACTCTTGATAAAAGCAGGTGAGCCAGTTCAAGTCTGGCCTCGGGTTATTGTTTGGCATAAAAAAGCCTTAACAATCTGTTAAGGCTTAGATTTACTCGCTTAGATTTTGCTTACAAATTACAGTTCGATTAACAGCGGGTAATATTCGCTATCTAATTGGGCTATTTGAGCTTGCTCGTTCAAGACCTCAGCCAATATTTCATGACTGGTTAATGGATTGGCTAGCACGACTCTAAATACGGTTGTGGGCTGTCTTTGGTATTTTGCAGGGCGAATGCGGGTGCGAGATACAAATGACTTACCTTGTTCACGTTGATGTTTTTGAATAAATTGGGTTAGGCCATCTAATAGCCCATTAATTTTAGTGACCAATTCAACCTGATTATCGGCAATCGCTTGATTAAGTTTCAATTGCACTGATTGGGGTACATAACGGTAAGTCAGTAAACAAAGCTCTGGGTAGGTGACTAACTCAAACTCTTGATGTTGCTCAATCAGATCTGCAAAATAGCGTGCTTTTTCTAAACTGTTGTTAATCAGAATTTCATAGCCTTCACGACCAATAATTTGCAAACAAGCATGTACCAGCATTGCCATGCCTGGACGCGAACCTTCTAAGGTTTGACTGCCTAAATCTTTAGAGCCCACGCGCAAAATATATTCAGCATGATGCGCAATAGTATGTGCAAGCTCTGGATCTTTAAATAGCACCATGCCTGCACCCATAGGCACATACATTTGTTTATGGGCATCAATAGTGACCGAGTCTGCTAATTCGATCCCTGTTAATAAGTGACGGTACTTATTCGATAACAGGCTTGCTCCACCCCATGCAGCATCAACATGAAAATGGCAATCTAACTCTTGGGCAAGTTGTGCGAGTTCTGTTAAAGGATCAATGTTGCCTGTTTCAGTGGTACCTGCAACCCCAACAATGGCCATCACCTTAATGTTGTTCTTTGCGAGTTTTTGAGCTGCTTGACGCATGGCAGCAACATCCACTTTGTTGTTCGCGTCTGTCGCAATGCTAATGATGTTGTCTCGACCAATACTGAGTAAATCAGCCGATTTACCTAATGAATAATGGCCTCGTTCTGACACTAAAATAGCTAGGTCATCGTATCCATAATGACGCAGTGCTTTTAACATGCCCTCACGGCCCACGCCTTTAAAGTCACCATCAGCTTTTAATACTCGGTTACGTGCAATCCACAATGCAGTGATATTAGCGACTGTGCCACCAGAACAAAATGCGCCTAATGAGTGATTAGCGCTGTGCATCCATTGTTGGTAGAAGTGGTCGTTTTGGTTGTAAATAAGGTGATGCATCATGCCAAGTACTTGGCGTTCTAGCGGAGTAAAGGCTTTAGATGTTTCAATTTTAACCAAATTTTGATTAAGCCCAACCATCATTTTAGACAGCGGCAAAACAAAGTAGGGCAGTGCTGAGGTCATATGACCGATAAAACTGGGCGCTGAAGTATGTACCGAATGGGCGACCAAGTTTTGCATAATTTCATCGGTATAATCAGACACAAACCTTGGCATACTTGGAATTTGAAATGCTTGAAAGTCAGTTTCGATTTCGCTTAAAGGCTTTTCTAATGCCGCAATACTGTTACCTAAAAAACCCGCTAAATCTTCAGAAAGTTTTTGCTCAATAATACTTAACGTTGAACTTGCATCTTCTGGCACAGTGAAAATGCGCAATAAACTTTGCTCTGATGCATCTGCATGGCGGATTGGTTTCGAGGTCATTTAGGCTTGCCGTAATTAAGTTAAATTCGCCCTATGAGTACTGATAAATACACTAAAAGTAAAGTCGCACCCACTGGCAAAAATGAGGGTGCTAACTTTACTTTATGGCTTGGTTCGCATCAAGTTTTTATCGTGATTGCCGTTGGGTATCTTGAGTCGATTGTTATCGCTGACTGCTGACATCAAAAGCTGTCACCGTTTGAGGCTTTAGTTCATCAAGACAAGGTCATCTGCACACCTTATCACAGCTTGAGCTTAATAAGTCTGGCTACATTCACGGAGGTATTGATTAAGTTTGTCGTGGCATGGGCTAAAACTTCATCAAGACTTGCCACTCCTGGAATGATTGGAAATATGGCCGTCATACCTTGCTCTACAATGGCATCAGCATTGTCACCTAAACTACCCGCGATACCAATGGTTGGCACATTATAATGTTGCGCAACTTGTAACACTCCCATAGGGGTTTTTCCAAATACGGTTTGGCCATCAATTCTGCCTTCGCCTGTGATCACCAAATCGGCCTGCTGGCAATATTTTTCTAGCCCAACAGTTTTAATGACTAATTCGATGCCTGGGCGTAATTGCCCCTGTAAAAATGTCATGACGCCAAACCCCATGCCGCCCGCAGCGCCTGCACCAGCTGACTTGGATACATCTTGCTTAAGCTCTTGGGTGACGATATGGGAAAAGTGTGAAAGGGCAATATCTAGCTGTTCGACCATATCGGCTGTCGCACCTTTTTGTGGGCCAAAAATCGCTGATGCGCCGCGTGGGCCGCATAGTGGATTATCAACATCGCAAGCGACTTCAAAATGGCAATCTTTAATGGCGGGGTGAGCATGACTGGTATCGATGGTGGCAAGTTCACTTAAACCCGCACCGCCGGCTTTGATTGATTCCCCGCTAGCGGTTAACAATTTTATCCCCAAAGCCTGAGCCATTCCGGTGCCAGCATCATTTGTTGCGCTGCCGCCTAAGCCTAAAATGATATGCTTTATACCACGATCTAGCGCATGCTTGATCAGTTCACCTGTGCCAAAACTGCTAGTTACTAGTGGATTACGTTGGTCTCTAGGTACAAGGTGTAATCCAGAAGCGGCCGCCATTTCAATTACCGCCGTGGCGGGTTTGTTAGCGACACTGCCTAAAATGCCATAAAAAGCATTCACCTTTGAGCCTAAAGGATCGCTGACCTCTACAGAAATAATTTCCCCTTCAGTGGCATCAACCATGGCTTGAACTGTACCTTCACCGCCATCAGCCATTGGTACTTTGTCATATTGCGCATCTGGAAACACTTGCTTAAAGCCTTGTTCTATTGCTTGTGCAACTTGCAGTGCCGTTAAGCTTTCTTTAAATGAATCAGGTGCGATAACAATCTTCATAAGCGCGAATTTCCTAGTTAAAGGTTATAAAGTGAACTGCTTGACGATAAATTTAGTCTATTGTTATCAATCCAATTTGTACATTATTACTCGGAAATCAATTTGATATTTATTCATCATCAAGATGTTTGCCAAGCTTGATGTCAGTATTATTTGAATGGCTGGTTTGATATTTCCCGAATATCCTTGCTCGCTTTCATTCTCTGCAACTCAACTAAAACAAATATGTTTGTAAATTACTTTGGTTACTTGTGATGATAACGTTCTATTGCTACATGCTGGTTGTTGGGTTGTGTTTATTATTTTGAGGTATGACTTGTATTTGTTTCACATTTTGTAGTGAATTTACCTTGCTTTGCTTATAACAGTTAATGCACTAATTATTTGTGTTAGACTTATTTGTTCATCTTATGATGTATTGAATTTAATCAATTTATGTCATATGCATTTGTTGTCAAAATAATGGGAGACATTATGTCGATTAAGACAAGTATCAACCCACCAGTGTTTTATTCCTCTGTTATCCTTATTATATTAATGGTTTTCTTGTGCGCCGTATGGCCTGCAGAAGCAAGTCACTTTTTTAAGGCAGTGCAAAACAGCTTAGAAGCTCAAGCTGGTTGGTTTTATATCCTTGGTGTAGCAATATTTCTAATTTTTATCATCTTTGTCATGGTTAGCCGCTTTGGCGATATTAAGCTTGGGCCAGATCATGCTGTGCCTGACTACAGCTATAAAAGCTGGATCGCGATGCTGTTTTCCGCTGGGATGGGTATAGGTTTAATGTTTTTTGGGGTAGCAGAGCCTGTGATGCATTATCTTGCCCCACCCGATGCGACGCCTGAAACTATCCAAGCAGCAACAGATGCTATGAAGATTACCTTCTTCCATTGGGGGATCCATGCATGGGCGATTTATGCGGTAGTGGCATTATCACTCGCTTATTTTGCTTATCGTCACAAGCTGCCATTGCTTCCTCGCTCTGCGCTTTACCCTTTAATTGGTGAGAAAATTTATGGTCCACTGGGGCATATTGTGGATACTTTTGCGGTGTTAGGTACCATGTTTGGTGTGGCCACCTCATTAGGGTTCGGCGTGCTGCAGGTTAACTCTGGCCTGAGTTACCTTATTACGGATTTGCCCAATAATGTTACCGTACAGGTAATATTAATTGCGGTAATTACTGCCATTGCCACCTTGTCAGTATTCTCTGGTTTAGATAAAGGAGTTAAACGCCTTAGTGAGTTAAACCTTGGCTTAGCCTTATTTTTGTTAGTGGCCGTTTTACTGCTTGGGCCAACCGTTGCTTTATTGCAAGCTTTTGTGCAAAACACCGGTGGTTATTTAAGTGATATTGTCGGTAAAACCTTTAATCTTTATGCCTACCAACAGAAAGAAGATTGGATTGGGGGCTGGACATTACTTTATTGGGGCTGGTGGATATCTTGGTCACCATTTGTGGGTACCTTTATTGCGCGTGTCAGCCGTGGCCGTACGATCCGTGAATTTTTAATCGGTGTGTTATTTGTGCCTTCAAGCATCACATTTTTGTGGATGACGGTATTTGGTAACTCTGCGATTGATGAAATAAGAAACCAAGGCGCGACTTATTTAGCTGATGCGGTTTCAAGCGATGTCTCTATTGCGTTATTCAAGTTCTTTGAACATCTGCCTTTTGCTAATGTGCTCTCTATTATTGCAGTGTGCTTAGTGGTGACTTTCTTTGTTACTTCGTCTGACTCTGGCTCATTAGTGATTGATAATTTGACCTCAGGAGGTGATAGCAATGCACCGGTTTGGCAACGTATTTTCTGGGCGGTATTGCAAGGGGTGGTTGCGTCAGTACTATTGATAGCAGGTGGCTTACAAGCCTTACAAACTGCAGCAATTGCGAGTGCAATGCCATTTTTAATTGTCATGTTATTAATGTGTTTAGGGTTATTTAAGGCACTGCAAGACGATTGGCTCAAAATTAATAGTGTCCAATCTCATAACACCAGTGTGCAGTATGCTAAAGCCAATATGACGTGGCAAGATAGGTTAGATGTGTTGGTGTCGCAGCCAAGCCGTGATGACGCGCAGTACTTTATTGATAATATTGCATATCCTGCGTTAACAGAGGTTCGTAATACCCTAGTCGCGAAAGGGCAGGTGGCCGATATAATCTTTAAAGATGAAAGGGTGCGGCTGGTAGTTGGCCCAGATGATCCACTTTCGTTTGTTTATGGACTGCGTTTAAGAGCCTTTATGATGTCGGGTACTACAGAAGAAAATACTGAAAACGAGCAGGAATATTATCGTGTTGAAGTATTTTTAGAACATGGCGGACAGCAATATGATGTGATGGGTTATACCCAAGAGCAGATCACCGCAGACATTGTTACTCAATATGAACGCTATTTACATTACTTACATCTATCCCATGCTGAGTTAATTTAAACCGATAGATCCATTAAAGGCGTTTTGAAAGCTGAAAACTATTGCCCCAAGTGATATCCCTGATATCCTTGGGGTAATTTTTTTGGGTGTTTGGAAACGAAAATGGCCGGTGAAAGTAAATTAGACAAGGTGTTGGCAGAAGCCAGAGATTACAAAGCCAAACGTGAGAAAGGCTATCGGGAGCAAGCGTTAAAGCTATACCCTTGGGTTTGTGGGCGTTGTACCCGCGAGTTTACCCATAAAAATTTAAGTGAGTTAACGGTACATCACCGTGATCATAATCATGATAATAATCCATCCGATGGCAGTAATTGGGAATTGTTATGCTTGTATTGTCACGATAACGAGCATTCACGTTTTGAAGAACTCATTCGTTATGGCAGCACCACTGAAGTGAAACAAGACGTGGCAACCTATAATCCGTTTGCGGATCTGAAAGCCATGATGAAAAAATAGCGCTGTGATGACTTAATGACAAAGCGACAATTGTTTACATCAGCATCATTTAAAGCCAGCACTGCTGGCTTTAAATTTATATAAGGCTAATTTAAATTGCGATATAGCTGAGGGGGTTAATCTGCATTCCACTGGCTGTTTAACCCTTAAATGGGTCACGTTATTTAACGTGTGCAGGGTTAGTTGCTATTGATTTTTGACTCCGCGGCTAACCATTTATCCCGTGAAAGTGTTTGGCTGTTTTTATCGCCGACAAATTGTTGTTTTCTGGCTGCGAGTTTGTCAACAATACACTGTTTTTGCTCATTGGTTGCGCTTGACCAGATGACAATTTCATCAAGGTGACGGTAACATCCCATACAGTAATCATCCTCATTTAATCCGCAGCGTGCGACACATGGCGATTGCATATCCTTAAACCCTTGGCTATTAAAAACGCTAAGATATTATCATGGGGTTAGCTTAAATGTTAGAATCCCAGTCATTAGACTATGCCAGCCTTGTTAAATGATGCCGCAGCTTGATTACTCAATCCAATTTAATGCACTAACTGAACTGCTCAAATTAACCCAACCTTTGTGGCAAGTGGTCGCATTTGATTGTCATGATTTACCTTGGCAGGAGGATTTCCCACGTCTAGCAGAGCGAGTTTGGCAAATAGATGATGCCAATCTTGATGCCATCGACAGTGATCAAACCTTATTGGTTGGTCATTTACTGAGTGCATTACAGGCCGATCTAACGGGGTTGGGACAAAGCTCGCAGTTGCCTTTACTTCATTGGTTAACGTCCGGTTCAGATAAAGCAATCTTTACCAAGTCAAACTTGAATCTATCTATCGCGACAAGTGAATTAAGTCATTTTAGTGCTCATATTAAAGGCCGCAAATGGCAACAGATTGTTGCTTTTACCGAGCAAGTATTTAGTCAGCCAACCATATACCCTGTATTAGAGTGGTGTGCCGGCAAAGGTCATCTTGGTCGCTTAATTGCTAAAACTCAACAATGCCAAGTGACCAGTTTAGAATGGCAGCAAGCTTTGTGTGATGATGGGCAAGCGTTTGCTCAGCAATGGCAACTTGAGCAGCAGTTTATTTGTGCCGATGCTTTTGCGGCGATTGATGTAACGGATAGCGCTAGCCCAATTAAAACCAAGCAGCATGCCGTTGCCCTGCATGCCTGCGGTGACTTACATGTGCGATTACTTGATTTAGCCGCTAAGGCCAATACTCAGGCGATCTCTATTTCACCCTGTTGTTACCACCTCATTCACGCCAAGTATTATCAGCCGCTATCAAGGCTAGCTCAGCAAGCGCAGCTCAGCTTGTCGCGTCATGATTTACAATTACCATTGCAGCAAAGTGTTATTGCAAGTAAAAAGCAAAATGCACTTCGTATTCAGGAGGTTGCTTGGCGTTTAGGTTTTGATAGTTTGCAGCGTGATATTCGCAAAATTGATCAATATTTACCTGTGCCTACCTTAAAGCAAAGTCAGCTATCTGGGTCGTTTAGCGATTTTTGTCATTGGGCGGCAAAGCAAAAAGGTTTAGTAATAGCCAATCATATTGATATTGAAAGCTACTTAGTTATTGGCAAGCAAAGACAGCGCCTCACTCAACGAATTGACCTCGTTCGGCATGTATTTCGTAGTGTGCTTGAGCAATGGCTGGTGCTTGATCGAGTGTGCTTTTTGACTGAGCAAAATTACCATGTGACTTTGAGCAAATTTTGCCCAAGCAGTATTACCCCAAGAAATATACTGATTGATGCAAAGAAAACCATATAAGACTAAATATTTATATTAAGCTATTGTTTAGACTATTCTATTTTACAAATTTCTGATTAATTCAGTTATCTAGCACAAAATGTGTCCTGCAAAATTTAACAATTAAATGCACATACAGGTGCACAAATTGCGGTTTTTGATTGAAGTTTTGGGCCATTCTTGTTCAAATGTCGGGTTAATAGTGAATTACAACAAATCAATCCGCTAATATTCAAGAATCATCAAAGCATCGCAGACCAAAATCAGCGAAACACAGGGCCGACAGGCATTAAAATAGCGTGTGCTTTGATAGAGAATCTTCAGTTTATCGTGGTGTTGAACAAAGCGAAAAATGGTTTAATGAAATACTCACGCGTGTTTATCAATAGTCTAGCTTATGAGTTAGCGCCTCAAATTGTCTCAAGCCTTGATCTCGAATCTCGTCTTGCGCCTTTGTATCAAAAATTCCGCATTCCAATGGGACAATTAGCGGCGTTAACAGGGATAACCGAACGTCGCTGGTGGCCTAAAGGCTATCGTTTGTCTGATGGTGCGATTGCTGCTGCAAACAAAGCGGTGCATGAAACAGGGATCAATGTTCAAGATCTTGGTGCTGTAGTGTATACCGGTGTTTGTCGTGATCAGCATGAACCCGCAACGGCTTGTCGTATCGCAGCGCAATTGGGTGTGTCAAAAGACACTGCAATTTATGATATTAGTAACGCCTGTTTAGGGGTGCTGTCAGGTATTTTAGATATTGCAAACCGAATTGAGCTTGGGCAAATTAAAGCCGGTATGGTGGTGTCTTGTGAATCTGCTCGTGACATTGTTGAAGCCACAATCGATCACATGCTTGCTGAGCCAACAATGCAAAACTTTGCCCAATCGCTTGCCACCTTAACAGGCGGTTCTGGCGCAATAGCTGTGATTTTAACTGATGGCTCGTTACCGCTTAAAAATACGCGTCAACACCAACTTCTTGGTGCCAGCCACTTGTCTGCGCCAGAGCATCACAACCTTTGTGAGTGGGGCTTACAAGAAGCGGGTCATATGCTTTACCGCGAGTTTATGCGCACCGATGCCGTTGCGTTGCTGAAAGAAGGTGTTGAGTTAGCCAAGCACACTTGGGATCACTTCCTGGAACAGCGTGATTGGGTGGTAGAGCAGGTTGATAAAGTGATATGTCATCAAGTTGGCGCATCTAATCGTAAGCAAGTGCTAACTGCGTTAAATATTCCCCAAGAAAAAGAATACCCAACCTATCAAACCTTAGGCAACATGGGAACGGTGTCGTTACCCGTAACAGCCGCTATTGCTCACGATGAAGGCTTTTTACGTCAAGGCGATCAAGTCAGCTTTTTGGGCATAGGTAGCGGGTTAAATTGCATGATGTTAGGGATTAAATGGTAATCCCTTACTCGTTGAAAATAATAAAACTAATTCAATAGGAAGCATCATGACAACACACGCTGAACAGTTAAAGGCGTTATTGCCGTTTCAAAGCCATTTTTTAAATCGTAATGGCAATCAATTGCACTATATCAATGAAGGCGAAGGTGAGCCGGTTGTGATGGTGCATGGTAATCCAAGCTGGAGTTACTACTACCGCAATTTAGTTTCGGCATTAAGTAGTCAGCATCAATGTATTGTGCCGGATCACATAGGTTGTGGTATCTCTGATAAACCGAACGATCCAGATTACGATTACACCCTAAAAAACCGAATTGATGACTTAGAAGCCTTATTAGATAGCCTTGGGGTAATCGAAAACATTACCCTAGTGTGTCATGATTGGGGGGGGATGATCGGCACAGGTTTTGCGGCCAGACACCCACAGCGCATTAAACGTTTAGTGTATTTAAATACAGCGGCGTTTCATTTGCCTGATACCAAGCCGTTTCCTTGGGCGCTATGGATTTGCCGTGAAACCTTATTAGGCACCTTGTTAGTGCGTGGTTTGAATGCGTTTTCTTCTGCTGCCTCTTATGTTGGCGTAAAGCGCAAGCCAATGGATAAAGCGGTACGAGAAGCGTATGTTGCTCCATTTAATTCGTGGAAAAACCGCATATCTACTTTGCGGTTTGTGCAAGATATTCCATTGAAGGCCGGTGATCGTAATTATGACTTAGTGACAGAGATTGGTGACAGTTTAAAGCAGTTTGCTAATGTTCCAACCCTGATTTGTTTTGGTTTACAAGACTTTGTATTTGATAAGCACTTTTTAGCCGAGTGGCGTGAGCGCATGCCACATGCACAAGTGCATGAGTTTGCCGATTGCGGTCACTATATTTTAGAAGATGCAAGTGATGAAGTGATTGGACTTATCCAACAGTTTATTGAAACAAATAAATAACTGATACTGTTTGTTCATAAAGGCTCTTAGGAGCCTTTTTTGTTATAAATTATCGTTTAACTTAATATATTGATTATTCTCGAACAGAGTAGCCTTTTATGACGCAAACCAGCAATAATGCCAATCTTTGTCAACACTTAGCCAATGCCGCATTGCATAGTCCAGACTTGCTTGCCGTTGCAGTGCAGCAAGCTAAAAGTGACAGTTACCAATATCAAGAGTTAACCTTTGCCCAGTTGCATCAACAATCAGATAGACTTGCCTATACCCTTAATGCTGTCGGCATTGTAAAAGGCATGAAAGCAGTCTTAATGGTGACGCCTAGCCTTGAGTTTTTTAGTTTAACTTTTGCGTTATTTAAAGCTGGTATTATTCCCATTTTAGTTGACCCTGGCATGGGGGTTAAAAACCTCAAGCAGTGTTTTATTGAATCTGAACCTGATGTATTTATTGGGATCCCTAAGGCACATGTCGCCCGCAGACTTTTAGGTTGGGGGCGAGGCAGCGTAAAACATGTTATCAATGTTGGTGGCGGTGTCGTGCAGCGCTGGCTAGCGGGTTGCCACAGTATTGATCAATTACTTGCCCAGCATCCACAATTTGACCGTGTAGCTTACCCCATGGAAAAACTCGCTGACGATCAAATGGCAGCGATTCTGTTTACCAGCGGCAGTACCGGAGTTCCTAAAGGCGTGGTGTATAGCCATAAAATGTTCGAAGCGCAAATAAGTGCATTAAAAGACGATTACGGCATTCAAGTTGGCGAGCGAGATTTAGCGACCTTTCCGCTGTTTTCGTTATTTGGCCCCGCCTTGGGCATGGCATCTATTGTGCCAGATATGGATGCCAGCAAGCCTATTACAGCCAATCCCAAACACTTATTTGCTGCTATCGAGCAATATCAATGCAGTAATATGTTTGTCAATCCGGCCTTGTTAGAACGTTTGGGACAGGCTGGTGAGCAAACTCAGCATAAGTTAGTTTCGATAAAACGGGTGATTTCTGCCGGTGCACCAGCCACCATTTCATCAATAAAACGCTTTAGTCAGATGTTAAATGATGATGTTGAAGTACTTAACTCCTATGGCGCGACAGAGTCATTGCCGATCAGTAAAATTGGCAGCAGCGCATTATTTAGTACCACTGAACATACTGATAATGGCGGCGGTATTTGCGTTGGTAAAGCAATTGAAGGGGTTGATATCAGTATTATCGACATTACTGAACAGGCGATTACATCTTGGGATGACGCCTTGCAGCTTACTCCGAACCAGATAGGTGAGATAGTGGTAAAAGGCCCGATGGTCAGCCAGCAATATTACCAGCGTCCTGATGCAACTAGGGTATCTAAAATTGCTGATACACAAGCTAATACGATGCGACACCGTATGGGGGATGTGGGTTATTTAGATGATCATGGCTTATTGTGGATGTGTGGTCGTAAAGCACATCGAGTGGATGCAACTCATCCCGCCCCTTTGCCACAACGCTATTTTTCAATCCCTTGTGAGCGGGTGTTTAATACTCATCCACAAGTTAAGCGTTCAGCATTAGTGGCAGTGACGGTCAATCATCAAGTGGTGCCTTTATTGTGTGTTGAACTTGATAAAGCGCTGGTGTGTTCAACATCTAAAGCGCTTTATCAACAGTTACTGAATATAGCCCAAAAGCATGAGCATACCCAAGGGATAAGCCGATTTTTAATTCACCCTGATTTTCCGGTAGATGTGAGGCACAACGCCAAAATCTTCCGTGAAAAGCTGGCGGTTTGGGCACAAAAAACGTGGAAAGAATAATGAATCAACTATCAAAATTGCCACAACAAGAGCAGCAAGCGCTTACTGCCTTAGCTGCTAAAGTGAATAAAGTGTTTGTAACGGGGGCTGGTGGCTTTCTCGGGTTTGCGATTTGTCAGCGTTTAATTGCCGCAGGTATTCAAGTGGTGGGTTTTGCGAGGGGCGAATATCCTAAGCTTAACGAGATAGGTGTTGACACCATTCAAGGTGATATTGCCAATTTAACTCAGGTTATTAAAGCGATGCAGGGCTGTGACTTAGTGTTTCATGTTGCTTCAAAAGCTGGCGTATGGGGCAGTAAGCAAAGTTATTATTCGCCTAACCTTAATGGCGCCAATAATATTATTCAGGCTTGTAAAACCCTTGAGATCAATGCATTAGTGTATACCAGTACTCCTAGTGTCACCTTTGCTGGTGAAGATGAAAATGGCATTAATGAGTTAGCGCCTTATGCCAATAAATACCTGAACTATTATGGTGAATCAAAGGCATTAGCTGAGCAGGCCATGCTTGCAGCAAACAGCCCTGCATTAAAAACCACCGCATTAAGACCTCACTTGATTTGGGGTCCCAATGATCCTCATCTAGTGCCGCGCGTCATTGAGCGCGCTCAAGCAGGCCGCTTAAAATTGGTGGGCAAGCAAGACAAATTAGTTGACACCATTTATGTCGATAATGCTGCTTATGCACATATTTTGGCTGGGCTAGATTTAGTTTCTGTGGGTAAATCTGCTGGAAAAGCGTATTTTTTAAGTAATGATGAGCCCATTACTATGGCAAACATGCTCAATAAAATTCTGGCTTGCGTTGATTTACCGCCAGTCACTAAACGGGTTCCTGCCGCCGTAGCTTATGCCGTTGGCGCAACCTTAGAAACGATTTACAGTGCGCTGAATATCACTCGCGAGCCTATCATGACTCGGTTTGTGGCTAGACAACTTTCCACCAGTCACTACTTTGATATAGCCGCAGCCAAACAAGATTTGGGCTATCAGCCATTGGTTTCTATTGATGAGGGGATGAAGCGGTTACGTGAATCTTTAAGCTAACATTATGAATTTATTCAGTTAGTATTAAAATGTTTTAGCAATACCATAAAGCCTTAATGATGCATGTAACATTGTTTTTACATGCGTGATTGAGGTTTTTTATTTTATCTGCCTTGGTAATCTTTTCAACTGAGTTATCTTGATTGCAATTTCAATGCTAATTCCCGTTCCAACAAATTATTCATCAGCTTTGGGATAGCACCTACCACGACAACAATAACGCTAATCAGTAGGCTAGGAGATCAAGATGCAAGAGAGCAAGCACGCTACATGGAATAAGGCGACCTTAGCGATACATGGTGGACATCAACGAGAAGCTTTTGGGGCTTTAGTTACTCCGTTATATCAAAGTGCCACATTTGTATTTGAAACCGCAGAGCAAGGCGGAGCCAGATTTGCGGGTGATGAAGCTGGTTATATTTACACGCGTTTAGGTAACCCAACCACTTCAGAACTCGAGCGAAAAATGGCCTTATTAGAAGGCGCTGAAGATGCGGCAGCTTGTGCTTCTGGCATGGCTGCAGTATCAAGCGCTTTGTTAACTCACTTGCAAGCTGGCGATCATCTTGTGGCATCCAAAGCCGTTTATGGTTGCACCTATGCGTTAATGACTCATCAATTATCACGCTTGGGCATTGAAACCACCTTGGTCGATTTTGCAGATCTAGCCGCAGTGGAAGCCGCAATTACCAGCAAAACTAAAGTATTGTTTTGTGAAACGCCGGTTAATCCCAACCTTGATGTGTTCGATTTAGCGGGGATTGCTCAAATTGCAAAACGGCATCAGTTAATCTCAATTGTTGATAACACCTTTATGACGCCGTTATTGCAGCAGCCTTTAGCGATGGGGATTGATATGGTGATCCACAGCGCAACAAAATACCTAAACGGGCATGGTGATGTGATTGCCGGTATTGTGTGCGGCAGTGCTGAGCATTTGCATCGGCTTAAGTATGAGATTTTAAAAGATTTTGGTGGGGTAATTTCACCTCATGATGCATGGTTAATTTTACGAGGTTTAAAAACCTTAGATGTGCGGTTAACCCGTCATTGTGACAATGCCGAAGCCATCGCATTGTATTTAGAGAAGCATCCCGCTTTTGGTAAAGTCTTTTATCCGGGTTTACGTCAGCATCCGGGGCATAAGTTTATTGGTAGCCAAATGAAACGAGGCGGTGGCGTGATCGCCTTTGAGCTAAAAGGCGACAAACAAGACGCCATTAATTTTGTCAATCGCTTGGCTCTTTTTACCATTGCGGTCAGTTTAGGGGATGCAGAATCGTTAATTCAACACCCTGCATCTATGACTCATTCACCTTATACTCCAGATGCAAGATTAGCTGCAGGCATAACCGATAACTTACTACGGATTTCAGTGGGTCTTGAAAACGTTGAAGACTTGATTTTTGATATCGAGCAAGCTTTAAGCTGAGTTGAATTTGCATCTTGTTGCCCTTCAGTTGAACATGATTCCATTGAAGGGTGATTGACGCGCCGATGCATCAATAGGCTTAATCACTTTCAGACAAGTTTTTTGCTACGGCGCTATAAGCCATGATTGCCAACTCAACCTCATTATCCATAATGGCTTGTTTCGACCGCTGGCGATAATGGTTTAAGGTTTTGTTGATATAGCCTTGAACAACTTCAGCCTGTTGTGTTGTTTGTGCTTGCCATATTTTCTCGCCCACAGGACTGACGGTTGCAGTTGCTAAACCCATTAAGGCAGCTTTAGGTTGGTATCTAACCTTGAGAATTTCATAATATCGCTGATTGTCTTTAATCAGTTTTTCATCAAGATAAATAAACGCGTATTGTGCCAACATTTGGCGCAATTTAAATTGATGATGCACTGGGCATAACAAAAAATCGACCGCTATATTGGGGTTTGAGTTTATGATAGCTTCAACCATCACTTTCATTAGATCTCCGCCTACGCCGGCAATAATAATCAGTTGCTTAATGTCGGCTTCATCAATGCAATCCGAATTAGGAGCATCTTTTTCGCTGGGCTTATTGGCATTAGCGAATTGATCAATGGGTAAGGTTGCCACATCGATACAATGCACTGACCAATTGTAGGTTTGTTGAGCGTCGAGCGGAAAAAACAGCTGCAACTTTTGGGTTAACTGCTGCATTAATGGCGCAACAATATCCACAAAGTGAATATGTTTTGCTGAATTGCGTTTAAGTAATTCAGCCCCTAAAAAACCATGATCGCAACAGCAATCCCAAATATGGGTATAAGGTTGTTCGACCATATCGGCAAGGCTAGTTAAACGGTGACTCATTTTCATGGCTAAATTTCTGCAGTCAATTTGTAACGCTCAATGATTTAATCATCAGGTCATGATTCAGATAATCAAAAACGAGAAAGTAAAAGGCAGCGATTGTAGCGACAAATTAACCGTTAAACTAGTCACCTTAAATGCCGATTTTGCTAGATATTAGCGGGCGACTCCCATAAAATGGCAAGTTAACTTTTTTGCTACTGTGTCAGTTTTTTTGTAGCACACTTGGATGTAATTGATGTCGGCTAAACTCTTTAATCTCCCAATCAAATTATCCCATGAATTAATCGGAAAGCTTTTTTCGGCAACCCAAATTCAGAAGGCTCAAAATTACCTGATCCAAGGCCGTGTTCTTCAGGTCACGGCTAGCCATGATAATCACGATATTGAAGCTTATACTCAAGGCGCGATAGAAGAACCATACCGTCAAGATATCAGCTTAGTGAATGTTAATCATAAAGTGATTATGCGTTCCTATTGTACATGTCCGGTTCGCCGAGATTGTAAGCATGTGGCCGCCGCATTGTTGGCTCTAATTGACAATAAGCCAGTTGAAGAGCAACGAGTGGCGCAATGGCTGTCGCAACTAGACAAATTAGATACTATCCAGCCTGTTATTAATGATGAATATGCTGAACCAAACCGGATAATTTATTGTTTATCTAGCGATCCGCATGGGGTTTATGTTGAGCTTAAAAACAGCAAGTTAAATAAAAAAGGCACTTATAATCGTGGCAGCAAATTAATCATTAATGATTTACGTCTGCATTTACCTTGGTGGATAAGCCCCGAAGATAAACAGCTTATCGGCTTGCTTTTTGCTAACAATTTACAAGGCAATAAAATCTATCTTGAAGGTGAAATTGGTTATATTGCCTTAATGAAAATGCTTGATGCTGAAGTGGCTTTTTGGGAAGAAAATCGTTTTCCTCTCAAATTATCACAAGCCATAAAACCCGAGTTTATATGGGCTGAAATGGACAAAAATCATCGTCAAATGCAAATGGTGATGCCCGGTTTGGACAACTGGGAATTTATTGCCACCGAGCCAGCACTTTATATCGAGCTAGATTATTTACAACTTGGTAAAATTGACACTGAGTTATCGGCTGAGCGCTTACAGTTATTGCAAAAAATGCCACCGGTAAATAAAAGTCAATTAGATAAAATTAGCCATGCATTACTTCTACATTTTCCATCAAAAGTGGTGCCTATCCCTACCGAGATTGAATTTCAAGAAATTAGCCAGCAATTAAACACTCGGCTAACTTTTTGTTTAGTTGACCGAGCCGATAGCCCAGCCTTTTTGCAGCCAGCAATTAAAGTTGAACACTGTTACGGTGAGATTAAATTTGCCGCAAGCGAACAGTTTGAACACATCAGCTTACTGAAAAAGGGCAATGTGCAATATCAGATTCACCGCCAAGCAGAGCAAGAGCAACACAATATGGCTCAGTTGCGTGAACTGGGTTTACAGGCACTATCTGTAGATATATTACCGCCAAGCCTAGATAAGCAGTACTTTGTTTCAATAGGGTTGCTACCTGAGGCCATTATTGATTGGTCAGCATTATCATCACAGCGTATTGATGAGTTAACCGAATTAGGTTTTGATGTACACTTTGCCAGCGATTTTGACCTTAACATTGTTGATGCTCAGCTAGATGTTGATTTAGTGGATGAGGATGAATCAGGTTGGTTTTCTTTGTCATTAAACGCTGATATCGATGGTCAGCGGATTTCGTTGTTGGCATTGGTTGCGCGTTGGTTGCAACAGCATGGTGAACCAGACGATGAACAAGAGTTGCTTTTGCCAAGTGATAATGGTCGATTTATTAAAATTAAAGCTAAATCCATCAAGCCATTAATTTCAATTATTCAAGAGTTGTTTCATCGTCATAGTAGTGATGAACTGCAAATTCCACGCAGCCGTGCTCATTTACTGAATGATTTGTCAGAAAGCGAAGTAAGATTGCTCAATGGCGAGCGCGTGCGGCTATTAGCTAGTAAGTTAGCCAGCTTTAATGGGGTGCAACCGATAGACTTGCCTAATGATCTGAATGCAACATTGCGTGACTACCAAAAGCAGGGCTTTGATTGGTTGTGCTTTTTAAAAGAATATCAATTAGGCGGCATTTTGGCTGATGATATGGGACTGGGTAAAACCGTTCAGGCATTAGCTTTTTTACTGCATGTAAAACAACAAACGTTACCCGCAAAGCGAAAACCGAGTTTAATTATTTGCCCAACCAGCTTAGTGGGCAATTGGCAAAAAGAGGCCGAGAAATTTACCCCAGATTTAAACCTCATCGTTATTCACGGTAATCAGCGTCATCAATGGCTTGCTGAGCTGGATCAATATGATGTGATTGTCACCACGTATCCGCTGATCATTCGAGATGAAGATATCTATCATGAGCATGTGTTTGAGCATATTATTTTGGATGAAGCTCAGCAGATTAAAAATGCTCAAGCTAAAGCGACTCAGGTGATCAAAACCCTTAAAGGCCACTTTAGATTGTGTTTATCGGGTACGCCATTAGAAAATCATTTGGGTGAGTTAAAGTCGTTAATGGACTTTTGTTTACCCGGCTTATTAGGGCAGCAGACCTATTTTAATAAAGAGTTTCGCACCCCAATTGAAAAGCAGGCTGATATTGAAAAATCTCGCTTGTTAACTCAGCGTATTTCGCCATTTATGCTTCGCCGTACTAAAACTCAAGTGGTTGCTGAGTTGCCAGAAAAAACTGAAATTGTTCAGTCGTTAGAGCTTGAAAAAGACCAACGAAATTTATATGAATCAATTCGTTTAGTGATGGAGAAAAAGCTACGCGAGTTGTTTGCTAAAAAAGGCGTGTCTAGCAGTCATATAGAGTTTTTAGATGCTTTATTAAAGCTTCGTCAGGCCTGCTGTGATCCTCGTTTAGTTAAATTAGAGCAAGCGCAAAAAGTGACCGACAACGCCAAGTTAAATTGGTTAGTGCAAAACTTGCCTGAAATGATTGAAGAAGGACGTAAAATTTTGATCTTTAGTCAGTTTACTTCGATGCTGAGCTTGATTGAGCAAGAGTTAACTGCTTTAGATATTCCTTATAGTTTACTGACGGGAAAAACCCTGCAGCGTCAGCAGCAAATTGATGCTTTCCAAGATGGCGACAATCCAGTGTTTTTAATTAGTTTGAAAGCCGGTGGTACAGGGCTTAATTTAACGGCTGCAGACACGGTTATTCACTATGATCCATGGTGGAACCCCGCCGCTGAGCGCCAAGCCACTGATCGTGCTTATCGAATAGGTCAAGAAAACCCAGTTTTTGTCTATAAGTTAATTGCGCAAGGGACGGTTGAAGAGAAGATTCAAGCCATGCAGCAGCATAAGCAAGGCCTTGCCGATAATATCTTATCCGATGGCACGCAGGGGCCGTGGAAGGGCAGTGCAGAAGACTTATTAGCGCTTCTTAGATAGGTGATACATTGTAGTCAGCACTTGTCAAAACCTGCATTTTGCGGGTTTTGCTTTATTTGGCAGAAAAATGGGATTAGTTTTGCCCTGAAAGAGAAAAGTCAACCAAGTGGGCCGCAAGGTTGACTCTATCTAACTAAACACATTTATAACAATTTAGGTAAAATCCTTTTGCCTAAATTTAAACCACAAGATAATTCATTTGTTAATATAGTGTTAAATTTGTGGTGTTGCAAGAACTTTACAAAAAAGCCGCTAATCTTAAAAAATTAGCGGCTTTTATTTAATGTGAGTTTAATTTACAACTTGTAACTCATACTCAGCATGATCATGTGCGCAGTATAGTCATGGCTGTTACTGCCAAAACCAACGACATTCCAAATGCCATCTGGTGCAATATCATTTGCCGCATCGTTATCTAAATAGTTTTCCATTTTGTAATCAAAACGAAGATCCATTTTTTCTGTGGCTTTGTATAACGCATAGGCATTCAGGTTATGCACTTTGGCAAAGTAATCACCGTAGTCACCGGTAATCCCTTGTCTTACTTGCGTTGTGCTATCTGAGTTTGAGTAGGTGTAATCAAGCCCTAGCTGTAAACGACTATCCATTAGGTTGTTATAGCTTAGACCTGCGCCAACCACATCGACTTTATCTTCAATATCAGCTTGCCAAGTGGCGGTAGTGAAGTTGCTACTACCAGATTGAGCTGAATCAATGGTTTGATGATTGTAAAACGCATTAAGCATAACATCGTCATTAAACATGTAGCTTACATTCGCATCATAGCTAGTGTCTTTTGACTCAGTTAAACCAATTTCAGTATTTTTATAGTCATCAAGTGCATAACGAGCACCGAAGTCGATGGTTAACGCATCCATTGGAACATAGCTCACGCGTGCTTCTATTTGGCTTCTGTTTCTATCTGCTAAATAGTATTTGCGTAATAATTGGTTTTGCTCTTTTGATGTCCATTCTGAGGCTTGGTAGTCAGAACCATCACGTTGGCCATAACTCCCTTTAAACCACATGTCCCATTTATCAAAGTTGTTGACTCTGATCCGCGCCCAAACAGTGTTTTCATCGGTGGTTTCACGATCTTGATAGCTACGCTCATCGCGTTTAAAGTCATAACCCGCATCAAGCTTTAAGCCGTGACTGATTCGATAATCAGCACCTAATTTAGCACGGTGCGAGGTATGATCGTATGGCGTGTTGTAAGCAACCTTGCCTGTAACGTCATTAATGCTAATTTGGGTCCACTCTTCAACTTGTGTGTTGTTCTTGCGGTCATTGTAGTCGTAACTACCATTCAAGCGAACTTTGCGATTTACTCGCGATACCGCTTTGATGTTCATGCCCGTTAAGTCAACTGAAGCATCTAGTGAGTCTGCCGGTAATTGATAACCATAACCAGAGGTAACAAAATCCTGGTCTTGGCTCATTTTACCTAACATTAACCGGCCACTCACAACGCTGACTGAGTCATTGTATTGACCCATTAACGATATAGTATGCGCTTCGTTGTCAGGATCTAAGGACATATAACCACGAGTTTGTGCGCCAAATGTTGGATTAAAGGCGTTATCGTAACTTAATTGATTGTTTTGGTTTTTAAATGATGAACCATTGTAGTTTAAGCTAGTAAACCAGTTATCACCTTTAAGCTTAATGCCGGCTTCTAATGTATCGGTTGTGTAATCAACGGGTTCTGCAAGCATCATTGACTGGTTGAAAAAGCTACCAGATGTTTGCTTAGTACCAGTTTTATCTTCACGCTGATAATTAACAAAACCTGTAAACATAGACTCAGCTTGATATTCAAAACCTAAACCGGCACGTTCACGCTCAAGTGATAGCTCAAAAGGGTTAAGGCTTGAATAAAGCATTGGCATTTGGCTTGATGAACCTGCGGTTACCCAGTTATCTGGCAAGGTTAAATCATTACCGCCGATACCCTGATATGGCGTTAGGGCGGTGTTTGATTTATACGTCGCAATTGAGCGATAGTTAACATTCAGGTTATAAGTACCAAGTTTGCCAACATTAATATCAGCACGAGCATTGTCCATACCTAGGTCTGTAATATCGACCTTAGACTGGTAGCCATTTTCACCTTTATAATTAATGTTTGCATCTAACTTACCTGCAAATTCATTTGCACTTTTAAATGCATTGGCAGATTTGATATCGTCTTCGCTGTTATAACCAACACCAACGGTAACACTACCAGTGGTACCGGTTTCAACAACACAGCCTTTACATACCCACTTGTCCAATTTAACGCTATTTGTATTGGCGTTTGCTAGGCCGTAGCCATTTGCCATCACGGCAAAACTGGTGTTGGCTAGTAAGGCTAGGGTGATAATATTTAATTTATGTTTCATTGTGTTACTCCCTAGCGCTGTAATAGTTTACCTGATGGGTGATTTGAACCATGCACTTGGCTGTGACAGTTCAAACAACTGCGAGCACCGGTAAATGCATTGTCACCAACAGATGAACCCATTCCTGTGTTACCTAAGTATGCATTGCTAGCATGACCATCGCTGGCATGACATTGCTGACATAATTGAGGCGCGCGAGTTTTTAGCATGGCATCATTTACACTACCGTGTGGGTTATGACAGCTAACACAATTTTCTGTAACTGGTGCATGTTCCCAAAGCTTTGGACCACGCTTTTCAGTATGACACTCATAACAGGTGTCATTAATGCTTGGCTTAATCAAATCTGCATCTGATGTGCTGCCATGAGGGTTATGACAATCACTACAGGTCATTTGATTCCATTTCATTGGATGACTTGAACGTTTGTTAAGATCGGTTTTTTGCTTAGTGTGACAGCTTGTACACACTTCCATTTCAGTCTTTTTAGACAGAATAGGATCATTTGCAGTGTGAACATTATGACAAGAAGCACATGCTACATCAGCATTATCATGATGACTGGTGTTCCAAGAGATACGTTTGTCATCTGTATGACAACTTAAGCAAACACTGTTTTGTTTGTCAGCCGCTAATGTTGAGTTTGGGCCAAAGGTGATCATTGGTTCTTTACCACCTTTGTTATGTGCTCCTAACGGGCCATGACATGCTTCACACTGTAAACCAGCCATAGGGCTTTTACTTGAATCAATTGCCCCATGAACGCCTTTGAATAAGTCCATGACTTTTTCTGAGCGTTTGTGACACATTAAACAAGTGTCTGCGCCTTTCGGTGAGTATTTACCTTCAGCAAACTTTTGATCTAATGTCGCCTCTACTTCGGCTGGCGACATTGTTTCATCCCATTTTGCAGCATGTGCGGGCATTGCCATGCCTACCATTAAAATGGCGGCTGACATTAATGCTGCAATCATTGAGTTTGTGTTATTTTTGGTCTTCATTAGTAGACTTCCTAATTTGTCCATATCAACGCTTCAAAATTTAGCAGAAGCGCATTGCCAAGAAATAAGGGAGAAGTAAATCACTTCTCCCAATGGGCAAATTACATTTTGATTTGGCCGTGGTTTTCAATGCTTGGTGCGTGACAGAAGAAACAAGTTTCTAGCTGTGCTGCATCGTTTGCTTCTTGGTAAGAACCATTCACGACAGCACCTTGGCTTTGAGCATGGTTTTTGATTTCATCAAAGCCATGACAAGAGGCACAAGTTGCAGTGATAGGCGTGGTGTATAAGCTACCTGAATAATTTGGGTTATCAGTTGCTAATGCACCTTTCACTTTAAATGCGTCTAAGTTGAAGTCATTGTGACATTGCGTACAGTCTTTAATGATATCTTGCTCACCGTGAACGACGTGAAGCTTCGTCTCGAATGCACCTTTATTGCCGCCAGAGGCATAAGTGCCATCAGGAGTGTGACAAGCCACACAAGCATCAACACCAATAATAGGTTGGCCATCTGCATTGTTGGTGTGAGAAAGTTGCTCAGTCATCACAAAACCAGCATGATGTCCTTTATGAAGTTCAAAGGTCTCACCATGACAGTTTTGACAAGTACTAAAGTTCACTGAGTCAACATGACGATAGCTTGGTGCATCACCAGAGTATGTGCCATGAGTTAATTCGGCTTTCATACTGGTTGTGGCAACACCCTCGGCACAATCAATTGCAGCAACACCATCATTACACATTTCTAAACCAATGAAAGTGAATGCAGTGTCGGTATCTCCAGCGCCAAATGGAAGCGAAGGAAAAACAAATTGAAGCTGACCATCACCATTAACCGTTACACCATCAACTAGTGCACCTTTAGACACTAAATCTTTAACTATTTTAGCAAGTCCGCTTTCAGGATTTGGGTTGTAACCCATAATAGGGAAGTTAGGACCAACGTTAGTAATAGTTTCTAAACGTTGAATTTTGGTGATTAATGTATTTGCATCAAGCGCTTGACCATTAGCATTTAAAATAGAGACGGTTAAGGTTGCAGATAAATCTGCATCATCAGCTTTGTTCGCTACTAATGTTGCACTCATACCATACATGTCGATGAAGGCTTTTTTCTGAACAAAATCACCGGTATGAAGCTCTTCAGTCCAAGAGGCGTTATGACAAGCAATACAGTTTGAGTTGTCTAACTGTTGAGAGTGACCTTGACCGGCTTTAAAGTCGATGTTGGTATGACAACTTGTACAAGTTTCCATGGTGGGAATACGTGACCAGTTGTTCCATTCTGATAATTCTTCAGACTCAACGTGACAAGTTTGGCAATTGTTTTGAATTAAAGCTTCTGCTGCTACACCTGTATATTCTTTACCATACCTATCTACAAAAGTTTTAGAGGTGTTATGGATGTTATGGATCAGATGATTCCATTGTTTTTCCATACTCATTGAGCTGCTATGACAGGTAGCACAAGTTTCTTGTGTAAAATAGTTGCTATGGCGACTAGTGAGTGGCTTGTCTTCAGCATGACAAGATGTACAAGTTTGGTGAGACACAATATTTTTGGTGTAAATGGCTTCATAACCGTCACCACTGTAGTCTTTTACTATTTCACGACGTGGTACAGTCGTTACACCATCCATAAGGGTAGAGCCGACTCCACCTGCATATACATTTAATCGTTGAGTAAGTTCAGGATTGTATTCACTCAATTCAAGAGTGAAAGTGTATTGGCCATTTTTGTTATCGGTATAGCTACTTGTTCCCGAAGCTCTTGCTGTTCGAGTCCATTGAGCACTATTGCCTGCTCCAGTCGCACCCATTGGGGTCAGTTGAGCAGCAACAATTCCTAAGTCCTGTAAGCCAATGACGGGCAGATCATCTTGATTGGTTGCAAAAACGGTTACGGTTGGGGTTCCGTTGTCATAAGTCACATTGGTAACATCAAGATTTAGTACTTGAATCGCATCTGCGGGTTCGGTTCCTGGGTTACCAGGTTTGCCATCTTTGCCATCATCACCACCACAACCTGCTAAAGTCAAAGAGGTTGCTGTTGCTAATAACAGCGCTATTTTTGAGTATTTTGTATTCATCATATTTTCCCTGCAAAGGTAATACATCGTCTTAACTGGCAGTGTCCTCTGCAAGGTGTACCTAATTGGTACTTATTATTCAGTTAAGTGGATGTTGGAAAATGTATTCCTATCAATAAGGTTACTGCACCTAACTTTAAAAATCTCTAAAGCTTCAGTGAATGTGTGACCCTGTTCTAAGTATTCCTTTAGGAGTAGTTAGAACTGAAAGAGGAGACAAAGTCTCCTCTCTTAATTAGTACTGCTTATTTGTAATTAACAGGGTGAACTTTATCAATACCGTAGGCTTTGCCTTCAGCGTGACAAGTTGCACAGCTTTCTGAGCCTGGTACATATTCACCAGCGGTTCCTTGATAAACACCACCGTTAGCAATGAAATGCTGTACCGCAGCTTCTTTACCTGCTGCGGTTGGCGCATGACAAGATGCACAGGCCGCAACCGTTGGCGAATATTCACCATCAGCAGCCGCGAACGCAGGTTTGTTACCAAGGTTAGTCATGGTTAACTGACCTTTGTCATGACATACCGCACAATCACCATAATGGTTAGGGAAGGTGATATCACCTTTTGCTTTATTAGGGTTATAGTAGCCAGTACGTTTATCGGCATGTAAACCGTGAATTAATACTTTGAAATCGAAGCCACGATCAAATGCTTTAATTGCATGAGCGGGAGCACCATTGTGACATGCCACACAGCTACCATCGGCTAACTTAACTGCTGTATTTGGCTCAGATGCGTGACAAGCACGACAACTGTTATCTGGTGCGCCTGCGTACTTGTAGCTATGCGACTCTGAAAAATCTGCTTGCTTTTCATGACAGCTTGCACATTTTGCTTCAGAAGCCACCATGGCGCGCATAGCAATATCGCTACCATCTTCACTGAATGATGCTTTGTTTGAACCAACATAAACAGTGAAGTTTGCATTTGATTCAGCCATTGTTGCACAGTCAACTAAGCTTGCAGACTCTGGCGTTTGATCTGGTGCTTGAGCGCATACCGATAATTTGCCATCAATGAAACCTTGTTTAAGATCCATGATTTGAGTATGTGGAGCGCCGATACCACTGAGCGTATAAGTGATAGTGTTGCCATCAGCTGCTGCTGTTAAATACTCATTTGTTTCTACAGATGTTAAATCAACAGAAATACGACCTTCGTTACGACCTAGTGGGCCAGAACTTGGGCGAGGACCCATTACAAATTCAACACCATCAAATGCTTGAATATTGATGTAGAAGCTGCTGATTGATGTGTCTTGATGTGGAAGCGTTGCTTTGTCCCACGTTAAGGCAAATGTTAATTCACCCTTATCTGCATCATAAGTACCATTGCTTACTTCATATGCATATGCATCGCGAACATTGATAGTTTCTGTTGCTTTTGCTGTATGGAATTTGGCTGCTCCCATAGGATTTGAATCGTCAGCGTGACATGCTGAACAATCACCTGCGACAAAATGCGATCTTACGTCTGCACCAGGTACACCATCCATTTCTGGTGTTGCATAGTAGTGGAAGTAATTACCTACAAATCCACGATCTTTTTGGTTTTCTGGCGGTGTAAACCATGCTTTTTGATCAACAGGGTTGAACTCAGCCATATGACATGAGGCACAGGCTTCTTGACGATGGTAGAAGAAGTTGTCTGCTTGAGCTGGCGCATCTTCACCTTGAATATGACAGCTTTGACAACCATCACCAGCAGGGAAGGTTACATCTGTGTAGTCGTGAACAGATCCACCATAACCGGCCATGACATATGTGCCTTGGTGGATGCGGTGAAGCATTGAACCGAAGTCTAATGTGGCCTGAGTTTCAGGGTCACCACTATAGGTGGTATGACAAACGACACAGTTTTCAATTTCGGTACGTTTAGTTCCATGCATGGCAAGCTTTGGTGCCCAAGCATGTTCATAGTTATCGCTGTGACAGCGAATGCAAGATTCTTGTAGATTGACAAGGTTACGCGTTTCTTCAGGTGTTGCTTCACGATCTAAAGCTGGAACAAAATCAAAATGCGTATTGATTAATGTCGCATTTTGAGTTTTAGACGTAGGACGAAGCTCTAAAGTAACGCGGTGAACCAATTCAGGGTTGTATTCAGTATTCAATCCGTCAATTTGATCATAATCAGATAATGCTTTAGAGAAGGTATAACGGTATTCGCCAGCCGAAAGCATAGTAATACAATCTGTTTTGCAGCTAGTTTCAATACTAGCTTGAATTTGCTCAGTGGCTAATGCTTCAAATCCTTCAGGAATATGAGCTTCATTCGGCGTTTTTACAGAGTTAATGTAGCTTGTCCACTGCGTTGGCTTAGTGCCTTTACGAGACGCTGGTTCATCTGGAGCAGTTGTATCAACAAGAGTGCGTTTTTGTAATGCATCTAATTTTGCGATACCAAAACCAAGAGTATTAATATCGGTGAACTCTTCCAAGCCGATTACTGCAATGCCATTGGCGTTCTCAAGGCTGAAATCAACACTGACGATTCCGTCAGTGACCGCTGCGTGTGTAATTTTTGCTTTTAGCGTTGTTGCTGATTTTATATCAACGCCATAGGGTGCATCTGGGCCATCTTCACCATCTTTTCCGTCGCTTCCGCAACCTGCTAGAGCGAAAGATAAAATTCCCGCGCTAAATACAGCTTTTGCTGTTGTATTAAAGTTAAATCGTTTCATCATAATTTCCCTGCAATTATTATCACTTCGAAATACTAGTTATTACAAAGTGCTTGGTTTTACCCGGCAGCATATTAACTAACATTAAACTCTTATTCATTTTCAAGGATTAAGAGTTGTGAACTACATCCTGCTATTCCTTTAGTAGTATTTGTTTCACGATATCAAAGGGCTGATATGTTAAATTTAGACTAAAGTAGGCTTGCATTTTGTGATCAGCTTGTGCCTTTTATTCTCGTTTAAATGGATTTTTTTAATGTTCAGTTAACATAAGATATTAGCATTTGATGAAGGATGTTTAATGAACACTTTGTCGTAAAGCCGCAATTCGATTCTAAAATGAGAACGTGATCACATTTTGTAGCTCATTGAAAACAGTAGGTAATGATAATAAATATCATTACGTTTCAGTGTGTTGGCGGGATGGCTGCCATTATGGCTGTTTGAGGTTTTTGATTGTTCAGAATTTTGTATTACCCAATCTAAATGTAAATCAAAGTTATCTCTGATTTGGTATTTTGCATAGGTATTAAGCTGTTGAAATGAAGTTGTTGAAAACTCATCATCTTGTATAAAGGAATTAAGTCTATTTTCATCTTTTAAGGTTATTTGAAAGTTAATCCCCAAAATAAGCTGATTGTTAAGCAGGTGATGAAGTGAGAGTTCACTACCTAAGCTGAATGCCTCATTTTTGCTTGGGAAAGATGAATGAGGAATGACATTGCTTAGTTCATTGGGAGTAAATAAAGTGTCTCGATCTTTTATATATGCAAATACTGGTTCATTGGCAGAGCCGTCCCACTGTGACTGACGGTGGATAAAATAGTTATTCAGCACAATGTTAGGTGATAGTTGCCAAAGGTTGTTAACTTTTATTTGATTCGTGGGCTTCAGGAATAGGTTGTCTAAAAATGGGGGAGCAAAATGTGTGCTGAGTTTTTTATCATTGATAAACACGCGGTTTACTGTCGCTGTAACAACTGGGAGTGTTTCCTCTTGCTGTAGTTTATCGTCAGGATTAGCAACTGTATTAGCAGCAAATAAATAGTTTGAATGAGTCAAACATAAACCCAAGAGAAAATAACAACAAAGACGTAAAAGCATTATTATTCTCCCTAATAAGATGTTTGGTTGTTAGTCAGTTTTACACTTGGACGACTAACTTTTTTATGTGTAGTTTATTGGTGATAGCACCCAAGAGTTACAAACTAAAGGTTTGTCTAAAAAGTATAGAAGATGTTTATCTATGTGCTGAAATATTCAGGTAATTGAGTAACGATTGTGCAATTAAGAGTAATTAATTAAAAAGGTGTCTTTTGGACCTTGATTGCCAAACACGCTTAGGGGATAATCGCTCCCGTTCTGAAGCGTCATGTTATTTGATAATTTAGAAATTTATGGTGACCCTAGGGTCCCCCCGCAACGATAACTTGTGAACTCGGCCAGGCCTGGAAGGGAGCAACCGCAGCAAGCGACTCGTGTGCCGGGGTGTCGGCTCTAGGGGAGCCTCCAAACTCTCCCCCCAGTACTATTCTTTATCTGTTTGTAATTGTTTTTGTAAATTCGACTTTAAAAATGCTCTTGAACGTTCTAGTGCTTGGTTGATTTCATTTTTCATTTGTTGAAGTTCGTTATAGTCTTCAAAAAAATAAGTATCAACAAGATGACGGATGTATCTTACAGGTAATTGATTTAAGGTGACGCAGCAAAGGTCGGCTAAATAGTCTTCAGGCAATTCTTCCATCAAGCCTTCATCCCGTAAAATTTCCATTAGCAAGACTTCATAGTAATTTCGGAACTCTAATTGCATCTTTGACTCCATTATGACTTCGCTTTATTTCATCAATATTTACACAAGGTTAAAATAGCTATTAATGATATGGGTTATCGTTATAGGTTATTTTTACACCCAAATTTGCTTGGCTGCAATCAACAATTGGCTATGGCGTTCAGTTAATAATGCGGCTTGTTTGCTGTAACCGCCGCCAATAACGGCAGCAATGGGGATCTGCTGATGTTTTGCTATTGATAATATTAGCTTATCTCTGGCTAAAATGCCTTGGGTTGTCAGCTCAAAATAGCCTAAGTCATCGTCTTGATGAACATCCACTCCGGCATCGTATATGACTAAATCCGGTTTATGTAATTGGACAAGATAGTTAAAAATAGTCTCAATATAACCTAAATACTCCTCATCATTACAACCTTTATCAAGCTCAATATCATAATGAGACGCAGCTTTTCGGAAGGGGAAGTTTTGTTTGCAATGGACTGAGCAGCTAATAATATCTTGTCGATGAGTGGTTAATGTCGCGGTGCCATCGCCTTGATGGACATCACAATCAAATATTAACACCTTGTCGAGTTTGCCTTGCTTAAGTAAATGATCTGCTGCGATGACTAAATCATTAAAAATGCAAAATCCACTGCCAAAGTCATGGTGAGCATGATGGTAGCCACCAGTGAAATGTACCGCAATTTGATGCGCTAGCGCCAACTCACAAGTGAGCTTGGTACCATTAATTGCGTGAAGGGTTCGAGTGACGAGTTGCTCGCTCCATGGAAAACCTATCCGCCGAATAGCTTTGCCATCAATAGTGCCGTTGATAAATGCATCGACATAATCTGCATGGTGAATTTGCTTTAATTCATTGACCTTAATGGCGTCAGCTTGATGTTGCATGGTGGGGCAAACCAATTGGTGCTGCAAAGCGTGTTCATAGAGATTTTGATACTTGCTGGTGGGGAATCGATGGTTAGCAGGTAACGCCAGCTGTGAATAGCTGGCGTGATAAACAAATGGGATTTTCAATTGCTACTAAGGCCGATAGTATTAATCGCTATATTTTGGTTATAGCTGTTTAATTGCCCAGCTCATAAATTCTTTACGGGTTTGTTCATCTGCTTGTAACCACCAATATTGTAGCATTTGCTCTGCTTGGGCAGGCTTTACTTCTGTGGCGGATTTCACAGAGGTTTGAGTGGTAGTTTGGCTAACAGTGGCAACAGCAGGGGTAGTTGGAGTATTAACATCTATTGCCGTTGCTGCAACAGTAGTAGTGACAGCTTGTGTTGATTGTGCGTTGTTCACAACTGGTGCGCTGCTCGTTGCACGGGTTGCGACATCGTCAATATCATTGCCTTTATTATTACCGAATAAATTGCTAAAAAATGACCCTTCTTTAAAGTCTGTTTGCTCGACACTGTAGCTAACTTGGCCATTACCTTTACGGCTTATTACTACTTGAGGATTTTTAGCAAACTCTTGTGGGCGCTTAATGACCTCACCTTCAGCAGGTGTCAGAAAATACTGATAATCGCCATCGACTTCTAATGTGATAATAAAAGGTGATGACTTAATAAAGCTTGGGCTATCACTGAATTGGTCTTCCACCATATCATGATAACGAATGGCAATTTTATGATTACCTTTGTCTAGTGAGATGTCTGATTTATGGGTAAAGCGATTGGTTTCAATTTGCTGACCGTTAAGGGCAAGATATTCAAATGACATGGGAATGGTCAAATTAGCTGCCATTATCGATGTCGAAGAAAGTAAAGCCACAATTGCGCTGGTGGTGACGAAAGATTTCATTATTGCTCCTTAACGATTAAAACTTTGGCGGGGACGCTCAAAGTGTTGGATCCGCTCTTCGATATAACTAATGGCTTGGCGGCATTTTCCTAAACGACGATGCATTAAAAGAATATCATTTTGCAATGTAATTTTGTCAGCACCATGACACATTTCAAGATTTGATTCCATTTGATAGATTTTATCTTCAATTCTTTTAGCCCAATTGAAGTGTTTATTCAATTCTTCATAAAGTTGATGGCTATTTTGCATGATGTTATTGGCAATCCAGCCAAAGCCACTGTCGGTAATGGTTTTTTGTTGCTTCTTGGCATATCGAGCACGGTTGCTGGCTTTCTTTTGTTCTGCCGACTTTAAATTTAAATTTGTGGTTAACAATGCTCGGCGCAAGGCTGTAAATCTATCTTGGATGCGTTGGCAGCTTAGCTCAATAGTACTTTTGGCTAGCTTCATTGTTATTTGTTTTTCTAATTGTGTGATGTCTTTTTTTAGCTGTGCAATACAAGGGGTTAAATGAGCACCTTGTTGATTAAATACAGCATGATTAAAACGCTCAGTTTCTTGTAAGGTTTTTTTCTGTTGAGGCGCTAAATTTCTATCGTGCTGTAATGCTTCTTGCTCAAGCTTATTGAGTTGTAATTTTAAGGTATCGATAAGTTGTTTGGTATTCATGCCCATGCAGTCCAAGCTAAATGCGTTGCAATAGACACCACTGAAATAATGAACAATGGCTTAATAAAAGGGATGCCAAATCGAATGGCACTTCGCGCCCCAATAAATGAACCTGCCATCATACATACTCCCATCCATAACCCAAGTATCCAATTAACTTGCCCAAGTGAGGCAAAAATGACTAATGCAGTAATATTACTTACCGAAGTCATGATCCTCGCAAGAGCGCAGCTTTGTAGTAATGGTAGCTTGTATAGTGAAATTGACGATACAGTCCAAAATGCGCCAATGCCAGGGCCTGCAAAACCGTCATAGCCACCTAATGCTAACCCTTGTAGCGTTTGCTTGGTGTTAGATGGTTTATTGCATGGCGCTTTAGTTGCTTTATTACCCATCGCTTTAGGGCTAAATAAGGTGTAAATGGCGATGCTAATAATTAATAAGGGTAATAGCTTTTCAAGCCAATCTGCATTAATTAAAAATACTAAACCACTACCAAGGATTGCGCCAATGAATGTTGCCGTTGCGCAAGTTTGCCAAAATTTAGGTGTGAATAATTGCTGTTTATAATACGTGTAGCTGGAGGTTATTGAGCCGAAACAAGCGGCGAGTTTGTTTGTCCCCAGCGCTAAATGTGGCGGAATACCAATAGCTAACAACGCGGGGATAGATAGCAATCCACCACCGCCTACAATGGCATCAATAAAACCTGCAATAATACCAACTAAGGCTAATAGGGCTAGCTGGTTTGGGTCTAACAATAATTCCAAAAGATACCTACTCAATCACTCGTCTAAAAGGTGGCAATGCGTCAATGAGAGATTTGCCATAGCGCTTAGTTACTAAGCGACGATCTAATATGGTGACGCGACCATAGTCTTGTTCTTTTCGCAGTAATCTACCACAACTTTGCACTAACTTACGTGAAGCATCTGGAATTGTTAATTGTAAGAAGGGATTGCCGCCTTTAACTTTGACATATTCGGCATGGGCTTGTTCTACTGGCGACGTTGGTACAGCAAAGGGCAGTTTAGTGATAATTAAGTTAGTCAGATAATCACCGGGTAAATCTAATCCTTCAGAAAAACTGCCTGTTCCAAAGATAATGCTGGGTTCGCCATCATCACAGCGCTTTTTATGCTGCTGTAAAATTTGTTGTCTGGGCATAGTGCCTTGAACAAATAATTGTGATTTTGGGATTTTTCCTTCAACCAAATCTGCGACTTTTTCCATTTGCCAATAAGAAGCAAATAAAACCAAAGATGCCATTTCTCCATCAATTAACGCAACAATTTGGGAGGCTAGTTCATCAGTGTAATTTTCATCTGTGGGCTCATTATCCATTTGTGGGATAAATAATGTCGCGTTATTTTGGTAATCAAACGGTGATTGTAAAGCTAAAAAACGGGTACCATCATTTATTGATAAACCAACTTGATGAGCAAAATGGTTAAAGTTATTTAACGCCCGTAATGTGGCGCTACATAACACAACACCGGCGGCTTTTTGCCATAGCATTGACTCAAGCATAAAGCCAACTTCTATGGGTGATGCACAGACTAAATAGTCTTGCTGTTTGCCGGTTATGGACTCAATCCACCTAGCGGTTGGCGCGCCTTTCTTACTGTCTTCTTTGGCGATCATTTTCCACAGTTTATGTAAGTTTTCCAAGCGCTGTAAAATAAAACCGGTTTCTGACAATAATGCTTCAGATTGATGCTTAGGCACTTCGCCATCTTTAATGGCTTCAGTTAATACCGAGACTATTTTGTTAAATTGCTTTAATCCGCTACCTGTGGCTGTGGCTAAGTTTTCAGCTTGAATAATTAGTGCTTGCGGAAGTTGCCCATGCTCAAAACGCCAGCGTCCTTCCGGGTTGGCAAAAAACTGAGGTTGGGTGTCACATGAGTGTGCAACTTGATTTAGTAAACTGATGGTGTCAGTAATGTGATCTAGCATGGCCTGCACAGGCGCAATAATATGGGTTGTTTTAAGTTGGTTTTGCAGCTTACTACAGGTTTTGCTGGCTTTTTCTAACCAATCGCATGCACCGCGTAATGTTGCCTGGCCACTGGAAAAGTCCCTTGCAACTATGGGTAAATGGTGTGCCTCATCTATGACATAGAACATGTCTTCAGGTTGTGGCAGAATAATGCCACCACCTAATTCTAAATCTGCAAATAATAAGCTGTGGTTGGCAATTAACACATCCCAGGTGTCGACATCTTCACGCGCCTTATGAAATGGACAGTGGTGATGAGCCGATACTTGACGGTGGCAGCTGTGTTTATCACAACATATCTGTTGCCATAAAAAATCCGGGATGGGATCTTTTAAGCTATCTAATTCGCCATTCCATTTTTTTTGGTGAAAGTCTGTATGCAACTTTTGTAATTGATCAATTTGGCTTTGGTCTGGTTTAGTTTGCCACATGGCCATTTGCGAACTGTCTTGACTGCCAATCATGCCTTCAAGCTTGGCCAAACATACATAACGCTGACGGCCTTTTACCAAGCCAAATTTAAAATCTAATCCTGAGTGTTGTAAAAAAAATGGTAAGTCTTTATGCAGCAGCTGCTCTTGCAAGGCCACTGTTGCGGTGGCAATGCAGACTTTCTTTTTACTAGCGATAGCTAAAGGAATGGCCCCTAATATATAAGAAAGTGACTTACCAATGCCAGTACCAGCTTCGACCACTATGATAGGGCGCTGTTTGTCATATTCGCCGGCTAAGGTTTTAGAAATTTCAGCTACCATATAGTTTTGCTCGCGACGAGAGCGAAACTGAGGCATTGCGGTTGCAATGTCTTTATAAATGGTACGAATTTGAGTTTTTACCTTATCGGTTAACATGATGGGTATTTATTCTGCCGTGTCTGATTTATGCTGTACATAATAACAGTGAATCAGTGTGCTTAAAACAGATAATAAAATTGAATCCAGAGACCTCATTATCAAATCATCGCCTGACGCGCATCACAGGCCAAGTATTAACTCGACATGCAAATTACTGGCATGGACAGTTAACGTTGCAATATTACCTAAAAACTCAGCACGGGCCGGTGTTAGTTGAATTAGCTAACAGTGAGATATTATGTTTTTGTCGTCAAGTAGACAGTGAAAAATTATTATCTCATTTAGCACAAGGCCGCATTGTTAACCTTGATATTGCCACTTTTAATCATGATAGCGTTAGTGGCATTTATCTCAAAAATAGTTCGGCGCTTAAGCAAATTCAGCGTATTGCCAATGATATGGGGATACCTTTATACGAAACCGATATTCGGCCTGAGCAGCGATATTTAATTGAGCGATTCATCGCATTTGATATTGAGTGTGAAGGGGTGCTTGATACATCTAATCCGTCATTGCCTAAATTAGTTTGTCAGCGAGCAAGGCAGCACAAAGTATTGTCTGAGTCAGACAGCCAGCAAGCTGCAAGAGTTAACTTAAAGGTGATTTCATTTGATTTTGAATGCAGCATGCAAGGTGAGCTCTATTCTGTTGGCTTATATGGTCAGGATTATCAAAAAGTCTTGATGGTCGGCCAAGCGCCTGCCGAAAGCCCCGCACCCTATATTGAATGGGTTAAGGATGAAGTGGATTTACTTCATCATCTAATTGCGTGGTTTGCAGATTTTGACCCAGATGTGATTATTGGCTGGGCGGTGGTAGTGTTTGATATAGCCTTATTATACAAACGCTGTCAGCATCATAATATACCGTTAACCATAGGCCGTGGTGGCACACTACTTACCTGGAAAGTGGAAGATAAATTTCGTCCAGAAACCCTTAATTTACCTGGGCGGGTAGTATTAGATGGTATTGATTGGCTTAAAGCCGCTTTTTATCAATTTGACAGTTTTTCATTAGAGTTTGTATCACAACAACTTTTAAATGAAGGTAAAGCGATTGATCATGTTGAAAATCGTGGGGCTGAAATTAGCTATCTATTTACCCATGATAAATCGGCGTTAGCCCACTATAACTTAACGGATTGTCGTTTAGTGTGGGACATTTTCGAGCAAACTCAGTTATTAGATTTTGCGATTGAAAGGGCAAAGCTAACTGGATTAGAGTTTGGTCGTGTGGGTGCCTCTATTGCTGCCTTTTATCATTTATATTTGCCTCATTTGCATCGTAGTGGTTATGTTGCCCCCAAAATGCCTACCAGCCAAGGCTTAGAAAGCCCTGGTGGTTATGTCATGGATTCTATTCCGGGATATTATAAAAATGTCTTGGTATTGGATTTTAAAAGTTTGTATCCCTCGATTATTCGCACTTTTCTGATTGACCCTAAAGGTTTGGTCGAAGGGCTAAAAAATGGCGAGAGCGTTGATAGTCAGCAAGTGTCTGAAACCTGCGTGGCTGGATTTTTAGGAGCCAACTTTAGCCGCGACAATCCAATCTTACCTAAATTGATCGCCAGTTTAGCTGAGCAGCGTGAACAAGCTAAGCGAGACCGCAACGCCCCGTTATCGCAAGCCATTAAGATTATTATGAATTCACTATACGGCGTTCTAGGTTCCAGAGGCTGTGTGTTTCATGATGCTAAGCTTGCCAGCTCAATAACCATGCGCGGTCATCAAATTATGAAGTTGACTAAAACCTGGATTGAAGACTGTGGATACCGAGTGATTTACGGTGACACAGATTCTACATTTGTATGGTTGGGTGATACCCCCACACAAGCGCCACATGATATAGGTCAGTCTTTAGCAAGCATGATAACCACTAAATGGCATCAATGGTGTGAGCAGCACTTCAAGTTGACTAGTTATCTCGAGCTTGAGTTTGAAAGTCATTATCAGCAGTTTATCATGCCGACGCTAAGAGGCAGTGAACAAGGCAGTAAAAAGCGCTACGTCGGATTAAAACTTCATAAGCAATCCAAACCTGAAATTGTATTTAAGGGCATGGAACAGGTAAGAAGTGATTGGTCAGGACTTTCAAAGCGAATTCAATATCAGCTTTATCAACGATTTTTCAATCAGCAAGATATTGTGGATTATCTGCAGTCTCAAATTTTGCTGTTGAAGCAGGGGGCATTTGATGACGAGCTGATTTTTAAAAAACGTTTAAAACGAAACGTAGAGGATTACACTGCCAAATCTGCCCCTCATGTTAAGGCAGCATCTTTAATGGCCCAATATCAGCAAGACAATAAATGGTTAACTCGCGGAACCTTAATTGAATACTTAATGACAACAAACGGGGTTCAGCCTGTTTGCGATAAGGCATGGTGTATGGATTATGATTATTATATTGAAAAACAAATTCAGCCCGTTGCTGAACCTTTACTGTCATTATTAGGTCAAAGTTTTGCTGATTTTTCTAACGGACAAATGCTGTTGCTTTAGTGTTAAGTTTGCGTCCATTTTTGGTGTTTTGTTAATGCTATTTATCTTCTTTATGGTTTTTTATCTTGTGTAATGTATTGCTTTAGTTTTTTATTCCTGTTTCTCACTATTTCACTTTGAGGCGATGATTTTTTTCATGCTAGCCTTCTTGTCAATTAACAAGAACATATAAATAGTGCTTTAAAGTGCTTTTTAAAAGGAAATGAAATAGAGATGAAAAAAACTTTAGTTGCTTCGGCATTAGCGGCAGTCATGTTTGTTCCAGCAGCATCTGCAATTGAAATCTATAAAGATGAAAAGAACTCAGTTGAGATCGGTGGTTTTATTGATGCACGCATATTTAGCGGTCAAGGTGAAACTGAAGTAGTAAATGGAGCATCTCGCATTAATTTCGGTTTTGATCGCCAAATGGGTGATGGCTGGAATACATTTGCAAAATTTGAATGGGGAGTAAACCCATTTGGTGATAGCAAAATTCAATACAACAATGACCAATTATCATATGCAAATGGTGACTTTTTAGCTAACCGTTTAGGTTATGTCGGTATTGGTCATGATACCTACGGTACTTTTACCATTGGTAAGCAATGGGGCGCTTGGTACGACGTTGTTTATAACACTAACTATGGTTTTGTGTGGGACGGTGATGCGTCAGGTACTTATACCTACAATAAAGGTGACGGCTCAGTAAATGGAACTGGACGTGGCGATAAAACTGTCCAATACCGTAATGCATTTGGTGACTTCAGTTTTGTTGTTCAAGCCCAACTAAAGCATGACAAGTTTGAAGTGTTCGATGATGGTTCAATCGGAGAGAACGGGGAAGATATTGCGCCGTTATCAGGTGATGCCATTGCCGAGGTTGAATATGACAACACATACGGTGTCGCACTTACCTACCAAGCTACTGACAAGTTTGTGATCACAGCGGGTTATAACACGGGTAAATTTGATGGTGTGATCTGCGAAATCGGTGCTAGTGATAAATGCTCAGGTCCGAGCATTGATGCGACTGATAAGATTTATGGTCTAGGTGTGACTTATGGTAACTGGGATGCAGAAGGTATCTATTTTGCAGCTAACTACAGCAAGCAAGAAAACCACGATGTTGACAATGCAGGTCGTTTAATGGCTGAGGCATATGGTGTTGAAACTTTGCTTTCATACCGTTTTGATAACAATATTCGTGCTTTTCTTTCTTACAATATCTTAGATGCAGGCGACCAATATTCTACCGACTACGAAGGTGACAAGTTTAAGCGTCAATTCACCGTTGCTGGTGTGCATTACATTTGGGATGCAAACACGACAATTTACTTCGAAGGACGTTTTGATAGCAGTGACTTCCGTGGCAGTTTAGAAGACCAAATGAAGTTATCTGATAATGATGGTATCGGTTTTGGTGTTCGTTACGTGCTATAAGCTAATTTAGCTTTGATTTATATGAAAAACCTAGCTTCGGCTAGGTTTTTTTATGCTTGTGTTTTATTTTATTTTTTATTCCCTAATGCCTCCCTTTGATACATTTAGACTTGCAAGCTGTTATTTTTTTGTTAAATTTAACCTTTCGCTTCCCGTTGCTTAATTTTGAGTTAAGGGTCTGTTTTTATTATGTTTTTTCTCTATCGGTATCGTTGACGTTCAAAAAATTGAACATTAATTGGCGTTTGTTTTGATTAACTTTTGCGCTTACGGTGTATCAATTGTTGATTACTTGTTTCAAATGTGATTTTATTGCGGTGCAAAAGTCGCTTTGCAACTAAATTGTTACAGTGCGAATTTAACCAATCTTCACTAAAGATGATTGGAATTATAAGAAAGACAAATATGTCCAGGGAGATAGACAATGCATAAGAACGTATTAGCTAATTCAGTGCGTTTAGCACTAATCAGCGGTGCAGCTGCGGCTGCATTCAGTGCTCCAGTAGCATTCGCTGCTGAAGAAGATGGCGCAAAAGTAGAGCGTATTGAAGTAACGGGTTCGCGTATTAAGCGTACAGATTTAGAAACTTCAAGCCCGGTTACTGTTATGGATGCAACAGAAATTAAAGCATCTGGTTACGATCGTGTAGAAGATGTATTAAATCAATTACCTCAAATTGAAGCTGCTGAAACTGCTTTTTTAGCTAACGGAGCAACAGGTACTGCGACAGTAGATTTACGTGGATTGGGTTCAAACAGAACACTTGTTTTAATTAATGGTCGACGTATGCAAGCTGGTAGTATTACTTCCCAAGTAGCAGATATCAATCAAATTCCAGCATCTCTTATTAAGCGAGTTGAAGTCCTCACCGGTGGTGCAGGTGCGGTTTATGGTGCCGATGCTGTTGCTGGTGTTGTTAACTTTGTGATGAACGATGACTTTGATGGTTTTGCATTTAATGCAGGAGCTTCGGGTTATCAACACAATAATGATAACAAATACATTCAAGGTTTAATGGATAACAAAGGTTTCGATTATGAAACTGGCGGTACCGGTGTGGATGGGAAAACTTATACCATGGATATTACCATGGGTAGTGATTTTGATGGTGGCAAAGGCCATGCTGTCGCTTACGCTGTTTGGCGTCGTAACGACGAATTACTGCAAGGTTCACGTGATTATGCTTCTTGCGCACTAAATGGTGCTGGTAATACTTGTGGTGGCTCAGCTACTACACCGAATCCTCACTTTGACATGTTCCCTGTTGTAAATGGTGAAGTTGATTATTCAAAAGAATATTGGGGCTATTTAAACCCAAATGGTGAAGGGTTTATGGAAGATGATGGTTATCGTTATAACTATGCACCTGTTAATCACTTTATGCGTCCAAATGAACGTTTTACCACTGGTGCATTCATTAATTATGAAATCAATGAACATTTCCGTCCATATATGGAATTGTCATTCATGCACAACAGAACAGCAGGTCAAATTGCTGAGTCTGGTACATTCTTTAACCAAGAAATTTTATTAGATTACAATAACCCGCTTTTAAGTGATCTGCAAAAGCAACAGTTACAAGATTTTTTCGGACAAACTCCTGATGATCAATTCGTTGCTTATATCGGTAAGCGTAATGTTGAAGGTGGTGCTCGAGCAGACAATCTAGAACACACCTCTTACCGTATTCTCACTGGTATGGAAGGTGATCTAAATGATTCATGGGCTTATGATGTAAGCTTTGCATATTCAGCAACTACATCTAGTTCAGTGTATAAAAATGACTTACTTGCCCCTAAAATTCCTCCTCGAGTCGGCGCTGTTGGAACAGAATGTAATGTTGAGGATGGTTGTTTACTATATAACGTTTTCGAATTAGGTGGAGTTACTCCTGAACAAGCTGCACAGCTAGCAGGTGTCGGTACTCAAACAGGTTTAGTTACACAAGTTATATATAACGGTTACGTATCTGGTGAATTTGATCTTGCTTTACCAACAGCATCGTCAAACATTGGTGCCGTTTTTGGTTTGGAACGTCGTGAGCAAACCTACGAAAGAGTTTCAGATACTGTGTATGAAGAGGGTCAATTACTTGGCCAAGGTGGACCTAGCCCAAGCTTATATGGTGAAATTATTGTTAATGAAGCATTTGCTGAGATTGCAATTCCAGTATTTGACGAGTGGAATATTAACTTAGCAGCACGAGCTTCTGATTATTCAACTTCAGGCACAGATTATACTTATTCTGTCGGAACCGATTATACCTTAGCTGATTCATATAAATTCCGTTTCAGCTATGCAAAAGCAATGCGTGCACCTAATATCGGCGAGCTTTTCTCTTCACAAAGTATCGGCTTATGGAGTGGAGATGATCCATGTGCTGGAACTGCAGCGGAGATTGCTGAAGCTGGTTATACACAAGAAATGTGTGCGAATACTGGAGTGACAGCTGCCCAGTTTGGTAACATAACTAAATCACCAGCAGGACAATATAACCAGTTCTCTGGTGGTAACCCTGAATTGAAGCCTGAAGAGGCTGATACATTTACTGTTGGTCTTGTTGCTAATCCATTTGATAACTTTAACTTCTCAGTTGATTACTTTAATATTGAAATGGAAGAAGTAATTGGAACAATTGGTGCAGAAAGAATACTTACAAACTGTGCTACTACTGGCGATTCGTTATTCTGTGATAGTGTTGAACGTAGCTCTTCTGGAAGCCTATGGTTAGGCCAGGAAGGTTATGTTTCGAATCTAGGTTCTAATATCGGTGGTCGTAAGTGGGAAGGTGTTGATGCTACAGCAAGTTATAGTTTAGAGTTAGGTTCCGGAACTCTTAATTTTGATTTAAATGGTTTTTATAGCATTAAGAAAGAAGTTGAACCAATTTTAGGAGATGATTCTCTATCATATGATTGTTCTGGTATTGTCAGTACATCATGTTTTGCATCGCCAAAATGGCGCCACAATTTAACTGCGACATATAGTGCTGATGATTACAGTGTTTCTATGAAATGGCGTTATTTTGATAGTGTAGATTATGATGGTACAGCTGATACTACATTGATTGAAAAAGGTGGAATTGACTCTTTCAATTATATCGACTTATCAGGTAACTATGCAGTAACTGATTACTTAACATTAACCGCTGGTGTTAATAATATCTTTGATAAAGAGCCTCCTATGGTTGGAAATACTTTAGCAAGTAATGCTAACACTGTTTCTGGCTTCTATGATTCTTTAGGACGTTTTTTATTCATAAGTGCAGGCTTGAAGTTCTAATATTAAAATTTATAGGGTTTTAAATTTGTAACTGTGAAATTTTATAAATTACTTTTATATTGTTCATAACAATGAAAAAGCACCGTACTTTAAGTTCGGTGCTTTTTTACATAAAGTTCAGATAAACTCTATAAACTGATTTAATTTATTAAATTAGGCAAGCCTAGCCTGAAGATTGTGAGCTTATGACTTTTTACATGGGTTAGCCGTCAGGATAACTGCATGATCGATAAAATTACACAGCCCAGCAAAGCCTAAACTTAAAAATTCTTCTAAGCACTTTGGTTTAATCGAAGCATGTTTTTGTTTCATCGAGATACTTCCCTTAGATGTTTGTTAGCTCAGCATGTTTAACGATAGTTTGCGTAATTAAGACCAATTCTTTGCAATATGTTTTGATAAATTTGACAATAGTCTTTCCTCTGCCCGCTCTTCGTGCTTTTAAACAATACTCAATTTGCCATTACCAAAGTAACGAACAACTTTGTGTCATTGATTAGCAAAATGATTCGTTACTTCTATATCCTTAGTATTAATCCACCTCGCTGCGCATAAGAAAATAACAATAGAAAGTAACTAATTGCCTTTGTCGTAATCAGATCTTCTTACAAAAACATTATCGACTGACTCAACTTTACACAAACATTAATTTAAGAACCATTATTTATCCATTGTAAAAAAATTGATATGCAGACAATGTTTCTTTAAGTCAAAGTGTTCCAGGAAAAACTAAAACGTGCATAAAATAGTCTTTCAGTTAAATCCATTGTACAAACCTCACTTTTCGCAACTTTTAGATGTTCCCAAATGTTGACACAGGTCAACATTTTGTGAAATGATGCCAACGGGTCTATGCCCTAACAGGCATGGAAAAGGGAAGAAAAACTAACAATCACAAGAGAAAGATAGACTTAGCTTTGTTAACTGTTTTGTTACATTCTTATCAATCGGTTACAAATTTAACGTTTACACTTTTTTAATTCACTTCAAATTGGTTGGGAACTATGTCCAAGGTAAGCAATAGAACAAAAATCGCTACTGCACTTGTTGGCGCTCTAGCTCTAGCTAGCAGCAACTTCGTAGTTGCAGGTCCTCTTGCCGACGTGCAAAAGGCGGACAGCAAAATTCATGCTGATGCTGCAGCGTCACAACAGAAAATTGACAAATATTTTGACCAAGCTCAAGACATGTTGTTTGAGTACGGTAGCGTTGCCGATGAGCGCGAATCTTTAAAGTCGTACAATGACTACGTAGCAGGTTTGGTAGCAGATCAACAAAAAACAATGGATGCTATCCAAACTGACATCAACGGTGTTGACCGTTTACGTCAGGGCGTTGTGCCTTTAATGTTTAAAATGGTTGATGCGTTAGAACAGTTTGTTCAACTTGATCTACCATTTAACACTGAAGTTCGTACTGAACGTGTTGCAAACTTGAAAACTCTTTTAAATACAGCTGAAGTAACTTTAGCTGAAAAATACCGTTTGATTCTTGATGCATACAGCATTGAGCGTGAGTACGGTAACTTCGTTGCAGTTAACACCGGTAAACTGGCTATTGATGGTAAAGAAGTGTTAGTTGACTTCTTCCAATTAGGCCGTGTTGCTCTATATGCACAAAGCTTAGATCAAAAAACTGCGTGGATGTATGACGCTGATTCTAAAACTTGGAACAAGTTAGAAGACAGCTATTTACGTGACATCACCAAGGGTATCCGTATTGCTCGTAAGCAAGGTGCTCTAGATCTATTCGCATTACCAATTCCTGCTGCGGAGACTGCTCAATAATGAAGAAGTTAATTACTACAGCTGTATTAGCTGCAAGTTTCTCTTTAACTGCTGGTATGGTTTCTGCTGCTGATGCACCAAAAACTATCGACCAATTATTGCAACAAGTTAAAGTTGAACGTGCTAACGACAGCAAAACCAATGCAAAACGTGAAAAAGAGTTTCAAAACGAGCGTGGTGATAAAGCGGCTTTATTAAAGCGTGAAAAAGACGCTTTAGCAGCTGAAAGACAACGCGGTAAAGATCTTAATCAAGCGTTTTTAGATAACGAGCGTAAAATTGCTCAGTTAGAAGAAGACTTAAAAACAGCTCAAGGTGACTTGGGTGAGATGTTTGGTGTTGTTAAAGGTGAAGCTGGCGATTTCGCGGGTAAACTTGCAGCATCTAACATTTCTGCGCAATACCCTGGTCGTGATGTTTTCATCGCTGATTTAGGCGCTCGTAAATCATTACCAAAAATTGAAGAACTAGAACAATTCTGGGAAGCTCAATTATTTGAAATGGTTGAGTCTGGTAAAGTGGTTAAGTTTGATGGCGCGGTAACCGCTATTGATGGTAATGTGATCAACACTACAATTCACCGTGTTGGACCATTCAACTTAACAGCTGATGGTCAATATGTTGTCTACAAGCCAGAATTAGGTCTGATTCAAGAACTTTCTCAACAACCTGAAGGCTATCAAGTTTCTGCAGTTTCTAAATGGGAAGCGACTACTTCAGGTACATCACCATTCTATATTGACCCAGCTCGTGGGGTATTACTAAATATCTTCACCAATAAAGCTAGCATTCAAGATCGTGTAGAAGCTGGTGGTACTATTGGTTATATCATTATTGCATTATTAGCTTTAGGTGCGTTAATTGCCCTTGAGCGTTTAGTGACTTTGACTATTGTTGGTGGCAAAGTTAATAGCCAACGTAAGAATATTGATAACCCAGGTAACAATCCTTTAGGTCGTATCTTAAAAGTTTATCAAGACAACAAAGATGTTGATGTTGAAACGTTAGAGTTGAAACTTGATGAAGCTATTTTAAAAGAAACACCTGCTTTAGAAGCGCGTATTTCTATCATTAAAGTACTTGCTGCTATTGCACCTATGATGGGTCTTTTAGGTACTGTAACTGGTATGATTGCAACCTTCCAATCTATTCAATTATTCGGTACTGGTGACCCTAAATTGATGGCTGGTGGTATTTCTATGGCGCTTGTAACGACTGTTCAAGGTTTGATTGCAGCACTACCATTAATGTTATTACATGCTGTAGTTGTAGCTCGTAGTAAGTCAATTGTTCAAGTTCTTGAAGAACAAAGTGCGGGTATCATTGCAGAACATGCTGAGAAGAGGGCTGACTAATGATGCTATTCCTGATGGACATATGGGATTCCGTCAGGGGCTTCATGGCCTCCGGAGGTGACGTCCTCTGGTTGGTAGCAGCTGTGCTTTTCCTAATGTGGGTGTTAATGCTTGAACGTTACTGGTATCTAAATTGGATATCACCAAAACAACATCAAGCTGTTATCGCTGCATGGGAAGCAAGAGATGAAACACACTCTTGGCATGCGCACCGCATCCGTGAAGCTTGGGTGTCCCAAGCGAAGCAAGATTTGAATGCACGTATGCTGATTATCAAAACACTAGTAGCCATTTGTCCGATGATTGGTTTATTAGGTACCGTAACCGGTATGATTTCAGTATTCGATGTGATGGCAGTTCAGGGGACGAGTAATGCTCGTTTAATGGCAGCTGGTATCTCAATGGCTACAATGCCAACAATGGCAGGTATGGTCGCGGCTTTATCGGGTGTATTTTTCAGCACTCGTTTAGATTCGCAAATGAGAATCAGATTAGAAACGCTAAAAGACAGCATGCCTCACCACTAGAGAGAGATTGAACATGGCACGTAAGAAGCATTCCAGTATAGACGAGGAAGCGCAAATTGATATGACTCCGATGCTAGACATCGTATTTATCATGCTGATCTTCTTCATTGTAACAACATCGTTTGTTAAGCCGTCAGGCTTAGACTATAACAAGCCTAAAGCTTCACAGGCTACGTCTAAACCGTCGGCAAATATTTTCATCGGCATCAGCAAAACTGGTGTGATCATGATGGAAAACCGTCAGGTTGATATTGAGCGTGTAACTGCTAACGTTGAACGTATGCTAGCAGAAGCACCTGAAGCAGCTGTATTGATTCAAGCAGATAAAGACACTCAGCATGGCTTAGTAGTTAAAGTGCTTGATAACGTAAAAGCTGCAGGTATCGACAAAATTTCAGTATCTGCGGGGAATGAGTAATATGCTAAGAGCACTCGTATCAATCATCATTGGTGCCGCAGTGACTTTTGGTCTGTTCGCCTTCATGGCATTCTTAGTTGGCGGCGGCGCAAAGCGTAACGACGAATCAACTGAGACTCCTGTTATTGAAATTACAATGGATAAGCAGGATTCGAAGGCACAGAAGAAACCAAGGGTGACTCCTAAGCCACCACCGCCACCTGAGCAGCCGCCGAAACCGGATACAACACCTCCGGAATCGTCTAGCAACATTGACACCAATATGTCTTTCAATATGGGTGGAGTTGAAGCGGGCTCAGCATCAACTGGCTTTAAGCTAGGTAATATGATGACACGTGATGGTGATGCTACCCCTATCGTGCGTATTGAACCTCAATATCCGATAGCAGCAGCACGTGATGGTAAAGAAGGTTGGGTTCAACTTTCATTTACAATTAATGAGCTAGGTGGTGTAGAAGACGTTACTGTAATCCAAGCAGAACCTAAGCGCTTATTCGATCGCGAAGCGATTCGTGCATTGAAGAAGTGGAAATATAAGCCAAAGATTGTTGATGGCAAGCCACTAAAACAGCCTGGCATGACAGTACAACTTGATTTTACTTTAGATAACGGAGGTAAGTAATGCGCAAAGTTTCCAGTATTGCAACAGCACTACTACTTTCTGTTTGTGGTAGTACTTTGTTTACAGCAAATGCTGTAGCGGCTGAGAAGTGTGAGATTGACAAGCGTCAGTCTCGTGCAGTCGGGCAAAGTGTGGCTAAAAAAGTACAAAAATCATTTGAAGCTTACACCGAAAACAATATTGATGAAGCGATCTCTACCCTGTTAGAAACCAACGCTAGCAATGACTTTGACAAAGCTTATGTCGGTCGTATGCTAGGTAATTTCTATGCAGAGAAAGGTCAAATGCAGACGGCGATCAAGTACCTAAAAACAGCAGTAGATGCTGATATTTTAGGTGGGACTGATCACGCTGCTACTATGCGCTTATATGCTGATTTATTACTTCAAGAGAAGAAGTTTAAAGAAGCGATTCCATACTATTACAAATGGATGGAGTTTACCTGTAAGTCTGATTCTCAGATGTATCGACGTATTGGTATTGCGCACAGTGAACTTAAAGAGTGGGATAAAGTTCTTCAAGTTGCAGATAAAGGTCTTGCGTTAGCTACTGAGCCTGATAAGGGCTTATATCAAATGAAACTGACTGCGTATTTCAACCAAAAGAAATATAAGGATGCTGTAAAGGTTTTAGAAACCATGGTGCCTTTATTTCAGGATGATAAACGTCTTTGGGTTCAGTTAGCACAGTTTTACTTGATGACAGAAGACTACGATCGCTCTTTGGCTACATACAATTTAGCTTACATGAATGGTTTCCTAGAGACTGATGGCAACATCACTCGCTTATCACAACTTTTAGCGCAAAAAGGTTCACCTTATAAAGCTGCTAAAATCTATGAAAAGCATATGAAATCAGGGTTAATCCCAGAAACAGAGAAGACATTAAATATTCTTGCCGGTTTCTATCATAACGCTAAAGAGTTAAAAGAAGCGGCTAGCTATTATGGAAAAGCAGCTGTTGCTGGTAATGATGGCGAATTATATCTGAAGCAAGGGCGTATTTTGTCTCTTGATCAAAAGTATAAAGAAGCTATTCCAGTACTTGAAAAAGCGTTAGATGTGGGTATTGAAAACCCAGGCGAAGCGCAATTCGAGTTAGCCTTAGCTCATTTAAGCTTGAAACAATATAAGTCTGCTTATAATCGTGCGCTACAAGCATCGAAAGATAAGAAGACGGCTAAAAGTGCAAACAGCTATATTTCTTATATTAAAGAAAAAGCGCGTATTCACAACGTAGCATTGTAATAAAGCACCTTCAAAAAAGCCCCATGCGGGGCTTTTTTTTTTAGTTCTTTTTATCGATATTATTTATCGCATATTTATAAGAGCTTGGTGTTTTGTATGATCGCGTTCTAGCTCATTGGAAAGCGCTTCAACGTTGACAAACAACTTTTCAATTGTTTGTTCGTTTGTAGGAATACAAAGCACTCCTGCGAGTTTATAACTTAAGGTGAAGTGATGCTCTTTGCCAAACTTTTCCAAAAACTGCTTTATTTGTTCATCAATTCTGTTTAATACCACATGGGTGCCTTGCTCATCTATGTTAAACAGTCCAACCGCAAAATGGTTAGTATCTATCCTAGCAATTAGATCTGTGGCTCTTAATAATGCTTGTTGAACTTGATTTGTGAATAATTCGAGTAAATGTGGTTGTTTAACCGTTTCATGTATGTGCGGGCACAGATACAATAAGGCCAAAGTTTGTTTTTCTCGAAGATGGCGGTGCCATTCACGATTAAATACTTCCATAAAGTATATTTGGTTATAGACGCCTGTTTCAGGATCTCTAAAGCTTGAATTGCGAAAAGAATAGATCATTGAAAACTCCATTGAATATTCTTTGTTAATTATAGATACGATTTTAGATACGTGTATAAAAGGAATAATAAAAATGACAAAAACACTTCTGGCACTGAGTGTTTCGCTATTACTAGGGACACAGGGGTGTAGCGATACCACAGAACTAACCAATAGCAATAAAACTAGTTCGATAAAGCAGAGCCAAGTAAGCTTGCAAGATACTAATACAGAACAACAGTATATGGAGATGGTAGATCAGTTTTTTAAAGAACAATTACAATTAGAGCCTATTTATGCCACTTTTGTTGGTGTAAACGATTATAACGCTGAGTTTGGTGGAGCCCTTTCGGAAGAATACCTAAAGGCTCGCCATGATCTTAACGCCAAGTACTTCTCATTAGCCAAAAAAATTGATTCTGACGCTTTACCTGAAGATTTAAAACTTAGTTATGACATGTTTATATATGATCGTGACATGGCTTTAATGGCAGAAACTTTCCCAGAACATTTTTTACCAATAAACCAGTTTTATAGTACCGTTTTCACTATGGTTCAATTGGGGACAGGAGAAAGTGCTCAGCCTTTCAATACTGTTGCAGATTATCAAAATTGGTTATCTCGTTTAGATGGTTTTATCAAGTGGATTGATTTAGCTAAGCAACGAATGGATGAGGGGATAAAGAGTAAAGTAGTTTTACCTAAAGTGCTGGTTGATAGAATAATCCCTCAATTATCCGCTCAAGCGGTCAATAAACCTGAAGATAGTTTGTTTTATTCACCGATTAATTTAATGCCCGAATCTTTCACTGAAGAACAAAAAGCGCAATTAACAGCTCAGTACAGTGAATTCATTGCTGACAAGTTAGTTCCATCTTTAATCGGACTTCGAGATTATGTCCAACACACTTATTTGCCAAATGCTCGAGCATCCGATGGTTGGTGGGGGTTACCTAATGGTAAAGCATGGTATCAACATCTAGCCAATAGTCACACAACAACCACCATGCCCGTTGATGAAATACATCAAATAGGATTATCTGAAGTTAAGCGCATTCTTGTTGAAATGGATAAAGTACGTGAGCAAGTTAAATTTGAAGGTGATTTGAGCGCTTTTTTTGCTTCATTATCATCTGAGCCTGAATACTTCTTTAGCGACAGACAAGATTTAATTGATGGCTATATGGCTTTAAAAGATTCAATTAATCAAGTTTTACCTGACTACTTCAATGTTATGCCCAAAGCGGATTATGTGGTGAAGCCAGTTGAAAGTTTCCGTGAGAAATCAGCCGCGGGGCGTCATATGAATCTCCTGCTGTTGATGGTTCTCGTCCTGGCGTGTTTTATATCAATACCTATAATTTAAAAGCGCAGCCGAAGTGGGGGATGACGACACTTTCTCTTCATGAAGCCGCACCTGGTCATCATTTTCAAATTGCAATAAAACAAGAACTAACGGGGGTACCTGAGTTTCAACGTTTTAAAGGATATACTGCATTTGAAGAAGGTTGGGCTTTGTATGCTGAATACTTAGGCATTGAGATGGGGCTATTTTCAGATCCATACCAATATTTTGGCAAGTTGTCAGATGAAATGCTACGTGCGATGCGTCTTGTGGTTGATACAGGATTGCATGCCAAAGGCTGGAGTCGTGAACAGGCAATACAATATATGAAAGACAACTCGCCTATGGCTGAATCGGACATTGTTGCAGAAGTTGAGCGTTACATGGCAATTCCAGGACAAGCACTATCTTACAAAGTTGGTCAATTAACGATACTAAAATTACGTGCGGATGCAGAAAAGCAACTAGGTAATAAATTTGATATTAAAGGTTTCCACGATCAAATTTTAACAACCGGCTCATTACCTATGGCAGTTATGCAGCATAAAGTGGACAACTGGGTAAAACTACAATTAGCTCAATAAGTGCCAACAATTTATCTAATTAAAGAATGTAATTGTTTTGGTTTATGCTAAGGTACTAGTCGAATGTAGCGATATTATTCGAATAAATCAGAACTAATTTTAGGAGCAAAAATGGTACAAGCAACCGCAAGACACTTATTGGTGAGCAGCGAAGAGCAGTGTAATGAATTAAAGCAACAAATAGTGGCAGGCGCTGATTTTGCCGATGTTGCTAAGGCATATTCATCTTGTCCTTCTGGTTCACAAGGTGGTGAGTTAGGCTCTTTTGGCCCAGGAATGATGGTTAAAGAGTTTGACGAAGTGGTTTTTAGTGCTCCATTGAATGAAGTGCAAGGGCCAGTAAAAACACAGTTTGGTTATCATCTATTAGAAGTCACTAGCCGCGGCTAACACTTGTTAATACCAGCTGTGTAAACAAAGGCGACGCATTAGTCGCCTTTTTTATTGAGTAATGGAATAGACATGAACATAGTGCTCTAAACAGATAGATTAATTATTAGAAATATGGAACTGAAAGATTGGCCATCGTTTTTAGCCATTCAACAAAATGAGGCGGTTAATCAATATATAAGAGCGATTGATAGTGAGTCTGTTATTAAGCAAAAGTTTGCTCAAAGACTTATTCCCTGGCGTTACGAAAGTGGTGATTGGCTGACATTAGTTATAGAAACCTCTGATACTAAAGAATTTGTCGGCTTGATAGGTTTTTATTGTCAGGATGCTAAATCTCAGCGAGCTGAGGTCGGCTATGCTATTGCTCCAACTATGCAAGGTAAGGGGGATGCCACCGAGAGTTTGCAAGCGATTATCGACTGGGGAAGGCTTCAATATTCAATTCATAAATACGTGGCAGTTTGCTCAAGTGCTAATCTCGGTTCTCAAAAGGTGTTATTAAAAACGGGTTTTATTCAAGAGGGGACTTTGGTTAAACATACAAAAATGTTCAATAACTGGGTTGATGATTACCTTTATGGCTTACTCACCTAGCGAGAACACAATGGATGTGTTTATTTTATAAATTTTGCTTTAGTTAACTCGATGTTTGTCACACAATAGAAAATACAATTGAAAACTATTCGCGTTAAGAGATGGAACTTTGATCTAGGTAAGGTTTTATTTTACGCATCTTAGTTAGAATTACTTGGATTTGAATGTTGTATAAGGCGAACATGAATGAAGCTTAGTGAGTTAAACCCGGGTGAAAATGCGACCATATGTCAAATCGGTCATTTATCACTCCCACAAACAGTGAAGCGCAAACTGCTTTCCATGGGGATTACTCCCAATACTCACTTTAGTTTGCTTCGCCGAGCGCCGATGGGCTCAGGGGTAGAACTTGACTTGCGTGGCAGCAAAATTTGCATGCGTAAAGATTTAGCTGATGTTATCGAGGTAGTTAAAGCATGAGTAAGCAGTTTAACTGTGTGACCGTTGGTAATCCAAACGCTGGCAAATCAACATTATTCAATGCCTTGACGGGAGCAAACCAACAAGTTGGTAACTGGTCTGGTGTCACCGTTGAGAAAAAAACGGGTTATTTCGAACTTGAAAGCAACACGATCTCATTGACAGATTTACCTGGTATTTATGATTTATTGCCAGCCGGTAATAGCTGTGATTGTTCTTTAGATGAACAAATTGCTCAACAATATCTTGCAGAACAACCCGTAGATGCCATCATCAACTTGGTTGATGCAACCAATATTGAACGCCATTTATATTTAACGGTTCAATTACGTGAACTGGGTATACCCATGGTGGTTGTTCTCAATAAAATTGATGCGGCTCAAAAACTGAACATCGATATCGATATTGATAAAATGGCTGCTCAATTAGGCTGTCCAGTTATTGGCGTCTGTTCACGCGAGCAAACTGATGTTGATGTTGTTAAATCACAAGTCTTAAAAATTGTTCGTGGTGAGATTGTTGAGCAATCGCTAAGTCTTAACTACCATCCTGATATCGAACAAAGCGTGGTTCGACTTGTCGAGCAAGCTAGACTGCAAAATTTACCTGAATTAAGCCGTGGACGTGCTTTAGCCATGTTGGGTAATGGTAACGGTTGTGGTAGTTGTGAAAATAGCTTACTCAAGGATGTTGTTAATCAATGTACCCAAATTGCTGAGCAAAGTGGTGAGGACATTGAGGTCATGGTAGCTACTACACGTTTTAATTTTGTTGAAATAATCTTTAAGTCAGCAGTTAGCGTGGGTGAGCATGTCAGTATGACCGAGCGCCTTGATAGGTTTGTATTGCATCCTGTACTGGGCATCCCCGTCTTTTTATTTGTTATGTATTTAATGTTCATGTTCAGCATTAACGTGGGCAGTTCATTTATCGATTTCTTTGATATTACGGCAGGGGCTATTTTTGTTGATCATACTTCTGCATTATTAACATCAATCGGTTCTCCTGATTGGTTAGTGACGGTTCTTGCAGGTGGTGTTGGTCAAGGTATCCAAACTGTGGCTACTTTTATTCCGGTTATTGCAGCCTTATTTTTGGCTTTATCTGTACTTGAAGCTTCAGGATATATGTCTCGTGCTGCATTTGTAGTTGATGGATTAATGCGTCGTATTGGCTTACCTGGTAAAGCATTCGTACCGATGATTGTGGGATTTGGCTGTTCAGTTCCCGCGATTATGGCAACAAGAACCCTAGGCAGCGAGCGTGAGCGAATCGTTACTGGAATGATGGCGCCATTTATGTCTTGTGGTGCTCGTTTGCCAGTATATGCATTATTTGCTGCGGCATTTTTCCCTGAATCGGGTCAAAATTTGGTATTTTTGCTTTATATCATTGGTATTTTAGCGGCAATTGGAACAGGTTTATTATTAAGAAACACCTTATTACCAGGCACAAGCAGCGCAGTGGTCATGGAGTTACCAAGCTATGAAATGCCTCGCTTAAAAGCCGTTATGGCTCGGACCACCAAGCGCACCAAAAGCTTTATTATGGGGGCAGGTAAAACAATCGTCATCGTGGTTACCTTATTAAACTTTGTCAACGCCATTGGCGTAGATGGCAGTTTTGGCCATGAAGATAGCCAAGAATCATTGCTCAGTGTTGCCAGTCAGCAGGTAACTCCTTTATTTGGTCCTATGGGGATTGAAAATGATAACTGGCCTGCGACGGTTGGTATTATTACTGGCATCTTCGCTAAAGAGGCGGTAGTAGGCACTCTTAACAGTTTATATAGCTCAGCTGATGGCGGTGATGAAGAATTAGCACCTTTAAGTGAAAGCTTTAAAGAAGCATTGGCAACTATCCCTGAAAACCTACTAGGTATTGCCCCTGAAGATCCGTTATCAATTGATATCGGTAATGTAGAAAACATTGATTCAGCAGCCGAAGAGCTAGCAATTGATAAGTCTACATTCAGTGCTCTTCAAAAAGGGTTTAGCGGCCAAGTTGCAGCTTTCTCTTATTTACTCTTTATTCTGCTTTACACTCCATGTGTTGCTGCAATGGGCGCTCTGGTGAATGAATTTGGCGTTAAATGGGCTCGTTTTGCTGCATTATGGACTTTTGGTCTAGCCTATGGCACTGCGACTGTGGTGTATCAATTGGCAACAATTAATCAGCATCCAATACAGTCTGTTGCTTGGATCAGCTTTTTTGTAGCGGCGTTAGCGATTTTTTATCTGTGGCTGAAAAAGCAAGGTAGAAAAGCACAGCAAATTATTCCAGGGATTAAAATCATCACTGGTTAATATAATATAAAACTGGTTAAGTTTGCTTATAAACCCAGCAATTGCTGGGTTTATTGTTTTTTTCAACACTTTTTAGTTTACACTAGTTGTAACTGTGGATGATCTGTAGGATTATCTGATTTTTGACAATATTGCCATGTGTGCCAAGAGGATTTCCATGAGTCAAGTGGACACCGAAGTACGTCCAAGTAACTTCATTCGTAATATAATCGACGAAGATCTAAAGAGCGGTAAGCATGATCACGTGCATACTCGTTTTCCGCCGGAGCCTAACGGCTATTTGCATATAGGTCATGCTAAATCAATTTGCTTAAATTTTGGTATTGCAAAAGATTACCAAGGTGAATGTAATTTACGCTTTGATGATACAAATCCTGAGAAAGAAGATATCGATTATGTTAACTCTATTCAGGCTGATGTGCGCTGGTTAGGTTTTCAATGGTCTGGTGATATTCGTTATTCATCAAATTATTTTGATCAATTGCATCAATATGCCGTTGAGTTGATCACTAAAGGGTTAGCTTATGTGTGTTTTTTAAATGCAGAGCAAACTCGCGAATATCGTGGAACCTTGAAAGAGCCTGGGAAAAATAGTCCTTATCGTGATGTGGCTGTTGAAGAGAACCTCGCATTATTTGAAAAAATGCGCAAAGGTGAGTTCAAAGAAGGTGAATGTGCACTGCGTGCCAAAATCGACATGGCTTCACCGTTTATGTGTATGCGTGACCCTGTGATTTACCGAATTCGTTTTGCCCATCATCATCAAACGGGTGACAAATGGTGCATTTATCCAATGTACGATTTTACCCACTGCATTTCAGATGCGATTGAGAACATTACTCATTCTATCTGTACATTAGAGTTTCAAGACAACCGCCGTTTATACGACTGGGTGTTAGATCATTTAGATGATTTTCAAGCGCCAAACCGTACTCGTCAATATGAGTTTTCACGCTTAAACCTTGAATATACCTTGATGTCTAAGCGTAAACTAAACGATTTAGTGACTCGCAAATTAGTTGCGGGTTGGGATGACCCTCGAATGCCAACTATTGCGGGCTTACGTCGTCGTGGTTATACGCCTGGTGCGATTCGAGAGTTTTGTCAGCGTATTGGCGTCACCAAACAAGATAACTTGGTTGAAGTCGGTATGTTGACCGCCTGTATTCGTGAAGAGTTAAACGAACATGCGCCTCGCGCCATGGCTGTGCTGCGACCAATCAAAGTTGTCATTGAAAACTACCCTCATAACACACCAGAAACCATCTATGCTGCAGCACACCCAAACAACGAAGCTATGGGGACCCGTGAGCTATTTTTTGGCCGCGAGTTATTTATTGATGCTGAAGATTTTAAAGAAGAAGCTAATAAACACTTTAAACGTCTAGTATTAGGCAAAGAAGTGCGTTTACGTAATGCCTATGTAATTAAAGCTGAGCGTTGTGATAAAGATGCTGACGGTAATGTCACGACCGTTTACTGTACTTATGATAATGAAACCTTAGGTAAAAATCCTGCGGATGGACGTAAAGTGAAAGGTGTGATCCATTGGGTTGAAGCTAGCTCTGCTAAACCTGCAGAGTTCCGTCTCTATAACACATTATTTACCGATGCAAACCCAGCGGCTTTTGAGACTATCGATGAAGTGTTAAACCCGAACTCACTAACCGTTGTTCATGGCCTTGTAGAGCCAAGTTTAGCGGCTGCTCAAGCTGAAAAAGCTTACCAGTTTGAGCGTGAAGGTTACTTCTGTGCCGACAACAAAGACTCGTCAGCAGATCATTTAGTATTTAACTTAACGGTACCGCTAAGAGACTCATTTGCTTAGTTAACTGAATAATACATAAGGCGCTTTTTAGCGCCTTTTTTTTACCAAAAATAAAGAAATAACATGAAAATAGTCGCCGATGAAAATATGCCTTATGTCGAGGCTTTGTTTACCGATATTGCTGATATTACTTTAGTCAATGGAAGAAAGCTTACCGCAAACCAAGTCAAAGATGCTGATGTATTACTAGTTCGCTCTGTTACCAAGGTAAACCAAGCCTTAATACAAGATGCGACCAAACTTAAATTTGTAGGTAGTGCCACTATTGGGACTGACCATATTGATACCGATTATTTAGCACTGCGCGGGATTCCTTTTAGTAATGCCCCTGGCTGTAATGCCACAGCCGTGGGGGAATTTGTTTTTATCGCTTTGCTTGAACTAGCCAAAAAGCTACAGACTCAACTTAAAGGCAAAACCATTGGCATAGTTGGTGCAGGTAATACGGGAACCGCAGCAGCTAAATGTCTGCAGGCTTATGGATTAAAGGTAATGCTTTGCGATCCTATTAAGCAGGCTCAAGGCGACCCTCGAGAATTTGTCAGTCTTGATGAGATAATTGCCAAGGCTGATGTTATTTCATTACATGTGCCGATCACCAAAACAGGTGAACACAAAACATGGTATATGTTTGATGAGCATAGGTTAGCTCAATTGAGGCCAAATACTTGGCTAGTCAATTGTTGTCGCGGCGAAGTGATTGATAACCGCGCTCTGATCAACATTAAACAAACTAGAAGCGATTTAAAGCTTATATTAGATGTGTGGCAGGGGGAGCCTAACCCTATGGCTGAGTTGGTTCCTTTGGTTGAGTTTGCTACTCCGCATATTGCTGGTTACAGCCTCGAGGGCAAGGCGCGTGGAACTTTTATGCTGTATGAAAAGCTGTGCGAAGTGTTAGCGATTGAAGCCAATAAAAGTTTAGTAAATTTATTACCTTCGTTTCAGTTTAATCAACTGAGTGCCAATGATGGTCTATCTGAATCAGATTTACTCAAACTTTGTCGGTTAGTATTTGATTTACGCGACGACGATGCTTTATTTAGGCAATATTTTTCAACACCAGAAGGTTTTGATGCTTTACGAAAGCAACATACACATAGACGAGAATTTAGCGCGTTGTCGCTTAAGGTAATGGCGAATGATGCAAAATCTGCAAGTAATCATTGCGAAAAAATGTTGTCTGCATTAGGTTTTTCACAATAAATCAGTCTCTTTATTATGATATGTTGATGTTTTACTCAAGCTAAGTAGCCAGTTGAGAAAAAATCAATCCAATTAGCCAATTTAGAGTAAATCAGACCTAGCATATACTGAATAAACTAGGTAGATTGTCAGTTCAATAAGATTATTAGGAGTCGGGCGGTAATATGTCTCAAGAATTTAATGTTGTCGTTTTAGGTGCATCGGGCGCAGTGGGTCAAACTATGATTGAGATCCTCGAAGAACGTAATTTCCCAGTTGCTAAGTTATTTCCTTTAGCGAGTAGTCGCAGTGCCGGCGAAACTGTGAGCTTTCATGGTAAACAGGTAGAAATTCTAGACGTAGATAAGTTCGACTGGACTCAGGCTCAAATTGGCTTTTTCTCTGCTGGTGGTGATGTTTCTGCTAAATGGGCACCTATTGCCGGAGAAGCAGGCTGTGTGGTTATCGATAATACTTCACACTTTAGATATGACATCGATGTGCCATTAGTGGTACCTGAAGTGAATCCAGAAGCGATTGCAGATTTTCGTAACCGCAATATTATTGCTAATCCGAATTGCTCAACCATTCAAATGTTAGTGGCATTAAAGCCTATTTATGATGCATTTGGCATTAGCCGAATTAACGTATCAACATATCAATCAGTATCGGGTACGGGTAAAAAAGCCATTGAAGAATTAGCGGGTCAAACAGCAAAGCTGCTTCAAGGTTTACCGATTGAGCCTAGCGTATATCCAAAGCAAATTGCATTTAACGTGTTGCCACAAATTGATAAATTTATGGAAAATGGCTACACCAAAGAAGAAATGAAAATGGTGTGGGAAACTCAAAAAATCTTTGCTGATGATGATATTGTTGTTAATCCAACTGCAGTGCGTGTCCCTGTATTTTATGGGCATTCGGAAGCGGTTCATCTTGAAACCCGTCAGCCGGTAGGTGCTGAAGACGTTAAAGCTGTACTGCGTGATGCACCAGGTGTGGTCCTTTTTGAAAGCGATGATGAATATCCAACAGCGGTAACAGAGTCAGCGGGTCAAGACCCAGTTTATGTTGGCCGTATCAGAAAAGATATTTCACACTCTCATGGTATAAATTTATGGGTTACTGCCGATAACATCCGTAAGGGTGCTGCATTAAATAGTGTGCAGATTGCTGAAATTTTAATTCGTGACTATTACTAAACAAAGTTTTTTATTTTTTTACGCATTAACGATTACGTCATGTAATTGAACTGTTTAGCTTAAAAAGCCCGCATTTTGTGGGCTTTTTTTGTTTTAGACTTGCCTCTATGTAGCAGGGCAGACAAAGTTAGTTTATAGTCTTAGAAATGTAAAAAAATCATTAATCAATAACAACTAACGATAATAATGACCTACAGCCACTTGTCTAGCAGACAAAATATACCGTGCTTAAAGGGAAGGATTGAATGACATTTCGTAATTCACATTGGGTTGGTTTACTTCTTTGTACCACCTTTACAGTTACTATCACCCCACTTATGTCTTCGGCACACGCTGAAACACTTAAAATAACTGGCCCTAACGGTGAGGTCAGGCAAACTCAACAGCAATATGGCCCTACGACTTCTAAAGATACTTTTTGGAGTATTGCTCAAAAAGTTCGGCCAAATGATAAAGTCAGTGTTTATCAGGTAATGGCTGCCATATTTGATGCTAACCCTCATGCCTTTAGTGGTAATAATTACAATACGTTAGAGCGCGGGATGATCTTAATCATTCCTTCCGTTGATGTGATGACATCCATCTCACCTCAAGAGGCGAAAATCAGAGCGGAAAATAATGATAAAGCCATTAAACAAGGCATAACAACACCTAAATCGGATCCTCAAACTGCTGGTAATAACTCTACAGTTGATAACATAGCTCCTGTTGTTAACTCGCCCAAAGCCGCCTCTGCAGAAAAGCCGTTACAAATTGTGCAACAAGCACCAGTGACTGCGCCTGACACTCCAGCACAAACCGTTAAAAGTAATCAAACGATTAAAGATTTATCAGCTGAGCTTGATAAAGCGAACAATAAAAATGTCATGATTACTGATGAGCTTGCTCGTGCGCAAGATCAGTTAATGGTGACTCGCACTGATAACCAAGTGCTTAAGCAAAAAATTGAAGAGTTGAGTTTAATTACTGGAACATTAGAAGAAGAATTACAGCTCCTTCGTGAAAAGCATCAAAGCTTGATGGCCAAGCATGAGATGCTTATCAATGAACAGCAACAAGAAAACCAGCCAGCAATAGAACAACCGACCGATTTTTGGCGAACGTTAACGAACAATACCGCGTTATTGATTGCGGCGGCCGCGCTACCTTTAATCGTTATTTTTGGATTAATTTTTTGGTTAATGCGTCGTCGTTCAACGAGCGATTCAATTGATTCTCACGAAGCAGTAAAGCCAGTTGACTCCGATACAGAAACAGGTGTTGCGAATCAAGCAAAAGTCAGCGATGAAGATGATCTTGATGCATTAGCTGTTCATCTTGATTCTGATCATGCTTCATCAATTGATGATTTATTGGATCTGGATAGTCTTGATCTGCAACCAGAAGCTCAATTGCAAATGGATGATGACCAAATGGACATGGCATCAGAAATGTTCATTGCAGAAAACACTGAAGATGAGCCCGAAATCGATGAAGAAGGAACCTCGCTGGATGATTTATGGGCTGAAGCAATGGATGAACAAGACTCGGAACTTGAGCCGTTAGAAACCGATGATGATTTAGACAATCTGCTTGCTGGGCTAGATGATCCTATTGATGAACCTAATGCTGAAATTAAAGCAGATGAAGATGACATAGATTCACTTTTAGCTAATTTGGGTAATGAACAAGAACAGCAAGACTCAGCTTCAAATGATAATGTTGATGATATTCTTGCTGATTTCGACTTTGACAATCTTGAAAGTGATGATGTTAACCCCCCTTCAAATGAATTAGCTGATGAAATTGCCTCTGAGCTTGAGCCTGAAGTTCAAACTAACATAGATATTGAAGATGATGTTGCAGAAGATGATATCGACTCACTATTAGCAGGCTTTAATGCTGATGACAGCCCATCTGCAATTGATAACTCTGACGTTGATAGCACTGACGTTGATAGTAACCTTGCTAATGAGATTGCAGCAGAGTTAGAGCATGATAGCGATGTTAAAGGTGATGTCGCTGATGACGATATCGATGCATTATTAGCGGGTTTTAATACTGATGACAGCCAACCAACGGCAAATGATACTGAGCCTGATACTAACCTTGCAGATGAAATAGCATCAGAGTTAGCCGAAGACATTGACATAAAAGATGATGTTGCTGATGACGATATCGATGCATTATTAGCCGGTTTTAATACTGATGACAGCCAACCAACGGCAAATGATACTGAGCCTGATACTAACCTTGCAGATGAAATAGCATCAGAGTTAGCCGAAGACATTGACATAAAAGATGATGTTGCTGATGACGATATCGATGCATTATTAGCCGGTTTTAATAGTGATGACAGCCAACCAACGTCAAATGATACTGATACTAACCTTGCAGATGAAATAGCATCAGAGTTAGCCGAAGAAATTGACGTAAAAGATGAGGTTGCTGATGACGATATCGATGCATTATTAGCTGGTTTTAATACTGATGACGGTCAAACATCGGCAAATGATACTGAGCCTGATACTAACCTTGCAGATGACATTGCCGTAGAGTTAGATACCGACATTGATGTTAAAGATGATGATACAGAGGACGATACTGATCCATTATTGGCTGAGAATGATGTCAGTCAAAGCGAAGCATTTTCTCCTGAAACCGAACTGGACAGCTTACTGGCAAGTCATTCAGAGATTGACAACAAAGATGACGCATTCACTTTACAAGATGATTTATCCGCTAACGAGCCTGAAAGTGTTGTTGATAGTGACACCGATGTTGATTTAGACAGTTTATTAACTGAATTAGCGACAGCAAGTGAAGAGGATTTATCACAAGGCTTAACCCCAGAGTCAGCCGAAGAAGAGGATTTATCTGGCTTACTGTCTGAACTTGAACAAGCCAGCGAAACGCAAACTGACGAAGACGATGTTGATTTTAATCTTCTTGAAAGTGATTTACGCCAAGCAGAGCAAGAAGAATACACTCAAACAGCCTTGTCTGAATCGCCATCCGAAGCGTTATCAGCTGCGACTAAAAATGACCAAAAGCTTGCTGTTGAGAAAGAATCAGGATTTTTCAATGATTTAAAAGCTAGCAAGAAGCCACAACCTGAGATGCTCGATTGGGAGGCGGATCTGTTTAAAGCGGCATCAAAAGCCAAGCCAGATGATCTTGAATTTGATGAAATGGATAAATTGGCCGCAGATGAGCAAGATTTTGATTTCAGTGATGATGACTTATTAGCAGCATTTTCAGAGTCTTTAGATGATCACGAAAGTGATGACGACTATACATCTGAAGATGATTTTGTTCTGTCTGATGATAACTTAACGGTTGACGAAGCTCTTGCCGCGCTTGATGCTAAACAAACAAATAGCACACCTGACATTACTGAAGCCGAACTAAGCAACTTTGAGCGAGAGAATGGTTTTATCAATATTGACAAGCTGTTAAATGATGCTGATGAGTATGATGAGCCTGTTACCGATAAATATAAAGAAGTCGATGTTGACATGGGTGAGGTTGAGTCACTACTTGGCAATGCTGATATGGTCGATGTGGATGATGAAGAAAACTCGGTAAATGCCAAATTAGATTTGGCTCGGGCTTACATTGAAATTGAAGATGAAGATAGTGCAAAAGCGTTATTGAAAGAAGTTCAAATGGACGGTAATGAGCGTCAGCAGTTAGAGGCTACTGGTTTATTAAAAAAATTAACTTAGTCAATCACGTTTAATTTCACACAAAAGCTCAACTCATAAACGGTGCCTAACAAGCACCGTTTTTTTTATGATAGAATGCGCGCCATTACAAACTATAGGGTCAGTTTTATGCGTATTGCGTTGGGTATTGAATATGATGGCAGTCAGTATTTTGGTTGGCAACGCCAAGCTGAAGTCGATTCTGTTCAAGCACAGCTCGAAAAAGCCTTATCGTATATTGCCAATGAATCCATTGATGTATTTTGTGCTGGACGAACTGACTCAGGTGTTCATGGAACAGGTCAAGTGGTTCATTTTGAAACTAATGCTCAAAGACCCATGACAGCTTGGATGTTTGGCACCAATACTAAACTGCCAGACAATATTGCTGTGCGCTGGGCAAAAGAAGTTGATGACAGTTTTCATGCACGCTTTAGTGCAACGGCTAGGCGATATCGCTATATCATTTATAATCATCAGTTACGCCCTGGTATTTTACGTCATGGTGTGAGCCATTATCATGGCGATATTGATGAATCGTTAATGCACCAAGCAGCTCAAGTACTGATTGGTGAGCATGACTTTACTAGTTTTCGGGCGGTGCAATGCCAGTCCAACACCCCATTTAGGAATATTCACCATGTACGTGTCACACGCCAAGGCATGTATATTATGGTTGATATTCAAGCAAATGCCTTTTTACATCATATGGTGCGCAATATTGTCGGGTCATTGATTGAAATTGGGTTAGGCAATCAACCCCTAGATTGGATGAAGCAGCTTTTAGACGCAAAGGATAGAAATCAAGCGGCAGCAACCGCCAAACCAAATGGTTTGTATTTGGTTGATGTGACTTACCCTGAGCAATATAACTTGCCTAAGCTTGCCTTAGGTCCATTATTTATGCTCGATTAGGTACAAATAAAATAATAACAAAAATAGGTGAGTGAACCATGCCTCAATCTACAATCACAACTGCTCCTGATTCGACATGCCAACAATTAGATGACTGGTTAGCTTATTTACTAGCGATACACCCAAGTGAAATAGATATGGGGTTAACTCGCGTGTCTGAAGTCGCCAAACGACTTGATTTGCTTACTTTAAATGATACACAAGTTATCACTGTTGCTGGCACTAATGGCAAAGGCACAACTTGTGCCATGCTGGAGTCCATTTTGATTGAAGCAGGTAAGACCGTTGGGGTCTATAGCTCACCTCATTTATTGCGATACAACGAAAGGGTTAGAATTAATCAGCAAGATTGTAGCGATGCAGCTTTTATCAAAGCGTTTAACGCAATTGAACAGGCAAGAGCTGAGATATCATTAACTTTTTTTGAATATGCTACCCTTGCAGGATTATATTTATTTAAACAAGCTAAGCTTGATGTGGCGATACTCGAAGTCGGGCTAGGTGGTCGATTAGATGCGACGAATATTATTGATTCTGCCGCAACCATTATTACTTCTATCGATTTAGATCATCAAGAATACTTAGGTGACACTCGAGAACTTGTCGGCCGAGAGAAAGCCGGCATTTGTCGTAGCCAATGTATCTGCGTAGTGGGTGAGCCTGATTTGCCGCAATCAGTGATTGCTTATGCTAATCAGATTGATTGTCAGCTCATTAGGGTTGGTGATGATTTTAGTTATCAACAGTTTAACGAATATTGGCGATTTACGTCTGAGTTTGCTGAGTTTGACCAATTGGCTTTGCCCACTTTACCCCTTGCCAATGCCGCTAGTGCAGTGGCGCTGGTTAGTCAATTATGGCCTGAGATAAAGCCGCAAACCATAAGCCAAGGATTAATTCAGGCGACCTTGCCGGGACGGCTGGAGATAATCAGTCAATTACCGTTAGTATTACTCGATGTGGCCCATAATCCTCATGCGGCTAAATATCTAGCTAAGCAACTACAAAAACACAGTGCTGCCAACATAGTCGCTATTTGTGGCATGCTTAAAGATAAAGATATAGGTGGCGTGTTTACTGAGTTAGATACAGTTATTAACCAATGGAATATGATCACATTAAATACTGAACGAGGCGCTAGTGCTAAACAGTTAGCTGATACATATCTGGCGCAATCAAAAATAAATCAGTCAGTTACAATCAATACTTTTGATGATATAAACAATGCATGGCAATCAGTTAAGCAAACAATTAGCCCTGATGATGTAGTAATTGTGTTTGGGTCTTTTTATACTGTAGCGGCATTTAAATCGTTAACCTAATTTCTTTAATGTGGTATCAGGACAACATCTTGGAACGTCAATTTAAAAATCGATTAGTCGGCACCATCGTATTTGTAGCACTGGGAGTGATATTTTTACCCGATCTTTTAGATGGTAAAAAAGCGCGTGTGGTTGAAGAGTTTACCGACATTCCGTTGCGGCCCAATAATCAGCATCAAACTTTAGCCACTCAAAGTTCAACCGATGAAATTCCTGAGCAATTTGAAGTGTTAGACATTGCCAGTGTTGATTTAGGTGTGGTGTCTGACGTTGAAATGAGCCAGCCAATTAGCACCGCTCCAGAAGAAGATCATGAGCCAATAGCAAAGAATGCGGCAAACAATCAGCCTGTAAATACGGTAGCTAAAACAGAGCAAATAGTTAAAGCTAAAGGTTCTTCAGTAGTACCTGAAAAGAGTGTGACTAAGCCTATATTGCCAACAAAAGCGCCTGTAACAGCTGGCTATACCTTGCAACTTGGCGGCTTTAATAATGCTAAAAATGTTTCAGCGCTAGTGGCTCAATTGCGATTATCCGGATATACCGCTTATACATTGCCTGAAACCCCAGTAGATGGAAAACTCACTCGTGTCTTTGTTGGTCCTGAAGTTTCACAGGCTAAATTAGCTTCTCGACAAGATGCGATTAAAAAGTTAACTGGACTTCAAGGTAAAATTGTTCCTTTTAATCCAATGGATAAGTAAAAAACGAATCAAATGTGGTGCTTTTTATTACACCACATGATGTTCAAAAGTGTTCACTATTACTCAATTTATTAACCAATTATTAGTGAGTTGCATTAATATCAACGCCATTAAATCACTGATTATTCTACCTTGTAAAAATACCTGATATCAGTGTTAGATTTTTGCCTGTAGAGTAAATGCTTATCGAAAAAACTGCTCAGTTATCAAGCATTTTTCATCCGCTACCTCTGTTCACTTATTTACTGTGATTGAGATCAACTAGAGTCCTTCAAGAAGGCCTCCTAGAATCGGTTTATCAATCAGACGATAGTTGAAATTGATTGTTCTAATTCAAGTAAGATTAATTTATACAATCAGGGGTGAGAATAATCTTCGTCTCTGTTAGAATCCCGCCGTCTTAAAGTTTACTCGGATCCCCGTCTCAATGGTTTGGATTGATTACGCAATCATTATCGTTATTGGATTATCTACCGTCATTAGTTTGATCCGTGGATTTGCAAAGGAAGCCATGTCACTTGTGGTTTGGTTTGCTGCTTTCTTTATCGCCAGTCAATTTTATCTCGATTTAGCTGTTCATCTGACGCAAATGCAAGATGAAATGCTGCGTAACGGTGTTGCTATCGCTATCTTGTTTATTGCGACGCTAATAATTGGTGCACTGGTAAATTATCTTCTTGGTCAACTGGTTGCTAAAACCGGCTTATCTGGTACAGACCGTGTTCTTGGTTTATGTTTCGGCGCGCTTCGCGGAGCGTTAATTGTTAGCGCAATACTGTTTTTTATGGATGCGTTTACGGGGTTCCCTTCTACCGATTGGTGGAAAGACTCTGTACTCGTACCTGAATTTGGTGTGGTTATTCAGTGGTTTTTTGACTACTTGGAAAACACGTCAAGCTTTGTACCCAAAATCTAAAACAATAAAACACCTTACAGTGAGGAACCTTACCCATGTGTGGTATCGTCGGAATAGTAGGCAAGTCTTCAGTTAATCAAACGATTTATGATGCATTGACAGTGCTGCAACATCGCGGTCAAGATGCGGCAGGTATCGTAACCGTGGACGCAAATGCATTTCGTTTACGTAAAGCCAATGGCTTAGTAAAAGATGTATTTGAACCAAAACATATGCAACGTTTACAAGGTAACGCTGGGATAGGGCATGTCCGTTATCCAACGGCAGGAAGCTCTAGCGCTTCTGAAGCACAACCTTTTTACGTCAACTCACCGTTTGGTATTTCACTCGCGCACAATGGTAATTTAACCAATACCACTGAATTAGCAGAAAACTTGCTTAAAAAGCGTCGCCATATCAACACGACTTCAGACTCTGAAATTTTATTAAATCTTCTGGCTGATGAATTGCAAGAAACTCGCAGCTTGTCACTCACCGCTGATGAAGTTTTTGATGCGGTTGCTAAAGTACATTCACAAACACGTGGTGCTTATGCTGTAGCCGCAATGATCATTGGTCAGGGCTTAGTGGCATTTCGTGACCCATTTGGTATTCGCCCGTTAGTTTTGGGTAAGCAAGAAACACCAACTGGCACTGAATACATGGTTGCTTCTGAAAGCGTTGCATTAGATGCGGTCGGCTTTGAAGTGATGCGTGATGTTGCACCCGGTGAGGCGATATATGTCACATTAGATGGTCAGTTATTTACTCGTCAGTGCGCAATTGACCCAAGTTATGCACCCTGTATTTTTGAGTTTGTGTACTTTGCTCGTCCTGATTCAAGCATTGACAAAGTTTCTGTATATGCAAGCCGTGTCAATATGGGCACTAAACTGGGTGAGAAAATTAAAAAAGAGTGGGAAGATAACGATATAGACGTGGTTATCCCTATTCCAGAAACTTCATGTGATGTGGCTTTAGAAATTGCCCGCAGTATGGACTTACCGTATCGTCAAGGTTTTGTTAAAAATCGTTATATTGGCCGTACCTTCATTATGCCAGGGCAACAAGAGCGTAAGAAGTCCGTTCGCCGTAAACTTAATGCTATTAATGCTGAGTTTAAAGGTAAAAATGTTTTACTTGTTGATGATTCAATTGTTCGTGGAACAACCTCTGAGCAGATAATCGAAATGGCGCGTGAAGCCGGTGCTAAAAAGGTTTATTTTGCGTCTGCAGCACCGGAAATTCGTTTCCCTAATGTGTATGGTATCGATATGCCAACGACCAATGAGCTTATTGCTCATGGGCGTGATTCGGATGAAATTGCCAAATTGATTGGTGCTGATGGGATTATTTTCCAAGATTTAACTGATTTAGTTGAAGCCGTGAGAATGGAAAACCCTGAAATCAAGCGTTTTGAAACTTCTGTCTTTGATGGTAATTACATTACTAATGATGTTGACCAGTCTTACTTAGATCACATCATGCAGTTACGTAATGACGACGCCAAGGCTAATCGAAATAAAGACATTGGCACTAATTTAGAGATGCACAACGTTTGTCATCCTTAAATTAAATCATATATGCTCTAGGCTTATTAAATTTAAGCTTAGAGCATGTTTCACCCAGATAAATTACAGCGCTTTTCCTTTCAATAACTTTCTCATCCACATTCTATTGCCGCTAAGTAAAGCTTGAGTTGGTAAGTTTATTGGTGCGATCTCGCCGCATAAGTTGGCGGCCAAACATTCAGCAACAAGTGGGGCTGAACTTAATCCACGTGAACCGAATCCGCCTAAAAGATATAAACCATCATAATTAGCGGCAGGTGTGTGTTGCCAGTATTTTTGCCATTGGCTTGGTTTATCTTTGGATTGCAGTTGTTCTTGATATTTCGCTAATAATGCATCTATGTCTGGGGCAATGCCCATGACAGGAAAATGATCGCGGCTGACCATTCGTATCCCCACTCTGGCATCATTGCTACTCACATCGATGTCCGTTGGCCATTTCGCATTGGGAAAACTTTGCTTCATCTTTTCGCCATTGGCCAATTGCTCTGTCAGGCTGAAATCCATATTTGATGGGTTTTTAACATAGCTTGCCCCGACACAATGGATATTGTTATTTGCTGGAGTTAAATAACCATTAGCGCAAATCACTGTGGCTAAGTTAGCCAACTCACCGGTCGCTGGAACATGGCTTACCTGGCCCCTAAAGCCAGATAAAGGAATTTTAGCTGTTTGTTGATAAGAGGTTAGTTCAGCGCCACTAGCAACAATTAATTGTTTATGTTGGGCGATAATATTTGTGTTGCCTGTTGGATCAACTGAAGAAAGTGCCCAACCAGTGTCTGTTTGGTGAATTTGACTGATGCGACAATTGAGCTTTAAATTGATATTACAATTGTGCTGATGACCAATCAGCATCGCATAATCAATACTTGCCTGCGCCATTTCAAATGGACAAATCCATCCTCCCATCGGGTAGAAAAAACCATCTTGTGGTATTTCAACTCCTGCGATCAAACTAGCTTGTTTTGCAGAGACTTTAACTCCAATCTCACTTGGCCACTCTTGCCCATCAATGATTTTATCTAACCTTGCTTGGCTTCTTTGGTCAAATCCTGTGTGTAATACGCCACAAAAGCGATGCCCAATACGCAGCTCGTTTTTCTCCATCAGCTGAACACGCTGACGACTATACAAAAACGCCTGTTGATAGAATTGACTCAAAGGACCATTTTCAGGGGTAAGTAAAGGATAAATCGCACCTTGTTTATTGCCCGATGCTGCTTGTGCAATAGCGCTATCTTTACAGTAAATGACTACATTCTTACCTCGCTCAGCTAATGATAATGCTAATGAAGCTGCGGCGATGCCTCCGCCAATAATTCCTATGCAGTCGTTATTGTTATTTGTTTCCTTGTCTTTTGGGGGCAAGCATGGTGTTGATTGATAATTCCCCAAATATGCATATTGATGGTCTTGCTGATTTCTCAGTGCTTGCCTTTCTTTGCAAGCAATCTCGTCTGCTTTAGTCATTACTGGCTGGGTGTCGCTAGCAACATGAAAGCCGCAATGCTTAACTAAATTTACAATACGGTTATCGATATGCTCTGGCTGGGACTCTGCAAAAGAAATAGCCGTTAAATCGTCACTTAAGCGGCCCATTTGCCACAATGCTGCCGATGTATAAAAGTGATCCTTAGTGTCAGCTTGCAACGTATTTGAGCAAGCAAACCAATGGCACACTCTATGGGAATGATTTGCAATGCCTGTAAGCTGTTTAATCGGTTCGCCAAAGTGACAATCAAGGGTGATATTGCTGAAAATATTAATCCGTTGGCAGCCTTCAATCGGTGCAATAACTAACTCATGCCTATCGCTATCAAGTGTGCTTGTTAAATTTAATGTGATGTTAATTAAGTCACTAATACAATGAGGTTTAGTTATTAGTCCAGCAAGCAAGCTAATATGTATTCGGTGCTGAGCATAAAGGGTATCGGATTGTTGAATTTGATTAAAAGCGATAATGAGTGACTCGATTTTATCAGCACTATCGAGTCCTAAAATACCAATATGCAGTAACCTATTTTCAGTATTGCAATTATGCAATAACGACTGTAACAAATGAGAATAGTGCTGTACTCTGTTCAAATTGGTGCTTTTACTCAAAATATTTTACTCAAACTGGATTAATTGGCATTATTTTACCTGTGTTTATGGAAAGCTGACCACTTAAAAGCATGAAAGCATATATTATTGCCGCAATTAAGTGCCGACATCTACAAAATGGATATCAAAAAAATGAAGAGAGTCGTGATCACCGGTCTAGGTGTTGTTTCAAGTATCGGTAACAATAAGCAAGAAGTGATAGATTCACTCAAAGCTGGTCGTAGTGGTATTACTCACTCAGATCAATTTGAAGAAATGCAATTGCGTAGTCATGTATGGGGTGATATTAAAATGAACCCTGCAGAACACATTGATCGTAAAGCCATGCGTTTTATGGGCGATGCTGCGGCATATGCTTACATCGCTATGCAAGAAGCGATAGAAGATGCACAACTTACAGAAGAGCAATATTCTAATTTTCGTACAGGTTTAGTTGTGGGTACCGGTGGTGCATCATCTGCAAACCAAGTGCAAGCTGCAGATACCCTTCGTGCTAAAGGCGTAAAACGTGTCGGGCCATACATTGTGCCACGTATTATGGCAAGTACCGCCAGTGCATGTTTAGCAACCCCATTCAAAATTAAAGGTGTTAACTATTCAATTAGTTCTGCTTGTGCAACTTCAGCCCATTGTATAGGCCATGCTGCGGAGCTTATTCAAATGGGTAAGCAAGATATGGTATTTGCCGGTGGCGCTGAAGAGTTAGATTGGACTCTTACCATGGGCTTTGATGCTATGGGGGCTTTGTCGACTAAATATAATGATACTCCAGAAAAAGCTTCGCGTACGTATGATGCAGACCGTGATGGTTTTGTCATCTCTGGCGGCGGCGGTATTGTTGTGGTTGAAGAGTTAGAGCATGCTTTAGCGCGTGGTGCAAAAATTTATGCTGAAATTATAGGTTATGGTGCATCATCAGATGGCTATGACATGGTTGCTCCATCAGGCGAAGGTGCTGTGCGTTGTATGCAAATGGCACTTGCTGATGTAGATACCCCAATTGATTATATTAATACTCATGGTACTTCTACGCCTGTTGGTGATATGCGTGAACTTGAAGCCTTGCGTGAAGTATTTAACGGTAATGTACCACCATTAGCATCGACTAAATCGTTAACGGGTCATGCATTAGGTGCTGCCGGTGTTCATGAAGCCATTTACAGCATGTTGATGATGGAAAATAACTTTATCGCGCCTAGCATTAACATCGATAACTTGGATGAAAAAGCACAAGGAATGCCTGTTGTACGTGAAATGCGTGAAACAGAGTTAACTACCATTATGAGTAATAGCTTCGGTTTTGGTGGCACTAATGCAACCCTAGTTATGCGTAAATATAAGTAGTTTAAACGGGATAATAAAAAACCAGCCAAATGGCCTGTCTCTTGATCACAAGTTTGACTCAAGAGACTTAGCTAACTCGTAGCCCTCAAGGATGGTTTGTAACTTAAACCATCCTTGCCATAATACCTTTACAGACGCACGCCCCGTGCGTTTTGTATCTTTCCAACCTCCTAGTTTCGCTAACTCTGCATAAGCCCAGTGCATATTTGGTGGGGAGTCAGGAAGTGGCGTTTTTATTTGTTTAAGCCACAGTAATTTCCACGTTTTCGGTGTTAAAACCTGCTCGCAACTTACGTTTGTTGCATGGCTATGAGCGAATTTTAGTTGCAGAATTCGAGTGGCTATAAAAGCGTTTATAGTCACCAATCTTTCTACATTACTTAAACTTTGCAGTCTTGAGCTTTCGATGTCGGTGCCATCTGTTTTCCAGACTTTGTGGTACTCCTCAACGAGCCAGCGATGTTCATAGTGACTGACAATATTGAGGGCGTCTTCTTTTGTATGTATTGGCTCGTTGGTGATTAAATGCCAGTTTAGGTTACTGTCTGAGTTACCTCTTTCCTCGCAACCCACATAATAAACAGGCAATGATCCACCTTTCTTATTCGAGGGTACTTTAAGTGTCACCGCAGAGAAGGTAATGTCTAACGTTGCTGTGCGGGCTTTTCGTCCTGCTTTTTGAGCTATATGAATTCTCTTTTGACCCGCACTGGTTAATTCAGAAGCATAGTGAAATAGTTTGTGCTCACCTTCTTCTATATGTCTACTCATCATCGAACGGACAACAAAACGCTGCTGATTGTTCAGCTTATACTGCAAATAATCATAGATGTCGGCCTCACGATCACAAACGGATATCACCTTATCAAGGTTATCTCCCAGCCGTTTAACCATGTTGCGAGAAGCTCGCTCCCACTTATAGCTCTCTTTTTCCGAATAAGGTACTGGTGTCTTAGTTCGTCGTTTGCCTCGTGTATTTATATCTCGTGTCCATCGCTGCTGCTCAATAAGACCAACGACTTCAGATGATTCTGGTGCAAATAAGACGATACTGTGAGCAAGCAAACCACGATGACGGTTGCCTTGGTTAATATGGCCCAATTCCTCACGAATAGAGCGATGGCTATAAACGATATTCGTGGTATCTTCTAAAGCAAGTAACAGATTGTGCTGTTGCGCGCCTGTTGCGGTGGCCTTAAATCCCGCTTCTGCAATGGTGGATGCTTCTATATTTTCATTACGAATGAACCGATAGGCTCCTTCCATATCGGCAGGTGACTGACTAATATTCACAATTGGTTTTCCTGGGTTAGCAGCTAAGGTTGACGCTAACTTTACCAAACGTGAGGTTCTTCTGGGATCACCTAAATTTACTTGACCAAACTGTTGCTCTGCCCACTGTTCGTGTTTATCAATCATCGTATTTCTCCAAATCATTTGGAGTTCAGATCTCGAATTAGGGATTTAGTTCAAAAAAATCCCTGCTAATTTCTTAGCAGGGATTTGTGTATAAGAGACAGGCCAAATGGCTGGTTTTTTTTAAGTTGGAATTAACTATTGAAGCATTGGACCAAAACCTATGCTCCATAAAATGACACTTGAAGCCATTAATGCGACTAATAAGACTAAACCAGCAGTCACGACTGAGCTTGCGTAAATGAATCCCTTTTCTTCAGGTATGTTCATAATGATAGGCACACCTGCATATAATAAATATACTGAATATGCTAAACCCACTAGGCCAACGACCATCATAAACCACAAAACAGGGTAAAGTGCTGAAATACCGACCATAAATAATGGGGTGGCAGTGTAAGCAGCTAACTCTAATGCCTGAGTGTAAGTCGGGTTAGCATCGAATGTTTTCCCCATCCAATAAGCTAAATATGCTAGCGCTAAAACACCGCCGATTAAGCCAAAATACATGCCAACAGACATAAACATAGCGCTTTGACTAGTCAGGAAAAGCGGGTCGCCGGCACCTGGATGCCAACCGATATGAGCTGTTGCGAAGTACGCACATACTGCGGGGATGAGCGCAATAAGCAGAACATGACTTAAGCTGCTTTTTAACGACTCATGATTTTTTTCAATTGTTTGCCACTCTTGTTTTGGATGAGTGTAAAGTCCCATTAAGTGATTTAGTATCATTATAGTTATCCTTGTTTAGCACATGACTACAAGCTCGCCAAACGACAGACGAACTGACTACAGCTCCTAAGCAATCGCCTTAATCAGTCCAACACATACCTAGCACTACAAAATTGAGTAGTAATTGATGCCAAGTAATGACCTCATTCCCAATTTGAAGTCTATCTACTTAAGGTGATTGACAACGCCTGTTAACAGTTAGTTAACTTTAGTGGCGCTTAGACTATTTATTGAACATAAAGAGCGTTTCGTCAAGTTGTATTACGCAATTCGGCTTAGAAAAGATCTGTTTATGAATCGAATTTAATGCAAAATGCTTATTGATGGTGGTTTGTCATGGTTTTTGTTAAACAATTGCCGCTCAACATTAGTATCCTATGCTTGTTGGTATACCACTATGAAACCTTAATTCGGTGTCTGTCGTTGTGATTAATTCCGCCTCGATAGAGGCAAAAAATGCCACCCGATTGGTAATATCATAATCAGCTATTTGTTGAGCTAGAGCGAGGTAATCTTGATAATGTCTTGATTCAGAGCGTAGCAATGAGATATAAAATTTACCGATTTCAGGGGCAAGATGTGGAGCGAGGTTTGCGAATCGTTCACATGATCTTGCTTCTATAAAAGCGCCAATAATTAATTTATCAATTAATGTATCAGGCTCATGGTTTTTGGCATGTTTCATCATTCCCTTAGCGTAACGGCTAGCATTAATAGGACGATATTCGATGTTATTGTTAACCATTATTTCGAGTACTTGATAAAAATGGTGCAATTCTTCTTTGATTAACAGCACCATTTTATCAATCATGTCTTGGCCATAAGGGCAATCAGGTTTTGATTCTAGCGATTTAGATAACTGACTTTTCCCTTTTAATGAGGATAAATCCCCACTATTTTTATAAGCAAATTGTTCATAAGGTTCTGTGAGATTTGTTAATTGTTTCGCTTCATCTTTGGTTAGCACATAACGTTTAAGAAGGAATATCGCACTTTGGGCTGCTTTCAATTCACATAGAAGGTGATCGCGTAAAAGCACCTCTAAATTACCCGGTTCTTTGGCTTGATTGATCCATTGCTGTGGTGTGGGACAGGCTAAAAAAGAATTAATAGGGGCTAATAAGTCTTGATACATCTTAAATGCTAGCTTTTGAAAATTTGGCCAATAATAGCATGGAATAAGTTAGCGAGTCGCTTTTGCTTGAGAGAATACTGAGTAAAAAGAGTTAACCTACCGAATTTTTAAATGGTAATTTTTGTAATTCATATCCATTGGTATCAACAAATAACACGCTGCCTTGAGTGTACCAATCGCCAACCACTACGCGGTGCATTCCTAGAGGAATATCATGAATCGCAGGGCGGTGAGTGTGGCCATGGATCATGCTTTGGCAATTTGTTTTTGCAAGTAATGACAGCACTGCATTGGGCTCAACATCCATGATTTCATAGGTTTTGTTTTTATTACCTTGTTGGCTTTTTCGACGGATTTTACTGGCAATGTTCAATCGAGTTTGTTGCGGCAAATTTGCATATATCCATCGCACAAAGCCAATGCTTCTAAAACGTCTAAATCGCTGATAACCAATATCTAGGGTACACAAACTGTCACCATGTAATATGACTGTTTTTTTACCATACAAGGTGGTGATGTAAATATCAGGCAATAAGGTCATGCTTGCCTGTTGACAAAAGTCTTTGCCAACCAGAAAGTCTCGATTACCTTGAGTGAAATAAATCGGAATGTGTTGAGCTGCACTAGCAATCGCTTGGGCAATTTTTACTGTAAAAGGCTCAGCAATATCGTCACCCATCCATACTTCAAATAAGTCACCGATAATATAAAGCGCTTCAACATTTTCTAAACCAGTGGCTAGAAAATCAATAAAGGCGTGAGTGATATCGGGGCGGTCTGCACTTAAGTGCAAATCGCCCACAAAAGCAGTGCGCATAAATTAATTAACAGATACGCTTTGAATAACAACGGCTTCTAATGGCACATCTTGATGCATGCCACGATTTCCTGTAGCAACCGCTTTGATCTTATCAACAATGTCTAAACCTTCAACAACTTCACCAAATACACAGTAGCCCCAGCCTTGGGTTGTCTCTGATTTAAAATCAAGGAAGGTGTTGTCATTCACATTAATAAAAAACTGAGCTGTAGCTGAATGAGGATCTGATGTACGTGCCATTGCAATGCTGCCTTTACGGTTTGATAAGCCATTGTTGGCTTCATTTTTTATTGCAGCATTAACGCGTTTTTGTCCCATATCCTCAGTAAAACCACCACCTTGGATCATAAAACCATCAATAACACGATGGAAAATAGTGCCATCGTAAAAGCCATCTTGTACGTATTGTAAGAAATTAGCTGATGTCAACGGTGCTTTTTCTTCGTTAAGTTGTAAAGTAATGTCACCCAAATTGGTATGTAAAGTAATCATATGATCTCACCTAGAATAAATAATTTGCGGCGATTCTAACTTATCTTGATTGTTGCTTAAAGCACTGTGTTCAAAAGCGTGCGCATCATGATAGACTCGGCAAGAATTATTTTTCCACTGAATTTGTATACAAGAGAACCTCGATGTTAAAGATTTACAATAGTCTAAGCCGTGAGAAACAAGAGTTTAAACCGATTAACCCAGGTAAAATTGGGATGTATGTTTGTGGCGTAACTATTTACGATTTATGTCACATCGGTCATGGTCGTACTTTTGTATCGTTTGACATGATAGTCCGCTATTTACGCTACGTCGGTTACGAAGTGAATTTTCAACGTAATATTACCGATGTGGATGACAAAATCATCAAACGTGCCGCTGAAAACAACGAATCTTGTGATGCGTTAACTGAGCGTTTAACGGCTGAAATGCACAAAGACTTTGACGCATTAAATATGTTGCGTCCAGATTTTGAGCCTAAAGCTACCCTTCACATTCCTGAAATCATTGACATGGTTCAGCGCTTACTTGACCGTGGTCATGCCTATGTTGCAGCTGACGGTGACGTTTTATTTAGCGTGGCATCTTATAAAGATTATGGTCGCTTATCGGGACAAAATCTTGATCAATTACAAGCGGGTGCACGTGTTGAGGTTGATGAAAACAAGCAAAACCCAATGGACTTTGTACTATGGAAAATGTCTAAGCCGGGCGAGCCAACTTGGGAATCGCCATGGGGCGCAGGACGCCCAGGCTGGCACATTGAATGTTCAGCTATGAATGGCAAACATTTAGGCGTGCATTTTGATATTCATGGTGGCGGCTCTGATCTGCAATTCCCTCATCATGAAAATGAAATTGCTCAGTCATGCTGTGCTCACGATACTCCGTATGTAAATTACTGGATGCATTCTGGTATGGTGATGGTTGATCGGGAAAAAATGTCCAAATCATTGGGCAACTTCTTTACCATTCGTGATGTGCTTGAACATTATGACCCTGAAACTGTGCGTTATTTCTTATTATCTGGGCATTATCGTAGTCAGTTAAATTATTCTGAAGACAATCTAAAACAAGCTCGAGCTGGCCTTGAGCGTCTTTACACATCGTTAAAAGATCTTGATTTGACCGTTGAGCCTGCTGAGGCCGAACAGTATATAGCCAAGTTTAAAGTGGCGATGGACGATGACTTTAATACCCCAGAAGCTTATTCGGTATTATTTGATATAGTGCGTGAGATTAACCGTCTAAAATTAACCGATATGGCTGCGGCATCTGCACTTGGTGTCAGCCTTAAACAACTAGCGTCGGTATTGGGTTTACTAAGCCAAACGACAGAAGCCTTTTTTAAAGGAGAGGGCTCGGATGATGAAGTGGCTGAGATTGAAGCGTTAATTGTTGAGCGTAATCGTGCAAGATCAGAAAAAGATTGGCCAGCAGCCGATGTTGCTCGTGATCGTTTAAACGAGCTAGGGGTGATTTTAGAAGATGGTCCTAGCGGGACCACTTGGCGCAAAAAGTAATATTTAGATAACAAAAAGCCTGCATCGAGCAGGCTTTTTTAATATCTCTACATTAAATGCTCAATTAGCTGTGATATTGCTCACAAGCATATAAAGTATTTTCTAATAAGCTAGCAATCGTCATTGGCCCCACACCACCAGGAACGGGTGTGATAAAGGCAGCGTTGTTTGCGGCAACGTCATACTGCACATCGCCAACTAGTGAGCCATTGTCTATACGATTAATACCCACATCAATAACAATAGCCCCTGGCTTAATCCATTCTCCTGGTATAAAGCCCGGCTTACCTACCGCCACAACCACTAAATCAGCTTGACGGACTTTTTGTTCCAAGTTTTTGGTAAAGCGGTGACAGGTTGTTGTGGTACAACCTGCTAAAAGTAACTCTAAGGTCATTGGGCGGCCAACAATATTTGATGCACCAATAACAACAGCATCAAGGCCATAGGTATCAATTCCGGTTGATTTAATCAACGTCATGATACCCATTGGCGTGCAAGAACGTAGTACAGGGATACGCTGTGCTAGACGGCCAACGTTGTATGGATGAAAACCATCTACGTCCTTGTCTGGGCGAATACGCTCAATCACTTTAGAGTCTTCAATATGATCCGGTAATGGAAGTTGCACTAAAATGCCATCAATTGTTGGGTCATTATTGCATTTGTCAATTAATGCTAATAAATCGGCTTCTGACGTTGAAGTATCAAGATCAAATGACTGAGACTCAAAACCGACTTCTTCACATGCTCGGCGCTTACTGCCCACATACACTTGAGAGGCGGGATCACTACCCACTAAAATAACGGCAAGTCCCGGAACCCGCTGTCCGGCTTCTTTACGAAGAGCGACTTTTTGTTTGAGTGTGCTGCGAATAGATTGTGCAATGGCTTTACCGTCAATAATTTGAGCAGTCATGGCTAGTCGAGTTTCCTTTGAGTGGCGCGGCTATAGAGAAGGTATCAATATCTATAATAAATCGGCGGCTATTCTAACAGGCGTATGAAAGAGTGTCATTTGCTAGACAAGCAAAATACAGTGAATAAACTATTCGCACTTTGATGCTAATCGCATTTTTTGCTGTTAAATTCAACAGACAGGAAATAGATGCAAAAAAATCGTTGACGATAGCAAGGTGACTCGTTAAGATGCGCTCCGTTCTCGAGAACAAGCCGTCCCAACAGGACATCACTTGTTAAGAGGCAAAGTTTTCGGTGATTAGCGCAGCCCGGTAGCGCATCTGCTTTGGGAGCAGAGGGTCAGAGGTTCGAATCCTCTATCACCGACCAATTTAAATTATATGTTTAGATAAACATGTAATACAACAAGTGCTAAACTTGTTAAGCCAGACAGGAACAGCATGATGCTGTGCCATGCGCCCGTAGCTCAGTTGGATAGAGCATCCGCCTTCTAAGCGGATGGTCGCAGGTTCGAATCCTGCCGGGCGTACCATTTTTTATGGTGATTGTAGCTCAGTTGGTAGAGTCCCGGATTGTGATTCCGGTTGTCGTGGGTTCGAGCCCCATCAGTCACCCCATTATTCTGAAATACGTTATTAAAATGAAATTTGAATAACGTAATAGATGAAACATTTGCACATTAAACGTGCAAACATAAAAAAAGCGACCTCAGGTCGCTTTTTTTATGTCCCAAACCGCATGATTCATGCTCGACTCTACAAAAAACGCTGTATATAATGTCGCGTCTTGATAAATATCAATTATGAGCTACTAGTGCCAACAGCGTCTTCAGCATCATTTATCGCTGTGCTGGGTCACCTAGTCAAACACAATAGTCAAGAACCGAATATTTAATAGTTGAGTTATCGGCTATTACAAAGGACGTCAGACATATTTTTGAGGTAAAACAATGCAAGTTTCTGTTGAAACAACACAAGGCCTAGAGCGTCGCCTAACCATTTCTGTTCCTGCTGAGCAAATTGAGAAAGTGGTAAAAGACAATTTATTACGTGAAGCAAAGCGCGCACGTATCCCTGGTTTCCGTCCTGGTAAAGTACCAGCTTCTGTAATCGAGAAGCGTTATGGTGCAGCTATCCGTCAAGATGTGACTGGCGAAATCATGCAACGTAACTTCATTGAAGCAATCGTAGCTGAAAAATTAAACCCAGCTGGCGCGCCTGTTTTCGCTCCTGGCACAACTGAAGGTGAAAACTTTGAGTTCGTCGCCACGTTTGAAGTCTACCCAGAAGTAACATTAACGGGTTTGGATTCAATTGAAGTTGAACAGCCTAAAGCTGAAGTAAACGACACTGACGTTGACGCTATGATTGAGACGTTACGTAAGCAACATGCAACTTATGCTGCTGTTGAGCGTGAAGCGGCTGATGGCGACAAAGTTAAAATGAACTTTGTTGGTAGTGTTGATGGTGAAGAGTTTGAAGGCGGAAAAGCTGATGATTTCGAACTACAACTAGGCAGCAACCGTATGATCCCAGGTTTTGAAACCGGTATCGTAGGTCATAAAACTGGTGAAGAATTCGAAATCGAAGTCACTTTCCCTGAAGACTACCACGCTGAAAACTTAAAAGGTAAAGCGGCTAAGTTCGTTATTACGCTAACTGAAGTTCAAGCGGCTAACTTACCAGAAGTTAATGACGAGTTCGCTTCACTATTTGGTATTGCTGAAGGTGGTTTAGAAGCTCTTAAAGCTGAAATTCGCAAGAATATGACTCGTGAACTTGACCAAGCGTTAAAAGCGAACGTGAAAGAGCAAGTCATTACAGGCTTACTTGCTGCTAACGAAATCACTGTTCCTAAAGCATTAGTTGACGGTGAAGTGAATGTGCTTCGTCAACAAGCTATGCAACGTTTTGGCGGCAACGCGAAAAACATGCCTGAGCTTCCTGCTGACTTATTCACTGAACAAGCTGAGCGTCGTGTGAAAATTGGTTTACTTCTAGGTGAAGTGATTAAAACTAACGAGCTAAAAGCTGAAGATGAGCGCGTTAATGCATTAATCGAATCTATGGCTTCAGCTTATGAAGACCCATCAGAAGTTGTTGCTTACTACAACAGCAACAAAGAACTAATGCAAAACATGCGTAATGTTGCTTTAGAAGAACAAGCGGTTGAAGCTTTACTTAAAACTGCAAAAGTTACCGTTAAAGACGTCGCTTTTGAAGAATTTATGAACAAGGCTACCGGTCGCGCATAACCTTAGCTTGACTTAACAAGCGGTTCGCCATTTATAATGGCTCGTATGAGGTTCTCATACGAGCCATTTTTTATTTTAGGGAAATGAATAATGTTTAAAGCGCCAGAATCTGTACTTAATGCTCTTGTACCTATGGTTGTTGAACAAACTGCTAAAGGTGAACGTTCTTATGATATATACTCTCGTTTATTAAAAGAGCGCGTTATCTTTTTAGTCGGCCAGGTTGAAGAGCACATGGCTAACTTGATTGTGGCTCAATTATTGTTCTTAGAATCAGAAAGCCCAGACAAAGATATTTATTTATACATTAATTCGCCAGGTGGTTCGGTGACCGCTGGTATGGCAATTTATGACACCATGAAATTTATTAAACCAAATGTCAGCACAGTATGTATTGGTCAAGCTTGTAGCATGGGGGCTTTCTTACTTGCTGGTGGTGCTGAGGGGAAACGTCATTGTCTACCTAATGCTCGTGTGATGATTCACCAACCATTAGGTGGCTTCCAAGGTCAAGCATCTGACATTGCTATTCATGCTCAGGAAATTTTAGGTATCAAGAATAAACTAAATGAAATACTTGCTGAACACACTGGTCAGCCCATTGAAGTGATTGAACGTGATACTGACCGTGATAACTTCATGAGCGCTGCTCAAGCAGTTGAGTATGGATTAGTCGATTCTGTATTAACCACTCGTAGCTAATATCATTTGCCTATACGGGCTGATTTTTTGCTGATACTGGGTTATTCTTAATTCTATTGAATGAATGACTCAGATATGCAGCCATAGCATATCGACAAGCTGAGCCTAAGACGAGACGTCTTGGCTGCAACCAGAGGTAGAATAATGGGCGATAACAAAAATAACGGTGACAGCGGAAAACTGCTGTACTGCTCTTTTTGCGGAAAAAGTCAGCATGAAGTAAGAAAACTGATTGCTGGTCCTTCGGTATATGTATGTGATGAATGTGTTGAATTATGCAATGACATCATCCGCGAAGAAATTAAAGAGATTTCGCCTAAACGTGATAATGATAAATTGCCTACACCGCAAGAATTGCGTGCGCATTTAGATGATTACGTTATTGGGCAAGACAAAGCTAAAAAAGTATTAGCTGTAGCGGTATACAACCACTACAAGCGCTTACGTAATGGCACGCCAAAAGATGGTGTTGAGTTAGGTAAAAGTAATATTTTGCTCATTGGCCCTACTGGTAGTGGTAAAACTCTACTGGCTGAAACCTTAGCGCGCTCGCTAAATGTGCCTTTTACCATGGCTGATGCAACCACGTTAACTGAAGCCGGTTATGTTGGCGAAGACGTTGAAAACATTATCCAGAAGCTTCTGCAAAAATGTGATTATGATGTTGAGAAAGCACAGCGCGGTATTGTTTATATTGATGAGATAGACAAAATCAGCCGCAAGTCTGATAACCCGTCAATCACTCGTGACGTATCTGGTGAAGGCGTACAGCAAGCCTTATTGAAATTAATCGAAGGTACTGTCGCTTCAGTACCTCCTCAAGGTGGCCGTAAACATCCACAACAAGAGTTTTTGCAGGTTGATACCTCTAAAATCTTATTTATCTGTGGTGGTGCATTTGCAGGCTTAGAGAAGGTGATTGAACAGCGCTCTCACACAGGTACGGGTATTGGATTTGGTGCTGAGGTGAAAGGCGAGGCTGATAAAGCGACTATTTCTGAAATATTAGGTCAAGTTGAACCGGGTGACTTAGTTAAATTTGGTTTAATTCCTGAATTTATCGGTCGTTTACCGGTTGTTGCCACGCTAACCGAATTAGATGAAGACGCTTTGATTCAAATCTTGTCGCAACCTAAAAATGCGTTAACTAAGCAATATGCGGCATTATTTGACATGGAAGGTGTTGAGTTAGAGTTCCGTGATGATGCATTAAAGGCGATTGCTCAAAAGGCTATGTCGCGTAAAACGGGCGCGCGTGGATTACGTTCTATTGTTGAAAGTATTTTACTCGATACCATGTACGATATTCCTTCACAAGACGGTGTTGTTAAAGCAGTGGTTGATGAGTCAGTGGTTAAAGGTGAGTCAGCGCCAATTTTGATTTATGAGAATCATGAGTCACAAGCTGCCTCTGGTGAACAATAATTGAACAGCTAGTTCGTGATCTTAAAAATAAGGAGTCCATTGGGCTCCTTTTTTCGTATTGACCATTGAAACTGAACTCATCACCCCAATATACTCAGTAATAAGTCTTTTCATCAAACGGAATCGAGCCATGACCCAAGAGCGTGAAGCGCATATCGAACTCCCCGTGTTACCACTACGTGATGTTGTGGTGTATCCCCATATGGTTATTCCGCTATTCGTCGGACGGGAAAAATCTATCCGTTGCTTAGAGTCGGCAATGGAACAAGACAAGCAAATTTTATTAGTTGCTCAGCGTGATGCAGATCTTGACGAGCCTACTAAAGATGACATTTTTGACATTGGTACAGTCGCCTCAATTTTACAGTTATTAAAACTGCCAGACGGAACAGTCAAAGTGTTAGTTGAGGGTGGACAACGGGCTAAAATTAACCGTTACACTCAAGACGATGAGTTTTTTGTTGCAACTGCAGAGTATTTAGAGTCTGAAACACTTGCTGAAAAAGAAGAAGAAGTACTTGTACGCAGTGCAATAGGTCAGTTTGAAGGCTATATCAAGCTTAATAAAAAAATCCCTCCAGAAGTACTCACTTCGCTAACTGGGATTGATGAAGCTGCACGTTTAGCAGACACCATGGCTGCCCACATGCCATTAAAGCTTGAAGACAAACAGTCTGTGCTTGAAATGATCAATGTCGGTGAGCGCTTGGAATATCTGATGGCTATGATGGAAGCTGAAATTGACTTGCTTCAAGTTGAAAAACGCATTCGTACTCGCGTTAAAAAGCAGATGGAAAAAAGTCAGCGTGAGTATTATTTGAATGAGCAAATGAAAGCTATTCAAAAAGAGTTAGGTGATATTGATGAAAGTCATGATGAATTTGAAGTCTTAGGCAAAAAGATTGAAGAATCTGGCATGCCAAAAGATGCTAAAGATAAAGCCAATGCTGAATTAAACAAATTAAAAATGATGTCTCCAATGTCTGCCGAAGCCACGGTTGTGCGTAGTTATGTCGATTGGATGACGTCAGTACCTTGGAAAAAACGTTCTAAAATCAAACGTGATTTAGCCAAAGCGCAAGATGTATTAGATACTGATCATCATGGTCTTGAAAAAGTAAAAGAGCGTATTCTTGAGTATTTGGCTGTACAAAGTCGAGTTAAGCAGCTCAAAGGGCCGATTTTATGTTTGGTTGGGCCACCAGGTGTAGGTAAAACCTCCTTAGGTCAATCGATTGCAAAAGCAACTGGTCGTGAGTATGTTCGTGTTGCCTTAGGTGGTGTGCGAGATGAAGCTGAAATTCGTGGTCATCGTCGAACTTACATTGGCTCTATGCCGGGGAAAATTATTCAAAAGATGTCTAAAGTGGGCGTTAAAAACCCATTATTTCTTTTAGATGAAATTGATAAGATGAGCTCAGATATGCGTGGCGATCCATCGTCAGCATTACTTGAGGTTTTAGACCCGGAGCAAAATGCAACATTTAACGACCACTACTTAGAAGTGGATTATGACTTATCTGATGTGATGTTTGTGGCTACGTCTAACTCAATGGATATCCCAGGCCCCTTGTTAGATCGTATGGAAGTGATTCGTTTGTCGGGCTACACCGAAGATGAAAAGCTCAATATAGCTAAACAACATTTGTTACCAAAACAAGTTGAACGTAATGGCCTTAAAGCTAAAGAAATTAACGTTGATGATAGTGCAATTTTAGGCATTATTCGTTATTACACTCGTGAAGCTGGCGTTCGTTCTCTTGAGCGTGAATTGTCTAAAATTTGCCGTAAAGTGGTTAAACAGATTTTATTAGACAAGTCCGTTAAAACTGTTGACGTTAATCAAGAAAACCTTAAATCATTTTTAGGCGTTCAGCGTTTTGATTATGGTAAGGCGGAATCAACAAACCAAATCGGTCAAGTAACTGGTCTAGCGTGGACTCAAGTTGGTGGTGATTTACTCACCATTGAAGCGACTTCTGTAGCAGGCAAAGGCAAACTGGCTTACACAGGTTCACTAGGTGATGTGATGCAAGAATCTATTCAGGCAGCAATGACCGTTGTTAGAGCTCGTGCAGAACAGTTAGGTATTAATGCTGATTTTTATGAGAAGCGTGATATTCATGTTCACGTTCCAGAAGGGGCAACTCCCAAAGATGGTCCATCTGCTGGTGCGGCAATGTGTACGGCATTAGTATCTAGTTTAACTGGTAATCCTGTTCGTAGTGATGTGGCGATGACAGGTGAAATTACCCTACGCGGTGAAGTGTTGCCCATCGGTGGATTGAAAGAAAAACTGCTAGCAGCACATCGTGGTGGTATTAAACATGTTCTTATTCCTAAAGAAAATGAACGTGATTTAGAAGAGATACCACAAAATGTGATAGCTGATTTACAGATTCATCCGGTGCGCTGGGTAGATGAAGTGTTGAAATTATCGCTTGAACGCCCAGTTGAAGGCTTTGAAGTGGTTAAAAAATAGCTGTTTAGTGAAAAAATTGCTCTAGAGCATCAAAAAAGTGAAAAAAGGGGCTTAACAAAACGCTGACCTGTGGTAGCCTAGGTTTGTGGAGAGTCAGACACACCAAGCCCTTGGCGCATCTGACTTTGAGCTGTATCCAATTTTAATTTTTTTGGTTTTCTAGTAAATTTGGCATAGTGCCAAAATTTAAACAAAAAGCCTCCGCAGACCGCTCTAAACATGGATTTGGTTGCGGCGCGACAATAACATTCAAGGGGATGACATGAACAAATCTGAACTAATCGAGAAAATTGCTTCTGGTGCTGATATTTCTAAAGCGGCTGCTGGTCGTGCACTAGATTCATTTATCGCAGCGGTAACTGAAGGTCTAAAAGAAGGCGATAAAATTTCTCTAGTTGGTTTTGGTACTTTTGAAGTACGTCAACGTGCAGAACGCACTGGCCGTAACCCACAAACGGGTCAAGAAATTAAAATTGCTGCTGCGAACATTCCTGCGTTCAAAGCTGGCAAAGCGCTTAAAGACGCTGTTAACTAAAAATTAGTTAATAACGTTGCCTTTGTAAGGCATTCGTAATTCAAGCACTGCTGAGGCGGTGCTTTTTACGAGATGATATATCAATTGTAAAGTTGATATTAGGAGTATTGGCTTCTACCTGTAGTAGCACTGATGACTCCTTACATAAATTACAAGAAGGCGCATCAACAGGTGATGCGCCTTTTTATTTTTAATCGCAACAAGCGAGAATTCAGATGTTAGAAAAAATTCGCGAAGGGTCACAAGGGGTTATTGCTAAGTCAATTCTTGTACTTGTGATACTTTCATTTGCTTTTACTGGTGTCAGCAGTTATTTAAGCTCTAACACTGGTGCCGCCGCAGCCATCGTAAATGGCACAGAAATTAGCGCAGCTGAACTTGAACAAGCATTTCAAAATGAACGTGCTAGTTTAGAGCAGCAATATGGTGAAATGTTTGCAGCATTATCTGCTGACGACACCTATATGCAAAGCATCAAAAACAGTGTGTTAGACCGATTAGTGGCTAATGTATTAGTTGACCAAGCTGCTATTGACTTAGGTTTACGTGTATCTGATGAACAAATAAAACAAGCGATATTCGCCGAGCCTGCATTTCAAACCGATGGCCGTTTTGACAACGATCGTTATCAAGCTGTTTTGCGTCAACTTAACTATCAGCCGGCAACGTTTCGAGACATGATGCGTGTAGATATGACTCGTCGTCAGTTATTGAATGCATTAGTGGGTAGTGAATTTGTTCTAGATGGCGAAGCCAATCAGCTTGCACAAGTGCAAAGCCAAACGCGCGATATTCGTTATGTCAGTGTTGATGCAACGCCATTTTTAGCTGCTGCAAGTGTGACAGCCGAAGAAGCCAAAACATTTTACGACACTAATTTAAATCAGTTTAAAAGTCCTGAGTTAATTAGTCTTGAATATGTTGAGTTAGACGTTGCCGATATGGCCAAAGGCATCACGACTGATGATGCTGAAATTAAGCAGTATTACGATGAAAACCAAGCACAATATAAGACCCCTGAAAAGCGTTTAGCTAGCCATATTTATGCCGCAAGTGGTGATGATGCAGCGGATCAAGCTAAGCTTGAAGCGATTTCAGCGCGTTTAGCGGAAGGTGAAGATTTTGCTGAGCTTGCTAAAACTGAATCTGATGATCAATTTAGTGCCGAACAAGGTGGTCAAATTGACTGGTTTGAACAGGGCGTAATGGATCCTGCTTTTGATCAAGCTTTATTTAGCTTAGCTAAAGGTGAAGTATCAGGTGTTGTTAAAGGTGAATTTGGTTATCACATTATCAAACTTGATGATGTTCAAGCCGGCGCAATTGCCCCATTTGCTGACGTTAAAGATAAAATTGTAGAACAAATTCAGCAGAAAAAAGCGTTAGATATTTTTTATAGCCTTCAAACTAAGCTTGCTGATACCAGCTACGAAATTCCAGATACACTTTTCGATACAGCTAAAGCGGTGAATAAAGAAGTTCAAACCACAGCGTTATTTACACGCGACAATCCGCCTGCAAAATTAGACAATCCTGAGTTACTAAAAGCGGCATTTTCTGATCAAGTGCTAAACAGTGGCATGAACAGTGACGTGATTGAACTCGCACCCAATCATGTTGTTGTTATCCGTGTTAAAGAACATCAAGAAGCGGGTACGATGAGCTTTGATAAGGTTGAAGCGCAAATCATGCAACGCTTAAAGCAAGATAAAGCGCAAGAAGCCGCTCGTGAAAAAGCTGCAACTTATATGGCACAGTTTAAAGCGGGTGATTTTTCACTTACAGATGCTGAAATTGTGACTGTCGCAAAGCTTGACCGTTATAATCAGGACGTTAATGCAGCTGTTACCAATAAAGCATTCCAAATGCCAGCACCAGAGGCTGGTAGCGTATCAATTGATACTGCAGCAATGGGGGCTGGGTATGCCGTTGTGATACTTGATAAGGTTAACACTGCTGACAATATTGACGCTGATTTAATTCAATCTTTAAAAGATGGATTAGCACGTCAATTTAGTCAAGCTGACTACCGCGCAGTGGTCGAGTCATTGAAGGCAAAAGCCACGATTGAATATCCTGTAGCGGAATAAAATACCGTTTTTGATTTGAAAGCCAAGGCACTGACCTTGGCTTTTTTGTATCTAAAAAAGAGTGGTATCGATGAATATTGATCTGCAATTTGAACAAGTATTAACATATATCGATAATCACCTAGATCAGTCACTTGAATTGTCTATACTGGCAAGGTTAACTGAGGTGCCCGTCAATCATTTTGAATGTGTGTTTCAAGCTTTGTATCACACAAGACTTGATGACTATATTGCATTACTGAGGATATTAGAAGCTGCTCAGCTGTTAGGTTTTGATAAGCAAGTCTCAATTGAAGATATCGCTAAATCAGCCGGTTACGGCTCGGTTTCGGCCTTTAATCAAACTTTTTTATCAAGTATTGGTCAAACTCCACAGGAATTTAGGCTTTCTCCTGACTGGGGCAATTTATTTCATAAACAGCAACCACTTAAAACGCTGGCTCAAGGGCACGACAGCCTCACTGAGGCAGATGTTCACATCACTATTGAAACACTAGAATCTATTCCCCTAGTATTAATAAGACATAGAGCTGAGGCGCAATATGTTCCCCAATCTGTTAAGGCCTTAGCCGCTTTTAGACAGCAGCATCAACTTCTGCCTACGCACAGCCGTACTTTTCACTTTATTTATAATCAACCACATGGGATTGATGATAACTACCACATTGATATTGCAGCCAGTGTGCCTGTAGAAAAGGCCACATCGTTACAAAACCGAGTTAAACAATCGCCTTATTTTCATTTTGCTGAAATACCAAATGGCCACTACGCGGTATTTACACATCGCGGTACAGCAGCAGATTTACACAAAAAGTTAGCATACTTATATGGTAAGTGGCTTGTGAGTAGCGATTATAAATTGTGCGAACAGCCATTAATATTTGAGCGATTAGATGCGGGGCTGGACAGTTCAGATATGCATGTCAAGGTATGGCTTAGAATTACTGATAGATAGTTTTGAGGTAAGCAATCAAGAAGGCCAAACTGATAAATTTGGCCTTTTTGATTGAATTGTCGATGACGACCTTACAAGCTAATCACATCAAAGGTGACGTGTGGATTAACGTCTGCGTCGTAGTCGATACCATCAATGCCGAAACCGAACAGTTTTAAGAACTCTTCTTTGTACTCGTTATAATCCGTCAGTTCAGCTAAATTTTCTGTGGTTACTTGTGGCCATAAATCGCGGCAATGCTTCTGAATGTCTTCGCGTAATTCCCAGTCATCTAAACGAAGACGGTTTTCGTTATCGGTTTGTGCAGCTTGACCATCTGCGCGATATAAACGCTCACTAAACATGCGGTAAATTTGTTCCATACAGCCTTCATGAACACCTTCTTCGCGCATTTTCTTAAATACCATCGCGATATATAAAGGCATCACAGGGATAGCAGAACTTGCTTGAGTGACAACGCTTTTTAGTACGGCAACGTTAGCTGAACCACCCGTTTTGGATAATTTTTCATTAAGGCTATGAGCTGCGCGGTCTAAATCCATTTTGGCTTTACCTAGCGCGCCATGCCAGTAGATTGGCCATGTAATTTCAGTGCCGATATAGCTATAAGCAACCGTTTTACAATTATCAGCTAATACGCCTGCATCACTTAAGGCGCTCATCCATAACTCCCAATCTTGTCCGCCCATAACCGTCACGGTATCAGCAATTTCTTGCTCAGTTGCTGGCTCTACAGAGGTTTCAATTATGGTATTTTTATTGGTATCAACTGCCGTTGCGGTATAAGTTTCACCGATAGGTTTTAGGCTTGAGCGGACAACGTCGCCAGTATCAGGTAATTTACGCACTGGAGATGCCAGTGAGTACACCACCATATCAATTTGACCTAGGTCTTGCTTGATTAGCTCAATCACCTTTTGTTTAGCTTCATGGCTAAAGGCATCACAGTTAATACTTTTGGAATATAAACCTTCAGCTTTAGCAAACTTGTCAAAGTATGCTGAGTTATACCAGCCTGCGGTTCCGGGTTTGGTTTCAGTACTTGGTTTTTCAAAGAAAACACCAATGGTTGCGGCGTCACTACCAAAAGCAGATGCAATGCGTGACGATAAGCCGTAACCGCTTGATGAGCCAACGACTAAGACTTTTTTAGGGCCGTTAGCAATTTTGCCTTTTGCTTTGGTTAATTCAATTTGTTCTTTGACGTTTGCTTCACAGCCAACAGGGTGAGTGGTGGTACAAATAAAGCCACGAATTTTCGGTTTAATAATCATAAGTCAGTTTCTTCCTTTTACGTTGGCCATAGGATAAATAGTTCGTCAGCGAAATGGCACTGATTTTTGCCTAAAGCCTCGAATTTGGGTAGTGGTTGGAGCAGTTATTTTTTCATGAACTGAGTTTGTTCTTGGATCAGTCTTTGAGTGTATTCATGCTGCGGCGAGTTAAATAAGGTCTCTGTGGGCGCTTGTTCAACCATGCAGCCATTTTGTAGCACCATGATTTTGTCACTCACATGGCGAATAATATTTAAGTTATGGGAAACAAAAATATACGAAAGTCCCAACTCTTTTTGTAATTTAAGTAATAAATTAAGAATTTGAGAACGAACCGACAAATCTAGTGCGGTTAATGCTTCATCGGCAATAATGATTTTGGGGTTGAGCATTAAGGCTCTTGCTACGGCAACACGTTGCTTTTGACCTTCAGAAATCATACTCGGATAAAAGTTTGCATGTTCAGGTAATAAGCCAACTTTTTTTAACGCATCGAGTACTTGTATTTTTCGTTCTTGTGCATTTAATTCTGTATTAAACTTTAATGGTTCGTTTAATAAGTCGCCAATCGTTAATCTTGGATTTAATGAGGTTTTAGGATCTTGAAAAATCATTCTGATCAAACGACAGCGCTGTTTTAAGTTACGTGTTTCTAACGCTTCTTCTTCAAAAAATATTTCCCCGCCAGTACGCTGCTCTGCGCCAACTAAAATTCGTGCAAGGGTAGATTTTCCTGAACCCACTTCGCCGACAATCGCTAAGGTTTCGCCACGATTAAGCTCAAAAGATACCGGCATTAATGCATCATAATACTGCGGTTTAAAGCCTTTATAACCGGTTAAGTATTGTTTACTTAGTTTAGTGACTTTAAGTAAAGGCGCTGTCATCTTCTTGCTCATTATTAAAAGGAAAGTGGCACGCAAAGGCGCGATCTTTTATGTGTTCAACCCGAGGCTGTTTAACACATTGACGTTTTGCTTCAGGACAGCGTGGTCCAAGGCGGCAACCCGCTGGTAAATGCTGCACTGATGGCGAAGAACCTTGTAACGTTGGTAAGTTCGATTTGTGGCGCATTTTACCTGTGTAATTAGGTAGGTTTTTCAATAGTGCGCGCGTATAGGGATGGTAAGGGTTGGCAACTAATTCAGCGGTTGGCCCTGCTTCCATCATTTGGCCGCTATACAATACCGTTAAGTGATCACAGTATTGCACTAAGGTTTCCAATTCATGGCTAACCAACAAAATTGAGACGTTTTGTAACTGGTTTAATTGTGATAAAAGGCGAAATATTTGCGCTTGGGTATTCAACTCCATTGAGTTGGTAGGTTCATCAGCAATGAGCAGTTTAGGATGGTTAGCGACCGCCATGGCTATCATTACCTTTTGGCATTCGCCTTCGGATAATTCCCAAGGAAAACATTTCATTAACGATTTCGGGCTTTTAATACCGACCTTATGTAGCCATTTTTGAGCATTTAGGTAGGTATCCTTGCCTCTGCGCCAAAATGGGACATTTTTATTAGGTACCATGGCTTCAATTACCTGACTACCAATGGTTTTTACCGGATCTAAACTGCCAGAGGGATCTTGGAATATCATGGCCATCTCGCAGCCCATTAAGTATCGGCGTTGCTTGCTGGTCATTTCTAATAAGTTTTTGCCATCCCACATCATGCGATCAGCAATAACATGCCATTTAGCATCTAAAATTCCCATAATGGCCTTGGCCAATAAACTTCGACCGGATCCTGATTCGCCGACTAAACCATGAATTTCACCTGCATTCATGGTTAAGCTAACTTTTTCAAGCACAGCGACTCTGCCTGTTTCAGTCTCAAGTTCGATGGTCAGGTTTCTTACATCAAGTAATGGCATAAATTAATTTCTTATTGGGGCGATTGCTGAACGTAAGCCGTCACCGACTAAATTGACCGCAAGCACGGTGACTAATATTGCAACGCCTGGAATGGTGACTATCCATGGCGCAAGTAACAAGTTATCTAAACCTTGAGCGATCATCGCCCCCCATTCGGGACTTGGTGCTTGTGCGCCTAAGGATAGAAAACCTAGTGCTGCAATATCTAAAATGGCAGCTGAAATTGCCATAGTGACTTGGATTATCAATACTTCCCATACATTTGGCATAATGACATACCAAAAAATTTGTAAATCATTAGCACCATCTAATTTGGCTGCGGTGACATATTCTTTTTGTAACTCTTCATGCACAGCTTGATGGATCGTGCGAATAAATTGCGGCACCATGGCAATGCCCACAGCCCAAAAAACGTTGGTTAGCCCAGGTCCCAGTACTGCGACGACTAAAATTGCCATAAGTAGTGAAGGAATCGATAATAATGCATCAAGCAAGTGGCCTAAAATACTCGATTTGAGCCCTCGCATCATGCCAGATATCGACCCGATAATTGAGCCAATAAATAAGGCACAAGTTACTACAATTAAAGACATACCGAATGTCAGTTGTACACCATGTAAAATTCGACTAAAAATATCTCGGCCTAAATCATCAGTACCCAGAAAGTTTTCAACTCGCCCATTAGCGTCCCACGAAGGGGGTAATAGTAATAATTGCTGGTTTTGTTCGTGGGGTGAATAAGGTGCAATAAACGGGGCTAGGATCGTTAAAAATAATAGAAAAATTACCATCCACAATCCAATGAGCGCAAAGGGATTTTGTGCGAAGGTTTTCCACACTCTCACAGCGGGCGAAGCAATATAATCTTGCTGGTAAATCTTAATGCGAGGCATACAGTTCCTTTTTATTGATTGGATTAATCGCTGTATGGATAAACTCAATTAATATGCTGAGGAAAATAATAAGTAAAGACACAGACAAAATACCTGCTTGGATCACAGTGTAATCTCGTTGATAAATGCCCGATACTAGCCAGCTTCCTACGCCAGGCCATGAAAAAATAACCTCTACAACAATACCATAACTTGCAAATGAACCTAACATTATGCCAATGCTTTTTAACACAGGTATCATTGCGTTTGGCAGTGCGTGACGAATGATGATTTTAAAGGTATGTAAGCCTCGCGCCTCTGCAGCCCGAATGTAGGTTTGATTCATCACGTGGTTCATTGCTTGGCGTGTCACTCTTACTATTAGCGTAAAGGGTAATATGGCTAAGGTAATCGCTGGTAAAATTAGATGCATAATGGCATCAGTAAATGCAGCTATCCGGTAGCTTGTATCTGACAGTAATGTATCGATCAACATAAACCCTGTTACAGGTTCGATTTGATATAGCAGATTAATTTGACCTGATATTGGCAACCAACCAAGATTAACGCCAAACCATAACGATAAAGTGATCCCTAACCAAAAAACAGGAATAGAATAGCCGGCTAGTGTGATGGCTAGAATACTCCGTTGCAGCATTTTATGATTGGTGAGTGCTGCAATTACCCCAATGGGAACGCCAAAAACTAGCGCAATAAACCCTGAAAACATTGATAACTCAAATGAGGCAGGCAGTACGCTTTTAAGCTCATTGAAGACATCTTGCTGTGAATTAACCGAAATGCCCATATTTCCCGTTAAACGCTGTTGAACGTAGGCAAAAAATTGCAATAACTCATTGCTCGATAATTTGAAATCTTGTTCTATTTGACTGATTTGTTCAGCAGAAGGTTGGCTTATACCTGATAAAGCATATGTTTCGTCAACGGGGAATAGATGGGTGGCGTAAAATAGCACAGCCATCATGACTAATGAGGTTGCAAAAAATAAATTGACTCGTCTAAAAAAATATCGCCACATTGTTATTTAGTCTCTTGATTTTCTTGTACTAATTGTGAGAATGCGATACCGCCATAAGGACGAATTTGCATAGATTTGATTTTATCAGTTTTAAGCAGCACTTTTTGCGCATGAGCTAACGGTATTAAAGGTACTTGGTCGCTAATGACGGCTTCGGCAGCTTGATATAGGGCTTTGCGTTTTTCTTTGTCAGTGGTAGCTTGTGCTTGCGCGAGTATATGGTCGAAATCTTTGTGACACCATTTTGAACGATTGTTATTAGACATCATTGCGGCACAACTCAGATAAGGCGTAAAAAAGTTATCAGGGTCGCTATTATCAGCATTCCAACCTATTAATACTGAGTCATAATCGTTACTGGCAAGTTTTTGTGTGAATACGCTCCAATCGTAGGACACAATATTCAACTTGACGCCAATTTTAGCTAAGTCAGCCTGGATGAGTTCTGCGGTTTTTAAGGCGTTAGGATTGTAAATTCGCGCAACCGGCATGGCCCAAATATTAATACTGAGGTTTTTGATCCCCGCTTGGTCTAGCAAAGCTTTTGCTTTGGCTTGATTATAGCTATTGGCAGCAATATTAGCTGAATAGGCCCAAGACGCTGGCGGTAATAACCCCGTAGCCTCAACGGCAATGTCGTTATAAACCACATCAAGAATATTCTGTTTATCAATTGCATAGGCTAACGCGCGACGGACACGAATATCATTTAGCGGTGGTTTTTGAGTGTTAAAAGCCCAAAATGCCACATTTAACCCCGCTTTAGCATCCACCAAAATGTGTTCATGTTGATCAACAACAGCCAACTCACCGGCTTTAGGCAGAGCCGACACGCTGCAATCGCCAGTAATTAGTTTTGCAATGCGGGTGGTGCTGCGAGGGGTAATATCAAATACTAAATGCTCTATTTCAACATTGTTACCCCAGTATTTAGGATGTTTGACATAGCGAATAAAATCATTTTTAACATATTCGGTTAATTGGAATGGACCAGTACCAATCGGTTGTTGGTCGATAATTTCTGGCGTACCTTGAGCGAGTAAAGTTGCGCCATACTCTGCCGACAAGATCACGGCAAAGTCTGTCGCCAAATTGGATAAAAAAGAAGCATCTTTGCGGTTTAAATGAAATGCAAGGTTGTAATCATCCACTTTTTCTATACTTCTAATTAAGTTACTAAAATTGATACTTTGAAAAAATGGGTAACCTGTTCGGCTAACATTATGAAACGGATGCTGTGGATCGATAATGCGATTAAAAGAAAATAAAACATCATCAGCATTTAAGGCTCTGCTTGGTGTGAAGCGATTTGTTTGATGAAAAAATACCTGTTCTCTTAAGGTGAAATAATAGCTCAATCCATCTTGGCTAATGTGCCATTTTGTTGCTAAGCCGGGAACGATGTCAGCGGCATCTTGGCTGTAGTTTACTAATTGATTATAAATTTGATGAGATGTTGCATCGATTGTCGTGCCAGAGGTGACTAACTGCGGGTTAAAGCTTTCAGGGTTGCCTTCGCTGCAATATACCAAGCCTGATGGTGGCGTAGCTTGACCGCACGCAGTAAGTAATACCCCACTTAAGCCTAATAATAAAGACTGAAAGAATGGTTTTAGTCGCGCAGCTATTAATCGCACTAGCGTAATTGGCAAGAGCATAGGTTTATCGTATTTTTGCGAGTCTGAGAAGTTATTTTAACAGTGTAAATCTGTTCGGGGCAAACAAGTTATTAAATTGTTTCTATAAGAGATTTTACAACAGCGCCTGAGTATTGATTAACACTCAGGCGCTCTCGGAGCCATGGGGCATGTCTTTAGCCTAAAGCAGATCATATTTTTTCAAAATACCACGTAATTGATGGTAACTTAGCCCCAGATTTTCGGCTGTTTTCTTCTGATTAAATTGGCTTTCAGCTAATGCTTGTTGCAATAAGGAAATTTCTTGTTGCTCTGTATATTGCTTAAAGTCGATGGGGAAACTGATAGTGTTGTTGCTCGTCATAGGTTCTGACGTTTTTGTGTTTGAGTCTTCTTGAGGCGCAGCTTGATTGGTCGATGGTTTCTGACTCACTTGCTGACGCTCAATGGTTTTAACCCGTGATTGTGGGCGATAAGGTGAGGCAAATGGGTCAAGAATAATATGATCGATTTCTTGGCCATCACTGCCTTCACGGTAGACACTTCGCTCAACAACGTTTTTAAGCTCACGAATATTACCAGGCCATGTATAACTCAATAACTGCTCAATAGCCAAAGGACTAAAGCCGCCAAAAAACTCTAAATTTAATTGGCGCGCCATATTCACCGCAAAATACTCTGCTAGAGGCATAATGTCTTCTGTACGGCTTCTAAGTGGCGGCAGGGTGATGACATCGAATGCGAGTCTGTCTAATAAATCTGCTCTAAACTCACCGCAGTCGGCTAATGAGGGTAAATCTTCATTGGCTGCACAAATTAATCGCACATCACTTTGTACCGTTTTACTGCCACCCACTCGTTCAAACTCACCATATTCAATTACTCTGAGTAGTTTTTCTTGTATAAGACCTGAGGTATTGGCTAACTCGTCTAAAAATAGCGTGCCACGATCAGCTCGTTCAAAACGGCCTTCATGTTTACCTTTTGCGCCAGTAAATGCACCTGATTCATGACCAAATAACTCACTTTCAAGTAAACTTTCACTTAAAGAAGAACAATTAAGTTTTATAAAAGCTTGATCCCACCTTGCTGATAAGTAGTGTAAACGTTCGGCAATCAGTTCTTTACCTGTTCCACGCTCACCAATAATGAGTACAGGCTTTGACAAGGGAGCCACTTTCGAGACATGCTCTAGTACTTCGAGCAAAGCATTGGATTGGCCGATAAGGTTATCTTGTTGAAATTGCTTATTCACAGTAATAAATTAGTCTTTTACGCTAATAATTGGTTAAATTCATAATAGATGGCTTACGATAATAAATAAAGAAAAACATACTGTACGGCTTAAGTCTTTGAAATTATAGTTTTTGTTAATGTTGGCACACTTAATGTATTAACTTAACCGACATCCACATAAAACTTTGAGGAACACATTATGGGAATTTTCTCTCGCTTTGCTGATATCGTTAATTCAAACATCAGCGCATTACTTGATAAGGCTGAAGATCCAGAAAAAATGGTTCGCCTAATTATCCAAGAAATGGAAGATACATTAGTAGAAGTACGTTCTACCTCAGCAAAAGTGATTGCCGAGAAAAAAGAATTACTTCGCCGCATCAGTCGAGTGCAAGAACAAGTGCAAGATTGGCAAGATAAAGCGGAATTAGCTATTGCTAAAGACCGTGAAGACTTAGCAAAAGCTGCATTAGTTGAAAAGCAAAAGACGGGCGGATTGTTATCAACATTAGAGATGGAATTGCAAGTTGTTGAAGAACACATCTTACGCTTAAAAGATGAAGTTGCGCAGCTGCAAGACAAATTAAACGATGCTCGAGCTCGTCAAAAAACCATCATTATGCGCAAGCAAACTGCAACTTCGCGTTTAGAGGTAAAAAAGCAGCTTGATTCAAGTAAAATTGATGATGCCATGATGAAGTTTGAGCAATATGAACGTCGTGTTGAAGGGCTTGAAGCACAAGTTGAGTCCTATGATATAGGCAAAAAGAACACCTTGGCAGATGAGTTTGCAGCATTAGAAGCAGAAGATTCTGTGAATGATGAACTTGCAGCACTTAAAGCGAAAGTTAAAGCTAAAAACCAAACTAAATCAAAATCATAATAATTTTTCAGAGGTGAGTTATGGACATGGATCTTCTTATTGCACCCATTATCATTTTTATGGCATTGGTGGCACCAATTTGGTTGATTCTTCACTACCGCAGTAAGCGACAAGTGAGCCAAGGACTCACAGAGGAAGAATTTACTCAATTAAATGACTTGATTACTAAAGCGGATAAAATGCACCACAGGATAGAAACCTTGGAAGCCATTCTTGACGCTGAATCACCTGAGTGGAGGACAAAACATGAGCGAGTCTAAAGGACGAACCTTATATCGCAGCCCTCAGGGGGGAAAATAGCTGGGGTATGCGCAGGTATTGCCGAGTACCTTAATTCAGAGGTTTGGTTGGTAAGAGTGATTGCAGTATCGATATTCTTACTAGGTGGTAGTGGTGTTATTTTGGTAATTTATATCGCCATGTGGATGATTTTAGATATAAAACCTTTAGTTCGGCAACACGATGAAAACTATAAGGATATTGAGGTTAAGAAAAAGGTGTGGCAAGCAGGGGAACCTGCGAAACAAGCACTGTTTGATGTTAATCGTCAGTTTTCAACCTTGGAAATGCGCTTACAAAGGCTTGAAAAACACGTCACATCAGATACCTTTGATTTGAAACGTCAAATCAACAATTTGTAATCACAATAGGGCGGCTATCCGCCCTTTGTTTATTGTTGGAACCTGCCAAATGAGTCTACTTGACCGCTCTTTGAATAAAATTAGCCGCAAAGCACAATCTATCGTTCATCGAAGTTCCGACCGTCATGTGCGATTAGCTGTCACTGGGTTATCTGGTGCGGGCAAAACAGCATTTATTACTGGTCTTGTAAACCAATTACTTCATGCAGGGATTAATTACGATAAAAATCCTTTGCCATTATGGCAGGTTGCACGCGATGGTCGTTTACTTGGCGTTAAACGAACATTACAGCCTGATTTAGCCATTGCCAGTTTTGACTATCAAACCGCGATGGAAGCTTTAGGCGGTGATCCTGCTCAATGGCCAGCGTCAACCCGCAATATTACTGAGCTTCGCTTGGCGATAAAGTATCAGCCAGAACAAGGGGTTTTGGCTAAATTAACCGACAGCGCCACTTTGTATGTTGATATTGTTGATTACCCAGGCGAGTGGTTGCTGGATTTACCTATGCTAAAACAGGATTTTACTGCTTGGTGTTTGGCACAGCAGCAATCGATTTTACGCTTACAAAGCTCATCGTTATATCCCGAGTTTGCTCAATTGGTGACGCAGCTTGACTTAACTGCCTTAGCAAACGAGCAAGAGTTAAAAACTATCGCGGATACTTATCAGCAACTTTTGCAAGATATGGTGCATAAGCAAGGATTTTACTTCGCCCAACCTGGCAGAATGCTATTACCCGGTGAGTTTGCTAACACGCCATTATTGGCTTTTTTTCCTTTATTAAGCCTAACGCCACTGCAGCATGCCGAACTTAGCCAAGCATCATCGGATAGTGTTTATCAAGTTTTAAAACAGCGTTATCACGAATATGTTGCGCAAGTTGTTAAGCCTTTTTATAAAGATCATTTTGCTAAATTTGACCGGCAAGTTGTGCTGGTGGATTGTTTGAATGGCCTAAATCATGGTCAGGCGCAATTTAATGATATGGGGCAAGCCCTAAATAGCATTATGGAAAGTTTTCAATTTGGCCAATCAAGTTTATTACGTCGACTTTTTTCTCCTAAAATCGACAAGTTACTGTTTGCCGCAAGTCAGGTTGATAGGGTTACTCGCAGCCAACAAAGTCATATTTTAAGCTTGCTGACCGACATGCTAAAACAAAGCCACCATTTTGCCCGTTTTGAAGGTTGTGAAGTTGAGACCATGGCAATTAGTGCGATCAAAGCCACTGAGCATGGGATGATCCCAACATCTAGTGGGCAACAAGAAGTGATTAAAGGGACTGATAAATCAGGTCAAATTGTCACCTTGTATCCCGGTGACGTGCCGTCGTCTTTACCGAGTGGCGCTTTTTGGCAGCAACAAGGTTTTGCTTTCAGCTCATTTTTACCGCCAGCTAATACTAAAATCGCTCAGGATAACATTGCTGCACAAGACAAGCTTTACTCACATATTCGCTTAGATCATTTATTGGAGTTTCTGTTAGGCGATAAATTGGCCTAGTAATGAGTATTTATGACAGAACAACATATTAAGAAGCCGCAAGTGTTTGAATCAAATAATCGCGAAGTGCAAGATGATAATTCCTGCCCTGAAATGAGTGCTATTAAGCCGCTAAAACACTTTGATAGCGGTGAATTTATTGATGAACAGACATTACAAGCTAAGGTGAATGGCGCTTTAGAGGGGGACGAATTGACCGATTTGGTGGCAGATAGCTTACTCGGTGAGGTTACTCGCGAGCCACCAAAGCCTAAGCGATGGTCCTTATTAGCTAAACTATCATTGGTTGCCATTGGGCTTTTGGTATTGGTGCAAACGGTTTTAGGATTGCTTGATGCACTTGAACAAAGTCCGACACTATTTGGCTTTTATACGGTTGTTTTAGGCATATTAATAAGTTGGTTAAGCGTCATTTGTTTAAAAGAGTGGCGAAAGTTAACCGAGCTTAAAAAAGTCATGACCGAGCAAGATACCGCAGCGAGATTGGCTGACAGTATGCAAATGGGTGAGGCAGAACCTTTTATCGCATCCTTATTGGCAAAATATCCAAATAATCAAGCAAAAAAAACCTATTTAGCCCAAGTACATATTGAGCATAATGATGCTGAAAAAGTCATGCTGTTTGATGACATTGTATTAAGTGAGCGCGATATGTTGGCGAAAAAATATGTCACTCGCTATGCGGCTGAATCAGCGCTGCTTCTTGCTGCGAGCCCGTTAGCCGCATTAGATATGGCATTCATTTTATGGCGTAATCAAGCGATGATTTCGAAAATTGCCTCGGTATATGGTATTGAGTTAGGTTACTGGAGCCGTATTAAGCTCATTCGTGCCATCATAGTCAATATTATCTATGCCGGAGCGACAGAAGTAGCTACTGATCTAGGGACTCAATTATTATCGGTTGAAATGACTGGCAAGTTGTCAGCAAGAGTCGCCCAAGGATTAGGGGGGGATTATTAACAGCTCGCCTCGGTTATCAAGCCATGAGCCTATGTCGTCCCATTCGTTTTAGTGCAGATAATCGACCTAAACTAAGCCAGATCCATCAACATTTATTATCTGAGCTAAAAGGGTTAACTACCGCTGCTATGAGTAAATCGAAAGTAGCAAATAAAGATAAAATTAAGCATAAATAGTTATAAATTTACATTCAAGTTTGGACGATTTTCAAATCATGGTCTAACGTTAAGCCTCAATCTTTTTCGGTTGAGTTTTTAAGCCCTCGCCAGGGAGTATGGAAGTCGGTAGGGGAGTGATTAAGTGCACTTAGTAAAAGTGTAAACATGGAATCATGGAGAAAATCGATGAAATTAATCAAATTAAGTTTAATCGCCGCTGCGTTGTCAATTTTACCTTTTCAGGCTGTAGTTGCTGCAGACACTAAACCAAAAGAAGTCACTAAGGCAGAAACAATAAAAGAGGTAAAAAAAGATGCGAAAGCGGTTAAAAGCAATACAGTTGGTCAGATCACTAAGGTGAATATCAATAAGGCCAGTGCGTCAGAGTTACAAGCATTGAAAGGGATTGGCGAAGCGAAGGCGAAAGCCATTGTTGATTATCGAACTAAAAATGGTAAGTTCACTGATATTAAACAATTAATGGAAGTTAGCGGTATTGGCGAAAAACTCATCGCTCAGAATGCGGCTAATATGAGCTTGTAAGTGAGTAGGTAAAAGAGGAAACCAAATGGTTTCCTCTTTTTATTTAATTGATTCCAATTGGAAAATTATTGAGCACTTAAGGCTTGGCCATTGGTTTCAATAGAATCATCACCCATTAAAAATAAATAAGTTGGCATAATTTGCTCAGCTGTTTTTAATGTTTGTGGATCTTCTGCTGGGTATGCTTTAGCACGCATTTCAGTGCGAGTTGCCCCTGGGTTAATAGTATTAACCCTAACTGAAGTCCCTTCGAATTCATGCGCTAAAACTTGCATCATGCCTTCGGTAGCAAATTTTGAAAAGGCATAAGGCCCCCAATAAGCTCGTCCCTTTCGGCCTACACTACTTGAAGTGAAGATTATCGATGCGTTATCAGCTTTACGCATAACCGGAAGTAGTGCTTTGGTCATAATAGCTTGAGCCGTGACATTGACTTTCATAATGTCTTCAAGAGATGCAAGGTCAATGTGTTCAAATGGACCCAAAGCACCAAGTTGTGATGCATTGTGAAGAAGTCCATCAAGTTTACCAAATTGTTCTGCGATAGTTTCAGCCATATCGAAGTAATTTTGCTCTGTGGCGCCTTTTAAATCTAATGGCACAATGGCGGGCGTTGGTGAGCCTTGGGCGATAATTTGATCATAAACAGCTTCAAGTTTCTTGACTGTTTTTCCTAACAAAATCACCGTTGCCCCATGTTCTGCAAAAGCTAAAGCAGCTGCGCGGCCAATGCCATCCCCAGCACCTGTTACTAAAATGGTTTTGTCTGTAAGTAAATCTTTTCTAGCTTGATATTCCAACATGATTCATTAATTCCTTGGGGTAAAAAAGCCCGTAAAATAGACTGTCGCACAAATATTAAACGGCAGTTTTAAACAAGCGACTGAAAATTGTTAAGTAATTACTCAGGTAGATGTAATAAACTTGTAGCTAACTATATAATTTTACGTTAACTTGAGACTTGTTAAGAGCTAAAATAAGCTCTTGTGGTCACAGGATTGGACTATTGTGACCAATTTTTTGGGGAAAACAAAATTATTACAACAAGATTTGGGGAAAAAAGATGAAAAGACTCATTTTGGGTGTTGCAATTGCATCTGCTCTTGGCCTAACTGGCTGTTCTGAAGATAGCTTTAACGAAGCTAAAGACAAAGCTGACGTATTGGTTCCTGTTTCTCACATGCAGTTTGATCCAGCCAACGGCAAAGTACCATTACCAAACGATTTACTTTTTAGTGGTACTACTGATGGTACTTTACAAATCCCGGGTGAAGATGGGATTGATTATGTCGACCCACAACTTGCATTAGGCGCGTTAGATGGTTGGTCAACGACTTCACCTATTAGTCTAACTGTCGATTTAGCTAAAGATGCTCAAGGAAACCAAGTTAGCCTTGATGAAGCTTCAGTTTTCCAGCCTGGAGCAGTACGTGTTTTTGAAGCCACAGTTGGCGGTCCGTTATCAAGCGATCCAGAATGTGCCAGTGCGGCGTCAGTTTCTGCCTGTAAAGTGGGTGAAGAGCTAACATTCGGTGTTGATTTTGTCTCTAAAGCTTCCGGTAATAAAGTGGCGATTGTGCCATTAAAGCCGCTTAAGGCAGGGCAATCTTATATTTATGCCACAACCAATCTTATTCAAGACTCGTTAGGTCGTGGTATTGCTCCTTCAACAACTTATGGTTTGCTTAAGTTAGATATCGAAACCCAGCCACTTGAGACGCCACAACAACTCATGCTGCAATCTTTAGTTAACAGTTATGAAAAAGGCATGGCAGCTGAGCATGGTGTTGATCCTGAAACCATTAGTTATTCTGGTTTGTTTACCACTCAATCTGTTAGTGATGTGTATGAAACCGCTAAGCTATTAATGGCTGGCAGAGACGCTTATAAGCCATCATTTGTGCAAACGCCGACGCCATTAGGCTACACAGTGGCACAAGCTTTACAATTAACACCCGAAGATGGTGTAGCATATCTTCTTTCCGATATGGCAGATGTTTATGGTGCAGCCATAAAATTACCTGTTTATGGTGAATGTTCATCAGTAAACTGTTTAAGCCCTGAATTTGAGCCGCTTATCAATGGACGTTGGCTTGCCCAAGGTGATAGTCCTGTATCGGTTTTATTAGCGGTGCAATCTGGTCAATTAAGCCAAGCAAGTTTTGCTCAGCAAGCGATTGGTTACGGTATTGATCCAAGTGCTGCACTTGCTAACCCTAGCTTATTGGCTGGTTATGCTTGGACATTAGAAGATGGGGAAACCCCAACCGATCCAACTAAGCATTTAACCAAGTTTAATCCTATCCCTAAAATAATATCTTATGAAACAGTACCAGTGTTTATTGCGATGCCAAATGCGCAGAAAGTGGCAGCATTTCAAGCATCTCAAGGTCTGACCTTCATTCCTCCAACCAATGGCTGGCCTACTAATATCGCCCTTCATGGTTTAGGCGGTGGTAAAGAAATGGCGTTATCTTATGCCGGTGCTTATGCGGCTATGGGAGTCGCAACTATCGCAATCGATATGCCACTTCATGGCGCACGTTCTTTTGATCTAAACAAAGACGGCATTTATGAAGTCTCAGCAACGGATCCCTCGTTTGGGGCTTTAATTGGTCAACCTGACGCATTTAAGAATGGTAATCCGTTGGCATTCGTGAACATCGCTAGCACATTATCGGTTCGTGATAACTTCCGTCAGGCAACCCTTGATCATCTTGCCTTGCGTTTATTATTAACTGGTATGTATCAACAGATTGCCCAAGTGGGTGGTCAGCAAGTGTTTGACATCACAAAAATCAGTGCTCAAGGTTTAAGCTTAGGTGGTATTGTTGGTACCAGTTTCTCAACTTTTGCCAACACAGGTTTAGTTGATCCAGCTACTGGTAATGCATTACCTAATCCTTATGCAACTAATGCTGCATCGTTAGTGGCGCCAGCGGGTGGTTTAGCGGGAGCATTTGCAGGTTCTGCAGCCTTTGGTCCAGTTCTATTTGCCACCATTACCAAAACAGAGATGTTTATGGAGTTGGTTAACCAAGCTAATCCTGGTTATGAAGCCGGCACACCAGAATATGATGCCTTAGTGCAAAAAGTATATGCTGAGTTTATTCCAACTTTCGCCTTTGCTGTTCAAACCGCCTTTGATAGTGCAGATCCTATCAACCATGCTGCAACCTTAGCTGCAACGGGGACTCCTGTTCATTTGATTGAGGTTGTTGGTGATGGTGCGGGTAACCTACCAGACCAAACACTACCAAACAGTGTTGAAGGTTTCCCATTATCAGGGACTGAGCCGTTAATCGCGACCCTAGGTCTAGAGTGTGTTGATAGTACAACATCTGGTTCAGGTGTGGTGCGTTTCTCTAAAGGTCATCACAGCTCAATTGTGATCCCTAATGAAACGCCTGCAACTGATGGTATGGCTGCTCAAGCAACGGCTGAAATGCAATCGCAAGTGTCTATGTTTGCTCGAACCGCAGCTGTGGGCGAGGCCGGTATTGTCGTATCGGATAAAGATGTGATCCAAGCTTGTAATTAATCATTACGATTAAATGCATTGATTGCTTAAAAACCCAGCTAAATGCTGGGTTTTTTATTGTTCGTTTGGTATCAGATATTGGTAAACTAATTCATCATTTTTGTTTTGGAGTCTATTTTGGAATTTTTATATGAATACGGGATGTTTTTCGCTAAGGCGATAACCATAGTACTCGCAATTTTAGCGGTTGTGATTGTGGTTATTGCTAGTGGCGTGAAGCATAAAGCTGAAAAAGGTGAATTAAAGTTATTTGATGTTAGCGATGACTTAAAGCAGCTAACTCATGATCTAAAGCAAGAGTTATTGACTAAAAAGCAATTCAAAGCGTATGAAAAAGCGTTAAAGGCTGAAGAAAAATCGGCTGAAAAAGATGAGAAAACACCTGCTCGCGTATTTGTAATTGATTTTAAAGGTAGCATTGATGCGAATGAAGTGGGGTCATTACGCGAAGAAATTACAGCAATTTTAACCATTGCTGAAAAAGAAGACCAAGTTGTCGTCAATGTTGAAAGTGGCGGTGGTATGGTTCATGGCTATGGTTTGGCATCAAGTCAGTTAGATCGCTTACGTCAAGCGGGCATTCCTCTAACAATTTGTATCGATAAAGTGGCTGCAAGTGGTGGCTATATGATGGCATGTGTTGCCAATAAAATTATTGCTGCGCCTTTTGCGATTGTTGGCTCTATTGGGGTTGTGGCACAAATTCCTAATTTTAATCGTTTACTTAAGAAGCATGATATCGATTACGAACAACATACCGCAGGCGACTTTAAGCGTACTTTGACCGTGTTTGGTGAAAATACTGATGAGGGCCGTGAAAAATTTCAACAAGAACTTGAAGAAACCCATGTGTTATTCAAAGAGTTTGTTAGCCGATATCGTCCTGAGATGGACATTGCCAAAGTGGCCACCGGTGAGCATTGGTATGGTCAACAAGCTATTGAGTTAGGGCTTGTTGATGCCATTTCTACCAGTGACGATGTGATTTTAACACTAGCAAAAGATCATCAAGTTTTAAAAGTGAAATATCAGATGAAGAAAAAATTGGCTGATAAAATTGCTCACGGCGCTTCACTATCCGTTAACAGCATTATTAATAAACTGGCTGAACGTAATCAGTCGGTTTAATGATTAGCTTATGTTGAAGCAAGGTGGCTATAACCCCAATTTAATGGTGGGAGACCAATGTTATCCTGCCTTTGAGTTGCGTAATTTATTGCAGTTTATTCAGCAAGAGTTGGGCGAGCAAGTTGCCGCTACCGTTTGTCGACAAATTGGCGTTGGCCTAACTGAATTAGCCGCCTGCCAATTTGTGTACGTTTGGCAGGTGGAGTTTGCCCTTGAGGCGCTGCGCCTGCAAAGTGGTCAGCACGATATGGGGGCAAGATTAGGTGCCAGCTACCAAGTTTCAAGTTTAGATGTGCTGTTACCTTATTTAGATCAATTTGAATCAATTGGGGATTGTTTACAATTTGTGGTGAAAAATCCGCAATTAGTTGGCAGTTTTACAGACAGCTTAGTTCGAGTCGATAAAAATAAACTTTGGGTGCGCTGGTTAAATACCGGTAAAACCGCAACAGAAAAATATTCATTTCAATTTCAGCATAGCATCTGTTCTTTATTGGGGCTGGCTCGTCAGTTAACCAAACAACATGTGATGATATCTGATGTCTTTTTTGCTGAGTTACAGCCTTGTGAAGCCGATCAACAATCATTATTTATCACAGATTTTACTGGTGCCAAGGTAAGCTTCAATCAAGCTTATTTTGAATGGAGTATTGAGCTAGCTTGGTTAGAAACCCCCATTACTTACTCGTTTGAACCCACGAGTTGCCAGACTAATATCGCTCTTGGCCCTTCGTTGATTGAGCAAGTATTACGCCAGCTAATGCTCCACATGCCTAAGGTTCCGACTTTACAAGGCATGGCGGAATTAATGCATATGAGCGACCGAAGTTTACGCCGAAAATTAGCCTTGGCTGGCACCAGTTATCAAAAGTTGATTGATCAAGTGCGCTGTCAGCAAGCGATCAAGATGATCCTTGCTGATAACATGCATGTTGAACAAATTTCAGAAATACTGGGCTATAGCGATGTAAGCCATTTTCGCCAAAGCTTTAAACACTGGTTAGGTTATCCTCCGGGATACTTTTTAAGGCATAACAGCCCTGCAACCTCAAGCTTAACCACAATTACCTAAGCTTGGTGACAAACTGTCAATCCATTGCTTGATGAGCTCCGCTCCTTCGTGGTGGATTATCTCGCGGCCAATGGGAGGCATTCTATCTTTTGCTGATGATAATATTTGACGATAGTGAACAATAGAACGTTCGCCATTGCCCGGTACGATATCGTATGCCAGTCCATTAGGACCTCCATCCCACCCCGGTGGCTGCTTACAAATGCCATATTCAAATCCCGTATGATCAACATCAAAACTTAGCCTAAGTCCTGAAATACTGGCGAAACCTTGGGGGTTATGGCAATGGGCGCAGTTGATATCCAAATAGCCTTTGGCTCTGGCAGTTAAATCAGCGTGTTGATCGTTAATCGCAAATGACTTAGCAACGCTATCAAGTTGTGGCAATCCATTAAGCCAGCCTTCTTGTTGCCATAAACTTAGTTGATTTTGTTGTTGGCCATTGACAGAACTAATGTTGCGGTTCAATACATGGGCTTTTAAACCTATTGGCATAATTTTACTGTTTTGATTGTCATCATTGGAGGTGACTTGGTGGCAGATTTTACATTCTGCTTTGCTAGGAATATGGTAGTCAAACGTTAGTGTTTCTCCTTGATTATTTAGGGTGTGGCGGACATCTTTGCCGGCAATAATCAGTTCGGCTTGTTGGTTTTGCCACTGATATACCAAAGCTGTCCAACCTGTTTCACGATGTATCAGTAGGCGTGTTTCTATTAATAACTCGTTTTCTGCGCTATTAACTTGGGTGTCATAGGGGAGGGCAAACGTTTTGACTAATACACTGCCAACAGGCAGTGACATAACCCCTTTAGCTTGATAATCAATAACAGCGCCTTGTGGTAAAAATAGGAAGCGATACTTACTGGCATAGTTTGAAAAAAGCTCAGTGGATAATTGATACAATACGCCAGGGCTTCTTGGGTGTTGAGTGGGATTGCTTGGGTCAATAAATAAGCCATAGTCGCTTAATGTCTGGCAATCTTGGCTCATTAACGCCTGCCAGTTCACTTCAGAGGTTTGTGCATGACAGTCATCGAGAGGTGGGGGGTAGGTGGAACGCTAACGATTGGCGGCGCGCTTGTATCAGGCGTATCTGTGTTTGAATCATCACCTGTGCAAGCCGATAATGTGCTGAACATCGTGATCATCAATATGGTTCTAACGTTCAGAGTGGCATTTTTAGTAAAGACATAAAGCATATTGATACCTGCAATATGATAGCGTGTAACAATGAATAGCCGGGTTTCCCCGGCTATTGTTTGGCTCACAGTTTTAACAACTCACAGTTTTAACAACGCACAGTTGGTTTACGAACAGCTTGCAGCTGGTAGACGTTTGATCCACTCGCTGATCAACTTCACACCTTCTGCATGAGACAGACTACGACCAATTTCAGGCATACGATCACCAGGCTCATTACTTTCCATGCGGAAATGTAATATCGACTCAGCGGCGTTACCTGGCACTATGTCATAACCTAAACTGCCACCACCATAAGCCACTGGTGATTTACAGGTGCCGTGCGAGAAACCTGCATCTTCATCATAGGCTCGCCAATACTCAAGTTTTAGACCGGTATTAGACGCATTGCCTTCAGGACGATGACAATGGGCACAGTTAATATCTAAATACCCTTTAGCTGTATCCATTAACTGGCTATCAGTGAGGCTAGCTACGTTAGCTTCGTCACCATCTTGATATTGTGGCACGCTATCGACTTCTGTTAATGCAGGCAGGCCTTGAAGTATGCCTGCGGCTTGCCATTTAGAGAGTTGATTCATGGTGCCATCGGCATAAGCGTAGTCACGATTTAAATGACGAGCCTTAGGCCCAATGGGTACAAATACTGCGTTGCTTTGCTCATCGGCTTTAAATTGGTGGCATTGCTTACATTGATTCATGCTTGGCACCACATAATCAAAGCCTAATTCTTCACCTTTGTGAGTAATAGTTTTGCCTTGAATTGCACCCGCTTTGGCAATAACCGCATCAGACTTATCAGCTTTCCATACATAAGGTAGCGCACTCCAACCTGTTGCACGATGAATGAGCAGACGAGTTTCTACTAAATCTTCATTTTCAAAGCCACGATTGTTGGTGTTTTGTGGTAGTGCAAAGGTTTTACTGATCACAGTCCCGACAGGGAAATCAAATGATTCGTTAACGCTGTAATCTGCTTTGGTGCCTTGTGGCACATAAACAAAACGATATTTTGTGGCATGATCGGTAAATAACGGCGTATTTAAATCGTAAGGTAAGCCACCAGAATTAGGAGCGGTTGTTGGGTTTTTCATATCTGCAAATAAATTGTAATCAGACAATTTAGGGCAGTTAGCTTTTAGTAATGCATCCCAGTTAACATTGTTACCTTCAGCCACACACAAGCTAACATCACCATCGCCGACTAAACCGCCTTCACCTTCACCAATAGTGCCGCCGCCACCAATTAAAGTGCCTCCATCACAGCCCTCGGTCGCATCATCAACTCCACAGCCGAAAATTTCTTCGCCAAAGGTAACGGTATGCACTGGCAAACTCACCTGTGAGCAGGATAATAAATCGGTTTGCGGGTTTTGATATAAAGTATCAGGAATATTCATGTCGGTATTAGAATTGGCAAACAAACGTCCAACACTGACCTCGCCATTATTTTGAATACATACGTTGTCACTGCCATCATCAGCAAAAGGCAGTTCTTGGAGTCCTAAGTATGCTGCGGTGCCATTGTTGGATAACATTTCACCTAAGCCATCATATAAGATCCCTGGCATGGCACCATGAGTTAAAAAGTACGCTTTAATAATATCTTCGATGATATAGCCTTTAGGCTTTTTGCCGTAATCGGTTATCACGTTGTCATGAATATGAATATTACGTGGCGTTGGTCGCCAGCCATCAGCAATGGCTTGGCCGGGTTGACCATAGTTGCCGACAAAGCTGCTGATATCGGGTTCTGCAATAAAGAAGCTCGATATGGTTAAGCCCACGGTGTCATGATTGGTGATCTCGTTATTGAATATTTCAACATCATCAGTGGATAACACAATGATCCCAGTACCAGGTGGCACAATATGGACGCCAGCTGGGTTAGATGAGGCATTAGCAAAGTTTAAGGTGTTGTTGTCATAAACCTTGTTATTAAAAATACGAACGCTTGAACCGTAGCGGTGGTTATTAATAGGTAAATCGAATACTAAAATACCACCTGTGTTTCCCATGGCTTCGTTATCATACACATCGGCATATTTAGAGTTTTCAATTTCAATACCGGCTACGTTTTCTTTGGCAATGTTTCGGCGCACCACAATGTATTGTGATTGGCCCACGTAAATTCCAGCATCGGCACTACCCCGTACGTAGGTGTCCTCAATTAAAATGTTTTCACATTCAACAGGATATAAACCATAAGCCCCGTTATCTTGGTCAAGTACACCATCCCAAACCGTGGCTAAACGACGTAAGATGATGCCGTTGGTATTTTTAAGTTTGATACCGTTATTTTTGGCTTCATTAACCGATAAGTCTTGAATAATGATGTTGATAGCATTTTGAACAAAAATCCCATCACCAGAGTTGGCTTCTGAAAAGTCTAAAATGGTCTCGTCTTTACCATACCCCATAATGGTGACATTTTTGGCAAACGTCCCATCACCATCTACATCACCATCAAATAACAAGGTTGATTGAATTTTAAAGTTACCTTTGGGTAATACAATCACATCCCCTGATTGAGCATTAATTAATGCTTCTTGAATGCTGATGGTGAGATTGTCGCCAGCTTCAACCATAATGGCGCCTTCAGGAAAGCTTGGACCGGGTTCCGGTATGACGACAGGGGGAGTGGTGGTTTCTGATTTGGTATCGTTATCTGAACCACATGCTGCAAGGCTTAATGCCACTGCGGATGCGACTAATGTTGGCATTAGCCAAGGCATTTTCTTGTTGAACATAGCATCTCCTGCTTTTTATTATTTATTGTTGTTGGTTTTATCATTTTTAAGCTGCACGATTGAGCGCGCACCATTCAACATGCCTTGAAAGCAGATTGTTAATCAATGTGAAATCTGGCCACATTTGATTAACATTTGTGTTTTGAAGGCTATAAATAACAACGGCAACCGAGGTTGCCGTTTGAAACAGGTTTTTAAGCTATTGAATTAAATTAATAATTTATATTTTATAACTTAAGTGCTGGTGGAAGCGGATAACCATATCAATATGTTCTTCATCGATATCAAAATCTTTAGTAAATGCACGTAAGGCGTCTTCTACTTGATTCATAAAGCGGCCGAATCCTTCATCATTTTCATCACTTTTTGAAGCGACAATAACAAAACGAAGTACATCGGCAATTTTGCTGTCATCCCAATGTAAAATTGGCGCTGGCGCTTCAGCATTAGGATCGAACCCGACCATTTGAAACTCATTGGTGCTTTCAAGTTTTTCATATTTACTGTTGCGAACCAATGGCACCTTGTTATTTGCTACCATTGCCACACGTAGTAATTGGCGCGCTTTGGTTGCGGCAATAAATTTGTCAGCGACGTTTTGATAGTTTTCACTAAAGTTAGTAGAGTTTGATGCAAGTAATTGATTTTTAATGCGGCGTCCAACAGGTAAGTTTACGGTCACATAGTTAAGTGCGCTAACGTTTTCCGGTAAATTACATTCACGGCGTTTATAGCGGTTGTCTACTTTACGGAGTTTGTAGCCGTAAGTTTCTTTATTGCCCTTACTTTTAGCAAAAAAGTCATATGAAATATGCTGATGATCGCGCACCTTCATCGTGAGGTCTTTTATGGGTAACAAAGGCTTAATTTCGGCAATAAACTTTTGCACATGACTGTGGAACAGAGCTGAGTGACTGCGAATTTCAGTTCCAGTAGCTAAAAAAACTACTTTAAGTTTTTTGGCTCTATAACCGGCAATGGTATGTAAACGGTTTGCTTCATGATGCGCAGGGTTATAGAAAAAGCGTAACTGCTCTTCAGTTGGTAAACAGTAAGCTTCGTTATGAAAACGCACCATGGGGAGTTTATCACTGGCAACAACATGGACATTAAACAGATCATTTTTCTCTGCTACTTGATAAGCCAACTTACTAAACTCAAGATAGCAAGTTTCCAAATCAGCATAGGCGGCTAAAAACTCATCCGTTAACGGGAAGCCAACTGTAATATATTGATTTTTTCTAGTTGTAGTTGGTAAATATACTTTCTTTTGACGACTGACGGACATAGGGTTTCCTTAAAGTCATGATTGAGTTTAGACAATGGTACAATGTGTACATTTAAATCTTGTTAACCATTATAGTGATAAGGTTATAGTAAGCGAGAAACCTTAAAATAATATGACTATATCTTGATTTTTGTCATGATTTTCACTGATTTTTGTTGGCCTTGTGTTACTTAAGCGCGTTTGTGATCCAGGGCAACATCCACTGCGTAATTTTAGGCTGGGCATCAACATTGGGATGGATGCCATCTCGTTGCATTAATTCAGGATTAGGGGCAATTTCTTGCATAAAAAATGGAATTAGCGCCAGATTATATTCTTTTGCTAATTGCTTATAGACGTCATTGAACATTTTGCTGTAACGCGGCCCGTAATTAGGTGGAACCATAATTTCTGTTAGCAGTACTTTGGCGCCAGCTTGCTGTGACAGCTCAATGATTTTTGTAAGATTTAATTTCAATTGTGCTGGTGTAAAACCGCGTAAGCCGTCATTACCACCTAGTTCAATTACCACTAGGTCAAATTGGCTAGAGTTAAGTAAATCAGGCAGTCTGCGCAATCCACCGGCCGTGGTTTCACCACTAACAGAACCATTGATAATGTCATGTTGAGGCAGTTCATTACGTAACAATTGAACCCAACCTTGTTCTTCCTCCATGCCATAGCCAGCACTTAAGCTATCACCTAAGATCAAAATCGTGGCAGCATAGCTGGTACTACTGAATATAAATAATATTAAAAACGCAGCAGTGATGCGCTTTAACGATAATGTAAAGAAGGATCCTATGTCGACTAATTTTGCAACAGACTCTAGTGCCATAAAAGTAACTAACCTCATAAAAACTGTGGTAACTCAAGAAGGAGAGCTTACTATCCTCAAGGGCATTAACATGGATGTCAAGCAGGGTGATAGTGTGGCGATACTTGGGCCATCGGGTTCAGGAAAATCTACCTTGCTTGGGTTACTTGCTGCGTTAGATACGCCATCATCCGGCGAGATTTTATTAGCTGGTTCTGCGTTATCAGGCTTAAACGAAGAACAAAAAGCCGCGTTGCGCAAGCAAAAAGTCAGCTTTATTTTTCAGTCTTTTATGTTGGTTGACACTCTAACAGCACTTGAAAACGTGATGTTACCTGCTGAGCTGGCAGGTATTAAAGATGCTAAACAAAAAGCACAAACTATGCTTGAACGAGTCGGTTTGGCACATCGTTTAACGCATTTACCTAAGCAGTTATCGGGTGGAGAGCAGCAACGCGTGGCCATTGCCAGAGCGTTTATATGCGAGCCCAAAGTTCTGTTTGCTGACGAGCCAACGGGAAACTTAGACAGCGCCAATGGCGATAAAATTGCCGATATGTTGTTTGCGTTGAATCAGGAAAGCGATACAACTTTAGTGCTAGTCACCCACGATTTACAATTGGCAAAACGATGTAAACGTCAATTTATCATGGACAATGGCCAGTTGACTGAAAATGCCAGCCAAGATCCTTCAGCGGAACAACTCACTGAGGAGGCATGTTAATGGAATGGCAATTAGCTTGGCGATTATTTAAGCGCGAGTTAGTTCAAGGTCAGTTGCTGCTTATCGTTCTGGCAATCACTTTAGCGGTATTATCGGTCAGTGGCTTGGCCAGAGTCAGTGAACGTTTACAAGTTGCCATTAATGGTGAGGCTGCTACCTTCATTGCCGCTGATCGCATTATTAACTCACCGGTTGAGCTAGACCCGCAAGTGCTGGCTATTGCCGATGAGACAGGTTTGCAACGTGTGACTAATATGCAATTTAACTCCATGGTTTATGCTGGAGACAAATTCCAATTAGTGACCATAAAGGCGGTAGCGGATGGTTATCCACTTAAAGGTAAGGTTGAACTTTCGACAGGGGAAACCTCGTCATTACCGCAAACTGGAGAGGCATGGTATGAAAATCGTTTAGGCGGTTTACTTGGCTATCCGTCAAGCATTGAACTGGGTAATAGTGAGTTATCACTTACTGCAGAAATCAGCCGTTTACCTGACGGTGGATTTAATCCATTTGCTTCTGCGCCAGTATTGCTGATGCGACTTGATGATGTGGCTGCTACTGGCATTATTCAGCCAGGTAGCCGAGTAAGTTACATTTATCAGTTTGTTGGCGAGGCCAGTGCATTAGCTGAGTTTGAAGCCCAAGCCAAACCACTTTTAAATAACAGTCAACGTTGGGTTGATGTGCAATCTGGTGATTCACCTATTGCCTCAGCGGTTAAACGCGCCGAGCGCTTTTTACTGCTTGCCAGTTTGTTAGGTATTGCACTGGCGTGTGCAGCTATCGGTATTGCTGCGCAGCGATATTGCCAACGGCATTATGATGTTGTTGCCATGCTTAAAACCTTTGGTGCATCCGCTAAACAAATTCGGTTGTTGTTTGGCCTGCATTTATTGTTAGTGACTTTGTTTGGTATTGCCTTAGGTTTGATTGGTGGTGTGTTATTAGATTTAGCCATTAATCAGTATTTACCTGCAGAAATAGCTGCTTATTCTCCCCCTTATTTCCGCCCAATAATGTTAGGCGTAGCAACTGGCTTAATCAGTGCATTTATGTTTTCAGCATATCCATTGATGCGCTTGTTAGCGATACCGCCACTGCGTGTATTACAGCGTCAATTAGAAGGTCTGCAGCTGGGGATGTGGTTACACTTGCTGTTAAGCCTTGGAGCCATGGCGTTATTAGGATACTTGTATTCTCGAAGCATTCAACTAACCATGACCGTGGTATTAACTGTGATGTTGCTAGGTGTGCTGCTGAGTCTATTGGGTTTTTTCATGATCCGCATGGGCCACAGCGTTGGTATGAAAACCACCAACCCCTTACAATTAGCCTTAGCTGGACTTCGCCGCCGAGCACGTCAAAATGCGGTGCAGTTGGTTGGCTTTAGCAGTGCATTAGTTTTGTTATTAACAATCTTGGCACTTAGACAAGATTTACTCAATGAATGGCAAAAGCAACTCCCTGAAAATGCGCCTAATTACTTTTTAGTTAATATTGCGCCAGAAGATGCCTCACCACTGCAACAATTTTTAGAGTCTAACCGCATTCAAGCAACAGATATTTACCCTGTTATTCGTGGTAGGTTGACGCATATTAATGATGAAGAGCTAATTTCTGGTGAGCAAGAACGTGCCGGTGTTGAAGGCCGAGTGGGTATTTCCCGTGAGTTAAATTTAACTTACCGCGATACCTTACCGCCAAACAACCCAATTACTTTGGGCACCTTTAACCAAGCGGATGACGAAGTATCGATTGAATCAGGTGTGGCGGAACGTTTAGGGTTAGCGCTTAACGATACGCTCACTTTTAATATCGATAATCAGTCCATTACCGTTAAAATGACCAGCGTACGGCAAGTGCAGTGGGAAACCCTACAGCCTAACTTTTTTATGATTTTTAGGCCAAAAGCTCTTGAGGGGTTTAATTACACTTCAATGGCCAGTTTTCATCTTAATGATGCAAAATTAAAAGCGGCCGGTAGCGAGTTAACCGCCAATGCGGTTGTGCTGCAATTGATCCAACAATTTCCAACCATTTCAGTCATTGATGTCGGGGCAATGGTTGAGCAATTAAGGCAAATTATTGATCAAGTGTCGTTATCGTTGACCTTAGTACTTGCATTGGTGTTATTAGCCAGTGCGTTAGTCTTGATAGCTCAAACTGAAGCCGGTATGGCAACAAGGCAACGAGAGCTAGCAGTATTGCGCACCTTTGGGGCTTCAGGGTGGTTACTGCGTTCAGCCACAGGGTTAGAGTTTGCTTTACTTGGCGCAATCTCTGGATTGCTGGCAGTGATTGTCGCTGAATTTGCTTTATACATGCTCAAAACCCAAGTGTTTGAGTTAGTGGTATATATGCATTGGCCTTGGTGGGCAATTGCACCATTATCAGGCGCATTGGTTGTCGCTGTACTGGGAATGTGGCGCTGTCGTCAGTTGCTGAATCAATCATGCAGTGAGTTATTAAAAGCAGGTTGATCATGAGTTTGCTGGTTAAAAGGAGAAGCTAACCCTTCTCCTTTTTTATGTGCTTAATGCTTGATTATTGTGGAGGTGATAGACCTTTAGCTTAATGGTTATAGACATAAGTGGCATTTATACAGTGACTATTTCGATTAAAAATAATAGCTATGAATCAAGGAAATGTCTGTTTAAGGTATTGCGCATAGATAAGATCGACATTTAAACCTAAAGAATACTTGTCGCCAGCAAAACTTGTAAATCCGAATAAGCTAAGCTATTTTACTGTTAATTTATACAGTATCTTGGTGTTTAATGAACTTATACATAGCAGAAAAACCCAGCTTGGGGCGCGCCATTGCCGATGTGTTACCAAAACCACATAAAAAAGGTGATGGATTTATCACTGCGGCAAATGGCGATTGCGTCTCTTGGTGTATAGGACATTTACTTGAACAGGCCGAACCCGATGCTTACGACACGGCTTATAAGTCATGGAAATTAGAACACTTGCCCATTGTTCCTCAAACATGGCAGCTTAAACCTAAAGCCAAAACACGCAGTCAACTCACCGTGCTACGTAAATTGGTCAAAGACGCTAAGCAAATTATTAATGCTGGCGATCCAGATAGAGAAGGGCAGCTCTTGGTGGATGAAGTGATTAGTTACCTTGGGGTGAAAGGCAGCAAACTCGATAGTGTTCAGCGGCTTTTAATCAGCGACTTAAACCCACAAGCCGTGAAACGTGCCCTAGGCCAAATGAGAAGTAACCGTGAGTTTATTCCACTTTCAACTTCAGCATTAGCCCGAAGCCGAGCAGATTGGCTTTATGGGATGAACATGACCCGCGCTTATACAATTCAAGGTAAAAAAGTGGGTTATAAAGGGGTATTATCGGTTGGTCGAGTGCAAACTCCCTTGTTAGGGTTAGTAGTGCGTAGAGATGAAGAAATTGCTCATTTTCAGCCCAAACCTTTTTATGAGGTTTTAGCGCATTTAGCCACCGAACAACAGCAAACTTTTAGTGCCAAATGGCAACCAAGCAAAGCCTGTGAGCCATACATGGATGAAGACGGTCGAGTTCTTGCCAAAGGGTTGGCGCAAAATGTGGTATCACGCATTAATGATAAACCCGCTATTGTGACTAAGCTTGAAGCCAAAGATAAACGTCAAAATCCACCATTACCTTATAGTTTATCGGCATTACAAATAGATGCTGCAAAACGCTTTGGTTTTAGCGCAAAAGCAGTGCTAGATATTTGTCAAAGCTTGTATGAAAAACATAAGCTTATTACCTATCCTCGTTCCGATAGTCGTCATTTACCTGTGGAACAACATCAATTTGCTACCAGCGTGATCAAAGCCGTATTACAAAACGCAAGTAGTTTAATTGACGGAGCAGGGCAGCCTGATGCTCAACGAAAATCAAAGGCGTGGGATGACAGTCAAGTGGATGCTCACCATGCGATTATTCCTACTGAAAAAACGGCTAATTTAGCGAGTTTATCCAATGATGAAAGCAAGCTTTATCAGCATATAGCCAGACAGTATTTAGCCCAATTTTACCCTGCTTATCTCTATGCAGAAACCCAAGTCGAAGTGACCATCGAAGGTGGACTGTTTAAAACCAAAGCCAGACAAGATAAACATTTGGGGTGGAAGGCACTATTTACTTCAAATTCCAAAGCCGCAGAGTCAGATGATGAACAGCACTTACAATCATTACCGCCATTAACCCAAGGTCAAAGTTTGCATTGCCAGCGCGGAGAGTTAGTTGAAAAAACAACCCAGCCGCCAAAACATTTTACCGATGCTACCTTGTTAGGGGCCATGACAGGCATTAGTCGATATGTGGCAGATCCTGAGATTAAAAAGATTTTAAAAGACACTGACGGTATAGGTACGGAAGCAACACGTGCCGGTATTATTGAACTGCTGTTTAAACGAGGTTATTTACAACGGCAAGGAAAATCCATTTTAGCCACAGAGGTAGGTAAAGGTTTAGTGAATAGTTTACCGTTAAGCGCTACCACCCCTGATATGACAGCATTGTGGGAAAACAGTTTAGATGCGATTAGCCACAAAAGATTAAAATACCAAGCGTTTATGCAACCATTAACCGAGCAGCTAACTCAGCTTATCATTCAAGCTGCTAGTCAATTACCTTCTGCATTGCAGGGATTAAAAGGTAAAGGTAATCCGGCTTTTAAAGCCAAATCAAATTATAAAAAAGCCTATTCAAAATCAGCCAAGATAGGCTCAAAAACCAAAGCTGGAACAAAAGTTAAATCTACCACTCAATTTAAACACAACAGCTAAAACCGAGTATCAGATTGATATGTATTTGAAACAACAATCGTAGTGAGTAAGGTAGGTGATATTACATTGATCAATAACAGATCATTCTGGCTTGTGAAAATAGCTGATAACAGCGTTCTATTTTTGAATAACGGCTGATCGAAAATCTGTCTTGTTATCTGGCTTTTTCATTACGCTATCTCTGTTTACTTATTTACAGTGATTGTTATTAGATGAGAGCTAAGAGCAAAAATGCAGGTAAAAAAAAGGTAAGTCATTAGACTTACCTGCACGGAAACAAACTTAAGGTAACAAATTGGTTGTTACAAATGAGTGTAGAACGGATTTGATATTACTGATTGATACTTAAGCGAAACTGAATTAGCGTAAACATTGACCTCGATTAAGCTGAATGAGTTTATCTAATATATACTCACCATCCATGCGAATACCATTATGTTCATATTCAGAGGTAAGCCAGTATTTTAAATTGGCCACCTGTTTAGTTGTTTCAAGGCTATATTGCATTTCTACAAACATGTCTTCGCTGTAAATTGCGGCAGCAACGGGCACTGTGTTATTAGCAAGTTGCTCAAGATTATAAAGTTGCGGCCAATCTTTTTTAGCCGCTAACAAATCGGCTGCGGCGGCAAGCGGTTTTAGTTGCTCAAATTGAGTAAACATCCACGGGTAAATCATTTCACCGGTAAATAATAACGGCTTGTTAACTTTATAGTGAAACTGTGGATATTGGTCTCTTACCCTATGGGCAGACCATTTTGAAGCATTTTGCTGGCAGTAAATTGACTCATGCAATAGCGCAAAAATGGGGTTAGTGTTGTAATCTAAAAATTGGCTAAATTGATGTAAAAAAAGTGGATTAACTTCAACACCTTGGGCAGTTTCAATTAATGCTTGTTCAATAAGATAATATACGGCTTCAGGGCCTTGCTCCATGCCAAGGTTGATGCCAAGTAATTGCAGCATTTCAACGGTTAATTGCTCGCCTGTGGCTAAATAGACTTTATTGTCATAGAGGTATTTTGCAAGATCATCGGCAAGTTTTCTGGCATCCGTAAAACGAGCAAAAAAATCATTGTTTTTAGCCATGACTCGTAAATAAGTTGCCTGATACACATCATCAGCATTGCGAGTTAATGATGGCAAACCACCTGTGATATAAGCTTCTTTAATGCCTTGCGGCGCGGCAGACAAATAATGTAATACACAAAAACCGCCAAAGCTTTGGCCTAAAATCGTCCATGGCTCATCGTTACATAGTTTAGTGCGGATTAGCTCTGCATCACGGATGATATTATCGGCACGAAAATGACAGAGGTATTCAGCCTGTTGGCTGGCACTTAAATGACTTAATGCAATACTATTAATCGGTGTTGATAATCCAGTGCCACGTTGGTCAAGCAGTAACACACGATATTCTTGCAGTGCCCGCTTTATCCAACCTGAATTAGCAATAGGTCTTGCAGCGCCAAAACCCGGTCCACCCTGAAAAAATACCAAGTAAGGTAAGGCTTTATGCTGGTTTTCAATGCTAACAATTTCACGCGCAAATAGGGTAATTTGCTGGCTGGGACTTTGTTGATAATCAAGAGGAACTGAAAAATAATGTTTGCGTGCTTTAATACCGGCTAATGTTTGTTCGACTTTCATGCCTAACCTTAAACTATTGGAATTTATATCTAAATCAAGCCTAGCACATTCTAAATAATCTCAATATCACAATTATGGATGCCGGGTTTTAACGGTTAAATGTAAAAACTCAATAAATCGGTATCAAGATCAATTTTGGATGGTTAGAATTAGATAATAATGTCAGGACTGTAACCTTTAAGAGACTTTCTATGAAATATCAAATCATTCCCGTAACACCGTTTCAGCAAAATTGTAGTGTGATTTGGTGTGAAAAGACCTTAAAAGCCGCTGTTGTCGACCCAGGTGGAGACATTGACCGCATTATATCGGAAGTTGAAAAGCTTGGTTTAGCAGTAGAAAAGGTATTGCTAACACATGGTCATATTGATCATGTTGGTGGCGCACAACATTTGGCTACGCGTTTAAATGTGCCGATTATTGGGCCACATATTGCCGATAAATTTTGGTTAGAAAACTTAGCCAAGCAAAGCCAA